>CACNPC010000017.1 GCA_902622245.1 uncultured Pelagibacteraceae bacterium | reverse complement strand
AATTATAGATACGATTTTTTTAAAAAAAATATTAATACAAACGATATTCTTATACTCAATATAAAATTAGCAAATACTAAAAATTTTTTCTCAAAAAATATTAATCAAGCTATCATGAATAACATAGATTCCAGAATAAGTTACTTTAACATTTGGAAATTTGTCTTTAAACTTTTAAAGCCATCAAAAATAATTTTAATGGACAATCTTGATAAAGATTATTCGATACTTTTAGCTTCAAAACTATTAAATATTGAAACAATTGGTGTAACTCATGGAGTAGTCGCAAAATATCATAAATGGCTATATGGCTATTCTTTTTTAAAAAAGAAAAATATTTTAAAATTTGATAAAATATATGTTGCTGATGAAATTTATAAAAGGACACTAATTAAGCACGGCAACATCTACGATAGCAGTCAGATTAAAATTTCAGGCTTATTGGGAAAATCATATAAAGAAATAAAAAAAAAAAGATCAAATAAATTTGTTTTATACCCTTACGAATTCCTTACAGATTTTAATATAGTTTTAAAAACATTAAGTTTTCTAAAAAAAAAGGGTTATCAAATAGTTATAAAAAAAAGAAATGGTGTAAATAATTATAAGCAGTTTAAATACTTGAATCCAATATTTGTTAATGATTATAAAAAATATCATCTAAGAAATGCTTTTTGCATATTTGGATTATCTAGCTCAATACTATATGAATTAGTTTTTTCAAAAATTCCAATTGTATCAATTAAATCAAGTGGCCTTTTTTTATATGAAGATATTAAATTGCCAAATTTATTATTTTTAGATGACAAGAACCTAAAAAATATAATAAGATATAAAGTAAAAAAAGTTAAACCTAACCCAATAAGAAAAAATTTTATAAATGAATTCTCAAAAAGATAGCAAATTTTTGCATAATTATATTTCCGATATCACTAATGTTCTTAATCAAAGAAAAAATTATTTATCTAACCTTTTAAAGTTAAAAGAGTTAATAATCAAAATTAAAAAAAAAAATAAAAAAATTATTTTTGTTGGAAATGGTGGAAGTGCAGCAACAGCTAGCCATGCTTCAGTTGACTTCACAAAAAATGCTAAAATTAAATCTATAAATTTTAATGAAGCTGATTTGATAACATGTTTTTCAAACGATTATGGTTACAAAAATTGGATTAAAGAAGCATTAAATTTTTATGCCGAAAAAGAGGATTTATTAATTATTTTCTCTTGCTCAGGAAAGTCTAAAAATCTTCTGAATGCAGCAAGATATGCAAAAAAAAACCAAATTAATTTGGTAACTTTTACTGGTATAAATACAAATAACCCACTTAAAAAATTAAATTCTTCAGGTTTAAATATATTTGTCAACTCTAAGTCATACAATCAAATAGAAATAATTCACCATTTATTTATTCTTGTTACAATTGATTTATGCATAGGTAAGAAAAATTATCCGGTAAGTTAAAGTGAATATACTATTTTCTGAATTTTGTGGTTTAGGAAATTCTGTTTTATTATCTTCTGCTTTTAGATCCTTAAAACTTTATAAAAAAATAAAACTCTTTTATGTAGGTAATGATAAATTTAGTGGACTATCCATCCATAAGTATAATAAATATTTAGATGAGATAATTAATATATCAAAATTAAACTTAATATCTCTATCAAGATTAAATCAAATTGTTATTCGTAGTGATATAATAATAATTCCTGAGCACTCTAATCCAACTCTATTTTTCCTGGTTATATCCGCACTTCATAGAAGAAAAAAAATAATAATTTCGTCTAATTTTACTAATAGACTTAATTTTTTTAAAAAAATAATTTTTATCTTTTTAACTTATATTAATCAAATTAAAGTTTTAAAAATTAATTTTCCAGAAAATATTCATGAAATTGAAATAAACAAGAGATTTATTGATAATTTAATTGATAATAAAAATTCTGCTGAAGACAATATTTTTTATAATTATTTTGATCATCCAGGAGACTCAAGTTGTTTACATAAATTTAATCTAAAAAAAAATTATTTTGTTCTACAACCATTTTGTGCAAATGGTTTAAATAATTATGGCAAGTTTTCAAAAAGTTGGCCTGTAAAAAATTTTCAGAAATTAACAGAATTCTTACTAAGTAATTTTAAAGATCATTCCATCGTTTTTGTTGGAGACAAAGGGGATGGAAAAAATATCTTAGAACACTCAAATAGTGATCGGATAATTAACCTTATTTCTCAAACATCGATTAGTGAATTAATATCAATTTTAAAAAATTCTAATTTTATAATATGTCACGATAGTAGTATCTTACACTTGTCTGACTCTATGAGGCTTAAAAATTTGAGTTTATTCGGTCCTACTAAATTTACAAAAAATAGACCACATAACATAAATAGCTTCTTTATAAAAAAAAAAACAATGGAAGAAATATCTATTGATGAAGTTACCGAAATAATAAAAAAAAATATTTATACTTAATAAATTTTTCTTACTTCTTTAATATATTTGATTGGATCTGTCCAATTAACTTTAATTATTTTACTCAATTTGGTATTATTTGCTTTTGTATATTTTTGATAGTGCTTTTTAACATTGTTGGGCATTTTGATATAATTTAATTTACATTTAAACCTTTTACTAATTTCTTTTGCGATTATCTCAAAGCTTAGTGCCTTTCCTCTTCCAACATTATAAAGACCACTAATTTTTTTATTTAACATTTTTTTGTGTACTTCACATACATCTCCAACGTATACAAAGTCTCTTTTGTAATTGTTACTATTGTAAAAAATGTTTATTTTTTTTCTTAATTTAGCTTGTTTAATAAATTTATATACCGGAGAGGCTTGATTTTTTTTGTCATTTTCATTTGCGCCAAATACATTAAAATATCTAAATCCTTGAACAACTATATTATGTTTTGTCTCACTAACATATTCATCAAACATTAATTTACTCAAAGAATAAGGAGATTTTGGAACGCATTTAGAATTTTCATTAAAACCGAATCTTTTATCATAAACGCTCGCAGAGCTTGCATATTGAAAATTCACATTATTATAAATACATTCCAATAAAAGTTTCTTACTAAAATAAAAATTTTGCCTCATAACCTTTTTTATATTTGTTTCCGTTGTACTAGATATTGCCCCAAGATGAATAACCCAGTCAAATCCTTTTATTTTTGGAAATTTTTTATTAGTCTTATAATCGTAACCTTTTACTTTTATCTTTTTTGCTTTCAAAAAATTAAATAAATTTTTTCCTATAAAACCTTTATGTCCAGTTATTAAAACTTTCATTTTTTCAACTTCTTTATTAGTTTTGTTGATGAATAACCTTTTATGTATGGAAAAATAAAAATTTTACTAAATTTATTACCAACAACATTAGTAGGTAAGTAATCACCTCCTTTAACTACGACATCTGGTTTTATTTTTTTTATTAATTTTAATGGAGTTGTATCTTTAAACGAAATTATTTTATCAATTTCTTTTACTTTTTTTAAATTAAGTATTCTTTTATTTAAATTATTAATTGGTCTGTGATTTCCTTTAATTGTTTTCACACTTAGATCTGAGTTAATTCCAACGATTAATTGTTTACCAATATTTTTACAGAATTTAAAAAGCTCATAATGACCTCTATGAAGCAAATCAAAAACGCCATTTGTGAAAATAGATTTATAAAGCAATTCGTCTTTTTTAATCGATTGCACTCCTATTTTTTCTACAACTTTAGTTGATGCTTTAGCTGCCATTCTACAAGCATTAGGTATATCGAGCCCTTTGTAATTAAAATAGGCCAAAGTCGCTAAGAATGTATCTCCAGCTCCACTTACATCTTTTAATTTTTTGGTATTAACTAAAATTCTTTTATAATAATTTTTTTTATTAAATATGTGAACACCTCTAGCTCCATCTGTTACAATTAACCAACTCCAATTATTTTTTTTTAAAATTTCAAAACATTTTTTTTTGTTAAAACTGCCAATCCAATTA
>CACNPC010000016.1 GCA_902622245.1 uncultured Pelagibacteraceae bacterium | reverse complement strand
TAAAATAAATTTTGAAATTGCATAGAATTTAAATTTATACTACATATAAAATTATAATAATGATCAGTCAAAATAAATCTAAAAAAGTTGCTGCTCTAGTGATAGGTAAAAAGAGAAGTATAGGTTTCCCTGGAAAGAATACTATGAAAATAAATGGCTTCCCATCTTGTGAATATGCATTTATGGCAGCAAAAAAATCTAATATAAAAAAAATTTTTGTCTCAACAGATTGCCCTGTGATTAAGAAAATAGGAAATAAATATGGTTCTATACATATTAAGAGACCTAAACGTTTAGCAAGACCAAATAGTTTAACAGAAGATGTCCTCACACATGCATATCTAGAAATAAAAAAAAAATTCAAGCCAGACATTATTGTTTTATTGTTTGCAAATAATCCAGCAATTTCAATTAAATTAATTAAAAAGGGAATCCAAATATTAAAAACAAAAAAATCTTATGACTCAGCATTTTCTGTGTGTAAATATAATATGTTTAGCCCAGCAAGAGCTAGAAAAATTGTTTCAAATAAAATAAGACCATTTGTAAATTTAAAATATATTAAAAATGTTTCTTCGATTAGATCGAGTCAAGGAGATGTTTACTTTTGTGATTTAAGTGTTCAAGTTATTTCAAAATGGGTTTTTGAAAATATGAACAAGGGTATGCAACCCTTTCAATGGATGGGAAGAAAAAGTTACCCATTAATAAATTCCTATGGTTTTGATATTGATGAAAGTTGGCAAAAAGTTGCTGTCGAATTATGGTTAAAAGAAAATTGGATTTATTGATTATCTAATTCTTCAGTAAATGTTTTGTACCTATCAATACATGTTAAATTGCATTTGTAATTTATTTTTAAATAAAATTTGTGTTAAAAATCTATTTTCTTTTAATCTCATAAAAATATTAGTTTTCATTTATAAAAAATAGTTTAAATATTTTAATATTTTGAATTCAATTAATGAAATATAATATTTTAATTCCTGATTTGTTAAGAGAAACTCGTTTAGAACAAAAAATTCTAGGAAAAAAATACAATATAATTTTGTCTAATCCCAAAGAATTTGAAACTTTGTCTGATAAGTTTTTTAGAAGTATTGATGGAATTATGACTGGACATCATGTTTCATTTACAAAAAAAATTATAAGTAAATTAAAGAGATGTAAAATAATTGTTAGATATGGGGTAGGCTATGATAGTATAGATATTAATGAAGCATCAAAAAGAAAAATAAAAGTATTTAACGTTCCAGACTATGGGGTAGATGAAGTATCAGACCATGCATTAGGTTTAATTTTAGATTTATCTAGATTTCTAAGTGGTAATGATTTTTTTTTAAAAAAGCAAATTCAAGAAAACAATATAAAATGGAAGTATGATCTGAATAAACAACAGGTAAGATTAAAAAACTTAAATCTTGGAATTATAGGTTTAGGAAGGATAGGCTCAGCATTAAGTTTAAAATGTAAACATATATTTAACAATATTAGTTTTTACGATCCTTACATTAATGATGGAATAGAAAAGTCACTTGGTTTATTAAAAAAAGATAGTTTAAGTGATTTATTTAATAGCAGTGATATTATATCTGTTCACGTTCCTTCATCAAAAAAAAATAAATTTTTTTTAAAAGAATTTCTTTTTAAAAATCTAAAAAAAAGAATAATCTTTATAAATACTGCGCGTGGCGACTTAGTGAAAAACAATATTTTATTTAAATATTTTAAAAAAGGCAAAATTGCATCTATTGGTTTAGATGTATTTGAAAATGAACCATTATCAAAAAATGACAAATTAACAAAATTGTGGTTGGAAAAAAAAAATTATGGAAAAATTATTTTTACACCTCATAATGCTTTTTACTCAAAAGAAGCTTTATTTGAAATCAGATATAAAGCGCTAATTTCGCTTAAAAATTATTTTGAAAAGAAAACTGAAAAAAACTGTGTTAATCTTTCTCTAATAAAAAGATAAATGAGGAAAATTATTTTAGATTTATCTACTTTGTCTATATTTGCAAATGCTTTTAAATTTGTTGAATTGATCTCAGCATATCATAATGAAAAATATGAGGTATCAATTATCAAAAAAGACTGGAAAAATATTAATTTTCAAGGCGTAAAGTATAATAAAGAACAAAATTTACTTTTAACATGATTTTAATCTCTCATCGCGGAAATTTAAATAAAAAAGAAAGTGATAATGAAAATAAACCTGATTATATTTTTAATGCAATAAACAAAGGATATGACGTAGAAATTGATGTATGGAATTTTAAAGATAAGATTTACCTTGGGCACGATGAGCCTAGTTATCAATTTGATAATAAATTATTAAAATTTTCATCGAAACTTTGGTACCACGCAAAAAATCTTGAAGTTTTGGAATTACTACAAAATCTAGATTTACATTACTATTGGCACCAAAAGGATGATATAACAATAACCAGCAAAGGATATTGGTGGACATATCCAGGTAAGAAACTTTTTAAAAATAGTATATGTGTCTTGCCAGAGCTACATGAACAAAAAATTGATATTTGTGCCGGCTGCTGTTCTGATATTATTGAAAAATATAAATGATAAAAACAATTATTTTTGATTTAGATGGCGTATTAGTTGATACTAAAAAAATTCATTTTGATGCTCTTAATAATGCATTATCAAAAATTAGAAAGAAAAGTGTAATAACCTTCTCAGAGCATTTAAAAATATTCGATGGTTTGCCTACAAAAAAGAAATTAGAAATTTTAATCAAACAAAAAAAAATTAAGAAATCAGAAATAAAAAAAATAAATCAAATAAAAAAAAAAAATACTAATATATTATTAAAAAAAAATATTAGTTATGATGAAAATATTTATAAATTATTTAAGATATTAAGTAAGAAATATAATTTAGTAGTAGCTTCAAATGCAATAAAAAGCACATTAAATATATGTATTGAGAGGCTAAAGATAAAAAAATTTGTAAAATTCTCTCTAAGTAATGAAGATATTAAATACCCTAAGCCACATCCAGAAATTTATTTGCGAGTTTTTTTGAAGCTTGGTAATTCTCCGAAGGAGTGTTTAATTATTGAAGACTCATATTATGGGAGAGAAGCCGCGAAACAATCAGGAGCTAATTTAGTTGGTATCAACCATCTAAATGAATTAAATTTAAGTTTAATCAAAAATTCTATAAAACAAACTGAAATTGAAATGAAAAATTATTCGAAATGGAAGGATCCAAAGTTAAATGTTCTAATACCCATGGCTGGTGAAGGATCAAGATTTGCAAAAGCTGGATTTACATTTCCAAAACCATTAATTGAGATAAATAAAAAACCCATGATACAATTTGTTATCGAAAATCTTGCTTTAGACGCAAATTATATTTTCTTAGTTAGAAAGGAACATGAAAAAAAATATAACATTGTTAGTTTATTAAAAGTTCTCGCACCCAGTTGTAAAGTTGTAATTGTTAAAAAATTAACTGAGGGGGCAGCTTGCACCACTTTATTAGCAAAAAAGTTTATAAATAATAATAGTCCACTTATTATTGCAAATTCAGACCAATATATTGAATGGAATAGCTCCAAGACAATGTATAAATTTATTTCAAAAAAAATAGATGGGGGGATCTTAACTTTTGATTCTTTGCATCCAAAGTGGTCTTACGCGAAAACAAATAGAGATGGAATTGTTACTGAAGTTGCGGAAAAGAAGGTAATTTCAAATAATGCAACTGTAGGAATATACTTTTGGAAAAAAGGCTCAGATTATGTAACCTTTGCAGAAAAAATGATAAAAAAAAATATAAGAGTAAAGAATGAATTCTATGTTTGTCCAGTTTTTAACGAAGCAATTAAGGAGAATAAAAAAATTGTAATTGAAAATGTCAGCCAAATGTGGGGATTGGGTACTCCTGAGGATCTTGAAATTTTTTTGAAGGAAAAATACAAATATTAAGAATAGTTACATTTAATCTCTAAATTTTTTTATTAAATCAAACTTACTAATTAGTTTATATTGTTGCATGTAAAAATTTTTATCTACATACATAAAAAAATTCAATAAACTATGCAAAATACTTGTTTCTTTTTAAAAAAGATGGAGAAATATAAGAACCAATTTTTTTTTTTTTCAATACATCTTTGGTCTCATAAAATGAATTAGTATAAATTTCTTTTAAACTCTCTTGTTTATTATGATCTTTACTACTTAATTTAAGAAAATTATATTTGATTAACTCACACATCTCTTTTGTTGCTTCCAAAATTTCATCTTCGGTGTTTTCTATAATTACTAAATTTTTATTTAAAAAATGTTGTGTATCTCTAAAGTATGTAGGTGGTAAACTAATTAGTTTCGATATGTCAGACTTTTCATGATAAAGGATTCTTCTTGAAAGAACTTCCTTTAAACTTAACATTTTACCAGAATTTTTATCTTTAAACTTTTTTGGTAAAAAAATACCTTGAGATAAAGAATGTGGTATAATTCCATTGTGTAGAAGAATTTTTTTGTCAAATAATTTACTTAAAAATTGATCTCCTGAATTCCCAATAATTCCAAATTCACATTTATAATTAACATAAAATTCTAAAAAATTTCGATCATCAATGTTCTCAATACTCTGGAGTTTTGGAAAATCTTTAAAGTATTTTTCCTCCTCTTTATCCAAGTAATTTATATTTAAAGACTTTAGGCCCATAGTTTCCAAATAATTCAATGTTTTTAACAATCTTTTATAATCAGACATTCGATAACTTTGAAGAATACTATGAGAATTAGATTTAGTTAAATTATTTAAATATTTACTATGGTAAGTTGAAGATTTATAAGAAAATAGAATAAATTTTGTGTCATTATTTATTCCAATTTTTCTTAATAAATTATCACCATATTCTATTTCTTTTTGAGTAAAATTAATTTTTAAATCAGTTTTGTAATCATAATTTCCACAATCAGCTGGACAAATTACAAAGTTGTTTCCAAAATACTTTTTTTTAGGAAATGTGGATATCAACAGACTGTAAATTTTTTTTCTTTCTTTAATTTTAATATTTAACTTATCTTCAATTATAAACTTTAGGTATTTATTTTTAATATTATTAGTTATAATGATAAAATTTGACTTATCCAATTTATTGAATTTAATATATTTAAAAAGATAATCTAATTGGCAAATAGCAAAGCCAAAGGCACTTTGCCTGAAATTTATAATTTTTTTGTTTGAACCAGTTAGATATAGATTAATTTTTGATAATTTCTTCAGATTATTTTTTTTTTCTACTTTAATAAGATCGCGAATGAAATATTTAATTCCCCAAAAAAAGTACAATTTTGAAATAAATACATTGATTATGTTTTTCAATTTCATTATTTATATAAATATTTATTGTTTTTCTATAATCACATAACTTTTAGATGCAGAAAATTTTGACCTAATAAGTTTGTATTTTTTTTTTGATAAAATTTCTTCAATAAAAGCTAAGGTTTCTCCTGGATAAGCTGGATGATTTAATTCATCAAATAATAATATACTTCCTCCGACAGTTCTTGGAAGAACTGTTTTAATTAGGTCTTTAGTTGGCTTATATAAATCTAAATCAAAATAAGCTAATGCTACTAGGTCTTGCTTGTTTTGCTTGAAGTATTTCTTGCATTGAAGGGTTGCATCACCTTTTAATATTTCAAATTTTTTTATATGATCAATTGGAAGTTCACTATTCTTTAATTTTAACAATTCTTCTAAATATTTTTTATAGTTTCTTGTTACAGAGTAACTTCCTCTTTTTATTGTATTGTGCGTTCCATCTTTGCTCACAAGAGATTTTTTTAAAAAGCCTGAAAATGTATCAAATCCTACAACTTTTCTAGTATAATTATAAGGCTCATAGACTCCTCTCAACAATGTAAAAAGTGACAAATTTCTTCCCCACCTTGTTCCAAACTCGTAAATGTTACCATGAATATCAATTATTTTTTTATAAATTTCATTTAGAAAAAGTAAGTGAGAAAAATCTTTTTTTGTCATGTAAAGAAATAGATTTTCTAAAATTTCATTTTGAGGAATTGGTGATTTTTCCAAAAAAATTATTAAATTTTTAATGTAATCTCTTTCTCTTTTATTTTTTCTATTTAATCTTTTCA
>CACNPC010000015.1 GCA_902622245.1 uncultured Pelagibacteraceae bacterium | reverse complement strand
ATTTCTAGAAACAAATGAACAAATTTTGTGGATTTTGGGAGGATTATTTAAAAAAGGTGACAAATTTAATTTAAAGAAAAAGTATTATAAAAATTTAGATGCTTATATTTACGGAAAAGATAGACATGTTTTTTCCAAACTATTCAAAAATAAATTTAAAGTTAATTTATCAAAAGATTTGAGAAATACTCTTAAATCAATACCTAACCTTAAAAATATAAGAACAAAAGTCACAATTTTATTTAGTCCATCTGCTGCATCTTTTGATCAATACAAAAATTTTGAAGACAGAGGTAGACAGTTCAATATGTTAATAAAAAGATATTTGCTAATTCAATGAATAAATATTTTGATACATTTTATGACTGGTGGAAAAATATTGATAAAACAATTTTTTTGATAATAGGTCTATTATTTTCTTTGGGATTATTTTTTTCTTTAGTTTCAACCTCAATAATTGCATCAGATAAATTAAATACAAATTCTTATTATTTTTTTTTGAAACATTTAATTTTTGTTAGCATAGGAATATTTCTAATTTTAATTTTATCTCTTCTAGATCAAAAAATTTTAATCAATGTATCAGTCTTATTATTTTTTATCACTTTGATTAGTTTATTCTTAGTTCCTTTAATTGGAGTTGAGGTCAAAGGATCAAAAAGATGGCTAGATATCGGCTCATTACCCAGATTTCAACCAATTGAGACTTTAAAACCATTTTTTGTTATAGTTATTTCATTAATTATATCATTAGAAAAAAAAAATCTTTATCTAAAATATCTTTTTAGTTCAGCTGTTCTAGTACCAATTATTGTTTTACTTTTATCCCAACCAGACTTAGGTCAAACATTATTAATAATTTTTGTTTGGCTGGCTATAATTTTTGTTTCAGGAATAAATTTATTTCTTTTTGCTATCTCATTATCATTGGTGTGTCTATTAACTCTCATATTAGTATTTTTAGTACCAAAATTTGAATACATAAAAATAAGACTAATGTCATTTTTAGACACCTCTACAGGAAATAATTACCAAGCGGACAGAGCAAGCGATGCCATATCCAGTGGAGGTTTTTTTGGAAAAGGAATAGGTGAAGGAACTTTAAACTCAAAAATACCAGAAGCACATACAGATTATATTATTTCTGTTATCGCGGAGGAATTTGGAGTAATAATATTAATTGGTATAATATTACTTTATTTAGTTTTTTCTTATAGAGTTTTAAAAAAAATAAATTCATTAAAAAATAATAATTTTAAACTCATATTAGTTGGAAGTGTTTCAATAATACTTTTGCAAACTTTTATTCATATCGGCGTCAATATTAGAATGCTTCCTACCACTGGTATGACTATGCCGTTTATTAGTTATGGTGGTTCCTCGATAGTTGGAACATCAATTTTAACTGGAATAATATTAAATCTTACAAAAAGAAAATTAAATTAGCATGAAAAATATACTTATAGTTACGGGTGGATCTGGTGGTCATGTCGTTCCATCAACTACTTTGTATGAGCATTTGAAAAATAAATTTTCTGTAAATATAGTATCTGATTTAAGAGGAAGTAAATTTATAAATAGCAAAAAGTTTAAATATGAATTAATCGATGTACCTAATTTATTTTTAAACCCTTATTTACTCCCGATAAATATTTTTAAATATTTTTTAAGTGTTTTTAAATCTATTAGTTTTATAAAAAAAAACAAAATAAATATTTTAATTAGTACAGGTGGATATATGACATTTCCATTTTGTTTAGCTGCATTTATATTAAAAAAAAAAATTTTCTTGTTTGAACCTAATAGTGTTTTAGGCAGATCTAACCGGTTTGCTCTTAAATTTTCAACTAAAATAATTTGTTATGATAAACATGTAAAAAATTTTCCAGTAAAATATAACTCTAAAAAAATTATAGTTGAACCTATTTTAAAAAGGGAAATATATGATTTAAAAAAAAATTCAATTAATCTAGAAAAAAAAATAAAAAAAATTCTTATTATTGGGGGAAGCCAAGGTGCTTCATTTTTTGATTCAAATATCACAAATTTAATTATTGAAATTTCAAAAAAACATGAACTAGAGGTGACTCAACAGATTTCAAATAACAATAATTTACTCTCTATAAAAAGCAAATATGATAATTCAAATATAAATTATAAATTTATTGAATTTACTAATGATAGTTATGAACTTTACAATGGGATAGATTTAGCAATCACAAGAGGAGGAGCAAGTACATTAAGTGAACTTTCATTCTTAAATATACCATTTGTATCTATACCTCTCCCGTCTGCAAAAGATAATCATCAATTCTATAATTCTGAATATTATTATAAAAAAAATTGTTGTTGGTTAATAAACCAGAGCAAATTTGAGACCGATAAATTTATAAAAATGATTTTTGAAATATTTAACAATAATCAAGATTACAATGAAAAAATTAACAATCTTGAGAAAATTACTAAAAAAAATACTTGGAATAATATAAATAATAACATTATAGAAATTATAGATGAAAATTAATATTGGAAAAACTGAACTAATTCACTTTGTAGGAATTGGTGGTATTGGAATGAGTGGTTTGGCTTTAATTATGGATAGTTTAGGGTTTAAAATACAAGGAAGTGATATATCTGATAATAAAAATCTTAATTTACTGAGAAAAAGAAAAATTCCTATTTATTTAAAGCATAGTAAGAAAAATATAAAAAATTGTACCGTGTTAGTTATTTCATCAGCTATAAAAAAATCTAATCCAGAATATAAGCACGCTAAAAAATTAAACCTGCCTATATACAAACGAGGAGAATTATTAGGTCATATAGTTTCTTTAATGAAAAATATTGTTGTGACAGGATCACATGGCAAAACAACAACAACATCAATTTTGTCAAATATTTTAAATTACGCAAAACTAGATCCTACTATAATAAATGGAGGTGTTTTGAATTCGATAGGAAGTTCAGCTAAATTAGGAAAAAGTGACTGGAGTCTTGTCGAGTCCGATGAGTCAGATGGAAGTTTTCTACAAATACCTTTTAATTATTCAATAATAACCAATATTGATAATGAACACTTGGATTATTACAAAACTATGAAAAATTTAAAAAACAAATTCATAGAATTTATTGATAAAACACCTTCATTTGGGAAGGCTTTTTTGTCTTTAGATGATAAAAATATAAAAAATATTTTACCAAAACTTAAAAATAATAATTATTACACATTTGGTGTAAACAAGAAATCAAATTTTCATATTTTCAATATATTTCAGAATAAAACTTATTCAAAATTTAATGTGAAAATTGAAATACCAGGAAAGACAAAAATTATAAAAAATATTTATATACCTTTGTTAGGCTTGCATAATATAAAGAACGCAACATCTGCATTAGCAGTTGCATTTTCAATTGGTGTATCAGATAAAATAATAAAATTAGGTCTAAAAAACTTCAATGGAGTCCAGAGAAGATTTAATTTCTTATTTGAAATTAATAAAGTACCATTTTTTGATGATTACGCTCATCATCCAACTGAAATTTCATCTGTATTAGATGGTGTTAGCAAAGTATACAATAAAGAGGAGATAGTTTGCATTTTTCAACCACACAGAATTTCAAGAGTAAAAAATTTAAAAATTGAATTTTCTAAATGTTTTAAAAATGCAAATACAATTTTACTTTGCCCAATCTATAAGGCGAGTGAGAATGTAAAATTAGGATTTTCATATAATTCATTTGCAAAATTAATTGCAATAAACTCCAAAGTGAATTTAATAATGCTTAAAAATGAAACAGATTTAAAAAAAATTATTAAAAATATAGCTTTTGGAAATAAAATTTTTATTGCAATGGGCGCTGGATCTATAACCAATTGGGTAAGAAATCTTAATTAATATGGAATTGAAAGATATTGAAGATTTTAAAAATAAATTTAATTCAGATATATTTTTTAATATTGATATCAAAAAATTTAATTGGTTTAATATTGGTGGAAAGTCAAAAATCTTCTTCAAACCAAAAAATCTTACAGAATTAAAAGAATTCCTAAAATTATATAATAATAGAGGGAAAATGTTTATATTAGGAATGGGTTCTAATGTATTATTTAGAGATAATATTTATGAAGGTGCTATAATCAAATTAAGTAATAATTTCAATACATTATCAAAACTAAAACCAGATACTATAATAGCAGGCTCAGCTTGCTCACAAAAAAAACTTTCAGAATATGCATTTGAAAATGGAATAAGTGGTTTTGAATTTATGTACTGTATTCCTGGTTCAGTTGGTGGTGGTCTTCAAATGAACTCAGGTTGTTTTGGAACAGAATTTAAGGATAAATTAATTTCACTTCAATGTATTGATGCAAATGGTAATATTAAAGTTATACCATCAAATAAAATTAAATTTAAATATAGAAATATAGAATTAAATGAAAATTTAATTTTTTTAAGTGCCACATTTAAAGGTAATTTATCAAACAAAAATAAAATAAAAAATTTGATGGAAGAATTAGCTATAAAAAAAAATAACTCTCAACCTTCAAAAATTAAGACTGGAGGAAGTACTTTTAAAAATCCAATCGATCAAACAACAAAAAAAGCTTGGGAACTTATAAAACAATCAGTGCCAGAAAACATAAATTTTGGAGATGCCTGCATATCTAAAAAACATTCAAATTTTTTTGTTAATAAAAATAATGCATCATTTGATGAAATGAATTCATTAATAAATTTTGTAAAAAAAAAAGTTAAAGATAAAACGGGTATAAATATGAATTTAGAAATTAAAATTGTAGAGTAGTGAAAAAAATTCTTTTATTGGCTGGTGGATATTCAAATGAGAGAGAAATTAGTTTAGAAACAGCAAAAAGTGTTTATTCGGAGCTATTAAAAAATAAAAAATATAAATTAAAAATCCAAGAGCCAAATGGAAATTTAATAAAAAATTTAAGAAAATTTAAACCAGATATTGTTTTAAATTTATTACACGGTAGATATGGTGAAGATGGTTATATTCAGGCAATTTTAGAGTCTGAGAAAATTAAGTACACACATTCAGGTGTATTATCTTCTTCACTAGCAATAGATAAAGAATTATCAAAAAAAATATTTATAAAAAATAGAATTTTAACGCCAAGATTTATTAAGTTTTCCTTTAATAAAAAAATCAATAAAAAAAAACTTATCATAAAATTTGAAAGAGAGTTGAGTTTTCCAGTTGTAATAAAGCCTTTAAATGAAGGATCCAGTGTAAATGTTTACATTTGTAATAAAAAGAATCTTTTTAAAAATTTGTCTAAACTCAAAGAATATGGCGAAGTACTAATTGAAAAATATATTGCAGGCAGAGAGATACAGGTTGCTGTTTTATCAGGAAATATCCTGGGCGCTATTGAATTAAAACCTAAGAGAAAATTCTACGATTATGAGGCAAAATATAATCCAAAAGCTAAAACAAAACACATAATTCCTGTAAACATAACTTCAAAGCAACTTAACCATGTGAGTAAAGTAGCACTACAAGCCCATAAGTTGTTAAAGTGTCGAGGAGTAACAAGATCCGATTTTAGATTTTTTAATAATAAATTTTATTTATTAGAGACAAATACTCAACCAGGAATGACATCATTATCACTTGTGCCAGAGATTGCAAAATTTAATGGAATATCTTTTAAAAAATTAATAGAAATCATTTTGCAGGATGCTTCAATTAGTAAGTAAAAAAAAAATTTATTTTTATGTTTTTTCATTTTTATTTTTATCTACGATAATCAACAAAAATTTACTTAGTAATATTAAAAAAATTTTTTTAATAGAGGCATTAATTATTAAAACAGAGGATATTGAAATAGAAAAAAAGATTTTATCTGAATTGAATTTTATTAATAATCAAAATATTTTTTCTATTAGGAAAAAACAACTTTTTGAAAAATTGAAAGATTTAAATTTTTTAGAAAATATTATTATTTCAAAAAAATACCCATCATCAATAATTGTTACAGCAAAAAAAACTCAATTAATTGCATTAACATATCTTGATAATAAAGAATATTATTTAGGTGAAAATGGAAATTTTATTTTATCAAATAATATTATTTCAGAAAAGAATTTACCTTCTATTTTTGGTAAATTTGAGATTAAGGAATTTTTT
>CACNPC010000014.1 GCA_902622245.1 uncultured Pelagibacteraceae bacterium | reverse complement strand
AAAGGGAAGCGCTGCTTCTCTTCGTCAAAGCGGTGCAAGAGTTATGGTTACAGAAACAGACCCAATTTGTGCTCTCCAAGCTGCAATGGAAGGTTATGAAGTAGTTTTAATGGATGAGATGATAAAAGAAGCCGACATTGTTGTTACAGCAACAGGAAATAAAGATATTGTGACAGCTGACCATATGAGAGAAATGAAAGATAGAGCAATTTTATGTAATATTGGTCACTTTGATAATGAGATTCAAGTAGATGCTCTTAAAAATTATAAATGGGATGAAATAAAACCACAAGTTCACGAAATTACATTGCCGGATGGAAAAAGAATTATTTTATTAGCAGAAGGTAGATTGGTTAATCTTGGATGTGCAACAGGACACCCAAGTTTTGTAATGAGTGCTTCTTTTACAAATCAAGTAACAGCTCAGATAGAATTATGGAATAACTCAGATAAATATGAGAAAAAAGTATATGTTTTACCTAAACATTTAGATGAGAAAGTAGCCAGACTTCATTTAGAAAAAGTTGGAGCTAAATTAACCAAATTATCAGATGATCAAGCAAAATATATAAGTGTAACACCAGAAGGACCTTATAAACCAGATGCCTATCGCTACTAAAAGTAGCAAAATAGATATTTCAAAAGAAATTATCACACAAAAAATTGCTGAAAAAATTGCAAGTAAAGTTAACAAAAATACAACTTTGCTTTTTTATGGAAACATTGGAGTTGGTAAGACTACATTTATTAGGTATCTAATTAATTATCTTCAAACAAAAAATGGTTTAGAAAAAACAGAAATACCTAGTCCAACTTTTAATATTATAAATGAATATGAGATTAATTCTTTGATTGTTAGACATTTTGATCTTTACAGAATTAAAGATAAAAAAGAATTAAATAACTTAGGAATTAATGAAAACTCAGAAGATTATGCTAGATTAATTGAATGGCCTGAAATCTTGGGTCAAAATATAGAAAGTACTTTTACATTAAAATTTGAATATGATGAAAAGCTTGAAAATAGGTACTTAATTATATCTAATAATATTGATTTTAATTTTAATGAATTTGAAAAAATTTAAAAAACTATCAGGAGATGCATCTTTTAGACAATTTTATAGAACAAATAATTCAGTATTAGTTTATAGCAAAATTCAAAAGCGATCAAACCTGTTAAATTATGATGCAGTTAACAAAATATTGATTAAAAATAAAATATTAGCACCAGGTTTAATTAGTCAAAATTATAAAAAAAATTTTATAGAAATTGAGGATTTCGGCAATAAAAATATGTTGGATAAAATTAAATCCTCAAAAACTAAATTAAATGAATACAAAAGAATACTAAAAGTTTTATATCAAATTCAAAAAATTAAAAATTTTAAAACTCAAAATTTTCTTAAAAAAAAATTTAATTTATCAAACTATTCAAAAGCTAAAATACTAAAAGAGTCGTACCTTTTTTTGGATTGGTACTTAGCAGCAAATAAATTAATTATTCAAAAAGGACATTTAAAAAAAAATCTCAAAAAAATAATAGATAATTTGTATTTAAATTTAAAAATCAAACACAAAGTGTTTGTACATAGAGATTTTCACGTCTCAAACATGATGTTTTATAAAAATAAAATCGCTTTAATAGATAGTCAAGATGCGGTCCTAGGTAATCCAGCATATGATTTGGCCTCACTTATAGATGATGTAAGAATTAAAACTTCAAATAGTTTTAAATCAAATATTTTAAAAGTATATCTTAGTAAATTTAAGTATAAAAATGAATCTCAATTTATTAATGATTTTGAAATTTTATCTGTTTTAAGAAATATAAAAATAATTGGTATCTTCACAAGACTTGCAAAAAGAGATAAAAAAAGAAAATATCTAAAGTTAATACCTTATGCGTGGAAATTAATCGATAATCGTATTAAAAATAATCCAAATTTCCATGATTTAAAAAATTTTCTACAAAAAAATCCAAGAATAAAAAAAATATGAAAATTAAAACAGCAATAATTTTATGTGCAGGCTTTGGAAAAAGATTAATGCCATTAACTGAGAAAACACCAAAACCACTCTTAAAAATTAATGAGATTAGCTTATTAGAAAATACTATAAACTTGATAAAAGTATTAGAAATAAAATCTTTAAAAATTAATACTTTCTATTTAAGTGATAAAATAAAAGATTTCATTTTTTTAAATAATTTTGGTTTAGAAATTCAAATTATAGAAGATGGTAAAGAAATATTAGATACAGGGGGCGGTCTTTTAAATGTAGTAAATAATTCAGCTGAAACAGATTTTATAGTTTTTAATCCTGATACAATTTGGAACGCTGAATATGCAAATGAAATTAAGAAGATGGAAAATATATATTTTAAAAATAACTTAAAAAATATTTTAATGGTTGTAAAAAAAGATTTAAGTTTTGATAAAAGATTTAAAGGTGATTTTTCTATGGATGGCAATAATTTAAAAAAGAACAATGATAAAAATTATATTTATACAGGGTGTCAAATTATAAATAAAAAAATATTTAAAAATTTATCAAAAAAAATATTTTCAATGAATGAGATTTGGGACAACTACATTGAAAAGGAAAATTTGTATGGTTTTGAGAGTGGTATTGAGTTTCTTCATTTAACAGATAAAGATATTTACGAAAAACTTCTTCAAAAAGGTTAGAATTTAATTAAATCCCTAGATCTACTCTGATCTAGGTATTTAGCTTCTTTTAAATTTTTTTTTTCAAATTTCAAAAGTAGAGGATTTCCGGTTGGTATTTCAAGTTTAGAAATTTCATTGTCATCAATTTTAAATAAATATTTTAAAAGTGATCTAATAGAATTACCATGAGCAGATATAATTATATTATCCTGCAAATTTTTTTCTATGTTTTCAACAAAATAGGGCACAACTCTTTCATAAGTATCTTTAAGAGACTCTGTATCTGGAATTAGGTTACGGGGTATATCATTGTAAATACTTATATTTTTTGGATGATATGGACTATTTATATTTAAAGGTTTTGGTGGATTATCCCAAGATCTTCTAAATTTGTGAACTTCTTCTTCTCCTAATTTTTTTCTCATTTCATCTTTGTTTAATCCTGTAAGTGACCCGTAGTGCCTTTCATTTAATTGCCAGGCCTTAATGATATTATCTGGTTTTACTCTGATTGTATTTAAAATGAGTTTTAAAGTATCAATCGATCTTAGTTGATATGAAGTATAAAAATGTTTGATTTCTAAATTTAATTTTTTTATAAACTCTCCGGCTTTACAGGCTTCCAATTTTCCTTGTGGTGCAAGCTCAACGTCGACCCATCCTGTAAATTTATTTTCTAAATTCCATTCGCTTTGACCATGTCTAACAAGTATTAAGTGACTCATTTATGAATATTTAATATAGATTAACTATGAATTACATAAAGCAATTTTTTTATCTGTCTAATGTAGTTTTATTTATTTTTTACTTGTACCCTGGAAGTATTTTAGGATGTTTAATTTATAATGATTGCAAAATTCAACCGCAATTAACAAGAGATTTTTTAGTATCTTCAAATCACGTTTATGTTTTCTTTATTATATCAATTCTAGGATTAATTGCTTTTAGGCATAAATTAAAAAATATATTTATTTATCTTATTTGTATTTCTATCATTTTAGAAATTCTGCACTTAATTATTCCAGAAAGAGGATTTGAATTAAGCGATTTGTTTGGTAATATAATAGGTGTACTTATATCATTTTTAGTTTTTAAAATAATTTATAAAGGTAGATTGCAATGAGTTCATTCGATGAAAGAAAAAAAGGTTTTGAAAAAAAATTTGCTCATGATGAGGAAAAACAATTTAAAATTAATGCAAGAAAAAATAAATATTTAGGAGAGTGGGCCTCACAAATTCTTGGATATGATGAGGAAAAAAAAAATCAATATATTCAAGATGTAATTAAAGCAGATTTTGCTGAGGCAGGTGATGAAGATGTGTATAGAAAGCTTTACGGAGATTTAAAAGATAAAAATATATCCGAAGATCAAATTAGAAAAAAAATGCAAGAATGCAATGAAAAAGCAACTACTGAAGTTAGTTAGTTTTCTATTTTTATTTACATTTGTAGCAACAAATTACCCACTATCAGAAACAATCCTAATTTCAGATAAGATTAAAATAATTGATGGTGATACAATTTTATTAGATAATAAAAAAATTCGTTTTTCAGGCATAGATGCTCCAGAAACTAAATTTAAAGGGAAGCAACAGTTTTGCCTAAAAAATAAAAAAAAAATTAATTGTGGAAAAATTTCAAAAAATTCTCTTACAGAAAAAATTATAAATAAAAAATTAAAATGTCTAATTGAGCCACAAAAGGACTATTTTGGTAGGTATTTAGGTGAGTGTTTTATCAATAATGAAAGTGTTTCAGCTTACATGGTAAGAAATGGATTAGCCTTCGACTATCCAAAATATTCGAAAAAAAAATATTCTAAAGATCAAATTTATGCAAAAAACAATAAGTTAGGTTTATGGAGTATGGAATTTGATTATCCATGGATATGGAGAAAAAATAATAGATAATTTATATTAAACTGTGATTCTTTTTAGAAAGTATTTTTTATTTTTTGGTCTATTATTTTTAACTGCTTGCTCATCGATACCACAAAATACAGCAGATGGCTGTTCAATATTTTCTGAGAGATATCTTTGGTATAAACACGCGAAAAAAACTGAAAAAAGGTGGGGAACACCAATCAACTTACAATTAGCAATAATAAAAATGGAATCTGATTTTGACTGGCTCGCTAAGCCTGCGCGTCAAAAATTATTTAAAATTATACCTTATAAAAGACCTTCTAGTTCATTAGGATACTCACAAGCTATTAAAGGTACTTGGAAACAATATAAAGATGAGACTGGAAATAAATATGCTTTAAGAACTAGATTTAAAGATAGTGTTGATTTTATTGGTTGGTATACAAACAAAACGGAAAAAATTTTAAAGGTTTCAAAAAAAGATGCTTTCAGACAATATATTGCTTATCATGAAGGCTGGGGAAATTATAAAAATTATAAAAACAATCAGAAAGTTATAGTATTGGCAAAAAAAGTAGAGGGTTATTCAAATAAATTCAAGAAGCAGCTTAATAAATGTAGTAAATCTTTGACTACTAGAAAATATATTATTTTTTAATCAACTGCTTTTCTAGCTCCAGATCTACCGCATCTATTCTCTTGGTATTTTTTGCTAGTGTTAAATACATAGTTGGCGTCACATATAACGTAAAGAATGTTGAAATAATCATTCCACCAAAGATTGTTGATCCAACTGCTAATCTAGACGCCTCACCTGCGCCTGGACCTATGTTACCTACTATAAGAGGCAACATTGCAATCATGGTACTTAATGAAGTCATTATGATTGGTCTTATTCTTAATTTGCAAGCTTCCATCAATGCTTCCTCAATTTTTGCACCTGTTGTTCGAATTTGATTAGTATAGTCGACGATTAAAATACTATTTTTAGTGGATATACCGATTAATATAATCAAGGCGATTTGTGAAAATATATTTATCGAACTATTTAGAAATAAAATGAATACAAGACCTCCAAAAACTGCAAGAGGCACAGTCAATATTATAATAAAAGGATGGACAAACGAGTTAAAAGTAGCAGCCATTACTAAATATGCAGTTATTAATGCTAAAGCGAAAATAAGAAATATTTCATTACTAGTCTCTTTTAGTTCTTCAGACTTACCTTTCCAAGTTATTTGATTTTGAGGAGCAACTCTCAACATTACGTCTTCTAAATATTTTATAGCTTCAGACAATGTGTATTCTTCAGATAAAGCTGCCGATATAGTTACTGCTCTTTGTCTATTATATCTAGGTAATGACTCAGCAGTTCCTTTCTCTTCAAATTCCACCAAACTTGCAACAGACACTAATTTTCCTGTAGTTTCAGATCTTACAAAAATCTTTGATAAACCATCTTTATCTCTTCTATCTGCTAAATACTGCTGAAGAATAATGGGATATTCTCTTCCTTCTTTATTATATGTTGTAACCCTCTTTCCACCGTATAATGTTTCTAGTGTTCTGCCTATATTCTCTATTGAAACTCCTAAATCATTTGCTCTATTTTTGTTAGTAATTAATTTTACTTCAGGTTTATTTTTTGTGTAATCACTTTCAATTCTAAACATATTTCTATTTCTTCTTAGCTCTCTTAAAACTTGGCTTTGAATTTGTTCTAGTTCTTCATAACTTGTCCCATAAATCACCATTTGAACTGGTTTATTGTAGCTAGAAACTCTTATAGATTGAGGTGATATAGGAAACGCAAACGTTTCTGGCACACTAACAACTTGACCAATAGCTTCTCTTAAAACAA
>CACNPC010000013.1 GCA_902622245.1 uncultured Pelagibacteraceae bacterium | reverse complement strand
TTCAAATTTTGAATAAATCTAACTCATTTAATCATGTTCAGGCATTAGTTATCAATAATAATAAGATTGTTTCTTTTGAAAAACGAAAAGGTACAAAAGATATGTTAAAATCATTAAGAAAAAATAATTTACAGAATAAACTTTTGTTAAAGATGCCTAAATCCAAGCAAGATTTACGCGTTGATTTACCTACTATTGGTCTAGATACTTTAAAAGATTGTAAAAAAGCAAATATTAAAGGAATTGTTGTAAAAGCAGGTCAAAATATATTCTTAGATAAACACGAAGGTTTTAAATTTGCTAATAAAAATAGAATTTTTGTTATAGCTAAATGAAAAAGATATTTATTTTAACAGGCGAGCCATCTGGAGATAAACTAGCATCAGAGGTCATTAAGAAATTAAAAAAAAATAAAAATGATATTGAATATTTGTCTGTTGGGGGACAACATTTAAATTCCATTGGTATTAAGTCTATATATGATCAAAAAGATATTACCTATATAGCTTTTACAGACATATTGTTAAACATCTTTAAGATAAAAAGAAAAATAAATGATACAGTAAAAAAAATTTTAGATTTCAATCCTGATATTTTATTTAGTGTTGATAGTCCTGATTTTACTCTTCGTGTTTCAAAAATAATTAAATTAAAAAAACCAAATATTAAAACCATTCATTTTATTGCCCCTAAAGTATGGGCTTGGCGAGAGGGTAGAGTAAAAAGAATGAAGAGTTACTTAGATCATATTCTTTTATTGTTTTACTTTGAAAAAAAATATTTTGATAAGGAAAAAATAAAAAATACATTTGTTGGACATCCAATACTTGACAACATAGATAACAAAAAGATTGAGATTAATGAAATATTAAAAGGAAAAATTATTTCAATTTTTCCTGGCAGTAGATTGTCAGAATTAAAATCACATGTACCTATTCTTATTAAGTTTATTAAAAAAATGAATAAAGAAAAAAAAAATTATAATTATGTATTTCATGCAACTGAAGATTCTAAAGATTATTTGTCACAAATAATTAAAAAAAATAATTTAGAAAATACTGATCTCATATCAAATGAAAATATAAAAATTGCTACTATTAAAAAATCTGTTTTTGCAATTGTTAAATCAGGAACTGTCTCACTTGAAGTTTGTAAGTATGGGATACCATCAATAATAATTTATAAAATGAATTTTCTTAATTTTTTTATAGCTAAGTTATTTTTAAAAATAAAATTTGCAAATATGATAAACATTATTAACAATAAAGAAATTATTCCAGAACTTTTACAAAACGAATGTAATGAAGATGAAATATATAAAACAGTCAATTATTTACTAAAAAAACCTGAACTTATAAATGAACAATTAAAACTAATTAATAAATCAATTGAAGAATTAAAATCAACTACTTCGTCTAGTAATGAAGCATCTAATGTTCTATTATCTTATTTGAGATAATCTTTTTGAAACTTCCTCTTTTCCAAGAGAACACAATATATCAAATATACCTGGTCCAAACTTTGATCCTGTAAGACATATTCTTAGAGGCTGCCCTACTCCTTTGAAATTTGTGTTATTATTTTTTATTAGTTTATCAATTATTGGCTCTAGTGTTTCTCTAGTAAAATCTGAAAGTTTATTTATATCATCACTAAATAATTTAATAATTTTAATAGCTGTTTCGTCTAAAAGTTTTTTATCTTCATTTTCGATTTCTACTTTGTCATCTATTAAAAATTTTGAATTTTTGTAAATATCTTCAAGAGTTTTTGCTTTATTTTTTAAAAAATGTAATGAATTTTTTATTTTTTTTTGGGCAAAATCAGGTATCTTTTCTTTAAAAGCTTCACAATAAGTCTTTAAAAAATCAAATAGATCATTTTCATCAATATTTTTTATATAGTGTTCATTCATTGAATAAATTCTGCTTATATCTAATTTTGAAGGTGATTTACCAATTCCCTCTAAATTAAAGTATTTTATGCTTTCACTTAAGTCAAAAATTTCCTTATCTTTGTATGACCATCCTAGTCTTAGAAGATAATTTCTTAGAGCATTAGGCATTATTCCAATTTTAGAAAAATCATCTAATGTTGACGCATTATCTCTTTTTGATAGTTTTTTTCCATCAATAGTATGAATTAATGGTATGTGTGCGAATGATGGTATTTCCCAATTCATAGCTTCATAAATCTGTATTTGTTTGAATGTATTTATTTTATGATCATCACCTCTAATTATATGTGTCATACCCATTATATGATCATCTACAGAAGCTGACAAATTATATGTTGGTGAACCATCAGCTCTTAATATAACAAAGTCTTCAATAGTATTATTTTCTATTTCTATATTTCCCTGGACCAAATCTTTTAAGATAGATTTCCCTTCAACTTTACTTTTAAATCTAATTACAGGATCAATTTCTTTTGGAGCATCTGACTCACTCTTATTTCTCCATTTTCTGTCGTAAATGTATGGTATCTTTTTTTGTTTTGCTCTTTTTTTTTGTTCTTCAATTTCATCGCTTGAACAATAACATTTGTAAGCTAAACCTTTTTTTAATAATTCATTAGCTACATTTATGTGATCATCCATTTTTTTTGATTGAATATATTCACTATCTTCATAATTAATTCCTATCCATTTTAACGAATTTATTATTTGATTTCTAAATTTATCTTTTGACCTTTCTTTATCAGTATCCTCTATTCTTAAATAAAATTTACCACCTTTATTTTTTGAATATAGCCAATTGAATAATGCTGTTCTTACCCCTCCAATGTGCAATGGTCCAGTTGGTGATGGAGCAAATCTAGTTGCTACTTTTTTCATCAGATTTATTTAAACTATTTTAGGAAAAGTTTCTATATAAAGATACTAGAATTCCTTGAATTTTAACTCTATCAGGACCAAATATTTTCGTCTCGTAATTTCGATTAGCGCTTTCTAAAGCTACAGTTTTACCTTTTCTTCTAATTCTTTTTAACATTGCCTCATGATCGTCAATTAAAGCTACTACAATTTTACCATTTTCCGCAGTATCCGCTTTTCTCACAATTACTGTATCACCATCATTTATTCCAGCCTCAATCATAGAGTCTCCTTGCACTTTAAGTCCAAAAAATTCTCCATTCTTCTCAATATTTGAGGGCAAAGGTATTCTGGCAACTTCGTTTTGAATTGCTTCAACAGGTGTACCTGCAGCAATCTTTCCCAAAACAGGGATTTCATTTTCATCAGAATTATTTCTATTTGAACTTTCATCAAGCCCACCTTTAATTACACTTGGTGAAAAGCTATTGTAAATATCATTTGCTGAAGCTGTTTCAGGTAATTTAATGACTTCTAAAGCTCTTGCTTTATGAGCCAATCTTTTAATAAAGCCTCTTTCTTCTAAGGCACTAATCAATCTATGAATTCCAGATTTAGATTTGAGATTTAGTGATTCTTTCATTTCCTCATAAGAAGGAGATACACCGCTAGATCTCAACTTCTTGTTGATAAATAAAAGCAGATTTTTTTGTTTTTTAGTTAACATAGAACAAATTGTGTACATCAATGTTCTATAAAAGTTCTTTCAATTTAACAACAGTAAAAACACTAATAAATTCAACTCTTTTTTTTATAAAACAGAAAAAATATTATTATTTTCCAAATTTTTTAAAATTGATTCACCAACTAGAAATGTTTTTATTTTAGTTTCAGAGGCTATTTTTAAAACATCTTCTTTGTTTTTTATTCCACTCTCTGAAATCAATGGTCCACGATGATTAATTAAAATATTATGAATATCATAGGTTGTATTTAAATTTGTTTTAAGTGTTTTTAAATTTCTATTGTTTATCCCTATTAATGCATCTTTGTACTTTAAAGATTTTTTGGCTTCTTCAACAGTGTGAACTTCAACAATAACAGACATTTTAAGTTTCTTAGCTTCTTCATATAATTCATCTGCAGTTTTTTCATCAACACCAGCTAAAATTATTAAAATAGCATCAGCACCATAATATTTAGCTAATTGTACTTGATAAACATCTATAAAAAAATCTTTGCAAAGAATTGGAATACAATGGTTTTCTGGACCCGGTGGCTCCATTGGGTTACTCAATGATTTTATTTTATAAATGTGGGATAAATTACCTAAAAAAAAATCCTCTTCAGTTAAAACTGATAAACAAGTAGCACCATTTTTGAAATATATTTTAGCTATATCTACTGGATTATAATTTTCAAACAATATACCAGCAGAAGGACTAGCTTTTTTAATTTCAGCTATAATTGATATATTATTATTTTTAATATTTTCTTCTATTGTTTCTTTAAAATCTAAATAATTCATACTGTCAGGCATATTTTGTTTTATACTTTCTAAAGGCTTTTTCCTTTTAAGTTCAGCAATTCTTATTTCTTTTTTTTTAATAATATTTTGAAGTATATTTTCAGGCATTTCGTAAATTTTCTAAATGTAAATATGTTTTTCCTGATAGCAAATGATCCCTTGCTTTTTGATAGGCATATTTAAAATTATCTTCTCTTTCGGATATTATTAAGCCAGCTGCAGCATTCAATGACACAGCTTTAGAGAAATCATTATCATTACCTTTAAATATATCTATAATTTTTTTTGAATTAAATTTTGCATCATTTCCAATTATCTTATCAAAACCTTCTGCATTTACATTCAATTCTCTAGGGTCAATAACCACTTCGTTAATTTCTCCATTTCTTAATTGTTTAACGATAGTTTTATCATACGGTGATATTTCGTCTAAACCATCATTGCTATTAACAATCCAAGCAAATTTTATATTCAAGTCTTTTAAGGCACTCGCAAATATATCTAGTAGTTTTTTCTCAAAAACTCCTACAACCTGTCTTTCAACATTAGCTGGACTACTCAAAGGACCAATCATATTAAAAATTGTTCTTTTCCCAATTTTTTTTCTGGTTGGGCCAACATATTTCATTGCACTATGATAATTTGGAGCAAACATAAATCCAAAATGATTTTTTTTAATTTGATTTTCAATAGCTTTGGGTTCCAGGTTGATATTAATATTTAATGCTTCCAAAACATCTGCAGATCCACATTTTGATGAAACTGCTTTATTACCATGTTTTGCTACATTAATACCCATGCTTGAAAGTAATAATGCTGAAGCTGTAGATATGTTAAGTGTATCCTTGCCATCACCACCAGTTCCACAGGTATCTATGCAGTTATCTATATTAACTCTTTTCGCTTTATTTCTTAGAACTGAAACACCACCTGCTATTTCAGTTGAAACTTCACCCTTTTTAGAGAGCAGAGTTAAAAAATTATAAATTTCATTATCATTAGCTTTTCCATTCATCAAAATTTCAAAAGCACCAATGCTTTCCTGCAATGTTAAATTTTCATTTAATTCAAGTTTTTTTAAATATTTTTCCATTTATTTAATAAAATTTTTTAAAATTTTTAAACCATCTTTAGTTTTTATACTTTCAGGATGAAATTGTACTCCATGAACATCATAAATTCTATGTTTTACACCCATAATTATTCCATCTGAGGTCATGGCTGTAATTTCTAAATCTTTAGAAAGTGTTTTCTTATCGATTATTAAACTATGGTATCTAGTTGCCTCAAAAATTTTTGGTAATCCTTTTAAAATTCCTATATTTTTTGAAATGATTTTGCTTGTTTTTCCATGAACTAATTCTTTAGCTTGAATAATTTTAGATCCAAATATTTGACCTATAATTTGATGACCTAAACAAACTCCAAGTATCGGAATTTTATTGTACAATTCATTTACTATTGATAGACAGTTTCCAGCTTGATCAGGATTACCTGGACCAGGTGATATCACAATTTTATTATATTTTTTCTTTAATATTTCTTTTGTATTAATTTTATCATTTCTTGCTACCTCAACATTCGAACAAAACTTAGATATGTAATGATATAAATTAAATGTAAAACTATCATAGTTATCAATTAAAATTATTTTCATAATTACTCAATTGCTTTCAATAGAGCCTTTGCTTTATTAACTGTTTCAAGATATTCGTTATTTGGTTTGCTATCTGCAACTATTCCAGCGCCAGATTGCACATAAAATTTCTTGTTTTTAGCTACAGCTGTTCTGAGTGCAATACATGTATCAAATTCTCCATTTGCTGAAAAATATCCAATTCCACCGGCATAAATTTTTCTTTTAGTTGTCTCTAGCTCATCTATTATTTCCATTGCTCTAATTTTTGGAGCTCCGGATACTGTTCCTGCTGGAAATCCAGACAACATAGTTTCAAATTTTGAGTATTTATTATTAAATATCCCTTCAACGTTTGAAACAATATGCATGACATGAGAGTATCTTTCTATTGAAAAACTTTCAGTCACTTTTACAGTATTAATCTTTGATACTTTTCCAGTGTCATTTCTTCCTAAATCAAGAAGCATTAAATGTTCGGATAATTCTTTTTTGTCATTCAGTAAATCTTTTTCGAAAAATAAATCTTGTTTTTTATTTTTCCCCCTTGGTCTTGTTCCAGCAATTGGTCTAATCGTGACTTTATTATTTCTTAATCTAACAAGTATTTCCGGACTTGCTCCAATAATCTGAAAATCTTTAAAATTAAAAAAATACATAAAAGGAGAAGGGTTTGTTTTCCTTAATTTTTTATAAATTTCTATTGGGTTTTTACTTAATTTAGTTTCAAATCTTTGACTTAGAACTACCTGAAATATATCTCCAATTTGAATATATTTTTTAGCCTTCTTCACATTTGATAAAAATTTCTGTTTAGAAATATTTGATTTTACTTTTGTTTTAATTTTTTTATTAATGTTATCTAAATACGAACTATTATAATTAGATAAAAAAATTAAATTCTCAATTTTATTAATTATTTGTTCGTATTTTATTTTATAATTATTTATTTTTTCATCACAAAAAACATTAACTATAAAATATAATTTCTTTTTTATATTATCATGTATTATTAGTTCTCTTGGTCTTATAATTCTAGCATCAGGTAATTTTAAATCGTCTCTATTTGTATCAGGAATATTTTCTAAATATCTAATAATGTCATATGAAAAGTATCCAGATATTATGGAGCTAATTGAGGGTAATTCTCTAGGAATTTTAAATTTAAAACTTTCAATAACATTTTCTATATTTTTCTTTGCACTACCTCGCAAAATTTTGACTTTGTTATCAAAGTATATCTTGCTTACATTATTATTAAATTCCCAAATTTTATCAGGATTTTTTCCAAAAATTGTATAACGACCCTTAATAAATCCTTTTTCTACTGACTCGAATACAAAAGCATTTTTCTCAGTAACAAAATTATTTATTAAATTGATTATTTCTTTAGAACCATCACTATCTAAGGATAAATATAGTACTTGGTTTATTTTTTTTTTATGATTAATCTTAAATTGTTTAAGGCTTATATTAAGCATTATTTAAAATAATCTTTTATTCGATCAATATTGTTATTAAAAATTTTTACTTCATACTTGGTGTTAAGCGATGTATCGTACGAACTATAAATATCATCTATCAAATTAATATTTGTTTTTGCTAAATATTCTTGAATATTTTCATTTGTGTTTTTTAAATTTTCATAAGTTATTTGATTAATCTTTGCTAAAAATATATTATTAGCTATATTTGAAACCATAACAAAACTATTTTTTGGCAACTCATAAATAAGCTTTAAAGATGTCTCA
>CACNPC010000012.1 GCA_902622245.1 uncultured Pelagibacteraceae bacterium | reverse complement strand
GAAGTTTATCAATCGTTAGTTAATACAAAATCAGGAATAACATTTTCTGAGGAATACAAAGAGCATAATTTAAAAAGCCATGTTCATGGTAAACCAAATATCAAATTGGAAGATTATATAGATAGAAAAGTTATTAGGTTTATGGGTGCTGGATCAGCATATAATTATGTTGCAATGAGTGAAGCAGTTAAAGACTCTGGATTAGAAGAAAATGAGGTTAGTAATATTTCAACAGGTATGGTCATGGGATCTGGAGGACCATCAATTGAAAATGTGATTTTAGCATCAGATAAGACTAGAGAAAAAAATCCAAAAAAAATGGGTCCATTTATTGTTCCAAGAACAATGGCAAGTACTGCATCTGCCACTCTAGCAGTTCCATTTAAAATAAAAGGAACTAATTACACAATAAGTTCTGCATGCGCAACGAGTGGTCATTGTATTGGTAACGCAATGGAACTTATTCAATTAGGAAAACAAAATATTATTTTTGCAGGAGGTAGTGATGAGGTTCACTTTGCTATGACTGCAATGTTTGATGCAATGACTGCGCTATCATCAAAATATAACGATACCCCTGAAAAAGCTTCAAGACCATATGATAAAACAAGAGATGGTTTTGTGATTGCTGGTGGAGGTGGAGTTCTTGTTTTAGAAGAATACGAACATGCCAAAGCAAGAGGTGCTAAAATATACGCAGAAGTAACCGGATATGGAGCAACATCAGATGGATATGATATGGTTGCACCATCTGGTGAGGGAGCGGTGAGATGTATGAAAATGGCTCTAGCAACTTCAAAAAATAAAATTGACTATATTAATACTCACGGAACATCTACACCCGTAGGAGATATTACAGAATTAAAAGCAGTTGGTGAAGCTTTTCCAGACTATAAACCTAAGATAAGTTCTACAAAATCTTTGTCAGGTCATTCTTTAGGCGCAACTTCAGTTCATGAAGCAATTTACAGTTTGATAATGATGAAAAATAATTTTATTTCAGCTTCAGCAAATATTTCCGAAATGGATGATGAAGCAAAAAATTATCCAATTGTTACAGAAGTCGAAAAAGATGTAAATTTAAACGCAATTATGTCTAACAGCTTTGGTTTTGGTGGAACCAATGCAACATTAGTGTTTGAGAAAGTTTAGATCTATGAGTTTAATGAAGGGAAAAAAAGGTCTTATCATGGGTGTTGCCAATGAAAGGTCAATTGCATGGGGTATATCGCAAAAATTAGCAGAAGCTGGAGCAGAGTTAGCTTTTACATATTTGGGTGATGCTTTAAAAAAAAGAGTTGTTCCACTTGCAGAAAAACTAAATACAAATGTAACATTTAGCTGTGATGTAGAAAAAAAAGAAGAAGTTGTAAAACTTTTTGAAGATGTAAAAAGTCAATGGGGAGAAATTGATTTTGTTGTGCATGCAATTGCATTTTCAGATAAGTCTGAGTTATCAGGAGAATATTTAAATACAACTAGAGAAAATTTTTTAAGAAGTATGTTGATATCTTGTTTTTCATTTACTGAAGTTGCTAGAGAGGCATCTAAAATAATGAAGCAAGGTGGTAGTATGATTACTTTGAGTTATGAAGCAAATAAAGCCATACCCAATTATAATGTAATGGGAGTGTGTAAAGCTGCACTAGAATCTAGTGTTAAATATCTTGCGAGGGATCTAGGAACAAAGAATATTAGAGTTAATGCAATTAGTGCGGGACCAATAAAAACTTTAGCAGCTTCTGCTATTGGGGATGCTAAATTTCTTTACAAGTGGAATGCCGATCATTCATTTTTGAAAAGAAATGTAGATAATCTTGACGTAGGAAATTCAGCATTATATCTTTTAAGTGATATGGCTGGTGGTGTTACTGGTGAAATTCACTATGTAGATGCCGGTTACAATAAAGTTGGAATGCCAGATCCTAAGAATATTACCTGAAATTTAGTTAAATTTAGTTAAATTATGATGCAACAAATTAGTCTTTATCTAACAAGTATTATATTGGGGATTATGCTCTTCTTTTCTTTTGTTGTAGCACCCATTACTTTCACTGCATTAAATGAGGAAAATGCTAGAAAATTCATAAGAAAAATATTTCCTTATTACTACACTGTTAATTTAGCTATTAGTATTTTAGTTTTAATTTGCTTTATAATTCTAAAAATTTTTTCCTTAGATTTTTATTTAATTTTAAGTATTGCGGTATTATTTGCTGTATCAAACTTTGTACTTATGCCACTGATAAATAAGTTTAGAGATGAAAAGCAGGATAAAAAATTTAAACAATCACACTTTGTTTCTGTGGTGATAAATTTTGTTCAAATAATTTTGTTGGTAATTGTTTTAATTTAATAAGAATTAGTAATACCCAAGCCAACGGCAATAAAAATACCTAACCAAATTAAACCTTTAATAAAAAAAAATGCAAAACTACCAAGTAATAAATATCTTCCATATTTATTTTTCTGTAGTTCTAACTTAAAGTTTTTTAAAAGCTTCATTCTATTATAATTTATTACAATTATTTTTTACTTGATCTTTTCCCACTCTTTCATACCACCAGTGATATTTTTGACATTTTTAACCCCCATATCCTTCATAGTTTTAGTTGCTAGTGTTCCTTGTCCACCAACACCACAAAAAACTACAAATTCTTTATCAGGATTATTTTTAAACATATCATTTTCAAGAGGACTGCCTTCTGCTAAATAAAATTCTAGTAAACCTCTATCTAAGTGAATTGCATTACCGATCGTGCCTTTTGAAAAGCTCTCTTTATCCCTAACATCGATAAATTGAACATTTGGGTCATTTAGCTTTTCTTTTGCATCACTAGCGCTGATATTTTCAATTTCATTGCTTACGCTCATCAAATCATCAAATTTTTTCATATTTCTCCTATAAATTTATATTGCAGCTTGTTTAATTGATAACTTAACTTTTCCTCTATCAAAGCCTATTACTTTAACTTTAACTTCATCACCTTCTTTTACTACATCAGTTACTTTGCCGACTCTTTTATCAGCAAGCTCTGATATGTGAACAAGGCCATCTTGTTTTCCTAGGAAATTAACAAACGCACCAAACTCCATAATTTTCATTACTTTTCCATTATAAATTTTATTGAGTTCGGCTTTAGCAGTTAAGTCTTTAATCATTTGCATAGCTTTTTTTCTTGATTCATCATCTGGAGCAGCTACTGTAACTTCACCTTCGTCATTAATGTCAACTTTGGCACCAGATACCTCAACTATCTCTCTTATAGTCGCTCCACCTTTTCCAATGACTGTAGCAATATCTTTCTTATCTACAGTAATTTTCTCCATCTTAGGAGTATGTTTTCCAACATCTTCCCTTGATTTAGATAAAGCTTTATTCATTTCACCTAGAATGTGAATTCTTCCATCTTTTGCTTGTTTTAAGGCTTGTTCCATAATTTCAAATGTTATTCCTGTAATCTTAATGTCCATTTGAAGAGATGTTATTCCGTCTTTAGTTCCAGCAACTTTAAAGTCCATATCACCTAGGTGATCTTCATCTCCAAGAATATCTGAAAGAACACTGAAGTCATCTCCTTCTTTAATTAATCCCATTGCAATACCAGCAACTGGTTCTTTAATTGGTACACCTGCATCCATCAAAGCTAAGGATGAACCACAAACAGTTGCCATAGAAGAAGAACCGTTTGATTCAGTTATCTCTGATACAATTCTAAAAGTGTAGGGAAAACTCTCTTTAGAAGGCAAAGAAGAATTTATTGCTCTCCAAGCTAATTTTCCATGACCTATTTCTCTTCTACCAGTACCTATTCTGCCAGTTTCTCCTACTGAGAAAGGTGGAAAATTATAATGAAGCATAAATCTCTCTTTTTGTAGACCCTCCAAGCTTTCTATTTTTTGTTCATCATCAGATGTTCCAAGTGTAGTTGTAACTATTGCTTGTGTTTCACCTCTTGTGAACAAAGCAGAACCATGAACTCTTGGAAGAATTCCAACTTCACACATAATTGGTCTAACATCTGCAAGACCTCTTCCGTCAATTCTATTTTTATTTTTTAGAATATCTGTTCTGACAATTCTTTTTTCTAAATTTTTAAGCTCAGAATTTACATCAAGATCAGTATAATTTTCATCTTCTTCATAAAGCTTTTTTGCTTTATCAGTTATCTCTGAAATTAAGTTTGATCTTTCCTGTTTATTTTTTATTGAAAATGCTTTTTTAAGTTCTTCGGTAAACTCACTTTCCAATTTATTTTTTACTTCTGAAAGATCTTTTTTCTCAACTACCCAGTCAGGTTTTTTACATTCTTTAGCTAATTGCTCTATCATTTCAATTATAGGAACAAACCCTTCGTGACCAAACTTAACAGCATTTAACATTTCCTCTTCAGTTAAACCACTTGCCTCAGATTCAACCATTAAGACTGCATCTTTTGTTCCTGCTACTACAAGATCAAGCTTTGAATCTTTAAGTTCTGCTTTTGTGGGATTAAGAACGTATTCCCCTTTAATAAAGCCAACTCTAGACGCACCGACAGGACCCAAAAATGGCATTCCTGAAATTGCTAAGGCAGCTGACGAAGCAATTATTGATAAAATATCTGCTTCGTTTTCTTTATCATATGATATCACTGTTGGGAGAACCTGGACCTCGTTTTTAAATTCATCTGGAAACAATGGTCTGATAGGTCTATCAATTAATCTTGAAATTAATGTTTCGCTATCTGTTGGTCTTGCCTCTCTCTTAAAATATCCACCTGGAATTTTACCTGCTGCGTAATATTTTTCTTGATAATTTACTGACAAAGGAAAGTAATCCATATCTGGATTAACTTTTTTAGCTCCGACTGCTGTTGCTAAAACAACGGTTTCTCCACACTGAGCTACAATTGCACCATCTGCTTGTCTTGCTATTTTGCCTGTTTCTAAACTTATTTTTTTTCCTGCTACTTCTATTTCTTTCTTAACAACTTTAAACATTTACTTCCTTAAATTTAATTTTGATATTACTTCTTTATAAGACTCAATTTTATTCTTCTTTAAATAGTCTAATAATTTTTTTCTTCTATTTACTGCTCTTAAAAGTCCAACAGATGAGTGTTTATCTTTTTTGAACTGTTTAATATGTTTGGACAAGTTCTCAATTTTAACTGTTAATTGAGCAACTTGAACTTCTGAAGAACCTGTATCTTTATCATGAATAGCTAGTTCTTTTGATTTATTTACCATTTTTTTTCCTTATTTATTTGTTTGTTTAATTAAATTTTCAATTTTTTCTGCGTAATCAAATGAGTCATCTTTTACAAAAAATAGTTTTGGTAAAAATTTCATCACTATCTTTTTTGATAAAGACTTTCTTATTACAAATGAAAATTCTTTCAGTTTGGCAACGACTTCTTCGGTATCTTTTCCACCTAAAGGCATTACAAAAATTTTTGCTGTTTTTAAATCTGGTGACATTCTTACTTCAGTTACTGTTATCTCTTTTGTCGATAAACTTGGTAGTTTTGCTTCATCTCTAATAAATAGCATTCCTAATGCTTGCTTAATCATTTCGCCAACTCTTAATTGTCTCTGGGTAACTGGTTTTCCTATATTAGTCATTAAATCGTTCTCTCTGTTATTGTGGAATTGAATACCTCAATTACATCATTTTTCTGAAAATCAACAAAATCTTTAAGTGTTATTCCGCATTCTAGCCCAGCAGATACCTGTTTAGTCTGATTTTTTTCTCTAAATATTGAACCTATTTTTCCATTAAAAATTATAGCTCCATCTCTTATAACTCTTGCATTAGAGTCTTGTGTAATTTCTCCATCTGTTACTTTTGAACCAGCAACTTTGCCAACTTTTGAAACCTTAAATATTTCAAGTATTTCTGCTGTTCCAATAATTTTTTCGTCTACCTCTGGAGTTAATAGACCAGACATTTTACTTTTTATGAAATCTAAAACTTCATAAATAATATTAAAGTTGGATATAGAAATCTTTTCTTGTTCTGCTCTTTTTTTAGCTTCTTTGCTAGGTTTTACATTAAAAGCTATAATTACAGCTTCAGAGGCTTTTGCTAATGTAACATCAGTTTCAGTAACCATTCCAATATCTGATAAGAGTATTTTTGGCTTTACCTCATCGTGTTTAATTTGATTTATTGCGTTCTTTATAGCCTCAGAAGAACCATGCACGTCTGATTTTATAATAATATTTAGTTCTTCTGATGATAAATCTTTGAATGCTGAGTCTTGTGTTACAAATGATAATGGGTTCTTGTTCTCCTTTGATTCCTGTATTCTTGCATCACAAAGAGATTTTGCCTCTTTTTCACTCTTTAATACTATAAAATCATCTCCTGATTTTGCTGGCCCATTGATACCTAATATTTCAATTGGTGTTGCAGGTTCTGCTTTGTCAATTTGTGTTCCTTGATCATTTATTATTGCTCTAACTTTCCCCCATTTTAAACCACTAACAAAATAATCTCCTTTTTTTAGAGTTCCCGCAGTTACGATTACATTTGCAATTGGCCCTCTTCCAATATCAATTTTAGACTCTAAGACAATTCCTTTTGCATTAGTGTCAAAATCAGTTTTTAAGTCTAATATTTCTGCCTGTAAAATAATACTCTCAACCAATTTATCTAGATTCTGTTTTGTTTTTGTCGATATTTCCACCATTAAAGTATCGCCTGACAAATCTTCAGCTATAAGTTCATATTCTAAAAGTTGGTTTTTAATTTTTTGTGGGTCAGCTTCAGGAAGATCACACTTGTTTATAGCTACAACAATTGGTACTTTAGCAGCCTTAGCGTGTTTGATTGATTCTATTGTTTGTGGTTTTACTCCATCGTCAGCTGCAACAACAAGAATAACTATATCAGTTAGTTTTGAACCTCTCGCTCGCATTTCAGTAAATGCTGCATGACCAGGAGTATCTATAAAAGTTATTTTATTATTTTCATGGTTGATCTGATATGCTCCGATATGTTGAGTTATTCCTCCAAACTCACCTGATACTACATTCGCTTTTCTTAATACATCTAAAACTGATGTTTTACCATGATCTACATGACCCATGACGGTGACTATAGGTGCTCTACTTTTTAAATTTTGAGTTTTTATCTCTTTTATTCTTTCTAAAATTTCCTCTGCTTTTTGTTCTTTAACAGGGATATGTCCAAATTCCTTTACCAAGTATTCTGCAGTATCTGCATCAATAGTATGATTTATCGTAACTGTTACACCCATTCCCATCAAATGTTTGATTATACTGCTTGATTGTTCGGCCATTCTATTTGCTAATTCTCTTATGGTTATGACTTCAGGAATATTAATATTTCTTTTTACTGGTTTAAAATTTTCTTTATTTTGATCTTTATTTAATAATCTATTTTCTTTTTGCTTGGCTCTTTTTAATGAAGCCAAACTTCTTGATCTAGTTCCGATATCATCTTCACTAAGCGCTCGAGACACTGTGAGTTTTAATTCTCTTCTTTTCCCGCTTAATTTTGAAGATTTACTCTCTTTTTGAACATTTTCACCTTTTAATCTCCTTGTTGCTCTTTGTTCTGCCAATTTTCTTTTTTCAAAATCAGATGTGATTGGAGTTGTAGGTTTAGAAAAATTCGTTTTTTTTTGGTGTAAAACTATTTTGTGACTTATTTTCAGTAAATTTAGGTCCTCTTGAAAAATTTGGTTTACTGCCAAATCTTGGGGTTCTTTTTTCTATTACAACTGTGTTCTTCGATTGAGATTTTGCTTGTTCAATACTATTAATTGTTTTTTTGGAAGCTCCAGAAATTGATAACTTTAATTTTTTCTTTTCCATTTTTCATCTCTCAATCTTTATAAACTATATTTCTCGCAGACATAATTAAATCATCTGCCTCGTTTTTTGAAAGTGCAAAATCCTCTAAAAACCCCTTAATTCTTACTCTTTCACCTTTTACAACATCATATCCACCAGTTAATTCATCAGATGCTAAATCAGCAAAATCATTTAGTGTTAGTATTTTTTGCTCACCGAGTGTAACGAGCATACCTGGTGTTAACCCTTTATGTTTTATTAGATCATTTTCTAAGCCCAAGTCTTTAATCCTATTAGCTATTTCCTCTTGGTCTTTTTGATAAAATTCTTTAGCTCTCTCAATTAATTCTTTTGCAGTTTCTTCTTCAATTCCCTCTATCTTCATTAAAGATTCTGGATCGCTATCCTTAATATCATCAATAGATGAAAAACCTTCAGCCACAAGTAACTGACCTAGCGTTTCATCTAGTTCTAAATTTTTAACAAAATTATCTGTCTTTTCCTTAAATTCTATCTGTCTTCTCTCTGAATCTTCTTGATCTGTCATAATGTTGATTTCATAATTCATTAACTTTGTTGCCAACCTTACATTTTGACCTCTTCTACCTATTGCTTTACTGAGGTTTTCTTCAGTTAAAATCACATCAAGTTTTCTACCCTCTTCATCAACATTTACTCTTTGTACTTCTGCAGGTGATAATGCATTAGCAACCACAACTGCTGGATCTTCTGACCAATTGACAATATCAATTTTTTCTCCTTGAAGTTCATTCACTACTGCTTGGACTCTGCTACCTCTCATACCAACACATGCTCCTACTGGATCTAAAGAAGTATCAATTGCTTTCACACAAATTTTGGCTCTACTACCTGGATCTCTTGAAGATGATTTAATTTCAATTAGCCCATCATAAATTTCTGGCACTTCTTGAATAAACAATTTCTCCATAAATTTAGGGTGCGCTCTTGAAAGAAATATTTGTTGTCCTCTCGGCTCTCTTCTAACATCTAGACAATATGCTTTTACCCTATCTCCAGCTTTTATATTTTCTCGTGGTATCATCTCATTTTTTTGAATTATTGCTTCTGTTCTTCCTAAATCAACAATAACATTTCCAAATTCTAATCTTTTAACTATGCCACTCAAAATCGTATCTATTTTATCTTTAAAATCGTTATATTGTCTCTCTCTTTCTGCTTCTCTTACATTAAAACTGATAACTTGTTTAGCTGTTTGTGCAGCTATTCTACCAAAATCAAATGATGGTAAAGGTTGAAGAACCTCGTCACCAATTTGTTTACCTTGATTATTTTCGTTAAGTTTGATTGCATCATTAAGAGTTATTTCTAAATTTGAATTTTCTGGATTTTCTACTATTACCAATTTTCTAAATATTCCTATATCTCCACTTTCTCTATCAATTTCAACTTTAATTTCGTTTTCAGATCCAAATTTAGATTTGGCTGCTTTTGCTATGCCATTTTCCATTGAACCTATAATTAGTTCTTTATCAATAGATTTTTCTAAAGCTACTGCTTCAGCTATTCTTATTAATTCTAATTTGTCAGCTCTTCTATTTAACATTTTTATTAGTCCTAAAAAAAAATGGGCCGAGGCCCATTTTGAAATTTCAATAATGTGAATGAAATATATTTATTTTTTTTTAATATTCAACTTTATTTACTTACTAAATACATTTGATTTATCAGTCTTTTCCCATGAAAATGAACCTTTATCATCAGGAATTCTTCCAAAGTGTCCATAGGCAGCTGTTTTTTCATAGATAGGTTTATTAAGGCCAAGCATCTCTCTTATACCTCTAGGACTTAAATCAAAATTTTCATTTATAAGCTTTTCCACATGTTTGTTTTTTTCTTCATTGTTATCAAATAAGTCTACGTAAATAGATAAAGGCTTTGATACTCCAATAGCATAAGCTAGTTGAATCAAGCATTTGTCTGCTATTTTTGATGCAACAATATTTTTTGCTAAATATCTTGATGCATAAGCAGCGGATCTATCAACTTTTGTTGGATCTTTACCTGAAAATGCTCCGCCTCCATGCGGTGCAGCCCCACCATAGGTATCAACAATAATTTTTCTACCAGTTAAACCACTATCTCCATCAGGGCCTCCAATTACAAAATTTCCAGTGGGATTTACATAAATTTCTTTTTCATCTAATGAGCTTAACAATTCCTTTGGTATTGATCTTTCAATGTAAGGTTTAACTAAATCTCTTACTTGAGCTTGATTTACATCAGCTGAGTGTTGAGTTGATATAACAACTGATTTTACTGATGATGGCTTTCCATCTTTATATTCTATTGTTATTTGGCTTTTAGAATCTGGTTCTATATTTTTTAACTTTCCAGATTTTCTATCCTCTGCCATAAGTCTTAGTATTTTATGAGAATAATGTATTGGTGCTGGCATAAGAACGTCAGTTTCATTACAAGCATAACCGAACATAATGCCTTGATCACCTGCGCCTTCATCTTTATTTCCAGAAGAGTCTACACCCATAGCAATATCAGTAGATTGAGAATGTAAATGACTTTCAACCGAGGTTGCTTCTTTCCAGGTAAATCCATCTTGATCATAACCGATATCTTTAATGCAATTTCTAACTTTTTGAATTAGATCTTCTTTTTTAATTTCTGGACCTCTTACTTCACCAGCTAAGACAACTTTGTTAGTTGTTGTCAAAGTTTCACAAGCAACTCTTGATTGGGGTTCAGCAGCCAAAAATGTATCAACCACCATATCTGAAATTCTATCGCAAACTTTATCTGGATGGCCCTCAGACACTGACTCGCTAGTAAATAAGTAATCTTTTTTCATTTATTCTCCCTAATTTTTAAAATCACAATGAAAGTAGTATAAATTAGAACAAAATAAAAGAAGATCTTATTACCGTGTTTCGCAAAATGAGTTATATTAACATGTTTAATTTCATTAACATCAAAATATCCTTTTTCACTAATTTGTTTAATAATTTGACCTTTAGGATTAACAAAAGCAGATATTCCGTTATTTGTTGACCTTATAACATTTTTACCTTCTTCAATTGATCTAAATATTGAGTGAGTCAAATGTTGTTTGGGTCCTATTGAATTTCCAAACCAGCCATCCTCAGAAATATTTAATATAAAATCATAATAATTTTTATTTGGATTGATTTTTCCTGAATAGATAATCTCATAACAAATAAGTGGGATAAATTTTAATTTATCGATTTCTAAAACTTCTCTTTTATTATCAGGTGAAAATGATTGATATCCTTGAGTGATTTTTTTTAAACCTGTCCTTTTAAGGAAATTTTCAAAAGGCAAAAATTCTCCAAATGGAACAAGTTTGTTCTTATTATACTTATATAACAATTCTGACTGGTTATTTAATACTACTAGAGAATTATAAATTTTATTTTGGTTGATACTATTAATACCCAAAATGAGCCTATGGTTAATATTATAATTTTCTTTGAAAATATGTTCGAAAAATTTTAGATCTTTTAAATATATAC
>CACNPC010000011.1 GCA_902622245.1 uncultured Pelagibacteraceae bacterium | reverse complement strand
GAAATTGGTGTTTTTTGTGGTGTTACATCAAGAAATATATGTGAATTGTTAAAGACAAATTTTGGTAGTGATTTTAGATATTACGGATTAGATTTATTTGGATCTTCTAAAACATCAAGTGTAGATGAGATAGAACCTAAATTTCTTGAAAATCAAAAGTTTTCGAATCCACTTAAGACTATCTATTATAATTTCATAAAAAAAGAAAATTTAAATTCAAAGATATCTGTTCAAAATTTTTTAAAGAAATTTTCACAAAATATTGAGCTAATAAAAGGAGACACAAGGGTGACTTTAGAAAAAGTTCCTTTAAGTGAAATTGATTTCGTATTTTTAGATGGAGGCCATAGTTACGATACTGTTTTAAGTGATTTACAAAAACTTTATGACAACATGAAAAATAATTCTAAAATTGTTTGTGATGATTTTGCAGGTATTACAAAAATTGAAAGTGTTGAAAAAGCAATAAAAGACTTTGCGAATAATAATAAAATAAAACTTGAAGAAAAATTTAAAAGATTTGCTTTATTGAATGTAGAAAAATAATTATTAAGAGTGAATTTGTCTTTTATCTACTGATAATGCTGCTTCTTTTATAGCTTCAGAAAATGTTGGGTGTGCGTGACATGTTCTTGCAATATCTTCGGAACTAGCTCCAAATTCCATTGCGACAGCCATCTCAGCTATCATTTCTCCTGCATGAGGACCAATAATATGTACACCAAGCACTTTATCAGTTGATTGGTCTGCCAAAATTTTTACAAATCCCTCCGGCTCATCAATTGCTTTGGCTCTTGAATTTGCCATAAAAGGAAATTTACCAATTTTGTACCCTATGTTTTCTTTTTTTAATTGCTCTTCACTTTTGCCAACATAAGCAACCTCGGGAGATGTATAAACAACTCCAGGAATAATATCATAATTAACATGACCTGATTGGCCTGCTATTAATTCTGCAACTGCAATTCCTTCCTCTTCAGCTTTGTGGGCTAACATTGGGCCATCAATAACATCACCTATTGCATAAATATTTTTAACATCTGTTTCAAAATTTTTATTTACTTTAACTCTTCCTTTTTCATCTAACTTTACACCAACTTTATCTAAATTTAAGTTTTTAGTATAAGGTCTTCTTCCTACAGAAATTAAAACAACATCAACATCATGTTGAGCTTTTTGGCCATCATTTTGTGAAGTCTCAACCGTCACACTATTAGAGTTTTTAGTTATTTTATCAACTCTAGTATTTAGGTTGAATTTTATACCTTGCTTCTTTAATATTTTCATAAATTCATTTGAAATATCTCGATCCATTCCAGGCGTGATGTGATCTAAAAATTCAACGACTGTGACTTCAGTGCCAAGTCTTGACCAAACTGATCCCATTTCCAATCCTATATATCCTCCACCAACAACAATCATTTTATTGGGGAGTTTGGGAATAGATAGGGCTCCAGTTGAAGAAAGAATTCTCTCTTCATCAAAATCTACTCCAGGCAATGAAACTGGCTCTGATCCTGTGCTGATTATTGTTTTATCAGTTTGAATTATTTTAGTGCCTTCAGAGCCTTCAATTTTTATTGAATTCTCGTTCTCAAACGAACCTTTGCCTTTAAAATAAGTGACTTTGTTTTTTTTGAATAAAAATTCAACTCCTTTAGTCAAAACTGTTACGGCTTTGTCTTTATTTTTCATCATTTTATCTAAATTGAGTTTTATTTCTCCAGTCTCAATTCCAATTTTTTCAAAATTTTTAGCACTGTGGAATTTTTCAGATAAATTAAGTAAACTTTTTGATGGGATGCATCCAATATTTAAACATGTCCCCCCTAGAGATCCTCTAGACTCTATGCATGCAGTTTTAAGTCCAAGTTGAGACAATCTAATTGCACAAACATAACCACCAGGACCACCACCAATTACTGTAACATCAAATTTTTCTGACATATTATAAATTTAAAAATAACCTTCTTGGATCTTCTAAGTTTTCTTTAACAGTTTTTAAAAAACTTACAGATTCTTTTCCATCAATTATTCTATGATCATAAGACAATGCTAAAAACATTACAGGTCTGGCTTTTATCTCACTATCAACAACAACAGGTCTTTCAACAATATTATGCATTCCAAGAACTGCTGATTGTGGAGGGTTTAAAATAGGAGTTGATAACATTGATCCATACACACCTCCATTGCTAATTGTAAATGTTCCACCTTGAAGATCCTCTATAGTAAGACTACCATTTTTTGCTTTGTCTGACAGATCTTTTATGTTTTTTTCAATGTCTGCAAAAGACATTTCATCAGCATTTTTTAATACTGGAACTACTAATCCTTTTTCAGTTCCGACTGCAAAACTTACATTATAATAATTTTTGTAAACCATTTCATCATTTTCAACTTCAGCATTTATTGCAGGAAATAATTTTAATCCTACTATACAAGCTTTCACAAAAAAGGACATGAAGCCAAGTTTAATTCCATAACTATTTTGGAAATCTTCCTGGTTATCTTTTCTCATTGAGATTATATTTGACATATCAACCTCATTAAAAGTTGTGAGCATAGCAGCATTATTTTGAGCCTCTTTTAAACGTTTAGCAATCGTTTGTCTTAGTCTTGACATTTTAATTCGTTCTTCTTCACCGTATTGAATTTTTCTTTCGTTAGGTTGAGGGTTAGCTCCCATTAAACTTATTAAATCACCTTTTAAAATTCTTCCATCTTTACCTGTCCCTTTTACTTCATCTAAATTAATTTTATTTTCAACAGCCATTTTTCTTACAGCAGGAGAAAGTGTTTTATTTTGTTTAATAGGCTTGATTTCTTCAACTTCATCAGTTAATACCAATGGTTCTTCATCAAGCAATAAAGGTTTTTGAGTTTTTTTTGTATCTTTTTTCTTTTCGATTTCTAAATTTATTACATTATTTTTTTCAACGTTTCCTTTAACCGGCTCAGTCTCCTTTTCTTCTTTAAGAGCACCACCTTCTGAAATCATTCCTAATACAGTTCCAACTTCAACTGTATCACCATCTTTTGAGTTGATCTCTGATATAACACCACTCGCAGGTGCAGGAACTTCTAAGTTTACTTTGTCAGTTTCTAATTCTACTACAGCTTCATCAGCAACTACGTTATCACCCTTTTTCTTTAACCATTTCGTGACCGTAGCCTCTGTAATACTTTCTCCCAAAACTGGAACTAATATTTTTTTACTCATTTATTCAAATACTTTATTTATAATTTCTTGTTGTTCAGAATTATGTCTTCTTGCATAACCTGTGGCAGGTGTAGCATCTGGACTTCTTCCAATGTAAGAAATTTCATTATTTTTAGCCTTAATAGTCTCTAATGTCCATTGTATATAATCTCTAACAGCAAACCAAGCTCCCATATTTTTAGGCTCCTCTTGGCACCAATAAAATTTTGCATTTTTTGCAAATGGTTTTAGTTCTTTAACCAAACTTTTTGCAGGGAAGGGGTATAGTTGTTCAATTCTATACAAAATCACATCATTGATTTTTAGTTTCTCTCTTGCAGCAAGAAGATCAAAGTAAACTTTTCCGGAACATAATATAACTTTTCTAATTTTTTTGTCGTCTTTTAACTTAATAAAGCCTTTTTGCTTATTATCTCTAGCATGATCCCACAGCACTCTATGGAAAGAATTTTGTTTACTAAAATCTTCTAAATTTGATACACAGTATTTATTTCTTAAAAGTGACTTGGGTGTCATTATAATTAAAGGTTTTCTAAAATCACGATGCATTTGTCTTCTTAAAGCATGAAAGTAATTTGCAGGAGTTGTACAATTCATAACTTGTAAATTATCATTTGCACATAATTGTAAAAATCTCTCTAACCTTGCAGAGGAATGTTCTGGACCTTGTCCTTCATAACCATGGGGTAATAGCATAACTAGTCCTGATGCTCTTTTCCACTTTCTTTCACCAGATGATATAAATTGATCAATAATTACTTGAGCACCATTTGCAAAATCACCAAATTGAGCTTCCCAAATTGTCAATGTATTCGGTTCTACTAAACTGTATCCATATTCAAATCCTAAAACTGCAAGTTCAGATAAAAAACTATCTACAATTTCAAAATTTTTTTGGTTACTAGATATATTGTTTAAAGGTATGTACCTTGAATTATCAATTTGATTTCTTAAAACCGAGTGTCTTTGACTAAAAGTACCTCTACCTGAGTCCTGACCTACTAACCTTACTGGATAACCTTCAACTAATAATGAACCAAATGCTAAAGACTCAGCTGTTGCCCAATCAATTCCTGAGCCTTCATTAATAGTTTTTTTTCTATTTTCCATAATTTTTGTTATGGTTTTGTGAATATTTTTATCAGTTGGAAAAATATGTATTCTGTCAGAAATATTATTTAAAATTTTCAAATCTGATCCAGTTACACCTCTTTTATCTTTACCTCTTTCGGGTTTATATCTCGACCAAGTTCCCTCGAACCATCTAATTTTAGGTTTATAATCTTTCGCATTTTTAAATTGATCATCTAATAAATTTTTAAAATCAATAATTTGTTGATCTAAATCTTGTTTTGTAAAAAGTCCTTCATTTACTAGCTTTTCACCATAAATTTTAATTGTAGAAGGATGAGATCTAATTTTTTTGTACATAAGTGGTTGGGTGAAAGATGGCTCATCTCCCTCATTGTGTCCAAATCTTCTGTAACATATTAAATCAATTACAACATCTCTATTAAATTTTAATCTAAACTCAGTTGCTATTCTAGTTGCGTAAACAACTGCCTCAGGATCATCTCCATTAACATGGATGATTGGTGCATCGACCATTTTACCTATGTCAGAAGGATAAGGGGAAGATCGCGCAAATCTAGGACTTGTTGTAAATCCAATTTGGTTGTTAACAATAATATGGATTGTCCCTCCAGTGTTATGACCAGGAAGTCCAGACATCGCAAAACACTCTGCCACTATTCCTTGCCCTGCAAATGCAGCATCGCCGTGAATTAATATTGGTATAACTTTATTTCTTTCTTTGTCTTTGTGGAAAAATTGTTTAGCTCTGGTTTGGCCAAGAACAACAGGATTAACTGCCTCTAAATGTGAAGGATTATCTGTTAAGCTAACGTGTACAGGATTTCCATCAAATTCTCTATCAGATGAGGCTCCTAAATGGTATTTGACATCTCCAGCACCATCTTCTGAACCATCCATTTCACCAGCAAATTCATTAAAAATTCTTTTGTACGACTTTTGTAAAACGTTTGCTAAGACGTTTAGTCTTCCTCTATGTGACATTCCTATTTTAACTTCTTTTATTTTGGATTGTCCTCCGATTTTTATAATTTGCTCAAGAGCAGGTATTAAACTTTCTCCACCATCTAAACCAAATCTTTTAGTACCAACATATTTTGTGTTTAAAAATTTTTCAAATCCCTCTGCTTGTATTAATTTATTTAAAATTGCTTGCTTTCCATTTTTTGTAAACTTGAGTGCATTCTCATCTTTTTCAACTCTATCTCTAAACCACATTCTCTCAGTTGGATTTGAAATATGCATGTACTCATAACCTATGGGACCACAATAAGTTTTTTTTAAAAACTTAAGTATTTCTCTAATATTTGCACTTTTTTTATTTATTATTCCGTTTAGAAAAATTTCTTTGTCATAATCTTCTTTTTTAAAACCATAGTACTCAGGATGTAATTCGTCTAAATATTCTGACTTCATCAATTCCAAAGGATCTAATTTTGATAATAGATGTCCCCTTAAGCGATAAGCTCTTATCAAGGCTACAGCACTTATTGAATTTTTATTTGAATTTGCAATTACTTGGAAATTAAACTTGCTAGAATTTTCTTTGTTTTTTTCATTTTCGTTAGCTGTTTTCTCAACATCTTCTATATTAATTTTTTTTGAGAAAGGTTTCCACGACGGTCCATTTATCTCGTCGACTAATATCTTCATATCCTCATCTACACTTGAGAAATATTCAATCCAACTTTCAGAAAGAGATGGATCTTTATTTATAAATTTTACATACATTTCTTCAATAAATGCACTATTGGCCTTATTTAAAAACGATGTTTTTTTATATTCCAGATTTTTAGGAGAACTCATTTTATTTTATTATAATACTAAATTTTGTTTTCAATTGGACAATTTATTTAACAATGTTTTTCCAATTTCTGAAGGTGATGTGGCTACTTCTATGCCACAATCTTCCATTTTTTTGATCTTATCTTTAGCCCCACCTTTACCACCTGATATTATGGCCCCAGCATGTCCCATTCTTCTACCCGGTGGTGCTGTAACTCCTGCAATAAAACCAACCATGGGTTTTTTTATTTCATGATTTTTTACAAATTCAGCTGCTTCTTCTTCAGCTGATCCACCTATTTCACCAATCATTAAAATTGATTTAGTTTCCTCATCTTTTAAAAATAAATCTAAGCAATCAATAAAATTTGTGCCATTGATTGGATCACCACCTATACCTATACATGTTGATTGCCCCAAATCATTCTCTGTAGTTTGTGCAACAGCCTCGTAGGTCAAAGTTCCGGATCTTGATACAATACCAACAGAACCCTTTTTATGGATATTTCCTGGCATTATTCCGATCTTGCATTCATCGGGAGTAATTATCCCTGGACAATTGGGACCGATTAATCTTGATTTTGAATTAAGTAATTTTTTTTTGACCTTAATCATATCAAGAACAGGTATTCCCTCAGTAATACAAACAATTAATTCTAAATTAGCTTCGATGGCTTCTATGATTGCTGCAGATGCAAATTTCGCAGGAACATAAATCATAGTTGCATTGGCACCAGTTTTATCGACTGCTTCTTTTACTGTATTAAATACTGGTCTATCTAGATGAGTTTGACCACCTTTTTTTGGTGTGACCCCTCCGACTAAATTTGTTCCATATTTAATTGCTTGCTCCGAATGAAAGGTTCCATGACTACCCGTAAAACCTTGGCAAATTAACTTTGTGTTTTTATTAACTAAAACTGACATTTATTTAATAGCCTCTACAATTTTTTTAGCAGCATCTGATAAATCAGAAGCAGAAATTAACTCAAGACCTGAATTATCAAGTATTTTTTTTCCCTCTTCAAAATTTGTTCCGGCCAATCTTACAACTAAAGGAACATTCATTTTTATTTCTTTTGCTGCATCCACAACACCTTGGGCAAGAACATCACATCTCATTATTCCCCCAAAAATATTAATCAATATTCCTTTAACATTTTTATCTGATAAAATTATTTTAAAAGCAGCTGCCACTTTTTCTTTAGAAGCCCCACCACCAACATCTAAAAAATTTGCTGGTTCCTTTCCATATAATTTAATTATGTCCATAGTTGCCATTGCAAGCCCAGCTCCATTAACCATGCATCCAATTGTTCCATCAAGTTTAATATATGCTAAATCATGCTTACTAGCTTCTATCTCTGTTTCTTCTTCTTCATTGAGGTCTCTCAACTCAATTAGCTCTGGATGTCTGAATAAAGCATTTCCATCAAAATTCATTTTTGCATCTAAACAAATCAGCTCTTTTTCTTTTGTTAAAATTAAAGGATTAATTTCAATTAAATTAGCATCTGTTTCTATAAATAATTTGTATATTGACTTGATTAGACTAATTCCTTGTTCTTTTGTTTCTTCATCTAGATTAAAAATACTTATTATTTTATTACAATTTTCATCAGATATTTCGTTATCTAAATCTACTTTTGTTGTTAAAATTTTCTCAGGAGATTTGATTGCGACTTCTTCTATATCCATACCTCCTTGATCACTTGAGATAAAAGCTATCTTTGAGCTTGCACGATCTACAACGCAAGACAAATAAAATTCTTTTTCAATATTAGATGAAACTTCGACATATAATCTTTTTACAATTCTTCCACTAGGTCCTGTCTGATGAGTGATTAATTTTTTTCCAAGCAAGGATTTTGCCTCTGTTTCAAGACTTTTTAAATCATTTACTATTTTAACTCCACCAGCTTTACCTCTGCCTCCAGCATGAATTTGTGCTTTCAACACATATTTGTCAGTTTTAAGATTTTTAGCTTTTTCCAATAATTCATATACATCTAGAGCATAAACTCCATCCGGAACTTTAGCTCCATATTTTCTAAGTATATTCTTTGCTTGGTGTTCGTGAATATTCATTAACTAGTTATTTAAACTAGGATCAATTTTGGATGCAGCTTCCCATAATTTTTTTACAGCATCTACTGAGTTATTAAACTCAGATTTTTCATTTTCATCTAGCTCAATTTCTTCAATTTTTTCTATACCGTTCTTTCCAACAATTACTGGCACTCCAGCGTAAATATTGCTTATTCCGTATTGTCCATTTAAATGAGCAGCACAAGGGAGCATTTTTTTGCTATCTTTTAAGTATGCTTCTGCCATTTCAACACCTGAAGCTGCCGGTGCATAAAATGCTGAACCTTTTTCTAAATATTTAACAATTTCAGCACCTCCATCTCTAGTTCTTTGATTTATACTTTCTAATTTTTCTTTTGAAATTTTTCCTTCTTTAACTAAATCTAATAAAGGTTTTCCTGAAACTTTTGTAAATCTTGGTAGAGGAACCATAGTATCTCCATGACCTCCCATTACCATTGCCTCAATTTCTCTAACAGGCACATTTAACTCTAAAGATAAAAATAGTTTAAATCTTGATGTGTCTAATATTCCGGCCATTCCAACAACTTTGTCAGGCGATAGTCCAGAAAATTTTTGAAAAGCCATAACCATTACATCTAATGGATTTGTAATACATATAACAAAAGCATTTGGTGCATGCTGCTTTATACCTTCAGCAACCTGTTTTATAATTTTTAAATTTATTCCTAATAAATCATCTCTACTCATTCCTGGTTTTCTTGGAACACCAGCTGTAATAATGATTACATCTGAATTTTTTATATCTTCATAATTATCAGTACCTGAAAATTTTACATTAAATCCATCAACAGATGAAGATTGTGCAATATCCAATGCTTTACCTTTGGCAATTCCACTTGCTACATCAAATAATACTACTTCATCAACAAGCTCCTTTAGTCCAATTAAATGTGCTAAAGTTCCACCTATTTGTCCAGCTCCTATTAATGATATTTTTGACATTTTACTATTTCATTGTTGGCATTATAAATTCAGGATCTGATCTAACACCTGAAGGCCATCTTGAAGTAATTGTTTTTAATTTAGTGTAAAATCTAACTCCTTCTGGCCCGTGCATATGTTGATCTCCAAATAATGATCTCTTCCATCCACCAAAACTATGAAAGGCAACTGGCACAGGGATAGGGATATTAATTCCAACCATTCCTACTTTAATTTGATTTGCAAATGTTCTTCCTGCATCTCCATCTCTTGTATAAATACTTGTTCCATTACCAAACTCATGGTCATTAATTAAATTTAATGCTTCGTTAAAATCTTTAGCTCTAACAACAGATAATACAGGTCCAAATATCTCCTCTTTATAAATTCTCATATCTTTTTTAACATTATCAAATAAGCAACCACCAATATAATAACCGTCTTCATAACCTTGAAGTTTGATATCTCTTCCATCTACCACAAGGTCTGCTCCTTCTTTAATACCTAAATCAACATAACCTCTTACTCTTTCAAGATGCTCTTTTGTTACCAAAGGACCCATTTCAGAATTCTTATCCATGCCTGGTCCAATTTTTAAAGCTTCCACTTTTTTAGATAATTCATCGACTAGTTTGTCACCTACATTACCAACAGCAACAGCAACAGATTGAGCCATACATCTTTCTCCTGCAGAGCCATATGCTGCACCCATTAGACCGTTTACAGCTTGATCTAAATCACAATCTGGCATGACAACACAATGATTTTTAGCTCCACCAAGAGCTTGAACACGTTTTTCATTTTTGGCTGCATTTTCATAAATGTATTTAGCAATAGGTGTTGATCCAACAAAACTTACTGCAGATATATCTTTATGTTCCAAAATTGCATCTACAACTTCTTTATCTCCATTAACAACATTCAAAACCCCATCTGGTAAACCGGCTTCACTAAATAGCTCTGCAAGTTTTAATGGACAAGATGGATCTTTTTCAGAAGGTTTTAATACAAATGTATTTCCGCAAGCTATTGCCATTGGAAACATCCACATTGGAACCATTGCAGGAAAATTAAATGGTGTAATACCTGCACATACACCTAATGGCTGTCTTACTGACCAGCTATCAATGTTTGTACCTACATTTTCTGTAAAGTCACCTTTTAGCATTTGTGGAATTCCACATGCAAATTCAACTACCTCTAAACCTCTTGTGAGAGAACCTTTAGCATCTTCAAAAACTTTTCCATGCTCTGATACAATCATCTTGGCTAGCAAGTCAGAATTTTTTTCAATTATTTCTTTGTATTTAAATATTATTCTAGCTCTTTGTATTGGAGTTACATTTGACCATGTTTCAAATGCTTTTTTTGCTTTTTGTACTGCTAAATCAAGATCTTGTTTTGTACCAAGTCTAACCTCAGACTCTTGTTTACCTATAGCAGGATTAAATACTTTTCCTTTTCTATCAGATGTACCTGAAACAATTTTACCATCGATAAAATGCTCAATTAAATTCATGGATGTATTTAAATAAGTAATTATGTGGTTGCAAGCATTTTCTTTATCTCAGCAATAGCTTTTGCTGGATTTAATCCTTTTGGACATGCGTTAGTGCAGTTCAAAATCGTATGGCATCTATAAAGCTTAAGTTCATCTGCAACCTTTTGAAGTCTTTCCTTTCTATCTTCGTCTCTGCTATCCATTATCCATCTATAAGCTTGTAACAAAACTGCAGGACCTAAATACTTATCACCATTCCACCAATAACTAGGACATGAAGTAGAACAACAAGCACACATTATGCATTCATAAGCTCCATCAAGTTTAGCTCTATCTTCTGGAGATTGATGAATTTCTGTTGTTTCACTTTTTGAATTATTTTTTAACCAAGGTTCAATGGATTGGTATTGTTTATATAATCCACTTAAGTCTCCTATTAAATCTTTTTTTACTTTTAAGTGAGGCAAAGGATATATATCTATATCTCCCTTAATTTCTGCATGTGGCTTAGTACATGCAAGACCATTTTTTCCACCCATATTCATTGCACATGAACCACAAACTCCATGCGCACAAGATCTTCTATATGCAAGTGTTGGATCAATTTCGTTTTTAATTTTATTTAGTATATCTAAAACTTTAGATGGACAATTGTCCATATCTACTTCATATGTGTCTATCCTTGGGTTCTCTCCAGTGGTTGGATCCCATCTATAAACATTTACTTTTCTAATATTCTTTGAACCAGTTTTGTCTTTAAAATATTTACCTTTATTAACTTTTGAGTTTTGTGGTAAATTTAATTGAACCATTAATACACTCTTTCTTGTGGAGGAAAATATTGGACTTCATTTGTTAATGTTGAAGTATGTACATCTCTGTATTCAATTTTAGTATTTTTTCCATCACACCAAGATAATGTATGTTTCATAAATTTTTCATCATTTCTTTTCGGATAATCTTCACGAGCATGAGCTCCTCTGCTTTCTTTTCTGTGATATGCAGAATCTACAGTTGTTATCGCTTGTCTAATTAAATTATCAAATTCTAAAGTCTCAACTAAATCAGTATTGAATACCAACGATTTATCTTTAACAGAAATCGATTCCATGCCGTCATAGGTTTTTCTGATCTCATCTACGCCCTCTTTAAGATTCTTTTCAGTTCTAAATACAGCGCATTTAGACTGCATTGTTTTTTGCATCGCCAGTCTAAGTTCAGCAGTTCCATTATCTCCCTCTGCATACCTCAGTTTATCAAATCTATTTAGACATTTTTCAGTTTCGCTTTCACTAACTTCTTCGTGAGGCGTACCAGGTTTTACTAATTCCGCTGCTCTCTTTGCTGCAGCTCTTCCAAAAACAACCAAATCAATAAGTGAATTTGAACCTAATCTATTTGCTCCATGCACAGATACGCATGCGGCCTCACCAATCGCCATCAAGCCTGGGACTGTTTTTTGAGATCCGTTTACTGTTAAAACTTCAGCTTTATAATTTGTTGGTATACCACCCATATTATAATGAACTGTTGGGACAACTGGTATTGGTTCTTTGGTTACATCTACATTTGCAAATAATCTTGCTGCCTCAGTAATGCCTGGCAATCTATCTTCAATAACTTTTTTATCTAAATGACTTAAATATAAATGAACATGGTCTTGATCTTTACCAACACCTCTTCCCTCATTGATTTCAATAGACATTGATCTGCTAACTACATCTCTCGATGCAAGATCTTTAGCGTTGGGAGCATATCTCTCCATAAATCTTTCACCTTTAGAGTTTACCAAATATCCACCTTCACCTCTTACACCTTCAGAAATAAGTGTTCCGTGACCATATATTCCTGTTGGGTGAAATTGTACAAACTCCATATCTTGAAGAGGTAATCCAGCTCTTAATACCATTGCATTACCATCACCAGTACAAGTATGTGCAGATGTTGCTGAGTAATACACCTTCCCATATCCCCCTGTGGCTATAATTGTTATGTGAGATCTAAAACGATGAATTGTTCCATCATTTAAATTCCAAGCAATTAAACCTTTGCATTGTCCATCTTTCATAATTAAGTCTAATGCAAAATATTCAATAAAAAATTCTGTATTATGTTTAAGTGCTTGACCATATAATGTATGGAGAATTGCATGACCAGTTCTGTCTGCTGCAGCACAAGTTCTTTGTACAATTCCATTTCCATAATTTTTTGTCATTCCACCAAATGGTCTTTGATAAATTTTTCCATCTTCTGTTCTACTAAAAGGAACACCATACTTTTCTAATTCTAATACTGCTTTTGGAGCTTCCTTACACAAATATTCAATACTATCTTGATCGCCTAACCAATCTGCTCCTTTTACAGTATCGTACATATGCCAACGCCAATCGTCTTCTCCCATGTTTCCAAGTGCTGCTGAAATTCCACCTTGGGCAGCTGATGTATGACTTCTGGTTGGAAAGACTTTAGAAATGCATGCAGTTTTTAATCCAGCTTCACTTAAGCCAACCGCAGCTCTTAGGCCGGAACCTCCAGCACCAAGGACAACGACATCATATTCATGATCTATAATATTATAAGATTTCATATAGTTATTTTAAATACCGCAAATATTGTAATTAAAGGAATTGTTATAGCAAAAAAATTTAAAGCTTTGTTTGCGGCATTTTTGATTTTTTCATCTTTAATATAGTCTTCAAAAACCTCGCTGATGCTTAATGCCGAGAAAAAGTAAGCAAAAATAAGAAAAAGACTAAATATAAACTTTGAAGGTTGAGAAGTTAGAAAAGTTAATATCTCTAAGTAGCTTTTGTCATAAATACTAACCAAATTTAAAACAAACCATAACATCAAAGGTACTAATATGAGAGAACTCACTTTTAAAAATACCCATTTTTTTGTTACTGCTCTCATTAAAATAAATTTCGTCCTATTAAATAAATTGAAACGGTTAATATAAAAGATCCAAATATTACAATTAAGCCAGTAATTTTTGTGGTTTTTAACTCAAATCCATAACCAAAATCCATAATTAAATGTCTTATCTCACTTAAGATTTGAAAACTAAAAGACCATGTAATACCCAAGATGAAAAATTTCCCAATAAAAGATTGGAGGAATAATTTTATAAATTCATGACTTCCTTCGCTAAATGAAAAAAAAATAAAAAAGATACAAATTAAAGTTATTGCTAATATATTTATTATTCCTGTAATTCTATGAGATATTGAAACTAAAGATGATACATGCCATCTATAAATTTGAATATGAGGAGATAAAGGATTATTTTCCATTTTGATTTGCTTTCATTATTGTTTCTGCAATTTCAACAGAATTTAATGCGGCGCCTCTTAATAAGTTATCTGAAACGATCCACAAATTAATTGAATTCTCTTTTGTTTTATCATCTCTAATTCTTGAGATAAATGTTTCATCACTACCAGTTGCTTCTATTGGTGTACTATATCCTCCATTTTCTCTTTTATCTATAACTCTACAACCATCAGCATTATTTAATGCTTCTCTGATTTGTTCTAGAGAGTAAGGATTTTCAAACTCTATATTTACTGACTCTGAATGTGATACAAGAACAGGAATTCTAACGCACGTGGCTGTTAGCTCTATATTATTGTCCAGTATTTTTTTTGTTTCATTAGTCATTTTCAATTCTTCTTTTGTGTATCCATCATCCGAAAAAACATCAATGTGAGGAATGATATTGAAAGCTATTTGTTTAGTAAAATTTTTAGATTCAACAGAATTTCCATCGAGATAAGATTTAGTTTGTTCAATCAATTCATCCATAGGTGCTTTTCCGCCTCCAGAAACAGATTGATAGGTAGAAACTATCACCCTTTTTATTTTATATAAATCATGTAATGGTTTAAGAGCTAATACTAACTGAGCTGTTGAGCAGTTAGGATTTGCCACAATATTTTTTTTCATTTCATTAATTTTTTCTGCATTCACTTGAGGTACAATAAGTGGAACGTCAGGATCCATTCTAAAAAAACTAGAATTATCAATTACAGTTGTTAATTTTGCTGCACTTTCTGCATATTGTTCTGCAATTTTACCACCTGCTGCAAAAAAAGTTATATTTGCATTTGAAAAATCGTATTTTTCAAGATCATGGACTTCATAATCTTTGCCCTTAAAACTTATTTTTTTTCCAGCACTATTAGAAGAAGCTACTAAAAAAAGGTTATTAAATTTAATATCCTTTTTTTCTATAACTTCTAGTGTTTTTCTTCCAACATTACCGGTTGCACCGATGATAGCTATATTAGTCATTTTAAAGATTTATACTAAATGAAAGGTAAATCGCAAACTGTTCCGTTAAAACTATTACCATTTATATCAATTTTGAATGTTTGCTTTGCTTCAAAATATGGTTTTTTTATCATAGCTATACCAATTACCTGTTTAAAAGTTGGATTGTAACAACCTGATCTCAATTCTCCGATTATATTATTTTTTTCATCTGTTAAGTTCATTGAACCAGTTACGCTTATTTTATCAGTATCAATTTTAACACCCATTAGTTTTCTTTTAATTCCCTCAGACTTTATTTTTTTTAATTTCTCTTTTCCTAAAAATTCAACATCACTATCAATATTAATATATTTATCAAAGCCACATTCGTATGGATTGTCTCCATTGTCCATATCGTTTCCTTGAGAAAGTAATCCACTTTCGATACGTTCAATTAAATTAGGACATCCTGCTCTAATATTAAACTCATCTCCAATTTCAAATAGATGATCGTATAGTTTTAAACCTGAAGCATTATTCTCTACATAAATTTCATATCCACCTTGTTTAGACCATCCTGATTGAGCAATTAAATGTTTGGCTCCAGCAAAATCAAAGTAGTCAAAACCAAAAAATTTTAATTTTGTTATCTTTTCTCCAAAAACTTTTTCCATCAATTTAAAAGATTTAGGCCCTTGCACGGCCATAATGTCAACTTCAGGCTCTATAATATTTACATCAAATTTATTTCCAATTGCCAAGCCTTTTGCAAATAAGATTACATCCGTATCTGCAATAGAAACCCACCATTTATTCTGATTAAATCTTAGAACAACTGGATCATTAATTAATCCAGCATTATCATCTATAATTGGACAGTAATAACATCTTCCATCTTTTGATTTCGAAAGATCTCTACAAGTCATAAGTTGAACTAATTTTGCAGCATCTTTTCCAGTAATCTCTACTTGCCTTTCAGCAGCCACATCCCAAACTTGAACATGCTCTTTTAAATGATGATATGAGTCTTCTAAAGAACCAAATGCAGCAGGAAGCAACATATGATTGTATATTGTGTAAGCTGTAACACCTTGTTTTTCAATTCTTGATGTATAAGGCGTACCTCTAAGTCTTCTTGATTTTGCAATAGAAAAGTTTTTCATTTTTTAGCTTAGTGTCATCTTTTTATCTATTTGTAAAGAAAGTAAGTTGTTTATTTGAAAGAAATCTAAGTAAGTTCCTTAGCTCTTTTTCTTAATTCAAATTTTTGGATTTTACCTGTTGATGTTTTTGGAAGTTCACAGAAGTCTATTTTTTTTGGAATTTTAAACCCTGCTAGAGTTTCTCTACAAAAATCGATTAATTCTTTTTCATTTGTCTCTTTATCTGCCACTTTCTCTATAAAAGCGCATGGAACTTCTCCCCATTTCTCATCTGGTTTTGCTACTACAGCAGCAATTGAAACAGCTGGGTGCTTAGAAAGTGTGTTTTCAATTTCGATAGAAGAAATATTCTCTCCACCTGAAATAATAATATCTTTCGACCTATCTTTAACCTTGATGTATCCATCTGGATAAATAACTGCCAAATCGCCAGAGTGAAACCATCCATCTTTCATAGCCTTTTCAGTGGCCTCTTTGTCTTTAAAATACCCTTTCATAACAACATTACCTTTGATCATTATCTCGCCAATAGTTTCTCCATCCATGGGCACGGGTTTCATAGTTTCTGGATCTAAAACAACCACTCCTTCTGTGTTTGGAAACCTCACACCTTGCCTTGCTTTAATTTCATTAATTTTATCTTCTTCAAAACCATTCCATTCATCATTCCAAGCACATTGTAAAACATGCCCATATGTTTCTGTTAAACCATAGACATGCATTACCTCAAATCCTAATGCTTTCATTTTTTTGAAAATAATACTTGGAGGTGGTGCTCCAGCAGTTAAAACATAAACTTTGTTTTTTAATTCCTTGATATCATTTTGTGATGCACCTGTTATCATATTAAGTACAATAGGTGCACCTCCAAAATGGGTAATGTCATGCTTTTCAATTAATTCAAATATTTTTTTTACATCAATAGCTCTTAAACAAACTGTTTTTCCATTTAACATTGGTATTGTCCACGGGTATCCCCATCCATTACAGTGGAACATTGGTACAACTGTTAAAAAATTTAATCTATTTGGCATATTCCAAGCAACAGCACTACCTGTTGACATTAAATAAGATCCTCTATGGTGATAAACAACACCTTTTGGATTTCCAGTAGTTCCAGATGTGTAACTTAAAGAAATTGCTTGCCATTCATCCTTTGGTTTTTTCCAAATATAATTTTCATCACCAGTGCTTAAAAATTCCTCATATTCTCTATCTCCAATTTTTTTTAACAAGGATTGGTCAGCAAAATCATCTTGAACATCAATTACGATTGGTTTTTCTTTTAAAGTTGATAAAGCCTTTTCTGCAACAGCATGTAATTGTCTATCTATTATTAATACTTTTGCTTCACTGTGTTCTAAAATATAAGCAACAGTTTTTGCATCAAGTCTTGAATTAATTGTATTTAAAACGGCTCCTGTCATAGGAACAGAATAATGTGCTTCAAAAATCTCTGGAGTATTAAAGGTCATAACTGAAACTGTGTCTCCTTCAACAATACCAATTTTCTCTAGTGCACTTGCAAATTTGATGCACCTGTTAAATACTTCAGTCCATGTGAAAGATTTTGTTTCATATACTAAAGCCTCATAATTTGGATAAATGTCTTTTGCTCTTTCTAGAAAGCTAAGCGGTGTTAACGGGACATAATTTGAAGGATTTTTATCTAAGTTCTGATTATATTTATTCATCAGTTAAATTTTGCGCTCATAGTATATTTACTACCAGAAATAGCAGATTTATAATGGCTCTCAGCTCTAGGCAAAATTTTGTCAAAATAATAATTTCCTGTATTTAATTTATCTTCATAAAACTCTTTATTGTTTTCCAAATTTTCATAGCTTTTTCTCATTGTTTTTAGCCATATAAATGAAAGACAAAAATAACCAAAAAATCTTAAATAATCGTTACATGATGCGCTTATATCGTCTTTTGGCGTATTGCCATTAGGAGATATCCAGTCCGTGAAATCTGACAATATATTTTTTAATTCAGATATTTTTTTTACATGTTCATTTAAATTGTCTACTTTTGAACAATTTTGAATTTCTGTATCTACATATTTCATAAAATTTTCAAAAACTTTTTTCTGACTAATTTTTCTAAATACAAAATCAATTGCCTGCACAGAATTAGTTCCTTCGTAAATAGGTGTAATTCTATTATCTCTAAATAATTGTTCTATCCCTTGGTCTTTGGTATAACCATAGCCACCAAAAACCTGAATTGCTTCATTGGTTATTTCCATACCCATATCTGTAAAAAATGACTTAATTACTGGGGTCATAAGACCTACAATATCCGATGCATCTTTTTTTACTTCCTCTGAACTATGACTTAAGCTTACATCTACCTGCTGAGCCATCCAAAAAGATAAGGATCTTTCTCCCTCAATTATAGACTTCATATTTAATAAACTTCTTCGAATATCTGCGTGCTTAATAATTAAATCTGTTTCTCCATTTGAATTATTATTTGATTTACCTTGTTTTCTCTCTTTAGAATAACTTAAAGCAGTTTGATAAGCTGTTTCAGATAGACCTAATCCTTGTATACCGACAACAATTCTTTCTAAGTTCATCATTGTAAACATGGAATTTAAGCCTTTGTTCTCTGGTCCGATCATATAGCCTTTGGCATCATCAAAACTTAATACACACGCGGGTGAACCTTTAATACCCATTTTTGATTCAATTGAAACAGTATTGACGCCGTTTCTTGGACCAATTGATCCATCATCATTAATCTCATATTTTGGTACTAAAAATAAACTTATCCCCTTCGTTCCTTTTGGTGCATCCTGCGTTCTTGCTAAAACAAGGTGTATAATATTTTCAGTTAAATCGTGGTCACCAGAAGTAATAAAGATTTTTTGTCCACTTATATTATAAGTACCATTTTCATTTTTAATTGCCTTTGTTTTTATTAGTCCTAAATCTGTTCCACATTGAGGCTCTGTTAAACACATTGTCCCACTCCATTTACCCTCAACAATTTTAGGAAGATATGTGTTTTTGATTTCTTCAGTTGCATGACTCAAAATACAATTGTATGCACCTATACTTAATTCACTATATAATTTAAAAGATAAACTTGATGATGAAAGCATTTCATCAAAAAAAGCACTTACAGTTTTTGGCATTCCTTGGCCACCATATTTTGGATCACAAGTTAAAGATACCCATCCATCTTCTATAAATTTTGAATATGCCTCTTTATAACCTGGAGGGGTTCTAACTACTCCATTTTCATAGACACAAGGATTTTCGTCTCCAGCTTTTGCTAGAGGAAGAAGCATTTCTTCATTAATTTTTGCAGCTTCCTCTAAGATATCTTTTACTAGATCAGATGTGACTTCTTTATATTTTTCAATTTCGTTATAATTTTTATTATCTTTTAGATGTTCAAATAAGAACATCATATCTTTCACAGGTGCGGAATAAACAGTCATAAATTTAATAGTATCAAATTAAGTTAATTTTTTTATTTTTGCAAATATGCAATAATCGCATCTCCCATACCAGAAGTTGAAATTTCTTTGGTTCCTTTTGACATAATATCTTTAGTTCTTAACCCATCATCTAGTACATTTTGCACTGCTTTTTCTAAGTCATCAGCCTCTTTATCTAAGTCAAGAGAGTACTTCAGGGCCATTGCAAAACTCAAGATGGTTGCAATTGGATTTGCAATTCCTTTTCCAGCAATATCTGGAGCAGATCCATGAACAGGCTCATACATTGCTCTCATTTCACCATCTTTATTTTTTGCACCCAGAGAAGCTGAAGGTAATAAACCTAAAGATCCCGTCAGCATAGATGCTTCATCTGACAACATATCACCAAACAAATTATCTGTCACAATTACATCAAATTGCTTTGGATTTCTCAAAAGTTGCATTGCACAATTATCTGCAAGCATATGATTTAACTCAACATCTTTAAATTCTTTATCGTGAAGATTTTGAACTTCCTCTTTCCATAATTGACCTGCTTCCATAACATTTGATTTTTCACAGGAAGTAACTTTATTGTTTCTCTTCTTTGCTAGATCAAATGCAACTCTAGCAACTCTTTTAATTTCTGATGAAGTATAAGTATGAGTGTTTATTCCTTTACGTTCACCATTATCAATTGGCTTGATACCTCTCGGCTCACCAAAATAAATACCACCTGTCAATTCTCTAACAATCATGATATCTAGACCTGATACGATTTCAGGTTTTAGCGTAGATGCCTCAACTAATTGTTTAAAACAAATTGCAGGCCTCAAATTTGCAAATAATTTTAATTCTTTTCTTAGCTTAAGAAGAGCTCTCTCAGGTCTTTTGGAAAAATCTAAATTATCATATTTTGGTCCACCCACAGCTCCTAAAATGACTGCTTCACACTCTAAGGATTTATAAAATACTTCATCTGTAATCGGTGTTCCGTGCTTGTCGTAAGATGCTCCTCCAACTAAAGCTTCTTCCATATCAAAATCAAGAGATTTATTTACATTAAACCAAGTTATAATCTTTTTAACTTCACCAATAACCTCTGGACCAATACCATCACCTGGTAATAATAAGAATTTTCTTTTTTTGACTTTAATCATTAAATATCCAAGGCTTTGTGGATTTTAATTTTTCTTCAAATGAAATTATTTTATTAGACTTTTCCAAAGACAGTGCAATATCATCTAGTCCCTCAATTAAGCATTTTTTTTTAAATTCATCTAATTCAAATTTGATTTCTTTATTCCCAAAAATTATTTTTTGATCTAGTAAATTTATTACAATTTCTTCTTGTCTCTTAGAATATTCAGAAAGTTCTTTTATCTGTTCATCATTAACTTTAATAGGCAATATTCCATTTTTAAAACAATTATTATAAAATATATCTGCGTAACTAGTACTTATAACGCAAGTGATACCAAAGTCTAAAAGTGCCCATGGCGCATGTTCTCTAGAAGATCCACATCCAAAATTATTCCCTGCAATTAAAATCTTAGAATTATCATATGGGGATTTATTTAAGATAAAGTCATCTACTACTTTACCTTTTTCGTCATATCTCATTTCATAAAATAAATTTTTTCCGAGTCCTGTTCTTTTTATTGTTTTTAAAAATTGCTTTGGAATAATCATATCTGTATCGATATTTACAATTGGTAAATATGCAGGAATGCTTTTTAATGTTGAGAATTTGTTCATTTAACTATTGTATTTTCTAACATCATCTAAATTTCCTGATATAGCAGCTGCAGCAGCCATAGCTGGACTAACTAAATGAGTTCTTCCACCTCGTCCTTGTCTTCCTTCGAAATTTCTATTTGATGTTGATGCACATCTTTCTTCTGGTTTCAACTTATCTGCATTCATAGCTAAACACATTGAACAACCTGGCTCACGCCATTCAAATCCAGAATTTTTAAATATTACATCTAAACCTTCTTGCTCTGCTTGTTGTTTTACTAATCCTGAACCAGGAACTATCATTGCATTTACATGAGAAGCAATTTTTTTATCTTTTAAGATTTTTGCAGCTTCTCTTAAATCTTCAATTCTTCCATTTGTGCAACTTCCAATAAAAACTTTATCAATTCTAATATCTTTTATTTTAGTTTTCGGCTTTAAACCCATATATTTTAATGACCTGTTAATAGAATTTTTTCTGTCTTCGTTTTGCTCATTTTCAGGATCAGGGACAATTCCATCAATATCTACTACATCCTGAGGCGAAGTTCCCCAAGTTACCATTGGTTTAATATCTTTGCCCTCAAGACTGATTTCTTTGTCAAATACTGCATCACCATCAGACTTTAATTTACTCCAATATTCTAATGCTTTGTCCCAATTTGAATTCTTTGGAGACATTGGTTTACCTTTTAAATAATTAAAAACTTTTTCATCTGGCTCTATTAATCCAGCCCTTGCTCCACCTTCAATTGTCATATTGCAAATCGTCATTCTTTGTTCGACACTTAAATTCGAAATTAAGTTTCCAGCATATTCAATTACATAACCAGTTCCACCAGCTGTACCAATTTTTCCGATTATTTGTAATATTACATCCTTAGATGTTACTCCAACAGGAAGAGATCCATTAACGTTTATTCTAAAATTTTTTGATTTTTTTTGAACTAAAGTCTGTGTTGCCAAGACATGTTCCACTTCCGAAGTTCCAATTCCGAATGCTAATGCACCAAATGCTCCGTGCGTAGCAGTGTGACTATCACCACAAACAATAATCGTTCCTGGTTGTGTAAATCCCTGTTCAGGACCAATAATATGAACTATTCCTTGTCTTTTATCGTTCATTCCAAAAAGATTTATTCCAAATTCTGCACAGTTTTTTTCTAGTGTCTCAATTTGTATTTTTGAATCTTCGTCAGTAATAGGCACTGATCTATCCGTTGTTGGAACATTATGATCTGCTACTGCTAAAGTTAAAGAAGGTTGTCTAACTTTTCTATTAGAATTTCTTAAACCTTCAAATGCTTGTGGACTAGTAACTTCATGAATTAAATGTCTATCAACAAATAAAAGTGAAGTCCCATCCTCTTGTTGATGAACAAGATGATCATTCCATATTTTATCGTATATAGTTTGAGGCATTGTAAAAAATTATTTTTTTACTTCAGGATTTTCTTTTTTTTCATCAGTTTTTTTTTCCACTGATGGGGTTTCTTCTTTAGTTTCTTTTTTTTCTTCTGGTTTTTTTGCTTCTACTTTTGGAGCATCTTTATTGGAATCTTGTTGGCTATCTGCTGTTTTTTGTTCTGTATCAGGCATAACATTTTCTTCTGTTACTTCGTGAATCTTAGTTTCAACATCTATACCTATTTTCTTTTTAATTTTTTCTGCAATTCTTGCAGATTTACCTGTTCTATCTCTCAAATAGTATAACTTGGCTCTTCTAACTTTTCCTGACCTTACAACTTTAATTGTATCTACAATCGGACTATATAAAGCAAATGTTCTTTCCACACCCTCACCAAAAGAAATTTTTCTTACAGTAAAAGAAGAATTGATATCTCTATTTTTTTTTGCAATACACACACCTTCAAAATATTGAATACGATCTCTTTTTCCCTCAGTTATTCTAACTCCAACTTTAACAATGTCCCCTGGGAAAAATTCTGGATGCTTTCTCTCAGAAATAATTTTTTTTACTTTAGATTGATTAATTTCTTCAATTGTCTTCATTTTAATTCTCTTTAGTCTTTTTATATAATTGCCACAAATCTGGTCTTCGGTCGCGTGTTATAGCCTCAGATTGAGATAAACGCCAGTCTTTAATTTTGGCGTGATCGCCTGATAATAGCACATCTGGAACACTTTTTTCCTCCCATATTTGAGGTTTTGTAAATTGAGGATACTCTAAAAGTCCGTTTTCAAAACTTTCTTCTTTAGCTGAATTTGTATTGCCAAGAATACCAGGAATAAATCTTAAAATTGCATCAAGAATTACAAATGAAGCTCCTTCACCTCCAGATAAAACAAAGTCTCCTATACTTACTTCCTCAATATTTCTTGTTTTTAATAATCTTTCATCAACTCCTTCAAAGTGTCCACAAATTATATTTATTGTTTTTTCTTGAGATAGTTGTTTTGCTAATTGATGATTGAACAACTTACCCTTCGGACTTAGATAAATAATCTTTTCGCCATCTTTAACATTCATATCTATTGATTTTGCTAATACATCTGCTTTCATTAACATACCTTCACCTCCTCCATAGGGAGTGTCATCAACAGTTTTATGTTTATCAAATGCATACTCTCTTATATCCACAGTATCTATTTTCCATTTATTCTCTGATAGTGCTTTACCAAAAATACCTTGACCTAAATAACCTGGAAAAAAATCTGGATAGAGTGTGAATATACGAGCTTCTAACATTATTTTTTTTCTTATTCCTTAGGTGCTTCTGCTGGCTTAGCTTCTTCCTTAGGTGCTTCTGCTGGCTTAGCTTCTTCCTTAGGTGCTTCTGCTGGTTTAGATGCATCTCCTTCTGGTTTCGCTTCTCCACCTTCGTCAGCTTTTTTTCTATCTTTTTTAGGAATTGCTTTTTGAGGATTGTTTCCTTTTTCAGGCATTGGCATTATATCGTTTTCTCCCAATAACCTTGCAACTCTTGTTGTTGGCTGAGCTCCTTGACCTAACCAATATTTAATTCGCTCAGAATCTAAGCCAATCCTTTCCTTTTTATCCTTCGGTAATAACGGATTATAAAAACCTAATTTTTCTATAAACCTTCCGTCTCTTGGAAATCTACTATCAGCCACAACAATTTTATATACTGGCCTTTTTTTAGTACCTCCCATTGATAGTCTCATTTTTAACATTACTTATATCTCCTTTATTTTAATTGATTAAATAGTTCAGGCGGGACCCCTTTATCCGCCATTCCTTTCATGTTTCCTTTAGACATTTTTTTCATCATTTCTGACATCATCTTAAATTGTTTTAACAACTTATTGATAGTGGCAATGTCTGTACCGGAGCCATTAGCAATTCTTTTTTTTCTTGATCCATTTATAATTTTAGGATTTTCTCTTTCTTGCTTTGTCATTGATAAAATAACAGCTTCATTTTGAGTTATAATTTTTTCATCTATTCCTGATTGGTCCATTTGTGATTTAATTTTTGAAACTCCAGGGAGAAATGACATTATGCCTTCAATTCCACCCATCTTTTTCATTTGACGTAATTGAGAAAGATAATCTTCCATCGAGAATTGACCTTTTTTGAGTTTCTCTTCTGTTTTCTTTAAATTTTCTTGATCTAAATCTTCTGAAGCTTTTTCAACTAAGGAAACGATATCTCCCATTCCCAAAATTCTATTTGCAATTCGATCAGGATGGAAAACTTCAAAATT
>CACNPC010000010.1 GCA_902622245.1 uncultured Pelagibacteraceae bacterium | reverse complement strand
AAATTATTTATTTTTGTAATTTGATACAGTAAAAAGTAATTGTCTTTATCTATTAAAATTATTTCTTTTTTATTTTTGTTCTCGTAAATTTCTTTAAATACATTGTCTTCATTTACGAACTTAAAATTGTTTCTTTTTTGTAATTTTATTTCATTTTTTTTAGCAATATCTTCCAAAGAAACTTCATTTAATATATCATTCTCTATTTCATCAATTTTTTTGTAAAAATCTTCATTAAATTCGTTAATTTCAATTAAATTTGAGGGTTCAACTTTTGCATAACTAAAATCAATGTATGCTTCTTTTAAGTTTTCATTATTTTTGATTATATAATTATCAATTTCGTCGTCTGAAATATTTTTATCGTAAGCATATTCAAGATTATAGTATTGAATATTAATTTTTTTGTTTTCGCTTATGTAAATTTTATTTTGTAAATAATACGGTGATTTAATACCACCTCCAATATAATCAAATAGTCTTTTTCTTAACTCAGAATTTTTTAGTCTATTTTCAAATTCAGCTGCTATAATATTATTCTCTAAAAGAAATTTTTCGTATTTTAATCTTGAAAAATTTTTGTCGTCATCAAGAAAATTAATGTCGTTTTGTAAATTTAATTTTAATGATCTATCTGAAACTTTTATATTTAAATCTTTATACTCCATTGACATTAAATCTTTTGATATAAGGTCACTCAAAATTCTCTCTAAGATACTGTTATCTAAATTTTGTTTTATATAATCAGGATTTATTCTTGATCGGTTTATATGATCAATGAAGTCTTTAGTTGAAATTGAATTATTATTAATCTTAGCGATATTATTTGTGTTCCCGCCACTAAAGACACTTCCCATTCCCCAAAAAACAAAAGGAACAATTATTATAGCCACGAGGACACCTGCCAATTTACTATTTGTAAAACCTCTTAATTTTCCCAACATGAGTAATTCTTTATATATTGATTATAAAAAACAAACCTATAAATTAAATTATCTAAGATGACAAATAATAATATGATCTTTATAGCTAATTGGAAGATGAATGGAGAAAAAAATCATATCTCTGGCATCAATAAAACCATAAAATTTTTAAAAAAATCAAAGAATAAAAAAAATCAAATAATTTACTGCCCACCATTTACCCTAATTTCGTCGGTTAAAAATAAAGTAAAAAACACTAAAATTAAAGTAGGTGCTCAGAACGTTTCTCAATTGAATGATTATGGTGCATTTACAGGATCTGTAAACTCTAAATTAATTAAGTCAGCAGGAGGTGACTATGTTATTGTTGGTCATTCTGAAATTAGAAATCAGGAAAATGATATGCTAATAAATAAAAAAATTCATTCAGCTCTTAAAGAAAAGTTAAAAGTAATTCTTTGCATTGGAGAAACTTACAAAGAAAAAAAAAATAACAAAACTCTCTCGGTACTTAAAAGACAAATAAGCACTGCATTAAGGAATATAAAAAAAATTAATAATATTATTTTTGCATATGAACCCAGATGGGCTATAGGAACTGGAAAAATACCAAAATCATCTGAGTTAAGAAAAAATTTTAAAGAAATAAACAATATAATTAACAAATTAAAAAAAAATCAAAAATATAAAATCATCTACGGTGGATCTGTTAATTCTAAAAATGTATCAGAGTTAAAAAAAATTAATGATTTAAAAGGATTTTTAATAGGAAGCGCTTCTTTGAGAGCAAAAAATTTTATTGATATAATCAAAAAATCAACTAATTAAACCTCGTGGAAAATATACTTTTAATAATTAATATTATTCTTGCAGCTATTCTAGTTGTCTTAGTTTTATTTCAAAAATCTGAGGGTGGTGCATTAGGTATTGGGGTGTCTCAAGATAACTTTATGCTTTCAAGATCTGCTGGAAATTTTTTAACTAAAGCAACAGCAATAATTGCTACTTTATTTATAATATGTAGTTTATGTTTAACGATTCTTTCAAGAGGTGAATTAACCCCCACAACATCAGTTTTAGATAAAATAGAGGAAACTGATGATGCTCCAAAGGTTCCAGATAGTAATAATTAATACTTTGAATTTTTAAGTTTTAGGTCTATAAGATACTTCCATGGCGCGATATATATTTGTCACTGGCGGCGTGGTATCATCACTTGGAAAAGGGTTGTCCTCAGCATCACTTGCGTATTTATTAAAGTCTCAAGGTTATAAAGTCAGGTTACGTAAAATGGACCCATATTTAAATGTTGATCCAGGAACAATGAGTCCTTTTCAGCATGGAGAGGTTTTTGTTACTGATGATGGTGCAGAAACTGATTTAGATTTAGGACATTACGAAAGATTTACAAATATTTCATCAAAACAATCAGATAATATTACTACAGGTAAAATTTATAGTGATGTAATCAAAAAAGAGAGACAAGGGGGCTATCTAGGTAAGACAGTTCAAGTCATACCACACATTACAGATAGAATTAAAAAATTTATTAGCAAAGATATTAGCAACGAAGATTTTGTAATTTGTGAAATTGGCGGAACTGTTGGTGACATAGAAAGTTTACCATTTCTAGAAGCTATAAGACAGTTCTCAAATGATCATGGAAGATCTAGAACATTATTTGTTCACTTAACACTAGTTCCTTTCATGAAATCTTCTGATGAGATAAAAACTAAACCCACACAACATAGTGTTAAAGAATTAAGAAGTATAGGTATACAGCCAGATATTGTTATATGTAGATCAGAGCAGCATATACCTTTAGAGCAAAGAAAAAAAATATCTTTATTTTGTAATGTTGATATTGAAAACGTTATCGAGACTGTTGATGTTAGAACAATTTATGAGGCTCCAATTAGTTTTTATAACCAAAAATTAGATAAACAAGTTTTAAAATATTTTAAAATAAAATCAAAAAAGAAACCCAATTTAAATCCATGGAAAAATATTACTTCTACTGTTCTAAAAAATAATAAAGTAATTAGCATTGGAATAATAGGCAAATATGTAAACTTAAAAGATGCATATAAATCTTTAGACGAAGCATTAACACATGGCGGCATAGCAAATAATGTAAAAGTTAATTTAGTAAGAATAGAATCTGATAAACTAAAAAAAAACGAAATAAGCAGAAAACTTAAAAGTGTTTCTGGAATATTAATACCAGGTGGATTTGGCAAAAGAGGAACAGAAGGGAAGATTGCAGCAATTAAATATGCAAGAGAAAAAAAAATACCCTTTTTTGGTATTTGTTTTGGAATGCAAATGGCAATCATTGAATTTGCCAGAAACAAATTAAATATAAAAAATGCTGGATCTACAGAGTTTGATAAAAAATGTTATCCTGTTATTGGATTAATCCATGAATGGAACAAAAATGGGAAAGTTTTTAAAGGCACAGAAAAAAACTTAGGTGGTACAATGAGATTAGGGCTTTATACAGCTAAATTAAAAAATAATTCTGCCATAAAAAAGATTTATAAATTAAACGAAATAAAAGAAAGACATAGACATAGATATGAAGTTAATAATAACCAAAGATCAAAATTTGAAAAAAAAGGATTAATATTTTCAGGAATGTCTCCAGATAATAAATTACCTGAAATAATTGAATTAAAAAATCATCCCTGGTTTATTGGTGTTCAATTTCATCCAGAATTTAAATCAAGACCATTGTCACCACATCCTTTATTTAAATCATTTATAAGAGCATCAAAAAATTATTATGGAAAATAGAATTGTTAAGTGTCAGAATTTAGATATTTCTAACTCAAATAAAATTTGTTTAATAGCAGGACCTTGCCAACTAGAAACCGAGCAACATGCTTTAGATATGGCAGGGGAAATTAAAAATATTACTGACAAATATAATATTGGATTTATATACAAAACATCATTTGATAAAGCTAATAGAACAAGTCTTAAAGGTAAAAGAGGAGCTGGGTTAGAAAAATCCTTACCAGTTTTTGACAAAATAAAAAATCAAATAAAAGTTCCAGTCCTCACCGATATTCACAATGAGGAGCAATGCTCAATTGTTGCACCACATGTAGACGTTTTACAAATTCCTGCATTTTTATGTCGTCAAACAGATTTGTTAGTTGCTGCTGCAAAAACAAAAAAAATTATTAATGTTAAAAAGGGTCAGTTTTTAGCTCCATGGGATATGGTAAATGTAACAAAAAAAATTTCTGAATCTGGAAATAATAATATTCTTGTAACAGAGCGAGGGGCTAGTTTTGGATATAACACATTAGTATCAGATATGAGATCAATACCCATAATGGCAAAAAATGGTTATCCAATTGTTTTTGATGCCACTCATTCAGTTCAGCAACCTGGTGGTCAAGGTGATAAAAGTGGCGGACAAAGAGAATTTGTTGAACATTTATCAAGAGCAGCTGTTGCAGTGGGTGTTGCTGCAATTTTTATAGAAACACACCAGGATCCTGATAATGCTCCTTCTGATGGTCCAAATATGGTTCCACTTAATAAATTAGATAATCTTATAAATCAGATGGTAGAAATAGATAATCTAATAAAAAAAAATAATGTCTAAAATTTCTAAAGTTATTGCGAGACAAGTTTTTGATAGTAGAGGAAATCCAACTATAGAAACAGAAGTTTTTGTTAAAGATATTAGTGCCTCAGCAATTTGTCCTTCTGGAGCATCAACTGGAACTTACGAAGCATTTGAAAAAAGAGATATTAAGAATAAAAAATATCTAGGAAAAAGTGTTTTGAAACCTGTTGAATTTATAAATAAGGTAATATCAAATAAGTTAAAAAATTTTAATGTTCATCAACAAGAAAATATAGATAATTTATTAATAAGGCTTGATGGTACAAAACAAAAAAAAAGAGTTGGAGCTAATGCAATTCTTTCAGTTTCAATAGCTGTTAAAAAATTATCTTCAAAAATTAAAAAAATTCCAATTTATAAAAATTTACTAATAAATAAAAATTTTAAATTACCCTATCCTTTAATGAACATAATTAATGGAGGTGCACACGCAAATAATGGCCTCAGAATCCAAGAGTTTATGATTAGACCAGATAAAGCTAAATCTTTTTCTGAGGGTGTTAGAATGTGTTTTATTGTTATTAATAAATTAAGACATTTAATTAAGAAAATGGGCCATTCCACCTCTGTAGGAGATGAGGGTGGGTTCGCTCCAATGATAAATGACAATGAAAGTGCGCTTAAACTTATAGTAAAAGCTATAAATTTATCAGGTTTTAAAAATGGAAAAGACGTAGTTATATGTCTGGATGTTGCAGCAAATGAGTTGCTTAAAAATAAAAAATATTCAATTCACTCTAAAAAATATACTAGTGTAGATAAATCTATAGAAAATTATCTAAGACTTGTACAAAAATATAAAATTATGTCTATTGAAGATCCATTTGGTGAAAATGATTGGTCAGCTTGGACAAAGCTTCTGAATAAAACAAACAATAAATTACAAATTGTTGGGGATGATCTGTTTGTTACAAATTTAGAACGATTGAAAATTGGTTTTTTAAATATTTCAGCTAATTCAATATTAATTAAATTAAATCAAATAGGCACTGTCACAGAAACACTTGAAGTTATAAAATTTGCAAAATTAATTGGTTATAAAACTATAATTTCACATAGGTCTGGCGATAGTGAAGATACATTTATTGCAGATTTTGCTGTAGGTACTGATTCTAATCAGATTAAAACTGGGTCATTAGCTAGATCAGAGAGAGTTTCAAAATATAACCAATTGCTACGAATTGAAGAAGAACTTGGAAAAAAATCAAAAATGCATAGTGTTAATTAATGTTTGATAAAATAAAAAAAAATTATTTTTTTTTAATTATAACATTTCTATTTATTTACTTTTTTTTTAATCTATTAGGTGGTGATAGGGGTCTGATTTCCTATTTAAAAAAAAAAGATATCTATGAAGAATTAATGATAAAACAAACTGATTTGAATTTCAAAATTCAAGAATTGGAGCACAAAAACTCTTTATTAACTAAAGATATAGACCTTGATTTTATTGAAGTTTTAATACGAGACAAATTTTTATTTGGAAAAGATGGAGAGACTACTTATATACTAAAATACGATGGACAAAATTAGACCAAGGCACCCTGAAAAAGTTAAAAATCCAGTTAATCCAATCAAAAAGAAACCAGCTTGGATTAGATCTAAACTATCTGACAGTAAGGAATTTTTTTTAACCAAAACTATAGTTAATCAAAACAATTTAGTTACTGTTTGCCAGGAAGCAAACTGTCCAAATATCACAGAATGTTGGAGTAAAAGACATGCAACATTTATGATAATGGGTGACACTTGTACAAGAGCTTGCGGATTTTGTGATGTTAAAACTGGGAAACCTGAAAAATTGGATCAATTTGAACCAATAAAAATTGCAAATGCGGTTAAAAAATTAAATTTAAGACATGTTGTAATTACATCTGTTGATAGAGACGACTTACCTGATGGTGGATCTACTCATTTTAAAGAAGTTGTAGAAATTACTAGAAAAAAAAATCCTAGTACTACAATAGAAGTTTTAACACCTGATTTTCTAAGAAAAGGGGACTCATACAAAATTATTTTAAGTGCAAACCCAGATGTTTTTAATCATAATATTGAAACTGTCCCAAGATTATATGTAAAGGTTAGACCTGGTGCTAGATATTTCTCATCTTTAGAACTTCTAAAAAATGCAAAAAAGGATAATAAACAGGTTTTTACTAAATCAGGTATAATGGTTGGTTTAGGCGAGGAAAAAGAGGAAATAATCCAAGTAATGGATGATTTGAGATCTGCAGATGTTGATTTTTTAACAATTGGTCAATACCTTCAACCAACAGCAAAACATCATCCCTTGGATAGATATTATCATCCTGATGAATTTAAAGATCTGGAAACAATTGCAAAATCAAAAGGTTTTTTATTAGTTTCATCTTCTCCATTGACTAGATCTTCATATCATGCCGATGAAGATTTTGCCAAGTTAAAACAAAACAGACGTAATTAATTTAATGCCAAAAGCATCTGTAACGCGATTAATTGAACGCGATAAAAAAACACTTATTAATTTTGTTTTAGATATTGAAAAATATCCTGAATTCATTCCATTTTGCATTGATTCTAAAGTTTATGAAAAAAAAGAGGCCGAAGATTCTATAAAAATTATTGCAGATTTAACTATAGGTAAAAAACCTTTTACTGATACTTACAAAAGTGATGTTATGTATGATAAAAAAAATGATCATATTCATGTGACTAATATTGATGGTCCATTGAATTATTTAGAAAATAATTGGAAGTTTGTGGAGAAAGATAATTTTACCGAAGTTCAATTTGATGTTGATTTCGAAATTAAGAATAAATTTCTTAATATTATAATGTCAAAATCTTTTAAATACGGACTTAATAAAATAGCTGATGCTTTTCAAAAAAGAGCTGAAAGTTTGTAATTTATAACTAAATAATTTTTATCAATAAATTTATACATTTTTTAACTGTATTATTTTGTATAATTGATCTTTTCTTTTTTCCAAATAAATTTTTGAGAATAAAAATTTTATTTCTTTTCTTAATACCAATAAATACAAGACCTACAGGTTTATTTTTTGTACCACCTTTAGGACCTGCAATACCCGTAATTGATACATTGATTTTACTTTTTGATAATTTTGATAAATTTTCCACCATTGATTTACAACATTCTTGACTTACAGCTCCATATCTATCAATTACTTTTTTTTTAACATTCAGAATATTAATTTTTGCATTATTTGAGTATGTAATTAATCCCATTTTAAAATATTTTGATGAACCACTTAATGTAGTTAATTTACTTGATAATAAACCACCAGTACAAGATTCTGCTATAGATATAGTGGTTTTTGTCTTTATCAATTTTTTATGTAATTTATCAATACTCATTAAAATTTTAATGAAAAAAGATATATTATTAACATTGTATATAAACCAGCCATTATATCATCCATAATTATACCAAAAAAATTTTTATGTTTTTTATCAAAATAACTTACAGGGAAAGGTTTAAAGATATCAAAAAATCTAAAAAGAATAAAAGATAAAACATAATATATTTCAACAGGAATATTTATTAGATTTATAGATGATAAATATACTATAAGGATTAGAGGCATTGCTTGACCTAACACCTCATCAATTACAATTTGTTTAGGATCTTTATTTTCAAATTCAGTTTCAGAGTCCATTACTGCATAAAAAGAGTAAAAAAAAGTTATAGAATATAATATCAAAATATAATTTAGATTTTTAAATTGAAATACCTCAAACAATATATAAAGGATTATTAATGTGCTGAGGGATGTGAAAGTTCCTGGAATTTTAGAGATATATCCATTACCGAAAAAAGTTGATATTAATACATTTATCTTTTTCATTTTGATAATGAGCAAATAACTTCACACGCAATTGCTTGCTCTTTTCCAATTATACCCAATTTTTCTACAGTTTTCCCTTTTAAATTTATTAAATTTCTCTTTATAGATAGCAATTTGGATAATGATTTTATTATTCTTTTTCTAATTTTTGAAACCTTCGGATTTTCACATATTAAATTTATATCTATATTGTTTATTGAATAGTTATTATCATTTAAAAATTTAAGAACTGGTGGAAGCATATTTTTAGACCTAATATTTTTAAATTTATTTGAATAACTTGGGAATAATGTACCAATATCATTTTTTCTCATTGCTCCTAATAATGCATCTATAATTGCATGCAAAATTACGTCTCCATCTGAGTGACCTTTGAGACCTGAGTGAAATGGAATTTTTACTCCACCAAGGTAGAGTGTCTTATTTTTAATTAATCTGTGAACATCAAAACCAATTCCATAGTAATTTTCTGAATTTAAGTATTTTAAATCATCAATTGTTGTTATTTTAAAATTTTTCTTATCCCCTAGAATAAATTTAATTTTTTTATTATTGTTTAGATATAAACTTGCCTCATCAGTAATTTTAGCTTTATTGGTTTTGTATAAATTAAGGAGCTCTTTAAAATTAAAACATTGAGGTGTTTGAGTTAGTAAAACTTTATCTCTATCTAAATTATTTATTTTTTTTTTGTTTTTATACTTTACTGAATTTTCTGAGTTTATATATGGCACAACAGCACTATTTACTTTTAATTGATTTTTTAATTTTTTAAGTAACTTTAATGACAAATTTGGTCTAGCAGAATCGTGAATAAAAACATTTTTAATTTTTTTGTTTTTAAGATAGTTGAGTGCATTTTGTGTTGAATTATGTCTTTCTTTACCACCTTTAATTACTTTTATATTTTTGTAATTAATTTTCTTATTTGAAACTAGTAAAATTTTTTTAAATAGATTTGAATCAATAGCTGTTTTCAATGAATGCTCAAATAAAGGCCTATTTTTATAAGAAATAAATTGCTTATTTATTTTTGATTTAAATCTCTTACTATTTCCTGCACTTAATAATATAAAGCAATCACTCATGTTTTTATTTTAAATTTTATATATATTCATAGTTTATGCTAACTTTCATAAAAAGAAATTTTTTTATAATATTAATATTTGTTCTTACAGTTTTGTTATCTTTTATAACATTTCTGACTTTTATTGATAAAAGTTTTATCAAGTTAAATGAGTATAATTTACAGTTAGTATTAATTACAAATATTATTTTTTTATTGTTTTTTTTTATTTTAATCTTCATTGATATTAAAAATTCTATAAAAAATAACATAAATGTAAGAGGTTCTGTTGCAAATAGAAAATATATTTTATCATTTGGCCTTTTTACTTTAATACCCTCGTTACTCATATCTATATTTTCTTTATTTATTTTTTCCTTTGCTCTTGAAAAATATTTTGATAAAAAAATTACTACAGCAGTCAATAATTCTTATGAGATTGCAAAAAATTATGTAGATGAAAAAAGGAACAAGATTCAATCAGAAATAGTTTTAATAGCATTTGATTTAAACAAATATTTTAAAGTATATAAAAATGATCCAAAAAGATTCAAAGCTTTTTTGAATACACAAAATATTATTAGGGATATAGATCAAATATTTTTAATAAATTCAAAAGGCGATTTAATTTTATCTGCTAATAACTCAATATATACAAGAATAGAAAGTCAAGCCATGGATATGGTTAGAAATGATGATAGGCCACTGAAAATTATAAATGCTCCTGAAAACAGATCAGCTGCAGTCATAAGATTACAAAATTTTGATGATACATTTTTATATGTAGTGAAAAATTTAGACAAAAATATTTCAAACTACTTAATTGAGTCTGAAGAAGCTGTAAACTTTTATTATACTGTTGAAAATCAAAGTTTAGGAATTAGAATTTCCTTTGCTATCATTTATATTTCTTTAGTCACGCTTTTGTTGTTTTTATCAATAACAATTGCAATAAGATTTTCTTCCCGTTTTTTTATATCAATTAATAATTTGATAACTGCATCTGAAAAAATAGGAAAGGGAAATCTAGACGTTAAAGTGCCAGAACTTAAAGCCGATAGAGAAATGGAATTATTAAATAAAAACTTTAATTCAATGATTGAAAAATTAAAAAATCAACAAGATAAGCTATTGTCAAATGAAAGACATGAGGCTTGGGAGACTGTTGCTAGAAAAATGGCGCATGAAATTAAAAATCCTTTAACACCTATTCAATTAACTATCGATAATTTAAATTCTAAGTATTTACCTGATTTACCTGAAGACAAAAAAAATAAATATAGAGATAATTTAAAAACAATTTTGAAACAAATTAAGCAAATAGAAAATTTAGTTAATGAATTTTCAGATTTTGCAAGAATGCCAAAACCTCATATTAAAAAAAATGATTTAATAAAAGTTTTAGATGAAAACATTGAACTATTAAAAAAAGTTGATAGTTCTATAAATTTTAAAATTAACAATAAAACAGAAAAAAGTGTTATAATTAGTTTTGATAACGAACAATTTAATAGATTATTTTTTAATCTAATTAAAAATTCGATTGAAAGTATTAATGAAAAAGTCAAAAAAACCAACAAATCATTGAAAAATATTGATATAGAAATAAATCAAAGAAGAGACTATATAACTGTTAACTTAAATGATACAGGCGAAGGTTTTAAAAATAAAGTAACCAAAGATATTATTAAACCATATTACACGACTAAAGAAAAAGGAACTGGCTTAGGACTATCAATAGTAGATAAAATAATAAATGACCACAACGGATCAATTAAATTTTTAAATACAAAAAATGGAGCCAAAGTACAAATAGTAATCCCAAAGTAGTTCATGACAACAGAAATATTAATTATCGATGATAACGCAGACATAAGAAATATTTTAAACGAATTGATACAGGATGCTGGTTATACAACAAGATTAGCAGCCAATTTCAATCAGGGTTTATCAGAAATTGATAAAAAACTTCCTGATGTGGCAATTATTGATGTCAAATTAGATAAAGGAGACAATGACGGAATACAATTACTAGAGCACATTAAAAAAAAAAATACTGATATACCAGTTATAATTATATCTGGTCATGCAAATATTGAAATGGCAATTAATTCACTTAGATCTGGTGCCTTTGAATTCATTCAAAAACCTTTTGATAAAGAGAGACTATTAAACTTTATTAAAAGAGCAGTCGAAAACTTTAATTTAAAAAAAGAAAATAAATCTTTATCAACTAAACTTTTTCATTCTTTTGAGATAATTGGTAAAAGTCAAAATATTACTTCCATCAAAGACCAAATAGAAAAATTATCTCAGTCTGAAAGTAGAGTTTTTATAAGTGGACCCACAGGTTCAGGAAAAGAATTAATTTCAAGAAAAATTTATAAAAATTCAAAAAGATCAAAAGGCCCATTTATTATTATTAATGGAGCATTATTAGATTCTAAAAAATATGAACTAGAACTTTTTGGAGAAGAAAGGAAGGATGGTTCAATTGTATATGGAGCTTTAGAGAAAGCATCTGGAGGCGTATTATTAATTGATGAGGTGACAGAAATTCCTTTAGAAACACAATCTAAAATCTTACGAGTTGTAATTGACCAAAAATTTAAACGAATTAACAGCAATCATGATATTAAAGTTGATGTAAGAATTATTTGTGCATCTAGTAAAAATATTAATATTGAAATAAGAAATGGCAATTTTAGAGAGGATCTTTTTCACAGATTGAATGTATTTAATATTGAGGTGGAGCCTTTAAAAAAAAGAATAGAGGATATACCTTTATTAATTGAATATTTTGTTGAAAATATTTGCAACACTTACAATTATAAAAAATTTAAAATAATAGATGATAATTACTTGCTAAACTATGATTGGCCAGGAAATGTTAGAGAATTAAGAAATTTAATTGAAAGGATCGCTATACTTTCCCCAGGAAATGATGAGAAAAAAATTATGGACATAATTAAAGAATCTTTGTCAAAATCTACAAATGATTCATTTTCTGTAGCAGAAAATTTATCAATTCCTTTAAGAGAGGCTAGAGAAAACTTTGAAAAGGAATATTTAATATCCCAGATTAAAAAATTTGGTGGAAATATTTCTAAAACAGCTAAATTTGTAGGTATGGAAAGATCAGCTCTTCACCGAAAATTAAAATTGTTGGGTGTTAAGGATTTAAATTAATGAACATAATAATTTGTGGCGCTGGTAGAGTTGGTTATACAATTGCTAAATTACTTACGGAACAAAATCATTCTATAACAGTTATTGATCAATCTAGTGAAGATATTCAAAAAATTAATGAGTCCCTTGATGTCAAAGCTATTGTTGGAAAAGCTACTTCACCCGAAATTCTTGATCGTGCCAATACTTCCGATGCAGATATGTTGATAGCCGTAACAAGAAATGATGAAATAAATATGCTTATTTGTCAAATAGCTCACTCATTATTTAAAGTACCAAAAAAAATTGCAAGAATAAGGTCTCAAGAGTACTTAGATCCAAAATTTTCAACTCTGTTTAATAGAGAAAATTTACCAATAGACTATGTAATTTCACCAGAGTTAGAAATAGCTAAATCATTACAAAGAAAATTAGAAGCACCTGGTGCTTTAGATAATGTGCCATTTGCAGATAACAAAGTGAGGTTATTAGAAATTCTTATTGATGAAAAATGTCCTATACACGAAACAAAACTAAAAGAATTAACAAATAAGTTTCCAAATTTAAATGCATATATTTTGGGTGTTATAAGAGATGAAAATTTTAAAATTTTAAAAAAAAATGACAAACTCAAGCATAATGACAAAGCATACGTGATAGTAAATTCAATTCAGATGGAAGAAACATTAAAAGTATTTGGGCATAATGAAAAAATAGCAAATAAAATTCTAATTATTGGTGGAGGAAATATAGGTTTTAATTTAGCAACAAACATTGAAAACAATTTTGAGGAAGCCAGAGTTAAAATTATTGAGAAAGATAAAAACAGAGCGGAATTTATTGCAAACTACTTAAATGACACAATTGTAATAAATGGAAATGGTTTAGATGAGGATGTTTTAAATGAGGCTAATTTAGAGGAGGTAGAAACTGTTTTAGCTTTAACAAATGATGATGAAGATAATCTTATGGTAAGTATACTAGTTGAAAAATTCTCAAAAAATAAAAGAACAATGGCATTAGTAAATAAGCCCAATTACTCGCTGTTGCAGTCCTCTTTAAAAATAGACGATTTAATTGATCCAAGAATGAGTACAGTCTCAAGTATATTAAAACATGTTCATAAAGGTACAATAGAAAATGCCTACACAATATTGAACGGTGAGTATGAAGTTATAGAGGCTGACATTTTAGAAACTTCAGAATTAGTAAATAAAGAACTTAAAAATTCAGATCTACCTGATGAAATTAGGGTTGGAGCAATTTTAAGAAATAATAAGTTTATATTACCGTCATCAAAATATATTTTTCAAAAAAATGATACAGTTATTCTATTAGCAAGAAGAGACCAATTAACTCTGGTAGAAAATTTATTTAGAATCAGCTCAATCTAATTAATGAACACTTTTACACTAAAATACTATGGTATTTTTTTTTTAATAATTAGTTCTTTTTCATTTTTTAATATTATTTATTCATATTATTTTGATATTTTAAATAATCTAAATAATTATATTTTAATTTTTGTACTAACTCTATTTGTGGGTCTATTTTCAGTAATTTTTAAAACATATAAATTTCAAAAAATTAATTTATATCAAAGAATAATAACTGTTTTATTAGGTTATATAATATTGCCAATTTCTATTTCATTACCATACTATCTTGTTATCGATAATATTAGTCTAATAAATTGTTACTTTGAAGCTATTTCAGGCTTTACATCAACCGGTTTTACTATTTTTAATAATGTTGAGCAATTAGATCAAACATTAATAATGTGGAGATCAAGTTCACAATGGATTGGTGGTTTGTATTTTTTATTTTCAATACTTTTATTAATAGATGTATTTGATGAAAATTTAAAACGATCTTTAACCAATTACATTTCATTAAACTCATCAGAGATTTTTAAACAAGTATTTAAAATTATAGTGATTTATTTATCTATGACTGTTTTAATATTTTTGATGTTAAAGTTAGTTGATATAAGATCTTATGATGCTTATAATTACTCACTGTCAATTATATCGTCAGGTGGATTTCTTCCAAATAATAATTTTGATATTAATTTTACTTCTGATATCAGTAAGATTTTTCTGTCTATATCAATGCTATTTTCTTTTTTTAGTCTTTTTTTTATATTTAATTTAATTTTTTTTAAGAAAAAAAATATAAATTATCTTAGTGAAGATATTAATATTTTTATTTATCTTATAATTGTTATTATATTATCTTTTTTATTCTTTAATTATGATAACAATTTCTTAAATATTTTAGTTTCCATTTGTAGCAGTGTTTCAAATATTGGAATTTCTTTAAGTGAAATACCAGAGAATCTTTTTTTTGTTTTTCTTTTACTTGTAATACTGGGGGGATCTTTTTTTTCAACCAGTTCAGGACTGAGAGTAATAAAAGTTATAACATTAATTAAATTTTCAATTAATAATTTATTATCTCACTCTAAACCTAATCAAATTTATTCTAACAAATTATCTTTAAATAAGATAAGTGCGAATATTACAGATATAAATAAATACTTTTTTGCAATAATAATTTTTGTTATTTCACTTTTTATAATTTCAATTTTATTAACAATCTCTAATTTAGATTTTGAAACATCATTTAAATTAGGAATTTTGACGATTATGAACACTGTAAATTCAGAAATGTATAACTTAGGATATATTGATTTTTATAATTTTAATCTTTTTGGCAAATTTTCTTTAATAATTTTTATGATTATTGGAAGAATTGAACTATTATCCTTAATTATTTTGTTAAAAAAATTTCTTTTCAAAAATTAAATTAGTATTATAAATTATCTCATGCGCTCTTAGCTCAGCTGGATAGAGCAACGGTTTTCTAAACCGTAGGTCGAAGGTTCGAATCCTTCAGAGCGCGCCAAAGCCCAAATAATGCATAAATTTTGCGATTAATTTAATATTGATGCGTTTCGTTGTTTCTGCTTTACTTGGTCAATTCAAAAATTACTTTGAATTATTTGTTAACAAATAAATAAACAAGAGGAATATATAATGTTTAAATTAGTAAAACGATTGACTTCAGTTGTTGCTATGTTTGCTGTTTTGTTCACTTTTACAACAGAAACTATGGCTGCAAAAAAGTCAAAAACTCTTAAAAACACTCAAAAAAAAGGTTTTGTGAGATGTGGTGTTTCACAAGGTCTACCAGGATTTTCTAATGCTGATGCTGCAGGAAACTGGACTGGTGTTGATGTAGATGTATGTAGAGCAGTAGCTGCTGCAGTGCTAGGTGATGCAAGTAAAGTTAAATTTACTCCACTAAGTGCTAAAGAAAGATTTACTGCATTAACATCTAACGAGATAGATATTCTATCTAGAAATACTACTTGGACACTTTCAAGGGATGCGGATATCGGCCTTACTTTCGTAGGAGTAAACTTCTATGATGGTCAAGGATTCATGGTTAGAAAAAATTCAGGAATTTCATCAGTTAATGATTTTAAAGCTGGTGTTTCCGCTTGTACTAACCTTGGAACTACAACAGAGCTTAATATGAGAGATTTCTTTAATTCAAAAGGAATTAAGTATGAGCCTGTCACTTTTGAAAAAGCTGACGAAGTTGTAGCTGCATACGATGCAGGTAGATGTGATACATATACTACAGATAAATCTGGTTTAGCTGCTCAAAGAATTAAATTGAGTAACCCAGATGATCATATGGTATTACCTGAGACAATTTCAAAAGAGCCATTAGGCCCAGTTGTCAGACAAGGTGATTCAGTTTGGGAAGATATCGTAAGATGGTCACTAAACACTATGATCGAAGCTGAAGAGTATGGCGTAACATCAGCAAATGCTGATATGATGAAAACTTCAGATAATCCAGCTGTAAAAAGATTAGTTGGTGCTGAAGGTGAATTAGGAGCTGCTCTAGGTTTAGATAATGAGTGGAGTTTAAGAATAATCAAGCAAGTTGGTAACTACGGTGAAAGTTATAAAAGAAATATAGCTGATACTGGAATTCTACCTGACAGAGGTCCAAATGAGTTATGGACAAAAGGTGGAATACTATACGTACCACCAGCAAGATAATTCTTTTTAAAAGAATATAAAGAGGGCTAGATTTTTCTAGCCCTTTTTTTTATAAACCATATTTAATAGTGAATTTTAAAAAAATATTACCCCAGTTACTCACACTAGTAGTTGTAATTCTAGTATTTGGCTTCTTTTCATATAATGCACAAGTTAATATGGAAAACAGAGGAATTACATTTGGTTATGGATTTTTATCTCAAGAATCATCATTTGACGTACAGTTTTCTCTAATAGAATATGACGGCTCGCATTCTTATTTTAGAGCATATCTAGTTGGATTATTAAATACTATATTGGTGTCAGTTATTGGAATTATATTTGCTACAATAATTGGAGTTATTGTTGGTATAGCTAGATTATCAAATAATTATCTTATTGAAAGAACCGCAGCAATTTATGTAGAATTTTTTAGAAATATTCCTTTGTTGCTTCAAATATTTTTTTGGTATTTCGCTGCATTAAGAGCATTACCTTTGCCAGAAAAAGCAGAACCAATGTTTGGAGTTTTTTTCTTAACAATAAAAGGTTTTTTTATTCCTGCATTTGTTTGGAATAATCTAGATATTTTTATTTATTCAATAATTGCAGCAATAATCGCAATAGTTTTTGTTAAAATATATGCAAAAAAAAAGCAAGAAAATCAAGGAATTCAAACTCCTGTTCTATTGATCTCAATTGGTCTTTTAATTATTTTGCCATTATTAAGTTTTTTACTAGGTGGAGTTAATGCATCGATTGAAATACCAGTTATTGAACAATTATCACAAACATCCTTTACTTATAAAGGTGGTCTAAAATTACCACCTGAGTTAATTTCTTTAGCGTTAGCTTTATCTTTATATACAGCAACTTTCATTGCTGAATGTGTAAGAGCTGGTGTTCAAGGTGTCAGCAAAGGTCAAAAAGAGGCTGCTGCATCAATTGGGTTAACTCCTAATCAAGTTCTTAAATTAGTTGTTATGCCCCAAGCCTTGAGGATCATAATTCCTCCAACTACAAATCAATATTTAAATTTAACAAAAAATTCTTCACTTGCCGCTGCTATTGCGTATCCAGACCTAGTACTTGTTTTTGCAGGAACTGCTTTAATGCAAACAGGTAGAGCTATTGAAATTGTTTCTATTACAATGTTAACTTATTTAACTTTAAGCATAACAATCTCAATATTTATGAATTGGTATAATAAAAAAATAGCTATTAAAGAAAAATAATGAATAAATTAAATTTTTTAACACCGGACAAAAATAATCTTTACTCATACTTGTATTCAGGTATTACTTTGTTTTCTCTAAGCATTTTACTTGTATTCATGAACTCTTTTTTCAGTTTAGATCTGACTAGTTTTTTACCAGGAACAATAAGTTACTTTTTGCCTCTAATATTAGGTTTTATTGGTTTGCATTTAATTAGAATTGAATACTCAGGCATAAAAATTTTAGACATAATTAATAAAAATATCAATACAAATAAATTTAATGCTCTTTTATCATTATTAATTATATTTGCTGTTATCAAATCGTTACCACCATTGTTAAGTTGGTTCATAATTGATGCAAATTTTGCTGGTGACTCAAAAGATGCATGTTCTGGATCTGGAGCATGTTGGGCTTATATAAAAACTTGGTTTAATAGATTTATGTATGGAATGTATCCAAATGCTGAACAATGGAGAATAAATTTATCATTTATCGCCCTTGCTTTTCTTGGTGTAATAGGGTTTTTTGCAACAGAAAAATTTAAAAAATATCTAACATTATATTATGTTGTTGTTTATCCAATAATTGCATTTTTATTTATATTCTTTTTTATTTCTGGTGGTCCAATATTCTTTGATTTTTCATATGGAATTATTGCAGCGGTGATCTCTATTATAATAGGTTTCTTTATCCCTTCGAAATTTAAAATGTATTATTTTTTAATAATACCGATCACGATTTATATATTATTAAAGTATGTATTTTTTTACGAAGAATTAATAGAATTGGGAAAGATACAAGCTTTCGAATGGGTTGAAACTGGGGCTTGGGGTGGATTATCACTAACTTTTATAGTTTCATTTTTCTGCTTAATATTCTGTTTTCCAGTAGGTTTATTCTTATCTTTAGGAAGAAGATCTGACCTACCAATAATTAAATATATTTCTATAGGATTTATAGAATTTTGGAGAGGAGTGCCTTTAATAACAGTTTTATTTATGTCCTCTGTTATGTTTCCAATGTTTCTGCCAGAGGACATGTTTATTGATAAACTTGTAAGAGTTATAATTGCTATATCTTTATTTGAAGCTGCTTATGTAGCAGAAGTAATAAGAGGTGGTCTACAGGCTTTACCAAGAGGTCAATATGATGCTGCAAAATCTTTAGGAATGGGCTACTGGAAAATGCATATATTTGTAATTTTACCACAAGCCCTTAAATTAGTAATTCCTGGTATAGCAAATACATTTTTGGCACTTGTAAAAGATACACCATTAATATTTGTTGTTGGTCTCCTAGAAATTGTAGGAATGCTTAATCTTGCGAAAACAAATCCTGAATGGTTAGGTTTTGCAATGGAAGGCTATGTATTTGCTTCAATCGTATTTTTTATTATTTGCTATGCAATGAGTAAATATAGTTATAATTTAGAGCAAAAATATAAAACCGAGAGATAATGTCAGATAAAATAATTCAAATTAAAGAAATGAATAAATGGTTTGGAGATTTCCAGGTCTTAAAAAACATAAATTTAGACGTAGAGAAGAATAAAAAAATTGTTGTTTGTGGTCCCTCGGGTTCAGGTAAATCAACATTAATTAGATGTATTAATAGACTAGAGGAACATCAAGAAGGATCAATAGTAGTTGATGGAACTGAATTAACTGAAGAGACAAAAAATATAGAGCAAATTAGAGCTGAGGTTGGAATGGTATTTCAACAATTTAATTTATTTCCTCATTTATCAATATTAGATAATTGTACTCTTGCTCCTATTTGGGTAAAAAAAATGCCTAAAAAAGATGCTGAAGCATTAGCTTTAAAGCATTTAGAAAAAGTTCAGATTGCTGATCAAGCATATAAATACCCAGGCCAACTTTCTGGTGGTCAACAACAAAGATGTGCAATAGCTAGAGCATTATGTATGGAGCCGAAAATAATGCTTTTTGATGAACCAACATCAGCACTAGATCCTGAAATGATTAAAGAAGTTTTAGATGCAATGGTTAATTTAGCTAAGGCTGGTATGACTATGATTGTTGTGACACATGAAATGGGGTTTGCAAAAGAAGTTGCAGATGAAGTTATTTTTATGGATGAAGGTATGATTGTAGAACAGGCAGAAACAAAAGAGTTTTTTGCTAACCCAAAAAGCGATAGAACAAAGCTTTTTTTAAGCCAAATATTATAAAAATTATAACTAAATTGCTAAAAAGTCGCTTGACAGCTTTATAAAATCTTTAAAATTATTATTCTTTTTAAAATTATTTTACTTGAAATAACTTTTTGATTTCTATTAACTCGACTTATTATTTTTAATTAAAGAGGGGTCTTTGATGGAAGAAAATTTCAATAAACATCTAGGTAATAAATTAAAACTTAGACGTTTGGCTTTAGGTTTAACACAAACAAAAGTCGCAAAAGCAATAAATGTTACATTTCAACAAATACAAAAATATGAAAAAGGAACAAATGGTGTAAGTTCGATTAGATTATTACAACTATCTAACTATCTTAAAGTGCCAATAAACTATTTTTTTGAGGATTTTTCAGAATATTTGATAAACTTAGAAAAATCTAAAGAAGGTCACATGAACGTAAACTATAATTTCTTAGTAAAAGTTTATTCCGAACTTACTCAAGATCAAAAAATTAAGTTTACTAAAAACATACAGATCAACCAGGTAAATATTTCTAAAACAGGATAAATTAATTTTAATTGGCTCCTCGGGCAGGACTCGAACCTGCGACCAATTGATTAACAGTCAACTGCTCTACCAACTGAGCTACCGAGGAATGTAAAATCACAACTTACTTTTTTTTTATATTATCTCAACAAAAATATATTGTGGAGGCAACGCCCGGAATCGAACCGGGATACAAGGATTTGCAATCCTCTGCGTAACCATTCCGCCACGTTGCCATGAATTAAATATTCAATGAAGTCATATATAATTAATTTTATAATTTAGTCTATAAATTTAACGGATAATTTCATTGTTGTTTATTGATATGATTAATTTATAAAATAATTATCCATGAGTTCAGACAAATATATTCACGAAAATGTTGAAAATAAGATTTATTCTTATTGGGAAGAAAAAAATTTATTTAAACCAAAATCTAATAAAAAACAATTTTCGATAGTCATCCCACCACCAAATGTAACAGGTAGTCTTCATATGGGTCATGCACTAAATAATTCTATTCAAGACCTTTTAACTCGATATCATCGAATGAATAATTTTGAAACTTTATGGCAACCTGGAACAGATCATGCAGGTATTGCTACACAAGCATTAGTGGAAAAAAAACTTAAATCTGAAGGTATAGATAAAAATGATTTAGGGAGAGAAAAGTTTATTGAAAAAGTTTGGGAATGGAAAGGTCAATATGGTGACATAATAATTAATCAATTAAAAAAATTAGGCTGTTCATGTGACTGGTCTAGAAATGCCTTTACCATGGACGATAATCTATCAAAATCTGTATTAAAAGTTTTTGTTGAAATGTACAAAAATGGATTAATTTACAAATCAAAAAAATTAGTAAATTGGGACACTGTATTAAAAACAGCAATATCAGATTTAGAAGTAGACCAAAGAGAGGTTAATTCAAAATTATACCACATCAATTATCCAATAGAAGGGACAGATAAATTTATAACAATTGCAACTACTAGACCAGAAACCATGTTAGGAGATACTGCTGTTGCTGTTAATCCATCAGATGAAAGATACAAATCATTAGTAAATAAAAATGTAATAGTTCCAATAGTTGATAGAAAAATAAAAATTATTGAAGATGATTATGCAGATCCAGAACAAGGTACTGGAGCTGTTAAAATTACGCCAGCACATGATTTCAATGATTATGAAGTGGGGGAGAGAAATAATTTAGAAGTCATAAATGTTTTTACTCCTGATGGAAAAATTAATGAAAATGCACCTGATAATTATATTGGGCTTGATAGATTTGAAGCTAGAAAAAGAATTTTAAAAGAGCTAACTGATAAAAACTTATTTGTTAAAGAAGAGAAAATTAAAAATAAAGTTCCTTATGGCGATAGATCTAATTCTATAATTGAACCTTATTTAACAGAGCAATGGTTTGCAGATGCTAAGAAACTTTCAATAAAAGCAAAAGAAATAGTTTATAATAAAACAACTAACTTTTTTCCTGTTAATTGGACAAAAACATATTTTCAATGGATGGATAATATAGAACCATGGTGTATTTCAAGACAGCTTTGGTGGGGACATCAAATACCTGCGTGGTATGGACCTGATGGAGAAATATTTGTAGATGAAACAGAAGAAGGTGCAAATAAATTAGCTAAAGAACATTATAAAAAGGATGTTGAATTAATTAGAGATCCAGATGTTCTTGATACATGGTTTTCATCAGGCCTATGGCCTTTTGCAACTCTAGGATGGCCAGAAAAAAATGAATATTTAGAAAAATTTTATCCAACCTCAGTATTAGTAACAGGATTTGATATTATTTTCTTTTGGGTTGCAAGAATGATTATGTTTGGAATGGAATTTCAAAATAAAGAACCATTTAAAAATATTTATGTTCATGCATTAGTTAGAGATGAAAAAGGTCAAAAAATGTCAAAGTCTAAAGGCAATGTAATTGATCCATTAGAATTAATAGAAAAATATAGTGCTGATGCTTTAAGATTTACACTTTTGTCAATGGCATCTCCTGGACGAGATGTAAAATTATCAGAGGATAGAGTTAAAGGTTATAGAAATTTTTTAAATAAAATATGGAACGCTAACAATTTTCTAATTCAAAATGATTGTAAATTTGAAAATATAGAAACACCTAATGATTTAAAACTAAATATTAATAAATGGATTTTTGTTGAATTCACTAACACTAATGAAAAGATCAAAAAATCAATAGATAGTTATCGATTTGATGAGGCTGCAAGAATTGCATATCAATTTGTATGGCATTCGTTCTGTGATTGGTATTTAGAGTTATCTAAAACTGTTTTTTATTCAGAAAATAATGAAAATATCGAAGAAACAAGAAATGTAGCTAGTTTCATATTTACTCAAATTCTAGTTATTTTACACCCATTCATACCTTTTCTAACCGAGGAAATATGGTTGAAAAATAAATTGGATAAAGATGGAAAAGATTTTCTTATGTTAAAAAACTGGTCTGAGGCTAGTTCTGATAAAGATAAAGACTCTGATGAAGTAAATGAAATAATCGAATTTGTTTCATCAATACGGTCATTTAAGAATGAAATAGAAATAAGCCCTGGATCATTTGTCAAAATACTAGTGAATAAAATAAATCCAGAAATTAAGAAGTTTATTGAAAATAACTCCAATACATTAAAAAAAATTGGCAGAATTAATGAATTTGTAAATGAAGATATTAAAAAACCTTCAGCAAACTTGGTCATTAAAGGCGAAATATTTAAAATTTACTTTGATGAAGATGTAGATTTGTCAAAAATTAAAGAAACACTATTAAATAAAAAGAATAAAATTGAGAAGGAAATGGAAAAAATTAATACAAGGCTAAATAATAAAAGTTTTATTGAAAGAGCTCCAAATGATATTGTTGAGCAAGAAAAGTCTAACTTTATTAATTTAGAAAAAAATGTTAATAAATTAAATTATACTTTAGAAAGTCTATAATGCGGAAATTTAATAAAAAAAAACTACCAAGCAGATATACAACTGTAGGTGCTGATAGAGCACCACAAAGATCCTTTTATTATGCAATGGATTTAACTGAAAAAGATGTAGCAAAACCTTTTGTTGGTGTTGTATCAACATGGAATGAGGCTGCACCATGTAACATTAATTTAATGAAACAAGCTCAATTTGTAAAACAAGGTGTAAATTCATCAGGAGGAACACCTAGAGAATTTTGTACAATAACTGTTACTGATGGTATTGCTATGGGTCATGAAGGTATGAAATCTTCATTGATTTCAAGAGATGTAATTGCAGACTCTACTGAATTAACTGTAAGAGGCCATTGTTATGATGCTTTAGTTGGTTTAGCAGGATGTGATAAATCTTTACCAGGTTTAATGATGTCTATGGTGAGATTAAATATTCCTAGTGTATTTATTTATGGTGGATCAATACTTCCAGGTAGATTTGAAGGTAAAGATGTAACTGTTGTTGATGTTTTTGAAGGTGTTGGAAAATATACATCAAAAAAAATGACAGCGCATGCTCTTAGAAAGTTAGAATTAAAAGCTTGTCCAAGTGCAGGTGCATGCGGTGGTCAATTTACTGCAAACACGATGGCATGTGTTTCAGAAGCAATTGGATTAGCTTTACCGTATTCAGCAGGAACACCTGCTCCTTATAAAGAAAGACATAAGTATGCGATTAACAGCGGTAAAGCAGTAATGAAACTTTTAGAAAAAAATATTAGACCAAGAGATATTGTTACAAGAAAAGCATTAGAAAATGCTGCTACAGTTGTTGCTGCAACAGGAGGATCTACTAATGCAGGTTTACATTTACCAGCTATTGCAAATGAAATTGGAATTAAATTTGATTTAATGGATGTTGCAAAAATTTTTAAGAGAACTCCTTATCTTGCTGATTTAAAACCTGGTGGAAAATATGTTGCAAAAGATATGTGGGAAGCAGGTGGAGTTCCAATGCTTTTAAAAACTCTTTATGATGGTGGATATATTCATGGTGATTGTATGACCGTTACAGGAAAGACAATGAAAGAGAATTTAAAAAATGTGAAATTTAATCCAAAACAAAAAGTAATGAGAAGTTATAAAAACCCAATTACACCAACCGGTGGAGTTGTTGGATTAAGAGGTAATTTAGCTCCAGAAGGTGGAATTGTTAAAATTGCAGGTTTGAAAAAATTACAATTTACTGGAAGAGCAAGATGTTTTGACTCTGAAGAAAAAGCTTACAAAGCTGTAAAAGAAAGAAAATACAAAGACGGAGATATAATTATAATTAGATACGAAGGTCCAAAGGGTGGTCCAGGAATGAGAGAAATGTTGCAGACAACAGCTGCAATTTATGGACAAGGAAAGGGGGAGAAAGTAGCCCTTATAACGGACGGTAGGTTCTCTGGGGCTACCAGAGGCTTCTGTATCGGTCATGTGGGTCCTGAGGCCTCTATAGGCGGTCCAATAGCCCTTTTAAGGAACGGAGATATAATTGATATAGATGCAAAGAAGGGGACTATTAACGTTAGATTAAGTAAAAAAGAGCTTAGTTTGAGAAAAAAGAAATGGAAGCAGAGAAAAATGAACTTTGGAAATGGAACTCTTTGGAAATATGCTCAAACAGTAGGTCCTGCTTATCTAGGAGCACCTACGCATCCAGGTGGTAAAAACGAGGTTAAAACATACGCAGATATTTGATGAAAATTAGACCTGTAATACTTTGTGGTGGTGCAGGAACACGACTTTGGCCCAATTTAAAAAATACTCAAGCAAAACAATTTATAGATTTTGGTGGTTGGACTTTATTACAAAAAGCTTTTGAAAGAATAAATAATAACTCTTACGATTTTCCAATTATCAGCACAAATCTGAAGTATTTAAAAGATGTTAAGAAAACATTGAAAAAATCTAAAATAAAAAAATATAAAATAATATTAGAACCAGCAAAAAAAAACACAGCACCAGCAATTTTAGTAAGTGCTTTAATTAAAGAAATTCCATCTGATCAGCCAATAATGTTTTTTACTTCAGATCATTTGATAGAAAATTCAAGTATACTAACAAGATCCTTAAAAAATAATAAAAATAACTTAAGTGATAATAATATTTTTATTTTTGGACTAAAACCTAATAGACCTGCTTCTGAATATGGATATCTTAAAACAAAAAGTATAAAAAAAATAAATAAAGTTACTAAATTTATTGAAAAACCTACTGAGCAAAAAGCCAAAAAGATAATTAAATCTGGTGGTTATTGGAATTCAGGTATGTTTTACTTAAAAAAATCATCAATAATTAATAATTTTAAAAAATATCAACCTGATATTTATAAAGCAGGTCTAAAATCATTAGAAAAATCTAAAGTTAGGAATAACACATATTTTTTGAATAAAAAATTCTTTGATAAATGTAAGGAAATTTCTTTTGATTACGCAATTCTTGAGAAATCAAAAGATATAAATGCAATAAAGCTTAATATTCCATGGTCAGATCTTGGAAATTGGTTTGAAATATCAAAAATATATAAAAAAAATAAAAATAAATACTTTAAGAAAAAAAATGTTTTTCATAGACCATGGGGCAGATATACAAACTTATATGAAGGTAAAAACTTTTTAGTAAAGGAATTGGTAGTCAATTCTAACTCTAAATTAAGCCTGCAAAAACATTTTCATCGATCTGAATATTGGACTATTACTGATGGAAAACCTCTAATTACACTAAACAAAAAAAATTTCTTCAAAAAACCTGGTGAAAAAATATTTATCCCAAGAGAAGCAATTCATCGAATAGAAAATAAATTTAAGAAAAAAGTAAAAATTATTGAAATACAAACTGGACCTATTTTAAAAGAGACAGATATAGTTAGATATCAAGATATTTACGGTAGAGTGAATTAATACTCTTTATGGATACATTAGTATTTTCTGTCGTTTTATTGGCAGCACTACTTCATGCCACTTGGAATGGCATGGTCAAAAAGCACTCGGATAAAGCAGTTGCTCTAGCAGGTATAATTTTAGGTCATATACCTTTTTCAATTGTTGCAATCATCTTGTTACCTGCACCCTCAATAGAAAGTATACCTTATATCTTCGCAAGTATTGTTGTACACATTGGCTATCAATGGTTCTTGCTTAAATCATATGAGATTGGGGATTTGACAAAAGTCTATCCTATAGCAAGAGGAACGGGGCCATTATTGGTAACGATCATTTCAATTCTATTGTTAGGAGTAGTGTTAAATAAATTTATATTGATCTCTATTTTCTTAATATGTTTTGGTATTTTTTTTCTTGGTATTTCCGATTATAAAAACAGTAGCTTAAATGTAATTAAATTTTCTTTTACAACAGGTTTGTTTATTGGATCATACTCACTTGTAGATGGATATGGAGCAAGAGTTAGTAATTCTGCAATATCTTTTGTCAGCTGGTCTTTCATATTAAACGCTATGATTTTCCCATTTATTCTAAGTTTAAGAGGTCAAAAGGATATTATTAAAAGGGTTTATAGAGACGGTAAAATGATATTTTTTTACGGTGTAACATTATCATATGCTAGTTATGCCTTGGCTGTATGGGCATTTACAAAAGCTCCAATACCTGTTGTTACATCCTTAAGAGAAACAAGTATTTTATTATCAATATTTATTGGATATTTTTTATTAAAAGAAAGTATCAATTTAAAAAAAATCATATCAATTTTATTTATTTTAATAGGTGTGATAGGAATAAAATTATTTTAATTAAATTGTAACAATCTATAAATATTTTTGTCATTAAAGTTTATTAAAAATAATTAACAAAAATTTTAAATAATAAAACATCTTCATTTCCTCTTTGTTTAAAATTTTGTTGATTAACTACCTTCCCCTTTTTGTTATAAAAAAGGGGAGGGACAATTTTTATATATTAATTATTTACAGACGCAGGACTCTCACTGGTTTTCTTTTTAGCTAATTTTTTTGCTTTTTTTTCGGCAACTTTTTTTTCAATACCTGCAATTTTTATATTAATTTTAGCTAGTTTTTTTTCCTTTAAATTAATCTTATTTTTAAGTTTATCTATTGATTTGATAAACTTTTTTTTTCTTTTTTCATTTTTCTTTAACTTCTTACCCATCATCACCTCCTATGAAAATTTAAATTATTATATTTAATTTAAATTTCTAAGTAAAATAATTTGTCTAAAATTTTGTTATTAAAATTATAGTAAAAAATTTACTTTTTTTTGTGAAAATTCAATATCAATCTTATTGTGACATCCAAAATTATCTCCATCAACCTGAACGGGAATTTCAAAATTATTGCAATTAATTTGGATACTTTTTGAATAGGTGGTTATAACAGATTTGTTTCTTGATAAATCTCCATAAATAATTATCAAAATAATATAATACATTAATTTTAGCCTACTTAAATCTTTAAAAACATAAGTTATTAATCTATCATCAAAAATGTTTGACTTATTTATCTTATGATGACCAGCATAATATTTGGTATTAGAACTTAATACCCAATCAGCTTGATATTTTTGACCATCAAAGAAAACATCAAGTTTATTATTTTTCATAAATAAAAAATGCTGAAACCCTTTTAAACCAAATATTATCTTACCAAGTATTTTTTTTATACGTGTATCAATAGAGTGAACAATTTTAGCATCCCAACCAATACCAGCCATTAAAAAGAAATAATTTTTATTTATTTTTATAAGATTAGATTGTTTATAATTATTTGATGTTAAAATATTACAAATATCGTCTACTTTTTTATTTATCGATAACTCTGCTTGAAGTAAATTGGCTGTTCCAGCCGGTATGTACCCAATTGCAAATTTATCATTAAAATCAAAGTCATTTTTTATCAATTCATTGATAGCAAATGATACTGATCCATCTCCACCAGCAACTATCAATCTATCATAATTTTTATTTTTAAATTCCAAAAATATTTCTTTCGCCTCTTTTTCAGATTTGGTTTTGAAATAATCTACAGAGTTGTTAATTTTTAATTTTTCATAAATCTTATTTACAAATTTTATTTTTTTCCCTGTTGAAGAATTAAGGTTATAAATCAAACAATAATGCATAATTTTTTCGTAACTAATTTTTAATAAATCTTTAACATTTCAATGACATAAGAATTAAATGATTCGAGTTACAGTTGTGTTACAAAATAGGTTTTTTTAATGCCTCCGTTATTAAAATATAAGAGTATATTTATATCTGATGTGCATCTTGGCACCAAAGGTTGTCAAGCCAACAAGCTTTTAGAATTTTTTAAGAATTCAAGATCCGAGAACCTTTATTTAGTTGGAGATATAATCGATGTTTGGGCAATGCAAAAGAGTTTCTATTGGCCTCAAGAGCATAATGATGTCATACAAAAAATATTGAGAAAAGCCAGGCACGGGACAAAAGTATTTTACATAATTGGAAATCATGATGAGGTATTTAGAAAATTTATTCCAATGCATTTAGGTGATATTAAAATAGTAAATAGAGTTATTCATGAAACGCAGTTAGGAAAAAAATATTTAGTTGTTCATGGTGATGCTTGGGACGGAGTAATGAAATATGCTAAATGGCTTTCTAAATTAGGAGCTATTGCCTATGAATTATTACTTAAAATTAATGTTATTATAAATTTTTTTAGAAAATTGAGAGGTAAAGACTATTGGTCATTGGCAAAATTTTTAAAATATAAGGTAAAAAATGCTGTAAAATTTATAGGTGAATATGAAAACACACTTTCTTCATATGCAAAAAGGAAAAAATTTGATGGAATAATTTGTGGACACATACATCATGCTGAAAATTTAAATCTTGATGGTGTTAATTATTTAAATTGTGGCGATTGGGTTGAGTCATGCACAGCCTTGGCAGAAAAATATGATGGAACTTTTGAGATAATTTATTGGGATAAAAAAAGAAACGAATATATTTCAGAAAATATTGATAATAACAGTATCGGTTCATTCAAAAAAGCATCTTAAAGAATGAAAATATTAATTGTTACCGATGCTTATTACCCTCAAGTTAATGGTGTTGTAAGAACTCTCCACGAAACTGGTGAAATTCTTAAATCACAAGGTCAAACTATTGAATATATTACTCCTCGACAATTTCTTACCATGCCCATGCCAAAATATAATGAAATTAGATTGTCCTTAAATGTTTGGCCCCGTGTAAGTAACTTAATTAATTCAATTAAACCTGATGCAATACATATTGCAACAGAAGGACCCTTAGGGTTTATGGCAAGAAGACATTGCATTAAAAATGGCTTAAAATTTACCACAAGTTTTCACACAAGATTTGATAAATACATGAAACTTTATATGCCTATCATTCCAGCTAAATGGTCAGAAAAATTTTTATGCAATTTTCATAATAAAGCTGAAAGAATTTTAGTAACAACAGAATCTATGCGTGAAGAATTAATTTCTTTAGGTATTGATAACAATAAAATGGTTACATGGACCAGAGGAGGTAATCATGGTGCATTTAAAAACCCCATTAAGAAAGACTTACCTTATAAAAGACCTATATGGATATATGTTGGAAGAGTTGCTGTTGAAAAAAATATCAAAGCATTTTTAGATTTAGATCTTGAAGGTACTAAAATTATAATTGGTAAAGGTCCTGATTTAAACAATTTAAAAAAAAAGTTTCCAAAAGACATTTTTTTAGGTGAGAAAACAAATGGAGAATTAGCTTCTCATTTTGCATCATCTGATGTTTTTGTATTTCCAAGTAAAACAGATACGTTTGGTATAGTTGTCTTAGAGTCTTTAAATTGTGGCACACCAGTCGCAGCTTACCCTGTACCGGGACCTAAAGATATATTAGGGGGTACTAATATTGATACTTTAGATAATGATTTGAAAACCTCTGCTTTAAAAGCTTTGAAGGTAAGTCGTCAAGATTGTCTTGATTTTGCAAAAAAATATTCTTGGGAGG
>CACNPC010000009.1 GCA_902622245.1 uncultured Pelagibacteraceae bacterium | reverse complement strand
AAAAGACAATGAATTTTCTAAAGTGGTTTTCCAATTACAACATTGTACCCCTAGGAATGTGTTTAAAACTGCATTTGATTAATGACGAAAATTTAAAAATAAAAAATGACAAAGATTTATTAAAATATGCTCTATCAAATGAAAAAGAAAGTTATCAACTTTCTGAAGAGCAAGATAAAGCTTATAAAGAGTTATCCAAAAATGATACCAGTTTTAGAGTTCATTTACTTCAAGGTACAACCGGTTCAGGAAAAACAATAGTTTATTTTAAAGCTATTGAAAAAATTATAAATATAGGATTGCAAGCTCTAATTTTATTACCAGAAATAGGACTAACAAATGAGTTTGAAAAAAAATTTAAATCTTATTTTGGATTTGAAGCTGCAGTTTGGCATTCAAAAGTCAGCCCAAAAAAAAGAAAAATTATATGGAATGGATTATCAGCAGGAAAAATTAAAGTAGTACTCGGAGCAAGATCATCCTTATTTCTGCCATTCAAAAAATTAGGTTTGATAACTGTAGATGAAGAGCACGATCAATCTTATAAACAAGATGAAGGAATTATCTATAACGCTAGAGATATGGCAATATCAAGAGCTAAACACGAAAACATTCCAATAAATTTAGTAACTGCAGTTCCATCAATCGAAACATATGAAAATATTAAAATTAAAAAATATAATTACTCAAGATTACTTAATCGATATAAAGGTGCAAATTTACCCAAACACCATGTTATCGATCTTTATCAAAATCAACTAGCGACCAAAAGTTCTATATCTCTTAAAACTCTTGAAAAAGTAAAAGAACATTTAAATAAAAAAGATCAAGTTCTCTTTTTCATAAATAGAAGAGGTTTTGCACCCTATGTTTTATGTAAAAAATGTTTAAATGTTTTTACATGCCCAAGGTGTTCTATAAATTTAGTATTTCACAAAAATAAAAAAATTCTTTTGTGTCATTACTGTGGATATAATTCAAAATTAAATAGAGATTGTAAAAAAGGAAATGTTTGTGAGTTTGTATTCAGTGGACCTGGGGTAGAAAAAATTGCAGAGGAAGTTAAAAAACTCTTTCCTAATAAAAAAACAATAATTTTTTCTAGCGACACAATGAATAAAGCATCAGGCAAAGATAAATTGAATAAAATTATATCTGGTGAAATAGATATTCTTGTAGGTACTCAATTAATATCAAAAGGATTTCACTTTCCAAAATTGAATTGTATTGTTGTATTAGATATTGATTTAACTTCTCAAGGACATGATCTTAGGAGCACAGAAAAAAATTTACAACTTTACCACCAGTTATCAGGAAGAGCAGGTAGAACCGGTAAACCAGCTAATATTTATTTCCAAACATACAATTTAAAACCAGAAGTTATAAATCAAATTACAAATGAAGATCCTTTTAAATTTCTAGAAAATGAATTAAATTTAAGAAAGAGGAATAATTTACCGCCCTACGAAAGATTTATCGCTTTAATCTTATCTTCATCAAATGAAAAAAAACTTGATATAGATGCCGTAAAACTTAAAAATATTTTATCAAAGTCTATAGATGCAAAAATTTTAGGACCAGTTAATGCTCCAATATATAGAATTAATCAAAAATTCAGAAATAGACTATTAATAAGGGCAAAAAAAACATCTAGTGTTCAGAAAAAATTGAAAGATGTATTGAAAGATTTTCAACTCTCCAAAGGAATGAAACTTTCAGTTGATGTTGACCCTATCAGCTTCAATTAGCCCATTAAATCTTACCATTTTTCACAATCTGAGCCTTGAAGACTGATAATTCGTATGTTATCTAAGCGAAATTTTAAACATCTTCACAATTGAGAGTATAAATTGAGCGAAAATAAAATATCAATAACTTCTAATAACAGTTATGCCCAAGCATTATTTGAGCTGGCTAACGAGGATAAATCTCTAACAAAAGTAGAGAAACAAGTCGTTGCAATCAGTAGACTCATAAATGAAAGTGAAGAATTTAGATATTTAATCAAAAACCCTACGACTAGCATTGAGAATTTAACTAAAGTTATTGAAACAATTTCTGAAAAAAACAATTTTGATAATCTTTTAAAAAGATTTCTAGTTTTTTTAATTCAAAAAAGAAGATTTTTTTATTTAGAAAAAATTTTAAGTGACTTTATAGAGGTATGTTCGAAAGCTAGAGGTGAAATAAAAGCAGAGCTTTTTTCAGCTAAAGAACTTAATGAAACAGATATTTCTAAAATTAAAGAAGAGCTATCTCAAAATTTTGGAGCAAAGATACAGTTAAATTATAAATTTGACCCAAGTTTAATTGGTGGCTTGGTATTAAAAGTAGGAAGTACAATGGTAGATAATTCTATTAAAAATAAACTGCAACAAATTCAAAAACAAATGATAGAGGCATAAATGGAAATAAATCCTTCAGAAGTAACAAAAATATTAAAAGAACAGATAAAAAAACTTGGCGATAGAGCTGAGGTTTCAGAAGTCGGACAAGTATTGTCTGTTGGAGATGGAATTGCAAGAATTTATGGATTGGATAATGTTCAAGCAGGAGAAATGGTTGAGTTTTCTGATGGCTCTAAAGGAATGGCATTAAACTTAGAGAGTGACAACGTTGGTGTTGTTATATTTGGCGATGATAGAGAAATTAAAGAGGGTGATACTGTAAAGAGAACTGGTGCGATTGTTGATGTACCAGTTGGAAAACAACTTTTAGGAAGAGTTGTTGATGGATTAGGAAATCCAATTGATGGAAAAGGAGCTTTAGATAAAAGTTTAGAAAGAAAAAGAGTTGAAGTTAAAGCTCCAGGAATTATTCCACGACAATCAGTTGGAGAACCAATGCAAACAGGTTTAAAAGCAATTGATAGCTTAATTCCTGTTGGAAGAGGGCAAAGAGAACTTATAATTGGAGATCGTCAAACTGGTAAAACCGCAGTAGCTATAGATACAATTATCAATCAAAAGAAAATTAATGAGTCAGATGATGAAAGTAAAAAACTTTATTGTATATATGTTGCAATTGGACAAAAAAGATCAACTGTTGCTCAGATTGTAAAAACTTTAGAGGATGCTGGTGCAATGGAATATACGACTATAGTTTCCGCAACAGCCTCAGACTCTGCGCCTCTTCAGTTTTTAGCTCCTTACACAGGGTGTACTATGGGAGAATATTTTAGAGATAATGGAATGCATGCTTTAATTATTTATGATGATTTATCTAAGCAAGCAGTTGCATATAGACAAATGTCACTATTATTAAGAAGACCACCGGGGCGTGAAGCATACCCTGGAGATGTGTTTTATTTACATAGTAGATTATTAGAAAGAGCTGCCAAATTAAGCGATGAAAATGGTGGGGGTTCTTTAACTGCGCTACCAATTATTGAAACACAAGCAGGCGATGTCTCTGCATATATTCCAACAAATGTAATATCTATTACAGATGGACAAATATTTCTAGAAACTGAACTATTCAACCAAGGAATAAGACCAGCAGTTAACGTTGGATTATCAGTATCCAGAGTTGGATCAGCTGCACAAACCAAAGCGATGAAATCTGTGGCTGGATCAATTAAATTAGAGTTAGCTCAATACAGAGAAATGGCAGCTTTTGCTCAATTTGGATCTGATTTAGATGCATCTACACAAAAACTTTTAAATAGAGGTTCGAAGTTAACTGAACTTTTAAAACAAGGACAGTATTCTCCCATGACAGTTGCAGAACAAGTTATATCAATTTTCTGTGGCGTGAAAGGTTATTTGGATGATATTGAACTTAAAGATGTAGCAGACTTTGAAAATAAAGTTCTACAAAAGTGTAAATCTGACAAGCCTGAGATTTTGGAGTCTATTGCCAAAACTGGGAAGATTGAGGAAGACATTGAAAAAAAATTAGTAGAATTAATTAAAGGAATTAAATAATCATAAATGCCAAGTTTAGACGATCTTAGAAAAAGAATAACGAGTGTTAAATCAACTCAGAAAATAACAAAAGCTATGAAAATGGTGGCTGCAGCTAAGTTGAGAAAAGCACAAGAAAATGCTGAAAAAGGCAGACCTTATTCTGAAAAAATGAATAATGTAATTTTAAATCTTTCAAAAAGTATAACAGATAAAGAAAATGCTCCTAAATTACTGGTTGGGACAGGTGAAGAGAAAGTTCATTTATGTATTGTACTCACTGCTGATAGAGGTTTATGTGGAGGTTTTAATACTAACATTATTAAAAAAGCAAAAAGTTATTTTGAAAAAATAATATCTGAAAACAAAACTTTAAAGATTATTACTGTTGGATCTAAAGGATATGATCAACTTAAAAGACAATATAAAAGTTATATTGTAGAGAACATTTCTTTTAAAGAGTCAAAAAATATAAATTACTTTGATGCAGATAAAGTCGGAAAAATTATAATTGAAAAATTTGAAAAAAATGAATTTGATGTTTGCGCAATATTTTACAATAAATTTAAAAATGTAATTACACAAATTCCACAAGAACAACAAATAGTTCCACTTAATGAAGATAAAGATGGTAAAGATGACTCTAGTAATGATAATGACTATGAGTTTGAACCAGATGAAGATGAGATTTTAAGTAATTTATTGCCGAAAAATATTTCAACGCAAATATTTAAAGCAATGTTAGAGAATTCTGCCAGTGAGCAAGGTTCGAGGATGACAGCAATGGATAATGCAACCAGAAACGCAGGCGAATTGGTTGATAGGCTTACAATTGAGTATAATAGAAGCCGTCAAGCAGCAATAACAAAAGAGTTAATTGAAATTATATCAGGAGCAGAAAGTTTATAATTATGAGCAAAAAAGGAAACATAACACAAGTAATTGGTGCAGTCGTTGACGTAAAATTCGATGGAGAACTGCCAGAAATATTAACAGCCTTAGAGTGTGATAATGGAGGTAATAGACTAGTTTTAGAAGTTGCGCAGCACCTTGGAGAGTCAAGTGTTAGAACCATTGCTATGGATAGTACAGAGGGACTCAAAAGGGGTGATGAAGTAAAAGATACAGGCGCTCCAATTCAAGTTCCAGTAGGTCCAGAAACATTAGGACGAATTGTAAACGTAATAGGTGAACCAATAGATGAGAAAGGACAAATTTCTACTAAAGAAAATTGGCCTATACACAGACAAGCCCCTTCTTTTAATGATCAGTCTACAGAAACAGAAATTTTAGTAACTGGAATAAAGGTAATCGACTTATTAGCACCTTATGCCAAAGGTGGAAAAATTGGATTGTTCGGTGGAGCAGGAGTTGGAAAAACTGTAATTATAATGGAACTTATAAATAATATAGCCAAGGCCCATGGTGGATTTTCAGTATTCGCTGGAGTGGGAGAGAGAACTAGAGAAGGGAACGATTTATATCACGAAATGATCGAGTCAGGAGTGATCAAGCCAGAGGGAACTGGGTCTAAAGCAGCATTAGTTTATGGACAAATGAATGAACCTCCAGGAGCTAGAGCTAGAGTAGCTTTAACTGGACTTACTGTGGCAGAGTATTTCAGGGATCAAGAGGGTCAAGATGTTTTGTTCTTTGTTGATAACATTTTTAGATTTACTCAGGCAGGTTCAGAAGTGTCAGCTCTTCTAGGAAGAATTCCTTCAGCGGTTGGTTATCAGCCTACTCTTGCAACAGATATGGGAAACCTGCAAGAAAGAATTACAACAACTAATAAAGGATCAATCACATCTGTTCAGGCAATTTATGTACCTGCAGATGATTTAACAGATCCAGCTCCAGCAACTTCTTTTTCACACTTAGACGCAACGACTGTACTTTCAAGACAAATTGCTGAATTAGGTATTTACCCAGCTGTTGACCCTTTGGATTCTACTTCTAGAATTTTAGATCCAAGAGTTGTTGGTGATGAACACTATCGAGTAGCAAGATCTGTTCAGAAAATTTTACAAACATACAAATCTTTGCAGGATATTATTGCAATTCTAGGAATGGATGAGCTATCAGAGGATGATAAACTTACCGTTGCTAGAGCTAGAAAAATTCAAAGATTTTTATCACAACCTTTCTTTGTGGCTGAAGTATTTACAGGATCTCCAGGTAAACTAGTAGATTTAGAGTCAACAATTAAAGGGTTTGATGCAATATGCAAAGGAGAATATGACCATCTGCCTGAAGCTGCTTTTTATATGGTTGGCACAATAGAAGAAGCAATAGAAAAAGCTGAAAAAATGGCAAAAGATGCAGCTGCTTAATGAGTAATCATTTTAATATAGATATTGTAAATCCAGAACAATCTTTTCTTTCTAAAGACAATGTATTTGAAGTTGTAATTCCTGCTGTAGAAGGAGAGATTGGTATTCTTAAAGACCATATTCCAATTATCTCTTTTTTAAAACCAGGTATAATTAGAGTATTCTCTGAGTCTGAGGAACAAAGTTTTTATGTTGAAGATGGTATTGTCGAATTTAAAGACAATACATTATCTGTATTAACTAGTTCAATTTTTGATTTAAAGGATGCTGATAAAAATTTTGTATCTGAATCGATAAGCAGCGCTGAAGCAGAATTATCAAAAGATAATATCGATGATCAAAAAAGATTTCTTTTAAATCACAAAGTCGAAGTTTTAAAATCTATAAGTATTAATTAACTACTTTTTCTAGTTCTTTTTGAATTTCTTGGTAAACATGAAGTTTAAAATCTACAACTTTAGTTGTTAAATCTTTAATATCTATCCATTTCCAATCTAAAAATTCAGGATGTTTAGTTTTAATGTTAATTTCATTTTCCTCTCCATTAAACTTTACAATGAACCACTTTTGCTTTTGGCCTTTATATTTTCCTTTCCAAATAATTCCTAAGAGGCGATCAGGAAGATCGTAAGTTGTGTATTTGCTTATTTCTTTAATTAGCTTTACTGACTTTATGCTTGTTTCCTCTTCAAGTTCCCTCAACGCTGCATCAAAATAATTTTCACCCTCATCAATACCGCCCTGAGGCATTTGCCAAAAATCAGCAGGATTATCAATTCTTTTTGCAACAAATAACTTGTTTTCCTTATTTAAGACTGCGATACCAACACCATTTCTTAATGGAAGTTTTTGAAATTTTTCTTTCATTCTTAACCATTTAATAATTTAAGAGCAAATTCCAACTGGTTATCAGTATCTGTATTTATTCTAAATTCATCTGAACCTTCAGCAATAACTATATCTGGATTTACACCTACTCTTGAAATTGATTTACCTGATGGGAGATAATATTTAGAAACTGTAAGTCTTATGGCACCTTCATTATCTAAAGGAATAATTGACTGAACTGACCCTTTTCCATATGTACTCTCTCCTACTAATATTGCTCTTTTGTGATCTTGTAGTGCTCCTGCAACAATTTCAGATGCTGATGCAGACCCATAATTAATCAAAATAACCATTGTTTCTCCATCAATAATATCTCCTTTTTTTGCAAACCATTTTCTATTTTCATACTTTCTTTTACTTTTTGTTGAAACTATTTCTCCATTTTCTAAAAAATAATCTGAAATCTTTATTGCTTGAGATAACAATCCACCAGGATTATTTCTTAAATCTAATATATAATTTTTAATTTTCTTATTTTTCTTAAATTCTTTAATTTTATTTTTTATTTGTTTACTACTATTTTCATTGAATGATGTTAATCTTATATAAGCTGTCTGGTCATCTTTTATTTCAGACTTTACAGATGCAACTTGTATAATTTCTCTTGTAATTGTAAATATAAGTGCTTTTCTTTCTCCCCTTCTTCTGACAGTAATTTCGATATCAGATCCAACTGGGCCTCTCATTAATTCTACAGCTTCAGAAAGAGTTTTTCCTTGAACTTGAACATCGTCAATTTTAACAATATAATCTCCAGCTTTAACGCCAACCTCCTCAGCTGGTGAGTTATCAATTGGAGAAATTACTTTTACGACACCAGCTTCCATACTGACTTCAATACCCAATCCTCCAAATTCTCCGCTAGTCTCAGTTTGCATATTTTTAAATGAGTCCGGAGACATGTATGCTGAATAGGGATCCAAAGATTGCAAAACACCGTTTATTGCAGCATCCATTGCTTCACTCTGATTTACTTCATCAACATATTCTTTATTAATTTTATCTAAGACTTCGCTGAATAAATCGATTTTTTTGTAAATATCTTTTTCATTACTAAAAATTGGGTTTGTAAATATGAAAAAAAATAAAGAAGCTATTAAGTATATTTTTTTCATATGATCAGTTTTTCTTTAGGAATTAATTCTGACCACATTTTTTCTAATTCGTAAAATTTTCTTTTTTCAGGATTAAAAATATGAACTATTAAGTCTATTCCATCTACAAGCTTCCAATCATTGCTATCTTTTCCTTCAATCTTACAATTATTCACACCATTAATTTTTAATTTTTCAAAAACTTGTTCAGATAAAGCTTGAATATGTCTTGATGATGTACCACTAGCTATAATCATGAAGTCTGCAACTGATGATTTTCCTTCGAGATCTATTGAAACTATGTCTAAGGCTTTATTAATATCAAGCGTTTTGATTATTTCATCTTTAAGAGCTGATATTTTTTCCATTAATTAAATAAAGAGTATCAAATTTTTCTTAATTGAGAAGATGAAATATTGACTTTATTAAACTTTATAAATTCAACTGCTTTTTTATTATATTTCTTAAATGATTTAGATCTAAAAGCCTTTGATTTGTATCCATTTCGATCAAATACCAATATTTTGCACATTTTAGTTATTGAATTGTACCCTTTCCATTTATGAAAATTTATTAGGTTATCGGCCCCCATTAAAAAAAATATTTCTGAATGTTTAAATTTTTTTTTTAAATATTTAATTAAATCTACTGTACGATTAGATTTTATTATTTCTTCAAAACATTTAACTTTTATAAATTTATTATTTTTATTAATTTTTTTTGCATAAGCTGTTCTTTTATATAGATCATTTGGATTATTTTTTTTAAATGGATTTTGTTTTGTTATAGCCCATATAACTTGACTCAAATCATAATTTTTTTTTGCTAATTTAGAAATTCTTACATGACCAACATGCGCTGGATCAAACGATCCACCGAGTACACCAATCTTTTTATTTTCTAATTTGCCCTGTACCATAAACTTCATATTTATAACTTACTAACTGATTTAGACCGACAGGACCTCTTGGTGGCAAGGTGTTTGTTGAAATTCCAACCTCTCCACCAAAACCAAATTCTCCTCCGTCAGCAAATTGTGTTGATGAATTTTGAATAGCAATAGAGCTTTTTACATTCTTAATAAAGAATTTTGCTGTATTTTTGTTTTTGGTTACTATTGCATCTGTATGCATAGTTCCATATTTGTTGATATGGGCAACTGCTTCTTTGACATTACTCACTAATTTAACTGAAATAATCGGTGAAAGATGTTCTTTTGACCAAGTATTATTATTTGCAGGATATGTTTTGCCTTTAAATAATTTACTTATTTTTTTATCAGCTAAAATTTTACAACCGCTTTTAGCTAGTGAATTTAAAATTAAATTCACTGATTTCGATTTACTTTTATGTATTAAGAGAGTTTCAGTTGCACCACATATACTAGTATTTCTCAACTTAGCATTTAATACTATTTTGTTTGCCATATTATCTTCTGCCTCTTTATCAATATATGTATGACAAATTCCTTCCAAATGACCAATAACTGGAACCTTTGAAAGTTGTTTAACTTTTTTTACTAAATTTTTTCCGCCTCGTGGTATTACAACATCAATGGAGTTTTCCATTTTTGATAATAAATAATCGACGAGTTTTCTGTTCTTGTTATTTATAAACTGGACATAATTTTCGTTTACTTTATTTTTTTTTAGAGCTTTCCTAAATAAATTTACTAAAATTTTATTACTATTGTAGGCTTCGGAACCACCTCTTAATATAACAGCATTTCCAGATTTAAAACATAGTGCTGATACATCCGAAGTAACATTGGGTCTACTTTCAAATATTACACCTATAACTCCTATTGGTATTGTAACTCTTCTAATTTCAAGTCCATTTGGCCTTTTCCATTTGGAAGTTACTTGATCTATAGGATCTTTAAAAGAAGTAATAGTTTTAACAGAGTCAATTATACTTTTTAATTTATTATTACTAAGAGTGAGTCTTTGAATTAAGTTTTCTTTTAATTTTTTTCCTCTTGCATAAAAAATATCTTTCTTATTTTCGCTAATAATTTTATTCTTATTAATCTCAATTAATTTTACAAAATCTTTTAAAACTTTATTCTTTTTTTTTGGACTAATACTTGAATTCAAAGCTTTTCTAGAATTCAATCCAATTTTTTTAAGTAGTTTACTCATTAAATTTTAACCATATCATCTTTATGTATAACTTCAGACTTTGTAACATAGCCTAAAAGATTACTAATTTTGTTAGAATGTTCTCCTTTTATTTTGTATATCTCATCAGATGTAAAACTGCTCAACCCTCTAGCAAATTCTTTGTTATTTTTATCTAAAATTCTAACATGATCACCTTTTACAAATTTTCCTGAAACTTTTCTAATACCTGCAGCTAATAAACTTTTTCCATTTTTTAAAGCATTTAAAGCACCATCATCTATAATAATTTCTCCTTTTGGAGATATAGAGCTAATTATCCATTTTTTTCTTGCATCTAATTTAGACACTTTTGGCAAAAACCATGTCCCAGAATTATGTTCTAGTATATTTTTAATTGGTCTTTTAATTAAACCATTTGCAATAGCCATATAGCAACCCGAGACTTGACATACTTTTGCAGCATCAATTTTCGTTTTCATTCCACCAGTACCATACTCACTTGTGCTTTTACTTGAAAAATTTTCAATTTTAGAATCAATATTTTTTATTTCTTTAATCAATTTAGCATTTTTATGAATTTTTGGGTTTTTAGAATACAATCCATCAACATCAGACAATAATATTAAGCAATCTGCACCTGATATTTGTGCAACTCTTGATGCTAATCTGTCATTATCTCCGTATTTAATTTCAGAAGTTGCAATACTATCATTTTCATTAACAACAGGTACAAAATTAAGCTCAAATAAGTTTTCGAAAGTTCTTTTAGCATTTATAGCTCTTCTTCTTTGTTCAGTATCTTCTAAAGTAATTAGAATTTGAGAAATATTTATTTTATTTGAGTTAAATGTTTTTTTAAAAAGATTCATTAATTCTATTTGTCCAATTGATGCAACAGCTTGACTTTTATCAAGCTTTAAAGTTTTTTTATTTAATTGTAATTTTTTACACCCTAAAGCAATTGCTCCAGAACTCACTATAACAACGTTCTTTTTAAGTTTTTGTAACTCTTTAATATCTTTAGCAAATTCCAAAAGCCATTTTTCTCTAATAATTTTATTGTCATTTATTAATAAAGATGAACCTATTTTTATTACTACAGTTTTGGAGTCCTTAAGATACATAGTTTACCAACTTTGACTTTATATCTGATACTGATTTTTTATCCATTGTTGACATTAAAAAGATATTTTTTTTTAATTTATTCTTGAGTTTTTTTATCTTCTCTTTTTTTTCCTCTTCATCAATTAAGTCAGTTTTATTTAAAACTACTATTTCTTTTTTTTTAACTAAATCTTTACTGTATTTTGATAATTCTTTTCTGACTTGATTGTAAGAAATAAATAAATCATCTTCAGTTATATCTATTAAATGCAGCAAAGTTTTGCACCTTTCTATATGTTTTAAAAACTTTATTCCAAGACCAGTTCCGGTATGAGCACCCTCAATTAAGCCTGGTATATCTGCTAAAGTAACTTCTTTGTCATCATAACTAGCAACACCAAGATTTGGATTAATTGTAGTAAATTTATAGTTTGCTATTTTTGGATTTGCACTCGTCATTGATGCAAGCAAGCTGGATTTCCCAGCATTGGGCAATCCTATGATACCGATATCAGCAATTGTTTTTAGTTGAAGCCAAATCCAAAATTCCTCTCCTTGACCCCCTTTTGTAAATTTCTTTGGGGCTCTATTGGTTGAGGACTTAAATCTCGTATTTCCAAATCCTCCTTTACCTCCGCTTGCTACTAAAAATTCCTCTTTCTGACTTTTAAAATCATAAATAAGTGTTTTATTATCTTCTTCAAATACTTGTGTTCCTAAAGGTACTTTTAAATATAAATCTTCACCACCTTTCCCAGTTTTGTTTTTTCCGCTGCCATCCTTTCCCCTTTCAGCTTTGAAGTGTTGTTGATACCTGTAATCAATCAAAGTATTAAGATTTCTTTCACTAATAAGAATTACAGATCCTCCTTTCCCTCCATCGCCGCCATCTGGGCCACCAAACTCTACAAATTTTTCCCTACGAAAACTTGGAGATCCTGACCCTCCGTTGCCAGCTTTTACATATATCTTAACTTGATCTAGAAATTTCATATAACAACTATGTGAGTGTTGTATCTATTAATTGGGCTTTACAGAAACGTAAGTTCTATCAGATTTTGATTTTTTAAACTCTACCTTACCTTTAACAACTGAAAATATCGAATGGTCTTTACCCATGCCAACATTTTCTCCAGGAAATATTTTAGTTCCCCTTTGTCTTACAATAATGTTGCCAGGTACAACCATCTCGCCACCATATTTTTTCACACCAAGTCTACGACCTGCACTATCTCTTCCGTTTCTTGACGATCCACCTGCTTTTTTCGTTGCCATAAATTACTTTTTATTTAGCTGCTTCCTTAGTTTCAACTGTTTTTTTTGATGGTATTTCTTTTCTTTTTTCTGCTTCAGAAATAACTTTACCATCTTTTGAATAGATTTTACTTATTCTTACCATTGTAAATTTTTGTCTGTGACCATTTTTTCTTCTCGAATTTTGCCTTCTCCTTTTTTTAAAAATAAGAACTGTTCTATTTTTCCCATTTTTTATTAATTCAGCTTCAACTTTAGCTCCACTAATTGTCGGCTCTCCTAACTCTAAATTTTTATCATCTCCGTAAGCTAATATTTCATTAAACTCTATTTTTGAATTTTCTTTTGAATCTTCAAGCTTTTCAACTTTGAGAATCTCTCCAGCTTTCACTTTATACTGTTTACCACCTGTTTGAATTACCGCGAATGACATAGTTAGCCCTAATTTTTATAGTCAGCAATATAGTCTCGGTTGCATCATAGTCAAGGTTAATAACTTAGAAATTATCCTTTAAATCCCTCAATTTTTTGAAATTTTCTAGATCGTTTGACTTAAGAAAAATGTTACAATTAAGTTCCTCACCAATCGTTGATGGCATACTAGTTTTACCTAGTTTAATTTTTTCTTTAATTTCTTTAATTTTTTTTAGTAATTCATTGTTATTGGAATCTTGTGCTAAACAAAATTCAGAATTCTTTAAAGTATATTCATGTCCACAATAAATTTTTGTATCTTTATCTAAACTTTTTAAAACTTGTAGTGAGTTGTACATTTGCTCATAACTCCCTTCAAAAATTCTTCCACATCCCATAGAGAATAAAGTATCTCCTGTAAAAATTAACTTATTTTTAAAAAAATGAAAACAGATATGACCTATTGTATGACCAGGGACATGATATATTTTTGCTTCAAAAATATCCTTCTTCCAAATTTCACCATCACTTAAGCAAATATCAATTTGAGGGATTCTATTTTTATCTCCAATATAACCTATTACCTCTGCATTAAATTTTTTTTTTAATTCTTCATTCCCGCCAACATGATCATGATGATGATGTGTATTTAATATATATTTTAAATTTAATTTATTTTTCTGTAAATAATTTATAATTGGATCTGCTTCACCAGGATCAACAACACAACAATTTCTATTAGCTTCATTAATTAAAATGTAAGAAAAATTATCTTCCAGACACTTAATAATTTCTACTTTCATTTAACTTTCTATTAAAAATATACCTAAATGAGAGTCAAGATTTTTATAATTTAAATTTGATTTATTTATTTCTGAAATTCGACTTTTTTTTAAAGCGATAGATTTAAATATTTTAATATTCTTACTACTGCAAAAATTATAAAAATCTTTAATTGTGCACATATGTAAATTTGGTGTATTGTACCATTCATGAGGTAAATTTTCTGTTACTGGCATTGTGCCTTTAAACAGTAATTGTAGTCTAACTCTCCAGTAACCAAAATTAGGTATAGTAACAATTACTTTTTTTCCTACTTTTAGTAATTCATTAATTACTAATTCAGGATTAAGAAAAGCTTGTAATGTTTGGCTTAAAATAACATAATCAAAAGACGATTTAGGAAATTGTTTTAAATCGCTTTCAGCATTCCCCTCAATCACAGTTAATCCTTTTGATAAACAATTTTGAACTTTTTCTTTAGAGATTTCTAGTCCACGAATATCTTTAGTTTTGTTTTCTTGTAAAAATTTCATCAAGTCTCCATTGCCACAACCGACATCTAGAACTCTAGTATTTTCCTCTATCAAATTAGATATAATGTTAAATTCTTCTTTCATTTATAACTTTGTAGGTTGAATTAATATAATCGCCAAGTGTCTTTAGGAAACTTGGAACATCGAGCAAAAATGAGTCATGCCCCTTATCAGATTCTATTTCTACAAATCCGACATCTGCACCAATAGAATTTAGTGCTATAACTATTTCTCTATTCTCCGATGTTGGATACAACCAATCTGATGTAAATGATATTACAAAAAATTTTGTTTTAGTTTCTTTGAATGCATCAGATAAGTTTCCTTTGTACTGTTTGGATAAGTCAAAATAATCCATTGCACGAGTTATATATAAATAACTATTAGCATCAAATCTATCAACAAACACAGATCCTTGGTATCTAAGATAACTCTCAATTTGAAAATCTGCCTCAAATCCATATCTTAGACTATCCCTATCTTGCAATTTTCTTCCAAATTTTTCCTGCAATCCTTTTTCAGAAAGATAAGTAATATGTGCTGCCATTCTTGCTACCGCTAACCCTTTGTCAGGATTTAATTTGTAGTTACTATAAAATCCATTTTCCCACTTACTGTCAGCCATAATTGCCTGTCTTCCTAATTCATTAAACGCTATGTTTTGTGCTGAGTGACTAGATGTGCAAGCAATCGGTATTGCAAGTTTTGCTTTATCTGGAAAATTGGCAACAAATTGAAGTACTTGCATTCCACCCATTGAACCACCTACTACAGCAAAAAGTTTTTCAATTTCTAAATATTTAATTAGCTCATATTGAGCGTTAACCATGTCGTTAATAGTTATAATTGGAAAATCAGTTCCTATTTGTTTACCAGTGGACTCATTTATTGTGCTAGGTCCGTAAGATCCCATGCAGCCTCCAATAACGTTTGCACAAATCACAAAAAATTTATTTGTATCAATTGGCTTATTTTCTCCAACAACATAATTCCACCAACCATCTTTATTAGTTATTGGGTTTTTTCCAGAAACATATTGATCTCCAGTCAAAGCATGGAAAACTAATATTGCATTACTTTTTTCACTGTTTAATTCCCCATATGTCTCATATGCTATTGGAAAATTATTAATTTCCTTACCACAATCCAATTTAAGGGGATTTGATATAATTATTTTTTTTGTATCAATATTCTTATTCATAATAATTGTACTGATTGAATTGTGAGAAAAAAAACATTTTAGCGGTTTTTTTATAGCGCTCGCAATTCAGTATAAATCAGCGCATGCAGCTTTTACTTCAAAGGAATTTATATGTCAAATATTGCTCAATTAATTATTGTTTTATCTAGTTAAAAGACTATTTATAGTGAAATATTTACTATGACATTGCTAAGATTTAAAAACATAAAATTACAGAGTTACAAACCAGGAAAATCCTTATTGGCTGGTAATAAAAATATTATTAAGTTATCTGCAAATGAATCTGCTTTAGGTGTCAGTAAAAATGTCGAAAAAATTGTTAAGTCTAAATTTGATATATCAAAATATCCAGACAGTAAATTTTCGGAATTAACACAAAAAATATCAAAGAAGTATGGTTGTGATAAATCCAAGATAATTTGTGGCTCTGGTTCTGACGAAGTAATTCAAATGCTTTGTCAATTGTTCCTTAGAGAAAATGATGAAGTTGTTGTTCCTCAGTACAGTTTCCTCATGTATAGGATATACTCCAAAATCGTTGGGGCAAATGTAAAATTAGCTAAAGAAATTAATTTTAAAGTTTCAGTTAAAGAAATTCTTAAAAAGACATCAAAAAAAACAAAAATTGTTTTTATTGCAAATCCAAATAATCCAACAGGCACTTATTTAACAAAAAACGAGCTATTAGACTTAAGGAGAAGATTAAATAAAAATATTTTATTGGTTGTTGATGATGCATATTTTGAATATATGAAGAATAAAGATTACAAATCTGGAATTGAGTTATTTAAAAACTCTAAAAATGTATTTATTTTAAGAACATTTTCAAAAATCTATGGTCTAGCTTCATTAAGGATAGGCTGGGGATATGGTGATAAATCTATAATTAAAGAACTATATAAAATTAAACCACCTTTTAACGTAAATAAATTTGCTCAAATTTGTGCTGTTGAATCACTTAAAGATGATAAATTTGTTAAAAAGTCAGTAATACATAATCTTAAATGGTGCAAAAAAATTAAAAATGAGATGTTAAAATATAATATTGGTACAAACAAAATATCTGGAAATTTCTTTTTGTTAGATTTCAAAAAAGCAAAATTTACCGCAGACACAACTTTAAAAAAATTACAGAAATATGGAATTATACTAAGAGAAATGAATTCATATGGCATAAAAAATTGTCTAAGACTTACAATTGGCAACACAAAAGAAAACCAAATATTCCTTAAAAGAATGAATACTATTTTTAAAAATGTTTAATAATATTCTTATTATTGGTTGCGGATTAATAGGCTCATCAATATTAAAGGCTTCAATACAAAAAAAAATTTCTAAAAATTTTTTTGTATTTGAAAAGTCTAAAAAATATAGATCTATTATTAAAAAATTTAACAAAAAAATTAAATTTTTAACAAGGTTAGATAAAAATTTAAATAAAATTGATCTTGTGATTTTAAGCACTCCTATGAGTGAATATCCTAAATTTTTTTCGTCATTAAATAAAAATCTCAATCATAATTCAATTATAACTGACGTTGGTTCAACAAAAAAAAATCTAATTTCTTTAAAAAAAAAAAAATTATCAAAAAATCTTGATTGGGTGATGAGTCATCCTATCTCAGGATCCGAAGTTAGTGGGCCCAAATATGGTAATGCTAATTTGTTCAAAAACAAGTGGTGCATAATAATAAAAGATAAAAATGTTCTAAAACAAAAAAAAGTAGAGAGATTTTGGAAATCTTTAGGATCTAAAATAATTGTTATGAATCCCGATGATCATGATAAAATTTTTTCAGTCACTAGCCATCTACCTCACTTGATTGCTTACAATTTAATAAAAACTGCTCAGGATTTTCAGAAAAAAAAGAATAAAAATTTGATTAAATTTAGTGCAGGTGGATTAAGAGATTTCTCAAGAATTGCTGCTTCCAACGAAATAATGTGGAGAGACATATTTTTCGAGAATAAAACTAATATGATTAAAGCAATAAATCTTTTTATGAAAAATTTACAAGATTTTAAGAAGAATATAAGTAAGAAAGAAAATTCAAAGATAATAAAAAAATTAATCAATTCGAAAGTAGTAAGAAAACAAATAATTTCTCAAAAACAAGATATTTCTAAACCTGATTTTGGTCGAGAGTAATTCAGATCCTTGTTACTTTCTTTACATCTAATTTCGCCGTTTCTTTAATTAGTTTTATCGTTTTTTTAATTGGCATTATGATCACTCTTTTTTTTGGACCATAAGCGTGGATAAGATCATTTGTATTGATGCATATAGCAACATGTCCTTTCCAAAAAATAATATCACCTTTTTTAAATTTTTTTTTGTATCCCACACCTTTTTTTAATTTAATTTGATCAATCGTGTCTCTTGGAAAAAAATTATTATTAAATTTATAAAATATTTGCAATAGAGCTGAACAATCAATTCCTTCGAATGTTTTTCCACCCCATTTATATTTACAATTTAGAAAACTTTTAAATATCTTTACAAAATCAGGATTTTTTTTTTGGATTGGAAATATGTCTTTTGATCTTAGCCATTTATCTTTTTTATACATAATGAAATTTTGATCCTTTTTTAAAATTTGTATTTTGCTCGTAAATGGTAAAAACTTTTTTGATTTCTTTTTTTTATTACCTAAATAAATTCTAGCTTTTAAAATTCCAACTTTGTGAGTTGGATTGAATTTTTCGTAGCTATCAATTTTTTTTATAAAGCCTGAATATTTGTCATATGAAGTCTTTATTTTAAAATAATTATTTTTTTTACTAATTATTTTAAAACTCTCACCGTAGATAAGTTGAGAGCTAACATTAGAGTTCTTCTTTGGTTCCTCTAATATATCGACAAAAGGCTCTTTTAAAAAAAAACTATTTTGCACCAATTTTAATTTTATTCCTTATAAACCATAAACAAATTAAGGATGGGATGACCATTAAAGTAGTAATTATAAAAAAGGTTCCCCAGTCTCCATTTAGCCAATCAACTAAAGCACCCGATGAAGAAGCAAGTGTCGTTCTTCCTGCGGTTCCAATTGAAGCTAGAAGTGCATACTGTGTAGCGGTATAAGTCCTATCCACTAAAAGAGAGATAAAGGCTACGAAAGCAACAGTTGCAAATGCTGCGGATATATCATCAGCGATAACTGCTAAAGCAAACAACCATTCAGATTTTCCTGACCACGCGAGAGCAGCAAATAATAAATTTGTTGCTGCCATAAATCCACCAGCAACAAACATTGTTTTTATTGTGCCAGCTCTCATAGCAAATATTCCACCTAATAATGTAAATACAACTGTCGTTATCCAGCCTAGAGTTTTAGAGTATATCGCTATTTCACCTTTTGAAAATCCAACCTCTTTATAAAAAACTATGGACATTCTTCCAAGAAAGGCTTCTCCAATTTTAAAAAGAAAGACAAAGCCAAGGATTCCAACTGCAATCGAGAAACCATTTTTTTTGAAGAAACTAATTATTGGACCTCCTATTGTACCAGTAATATAAGCAACAAATTTTGTTATTACATTATTTGATCCAAGTTTTGATTGTATTATTTCGTCTGTTTCTTTTTGTTTGTTTTGCCTATCTGTTGTTATAGGCTCGTGTATAAACATTAAACCTATATTCATCAGGATTACTACAACGCCAAGAACTAAAAAAGTAGTTTGCCAGTAATTTTCAATACCAATGTTTTGAAAAAATTCGGCAGTAAACAATGCTATAACACCACCTAACTTATATCCGGTCCACCATCCAACTACAGCCATAGCTGCACCTGCTGCCATAGATTTTCCTTCATCAGCATTGATTTGTTCAATTCTTAATGCATCAACTGTAATATCTTGTGTAGCCGAAGCAATTGCTATAACTAATCCAACACTAATCAATAACGCTAGATTTTCTGTAGGGTTAATAAAACTCCAAACAATTAAACTAAATAAAATTATAATTTGCATAAGGACAATCCAACCGCGTCGATGCCCTAATCTTTTTGTTAAAAATGGAATTTGTATTCTATCAATTATTGGTGCCCACAAGTAATTAAAGGCATAAACTCCAAATATTAAACCTGCCCATCCAATAGTTGATCTACTTAAACCTTCTTCTTTTAGCCAAAGGCTTAAACTGCTGGCAATTAAAACCCAAGGAAATCCACTAATTGCGCCAAGAAGTAATATTCTTAGCATTCGAATATCCTTGTAAACTAAAATAGATTCCGACCAGGTTTGTTTTTTTTCAAACATTAATATTTTCTCCAAAAAGATGGAATAAATAATACTAGAATTGCAAATAATTCCAACCTTCCAAGTATCATTGCAGCACTGAGAACCCATTTAGAAAAATCAGACAAGCTTGAAAAACTCCCGTTTGGACCAATAATATCACCTAAACCTGGACCAACATTTGAAATTGACGTGGCAGCTGCTGAAATTGCTGTAATAAAATTTAATCCATCAAGCGATAAAAGCGCAGTCACAACAAAAAATATTAATATGTAAAGGAATATAAATGAAATAATTGAGTCCATAAATTTTTCATCCACATTATTATTTTGATATTTAATTTTGAAAATTCCTCGAGGATAAATTATTTTTTTCAACTGGTTTGATATAAATTGATACAAAATTTGAACTCTAAAAATCTTTATTCCACAAGTTGTAGAGCCCGCACACCCCCCAATGAACATTAAAATTATGAAATATACTAATGGAAATTGACCCCAATTACTAAAATTTTCTGTAGCATATCCTGTTCCAGTCAAAATAGAAATTATATTAAAGCTAACAGACAAAAAACTTATCTCAGTTAAACTTTTATTTATAACAGATAAATAAAAAAACATTAAAAGAATTGAAATAATAACCAAAATTATAAAAGTTTTTATTTGTGTGTCTTTAAAAAATATTTTCTTATCTCCAGCTAAGTATTTGATGTAACTAATAAAAGGTATACTTCCAAGAATAATAAATATTATTGCATTAATTTCTATTAACGAGCTGTTAAAATAACCTATAGATTCATTATAATTTGCAAAACCTCCAGTTGCTATTGTTGTCATAGCATGTACAATGCTATCAAAAAAACTCATCCCAAATATAAAATAAAAAAAAGCACAAGTTAAAGTTAATAAGGAATATATAGACAATAATCTCAAAGAAACTTCTTTAGTTTTAGGAAAAATTTTTTCAGAAGTATCATTAGATGAAATATTGAAAAGTTGCATACCCCCTATATTCATTAAAGGCATTAAAGTGATTGCCATTACGATAATTCCAATACCACCAAACCACTGCAACATTCCTCTCCAAAGTAATATCGCTTTAGACGTTTCATTTAGATTCGTGATAATTGTAGATCCTGTTGTTGTAATACCAGACATGCTCTCAAAAAACGCATCTGTAAAACTCAAATCCGTACTAGAAAAAATTAAAGGTAAAGAACCAAATATAGCAATACTTAACCACGAAAGTGCTGTGAGCAAAAAAGCTTGAGGTAAACTTATCTTTTTATCGTGATCATAATTAGAAATGAAAAATAAAAATCCAAAAACAATAGTAACAATCATTGATCCGATAAATCCTGCATCAATTTGATCAAATATTAATTGAACCAAAATAGGTACAATCATTGAAAGACCTAAAATAATTTGCAAAACCCCTAATGTAAAAAAGACAGTTTTATAATTGGACATTTTGAATGGACATTATTTTATGGTAAATAAATTTCAACTCTATATGAATTATTAAAAAGGCTGATATTAAGGATATTTAAGTAGTTGTGATAGACAAAACAAATTTTGACAAAACAAACGCCTGGCCATTTGTTGAGGCTAAAAAGCTATTAAGAGAGAGAAAATCGAACATAGAGAAAAAAAATAAAATAGTTTTACAAACTGGTTATGGTCCTAGTGGCCTACCACATATAGGTACATTTGGAGAAGTTGCAAGGACGACAATGATTGTCAACGCTCTTGATCATTTAACAGATATTCCAAAGGAAATTATTACATTTTCTGATGATATGGATGGTCTTAGAAAAGTACCTGAAAATGTTCCAAATCAAGAAAAGCTCAAAAATAATCTTCACAAACCTTTAACGGATGTCCCTGATCCATTTGAAAAGTTTAGTAGTTTTGGAGAACATAATAATAATATGTTGAAACAATTTCTTGATAATTTTAAATTTAAATATTCATTTAAAAGTTCTACAGAACTCTACAAGTCTGGTTATTTTAATGACACCCTAAAATTAGTTCTAGAAAATTATGAAAAAATTATGGAAATAATTCTTCCAACTTTAGGCAAAGAAAGACAGAAAACCTATTCCCCCTTTTTACCAATATGCCCGGAAACTGGAAAAGTTCTTGAAATACCCGTTTTAGAAATTGATTCTAAATCTTCTAAAATCATATTTGATAATAATGGATCAAAATTGGAAAAAAGTATTTTAGACGGGAACTGCAAATTGCAATGGAAAGTTGATTGGGCAATGAGATGGTACGCTTTAGATGTTGATTTTGAAATGTATGGAAAGGATTTAATTGAGAGTGCAATTCTTTCAACTAAGATTATTAAAACATTAGGTAAATCTAACCCATCTGGTTTTGCTTATGAACTTTTTTTGGACGAAAAAGGTGAAAAAATATCTAAATCAAAAGGTAATGGAGTGACTATAGATGAATGGCTGAATTATGCATCTCCTCAAAGTCTATCTCTTTACATGTATCAAAATCCAAAAAGAGCAAAAAAATTGTACAGAGAAGTTGTTCCAAAAGCTGTTGATGAATATCTAGATTTTATAGAAAAAGGAAAAAATCAAAATGATTTACAGAAGTTAATGAATCCAGTTTGGCATGTACATAATGGATCAATGCCAGAGGAAAATACAATTATGACTTTTTCAATGCTTTTAAATTTAGTTGAAACAAGTAATGCGGACAGCAAACAATTACTTTGGAAATTTGTAAAAAAATACAAGTCAGAAATTAATGAAAATGATCATCCAATTTTTGATAATTTAATTGAATATGCAATAAAATATTTCAATGATGTTATAAAAACAAAAAAAATTTACAAAACTCCAAATGAAAAAGAGAAAGTTGCACTGAAAGCATTAATTAAGTCTTTAGATAATTGTAATGATAAAATGGCTCCTGAAGATATTCAGACAAATATTTTTACCGTAGGAAAAGAAAATGGTTATAAAGAAAATTTAAGAGAATGGTTTAAGCTTATTTATGAGGTTGTATTTGGTGACGAAAATGGACCCAGAATGGGCTTCTTCATTAGTTTTTTTGGAGTAAATGAAACTAAAGAATTGATAAGAAAAAAGGTTGAAAATGTTTAATCTTATAAGGCCTTTTATATTTAAATTTAGCCCTGAAGTTGCACACTCACTAGCAATAAAGGCTTTAAAGTTAAATCAGGTACCAGCTATAGATAAAACAACCAGAGTTACTATCCAAACTAAATTTTTAAATAAAACCTTAAATTCTCCTCTAGGTGTTGCTGCTGGATTTGATAAAAATGCAGAAGTTTATAATCCTCTATACAAACTAGGATTTGGTTTTGTTGAGGTAGGTACAATTACACCTAAACCACAAATAGGAAATCCAAAGCCAAGAGTGTTCAGATTGGAGGAAGATGAAGCTTTAATTAATAGACTTGGATTTAATAATATTGGATCTGAAGAAAGTAAAAAAAATATTGAAAACAATTCACCTAATGGATTACTTGGTATTAATATAGGACCTAATAAAGATACTGAAAACAGAGTTGAAGATTATTTAATTTGTTTCAGAAAATTTCATAATTTAGCAGACTATATTACAATTAATATCTCTTCTCCTAACACAGAAAATTTAAGAAACTTTCACAAAAATGAAGAGTTAGATAATCTTTTAAAATGCATAAATGAAGAAAAGAAAAATTTAAATTCAAATGTGCCAATAGCAGTCAAAGTATCTCCTGATATTGATGAAAAAAGTATTGATGAAATCTCAGAACTTTTTTTAAAATATAATGTTCAAATAGTTATAGTTTCAAATACGACAGATAGAAATAGAGAAAATATATCTAATATAAATAAATTAGAGAAAGGCGGTTTGTCTGGAAAACCACTTGAAAATATCTCTAATGAATTGATTAATAAATTTTTTAAATTAGTTGGAAAAAAAATCTTAATAATTGGAGTTGGAGGCGTTGACTCTGCCGATGGCGTTTTTAATAAAATTGTAAGCGGTGCAACTCTTGTGCAATTGTATACAGGTATGGTTTATAAAGGACCAACTATTGCTTCAAAGATTAATAAAGATCTCGACGAAATTGTAAAAAGAGAAGGTTTTAAAAATATTTCTGAAGCTATTGGAACAAAAAATTAATCTTGACTGGTATTCTTTAAGACCATATACATCTTGAAAATTTATGTCTAAAAAATGCGAACTTACTGGTAAAATCCCTCTAAAAGGCCATAATGTTAGTCACGCTAACAATAAAACTAAGAGAAGATTTCTTCCAAATTTAAAAAAAGTAAAATTTAAAAGTGAACTTTTAAAAAAATCTATGAGATTAACAGTTTCAAATGCAGGCGTTAGATCTGTTGATAAAAAAGGTAGCTTTGATAATTTCTTAAAATCTGCAAAATCAAGAGATTTATCGTTAAGATTAAAAAAGCTTAAAAAATCAATAATCGCAAAAACAGCATAATGAATAAAGTTTTCCTTACTCTCTCATTTTTAATGGGATTGGTTGTGCTAGCATCTAATTATTTAGTTCAATTTCCTATAAAATATTACGGTTTAGAGGAAATTTTAACTTACGGTGCTTTTAGTTATCCAATTGCATTTTTAATTACAGATTTAGCCAACAGATCCTTTGGAAAATTAGTAGCTAGAAAAATTGTCTATATAGGCTTCACAATTGGAATTTTGTTTACTTTAATATTTTCAACTAATTTTACTGATCTTATTTCTATAAGAATAGCAATTGGTTCAGGAACAGCTTTTATAATTGCTCAACTTTTAGATGTTCAGATATTTGATCAATTAAGACAAAAAAAGTGGTTTATAGCACCTTTAACATCTTCTTTGATAGGTTCAACTGTTGATACTTTTTTATTTTTCTCAATATCATTCTATGGAACGGGAATTCCTTGGGTAACTTTATCATTAGGAGATCTTGCGGTAAAAATATTTGTAGCCCTTGTAATGTTGATACCTTTTAGATTATTACTTGGCACACTAAAAGCGGCATAACTAAATTTTAGGTTCTTGTTGGGTCATGCAATGTATTGCACCAAATCCCCATATCAATTTGCTACAGTCAACTGTTTCGATTTTTCTATTTCTAAAGTAATTTTTGAAAATTTTAATTGCAATATCGTCTTCTTTTACTTTGAATATTGGGAGAATTATTTTTTTATTACAAATATAAAAATTCATATAACTTGCAGGAACTCTTGTATTCTCAATATAAATTGGTGAAGGCATAGGAACTTTTATAATTTTGAATTTCTTTCCTTTCTCACATTTACTTTCTTTCAATATATTTAAATTCTTATTTAAGTTTTTGTAATTTATATCTTTTTTATTATTTTCAACCGCAGTCATAATCGTATTTCTTGAAACAAATCTTGATATGTCATCAACATGTCCATGCGTGTCATCGCCAGCAATTCCTTTTTTAAGCCATATAAAGTTTTTTATATTTAAGTATTTATTAAACATTTTTTCGTAGTCTTTTTTTTTAAAATTTTTATTTCTTTCTTGAATTTTGCTTAATAAACATTCTTCAGTTAATAGAATTGTACCTGAGCCATTTACATCAAACGCCCCTCCTTCCATGACTATTTTTCTAATTCTGCCTTTTTTTTTGATTATTGGATCAATCTTTTTAAAATTAGCAATTTTACTAATACTATTATTGATTTTATTGTCATTTTTATAATTATTATACTTTGACCATCCGTTAAAACAAAAATTTAGTATTACTTTTTTCTTTTCAACTTTGTTAGTTATAAATATGGGTCCAGAATCTCTTAACCATATTCTATCAGTTTTAATATAGTGGAAGTTGATATTTTTAATTTTATTAAGTTTTATTAATTTTCTTATTTTTTTTATATTTTTACTAACGATTAAGTCAACTTTTTGATTTTTTGAAATTTTTTTTATAATCTTTAAAATTACTTCAGGAATAAATTGATATAATCCAGGCCAATCATTTTTATTATAAGGCCAAGCAATCCAAACTGAATTTTGAGGCTCCCATTCAGCCGGCATTCTAAATCCATTAAGGTTTTCATTCATCTGCCGGATTTTTTAGTATTCCTTTATAAAAATCGATTCTTCTATCCCTTAAAAAAGGCCAATGCTCTCTGGCTGAATCAATTTTTTTATAGTTTATTTCGCGAATTAAAATTTCTTCTTTTTTATTCCCAAGTTTTCCAATTATTTGCCCACTAGGATCTATGATCATTGAGTTTCCCCAGAATTCTATTTTCTTCTTACCTTTTTTTTCTGTTCCAACTCTATTTATAGCAACCACATAAGTACCATTTGCGATTGCGTGAGATTTTTGCATTGTTATCCAAGAGTCTAGTTGAGATTTTCCAAATTTTTTTTTCTCTTTAGGATGCCATCCAATAGCAGTAGGGTAAAAAATTATTTGTGCACCTTTAAGTGCAGTCAATCTTGCGGCTTCCGGGAACCATTGATCCCAACAAATTAAAGTTCCAATTTTACCAAATTTTGTTTTAACAGATTTAAAACCTAAATCTCCAGGAGTAAAATAAAATTTTTCATAATAGCCAGGATCATCTGGTATATGCATTTTTCTATATTTCGATAAAATTTTACCTTTCTCGCTAATAACGACACTAGTATTATGATAGAAGCCATGTGTTTTTTTTTCAAATAATGAAATCATTAATACTATTTGTAAATCTTTGGCTAATTCACAAAATATTTTTGTAGTTCTGCCAGGTATTTTTTCTGCTAGCTTAAAGTTGGAATGACTTTCTGTTTGACAAAAATAATTAGATAAAAATAGTTCTGGCACACAAATTATTCTAGCTTTTTTTGACGCTGCTTTTTTTATATTTTTAATAGCTGAATTTATATTTTTTTGAATATTATCTGAAATTTTACTTTGAATAATTCCAATTTTTACTTTTTTGATCATCAATCAAAATATTTTGGAAAAGTTTTTTCTGTCTCTATTTTTCCACTCTCCAGTATGATAGGCGTCACTTGCTATTAATGGTAAAACACTTGTAGCTTCAGCAAATACCATTTGTTCTTTGGTAGTATCAACCTTACCCCATGAACTTGCTTCTTTTAATGTTGAACTACTGCAAGCCCCATCTCTTGAGTCAGCAACAGTAATTTGTATTGCATATTTGTGCATATCTACATTTTTTCCTAAAAGTTCAGCACAAATTACCGTGTCTTGTATAAAGTTTTTAGGAACTCCACCACCAATCATAAATAATCCCGACCCTTTAGATTTAATTTTAATCTCTGTTAATTCTCTAAATTCTCTAATTGAGTCTATTGTAATATGATTTTTTGGATTTCTCTCTTGATGCATGACTAATCCAAAACCTGCACTTGAGTCTGTAAATGCAGGACAGAATATAGGTACATCCTTATCAAAAGCTGTTTCAATTAAAGAACCTTTCTTTTTAGAATTAGTTTTTAGATATTTGCCAATCTCTTTAATAAATTCTCTTGATGTGTAAGACTTCGGCTCAAGTTTGTCTGCTATTTCTCCTATTGTTTTATCACAAACCTGGAGCTCATCTTCATCGATGTAAGTATCATAAATCCTATCTATATAATTGTCTCTAAGTTCATTATCATTTTGATATTGTGATCCTTGGTAATGTTTAAATCCAAGCGCTTCAAAAAAATCCATATCTATTATAGATGCTCCAGTTGCTACAATTGCATCTACCATGTTGTATTTAACCATATCTCTATAAATATGCATACATCCAGCGGCAGAAGTAGACCCTGCAAGAGTTAGGAATATTGTACAATCTTTATCTTTAAGCATTTCATTATATATCTTGGATGCATTAGCAGTTTCTCTTGAAACAAAAGACATTTTTTCCATAGAAGATATAATTTTTCTAGAGTCAAAAGATGTAATATCAATATGTTCAACCTCTTTACTTAAAAAGTCTTTTTTTCTGTTATGATTAAGATTTTTTGTATCTGACATTATGCAACAAGAAACTCTTTATTTGTCTCTTTGTCATACATCGTCATTATTGGATCATCACAAACTTCGTAAATACTATCAGAATAATATCCATTAAATTGAGTTCGAAATGTCAATCCGTATGCTCCTAATTGACCTAATTCAATGTAATCACCTTCTTTAATATTATTAGGTAGAATAAAAGGTCCCTTCATATAATCCATGCTATCACATGTTGGTCCATAAAAATCAAATGAAGTCAATTTTTTTGATATAATTCTTCCACTTGTAATTATCCTTGATGGATAAACTATATTAGGCACACCTGCATCAAATAAAGTTCCGTATGTTCCATCATTAATATATAGCTTTTGTTTTTTTCTTAAGTTTACTCTCACAATTGTCGAACCACTTTCTGCAACAATTGCTCGACCTGGCTCACATATAATTTCTGGTTTTTTTTCTAATTTTAATTTATTTAATGAATTTTTTATTTCCTCAAAATAAGAGTCTAATGATTTAGGAACTAAGTCAGGATAGATTGTTGGAAACCCTCCACCTATATTTATAACATCTGGAACTATTTTTGTTTTTTTTATTATATATTTAATTTCATTAATCCCTTTTGAATAGGATATTGGATGCATACATTGCGAACCCACATGAAAACTTAATCCTATTTTTTTTGCATACTGTTTTGTTAATCTATAAAGCCCTATTGCTTCAGAAGTTTGTGCGCCAAATTTTTTAGATAAATCTATTTCTGCGTGTTCATTAGAAACTGCAACTCTTACAAATAACTCCAAATCCTTAGCTTGATTAGTACTATTAAGAATCTTTATTAATTCATCTTTTGTATCTATTGAAAAAGTCTTAATATTATATTTGAAATATGCTTCGTTTATACTTTCCTTGCTTTTTACAGTATGCATGTAGGAGCATTTTGCATCTGGGCTAACACTTCTAATTGCCTCAACTTCTTTAATTGAAGCGATATCAAAATCATTAATTCCGCTTTCCACGATAGTTTTTAACACTAATGGATGTGGGTTAGTTTTAACTGCATATAGGATTTTACCAGGAAATTTATTCTGAAAAAATTTAGAAGCTATGTTTATAGAATCTCTTCTAATACAATAAACAGGTTCTGTTGGTTTCAGTTGGTCAACTAATTTGTCAACTGATTTAAATTTTTGCATTTAAAGCTCCAAAAAAAATTTAACAAAAAAAACCGGCATAACTGCTATGCAAGTTTATATAAAACGAGCATTTATGCTGAAAATGAGCCAATGTAAAGTAAAAATGTACCCTTGAAATAATTTAGAATGTTTCCATATAAGGCACATGCCAGAAACAGAAGTATTAAAAAAAATAACAGAATTTGAGGATAAATCTCTACTTATTGTAGATGATGATAACCCTTTTAGAGAAAGACTAGCTCGAGCAATGGAAAAAAAGGGCTTTTCTGTTTCACAAGCAGAGGGTGTAAAAATTGGAATAGAGTCTGTGAAATCAAAAAAACCTGCTTTTGCAGTTGTTGACTTGAGACTAAACGATGGAAACGGACTAGAAGTTGTAAAAGAAATCCAAAAAAATAACTCAGAGAGCAGAATAGTGATGCTTACTGGTTATGGAAATATACCAACTGCAGTAGCAGCCATTAAAGAAGGTGCAATAGACTATTTAGCTAAGCCAGCAGATGCAGATGACGTAGAAAAAGCACTTTTAGCTGATCCAAATAAAAAAGCTGCTCCACCAGAAAATCCAATGTCCGCTGATAGAGTTAAATGGGAACATATTCACAGAGTTTTTGAATTATGCAACAGAAATGTATCTGAGACTGCAAGAAGACTTAAAATGCATCGAAGAACACTTCAAAGAATTCTATCAAAAAGATCTCCAAGGTAATTCTAAATATATTTTCTAAGTTTAATAATTTTATTAACTAAAGCTGTTAGTAATAATATTTTAAATAATTCAGCATAAAGAAATGGGTAAACACCAAATTCTAATATTGGTTTATCCCAACCGATTAAATTTCCAAGCCACAAAATACCCAAAATATATATTACTGATGTTGCAATTATAATTTTTAAAAAATTTAATATATGGTTTTTATCGTATGTAAATATGCCTGCTATCACACATGCAAATATAAAACCAATTAAATATCCCATTGTGGGACCAACAAAATAAGCTAATCCTATCCCTTTCTCCGGTGAGTTAGAAAATACCGGTAATCCCATAATTCCTTCTATCAAATAAAAAACTACCGAAAGTACCCCGACCTTATATCCAAAGGAAATTCCCAAAAACAAAACTATAAATGTTTGCATAGTCATAGGAACTGGATAAAAAGGTATTTTAATTTTTGCAGATATTGTCAATAAAATAGAACCTATTAATGCAAATATTATGATTTTAATTATTTTATTATTAGAAATTGAATTTACTAATTCCATTAGCTTTAAATTACTATTTTAATAAAGTTTAATCCACTAATATTTATTAACAGGATGTTTTATTCTTACTATAATACGTCAATTTATTATAAATTAAATTATGGTTAAAATTAAAAAAACAGATCATTTCTATCTTATTGATGGGTCCGGATACATATTTAGAGCCTATTATGCATTGCCACCATTAACACGAAAAAGTGATGGTTTGCCAGTAGGAGCAGTAAGTGGATTTTGTAACATGCTGTTTAAATTATTAGAGGACTCTAAATCAAGTGAAAATTTAGAAAAACCAACTCATTTTGCAGTAATCTTTGACTCTGCAAGAAAGAATTTTCGAAACGAAATATATTCAGATTATAAAGGAAATAGGTCTGATGCTCCCGATGATCTAATTCCACAATTCGATTATATTAGAAAGTCAGTATTAGCATTCAATTTACCCTCTATAGAAATGTTAAATTACGAGGCTGATGATTTGATAGCCACCTATGTAGAGCAAATATTAGACGAAGGTGCAAAGGTTACAATTGTATCATCTGACAAAGATTTAATGCAACTTTTCAAAAAAAAGGTTCGTATATATGATCCGATGAAGAATAAATTTATATCTAATGACGATGTAATAAATAAATTTGGGGTTGGTCCAGATAAAGTAATTGATGTTCAATCACTAGCAGGGGATAGTACAGACAATGTTCCTGGCGTTCCAGGAATTGGTGTAAAAACGGCAGCAGAATTAATTAAGGAATATGGAAATTTAGAAAACCTTCTTAAAAACGCAAATAAAATAAAACAGAATAAAAGAAGAGAAACACTTTTAGAAAACAAGGATAAGGCTCTGGTAAGTAAAAAACTGGTCACATTAAAAAATGATGTTCCGGTGAAAGACAAATTAACTGACTTTGTTCTAAAAAAAGTAGACGTAGACAAGTTATACAATTTTTTGAGAGAGATGGAATTTAATAGGTTATTGAGTTCGGCAATTTCGACGTATGGTCAATCCAAATTTAGTGATGAAATAGAAGTCAAAAAAGAAACATCTAAAATATCAAAAGATAAATATGTTTTGATAAAAAATTTATCTGAAATAAAAGATTGGATGCAAGAAGCCGAAGAAGCTGGTGAATTTTCTGTTGATACTGAAACAGATTCTCTTGACCCACATCAGGCAAATTTAGTTGGTATATCAATTTCTAACAAAATAGGTAAAGCTTGTTACATTCCAACAGGTCATATTGATAAAAATAATCTAAATGAAAAAGATGTTTTGAGAATTTTAAAACCATATTTAGAGGATAAAAGTTTAAAAAAAATTGGGCAAAATATTAAATTCGATTACATAATATTTCGTAAAAGGGATATAGATATTCAAAGCATGGAAGATACAATGTTGATGTCATACGTTTTAGATGCTGGGAAAAATAGACATAATATGGATACCCTTTCAGATATTCATCTTGGTCACAAAACAATTAAATATAAAGATCTTGTTGGATCTGGAAAAAAAGAAATTAAATTCAGTCAAGTAGAGTTAAATATTGCAAAAGATTATGCGGCAGAAGATGCTGATATAACTTACCGTTTATATAAAATATTTTTGAAATCACTTAAATCAGAAAAATTACTAAATATTTATGAAATTTTCGAAAAACCTTTAATTAAAATTTTAGCATCAATGGAAATCAATGGCATAAAATTGGATAATAATTTTCTTAAAAAATTATCTGTTAAGTTTGAAAAAAAACTTCAAGATTTAGAAAAACAAATTTTTAAAATTTCAAAAAAAAAATTTAATATTGCATCGACTAAACAGTTGGGTGAAATAATGTATAATGACCTCAAAATTGCATCGCTAAAAAAGACCAAAAAAGGGAGTTTTGCAACTGGTGCAGCAGTTCTAGAGGATTTAGCTTACAAAGGGAATGAATTTCCTAAATTGGTTTTAGAATGGAGGCAATCTAGTAAATTGAAAAATACATATTCAGATTCTTTGCCAGAGCATTTAAATCCCAATACAAAAAGAGTGCATACATCTTTTCTCTTAGCAGCAACTACAACAGGTAGACTTGCATCTAGTGATCCAAATTTACAAAATATTCCTATTAAAACCGAGGAGGGCAAAGATATTCGTAAAGCCTTCATATCAGAAAAAAATAAAAAACTTATATCGGCAGACTATAATCAGATCGAAATGAGAATTTTGGCTGATCTAGCTGATGTAAAAGAACTAAAAAAAGCTTTTAAAAATAATGAGGATATTCACTCATTAACCGCTAGCCAGGTTTTTGGTGCAGATATAAAAAAAATTGATGCTGATATGAGGAGAAAAGCGAAAGCTATTAATTTTGGAATAATTTATGGAATATCTCAATATGGTTTGGCCAAACAAATTGGTGTATCAAACAATGAAGCCGAAGAATTTCTAAATTCATATTTTATTAAATTTCCAGAAATTAAAGAATACATGAATAACACAATTAAATTTTGTAGAAAAAGTGGATATGTAAGAAATATTTTTGGTCGAAAAACTCATATTCCAGGAATCAATGACAAAAATTTTAATGTTAGAAATTTTCAAGAAAGGGCAGCTATAAACGCACCCATCCAAGGATCTGCATCAGAAATAATGCGACTTGCTATGATTAGAATCAATGATGAGCTTGATACTAAAAAAACAAATGAATTTAATATGTTGCTTCAAATTCACGATGAATTGATTTTTGAGGTAATTGATAATGGTACTAAATCCGCTTCTAAAAAGATTAAAGATATTATGACAAGTGTGAAAGATAGTGATTTGCATTCATTTTCAATACCATTATCGGTAGATGTAAACATAGGTGATAACTGGGGAGAGCTTCATTAATAAACATTTAATTGCCCAATTTTAAACATTTTAGTATTTTTATAGTTAAACATGAAACAAACAATTGCCCTTGTTGATGACGATAGAAATATATTAACTAGTTTAAGCATTGCTCTAGAGAAAGAGGGCTTTAATATTCAAACTTATTTGGATGGAGAAAGTGCCTTAATAGGTTTGTCAAGAAATCCCCCAGACCTTGCAGTTATAGATATTAAAATGCCAAGAATGGATGGAGAAGAATTGTTAAAAAAATTGAGAAAAAAAACATCTATGCCCGTTATCTTTTTAACTTCAAAAGATGAAGAGGTGGATGAGCTCTTAGGACTAAAACTAGGGGCTGATGATTTTGTAAAAAAATCAGGTGGCTTTTCAACTAAAGTTCTTATTGAAAGAATTCGTGTCCAACTTAGAAAAAAAGATAATAATTTAGAGGATAATAGAAATATAATTTCACATGGAAAATTAAAACTTGACCCTTCACAGCTAGAGTGTGAATGGGATGGCAAGCAATTACCAGATAAATTAACAACAACAGAATTCTTAATTGTAAAGGAACTAGCAAAAAGACCTGGAATTATTAAAGAAAGATCTCAATTAATGGATGTTGCTTACAGAGAAGATACAGATATTGAAGATAGAACAATAGATAGTCACGTAAAAAGGATTAGAAAAAAGTTTAAAAAAGTAGATAATAACTTTTCAGCGATAGAAACCAGATATGGTAGTGGTTATCGTTGGAATGTTAAATAATGGCTACTTCAAAATCTAATAATCAATCTATTTTAAAAAAATTCTTAGTTATCAACTTTATTGTTTTTTTAGTGATAGGTGTATTAACATTATTTTACCTTAACACAGTAAAACCTACGCTCATTAAAAATAAAACTGCCTCGCACATAAAAATTATTGATAATACAACAGAAAATATTGATCGTTTAAAAATAAATTTCTCATCTGAAGATATTAGAGAGTTTCTGTTTTCCACTAAATTTTTATTTCAAAGCATAGATAGAGTACAGATATTTGATAGTGAATTTAATCTATTAGGAGATACCGACACATTAGACTTAGATCCAAATGCTTTCTCAAGAAGTCTAAACATAATTGAAATGAGCGACTTAAATAATCAAAGTACTCAAAATAAGAATTTGGAAGAGAGTAATAAAAGCTTTGAAAGTAAAGAAATATTTGAAGATTTAAAAAGGTACTCATATTCATCAGATTATGGAAAACCGTTAACTTACTCTAAAGAAAACTATGATCAATTTTTATTAGTAACTGTTAAAAATGTAGTCAGTGAAAAAAAAACAATAGGCTATTTAGCTATTACTGAAAATGCCAATGAAATAAAGGTTGCAATAGATGAAAGAAGAAACTTTATAATCAGAACTGCTTTGCTTGTCGCATTAGTAATTTTAATTTTTTCATATGTATTAAATAGATACTTCTTAAAACCAATTAAAAATTTGGTTCAATATACAAATATTATAAAAAACAAAAGTAAGGAAAAGACCAATATTGGAAATATAAAAAAAAGAAATGACGAATTGGGAAAATTATCAAATTCTCTTGATGAAATGACTAATGAGTTAAACAAAAGAATTACTACAGCAGAAAATTATTCAACAGATCTTTTGCATGAAATCAGAAATCCTTTAGCATCTCTAAAAAGTGCCTCTGAGATAATTTCTGAAACAAATGATAAATCTCAAAGAAACAAATTAATTAATATTGTATCACATGACGTAGAGAGAATTGAAAGATTAATAACTGATTACTCTCAAATGCTAAGAGATGAGGCTGCAATTTCCTCTGAGAAAATGCAAAAATTAAATTTAAAAGAGATTGCCCAATCTGTTGTTGACGATTTTAACAGTATCTATGAAACAAAAAAATCGATTGGAATTAAATTGAAATCTAATGGAATTAAAAATTATAGTATCTTAGGGATAGAAAATAGAATTGAACAAATTATTGCAAACTTATTAGAAAACTCAATTTCTTTTAGTGAAAATAATCAAGAAATTACCGTTGAAATATCAAAAGATAAAAATGACAAAATTAAATTAGTTGTCGTTGATCAGGGATCTGGATTTAGTGAAAAGGATACAAATAAGATATTTAATAGATTTTATAGTAATAGACCTGAAAACTTTGGAGAACATTCGGGTTTAGGATTAAATATTGTCAAAAATTTAGTTGAAATTCATGGTGGTGAAATCAACGCATCTAATAATAAAGATAAAGGGGCAAGAATTGAAATAATTTTCCCAGAAGCATAAATCTTTGTTGATATATTAAGTGAAATTGTTAAAAGCCTCTTTCTATGGAAGATTTTAAAGTAAAAGATATATCCCAAGCGGAATTTGGAAGAAAAGAAATTTCACTGGCTGAAACTGAAATGCCAGGATTAATGGCTCTTAGAGAAGAATATAAAGGTAAAAAACCTTTAAATGGAGCTCGGATAGTTGGTTGTTTACACATGACAATACAAACAGCTGTCTTAATAGAAACTTTAGTTGAGTTAGGAGCCGAAGTAAGATGGTCCTCATGTAATATTTTTTCGACACAAGACCATGCAGCAGCAGCAGTTGCAAAAGCTGGCATTCCTGTATTTGCTTGGAAAGGCGAAACAGAAGAAGAATATTGGTGGTGTGTAAAGCAAACTATTGAAGGAAAAGATGGCTGGAAACCAAATATGATACTTGATGATGGTGGCGATCTTACAGCATTGATGCACAAAGATTATAAAGAATTATTAAATGATGTTAAAGGTTTATCAGAAGAGACAACT
>CACNPC010000008.1 GCA_902622245.1 uncultured Pelagibacteraceae bacterium | reverse complement strand
AATAAAATTAATAAATTGTCTAAAAACTTAAAAGATTTAATGAAAGATGATTTGAAAGATATCAAAAGAAAATGGCCTAAAAAAATGCCAAATGGAATAATTCATAGCGATCTATTTATTGATAATATTTTTTTCAATAAAGGCAAATTTCATGGATTTATAGATTTTTATTTTTCAGCTAATGATTTTTTATCTTATGAATTAGCAACCTGCATTAATGCTTTATGTTTTAAAAAGAAAAATAGAAAATTTGTATTAGATAAAAAAAGATCTTCAAATTTATTAAAGGGCTACCAATCTGTTAGAAAATTAAGTGAAATTGAAAAAAGAAATTTAAATACATTATGTAGAGGATCAGCTTTAAGATATCTTTTGACTAGATCTTATGATTATTTAAATACTCCCAAACAAGCTATCATTAAAATTAAAGATCCAAAGGAGTATATAGATAAGTTAAACTTTCATAGAAATCTGAGCACATTTAAGGATTATTCTTGATGATTAAAATCTACACAGATGGTTCATGTATTGGAAATCCAGGAAATGGTGGTTGGGCTGCAATTATTATTGAAAATGGAAAGAAAACTCAAATTAAAGGAAGCAAAAAAGAAACAACAAATAATCAAATGGAATTACTTGCTCCCATTAAAGCTTTAAAAAAAATTCCAAAAGGAAGCAAGGTTCAAATATTTACAGACTCTAAATATGTAAAATCTGGAATAACTGAATGGATTCATAATTGGAAAAAAAATGGTTGGAAAACGGCTAACAAAAAAGAAGTTAAGAATAAAGAGCTTTGGACTGAATTAGATAATCTTTCAAACACATTTGAGATTAAATGGAGTTGGGTGAAGGCACATTCAACAGACAAACTTAATAATGAAGTAGATTTATTGGCAAGGTCCTCTGCCACAATATAGGTGCATCTTGCAACAGAACTGCCCTACTAATTATAATAAATCTAAAACACCCTCTGCTGAAGATAAACCGCATTGTTTAGTCTCTTTCTCAACTTGAATATTAATGACTTCTAGATTTTCAATAACCATTGCGTAACGATTTGATCTGATACCCATTCCTTTTGAATTTCTATCGACTTCTGCACCAATTGCTTTCGTAAATAATAGATAAGGATCTGATAACATTGTAATTTTGTCTCCAACATTATTCGCTTCTCCCCAGGCATTCATAACAAATGGATCATTCACAGATAAACAAAATATTTTTTCTATTCCTTTTGATTTAATTTTATCTGCATTACCTATATATCCAGGAAGATGAAGTTTTGAACAAGTAGAAGTAAAGGCACCAGGCAATCCGAATAAAACAACTTTACCTTTTCCTAATATATCTCTTATTTTACTAGTTTGTGGTTCACCATCTAATAGATGAAAAATTTCTATATCTGGGATTTGATCTTTTATTTTTAATTTCATATTGAGTTTATTATGTATTCTTTAACTTTATTTATATCATTTGAAATAACCTCAAATTTTTCTTCTCTATCATAAACATATTTAAGACTATTTGGTAAACTTTCAGTTTTTGAGATTGCATCTTCAATTGCTTTTGGAAATTTACAGGGGTGTGCTGTAGATAAAACAACACAATTTTGTTCTAATCCAAGTTTTTTTGCAGCACCAATTCCAACTGCAGTATGTGGATCAACTACAACTTTATATTCTTTATTTATATCTTTTATCATTTGGATAGTTTCACTTTCATCTAACATTTCAGATGTAAAATTCTTTTTTATTTCATCTAAATCACTATTATCGATTTGATAAGTATTATTTTTTATTTTACTCATCACATCTTTTGTAACGTCTGAATTGCAGTCTTTGACATCGTACAAAAGTCTCTCAAAGTTACTTGCTATCTGGATATCCATACTAGGAGTATTTGTTTCCTCAACTTTCTTTTGAGTATAATCTCCACCAGAAATTGCCCTATGAAGAATATCATTTTTGTTTGTAGCTACAATAAGTTTATCAATTGGAAGACCGAGTTTCTTCGCTAAATAACCAGCATAAATATCTCCAAAATTTCCAGTAGGAACAGAAAAAGACAGAGGCTGTACATTGCCTATTTTAAAATAAGAATAAAAATAATAAACAGCTTGAGCAACAATTCTTGCCCAATTAATTGAATTAACACCTGACATATTTATTAAGCTGGAAAATTTTTCATCATTAAACATGGCTTTAACTAAATTTTGACAGTCATCAAAGTTACCCTCAATAGCAATATTGAATACATTTTTTTCTTCATGGATTGTCATCAGTCTTCTTTGCACTGGTGAAATTCTGTTATTTGGATGTAATACAAAAACATTTAAATTCTTTTTGCCTTTTAAAGCATCAATAGCAGCTGCACCTGTATCTCCTGAAGTTGCTACAATAATATTAATTTTTTCTTGCTCATTTCCTAAATAATATTGATAGAAATTTCCTATCAATTGCATTGCAATATCTTTAAAAGCAAGTGTTGGGCCATGATAGAGCTCTAAAATTTTTAAATTTCCTAAATTAGAGATTTTTACAACATCCTCTGCTCTAAAATTTGAATAAGATTTTGATACTATAGAAATTAACTCTTCTTTTGACATAAAATCACCAATAAATGGGAAAATTATTTCAGCTGCTAATTCATTGTAATTAAAACTACTTAGTTTGTTTAATTCATCTTTATTAAATGGTTTGATTGATTTTGGTACAAAAAGACCTCCATCATCAGCTAAACCTTTCAGAAATACGTTTTTAAATGAAAAATGATCTGAATTATTTCTAGTGCTTATATATTCCATCAGTAATTTTTTTTTCTAAAATATAAATATATTAAAAAAATGGAAACAGCTAATGAAAACCATGTGAGAGCATACTTTAAGTGGTTGTTTGAAATATTGGCTCCAATTTGTTTTGACTTAGGATAAATTCCTTCCTGCTTGCTAATATTGTTGATAATGAATGGAGAAAATTCTTTACCTGTATAGGTCAATAAATCTTCATCTTTAAGCGTGAACCAATAATTCTTATTTACGTCATTATCTGGCTTGAAATAATTAAATTTGCTTTTTAATTTTAAAACTCCCTCAAATTTACTTTCATTTGAAACATACTTTTTAGATTTAAAATCTCTTGGAACCCAACCCCGATTTATTAAATAGCTTTTATTGTTAATACTAACTGGATTTACAATGTCAAATCCTGGCTCTCCTTTTTCATTTAAGGAATATAAATAAATTATTTTTGAATTATCTAATATTCCCTCAAATTTGATCTTTTTAAAGTTAATTGGATTACTTCCATTAAATTCTACTGGATCACTTTTTAAAGATTGGTCGATTGAATTTATTAGATCAAGCTTCCAGTTTAGTCTTATAATTTGCCAAGTACCTAATGCCAAAAAAACTAAAATAAAAAAGTATACAAAGATTGAAAAAGATAGCTTATTTTTCAAGAACTATTAACTTCCCCAAATGTAAATAGCTGCAAACAAGAACAACCAGACAACGTCAACAAAGTGCCAGTACCAAGCAGCAGCCTCGAAACCAAAGTGATGTTCTTTAGTAAAATGTCCTAATTTACCTCTCCATAAGCAAACCGCTAAGAAAATAGTCCCAACTAAAACGTGGAAACCATGAAACCCTGTGGCCATATAGAATGTAGCTCCATAAATGTGACCTGAAAAACTAAATGTAGCGTGTTGGTATTCGTATATTTGCAATAACGTAAAAAATGCTCCTAAAATTACTGTACAGATTAGACCATTTATAAATCCTCTTCTGTCATCCTCTAATAAAGAATGATGCGCCCAAGTTACTGTTGTACCAGATAAAAGTAGGACAAGAGTATTTATAAGTGGAATGTCCCATGGATCAAAAGTTTCAATATCTTTTGGTGGCCATACATTTCCCATGAATTCATTAGGAAACAAACTTGCATCAAAGTATGCCCAAAACCATGCAACAAAAAACATTACCTCAGAAGCAATAAATAATGTCATTCCATATCTATGATGAATTTGAACAACAGGTGTATGATGACCTTTGTGCTCAGCTTCGATTACAACATCTCTGAACCACATAAAGGCACAATAAATTATAAGTAAAAAACCTAAAACCATTGCCCACATAACTTTGCTGTGAAAATAATAAACAGATCCAAAAGCTGTAACTAGTGTTGCTATAGATGTAGCTAAAGGCCAAGGACTAGGGTCAACTAAATGATAGTCATGTTTTTGACCTGATGCAGACATTTATTTTAACTCTCTTTTTTTTCGTTTTTATAATATTCAGATGAGAAAAAAGTATATGACATAGTAACATCTTCAACTCTAGATGTTTTTGGATCATTTACTAATTCTGGATCTAGGTAAAAAACTAGGGTGTAACTTGCCTTTTCGCCCGGATCTAGTGTTTGTTTTTCAAAGCAAAAACAGCCTAATTTATTAAAATATGCTCCAAATGATGATGGAGAAACATTATATGTAGCTACAGCAGATGAAATTTCATCTCCCGTGTTTTCCACTTCAAATTTAATTCTGTATACCTTGCCTGGCTGAACATCCATTGTTTTTTGATCAACATCAAAATTCCAATCAAGAGCACTGTTAACGTTGGTATCTAATCTTACATTTATTTTTTTATCTAAAACTATATTAGGAGCCTCTTTGGATATTTGTGTTGTTCCACCAAAGCCAGTTACTCTGCAAAATAAATCATACAAAGGCACAGCTGCAAAAGATAATCCCAACATAAAGACAAAAATTCCTGCTAGAATTAGTGGAGTTAAAGTATTTTTTTTAATCATAGAGGTCTTTCAAATACTCCAATATTAAATAGTGTGAAAATGAATAAGAAAACTATAAATACAATCAAACCAACTGCTGTCCATAAATTTTTCTTTTTTAATTTTTGATCTTTGACTATCATAAAACTTTATCCACTAAAAAAAAAACAAATATTAAAAATAAGTAAATAATTGAATAGCTGAAAATATGTCTAGCTTTCTTTATATTAAATTTTCCAACTTTATAGTTGTAAAGTTGGAAACAAATTAAATTATAATAAAATGTAAGTAGCAAGCTAAGTGTTAAGAATACTTCACCGACAAATCCAATGTAATATGGGAAAATAATTGTTGGTATCATTAGCAAAGAATAAATTAGAATGTTCTTTTTAGTATCCTGAATTCCATTAGTTACTGGGAGCATTGGAATACCTGCTTTTTTATAATCATCAGCTTTGTACAAGCTTAATGCCCAAAAGTGTGATGGTGTCCAAAAGAATATTATTAAGAAAAAAGCAATCGACTGCAATGAAATAGAATTTGTTGCTATTGCCCACCCAATTACTGGTGGCAAAGCTCCTGATGCTCCACCTATAACAATATTTTGTGGAGTTTTTCTTTTTAACCAGATTGTATAAACAAATACGTAAAATAATATCGTAAACAATAATAGAAATGCTGATAAAGCATTTGTAACAAAGTATAAGCTTACTACTGAAATAACTGACAGAGATGCTCCAAAATATAATGCTTGGTTTCTGTTCAGCTTCCCTCTTGGAATTGGACGCAGGCAAGTTCTAGACATTAATTTATCTAAGTCAGCTTCATACCACATGTTAAGTGCTCCTGCTGCTCCAGCGCCAAAGGCTACAATTAATATCCCAAACACTGATTGTTGAAATGAAACTGAGGTAGGAGCTGTTAGCAGTCCAACCGCGCAAGTGAAGATAACAAGAGACATTACTCTTGGTTTCATTAATTTTAATAATTCAGTAATAATACCTAGTTCGTAATATGATTTTTTTACTTTAGAATACGTCGTAGCCATTTTAATTTTTATATCTTAAGACGTTACTAACTACTAGATTTTTCAGTGCCTTCATAATCTTCAAACTTCGGTAATTCATCAAAAGTGTGAAAATTCGGTGGTGATGGAACTGTCCACTCTAATGTTGTGGCCCCTTCTCCCCATGGGTTTTGTGCTGCTTTTTTCTTTTTTGAAAAAGCGTAGATTAAATTAGCGAAAAATACCACTAAACCAACTACAGAAATATATGAACCGATTGAAGAAATATAGTTCCAATCAGCAAATGCATCTGGATAATCAGCGTATCTTCTTGGCATTCCAGCTAATCCTAAGAAGTGTTGTGGAAAGAAAACTAAATTTACACCAATGAAAGTTAACCAAAAATGAAGTTGACCCATCCACTCAGAATATTCATACCCTGACATTTTCCCAAACCAATAATAGAAGCCTGCAAATATTGCAAAAACAGCTCCCAAAGATAATACATAGTGGAAGTGAGCTACAACATAATAAGTATCATGCAATGCAGTATCTACTCCTGCATTTGCTAGAACTACACCAGTTACACCTCCAACTGTAAATAAAAATATAAATCCTAAAGCCCAAACCATTGGGGTTTTGAATGATATAGATCCTCCCCACATTGTAGCAATCCATGAAAATATTTTAATTCCTGTTGGGACAGCGATAATCATTGTTGCTGCTAAGAAATACGCTTTAGTATCAGTATCTAAACCTACTGTATACATGTGGTGAGCCCAAACAACAAAACCTACAATTCCAATTGCTACCATCGCATAAGCCATTCCTAAATATCCAAAAACTGGCTTCTTTGAAAACGTAGATACGATATGACTGATCATTCCAAATCCTGGTAAGATTAGAATATAAACTTCTGGATGACCAAAAAACCAGAATAAATGTTGGAATAATGTTGGGTCTCCACCTGTTTGTGCATCAAAGAATGCAGTCCCAAAATTTCGATCTGTTAGAAGCATAGTAATTGCTCCCGCTAATACTGGCAATGAAAGTAATAATAAAAATGCTGTAACTAATATTGACCATGCAAATAATGGCATCTTATGCAAAGTCATTCCAGGAGTTCTCATATTTAAAATAGTTGTAATAAAATTAACTGCTCCTAAAATTGAAGAAGCTCCTGCGACGTGTAAACTTAAAATTGCTAAATCCATTGCTGGACCTGGTTGACCTGCAGTAGAAGATAGAGGTGGATAAATCGTCCAGCCACCACCGACACCTTGTGCACCTGGAGGTCCATCTACAAAAATTGATGAAAGTAATAAAATAAATGCAACAGGCAATAACCAAAAAGAAATATTATTCATTCTTGGAAATGCCATATCTGGTGCTCCAATCATTATCGGCACAAACCAGTTTCCAAAGCCACCAATCATCGCTGGCATCACCATAAAGAAAATCATTATTAATCCATGACCTGTAACCAAAACATTATAAAGATGGTAGTTACCACCTAAAACATCATCACCAGGATGCATTAATTCCATTCTCATCAAAACTGAAAAAGCTGTTCCAATAACTCCTGCAATAATTGCAAAAATTAAATACATTGTTCCAATATCTTTATGATTTGTAGAATATGCCCATCTCTTCCAACCCGTTGGAGTATGATGATCGTGAATATGTGCCGCTTCTGAACTCATTTTTATTTACTCGCTACTAGTTTTTTATTAATTAAATTTTCATCTTTTGCAAATTTTATCTTCGCCTCTGAAAGCCAAATTTGGTAATCTTCTTCTGAAACTACTTTAACTTCAATTGGCATAAAAGCATGTTTAATTCCACATAACTCAGAACATTGTCCGTAATAAGTCCCAACTTTTTCAGCTTTGAACCAAGTTTCATTTACTCTTCCTGGCATCGCATCCCTTTTAACTCCAAATGCTGGTAATGCCCATGCATGAAGCACATCATTTGCTGTAATTAAAACTTTAACTACTTTATTTACTGGAACAACGACTACATTATCTGTTGCTAACAATCTTGGCTGACCTTCTTTTAAATCCTTCTCTTCGATCATATAAGCATCAAAAATTATATTCTCATCTGGGTATTCGTATCCCCAATACCATTGATATCCAATTGCTTTTATAGTTACGTCAGCTTTAGGAATTGCATCTTGTGAATATAAAACTTTAAATGACGGAACTGCCATCACGATCAAGATTAAACAAGGAACTAATGTCCAAACAATTTCAACTAAAACATTATGTGTTCTTTTAGATGGATTAGGATTTCTCGATGCTCTAAATCTTACCATCACATAAAGCATTAAAAATAAAACAAACGCACTTATAGCAACTATGATTGGTACTAACATATAGTCATGGAACCAAACTATATCTCTCATAGTTTGCGATGCAGGCTCTTGGAAACCTAATTGCCAATTTTTTGGTTGGTTTGCAAACGCCTCAACTGAGTAAATTAATGCTATAAAAACAAAAAATAGTTTCTTCATTTGTTTTCTATATAGATCGAAAATATTATAAAAAATACTAGAGAATTCGCGACAATTTATCAATTTTGCAAATAATTGATCACAGATAACGCGGATATAACTGCAGTTTCAGACCTTAAAATGTTATCACTCAGTTTTATCGATTGAGACCCTTTAAAGTTTAGAATCTTTTTAATTTCAACGGCTGAATAATCCCCTTCAGGACCAATTAAAAGACAATTTGGTTTTGAATTTGAAATTTTAATTTTTTTATTATTCGTATTTAAATCTCCAAAAATTAAATTGATATCTGAATTGTTAGACAGGAATTTATCTAATGATTGAGGTTTTTCAATTGAAGGAATATTTATTCTATTACTTTGCTCACACGACTCTATAATTATTTTATTTAATCTCTCATAATTTATTTTTCTAACAATTGTCCTTTCAGAAATAATTGGTACAAATTTTGTTACTCCAAGCTCGGTTGCTTTTTGTATCATGAAGTTAAAATAATTTGATTTAATGGGTGAGAAGGCTAACCAGATTTCTTGTTCTTTATCTTTTTGTCTTAATTGTTCAACAACCTTGAAATTTAAGCTGCTTTTTGAAATTTCAGTTACAATTGACTTCCATTCTCCAGATTTATTAAAAACTGAAAAGGTCTCTCCTTGTTTAATCCTCATTACTTTTAATAAATAATGTGACTGAGACTTAGTTAAATTAGTTTCTAAATTAATTGATAATTTTTCTGGATAAAATATTCTAATATTGCTCATTATATTTAAATTAATTTATGAAAAAAATTAAAGCAATCATATTTGATGCATACGGCACCCTATTTGATGTTAATTCTGCTGCTGAAAAGTGTAAAGAAAGATTGGGCGATAAATGGGAAGGATTTGCTAATTATTGGAGAACTACACAGCTTGAATATACTTGGCTTAGAAGTTTAATGAGAAGACATAAGGATTTTTGGCAAATCACTGAAGATAGTTTGGATAAATCTATGAATCTTTACAATATTGATAATTCAATGAGATCAGAATTATTAAATTTATATAAAGTGCTTTTACCATTTGCAGAAGTAAAGGATGCTTTAAATAAATTAAAACAATCAAATTATAAGTTGGCAATTCTATCAAATGGTACGCCTGATCTTTTAAATGAACTTGTTGTTAGTAATGGGTTAAAAGGTATTTTTGATGATATTTTTTCTGTAGAAGAAGTTGGTATTTTTAAACCAGATTCAAAAGTATATGATCTTCCAATAAATAGATATGATATTAAAAAGAATGAAGTTTTATTCTTAAGTGCAAATACATGGGATGTTTCTGGTGCAGGGAATTATGGGTACAATACAGTTTGGGTGAATAGAAATAATAATATTTTTGATAAATTAGATTTTGAACCTAACAAACAAATAAGCAATTTATTAGAATTGCTTGATTTAATTTAGATATATCCTATATGAAAGAAATGACAAATATAGAAGTAGAAAAAATTATAGATCCAACACCAGCATCAGATGGTGCAGGAGTTAAATTAAAAAGAAGTATTGGTGTTGAGCCAAATTATTATGATCCATTTTTAATGTTAGATGAATTTGGATCAGAAAATAAAGATGATTATATTGCAGGCTTTCCTCCTCATCCACACAGAGGAATTGAAACAGTTACATACATGTTAGCCGGGAGTTTTGAACATAAAGATAGTACAGGTGGCCAAGGTAAAATGACTGCAGGAGATGTGCAGTGGATGAAAACTGGCAGTGGAATAATTCATTCAGAAATGCCGGCTATGAATGATGGAAAACTTCATGGTTTTCAATTATGGATTAATATGCCCGCTAGCGAGAAGATGAGTAAACCAGAATACCATTATATTGACTCTGATAAAATGAGCACACATAAGGATGAAGATAAATTTATAAAAGTAATAGCTGGAAAGTTTGAAAATTCAGAAGGTCCAATAAAAAAACACAATGTCGATCCAATTTATTTTGATGTAGAATTAAATGAAAGTAGAACTTTTAATCATCAAGTTCCTTCCACACACAATTCATTCATATATTTAATTAAAGGTGAGATAGAAATTGGAAACAATAAACATGAAAGTGTTAAAGATTCTACATTAATTTTATTGTCTAAAGGTGAAAACTTGAAAGTAACTGCTTTAACAAATGCTAAATTTTTATTAATATCTGGAAAACCGATAGGAGAACAGATTGCAAGAGGTGGCCCATTCGTCATGAATACCAAACAAGAAATACTTCAAGCAATTGATGATTACCATAATGGTAATTTCGTAAAGTAAATATGAAAGCTATAAGATTTGAAAAGTTTGGGGGTCCAGAAGTCTTAGAATATAAGGATATTGAAATTGGTAAACCTGGCCCAAAGGAAGTTCTTGTTAAAAATCTGTCAGTTGGACTTAATTATATTGATGTTTACCATAGAACAGGTTTGTATCCGATTGAATTACCTAGTGGACTTGGGTTAGAAGCATCTGGAGTAGTTGAAGAAATTGGCCCAGAAGTAAGTCTTTTTAAAGTTGGAGATCGAGTAAGTCATGCATCTGCTCCAATAAGTGGATACTCAGAAAAACAAATAATGCCAGAAGAAAAATTAGTCTCAGTACCAGATGGGATTTCAGATGAAATAGCTTCTTGTATTTTATTAAAGGGAATAACTTCAGAATATTTATTACACAGATCATATGCTGTTAAAAAAGGAGATAAAGTTTTATTTCATGCTGCAGCTGGTGGTGTGGGTCAAATATTGTGCCAGTGGGCTAATGCTTTAGGATGTGAAGTCATTGGAACAGTTGGATCTAAAGAAAAAGTTGAAATTGCAAAAAAAAACGGATGTCATCACGTCATCAATTATACAGATCATAATTTTGTGAAGGAAGTTGAAAAAATAGTAGGTAAAAACGGAATAGATGTTGTTTATGATGGTGTGGGGGCAAAGACTTTTGAAGGATCAATAGAATGTTTAAAAATTAGAGGAATGATGGTAGCTTTTGGAAATGCATCTGGATATGTTCATACTATAGATGTCAAAAAACATATAAATACAAAAGGTCTTTTTTTTACAAGACCATCAATTATGCATTATACAATTACAAGAGATGAATTAGAAAAATCTGCTAAACTGGTATTTGATGCAGTTCTCTCAGGAAAAATAAAAATTGAAGTTTCTAAAAAATATAAATTAAGTGAAGCTAAACAAGCTCACATAGATTTAGAGAATAGGGTCTTAACAGGACCAGCAGTTATTATTCCTTAAATTGATCATCCATGTCTGAAAGATGAAGTCTTAACGCTCTAGTTGAGATTTGTATTTCTCTTATAAAAAATATTATTGATACCATCATCGATAAACAACAAGAGCCAAAAATTATTCTAGCTAAAAAATATGTCTCTAAATAAAGAGCAAAAACTGTAAGCATATTAAATAAGAAACCAAATGCTGCAAAAAGTATAGTAATCCTTAAATTTTTTACTCTATCATTTAAATTTATAAGTTGTTGCTTCCACTCTGGAGGTGTGTGTTTTTCAAAAACGTACTCATCATGTATTTTTCTAATCAATCCACTTAAAGTATGAAATCTGTTGCTATATACAGCCATAATTAGTGGAATGGCAGGAAACATTAATGCTGTGACGGTGTAATCTATATTCATGCGAATCAGTTTGATTATGAATCTACGCTTTGTTATTTACAAGTAAATTATGTCTCTAAATCTTAAAATTTTTATAGAACTGACAAGATTAAATAAGCCAATCGGTTTTATGCTTTTATTTTGGCCGTGTATCTGGGGTTTGACTATTGCATACGATTTTTCAACTTCCTCTGTCACCTATTTTTTTTATATTATTTTATTTTTATCAGGTTCAATACTAATGAGATCTGCAGGATGTATTGTTAATGATATAGCAGACAGAAAAATTGATAAGTTGGTTGAGAGAACCAAAAATAGACCTTTAGCCTCTGGAAAAATTTCTGTTCTTAAGGCTTCAATGTATGCTGCTATATTATGTTTAATTGCTTTTTTAGTTTTAATAAATTTTAATAAATTTACTATTTATATGGCTCTTCTTTCGATGCCTTTAGCTTTTACTTATCCATTGATGAAAAGATTTACTTACTGGCCACAACTTTTTTTGGGGATCACATTCAATTATGGGCTTCTTTTAGCATGGATTTCAATACAAAATGAAATCTCTATTATAGCTATTGTATTTTATATTGGGGCCACATTTTGGACATTAGGTTACGACACTATATATGGATATCAAGATATTAATGATGATGAGATAATAGGAGTTAAATCAACTTCAATTAAATTTAAAAATAACCCAAAGAAATTTATTTCATTATGTTATTTAATATTCTGCTTGTCATTATTTATTATTGGAATTTTAATGAACTTTAAATTTTTTTTTTATTTATCGCTAATGTTACCGATACTACATTTATTTTATTTTCAAATATTTAAATTAAAAATTCAAGACAATAGAAACTGTCTATTAAAATTTAGAAGTAACAATTTTTTAGGTTTAATTATTCTTGTGAATATTTTAATAGGAAAACTAATATAATATGACAAATAAAGATATAGTTAAGAGACTATATAATAATTATACAAAAACACATCTTGGAAAAATAATTTTTGCTTTATTTTTTTCAATTTTAGTGGCTGGAAGTACATCAGCAACAGCATGGTTATTAGATCCCGCAATAGAAAAAATCTTTATTAATAAGGATCAAGGTCTTATTTTAATTATACCATTATTAATTATTATAGCTTTTTCTACTAAAGGAGTTTCATTATACATTGCTAAAGTTTTGATGATAAAAACATCGGAGGAAGTAAAAAAAAGTATTCAGATTAATATGTTATCATCTTTTATTAAAGCAGACACAGAGACAATTGAAGATAAACATACAGGGAAATATATCTCAAATTTAAATTTTGATGTTAATCAAATTACAGCAATGCTAAGTAACGCAATATTAAATTTATTTAAAGATGGACTAACTCTTATTGGATTATTATTTGTAATGTTCTTTCAAAATTGGAGGCTATCTTTGATTGCAATTATTATGATACCAATTGCAACATTTACTGCCAAAAAATTAGGTAAACGAATTGGAAAAGTTGCAACAGAAGCACAAGAAAAATCAGGAGATTTAAACAAATACTTAGTCGATCTTTTTAAAAATCACAAAATAATTAAAATTTTTCAAAGAGAAGAATATGAAAATGAAAGGTCAGAAAAATTTGTTAACGAACTTAAAGAAAAATCAATAAAAATTCTTACAGTATTCATAAGATCTACTCCGATAATGGAAATTTTGACTGGAATTATGATTGCAATACTTATTTTTTATTCAGGAAAAATGATTATGAATGAGCAACTAAGTATAAATAATTTTTTTTCTTTTTTGGCTGCAATGATGTTGGCATACCAACCAGTAAAATCTTTGGCAACAGTTAATATTGCATTTGGACAAGGACTTTCAGCGGCAAGAAGAATTATCCCTATAATTGATCAAAAAAATAAAATCTCAAATAATATCGATGCTAACGAACTTAGAGTAACAGATGCAACAATCCAAATAAAGGATCTTAGTTTTAGTTACAAATCAAACAACAAAAATATTGTGTTAAAAAACATTAATATGCATATTGCTGGAAAAAAAATGACCGCATTAGTCGGACATAGTGGCTCTGGTAAATCAACATTACTTAATTTAATACCTAGAGTTTACGAAGCAGAAACAGGCGAAATTTTAATTGATAATCAGAAAATTAAAGATGTAAATTTAAATTCATTAAGGAAAGAAATTTCTATTGTAGATCAAAATACAACATTATTTGACGATACGGTTTTTAATAACATTAAGTATGCAAAACCATCAGCATCTGATGATGAGATATATAGAGCAGCAAAAATTTCCATGAGCTCGGATTTTATTGAAAAATTAGAACATAAATATGAAACTTATATTGGAGAAAATGGCGTAAAATTATCTGGTGGTGAAAAACAAAGGCTTTCTATCGCTAGAGCTTTACTTAAAGATAGTAAAATAATTCTTTTGGATGAAGCAACCTCATCACTTGACTCTGAAACAGAGGAGAAAATTCAAAAAGCGATAAGTGAATTGACAAAAAATAAAACCACTGTGGTAATAGCTCACAGATTGTCAACTATTTTAAACTCCGAAAATATTTATGTCATTGACAAAGGTATTGTAAACGCATCTGGAAATCATGAAGAATTGATGAAAAATTCAATGTTGTACAAAAATTTTTACGATAGGCAAATTAAATCTAATTGATGTTTTTTTTATACAATTTACTTGGTTTTTTTTTTTTAATCATTTCTCCAGTAATTTTATTAATAAGAGTTGTTATCGGAAAAGAAGATATAAAAAGAGTTCTAGAAAAGTATTCGTTTTTTAGAAAAGAAAAATTAAAAGCTACTGTTTGGTTTCATGGTGCTAGTGTGGGTGAAATAATGAGTATTTTACCAATTATAAAAAAGTTTGAAAATGATAAAAGTATAAAAAAGATTTTACTTACTTCTACAACAGTTAGTTCTGCTTCGATAATTGAAAAAAAAAAATTAAAAAAAACTACTCATGTTTATTTTCCATTTGATGTTAATTTTATTTGTAATAATTTTTTGAAAAATTGGAAACCTAAAATTGCCGTTTTTGTTGACTCTGAAATCTGGCCAAATATGTTTAAAAAGTTAGAAGCAAATGGTATTCCAATTATTTTAATTAACGGGAGAATTACAAAAAAAAGTTTTGAAAAATGGAAAAAATTTCCTACTTTTGCAAAAAAAATATTTAGTAAGATTACACTTGCATTACCTCAAAATCATGAATCAAAAATATATTTAAAAAAATTAGGAGTTAATAAATTAAAATATATTGGTAATTTAAAATATTTTAGAGAGAAAGAAAAAAGATCAAGATCAGATTTAAAACAATATTTTAAAAATAGAAGAATATTTTGTGCAGCTAGTACACATTATAATGAGGAAAAACTTATAGGAAAGTTACATTTAGATTTAAAAAAAAAGTATCAAAATTTAATTACAATTCTTATACCAAGACATATTAACAGATCAAATTCTATATCAAATGAATTAAAGGAATTAGATCTTAATGTTATAAGAAGATCTTCTGGAAAAAAACCTAATCATAATTGTGATATATATATAGTGGATACGTATGGAGAAATGTCTAAATTTTTAAAATTTTCAAAGATAACTTTTGTTGGAGGTTCATTAGTTAACCATGGAGGTCAAAATCCTTTGGAAGCTGTAAGTTTGGGAAATTACATAATTCATGGCAAAAAAGTTGGAAATTTTAAAGAGATATACGAAAAATTGAAAAAACTTAGTATAGCAACAGAGGTTGAGAATATAAATGATATGAAACAAATTTTTTCAAATAAATATAATTATAAAAAATCAAAAAGAATTTTAAAGAAAATTGAAAATATGGGGGAAGAAATATTTAGAAAAAATATTTTGGAAATTAAAAATTATTTGAGATGAAAATTAATAAACCTATTTTTTGGGATAGCTTGAATTTAATTTCAATTATCCTTATACCATTAAGCTTAATAACAAATACTATAAATTTTTTTAAATCATTTGTTATAAAAAAAAAATTTAAAATTAAATCAATTTGTGTAGGAAATATTTATGTTGGTGGAACAGGCAAAACACCGTTGGTCTTGATGATAAATGATATATTAAGAAATAAATATAAAACTGTTTTTATTAAAAAAAAATATAATGACCAGATTGATGAACAAAAAATTTTGTCACGATATGGAAAATTGATTTGTTTAAAACATAGAAAATACGCTTTAAAAATTGCTCATAAAAAAAAATACCAATTGGCAATTTTAGATGATGGTTTACAAGAAAAAGGTATAAAATATAATATTTCAATAGTTTGCTTTAATAGTTCTGATTTAATTGGAAATGGATTAGTTCTGCCTGCAGGTCCATTAAGAGAGCAAATTTCAAATATTTTAAATTATGATCTTGCCTTTTTAAATGGTATGGAAAAAAACTTAAGATTTGAGAAGTATCTTAAAAAATTAAATCCTAAATTAAAAATATTTAGAGCAAAGTATGTACCAAAAAATTTAAAGTCTTTTAATTTGAATAAAAAATATCTGATGTTTTCTGGTATAGGAAATCCATCTGAATTTGAAAAGACACTCAAAAAATACAAATTTAATCTAAAAAAAAATGTTATTTTTCCAGATCATTACAGATATAAAAAACATGAAATAGCAAATATTAAAAAAATTGCCAAAGAAAAAAATTTGAATATCATAACAAATGAAAAAGATTATAATAGACTTTCAAAATCAGACAGAAAGAATATTCAATATCTAAGTATAAAATTACAGGTTGAAAAGGAAAAAGAATTCAAAGATTTTTTATTAAAAAATTTATGAAAAAATTTTTTTATTTAATTGAATATATATTAATTAAATTATTTTTTTTTCTGCTTCGTTGTCTGGGTTATAAAATTGGATCAAATTTAGGTTATATTATAGGGCGTGTTATTGGTCCAATATTTAGGCCGAGACAATTGATAAAAAAAAATCTCAAACAATCAAAAATTGTAGATATAAATAATTTTAACAATATTATTAATAATATTTATGGAAATTATGGTAGGATTCTTGCAGAATACCCTTTCCTCAAAGATTTCAGGAACAACAAATTAGATAAATATATTTCGATTGAAGGATTAGAAATTTTAGAGCAAATAAAATCAAATAAAACTAGAGCTGTATTTATATCTGGACATTTTAATAATTTTGAGTTGATGGCTTTACAGTTAGAGAAGGCAGGGATTAAATTATGTGCGATATATAGACCTCTAAATAACATTTATCTTAACAGAACAATGGAGGAAATTAGGACAAAATATATATGTAAAAATCAAATTAAAAAAGGAAGATCTGGTACAAGACAAATTATTGAAAACCTTAAGGAAGGAAATTCTGTTGCTTTGATGATTGATCAAAGGGTTAGGGAGGGAATTAAAATAAACTTTTTTGGAGAAAAAGCTAGTACTACAACAATACCAGCTCAATTAATAAAAAAATATAAATGTGATATTGTTCCAATTTATATTGAAAGAAAAAAGAAATATCATTTTAAAATGTATATATCTAAACCCATAAAGTTAGAAAATAAGAAATCGATAAATGAAATAACAGAACATTTAAATAATATATTAGAAAAAATGATAATGAAAAATATAGATCAATGGATTTGGACTCACGATAGATGGAAAAAATAATTATTTCTTATTTGTATCTCTTTTAATCGAAGCCTCGATATAAGAAAAATATGGCTCTTGTTCTTTAACATTCCAGTAAGTTAAATTTTCAAGTGCTATTTTTTTTTGAGAAATAGCACAAACAACATGATCACCATCTTCAATAATTTCAAAATTATTTGCTAAGTATTTCAATTTAGCTAACTTATTTAACATAATTAAGATATATATTGACTATATGAAAATTGCAATTTTGGGAAGTGGGGGCAGAGAGCATGCTTTAGCTCTTCAATTAAGTAAATCGAAAAAACTGACTAAAATATATTGTATTCCAGGTAATGCAGGAACAGAACAAATATCAAATAACATTGACATAAATTTAGAAAATTTTCACGATTTGTATGATTTTTTGAATAAAAACAAAATTGAACTAGTTGTAGTAGGACCTGAAAAACCTTTAGTTAATGGAATTGCTGATTTTCTTGAATCAAAAAATATAAAAGTATTTGGACCTAAAAAGATTGTGTCCCAATTAGAAGGTTCAAAAATATTTACAAAAAATATTTGTGAAAAATATAATATTCCAACTGCTAAATTTAAAATTTGTTATTCAAAGGATGAGGCATTCAAATTCTTATCTGATTGTGAATTTCCATTAGTAGTTAAAGCAGATGTGATAGCTTCTGGAAAAGGTGTTTATGTTTGTAATTCTATTGATGATGCAAACATAGCTATTACTGAAATATTTGATGGCAAATTTGGCAAAACAGAACAGCTTTTAATTGAGGAATTTTTAGAAGGTGATGAAATGAGTTTTTTTATTATTTCTGATGGCAATGATTATAAGTTATTTAATACTGCACAAGATCACAAAAGGGTTGGAGAAGGTGATAAAGGTAAAAATACCGGAGGGATGGGAGCTTATTCTCCATCAAGCTTAATAAACAAAGATCTAGAAAACAAAATTTTAAAAAAAATAATTAATCCCACTCTGCAAGCCATTAGAGAAATGGGTGAAAAATATGTTGGTTTTTTATACGCAGGTTTGATGATCAATAATAATGAACCATATTTAATTGAATACAACGTTAGAATGGGTGACCCAGAATGCCAAACCATACTGCCTTTAATAGATAATGATTTGTTTGAAATAATTAGTGCATGTTGTAACTCTAAATTATTAGAACAAGAAATCAGATGGAAAGATAAAAAGAGCATGTGTATTGTATTGTGTTCAAAGGGTTATCCTGAAAAATATAAAAAAAATGTTGAAATTAAAAATATTAATAAAGTAAATTCATCTGAGAATAATTATATTTTTCACGCAGGAACAAAACTTTCAGGTAATAAAATTATGGCAGTAGGTGGAAGAGTTCTAAACTTTGTTAATATCTCAAATAATTTTTCTCTAAGTAGAAAAGAAATTATTGAACAAATTCAGACTTTAGATTGGGATCAAGGTTTCTATAGATCTGATATAGGATATAAAGTGATAAATGAATGAGGGTGATTGGTGGAAAATTAAAAGGTAAATTTATAAATCATCCTTTAGATAAAAATACAAGACCACTGAAAGACCTTGTCAGAGAATCGATTTTCAACATTTTAGAGCATTCAAACAACGAAAAAATTATACTTAAGGATAAGATCGTATTAGACTTATTCTCTGGTTCAGGATCTTTTGGAATTGAATGCATATCCAGAGGTGTAAAAAAAGTATATTTTTTTGAAAATTATAAAAACTCTATTAAAATTTTAAAAAAAAATATTAACGAATTAAAACTGGATGAAATTTCAAATATTATTAACAAAAATGCTTATGAAATTTCAATTGATGATATTAATTGCGAAAATATTGATTTAATTTATATAGATCCACCGTTCAAAGATAAAAATATAAATAACCTCTTAGAAAAATTAAAAATTTCAAAAATTGCTAAAAAAAAAACTTTAATATTAATTCACAGAAACAAAAAATATAAAGAAGATTTCACCAAAGAATTTAAAATCATTAGAGAAAAAACATATGGTCTGTCAAAAATAATATTTGGTAGAATATTATTTTAAGATTTTTTTGGTTTCCGTTTTTATTAACTCAACAGATGGCTGATTAAGAGGATTGATATTTAAAAGTTCTCCTAAGAGCAATGTTTCTAGTATAAAAAAACAAAATAATTCACCTAAAGTCTCTTCATTTCTATTAAAAATCTCAAAAGTCCTGAAATGTAATTTTTTTTTTCTAAAGATATTTTGTGTAGCATACTTTTGTGCATGCAAAACTTTATCAACGTCTTTATTAACTAATTTTTTATAATCATCAACCAAGAAAGATTTACTATAGTTGTGGCTATTTTTTTCTCTTACACTAAAAAAAGTATAAAATTTATCTTTTGGACCATCAAGATATAATTGTAAAAGGCTGTGGTTATCCTTGGGCATAGTTGAAATAATTGGAAATATCCCAAATCCTTTTTTTCCTAAGCTTTCAGCTGTCAATTGCTGATACCATTTAAAAAAGTTTTCAGATTTTTGATCGTAGTTAAGTATAACTGAATTTTTTTTTCCAGAAATCATCAGTTTTCTTATAAATATTACGTTATCAATTAAATGGTTTATAAAATTTTTTTTATTTAAAAGATAATTATATTTTTTAAATTTTTTTTCATTTAATCCCATTAATTCTGCAGGTAACATTCCAACTTCAGATAAGACAGAATATCTTCCACCAATATAATTTTTATGTTCTACTACATCCGCTTTTATTCTATAAGCCAGTTTTCTTATTATACTATCGTCGTTTTGAGTAATTATTAAATTATCGTTTTTTTTTTGATTAGAGAGAACTAAGTTTAAATTTGTGAATGTCTCTAAAGTATTCCCAGATTTTGATATTACGATGTTTAAGTATCTCTTCTTTGATTTTAAAATCTTAAAATTTGAAATATTATTGTAAAAATTAAATTTTTTATTTATTTTATGTTTTAGAAAACTATAAATTGCTTCAGCTCCAAGAACAGATCCACCCATACCAATTAGATTGTATTCAGGAAATTTTTTTAGGTACCTTAATTTTTTTTTTTTAAAACTATAAATATAGTTTGGCTGAAGAGACTTCAACAAAGGATATTTGGAAATTAATATTTCGGATTTAACAATTTTTGAAAGTTTTTTTTTTAAATTATTTATTTTTTTTAATTTGAAATTTTGAAAATTAATATTGCTTGTTAACATCAATTTATTGAATTTTTTTCAACATTTCATTTATTAAATCTGATGAATTATTTTGCGAATTATTGTTATTTTTCTCGTCTTTTATTTTAAGTAATTTTTTTACTCCGCTATTTTCGTCAGTATCATTGATCTCTGTAACTTGGCCGGGTTTAGGTAGTTTGTTTATATCTGGTGGCATTTGAAGTGGATTTTTTTTTTTGACTAGAAATTCATCGCTTTGCTCTGACCTTTTTTGTCCTTGAAGAGCATCTTTTACCTCTCCACAATTAGTGAGAAATAATAAAGAAACGAACAACAATACAATTTTAAATTTATTTTTTATCACTTTGAAACTTATAATTTATAATTTCGCTTAAAATAAGACATATAATTCCAAATGTTATAAATATGTCTGCAAAATTGAAAATAAACCAGTGATATCCTGCATAATTTATATCTATAAAATCAGGTACTGCATTATAATAAAGTCTGTCAAACAAATTTCCTAGCGATCCTCCTAATATGATCATTAAAAAAAAAGATTTAATTTTTGTTTCTATATAAGCAAAATACAGTATTACGATGTTTATAATAATAATAATTGCAGTAAATAAGTTATAGAAAAGATTGTCTTCTGATGAAAATAAACCAAATCCAATACCTGTATTCCAAACCAAATAAATATTTAAAAATTGATTTATATAAAAATCAACTTGTCCCTCATTATTTAAAATATTTAGAATATATATTTTCGAAAATCTATCTAAAGCAAAACAAACTGCTAAAATTATAAAACCGATAAGAAGTTTATTTAATTTTTCATTACCCATTTAAATTAAGATGTCCATGCCTTTCACAACCTGCTTCAAAAATTTTCCAACATACTGGACATTTCATTCCTCGGGCTTTTTTTGCACTGACATCAATACTATTTTTTAAATTTTCGTCTTTAATTATAGAGGCAGATGAAGTGATGCAAATTTCAGAAAAATTAATATTTTTTGTCTTATCGTAAAATTCTTTATTTAACTTTATTTCAATCATTGCTTCTAAACTAGAACCAATTGACTTTTCAGCTCTCATATTCTCAATTGAAATATTTGCCTCTTCTCTAATTTTTTTAACATAATCCCAATCTGAACTAAGCTTTTCATTTTTCCAGGATCCCGGTACTAAAACAAAATTTTGTAAATGTATACTTTGGTGGTCATCTTCTTTCTTAACTAATTGATAAATTTCTTCTGTTGTAAATGACAATATTGGAGCAAACCATTTTAGGAGACATTGTAAAATAATATTTAAAAGTGTTATACAATTTTTTCTTTTATCAGTATTTAATGATTCACAGTATAAAGTATCTTTTCTGATATCAAAATAAAAGGCAGAAAGCTCAACTGTACAAAAATTTAGTAATTCTTTATATAAGTTGTGAAAGTTATAAACTTTAAAATTATTTTTAAAATTCTCATTTATTATATAAATTCTATGAAGCATAAATTTTTCAAGTGAGTCAAAGTTTTCAAACTTAACTTTTTTTAAATCAAGATTTTCATATTGATCCTGTATATTTCCCAAAAGGTATCTAAATGTGTTTCTAATTTTTCTATAAGACTCTGCATGTTGATCTAAAATTGAATAATCTATCCTAAGATCCTCAGCATAATTTGAAGATGCAACCCAAATTCTTAATATATCAGCTCCATATTTTTTAAGTATATCCTGCGGAGCAATTACGTTACCTGTTGATTTTGACATTTTTAGACCTTTTCCATCTACGACAAAACCATGAGAAAGAATGCTTTCAAATGGAGCAACACCTCTTGTTCCACATGACTCTAGTAATGAAGAGTGAAACCAACCTCTATGTTGATCTGAACCCTCTAAATACATAGATGCTGGCCATTTAAGATCATCTCTTTTTTCTAAGACAAACGAATGAGTGGATCCACTATCAAACCAAACTTCAACTATATCTGATAATTTTTCATAATCTTCCGCTTTATACTTATCTCCAAGAAAGATCTGATAATCTTTATTAAACCAACAATCAGAGCCTTCTTTTTCGTAAATTTTTGCAATATTTTCAAAAACTTCATCATCAACTAAAACATCACCTGTTTTTTTTGAAATAAAAATCGGTAGCGGCACACCCCAAACTCTCTGTCTTGATACACACCAATCAGGTCTAGTTTCAATCATCGATTTTATTCTCTCTTTTCCTTTTGAAGGATAAAAATCAGTATTATCAATAGCTTTTAATGCTTTATCTCTTAATCCATGGCTTTCCATTGATATAAACCATTGCGGGGTTGCTCTATGAACTAATGGAGCTTTTGATCTCCAAGAATGAGGATAAGAGTGGGTAAGTTTTCCATTTGTTACTAAATTTTTTTGTTCATCTAATTTTTCTATGATTAAATTATTTGCCTTAAAAATATGTAAACCTTCAAAAAGTTTAATTTCATTTGTATATTTTCCATCACCATCAACTGTTTCAATTGCTTTAATATTATTATTTAAACAAAGATTGAAATCATCAGGTCCATGACTTGGAGCGCAGTGAACAATGCCTGTACCTTGCTCAGTAGTAACAAAATTAGCCTCGAGCATTGGAATATCATAATCATATCCCATTTTAGAAAATGGATGACTACAAACTGTTCCTTTTAAATCTTTTCCTAAAAATTCGTTTAAAACTTTAATATTTTCTATAGATGTATCTTTTTTAAAAGGTTCCAGTAAGTCCTTTGCAATCACTATTTTTCTATCGACAAAATTTTTGTTATCATTTATTTCAAGCAAAACATATTTTAGGCCAGCATTGTAAGCTAAAGCTTTATTTGCAGGAATGGTCCATGGAGTTGTGGTCCAAATTATTACATCAGCACCTTTAATAATATCTAAATTTGAAACTTTCACCTTGAAGGCTGCATAAATCGTATCTGAAACATGATCCATGTATTCAACTTCAGCATCAGCTAAAGCTGTTTTTTCAACAGTTGACCAAAGAACAGGCTTGTAACCTCTATAAAGACTTCCTTCTTTAAGAAATTTTCCAAGTTCTCTAACTATTTGAGCTTCCGCATCAAATGACATTGTTGAATAGTAATTTTCCCAATCACCAATTACCCCAAGTCTTGTAAATTCTCCCTTATGGACGTCTATCCATTTATTTGCAAATTCCCTACATTCTTTTCTGAATTCAATAATTGGAACATCATTTTTATTTTTTTTATTTTTTTTGTATTGTTCTTCAATTTTCCACTCGATAGGCAAACCATGGCAATCCCATCCAGGAACATAAACTGAATCCTTGCCATCCATTTGATGAAATTTTGTAATTATGTCTTTTAAAATTTTATTCAAAGCGGTACCCATGTGAATGTTGCCATTTGCATATGGAGGCCCATCATGAAGTACAAATTTTTCTTGTCCTTTACTTTTTTGTCTTAACAAATTGTACAAGTCAATTTTCTTCCAAAATTCAATATAATTTGGCTCCTTGTTTGGCAAATTTGCCTTCATTGAGAATTTTGTTTTAGGTAAATTAATATGTTCCTTGCTCATGTAATTTTATCTTTTAGCAACTTTAATATCTTTCTTTATCTGTTTTTTTAAAGCATCAATATTTTTAAATTTAGTTTCTCCTCTAATAAATTTTGTAAAATTAATAGTTAGATTTTTATTATAAAGATTTCCAGAAAATTTAAATAAATTTACCTCTAATAATAATTTTTTTTGATTAAAAGTAGGTCTATAACCGATATTTGCTATTCCTTTGATCCTTTTTTTGTTTTTTTCAATATAAATATCAACTGCATAAACTCCTACCTTTGGTATTACATAATTTTTTATATTTATGTTGCATGTTGGAAAGCCAATTTTTCTTCCCATCATTCTACCTTTTTCAACAACACCCTCTATTGACCAATTTCTAGATAAAAGTTGATTTGCAATTTTTAAATTACCATTTTCAATTAATTTTCTTATTAATGTTGAAGAAATAATTTTATTTTTTTTATATAATGGTTTTGGGTTAATTAATTTGTAATTATATTTTTCTTGGAATTTTTTTAATAGATTTACGTCTCCCTCCCTTTTATTGCCAAATCTAAAATTATTACTAACGAAGATATAATCTGCTTTTAACTTTTTACATAAAATATTTTTAATAAAATTGTGACAGGATATTTTGGAGAATTTTTTATCAAATTTTTTATTTATTAAAAAATCTACGTTATAATCAGCAAAATATTTACTTTTTTGATTCAGATTTGAAAGTCGATAATTCGTAATACTTTTATTAAAATACATTTTTGGTATTGGATCAAAAGTTACTACTCCAATTTTTGAATTATATTTTTTTTTATATTTTTTTGCTTCTTTGAATAATCTTTGATGGCCTAAGTGTAACCCATCAAAATTACCAATTAATATCATGGCATTTTGATGTTTTTTTAAAATTTTGAAATTTTCATAGATTTTAATTTTGTTTACCATTTTAATTTTGTTTGAGTGTAATTCACGCTTACTCCATATTTTTTTTCTAATTTATCAATATTAAGACTGCTTAATTCTTTTTTATGTATACCACTCGTTATCAACAAATTGTCAAAATTTTGAATATTAGCTCCTTTTATATCTGTATTCATATTATCTCCGATACATAAGACATTTTTATCATTTATGTTAGCAGATAAATTATAAACTGGGGGATAAGGTTTTCCAAAATAAATTACTTTTCCACCAATTTCTTCAAATATTTTTGCAACTGATCCAGCACAAAACTCCCTTACATCTCCTCTATCAACAATTAAATCTGGATTGGTACACACAAATTTTTTATTTGCAAATTTCTCAAGTAAATCTTTATAATAGTCAAGTTTTGCCTCATTATCTTCAAATAAACCTGTGCAAATAAAATAATCAGCTTGGTTAATATTGCTAACTTTATTTTGTTCAAATTTTTTAAATAAGTCAAAATCTTTTTGTGGTCCGATGTGATAAAATTTCGAGTTTAGAAAATTTTCCATTAAATATTTTAATGAAGCTTCTCCAGAAGTGTATACATGTTCATAAAATTTTTTTAGCCCCATTTTTTTTAAAAAATCAATAACTGTAGAATTTGGTCTCGGCGCATTAGTAAGTAATACAAACTCTTTATTATTTTTTTTTATATTTTCTAATACTTCAATAGAGTCCTCAAAAATCTGTAATCCGTTATGAATCACCCCCCATATGTCGATAAAAAATAATTCGTAACTATTTATTTTAGATCTCAATCCATCTTTGTCCAAGTTTTGGGGCATACTTGAGGTATAGCTTAAAAATAAGCTTAATTCTTGAGTTTTTTAGACCATAATTTTTATTCAAGATCTTGAAAATTATTCAATATGTCTCTATATGACTGCTAATTTAAAGGAGAATTCGTATGAAGTTTAAACCGTTACATGACCGTGTTTTAATAGAAGTTTTAGATAGCAGCGAGAAAACCGCTGGTGGCATAATTATCCCAGATACAGCTCAAGAAAAACCTCAGGAAGGTAAAGTTGTTGCTGTTGGTGGAGGTGCAAAAACTGAAGATGGAAAACTAATACCTATGGACGTTAAAGTAGGAGATAAAGTTTTATTCGGTAAGTGGTCAGGAACAGAAGTTAAAATCGATGGCAAAGAGTACAGCATAATGAAAGAGTCGGACATTATGGGTATTGCAACAGGTAAATAAATAATAAGGAGAGTTAAGAATGGCTAAAATAGTAAAATTTGATTCAGATGCTAGAGCATCAATGTTAAAGGGAGTTGATATACTTGCCAACACTGTAAAAGTTACTCTTGGACCAAAAGGGAGAAATGTTGTTATCGACAAATCTTATGGTGCACCAAGAACAACTAAAGATGGTGTTTCAGTTGCAAAAGAAATTGATCTTGATGATAAATTTGAGAACATGGGCGCACAAATGGTAAAAGAAGTTGCAAGCAAAACCAATGATGAAGCTGGTGATGGAACAACAACAGCAACAATTTTAGCTCAAGCAATTGTTAAAGAGGGTTGTAAGTATGTAACAGCAGGGATGAACCCAATGGATGTTAAAAGAGGAATTGATGCTGCTGTAGATCATGTAAAAAATAAATTAATTTCATCAGCTAAAAAAGTAAAAGATAGTGATGAGATTGCACAAGTTGGAACAATTTCAGCAAACGGTGATAAAGAAATTGGAGCAATGATTTCAAAAGCTATGCAGAAGGTTGGTAATGAAGGAGTTATTACTGTTGAAGAAGCAAAGGGAATTGAGACAGAACTTGATGTAGTTGAAGGTATGCAGTTTGATAGAGGATATCTTTCACCTTATTTTATTACAAATGGCGATAAAATGACTACAGAGTTAGAAAATCCACTCATTCTTCTTCACGAGAAAAAATTAACAAACCTTCAACCAATGGTTCCACTTTTAGAAGCAGTTGTTCAAGCAGGTAGACCATTAATGATAATTTCAGAAGATGTTGAAGGAGAAGCACTAGCAACACTTGTTGTTAACAAACTTAGAGGTGGTTTAAAAGTTGTTGCTGTTAAAGCACCTGGTTTTGGGGATAGAAGAAAAGCGATGCTAGAAGATATTGCAATTCTTACAGGTGGACAGGTTATCTCTGAGGATTTAGGAATTAAACTTGAAAATGTTAAACTTAATGATCTTGGATCTGCAAAACGTGTAAAAGTTGATAAGGAAAATAGTACAATTGTAAGTGGCGCAGGTAAGAAATCTGACATTGAAGCAAGATGTGCTCAAATCAAAGCTCAAGTCGAAGAAACAACATCAGACTATGATAGAGAAAAACTACAAGAGAGACTTGCTAAACTAGCAGGCGGTGTAGCTGTAATCAAAGTTGGTGGTGCTACAGAAGTTGAAGTTAAAGAAAGAAAAGATAGAGTTGAGGATGCATTAAACGCTACAAGAGCAGCAGTTGAAGAAGGTATTGTTGTTGGAGGTGGATGTGCATTACTTTATGCTTCAAAAGAACTTGATAGTCTAAAAGTAAAAGGTGATGATCAAAAAGCTGGTGTAGAAATTGTCAAAAGCGCTTTACAAGCACCTATTAGACAAATCACAACAAATGCAGGTGTTGATGGATCAGTAGTTGTTGGTAAATTATTAGAAACGAACAAGCCTAGTAATGGTTACGATGCACAATCAGAGCAATATGTTGATATGTTTAAAGAAGGTATTATTGATCCAGTTAAAGTTGTAAGAACAGCGCTTCAAGATGCTGCTTCTATATCTGGATTGTTGGTAACAACTGAAGCCATGATAGCAGATAAACCAGATGAAAAAGACGCTGGTGCAGCTGGTATGCCTCCTGGAGGAATGGGTGGTATGGGCGGTATGGGTGGAATGGGAATGTAATCCCAATTTTACTCAAAACAAATTCAAAAAGGGCAGTTTTTACTGCCCTTTTTTTTTGAATTGAAAAAAAATATTTTGAATATATAAGAACGCGCAAATGACAACATCAATACGTAACATCACCATAATTGCTCATGTTGACCATGGCAAGACTACTTTGATTGATAACTTAATGAAACAGAGTGGTTCTTTTAGAGAAAATGAAGTTGTTGATGAAAGATTAATGGACTCTGGCGAACTTGAAAAGGAAAGAGGTATTACAATTCTTGCCAAACCAGCTTCAATAAATTGGAAAGATTCTAGAATTAATATTATTGATACACCTGGACACAGGGATTTTGCTGCAGAAGTTGAAAGAGTTCTTAGTATGGCTGATGGTGCATTATTGTTAATAGATTCAGCCGAAGGGGTAATGCCTCAAACTAAATTTGTATTAGCTAAAGCACTTAAACAAGGCCTTAAACCAATCGTAGTTATTAATAAATTAGACAAAGCTGACCAAAGAGCCGATGAAGTTTTAAATGAGACTTTTGACTTATTTGTAAGCTTAGATGCCAACGAAGAGCAATTAGACTTTCCAGTTATTTACGCAAGTGGAAGATCTGGCTGGGCATCTAACGAAATAGATGGCCCAAGAGAGAACTTAAATCCATTATTAGATTTAGTAATAGATCATGTAAAGCCAGCAGAATTTGACAAGTCCAAGCCTTTTGCAATGCTTTCGACTCTTCTATATGCAGATAGTTTTCTAGGTAGAAGTTTAGTTGGTAGAATTTCACAAGGTACTGCAAAAGCAAATCAACAAATTAAGGCAATTAATCTAGAAGGAGAAAAAGTTGATGAGGGAAGATTGACTAAAATATTTAGATATGAGGGTACAAAAAAAGTACCAATAGAAGTTGGCGAAGCTGGAGATATTGTAGTTATCGCTGGATTAGAAAAAGCAAATGTTGCTGATACAATATGTGATACTGAGGTGGATGTACCAATTCAAGCAACCCCGATTGATCCTCCAACGATGTCTATTAAGATTACAGTAAATAGTTCTCCATTAGCTGGAACTGAGGGTAAAAAACTTACAAGTACTCAAATTAGAGAGAGATTAGTTCAAGAGGCTCAAAATAATGTCGGGATTTCATTTTCAGAAAATGAAAACAAAGATTCATTTGAAATAAGCGGAAGAGGTGAATTGATGTTAGAAATATTATTGACACAAATGAGACGTGAAGGGTTTGAAATGACAGTAAGCCCTCCTAAAGTTTTATTTCAAAAAAATGAAAACGGTGAAAAATTGGAACCTATCGAAGAAATTACTATGGATCTTGATGAAGAGTTCTCTTCTAAAGTTATAGACTCCATGAACAAAAGAAAAGGGAAATTAATAGATCTTAAAGATACTGGAAAAAATAAAAAACGATTAATCTTTCATGCACCAACTAGAGGTTTAATGGGATACACCAGTAGATTTCTTACTCTAACTAAAGGAACAGGAGTAATAAACAGAATATTCCATTCCTATGGAAAATTTGAGGGAGATATGGAAGGCAGAAGAAATGGTGCATTAATATCTATGGAACAAGGAAAAGCAGTAGCATTTGCAATTTATAACCTGCAGGCAAGAGGAGAAATGTTTGTAACTCATAACGATCCAGTTTATTCAGGTATGATTGTAGGATTGTCGCCTAAACCTGGTGATATGATTATAAATGTAATGAAAGGTAAAAAACTTACAAATATGAGGACACAAGGAACAGATGAAAATGTTGTTTTAACTCCCGTAAGAAAGATGTCTATTGCTGAACAATTGAGTATGTTAAATTCTGATGAAGCACTAGAAATTACACCAAATTCATGCAGATTAAGGAAAGCTGTGCTTGATCCTCACGAGAGAAAAAAGCTCTCTAAATTATCTGAAGCTTCTTAAAAAATTATTATTCAGATTTATTTTTGGTAAAAGGCAGCCACTTTTCAAACGCTGATTTACTAGGTCCGTCATATGGAATTGAGTAAGAGTTTGTTCTTGTCAATACTTCAATTCCTTTTGAGAAAACAAAAATAAAAACTATGACAAAAACAATTGTCATTATTTTAAATGGATCAAAATTTTTTGTCTTAAAAACACTAACAGCTTTTGCTTCAGCTCTATGAAATTGTTTAAACGTATAATAAACAGCAAATATTAAACCTATATGAGCAACATATGTCCCTGCCCAACCAAATGCAAAAGTGGCATAAGAAAATACGTATAAACTAAATACTGTTGTCCATATAAAACTCAAAACTAATAATATTTGTAGTCTCACGGTTTTGGGAAGGGCTCTTAAATCATTTTTACTATCGTCAAATAGTATATTCGCTGATTCTTTCATCCAATTTTTTAAAGACATAATTTATATTTACAATTTTTATTCAATATTAACAATCGACTAATTGTCCGCTAAAAACATTTACTTCGTAACTTTATCCACAATATAAATTCCTAAAGCTACTGCAGGACCTATGCCAAATGCAAATATTATAGTACCCAAACCAACAGTTCCTCCCAAATACCAACCAGATATAACAGCTGAAATTTCCAAAGTAGCTCGAATTAAAGCAATAGGAAGTTGAGTTTTTTTTGTTAGACCTGTCATCAATCCATCTCTTGGACCAGGACCTAAATTTGCAATTAAATATATCCCACTTCCTAGACCGACAAGCAAAACAGAAAATACAGCAAGAATATATTTTGAAAAAGTAGCTAATGGAGGATCAAAAAGGAAAAGTGTCAAATCGATTATCGCTGCTATAATTAAAATATTTAGAATTGTACCAATTCCAGGTTTTTGTTTTAGTGGAAACCAAAACCCTAAAACAATAATACTTATTATAAATGTAGATAATCCGATCGAAATATTTAATATGTTTGATAACCCTTCTGCAAGAACAGACCATGGAGAATTACCAGTAGTAGAAACTAATAAAAGACCCTCTCCCAACCCAAACAAAGATAAACCAACACATAAAAGTAAAAAAGTTGTAAATTTAGGTTTTAAATTTAAAGGTTTTTCTGAGCTCCAAGATTTTGAGGGGATATTTTTAATGGTTAAAAACATAATTCTTTAGACTATTTATCTTTTAAACATAAAAATTCTATATAAAGTTCAAACAAGTTAATTAAAATGATATGAAATAATGAGAAAATTCTTAGTAATATTGTTGGTTTTATCTCCTCTTTTTTTGCAAGCACATACTGACCACTATAAAAATTATACAAACATAGAAATGGAGATATTTAAAGATGATGAAAAAATTGGAGAAAGTATTTTCACATTTAAAAAAGAAGAAAATAAATTTATTGTAAAAAATAAGACTAATTTCAATGTAAAATTATTGGGTGTTACAGTGTTCTCCATAAATAGTAGAGGAACCGAAGAGTATATTGGAGATCAATTAATTTCATTTAACTCAGAAACATTTCAAAATGATAAAAGAAAATATGTAAATTTAATTTATGACGAAAAAAAAGAGAAGTTTATAATTGATGGGTCATCATATAAAGGAGAGGCTGATAAAGAAAATATAATTGGTAATTGGTGGAATCATAGAATTTTGCAAACTGAGACACAAATAAGTCCCTTATCTGGGAGTGTAAAAAAACAAAACATAGAATTTTTGGGGAAAAAAAAAATAAAACTTTATAATAAAGAATATGATGTTGAACATTTTAGACTGTTTTCTACAAACCCAAATCTACCCGATGATAAAAAATTAAATTTTGAAATATGGTACGATAAGAAAAAAGCATTGATTATAAAAGTAGCCTATAAGAGATTGGGTCTATGGGAATATAGGCTAAAAGAAATTCAATAATTATTTTCCCGCTACTGTCATTTGATTAATCAAAAGTGTAGGTGCATTTGTAATATACTTCATCTCTAAATCATTTGCTAAAGTAATATTCTTAAACATTTCCTTAAAATTTCCAGCTATAGTTATTTCACTTACTGGGTAAGTTAATTCTCCATCCTCAACCATAAATCCTGACGCTCCAACTGAGTAATCTCCTGTAATAATATTACCTCCATGGCCTATAGTCTCAGTTATGTATAGAAACTTTTTTTCTGAATTTAGCAAATCCTTGAAACTTAAGGTACCGTTTTCAAAGTATAAGTTAGTTGTTCCTCCAGCCCTACCATTAGATTTTAAATTTAACTTTTTGCCATAATAAGTATCAATTAAATAATTTTTTAAAATACCATTCTCAACTAGTTTCAAAGAATTGGTCTCAACCCCTTCACTATCAAATTTTTGGGAGCCTAATCCTTTTTCAATTTTTGGATCATCGATGATATTAATTGAATTTGGAAAAATTTCAGAATTAATTTGATCTTTTAAAAAAGAAGTCCCTCTTGCAATAGCACTCGCACTTATTGCACTTGCTAGTGTGCTTAATATTCCTTTGGAAATTCTTTTATCGAATATAACGCCAATTTTTTCACTCTTGATTTTTTTTGGACCTAACTTTTTGATTGCTTTGTCGGCAGCTATTTTTCCAATTTCCTCTGGTTTCATCATATCTTGTAAGAATCTTGTACTACCAAACTCATAATCTCTTTCCATTGCACCATTAATTCTTGATACGGCTACACATGAGGATGAAAAATTTGAGGTTTTGTATCCACCTAAAAAACCATTACTGTTTGCGAGTATAAAATTATTTTTATTTTCAGTAAAACCAGCTTCAGTATTAACTATTTTTTCTTCCGTTGATGCTGTTTCTTCAACATTTTTTAAAAATTCAATCTTTTTATCATTTGGATAATGTGTTTCATCATAGAGATTAAGGTCTCTTATCTCTTTAGACATTAAATCTTTATCTGGTAACGAATTATTTTCATCTGATGGAGTAATTTTTGTAGCATCAATACAACGTTCTATTAGTTTTTCTAAGTTTGATTTAGATAAATCTGATGAATTAATGCTTGATTTTTTTTTCTCTATATAAGTAGTTAAATTGACAGCAAAACTATCTGCTCTATTTGACTCGTCTAATTTTTTATTTCTAAAACTAACATTTTCTGAAACAGAGTGAATTACTTTTACACCCACATCCGTAGCTCCTAGTTTTTTAGAGTTTTCAATACAATAAAACGCTATATCTCTTAAAAATTCCTGATCCCTTATCATTTAGATTAAAGTTTTGTTCCACCAACAGTCATCTTATTTATAAGAATTGATGGCTGAGCTACTCCTACTGGAACACCCTGTCCAGCTTTCCCACATGTTCCAATACCTGGATCTAATTTCATATCATTACCCACTAATGAAACTTCTTTTAAAATTGATGGTCCATCTCCAATTAATGTAGCGCCTTTGATTGGTGATCCAATTTTACCATTATTAATTTCGTATGCTTCTGTGCAGTTAAAGACAAATTTTCCTGAAGTTATGTCTACTTGCCCTCCTCCAAAACTTACAGCAAAAATACCTTTGTCAACTGAACTTATCATTTCATCTTGTGAATATTTACCTGACAGCATCATTGTGTTTCTCATTCTTGGTAAAACCACATGTTTATAACTTTCTCTTCTTCCGCTACCTGTTGACTTAGTTCCCATCAAACGAGCGTTTAAACGGTCTTGCATATAATTTTTTAAAATTCCATTTTCTATTAAAACTGTATTTTCAGTAGGCGTTCCTTCATCATCTATCGTTAAACTTCCTCTTCTTTGATGTAAGGTGCCGTCATCTACAATCGTAACTCCTTCGCTAGCTACTTGCTGCCCCATTAAATTATGAAAAGCTGAAGTTTTTTTTCTATTGAAATCACCCTCAAGACCATGGCCGATTGCTTCGTGAATTAAAATTGCTGGCCATCCAGGACCTAAAACAACTTTCATTTCTCCTGCTGGCGCTGGTTTGCTTTCTAAATTCACATTTGCGATTCTAAAAGCTTCATCACAAACATCTTTCCAGCTTCCATCTTTTAGATAATCATCATAACTTTGTCTTCCTCCAACTCCATAAACACCTGTTTCTTTTTTTCCATCTTTCTCTAGTACGACAGAAACGTTGAATCTGACTAATGGTCTATCATCTTTCAAGACTTGATTATCAGACCTAATAATTTCTATTGATTTATGTTCACCTAAAAAATTTGCAGTTACTTGATTTACAATTGAGCCTTTTGATCTTAAATAGTTATTAACACTGTTCAGCAAATCTATCTTTGAGTCGAAAGTCTTGCTTTCAATAGGATTAATATTTTCGTAATATTTGTTGTTAGTTTTAGGAATTTCATGATTATAGGTTCCTTTTTTTGACTTTAATGTATCTTTTAAATTATCGCTTGATTTTCTTAATGATTCCTTTGAAATATCATTAGAATGAGAGTAGGCAACAACCTCTCCTGTCACAGCTCTGAAGCCATATCCTAGATCAGAATTATAAGTTGAACTCTTTATTTTATTATCGTCTAAAACAATAGACTCAGATTTATGATTTTCTAAATATAATTCTCCGTCATCACAATTTTTTAAGGTTTCAGTAACAATTGCTTCAGCTTGCGATGTATCTATATCTGTTTCTTTGAAGAAATTTGACATTTGAAGAATGTAGTAGTGATTATTAATATATCAACTGCTTATTTGGCACATTTGTAAAAATAAAATATTCAAATATAGTTTAATTATGAAGGTTTTTTTTAACAATTCATGCAAAATCTGCAGAGCAGAAATTAATATTTATAAGAAAGAAAACATAGAAAATTTGAATTGGATAGACATAACTAAAAATAAAAATGCTGAATTAGAAACAAAAAAAACTGATAAAGAGCTTCTAAGAAGACTTCATGTAGAACAAGATGGAAAAATCTATGTGGGTATTGATGCTTTTTTGCTTATTTGGAAAAGTATTCCAAAATACAAGTTTCTTTATAAATTTTTTAAACTCCCAGTCATTTACCAATTATTTTATGTTGGATATGAAATTGTAGCGTTCTTTTTGTATTTAAAAAATAGACACCAACTAAACTAATGTTGAATAGCGTATAAAATCTGGGTTACAAAAGATAAAAATATAAAAAAAGAGAAAAATAAAATAAAATACATAACTGTAATTGCTCTATTTCTCTTTCTTCTTAAAATAACAAATTTTTTATCATCAAGAAAAGAAATATCTCTATCACCTGGCACTGGATAATCATAACTCCATCTCCATAAAGATGAACCAAATCTTTTATCTAGTTTATTGTAATAATTTACCCAAGCCAATGACCACATAAACATTAAAAATAAAAATGTTAAAGCTAAAAAAGTTGAGAACATAAATATATTAAATTATATTAAATTTTTTATATATGTCTATCTGGGGAAGTTTAATTGGTGGGATGATCGGTTTTTCTTTAGGAGGACCGTTTGGGATGCTATTAGGTTCCTTAATTGGTGGAAAAGTATCAAGATCAAGATCGTCATTTAAATCTTTTGCGCAACCTCAACAAGTTTTTGCATTAGCTCTTATAGTTTTATCAGCTAAATTGAGTAAAGCAGACGGTCAGGTTAGTAGAGAGGAATTAATAGCGGTAAAAGATAAACTCAAAATTCCAGAACATGAGTTAGATCAAGTTGGAAAAATTTTTAATAAAGCTAAAGAAGAAAGCACTGGTTACGAGCCATATGCAAAACAAATAGCTCAGATTTATCAAGGAAATATAAATGTATTGGAAGAAGTCATTAATATATTATTTTATATTGCAGAAGCTGATGGAAATATAAGTGATCAAGAATTTAGAATGATACAACATGTTTCTCAATTATTTGGTCTTAGTGATGCTCAGTTCAATGGAATAGTTGAGGGTAGAAAATCATCAGATAAACTCAATCCATATGTAGTATTAGAGAGCAAACCTGATGATAATCTTACAGATATTAGAAAAAGATATTTAAAATTAAGTAAAGAACACCATCCTGACTTACTTCTAAGTAAAGGAGTTCCTCAGGAAGTTATTGAGGAAAGTAAAAAGAAAATGAGAGCTATTAATTCAGCCTGGGATCAAATCCAAAAGCTAAAGAGTAATTAAAATTGCTCAGATTCTGTTGAGCCTTCCATTGCTGTTGTAGAGCTCTTTCCAGAACTTATTGTATTGGAAACTGCATCAAAATAAGAAGTGCCAACTTCTCGTTGATGTTTAACACTTGTATATCCATCTTTTTCTCTAGCAAATTCATTTTGTTGTATTCTAGAGTAAGCAGTCATACCTTCCTTTTTATACTTTTCTGCAAGCTCGAAAATAGCAATATTTTGCGTATGGAAACCTGCTAAAGTTATAAATTGAAATTTATATCCCATCATTCCAATTTTAGTTTGAAATGTTGCAATCTCATCATCAGATAAATGTTTCTTCCAATTAAATGATGGGGAGCAATTATAAGCTAACATCTTGCCAGGAAATATTGCATGTATTGCATCAGCAAACTTTTTTGCTTCTTCTAAATTAGGTGTTGCAGTTTCACACCATATTAAATCCGCGTAAGGTGCATAAGCTAAACCTCTTGAGATTGCTTGATCAATACCATCTTTTACATAATAAAAGCCTTCAGGTGACCTTTCTCCGGTTAAAAACGGTTTGTCATTTTCATCAAAATCGTTTGTTATTAGTTTAGCAGCGTTGGCATCTGTTCTTGCAAGAATAATGAGAGGAACGTCGGCAATATCAGCTGCCAATCTTGCTGCTTTTAGATTTCGGACCATGGTTCCAGTAGGAACAAGTACCTTGCCACCCATATGTCCACATTTTTTTTCACTAGCTAATTGGTCTTCAAAATGAACTCCAGCTGCGCCAGCTTTTATAAATTTTTTTGTAAGCTCAAATACATTTAATGGCCCACCAAATCCCGCTTCACCATCTGCAATAATTGGCAACATGTAATCAGTTCTTTCGCTGCTTTTCATATCTCCATCTGCTATTTCCATATGCTGAATTTGATCAGCTCTAATTAAAGAATTATTCATAGACTCAACTAATTTAGGTGCGCTGTCGTAAGGATATAAAGATTGATCAGGATACATTTCACCAGCACTGTTTGCGTCTGCTGCAACTTGCCAACCACTTAAATAGATCGCTTTTAAACCTGCTTTTGCATGTTGAACGGCTTGATTTCCCGACAAAGACCCAAGTGTGTTTACATATGGCTCTGTATTTAACAATCTCCAGAGCTTTTGAGATTGCTGTTTACACATTGAATACTCAATTTTAATGGATCCTCTTAACCTTTCTACTTCTTCTGGCTTATAATCCCTTTGTATTCCTGCAAATCTTTTCAACTCGTACGAGATTTTCTCGGCTGACATTATTCCTCCTTAAAAACTAATTCCTTTTACTTTTCGTTATATTCTTCGGTAAACTCATTCATTCCACTTGATCCCCAATCGCAGTGGTCATCTCTTAAATAAACCCCTCTACTTCTATGCTCTTGGTGCTCTTGGTGATTTGTAGTTTGAGAACTAGTTTCAATGATTTTTATAGTATTTTTGTCCATGTAAACTTTATAATTTACAATATTTACAAAATCCACAAAAAATGTTAAAAGTCTAGTAAATACAATAAATTTTTTGTAAATAATAATTTACAAAGTTTACAAATAGTAAATGAGTCAAGTAGAATTAAACATTGGTCCAAAAATAAAAGCTTTTAGAAGACAGCTAGGTATGCAGGCAAACAAACTAGCTTTGCAACTTAACATTTCACCAAGTTATTTAGCTTTAATCGAGGGAGGTAAAAGAAAAATTGACGGGGAATTACTTTTAAAAATTTGTGAGGAGTTAAGCATCAACATTAGCGATCTAACAAATAAATCAGATATCAATATGGTCAACACAATTTCAGAATTGCTTGATGATCAACTTTTTGAAGATTTAGATATAGTTGGTCCAGAAGTTAAAGATCTTGCAAATAGTAATCCAAAAATTGGTAAAGCTCTAATAAGATTAGGAGACATTTTGAAAAAAAAAGATCATGAATTGGTTAACAAAATTGAAAAACTATCAGGAAAAATTGTAGATAATAGAAAAAACTCATTTCCTGGAGAAGTAATTTCAGATTTTTTGCAAGAAAACAGAAATTTTTTTCCAAAACTAGAGGAATTTGCAAATCAAATCTTTGAGCAAATAAAACAAAATAATAGAACAAGATATATTGCTTTATGTGATTATTTAAAATCAGAGTATAAAATTGAAGTACAAGATATAATTCCTGAGGAAGGAAAACCCTTTTCAAAAATTTATGATAACAAAAATAAAAAGTTGCTATTATCCGATTATTTGTCTTTGGAAACAAAGAAATTACATGCTGCAGCTCAAATTGCACAAGAGGGGGCTAGTGACATAATAAATTCTTATCTTGATACTTTTAATTATCCAAATGAAGAATCAAAAAAATTAACAAAAGTTGCTTTATTAAATTATTGTGGTGCAGCAATTTTAATGCCCTACAAATTATTTCATTCTGAATGTAAAAAACTTAAATATGATTTAGAATTGTTGCAAAATACTTTTGCAACTTCATTCGAACAAGTCACACATAGAGTAACATGTTTGAATGATCCAAAATTACCTGGGGTTCCATTTCATTTTTTGAGAGTTGATGTAGCTGGTAATATTTCAAAGAGATTTTCATTGTCAGGTATAGAAATACCACGTTATGGTGGTGCTTGTCCTCGGTGGAATGTATATTCGGCTTTTTCTAGACCTGGTGTTATACAAGCTGCAGTAAGTAAAATGACTAATGGCGAAAAGTATGTATGTATAGCAAGAACTGTTGAAAAAGGTATAGGAAGATATGGACAAAAAAAAAGTATGTTATCTATTGGACTTGGATGTGAAGCCAAATATGCAAGAGATTTTGTTTATACGGAAAACTTAGATTTGAATGATAAAAAATCAGAGATACCTGTAGGGGTTTCATGTAGAACTTGTGATAGACTGGATTGTTCTCAAAGAGCTTTTCCACCATTGCATAAAAAATTTGATGTAGACATTAATTCTAGAGGAGTATCTGTATATGTCAGTGATTAAAAAAAATATAAGTTTTATAATTATATTTTTATTTGTAAGTACAAATAATGTGTATTCAGACAATTTAAATATATTGTTTAAAGAATTGCTTAACGCAAAAAATTTACAACAAGCAGAAAAGCTAGAGGATCAAATCTGGAATAAATGGACAAGACACCCAAACAATGATTATCTGACGAACAAATTAGAGAACGGAACTTATTCTATGTATCATCAGCAGTATAGAATGGCATTAAAACTATTTACAGACGTGATTAATGAGGACCCAAAATGGGCGGAGGGCTGGAATAAGAGAGCAACATTACTATTTATATTAGGGGATTATGAGAAATCGTTAGATGATATTGAAAAAGTTTTAGATCTAGAACCAAGACATTTTGGAGCATTATCAGGACGCGCGCAAATATACCTAAGCTTAAAGGAATATGAAAAAGCAGTTGATGACTTAAGAAAAGCAAAATCTATTTATCCATTAATCAAAAGTGGAGAAAATATAAAGTTAATAGAAAAAATTATCAAAGACCAACAAATTTAATTGTTCTTAGATCTTTTTTTTGCAATCAGCTGGGTTAATGAATCTACCATTAAATCTGAGGCTTTAAAAATTTCACTTGGTTTAAATTCATGTGAAATATTTTTTTCTTCATTTGTTTTATCTTCAATTACTATACCTTCATCTGGAGAATTATTTTTAATATAAATTAGTATTAACCACTCATCATCAATTGTCTCATCCCATTTTATAAATATCTCTCCAGTTTCGAATCTTCTGTCTACGCATCTCAAGATAGACATATGTTTAGTTATATATCTTTTGTTAAGTTGAAAAACTAAACTATTCGCACTTCTGTAGAAGCTTTCAAGTGCAAACTCAATTTTTTGCCTAGCTAAAGTATACTCCCTTTCTCTTTGAAGTAATTTTGCTCTATCGTCTCCTTCTTGTGTTTCTACACCTAACGCTTCAACTCGTTCTCTTATTTTCTGATCTCTTATTTGTTGATATTTTAATTTTAATTTTTCGATACGCTGTTGTAATCCTGAATAATCCTCTCTCTTTTCTCTTAAAGCTAATTTTTCTAGTTGTTCTAATTCTTTTACCTCTCTTATTCTAAACTTTTCTATTTGTTTTTCTAATTTTAATTCTTGCAAAAATTTCTTTTGTCTCTCCGCCTGCTCTTTTCTTAGTATGGCCTGTTCTTTTCTTAAAAATAATTTTATATCTTTTGCTCTTTCTTTTTCTAATTTTTGTTCTTGTTTTAGCTGAATTTCTTTTTCTTTTAGAAAGGCAGTTTCATCTGCTTTCTTCTGTTTTTCAATTTCAATTTTTTCTTTTTCTGCTTGCTCAATTTTCTCTAGTTTAATTTGTCTTTTTTCCTCAGCTCTTATCTCTTTAAAACGAATTAATCTTAATTCTATAGTTTGAAAAAATTTTTGTATAAATTTATCAATTGCCAGTAAATTAAAATTAAATTTGAAAGAAAACTTATTTTTTAAATCTTCCTCAAGTCTGACTGTTCTTGAAATAATACCCTTTTCAGTACTTGTCTTTAACTTAACTTTTTTTATTTTTTTTCTTTGATTTGATCTTTTTGTTATTTTTTTCTTTAATTTAGATCTTTTTTTTTTTAATTTTGATTTGATTTTTTTTTTTGATTTTTTAACTTTTATTTTTAGACTTTTTTTTTTAGTTTTTTTTTTCTTTTTTTTCATTTAAGAAATACAGCTTTATCAGCTAATTTTTAATAAATATAGTCTCTAGTATTAGGAACAGATCTTATATCTTTAGTTAGCTGAAGTTGAAATACAACTTGATCTCCCCATTTAAAAGCCATTTCACAACTTGTAAGATAAAATTCCCACATCCTTAAAAATTTTTCATCAAACATTTCTAAAACTTCTTCTTTTTTTGATAAAAATCTTTCTTTCCAGTTTCTTAAAGTGTGGGCATAGTGCATCCTTAAAATCTCTATATCTGTAGCTATCAGTCCAGAATCCTCTATTGGCCTCGTTATTTCGCTCAAACTAGGGGTATATCCGCCAGGAAATATATATTTTGTTATCCAAGGCTGTGGGTCTCTTGGTGGAAGATTTGATCCAATTGTATGTATCAAAGCTACTCCATCCTTCTTTAACATTTGAGACACTCTATTAAAATAGGTATGATAGAATTTTTTTCCAACATGTTCAAACATTCCAACACTGACTATCCTATCAAATTTTTCATTCAATTGTCTGTAATCTATTAATTTAAATTCAACTTGATTATCTAAATTTAATTCTTTAGCTTTTTCTTGACTATATTTTAATTGATTTTCTGAAAGTGTAATTCCAGTAACCGAAGCTTTTGTTTTTTTTGCAATGTCAATTGCAAGTGTTCCCCAACCAGATCCAATATCTAAAACTTTTTGGTTAGGTTGTATATGAAGTTTTTTAATTATGTGATCAATTTTATTTTCTTGAGCGGTTTCCAAAGTATCATTCTCATTTTTGAAGTATGCACATGAATATTGTCTTTTTTTATCAAGAAACAAATCATATAATTTTTCTGAAATATCATAATGGTGTGCAACATTTTGTTTAGATTTAACGATTTTATTAAAACTTGTTAAATATTTTAAAGTTCCCTTTATTTTATTTAATGTCTTTCCATAAATATTAATATCTGCTCTTCCAATATTTTTAAAAGCTATATCAAGAAATTCCGTCAAGGTTCCATTTTTTAATCTTAAAGAGCCATTGGTATATGCTTCACCAAAATATAAATCAGGATGAAGCAGTAATTTTTGGTGCAAGCTTTTATCTAGTAATTGCAACTCTATTGGAGTTTCTTTCAAAGGTTTCCCTATTACATACCTATTAGAATTATAATCTATTAAGATAAAGCCATCTTCTTTGAACAAATCATTTAAAAAATTTATAAGTTTCATTATGCTGCTTTTAAGTGCTTAAAGTCAAAATCAAGCTTTTGAAGTTCAGCAAAAAATATTTTTTTTTCATTTTCATTTAATAACTTCAATGGTGGAATTAAATTCTGATAGTCCTGATCAATTTGTGCCATGAAGGTATGTAAACCTGAAATCAAATTAAATTTATCGAAAATACTTCTCACTAAACACAACTTTTCGTTTGAAGATTGATCCGATCCATTTTGAAATTTATCGTAAACATCTCTTGCCAAAATTGAAGTAACATTTGTTGTTGCTGTAATTATTCCAGAGCAACCTAATTCAAGTCCTTTCAATAATTTTGATTCTGAACCTGGCATTACTGAAAAATTATCTATTTTCAAATTTTCATACAAATTATAAGAACTGTCTTTTACTCCAACTATTTGACTTGGAAATTTTTTTACTAGCTCTTCAACACAATCAATACTAAATTTATATCCTGAGAGTTTTTCGAAATTATATAAAATTATTTTACATTCATTAATTTCATCTATTATTCTTGAGTAAAAATTAATCACATCGTGATCGCTATACTTATAATAGGCAGGGGGCATAATTAAAAATTTATTAAACCCATTTGATTTGGCTATTTTTATCAAATTAATATTGTCAACTAGCGAATTAAGACCGGTCCCAATTATAAATTTGTCCCCATAATTACTTTTTGGTAACAAATTGATTAATTGAATTTTTTCCGAAAGAGATATGAGTTGTGATTGTCCAGTACTTCCAAAAAAAACTACTCCATGGCAACCTTTGTCGATTAGATTTTCAGCGTATTTAATCGTTTTTTCACTATTTAACGCCAGATTTTTATCTAATACTGACAATGTAGCTGCATATATTCCATTAATCATAACTTAATTATATGACTATAATTATAGAATAGATTTAAGAAAAAAATAATAAAAAAATATATTCTAAATACTTATGAAAGTTTGTGTTTATCTTAGCTATATAGGTCTTGGAGCAAATTTGTTACATCTTAGTTATGTGCATCAGTTATCTGAAAAGTTTGGACCTATCACAGTTTTTACATTATGCAATAATTTGTCGGATGCATTAGAGGATGATCCTAAAATTAAAGAAGTCATAGTAATAGATAAAAAATATAATAAATTTAAAAATATATTTAGTTTTTCATCAGAATTAAAAAAATACAATTTTGATAAAATATTTATTTATTATCCAAGTCCTAGAATATTCATTGCGTGTAAGTTAGCTGGAATAAAAGATATTTATCACTATCCTTTATTTAAAAAGAAAAATCTTCATTTAATCAACGCAGCACAAAAGTTTACTGCGAGTGTATTAAACATAGAGAAATGTCAAACATACACAAAAATTCACATAAATAAAAATAAACTTAAAAGTATCTCAACTTATTTTGATAAATCAAAATTTAACATTGTAATAGGAGCTGGATCTTCAGGTCCAACAACAAAATGGGGTACTAATAATTACTCAAATCTAATAAATGAGTTAAATAATCTAAATAAATTTAATTTTTTTATTTTGTGTGGTCCTGATGAAAAATTAATTGCTCAAGAAATAATGGATAAGGTTGAAGGAGATAATATTACAGATCTTAGTGACAAAAATATCTCAGAAGTAATACCTTTTATAGCTTCTGCAGATATGTATGTGGGGAATGATTCATTTGGTTCACATATTGCATCACAATCTGGCAAACCAAGCCTTGTGATTTTATTGGACTCACCAAAAGCATATACGGATTATACTCCTAATCATATTAGAATTATTCCTGAAGGATATGATATTAATAATATTACACATGGAAGTGAAATTGATCCAAATTTAATTAAAGTCGAACAAGTGTACAAATCAATACTAAGTTATACTTAAACAACCGATTTTAAGACTGTGTCTTTTGCTTGGTTCACTAAAGTAGCAATATTATTTAATTCTGGACTTCTGTCTGGATGAATTTTTTTCATAATTTTTTTATAAGAATTCATCACTTCATCTTTTGTATATTTTTTTTTGGGATCTAAATTTAAAATTCTATATGCTTCATCTAAACTCATATTCTGAGATGACATATTTTGATTAAATTGATTAAAATTAAATCTGCCAGAATTTTTTAAAACTCTAAAAAGTCCCCATAATCTAAATAGCTGAAATAAAGAAATACCTGCTTTCGTTTTAATTAAAGGCAAAATAGCCAACATAAATGGTAAGGAAAATATATATCTTCCTGCATATGCCATTATTACCGCTAACAATATTGAAGAAATTATAATAAATGTTCTTACAAATTTTGATATTTTTTTTGTTGAGGTTTTGGCAAACCAATTGAGTAAAATATAAAGAATTATAAAAATAATTAGTATTGCAAAAAAAATATTCATAAATTAATTAAATTTAAATGAAAATACCACAGCTTAAAAAAAAACCAGAATTAAAATCTTGTCACAACGTAACTTGGGAAGACGATTATAGTTGGATACATCAGAAAAATATACTTGAAGTATTGAAAGATAGTTCAAAATTATTGCCTGAGGTGAGAAAATATCTTGAAGATGAAAATGATTATTTTAGTCATCAAATGTCAGATACAAAAGAAATTCAAAAAGTTTTATTCGATGAGATTAAAGGAAGAATTAAACTTGATGATGAGTCTCTTCCGTTTAAAGATGTAAGATATAGTTACTGGACAAAAACAACAACAAAAGGAAATTATTCTATAAAGTTAAGAAAAAAAATTGATTCTGATGAAATAGAAGAAATTTGGAATGGTGATTTAGAAAAAGAAAAGCTTAAAACAGAATATTTTGGGCTTGGAGACTTAGAAGTTAGCTATAATGATAAATTACTAGCTTATTCATTAGATTTAAAAGGATCTGAATATTACACCATACATATAAGAGATATTAAAAGTCGAGAGGAAGTTGGTGAAAAAATTGAAAATACAAGTGGTGGAATAACATTTAGCTTAGATGACAAATATATTTTTTACTCTAAGCTTGATGACAATCACAGACCAAGAGAAATTTACAGGCATGAAATTGGAACTCCTGCTAGTAAAGATATTCTTATATTTAAAGAAGAAAGTGAAGCATTTACTGTAGGAATAGGTCTTAGCTCTGATGAAAAGTATTTTTTTATTACATCATCTGATCATAATACATCCGAACAGTATTATTTTAAAGCAGATGAAATAATTCCAAAACCAAAACTAATTGATAAAAGAAAAAGAGGGATAATATATTCGGTCAATTCATGGAATGGTAATTTCTATAAACATACAAATGAAGATGCGGAAGATTTTAAGATCGAAAAGACAAATGATTTAGAAAAAAAGGAGTGGGAAATATTTATACCTGCACGAGAAGAGGTTTTAATTGGAGGATTAATTTTTTTAAATGATTGGATTATAAGATCTGAAACTTCTAATGCATTATCAAAATTAATATTAAGAAATCCAAAAAATAATGAAGAAGAAGAAATATTTTTTTCAGATGAAAAAGTTATAGTACCCGGTGTTTCGTTAACCCAAAAAAATAGAAATACTGATGCCGTTTATTTATCATATTCATCACCAAAAACTCCTGGAAGGACTTACCTATACAATCTTAAAACAAAGGAGAAAAAATTAGTAAAAGAACAAGAGATTCCTAGCGGCCATAATCCTGATGACTACGTAGTTGAAAGATTAGAGTGTGCCTCTCATGACGGAAGAATGGTTCCTATTACCATAACAAGACATAAAAAAACTAAATTAGATGGATCTGCAAAATTATTATTATATGGGTATGGATCTTACGGTAGTTCTATGTCACCAAGTTTTTCTTCAACAAGAATAAGTTTAATAGAGCGAGATATTATATGGGTAACTTCTCATATTAGAGGCGGTATGGAAAAAGGAATGAAATGGTGGAAAGAGGGAAAGTTATTAAACAAGAAAAATACTTTTGAAGATTACATTGCTTCTGCAAAATTTTTAATTGAAAAAAAATTTACGTCCAAAGGTAATATTATTGGAATGGGTGGATCTGCTGGAGGTCTTTTAATGGGAGCCGTTGTTAACCAAGCGCCTGAATTATTTTTGGGTATTGTTATGGCTGTTCCTTTTGTTGACTCGTTGACCACGAACTTAGACCATTCGTTACCATTAACAGTCGGCGAATTTGATGAATTTGGAAATGCTAAAGATAAAAAAGAACACTTTGATTACATATTTTCATATGCACCTTATAACAATATTAAAAAGATGGATTACCCAAACATTTTGATAACAACAAGTCTAAGTGATAACAGGGTATTATTTGATGAGCCAGCAAAATTTACTGCAAAATTAAGGGATTACAAAACGGATAACAATTTACTTTTATTAAAAACAGAAATGAATGCAGGTCATGGAGGAAAATCTGGAAGAGATGGAGCAATTGAGGAGATTGCAATTGACTACGCGTTTGCTTTGAAAATAGCTGGAAAATTAAACACTTGATCTTGAAATATCAAAATTAATTACCATATAAACATTGTTAGTCGCCTAATGGGGCTAGCAATATATAAACTTGCTTAATTAAAGGAGGATAATATGACAAGTAAGGATCTATCAATTTTCAACTCACTTCGGCCTTTCTCAATTGGTTTTGACGATATGTTTGACCAATTCGAAAGTATGTTGGGCAATGGTGGTTTAAGTATGCAATCAAACTACCCGCCTTACAACATAAGAAGAACTGGCAAAGATAACTACTCAATAGAGGTTGCTTTAGCTGGTTTTAGCAAAAAAGATGTTGAGGTAGAGTTTGAAGATAATCTATTAACTGTAAGAACTAAACAAGTTGATAGAAGTGAAAACAAAAACCAAGATGGAGAGATAATCCACAAAGGTATATCGCAAAGACAATTTGCGAGATCATTTACAATTGCAGATGATGTAAAAGTGAATGGTGCAGAGTTAAAAGATGGTCTTTTAACAATCGCATGTGAAAGGATTATCCCAGAACATAAAAAAAAGAAACTTATTGAAATTAAATAAGTACCTTACTTGTGGGGCTAGTCCCCACAAGACTAAATACATCCACTAGAGCTAAACCCGATAATAAACCCAGATGCATTCACCTCAAATTTTCTCTCACAAGGAATTCCATATTTTTTTGTTTTGTAGATAAGCATTTCATTTCCAAGTTCATTGACAAAATCTTCTGACGGTGAGCCTAATTCTAATCTCATCTCATTAACTTCTTTTCCAACGAATTGACCGAATTTTTCATTCTCTTTTTCAGCCACTTCATCAGATTTCTTTTTAATTGTTTGGCATCCAGTTAAAAAAATTATTGTTAATGTGATAAACAGAGCAATAAGTTTTTTTGATAAAGTATTATTTTTAAAAGCAATAATCATTAATACATACCTAAAGTTGAATTATGTTAACAATTTGTTCAAAACTTTCATTAAATTGTTTGAATTTAATACAAATTTGAAAAGATAGGAAATTTTAAAGATTATTGAGTTATTGATTTATTATATTAAAGAAATGTTATGGCAACAGACTTAAGAATATCAAATATATCAAAAATATATCCAGGGTGTATAGCTAATGATAATGTATCTCTTCAATTTAAAAGTGGAAAAATATACGCGCTATTAGGAGAGAACGGAGCTGGAAAATCTACATTAGTAAAAATTCTGTCTGGTGTAATAAGCCCAGATAATGGTGAGGTTTTTTTAAATGAAAAAAATTTAAAATTAAGCTCTCCACTCGATGCCAAAAAAAATAAAATTGGAATGGTTTTTCAGCATTTCAATTTATTTGAAACTTTATCAGTATTTGAAAACTTAAGTATAGATGCAACTGAAGATAACAAAAGTTTAAGGATAAGAATAAATGAAATATTAAAAAAATATAACTTTAGTATTGATCTTGATGTTCCTGTATTAAATTTATCAGCAGGGCAAAAGCAAAAAGTTGAGATTATAAGATGTCTTTTAAGAAGCCCTAAAGTTCTAATCATGGACGAGCCTACATCTGTTTTGACTGAGCAGGAAACAGAGGAATTATTTATATCTTTAAAAAAATTCTGTGATGAAGGAATATTAATTATTTACATTACTCATAAGTTAAAAGAAGTTTTGTCTTTATGCGATGAGGTTGCTGTAATGCGAAAAGGTAAGGTTGTATCGGTTAGCCAAACACAAAATGAAAGAGTTGAAACTCTCGCAAATAAGATGGTTGGTCAAAAACTAGCGAAAATTAAGAAAAAAATTAATATTTCCAAAAATAAAGATGAGATATTTAAAGTAAAACATTTAAATTTTTATAGCGATGATCCTTTTGAAACAAATTTAATTAATCTAAATTTTTCTGTAAAGAAAGGAGAATGTTTAGGTATAGCGGGTATTTCTGGCAATGGTCAAAACGAACTCTTTCAAATTTTGAGTGGGGAAATAATTACACCAGATACATCAATCATTTTTCGAAATAAGGAAATTGCTAAATTAAATCCAAAGCAAAGACGAGAGTATTTAATGGCTTTTTCTCCTGAAGATAGGATATCTCAAGCGGCTGTACCTGAATTAAAAATATATGAAAATGTAGCTTTAAATAATTTTAAGTCATCAAATTTTTTTGAAAAAGGTTTGGTAAATGAAAAAAAAATTAAAGAGCATTCAAAGAAAATATTATCTGACTTCTCAGTAAATACAGACAATGTTGAATTAAAAAGTCAATTTCTATCGGGTGGAAATTTACAAAAACTTATTTTAGGGAGAGAGTTAATTACAGCTCCAGAATTATTAATTTGTTACAATCCAACATGGGGGCTCGATGTGGGTGCAATCAATTATATTCATGAAACACTTATAAAAATTAACGATCAAGAAAAATCAACCATTTTAATTTCTACAGATACGGAGGAGTTATTAAAACTCAGTGATAAAATTGCAGTTATTTACAAAGGCAAGCTTTCAAAAATAATGCCTTCAGAGGAAGTCACTCCAGAAAAATTAGGAGTTCTAATGGGAGGAGGTTCCATTGATTAAAATTGAAAAAAGAAATGATGTACCAATGGCATTATATTTTTTTACTCCTTTTATTGCAATCTTACTTACAATTTTAGGTGGTGGTATAATTTTTTATATTTTAGGTTTTAATCCAATAGAAGCACTTAAGTTTTACTTTATAACTCCAATTGCAAATTTATATGGATTCAGTGAATTGCTACTCAAAGCAACCCCTCTTTGCTTAATTGCTATTGGTTTATCATTTTGTTTTAAAAGTAATAATTGGAATATTGGTGCAGAAGGACAATTAACTTTTGGTGCGATTGTAGGAGGAGGAGTTGCGCTTTTATTTTATAATCAAGAAGGTTTTTATATACTGCCTTTAGTTATAATTGCTGGAGCAATCGGGGGAATGATCTTTGCACTTATCCCAGCAATACTTAAAACATATTTTAATACAAACGAGATTTTAGTTAGTCTTATGTTGGTTTATGTATCAAAGCTACTCTTAGATTACTTAGTAGTTGGGCCATGGAGTAATCCTGAAGGTTTTAATTTTCCTGAAACAAGACAATTTAGTAACTCATCTAGAATGCCATTATTATTTGAGGGTTTGAGAATTCATGCTGGTATTTTTTTAGCTCTTGCAGCAGTTATGTTAAGTTGGTTTATTCTTTATAAAACCTATTTAGGCTTTCAGATTAAAGTATCTGGTCTAAGTTTAAAAACTGCTAAGTATGCTGGGTTTAAAGGAAAGACCATGATTTTGGTTGTTTTTATGATTAGTGGTGCTTGTGCGGGATTAGCTGGAGTTGGTGAAATTACTGGGCCTATTGGACAACTGCATAGAATGGTATCCCCCGATTACGGTTTTACAGCAATTATTGTTGCGTTTTTAGGTCGTCTCAATCCTTTTGGCATAATTTTTGCATCTTTGGTTGTTGCATTGACATACCTCGGTGCTGAAACGGCTCAAATTTTTTTACAAATACCAAAATATACCGGCCAAGTCTTTCAGGGTATGATCCTATTTTTTTTACTCGCATCTGATTATTTGCTTTTTTTCAAAGTTAAAATTTTAAATTTAAAAAAAAATGAGCTTAGAAATTAGTTTTATAGGAATTCTAATAGGATCAATAATGGCTTCATCAGTGCCATTAATACTTGCTGCGTCAGGTGAATTAATTACTGAAAGATCGGGAGTTTTAAATTTAGGTGTCGAAGGAATGATGATAATCGGAGCAATATCTGGTTTTGCTTTAATGGTAATAACAGACAACCTTTTTATAGCAATCGTAGGTTCTATGTTATCAGGAGTTATAATTTCACTAATCTTTGGATTTTTAACTCAATCTCTTCTTACAAACCATGTTGCAACAGGTTTGGCATTAACTATTTTTGGCATTGGTTTATCCGCAATGTTAGGAAAAAATTTTGTTGGTATCCCTGGAAAAGAATTTCCAATTTTATTTTCAAGTTTAAGAGAAAGTATTCCGTTTTTTGGTCCAATATTATTTGGGCACTCTATAATCTTATATTTTGCTTTTACTTTACCATTTTTAACTAATTATTTTTTGAAAAAAACTAAATTAGGTTTAGTTGTTAGAGCTGTTGGTGATTCGCCTGTTTCAGCATCTAATCAAGGTATAAATGTTATTCTAGTTAGATACTGCTGTATACTTTATGGAGGAGCTATGTGTGGCTTAGCAGGTGCATATCTATCTTTAATATACACTCCACAGTGGATTGAAAATATGACAGCTGGAAGAGGATGGATAGCTTTAGCTTTGGTTGTATTTGCAACCTGGAGTCCTATAAAAGTTTTAATTGGTGCTTTAATTTTTGGTGGTATTACAATTCTACAATTACATATGCAAGCAATTGGGTTTAGAATACCCGTTCAATTTTTAAGTGCATTACCTTATCTAATGACAATAATAGTTTTAGTTGTAATCTCTCGTGACAGTAGAAAAATAAAACTGAATACTCCAACCTCCTTAGGAAGAATATTCTATAAGGAAAAGTAATGTTAGCTATTCGAAAATAATTATTTTTTTTTTTTGAATTTTGATTAACTTAAAGCTTCACAAAAAAAATTTAGAGGGGAAATTCAAAATGTATAAAAACTTTTTTAGATATTTAATTTCTGCAATTTTTCTACTTGGGTTTAGTGTAAACTCAAATGCGGATTTTAAAGTTGGTTTTGTCTATGTTGGTCCGACTGGTGACCATGGATGGACATTTCAACATCACGAAGGTAGAAACGCTGTAGAGGCAGCTGGAATAAAAACAACATTTGTTGAAAGTGTTCCAGAAGGTGCTGATGCAGAAAGAGTAATAAGACAACTGGCTCAATCTGGCCACGACTTAATTTTTACAACTAGTTTTGGATATATGGATCCAACTAACAAAGTTGCAAAAGATTTTCCAAACGTAAAATTTGAACACGCAACAGGTTATAAAAGAGAGCACTCAAATGTCTCTACTTATTCTGCACGATTTTACGAAGGAAGAACTCTTTTAGGCCATATTGCTGGAAAAATGACCAAAACTAACACGATTGGCTATATTGCATCTTTTCCAATTCCTGAAGTAATAAGAGGAATTAACGCAATGACTCTTGCTGCACAAAAGGTCAATCCAAATATTAAAACTAAGATTGTATGGGTGTTTACTTGGTACGATCCAGGTAAAGAAGCTGAAGCAGCGCAAGCTTTAATTGATCAAGGTGCAGATGTAATTATGCAACATACAGATAGTACAGCACCAGTTCAAACAGCGGAGAAAGCAGGTGTATGGTCATTTGGTCAAGCAAGTGACATGCAGAGATTTGCTCCTAAATCAATTTTGACTTCAATTATAGATGATTGGGCACCATATTATGTTGAAAGAGCTATTGCTGCAAGAGACGGCAAATGGAATCAACAAGACACATGGCATGGATTAAAGGAAGGTATGGTAGCTATGGGACCATATAATTCTGCAATGGGTGCTGACTTAGTTAAAGAAGTAGAGCAGCTTCAAAAAGATTTAGCATCAGGAAAAGTTCATTCGTTCACAGGTCCTATATATGACCAAAAAGGTAATATATTAGTTGCAGAAGGGAAAGTTGCTGATGATGGAATGTTAGCTGGAATGAGTGTTTATGTAAAAGGTGTTGAAGGAGATATTCCAAAATAATTTTTAAAAAAAAATTAAAAAGGCCAACTTATATAGTTGGCCTTTTTTTTTATGAATGTTTTTTCTTTAAACCGTTAATATCTATTTCATCATAATATTCTGAAGGTTGAACTATCCATGGATCTCCATCTAGTAAAATTGGACAAAAATCTGGAGTAAAAGAAGAGGATTTTTTTTTCCAAAGACAAGCTGTTTTTATTTCTTGAATATGGTTTTTCACTGGAGCATAATTTTTTAACCATTTAATACTTTCATTTAATGTAAGTCCAGTATCGGATAAATCATCAACTAATAAAACATTTTTAAAGTCTTCATTTTTAGCTATTGAGCTTATGTCTCTTGCAAAAATAAGTTCGCCCTGTTTATTTTCTACAGTTTCTCCAGAATAACTTTGAATAACAACATAAGCAGTGGGCAATTTAAATATTCTTGATAGCATATCAATTATAGGTGCCGCACCCCTCATTATTCCGACTAAAACAGATGGTTTGTAATTTTTTTCAATTGTAAGAGCTAACTTTTCAACTGCTAATTTATAATCTTCATAATTGATTATTAATTTTTCTGCCATAAAATTTGGTAACATAAAAAAAAAAAATTAAAAAGGAGAATTATGAAAGGTTACTGGATTGCAACTTACAGTGAAATTAAAGACCCTGAAAAAATGAAAAAATATGCAGATAAAGCAAAGGAAGCTGTATTAAAACATTCTGGAAAAATTTTAGCTCGAAGTGCTAATAACATTGCGCTTGAGGGTAGAGAAATGGTTAGAATAGCACTTGCAGAGTTCCCAGACGTGGAAACTGCTAAAAGATGCTACGATTCTGAAGAATATGTTGAGGCAAGAACATATCTTAAAGATAATGTAATTAGAGAACATATGATATTTGAAGGAATGGAATAACTTAGAAAAGGGGCAAATATGAAGGCATATTGGGTGAGTTTGTATACAGAAATTTCAGATCAAGATAACCTAAAAAAATATGGTGAAAATGCAATACCAGTTATAAAAAAATTTGGTGGTACTCCTGTAGTTAGAGGAGGCAAACTAAAATATTATAGTGGTGACAAAATATTAAGGACCGTCATTTGGGAATTTCCCAGTTATGACATGGCCTTATCTTGTCATGACTCAGAAGATTATTTAAAAGCTTGGTCTTATGCAGAACAAACTACAAAAAGACATATGTTTATTGTGGAGGGTGCTAATACTGAATAGTATCGTCATCAATTGAACGCCACAAATACCAAGTGGCAACAGAGCAGTATGGAGAAAATCTTTTTTGAAGCTTTTTTACAAAAATTTCAGGTGGAAAATATTTTTTTTTATAGTTGTTTGATATTGCTCTTAATAACCCAATATCCTGAACTGGCCAGATATTAGACCTATTATAAGTAAATAACAAAATCATCTCTGCTGACCATCTTCCAATTTGTCTTAAAGTTGATAGGTATATAATTGCTTCTTCATCGCTCATTTTCGAAATTAATCTTGGATTAAAGCTTTTATTTTTAAATTTTTGAGACATTTCCAAGATCCCCCTTATTTTTTGACGACTAAGACCGCATTTTTTAAGTTGTGATTTTTTAAGCTTTGAAACAATTTTTGGATTAATTTTTTTTTTACATGCCGATTCAAATTTTTTGAAGACAGAGTCTGCAGCAGCAACACTTATTTGTTGTCCTATTATACTTTTGCATAAAGAATAAAAGACATCTTTTCTAGTAGTTAAATTATTATCTTTGTATTTTTTAACCAATGATCTCATAATACTATCTTTTTTTGAAAGATATGTTCTAGCTTTTTTCCAATATGTCGGTGCCTTACTCATTTCTACTTACCGTTACTTGTTTGTTTAAATATATTTCTCTTCTAAATATAATGATTGATGATATTATTACCAGTGAAGCACCCATTAATGTTTTAATTGTGGGAATTTCATCCCAAATAAAATATCCAAAAGATATTGCAAATATTAATCCTAAATATTTAAGAGGTGTAACCAGAGAAACCTCGGATAATTTATAGGATTGACTTAATAATAAATTAGCTGTTCCTCCCAACAAGCCAATTGAACATAATAGTAAGAAATCATTGAAAGTTGGCATGATCCACCCAAATGGTATTGATAAAACTCCAACAATTGTAATTGCAAAAGAAAAAAAGAATGAGATCAACCAGACTGGTTCTGTGGATGAAAGTTTTCTAATTGTAATTGCAACGTAAGACATTCCAATACAAAAGATTATTGGAAATAAATAATAAATATTTAAGCTAGAAAATCCTGGTTGAGTAATTACTAAAACACCAATAAAACCAACAAATACTGCGGCCCATCTATATACTCCTACTTTCTCACTTAGTAAAAATATTGATAGCAAAGTTGTAAATATAGGTGCAGCAAATGAAATACTGGTCACTGTTGCAAGTGGTAGGTTTCTTAGTGCCAAAAATATTGCAGCTAAAGCTATCAGTCCTGAACAACATCTAATTAAATGTAATCCTGGTCTATTTGTTTTGTAAAAATCTCTAAATCTTGTCTTAGGAACTAAAAAAATTATTGGCAAAATACCAAATAGACCTCTAAAGAACATTACCTGTCCAATTGGATAATCTGATGACCACTTGACTATTACATCCATAAATGAAAAGGCACATATTGATAAAAACATGTAAAAAAAGCCTAATTGATTTTTGGAAAGCATGATAATAACTTTAGATTAATTAAAATTTTTAGCAATGGAAATAGCAACTTTAGCACTTGGATGTTTTTGGGGACCCGAAATAAAATTTAGCAAGTTAGATGGAGTAATAAATACAGAGGTTGGATATTGTGGAGGTAATACTGAGAAGACATCTTATAAAGAGGTATGTTATGGTGACACAAATCACGCAGAAGTAGTTAAAGTTGAATTTGACAATACTAAAATTTCTTATGAGGAAATAATAAGAAACTTTTTTGAATTTCATGATCCAACTACTTTAAACCAGCAAGGTCCAGATGTTGGTACTCAGTATAGAAGTGAAATATTTGTTCATGATGAAAATCAAAATAAAATCGCTAACAGAGTATTGAAAGAAATTAATGAAAAATTTAAGGGTAAAATCGTTACCAAAATATCAAAATCAAAAAATTATAACAAAGCAGAAGATTATCATCAGAAATATTTGGAAAAAAGATTCTAATGTCACTTATATCAACTGAGCGGCTAGAAAAAAATCTCTCAAATGTAAAAATAATTGATGGCTCTTGGCATATGCCTGCAACAAATAGAAGTGGTAAAGAAGAATTTAATAAAGAGCATATACCAAATGCAATTTTTTTTGATATCGACAAAAATTGTAATAAATCAACCGACTTACCACATATGTTAACCGACATTAGTTCGTGGGAAAATATACTATCATCTATGGGCATATCTAACGAAGACGAAATTGTGATTTATGATAATTCTGATGTTTTAAGTGCCTGTAGAGTATGGTTTAATTTAATTTACTTTGGCCATGATAAAAAGAAAGTACATGTTTTAGATGGAGGTTTTAATAAATGGAAAAAAGAAAAAAGAATAACTTCTGCTAATAATATAATTATTCAAACAACTAGCTATAAAGCAAAAGAAAATAATGGAATGGTTAAGAGCAAAGATCAGATTGACCAAAATATAATTAAAAAAAAATTTGATTTAGTTGATGCGAGAAGCAAAGATCGTTTTAATGGCACAACTCCAGACCCAAGAAAAAATGTAAGAAGTGGTTCAATACCTAATTCAATTTGCTTACCGTTTAAAACCCTTATCAATGACGATTTTACTTTTAAAAGTAAATCTGAAATTTCTTCTTATTTTAAAGATTTATCTTTAAATGACCCAGTAAATGTAGTGTTTTCGTGCGGTTCTGGGATCACTGCATGTGTTTTGGCACTTGCATATTCTCAAGTAAATAATAAGTATCTTCCAGTCATTTATGATGGTTCATGGGCTGAATATGGTAAAATATAAAATATGAAAAGATCAACAAAAATTACAAGCATAATAATAATTTTCTTTTTAATTATAGCTACAGTGATTGTTGGTAGAACAATGATTGGAAATCATTTTAAGAAGAAATTTAGTAAAAGACCACCTCCAGGAATAATTGTTACTGCAGCTGAAAATAGAGTTTTTGAAAATTTAATAAGCACATACGGAACAGCAAGACCATTTAAAACACAATCCTATAAAATTGAGAAGTATGAAATACTTAAACCTATCAACTTTAATCAAAAAGTAAAAAAAGGCGATGTAATTGCAGAACTTAAAAATAGAAAAATTACTGCTCAGTTTGATGGAACAATTGGAAAAAGAGAATTTTCAGAAGACATCGAAGTTTCAAAATCTTCAATCTTAGTTAATCTCGAAAATACCAGTATTATCTATTGTGATGTAGATATACCTGAAATGTTTGTACCATTTATTAAGGTTGGTTTACCTGTTGATATAAAATTTTCAGGATACAAAGATAAAATCTATAAAGGTCAAGTTGACTCGTTAGCTAGTCGAATTAGTGAGGATACTAGATCATTACCAACAAGGATAAAAATGGATAATACATCTGGTGAAATTTTGCCTGGCTCGTTTTTAGAAATTTCAATAAAATATGATACAAGAGAGAGCTTAAGTATCCCAGATACCAGCACAATAGTGGAAGGTGATAATATATTTATCTATAAAGTTGACGAAAAAAATAAAGTATTAAAAACAAATATTGATACTGGCGATAGATACCTTGGTTTTGTAGAAGTTTTAAATGGTCTAAAAGTTGGTGACAAAGTTGTTGCTGAGGGCACAAAAAAAGTCAGACCAAATTTAATAATAAGACCTATAAAAAAGGGTGCTAAATTAGCTAATCAAAACAAATCTGGTTGGGGTGGAAAAAAGAAAAAAGATACTAAAGAAAACAAGAATGGTATGTTTGCGTGGTTACAAAAATTAAATATATTTAAAAAGTCTGACTCTGAAAAACAAGAAAATAAAAAATAATTAATACATGTATATAACTGAAGTTAGTATTAAAAGACCTGTCGTTGCATGGGTAATGTCAATGATACTAATTATTTTTGGAATTTTTGTATTTTGGGAATTACCTGTTAGAGAATTACCAGATGGCATTCAGCCTCCAGTGGTACAGGTACAAACTGATTATAAATCTGCTTCAGCGGAAATTGTTGATGAGGAAATAACACAAAAAATAGAAGATGTTATAGGAGGAGCGGAAGGAATTAAAAACATTGATTCTAGTTCGCTTAATGGAAGAAGTAGAATAAATATTTATTTTAATACAGATATAGATTTAGATGATGCAGCAAATGACATAAGAGAAAGAGTATCAAGAGTTGCGGACAATTTGCCAGATCAAGCAAACCCGCCTCAAATTTTGAAACAAGCAGCAGGTTTTACAACCACAATGTGGGTTGCGCTATCGTCACCAACTTGGAATGATTTGGATTTGGGTGATTATGCAGAAAGATATCTTATAGATGCCTTTTCGAGCGTACCAAATGTTGGTAGAATTTTAGTCGGTGGATTAAGAGAACTAAGTGTTAGGGTTTGGGTAGATCCTATCAAATTAGCAGCCAATAATCTTACTATTCAGGAAGTCGAAAGAGCATTAAGAAATGAAAATATAAACATCCCCGCTGGAACTTTAGAAGCTAGTAACAAAGATTTAACTCTTAATATTGATAAGTCTTACTCTAACATTGAAACAATCAAGCAGCTTCCTCTTAAGAAAAACAAAGATAAAGTCACAACCCTTTCTGATATTGCAAATGTTGAGCTTGGTCCAGTTTCTGAGAAAACTTTATTTAAAGCTCAAAGAAAAAATGCAGCTAATTTAAAAACAGTTGGGATTGGAATATACGCAAAAAGTGGAGCATCAACTGTCGAACTTTCAAATCAAATTAAAGAGAAAATAAACGTTTTAAATCAATCTTTACCAGATGGTTTAAAGTTAGAAATAGCATTTAATAGAGCAACTTACGTAGGAACTGCAATACAGGAAGTTTATAAAAGTTTAATTATTGCTTTTATTTTGGTTGTAGTAATAATTTACTTGTTTTTAGGAAACCTAAAAGCTGTAATTGTACCAGCTGTAGCTTTGCCAGTAAGTTTAATTGGTTCGTTTTTAGGTTTATATATATTTGATCTTTCTATAAATATATTTGTTCTCCTAAGTTTTATTTTAGCAATTGGAATAATAACTGATGATTCTGTAATAATGACAGATGCAATTTATACAAGAATTGAAAAAGGAGAAACGCCACTTGTAGCTGCTTATAAAGGCTCAAGACAAATAACATTTGCGATAATAGCTACAACTTTAATCTTAGTTGCAGTTTTTTTACCTTTAATTTTTATTGAGGGTATAGCTGGTACCTTGTTTAAGGAAACTGCAATAGCACTATCTTTCTCAATTGTTGTTTCTTCGTTTGTGGCTTTAACTCTTT
>CACNPC010000007.1 GCA_902622245.1 uncultured Pelagibacteraceae bacterium | reverse complement strand
CGAAAATATTACTTTTATTGGAAAGGAAATTTATTACTGTTTTTGACTTGCTTTTAAACATTTTGAAGAAAATATTTGGCATGATCTCTGGCTTTTCAGCTAGGACTTTCAAAAAAACATTATCTAAAAACTTATACTTACTTTTTATATTGAAAGCTCTAGTTTGGGTTATTTTATCAATGTTTTGTGTAATATATTCTGCTTGTTCTTGAATATTTAGGAAAGTATAGCCAGTACTTAAACGCGTCATACCTCCAGCAGTTCCAATATTAATCGTATTTTTGTCGTTTTTAAATTTTGGATAAAATAATGGTATGGCCCCAACTTCTTTATAATTAATTTTATATTTTTTTAATTTTAAAGTGTTTTCGATGTAATCAGTAATTTGTTTATCATAATCTTTTTCACTATCATCTTCCATTTTTGAAAGCCAAGTAGTTTCGATTAAAGCTGATTTTTTTGAATAGGGTAGTGTATAGAAAAAATGAACACTTTTTTTTTGATCACAATCAAAGTCCATTAAATTCATTATTTGATCATCAAAAAAATCTTTTTCGGTTTCAATCTCAACACCTTGAAAGTGTTGCCATAAATTAGAATCTTTATTCTCAAGATTTGGCAAACTGTTAAATAAAATTGCGTTTTCTGTATTTACTTCACTAATATCTTTAAAGAATTGAATATTTGGATTTTTATTGATTTTATTTAAAATTTTTTTGTAGAATAGTCCACTATCAATACTTTCGTAAGGAGTTTCTTTACAATCTTTATATTCAACATTTCCTTTAAAATTGATTGTATAATCTTTCCATCTTTTTTTTACACAGTCATCAAACTTGTGAGGTACAGTTTTCCAATATGACCAAGTTTTATCTCTTTTATATTCATCTCTTTTTTCAATAATTGCTAAAGTCTTATTTTTAAGTTTATCGTGATACTCTAATTCATAAGCCAATGTTAAACCTGCACAGCCACCTCCAACAATTATGTAATCAAAATCTTTCATTATACTCAATATCTTGCATTATTATCTCATGCTCTTTTATTGTAAGTTTTTTATCTTCTTTTACAAAATATAATTTAATTAAATCACCAATAGATAGCACTGTATGTAAAACTTTTCCCAAATTGTTTACATAAATTTTTCCTGATTTATTATAATTTTCTAAGTTTCCTTTTTTTAAGATTTCATTTCCAATTTGTCTATATACTCGTCTTGCAACCAAAATCGAAAATCTTAAAAAGAATGGAATTTTTTTAATTGATATAAAAGAATTACTATAAAATTTGTCAGCGATTTTTAGAATTCTTTTAATTTCATCAAAATTCTTTTTTATATAAAACCTATTATTGCTTTCATCTTCAATAACATCTCTTGAAATATTAGTTAATTGCATTGCAATACCTAAGTCAATCGCTCCTAAAAGTGCTGATCTTTCTTTGACATTTAAAATTTTTGCCATCATTAATCCAACTGTTCCAGCCACTCTATATGAATAAACATATAGATCTTTGTCAGTGTTGATTTCTACTTTTGATTTTATATCAGCCTCTACGCCATCGAATAAATCATCAATTATTTTTTGTGATATTCCAAATTTGTTTATCAAAGCCCACATATTTTTAATTATTTGGTTATTTTCATTTTTTAATTTGAAATCTTCTTTGAAAGTATTGAAATTTTTTAATTTCGTATCAAGATCACCTTTTTCATCTGCTATATTGTCTATGTATCTACAAAAATCGTACAAATTAGAGCAATCAGAGTAGACTTGTTTTGGTAAAAAGAAACCTGCCCAATTAAAAGATTTAGCGTATATCGACAAATAATTTTGTTCATTCATTACAAAATTTTATCTAAGACCTTTGCGGATGATAGGACTCCTGGAACACCTGCTCCAGGATGAGTGCCCGCTCCAACAAAATATAAACCGTCATAAACCTCAGATTTATTATGAAATCTAAAGTATGCTGATTGAGAAAATTTTGGCTGAATTGAAAAACCAGAGCCATATTTTGTATTTAATTCATTCTCAAAATAATCAGGAGTTAAATAAAAATCATCTACAATATTTTCTCTTAAGTTAGGTAATAAACTTTTTTCCATTTTATCTATCACAAGTTTTTTTAGATTCTCTCCTTCGATTGACCAGTTTATTCCTGATTTATTATTAGGTACAGGTACTAATACATAAAAGCAATCATGGTCTTTTGGTGCCATACTTGAATCTGTTGCGGTAGGTCTATGTAGGTAATAGCTTATATCGTTATTTAATTTTTTGTTTACAAATATATCATCCAAGTGTTCTTTGTACTTATCGCCAAACTTTATAGTATGATGTTCAACATTTTCGTATTTTTTCTTTGTTCCAAAATAATAAACAAATAAACCCATTGAATATTCCATTCTATTTATCTTCCAATTAAATAAGGTGTTATATTTTTGATTATTTAGCATTTTTGAATAAACACCGGGAGGATCTGCATTACAAACTACGTTATCTGCTTTAATTTCCTCATCTTCACTTGTCACAACCCCGACAACTCTTTTATTTTCTGCAAGCAAGTTTTTAACTTCTTTACCTTTAATAATTATAACATCTTCTTCTAACATCAATTTCTCAAAACCTTTTATGATTTGTCCTGTTCCACCCATAGAATAATGAATGCCCCATTTTTTTTCTAAATACAAAATTAATCCATATATAGAGGTTGTAGTAAAAGGGTTCCCACCTACCAATAATGGGTGCATACTAAATAGCCTTCTTAGTTTTTCATTTTCAATAAAACCACTAACCAAAGAATAAACAGATTTATAACTTTTTAAACTTAGCAATGCAGGAATTTGCTTAAACATAAATGAAGGTTTATCAAATGGCACATCTGATAATTCTGAATAACCCTTATCAAATATTTTTTTTGTAAATTTAAGTAAATTTCTGTAACCCACAACATCTTTATGATTAATTATTGCAATCTGTTCTTCCATTTTCTTTTCATCGGCTGAGTAATCAAAATGGCTTCCATCTTCGAAAACAAATCTGTACCAAGTATCTAAATCTTTTATTTTTATATAATCATCTGGATTTTTATTAAAAAGTTTAAAAATTTCATAAATTAAATAAGGAGCAGTTATTACAGTTGGTCCACCATCATAAGTAAACCCATTACTTTTAAATACTCTCGCTCTTCCACCTAAATCTTGTTGTTTTTCAATTAAAGTAACTTTATGACCTTTTGCTCGAAGTCTAAGAGCTGCCGCCATACCACCAAAACCTGATCCAATTACAATGGAATTCATATTTCTTAATTTACATTATTTTTATAAAATTTGATAAACTATCTTAGTTTAAGAACTAATTTTCTTTAATTCTGTCTTTGTTTCTTCAAGATTTTTATTAAACAAGTTGTCAAGTTTAGACTTATCAACAGATGTAGTAATAATTTTTTTTACAGATTCTACAGCAATATTAATTGATGTATCTTTAATTTCTTTAATGGCATTATCTTTCATTTGAGAGATTTTAGTTTCTGCTAGACTTTTCTTGAGTTCAGCTGATTTATGAAATTTATCGTTCATTTCAATTACAAATCTTTCAGTTTCATCTTTTGACTGCTGCATAATCTTTTCACTCTCAATTTTTGCAGTATCTAGCTTCTTTTGCGCCTCATCCAATAGTCTTTTAGATTCAGCTCGGAGTTTTTCACTTTCGTCAATTTCATTTTTGATATCAGTAATCATTTTGCTCAATAAATTATCAACATTCTGTGGAACTTTTAAATAAATTAGCGCCCCAAAAAATATTACAAAAGATACTGCTACCCAAAATGTTGCATCAAATGCCATTTTGTTTTTCCATTTCTTTTTTAGAAAGATCTTCAACTATGGCTGAAAGACTACTTTTATTTATATCTTCACCAATTAATTGTTTAACTAGATCGGAGGATGTCTCAATTGCAATTTTAGTAACTTTCTCTTGAGAAGTTTTTTTTAATTGGTCTATTTCTTCTTCAGCTTTTATTATTTCTTTTTCGATATCCTTCTCTAAAGATAATCTTTTATTGTTTATATCATCCAAAACTTTTTGTCTTTCACTATTAAAGAAGTTTTTGGCTTCGACTTTTGTATCATTAATAATTTTATCAAATTCTTTAACTTTTTTTTCAGTTTCTTCCCGTTGCTTGTCTGCAGTTTCGATATTCTCTAAGATTTGTGATTTTCTGGTTTCAAGATTGTTACTAATCTTTGGCAGTATGAACTTAGATAAAATTATAAACAATAATCCAAAGGTAAGTACTAACCAAAAAATTTGAGATATCCAAAACTCGGGATTAAGCTGGGGCATACCTCCACTTTCAGCGCTTTGAGCGCTATAAGTAAAGATAAGACTTAAAGCTAGAAATTGAAAAATTATCTTTTTCAACATTAATTAAAACGCGAAAAGAATAATTAATGCAACAACTAATCCAAATAAACCAGTCGCTTCCGCTAATGCAAAGCCTAATAGCAAGTTTGGAAACTGCTTTTGAGCTGCAGATGGATTTCTCATTGCACCTGAAAGATAATTTCCAAAAATTATCCCAATTCCAACTCCTGCACCTGCAAGTGCAATTGCTGCTAGTCCTGCTCCTATCATTTTTGCTGCTTCTAATTCCATTATATCCTCCTTATGTTAATTAATGGTGTAAATTTAATGCATCATTCAAATAGATACATGTTAAAATTGCAAATACATATGCTTGAAGAAAAGCAACTAATATCTCCAAACCTGTTAATGCAACTGAAAAACCTAGTGGTAGCCAGCCCCCAACAATTCCTAAGCTAACTACGAAACCTCCAAAAACTTTCATCATCGTATGGCCTGCCATCATATTTGCAAACAATCTAACTGATAAACTAATTGGTCTACTTAAGTATGAAATTATTTCTATAACAACTATTAATGGCAATAAAACCATTGGAACTCCACTTGGCACAAAAAGTTTTAAGTATCCAAGTCCATGTTTAATAAATCCAATTATTGTTACTCCTATAAATATAAATGCTGCTAATACAAAAGTTACAATGATGTGGCTAGTGACAGTAAAAGAGTATGGTATCATCCCAAACATGTTACAAAATAAAACAAACATGAATAAAGAAAATATGAAAGAAAAGTAAGGCTTAGCTTTCGATCCAGCTGTATCACTTATCATTTTTGAAATAAAAGAGTAACTGAGTTCCGCAAGTAATTGAATTTTATTTGGTATGATAGATCTCTTCGTGCCTAAATTAAAAATAATTAATATTGCTAGTGAACTTATGACCATAAACAAACTCGCGTTTGTGAATGAAATATCTATGTTATTTATTTTAATTTCTGGACCAATTCGGTACACGTTGAATTGGTACATTGGATTTGCTGCCATTTGCCTACTATTTTTGCATTTTTTTTGCTGATCTAATAACGTTCATAATTCCAGCTATTACACCAATAAAAAAAAATATTAAAATTAACCAGGGTTTAGTACCAAACCAATTGTCTAAAATAAACCCAATAATTGTCCCAACAGCTACTGCAGATACCAATTCTGTGCTCATTTTGAAGGCTGACCCCATACTTGAGCCTTTATTTCCCTCTTCAGATTTTTTGTCTTTGTCAGTTTTATTTTTTGCAATTTTTAGGCGAGTTTTAAACTGGTCTTCATCCATTATTAAGCAACCATACTCTCTGCTTTTTGAAGATCTACAGCAACTAGTTGGCTAATTCCTTTTTCTGGCATTGTTACGCCGTATAGTCTGTCCATTTTAGACATGGTTAGAGCGTGGTGAGTTACAATAATAAATCTTGTAGATGTAATTTTAGTTAGTTCCGTCAAAAGATTGCAAAATCTTGTTACATTCGCATCATCTAGAGGTGCGTCTACTTCATCGAGAACACATATTGGAGCTGGATTGGTAAGAAACACTGCAAAGATTAAAGATAAAGCAGTCAGGGCTTGTTCACCTCCAGATAATAAAGTTATTGATTGTAATCTTTTTCCTGGTGGACTTACCAACATTTCTAATCCTGCATCTAGAGGATCATCAGAGTCTACTAGCTCTAGTTTTGCACTACCTCCATTAAATAGTTTGGTATAAACTTCATTGAACTTTCTATTCACTTTTTCAAAAGCATCTAGAAGTCTTTCCCTACCTTTCTGATTGAGTTCAGTAATACTTTCTTTTAACTTTATAATTGCAGTTACTAAATCTTGTCTATCTTTTTCCATTTTCTTAATTTCATCTTCATATTTTGATGTCTCTTCGTCTGCTCTTAAGTTAACCGAGCCTAATTTTTCTCTTTCCCTTTTTCTTTCATCAAGCAATTCCTCTTGTGTTACTGTATCTGGATATTCAGATACATCTTTTAAGTTTGAAAAATTCAGTATCTCTTCTTCTTTTAAATTAAGTTCTGTTGATACTCTTTCTAGCAAATCATTTCTTCTTTTATTCAAACCATCGATTGTTGCTCCAGAGCTTGCCTTTCGTTCTCTTATTTCAATAGACTCTTCTTTTGTTGTATTTAGATTACTTCTTAATTCGTTAATCTCTTTATCTAGCTCATCTATTAATATTTCATTATCACTTTTTTCTTTTTCAGAAATTCTTAAACTTTCTGATATTTGTCCTTTTCTTTCAGCTTGTGTTTGAGGTTGTTTTTCAAGGCTATCTAATTTTTTTTGTTGAGTATCTTTTCTACTATTTAATTCATTAATCATTTTTTCAGAATTTACCAATAAGTTTTTCCAACTTTCTATTTCTTGGTCAATTATTTTAATTCTTTCACTTCTTTTTATTGACTCTTTTTTAATATTTTGATTTGTACTAAATGCTTCAGCGTATTCTTCTTGTAGACTTTTGATTTCTTCGTTTTTCTTAGTTACTGTTATGGCTAAATCGTTGTCATGCATTTCATTAATTTTCATTTTTAAAAATGAAAGATTTATTTTGCATTCATCTATTAAATTAGTTGCACCATTGATATTATTCTCTGAGAGCATTTCTTTTGCTTTATCTAACTGCTCACTTGCTAAATCAATAGTTTCTGAGTTCTTTTTTAGAGTATCAAGGTTTAGATTTTCTAGTATTCTCTCTAATTTATCTTGCTCATCTTTTAATTTTCCTTTTGCATTTACCAAATCTAAACCTGACAATTTTTCAGTTTCATAGTATTTGGAGTCGACTGTAATTAAATTTTCTTTTTCTTCTCTAAGTCTTTTTTCATTAGAGTTTGCATCAATGATTATGCTTTTTTCTCTAACAATATCGTCATCAATTACACCTAAAGCCTTTCTAATTGATTGTATTTCATCATTAACCCTGTCTTTTTCCTCATCTAAACTTTTTAACTCTAGATTTAATCTTTGAATTTTTGACAAGTTTTCTTGATTTTTTTCTCTTATAGGATTTACATTTTTATTCTTTTCAATAATTTTCATGGTTAAATCCTCTAATTTATCATTGAAGGACTTAACTTGATCATCAGCCTCATTATTGATCTCATTCTCTACTTTAATTTCATTATCAATTTCTAAAAGACGTAAATAATATAAACCTGCCTCAACTTTTTTTATTTCTTCTGAAATAGATTTGTATTTTGCAGCCTCTTCAGCTTGCTTTTGCAAATTTGCTAATTGTCTTTCTTGTTGTCTTCTTAATTCATCTGCCCTTTTTAAATTATTTTCTGCCGCGCCTAATCGTAATTCTGCTTCGTGTCTTCTAACATGTAATCCTGCTATACCAGCTGCTTCTTCTAAAATAGCTCTTCGATCTGAAGGTTTTGCCGTAACCAATGCTCCAATTCTACCTTGACTAATAATCGAAGGTGAATGAGCACCTGTTGACAAATCTGCAAAAAACATTTGAGCATCTTTAGCTCTAACTTCTTTCCCATTTATATAAAATTTTGAGCCTTTATCTTTTTCTATTTTTCTTCTTATTTCAATTTCATCGAGCTCATTATATTGTAGAGGACCATCTTTATTGTCATTTGATAAGCTCACTAAAACTTCTGCAATATTTTTTGATGGTTTGTTTGAAGTTCCAGAAAATATAACATCTTCCATTCCTGAACCTCTCATACTTTTTGCCGATGTCTCACCCATACACCATCGCAACGACTCCACTATATTTGATTTGCCACAACCGTTTGGACCAACTATCCCAGTTAAACCTTCTTCAATCAAGAAATTAGTTTTTTCAGCAAAAGACTTAAATCCATTTAGTTGGATTTTTTTAAATTCCATTCACTGACTTATATCAGTTTTTCAATGTATTTTTTTAATTTTTTGTAGTTTGAGTGATTTTCAAACTTTTTTCCGTTTATTATGACTGTAGGAGTAGCATTCACTTTATACTTTTTAACACCCTCGATTCGGTCTTCTAAAATATGATCCTCTATTTTTTTATCCGCCAAGCACTTATCAAAATCAAGATTATATTCAGTATTATCAATAAATTTTTTCATTGCTTGATTTGCCTCTAATTCATTTTTTCCTTTTATCCACTTATCTTGATTTAAATATAAATGATGCAAAATTTCATGCTCACCATCATTTCTACAATGTGCTAATTTAGTTGCATTGAATGCAATGATATCTAATGGAAAGCTTTTAAATTCTATTGAAATCAATCCTTTGTCAATAAAATCCTCTTTTAATTTAGGATATATATTTTTATGAAAATTTGCACAATGACTACAAGTTAAAGATTCAAAAACCATTAACTTAACTTTAGAGTCTGCACTCCCAACTAAAATTGGTTTAACTTCAGAATTAGCATTAATGAAATTAAAAAAAATTAAAATTGAGACAAGAATTATTTTTTTCATTTTATTTTAAAATGTTTACTTAGCTCTAACAGAGAGTTTTTTATTTTGACATTTTTAATATTATTTATGCTCTTTATATGTTTATTTTTTGTCGCATTAATAGCTGTATTTTTATGGCTTTCTTCAATTTTTCCATCAAATGTATTCAATTTAATGTCATCTAAAACATGATAGCCAAAAAAAATATTAATTTTTTTTATTATTTCTTTTTTAGAATACTCAACGTCAACTTCATTTCCTCTTTTTACTAAAATATTTAAACGACTTCCAGATAGCTTATTTGAACTTTTGTATGATTTAGGAAAGCTTACTTTAAATAAATCTTTACCTACTAAATATTTCCAATTGTCTAAAGTTTCATTATAAATTTTACCTTTTTTACTAATTATTCTTTTTGCTTCTGTGGGTAAAGTATCTTTAAAAGATCTTAAACCTTGAATGGAATTATATCTCTGCTTAGTATTATGTTTTTGACTCATATGAATAATAAAAACATACCAAATAAAATTCTACATTGGTACGATAATAATAAAAGAATTTTACCTTGGAGAAAAAAAGTTTCTCAGAAACAAAAAGAATATTTTACGTTTGTTAGTGAATTTATGTTGCAGCAAACTCAAGTAAAAACTGTGATTCCTTATTTTGAAAAATTTGTAAAACAAATTCCAACCTTTCAATCATTGGCAGATGTTGATGAAAAAATCTTAATGAAACATTGGGAAGGCCTTGGTTATTATTCAAGAGCAAGAAATCTAAAAAAAAGTGCAATTAAAATTCTTAAAGATTTCAACGGTAAGTTGCCAAAATCTTATGAAAAGTTAATACAATTACCAGGTGTTGGTGAATATACATCTAAAGCAATAATGTCTATAGCATTTAACTTTAAAACTATCCCTTTAGATGGAAATGTAGAGAGAATTCTTAAAAGAACTCTCTATTTAAAAAAGCAGAATGAAATGTCTAAAGATTCTCTAAATACAAAAATTAATTTTTTTGGACTGTCCGATCGTGCTAGTGATTACTCACAAGCAATTATGGAAATAGGTGCTTTAATTTGCAAACCAAAAAATCCAATTTGTAAAGAATGTCCATTAAGTAAAAATTGTATATCTTTAAAAAAAAATGATTTTGAGTTAACTAAAATTAATAAAGAAATAAAAACTAAATATTTTGAAGCGACTATCTACAAAAAACAAAATAATTATTTATTGGTTAAAAATGATAAATTTAAATTTTTAAAAAACATGCCAATTTTCCCTATGACTGAAGTTCGAGAAAGTAAGTATAATTATTCAAATAATAAAAAAATTAATATAAAATTATCTAATATGGAAATGAAAATTTTGTTAAATAACTCAAAAAGACCTCCAAAGATTAAAAATAAAATATTAATTAAAAAAGATAAATTAAGCTCAAAAATAATTCCATCATTTACTAAAAAAATATTTTATACCATCTCAAAATCTGAATGAAAAAAGTTGCAATTGTAGGAGCTGGTATATCTGGTTTGTATCTTGCAAATGAATTAAACAAAAATACTGAAATAGACTATAAAATCTTTGAAAAAAAAGATTACCTTAATTTAAATGAAGGTTATGGTATTCAACTTTCAGTTAATAGTATTAATTTGTTAAATAAAGTAGGATTTAAAAATATTTCAGCATCAGATGTTTATTATCCAACAAAAGTTAATTTTTTCCAGGCTAATAATATTAAAAAGATTTGTGAAATTGATTTAAAGCAATTCAATAATTTAAACGACCGTTACACAACACTTAAAAGATCAACATTAATAAAGTTTTTAATTGGTAATATTCCTGAGGAAAAAATTCAATTTAAAGCCGATATTCAAAATATCGAGTATAATGAAAAAATAAAGATTTCTTGGAATAATAAGAATGAAAGTTTCGACTATATAGTAATTGCAGACGGTGTTTTTTCAAAATTAAAATCCCAAATATCCAATAATCATTTAAACCCAATTTTTAATGGGAACATAGCTTTAAGGGCGAATTTAAAACAACATGAAAAAGATAATATTTCTGTATATATGGGATCAAATTTTCACTACGTAACTTATCCTGTAAATCAAAAACTCGAATATAATTTCGTTGCTATAATCAAAAAGAAACTGACTACTCAAGAAATTGAAGATAAAAATATTCTTAATTCAGAAACATTTATAAAATCTTTAAAAGACTTTATTTCAAAAAATTCCATTATAAATTTGGAAAGTTTAGCAAATATAAAGTGTTTTCCCGTATTTGTAAGCACTGAATTACCTAAATTAAAATATCAAAATACTTATTTGAGTGGTGATGCTTTATTTGCTTTTCCACCTTCTTTTGCACAAGGTGCTTCTCAAAGTATTGAAACGGCAAATGGTATTTTAGAAAATATTACAAATTCAAACAATGTTTATAAAGATAAAATAAGTAAAATATTACAAGTAAACAAAAGATCTAAACTAAATCATTTTGCCTTCCATTTAACTAATCCAATAATAATATTAATTAGAAATATTGTATTGAAATTTCTATCAAAAAATAAAAAATTCCTAGAGAGTTATCTTGGAAAAATTTATAGAAATTAAGTAGTTGGCCTTAGTCTTTGCCTCAAATCATCAATTGGTTTGAGTGAATTACCTGATTTATAATACCAAAAAGTCCAACCGTTACAGCTCTCAGCACCTAATATTTGTGCAGCAACTTTATGAATTGATCCTTCTGATTTCCGATATTTTATACTACCATCAATCATAATTTTCGCATTGATTTGTTTTTTTTGATCAAAAATTTCAGTACCGGGTTTAATAATCCCTAATTCAACCAAAGATCCAAATGGCACTCTTGGTTTGGATCTATTATTTTTTATAGTATCTAAATATTCATCTTCTATAATTTTTGTATTTTTAATTCTTTTACTTGCAGCTTCAAAATAGTTTTTTCCTTTTTCTATCCCAAAATAATTTCTACCTAACTTTTTTGAAACTACAGCAGTTGTTCCTGTACCAAGAAACGGGTCTAATATTAAATCACCTTTATTAGACGATGCTAATATAATTCTGTGCAATAAAGACTCTGGCTTTTGCGTTGAGTGAACTTTATTACCATTATTTTTAAGTCTTTCTTTTCCATTACATATAGGTAAATTCCATGTAGATCTCATCTGTAGATCATCGTTTAAACATTTAATTGATTGATAATTAAAAGTATATTTTGAGCCTTCACTTTTTGATGCCCATATAAGTGTTTCATGCGCATTCGTAAAACGTGTTCCTCTAAAATTTGGCATAGGGTTATTTTTGTTCCAAATCACATCATTTAGTATCCAAAAACCTAAATCTTGCATCTTTGAACCAACTCTAAAAATATTATGATAACTTCCTATGACCCATATAGACCCATTTTTTTTTAAAATTCTTTTACATTCTTTAAGCCATTGAACTGAAAACTCATCATAACTTTTAAAACTATCAAATTTATCCCACGCATCGTCTACAGCATCGACTTTAGATCTATCAGGTCTACTTAATTCTTTTTTCAGTTGAAGGTTGTAAGGTGGATCTGCAAATATCAGATCAAAACTTTCAGCCGGAATTTTTTTTAATTCCTTAATACTATCTCCATTAATAATTTTATTTTTTATGTCTGAAATGATCATTTTATATTTTTGAATTAGACTCCAGTCAGGAGTCTACGTCAACCTGTGATTGAATTTATTGATTGATAATTGTTATGATTATTTTTTAAGACTCAATATCTTGTGTATTGGTTGAAAGGTTTTTCTATGAAATCTAGTCACTCCAAATTTTTTAATAGCTTTAATATGATCCTTAGTTCCATAACCTGCATTATTATCCCAGCCGTATTTTTTAAAAGAAAAAGACATCTTTTTCATTAGCTTATCTCTTTCAACTTTAGCAATAATCGATGCGGCTGAAATTTCAGGAATTTTTTCATCACCTTTTACAATAGTTTTAATAACATAATTTTTTAAGTCTGGTGGTTTATTACCATCTATTAAAACTTTTCTAGGTTTAAATTTGAGTTTCTTAATTGCTCTTTTCATAGAAAGTAGACTAGCATTTAAAATATTAATTTTTTCAATTTCCTTGATCGATGCAGACCCTAATGCCCAAACTGAATTTTTTTTTATATATTTAGCTAAAGTTTCCCTCTGAATTTTATTAAGTTTTTTTGAATCTTTAAGAATTTTTCTATTAATTTCTTTATTTAATATAACAGCAGCTGCATAAACTGGTCCTACAAGGCTTCCTCTTCCAACTTCATCAACCCCAGCAATAAGTTTTATCATATAAAATATTGTTAAAAATTTAAATCTCTAAACCAGTTTCATCTATTTTTTTTCTAATTTCTTTAAGATCAGCCCAAGAATATTTTTTTTGCTCTGCTTGTCTTAGTAGATATGCTGGGTGAAAAGTTATCATTGTTAAATATGTTTTATTATTAATTATTACTTCCTTCCATTTTCCTCTTTCTTTAGAGATTTTAATTTTATTCCCAAAGAGCGCTTCCATTGCTGTGCTTCCCATTAAAATAAGTATTTCTGGATTTATAATCGAAATATGTTTTCTTAAATATTCAGAGTATCTATTTATTTCTGATATTTCAGGCTTTCTGTTATTTGGAGGTCTATAATTTACAACATTAGTTATATACACGTTAGTTCTATCTAAATTAATAGCGTTCAACATTTTATTTAAAAGCATTCCTGCATCACCAACAAAAGGTTTTCCTAATTCATCTTCTTTTTGTCCAGGTCCTTCACCTACAATCATTATTTTTGAAGATGAATTTCCATCACTGAAAACAAGATTTTTTGCACTTTTTTTTAGTTCACAATCTTCAATCTTTTCTATTTCAACTCTAAGTTTTGCTAATTCTTCAGATTTTTCCTCATTAGAAGCATTATTTTTAAATCTATTTATTGGCTCATCACTAAATTCATATTCAACACCTAGCTCGTTTAATAAATCATTATCAAATATGTCATTTTGATTTTTTTCATTTAAAGTCATAAAGTAAATAATGTTCTTAAAAATTTTTTGTTTTATAATATTAATTCTATACCAAACAAATCTCTATTCAAAAGCAGCGAATGAAAAAGAATTCAACCAGAAGTATCTATCAAATTATCTTTCAGCATTATTATCATTTGATAACCAGAAAAATAACGATGCTCTTAAGTTTTTTGAAAATTCAAAAATATTAATTCAATCGCATGATAGTTTTTTGCAAGAATATGTATTTTCTTTACTTTTGGATGGACAGGTTAAAAAAGCAATTAAACAAGTAAAATATTCTAATACCTCAATAGGAGGAGATTTTTTTGAAGGAAATTTATTATTAATTTTAGATAGCATTAATAAGAAAAAGTTTAAACAAGCAGCTTTGAAGTTAAAAAAATTGGAAAAGTTCAAAGAGGACGACTCATACAAATTTATAATTTATTCTAGCTTAAAAAGTTACATTGATCTTTTTATATATAAAAAATCTGACATTGTTGAGCAATTTGGAAAATTAGATTTGATAAACATGGCTTTTCAAAATTGTTATTTGAATTCCAAAAAAACTGAGCCTTATTTTTTAAATTTAATTAACGATCCTCAAAGTGATTACTCTAGATATACTTTTTTTTATTTGAGTAACGAAGTGTCTAATAATGACTTTGGAACAGTTGATAATTTTGCTGATACAATAGATCCTTTAAGAAGTAGTTTGCTTATTTCTCAAGTAAAAAAATGGATAGATGAAAAAAAATATAAAAAATTAACACAGCATTTTTCATGTCAAAATGAGAATGATATTTTGGCAGAATTCTTTTTCCTTATATCTAATTTTTATTCATCTCAAAGTAGATTTGATTATTCAAACATATATTTAAATATTTCAAATTATTTAAATCCAAAATTTTATTTTAATTTATCACTAATAGCTGAAAACTATCAGTCTAATAATAATTATGTTCTAGCAAAAAAAACTTTTGAAAAATTTGATGATAAAGACGAAATATTTTTTTGGTACAAAACAAAGAAGATTGCAAGAATTATTGCAGAGGAAGAAAATGATGATGCAAGTTTAAACTATATATTAAAAAATCTTGAAAAATTTAATAATAAATCGACAAAGATGATTTATGATTTGGCAAATATTTACAAAAACTTTAAAAAATATGATGATGCTATAAATTATTATTCTTTGGCCTTAAAAAATTTGGATAAAAATTCTATGGCTTATGCAGATGTTCTTTATCGCAGAGGCGGAGCGTATGAAAGATTAAAAAATTATGATTTGGCGGATAAGGATTTGCTAAATTCAATTAAAATTAGACCTGACGAACCGTATACACTTAACTATCTTGCTTATAGCTGGCTAGAAAGAGGATATAAAATTGAAGAAGCAATAAAAATGTTAAATCAAGCTTACAAAGGGAAAGAAGATGACCCTTACATAACAGACTCAGTTGGTTGGGGTTATTATTTGACAGGAAATTATATTGAAGCAGAAAAATATTTAAGAAAAGCTGTTGAATTGTTACCAAGTGATCCTGTTGCAAGTGATCATTATGGAGATGTTCTTTGGCAATTAAATAGAAAAATCCAAGCTAATTATTTTTGGAAAAGTGCTTTAAATAGCGATGAAGCAGATGAAGAATTAAAAATTAAAGTTAAGGAAAAATTATATAATGGCTTAAACAATAATTCTTAAATGAAGTTTCATAAAATAAAATCATTTGCAAAAGTAAACTTAACTTTAAAAATTCTAAATAAATACTCAAATGGTTATCATAAAATTGAAAGTTTGATATCTAAGATCAATTTGGCTGATGAGATTTTAATAAAAGAGATACAAGGTTCAAAAAATAGAATATCGTTTAGTGGGAAATTTTCCTCAAATATTTCAAATACAAATACAATTTCAAAACTACTAAAAATATTAAATAATCATAATTATATTAAAAATAAAAAATTCAATATTAAAGTAAAAAAAAATATACCCCAATCCTCTGGTATGGGAGGAGGATCAATGAATGCAGCATCCATTTTGAACTATTTATTTAAAAAAAGAATAATTAAAACTACAAAAAATAATTTAATAAAAATTGCAAATAAAGTTGGTTCAGATGTAATTTTGGGTCTTTATGAGAGTCCAATGATCCTAAAAGGGCAAAATATAAGTAAAATTAATAAAAAATTAAATTTTCATCTGTTAATCATAAAGCCTAATTTTGGATGTTCTACTAAAATGATTTATGCAAAACACAAAGGATTTTCAAAGAGCCTATTCAATAAATCAAACAAGATTGACAGACAAGATCTATTAAAAGTTTCAAATAACGATTTAGAGGGAGCAGCTTTTAATAAATATCCAATTTTAAGAAAGATCAAAAGTTACTTGCAAAATTTAGATAATATTTACTTTGCAAATATGACAGGGTCGGGTTCTACTATAATTGGTTATTTTTTAACCAAAAATGCGGCAATAAAAGCTCAAAAAAAATTGAAAAATAAATATAAAAACTATTGGTGTATTTACTCTAAAACTATATAAAGCTTTTTTTTTGTGTTATACGAAAAACATCTTGGGGTGTAGCCAAGTGGTAAGGCAGCGGTTTTTGGTACCGCCATTCCTAGGTTCGAATCCTAGCACCCCAGCCATTTATGAAAGCTTTACTTAAAAAAATTTTTCAAAACAAAAAAATTTCTAGCGGTAAAGATCTTAAATTCCTAGATTTAAAAAATAATAAGGGAGTAAATAAAATATTTAGTGCAATAAATAAACACAATGAAACTAGTGAGATTAGATATGTTGGTGGTTGTGTAAGAAAAATTTTAAATGATGAAAAAACAGATGATATCGACCTTGCAACTAATTTAACTCCTGATCAGGTTAAGCAATGTTTAGATAAAAACCAAATAAAGTTTTTTGAAACAGGAATTGAACATGGCACAATCACAGCAGTGATTGATGATCAAAATTTTGAAATTACAACATTAAGAAAAGATGTAAAAACAGATGGAAGGCATGCTGTCGTAGAATATACAACTAATTGGAAGGATGATTCATTAAGGAGAGATTTTTCAATAAATTCAATATATTCAGATTTAGACGGAAATTTGTATGATCCAAATTCTGGTCATAAAGATTTAAATGTTGGAATAATTAAATTTATAGGTGATCCAGAAACTAGAATAAAAGAAGATTATTTAAGAATTATTAGATATTTAAGATTTTATACCGAATATAGCAAAATCGATCATGAAATTAATATAATAAAAATCATTAAAAAAAATATAGAGGGTTTAGGAAAAATATCAAAAGAAAGACAATTCAATGAATTAAAAAAAATTCTCAAATTGGATAACTTTTTAAAGTTATTTAAAAATAAAACCTCTTGTGAATTATTTTCATTAATTTTCCCTCAACTAAAAAATTTTAAAAAATTGAGCAAGTTATCAAAATCACAAGAAAAGATATTAAAAAATAAAAGTTTAAATTTCGTCATTTCTTTTCTTGTAATCGATGAAACTGACAATTCTGACTATTTTGTATATAAATATAATTTACCCAATGAGTTAAAAGATAAAATTAATTTTCTAAAAAATAATTTGCTAAATAAAGATAGTACTAAAATTTTTAATAAGAAAGATTTACAAAAAATATTTTATTATGAGGGTAAATCTAGCACAATCGATTTAATTGATTTCAATTTGTTATATTTTAAACAAAGTAAAAAACTTTCAGAATTAAAAAATTACTTTGAAAAATTAGATAAACCAGAATTTCCAATAAAAGCTCAGTTATTAATAAATGATTATGGATTAAAGGAGGGAAGGGAATTGGGGCAAAAATTAAAAAATTTAGAAATGAAATGGATTGAAAATAATTTTAATTTATCAAAAAAAGATATGGAAAAAGTTTTATCAAATTAAACGTATTTTACGTCTATAATCTCAAAATTTTTTGTCCCTGCTGGTGTATTTATCTCTACAAGATCCCCTTTATTTTTACCTATAAGACCTTTTCCTATTGGTGATTGAAAATAAAGAAGCTTTTGTTTTAGATCTGCCTCGTCTTTACCAACAATTTTGTAATTTATTTTTTCATTTGTATCTAAATTTTGAAGGTAGACTGTAGATCCGAATATCACTTTTCCATCATTACTAATCTTGGTGATATCAATTACATTTGCTCTCGCAATTAAATCCTCAACTTCTTGAATTCTTCCTTCGTTATGTGATTGCTGTTCTTTTGCAGCATGATATTCAGCATTTTCTTTCAAATCTCCATGTGATCTTGCTTCAGCAATGGCTGCAACAATTTCGGGTCTCTTTTTTTCTTTTAAAAAAATTAATTCACTTTTTAATTTTTCTAATCCTTCAGTAGTAATTGGTTCTTTATCCATAATTTACCATTTAGCTATTGGTGGTAATGACATAAGTATAGCTTCAACATTTCCACCAGTTTGTAAACCAAATTTTGTCCCCCTGTCATGTAATAAATTAAATTCAACATATCTACCTCTTTTTTTGTATTGGATTTCTTTATCTTTAATTGTCCATTTTAATTTATTTTTTTTCTCAATTATTTCATTAGAAATGTTTTTAAAACTTATTCCCACTTCTCTAACAAAAGAAAAATCTTTTTCCCAATTATTTTTTTTATAATCAAAAAAAATTCCACCAATACCTCTTGGTTCTTTCCTATGCGGTAAATAAAAATATTCATCACACCACTTTTTATATTTTTTGTAATAATTTTTGTTGTGTTTATTACATGATTTTTTAAGTTCTGAATGAAACCAGTTTTCTAATTTCTTATCTTTCATGCAAGGTGTAACATCCATTCCACCTCCAAACCAACCAAATGAAGTAACTATATACCTAGTGTTAAAATGCATTGCAGGCACATGAGGATTTTTCATATGCATAACAACAGATATTCCAGATGCCCAAAATTTAGAGCTTGTTTTAGTACCTGGAACTTTATTTTTAAATTCATTTGAAAATTTTCCATAAACTTCTGAAAAATTTACTCCAACTTTATCAAAAATTTTACCGTTCTCTAAAATTCTATATTGTCCTCCACCTTCATCATTACTTTTACTTCTATTCCAATTAGTAATTTTAAATTTGGTTTTTTTGCCCTCTTTTTCCTCTATTTCTCTACAAAGTACTTCTTGTAAAGTTTTAAACCAATTTTTTGCTAATTTCTTTTTTATGTATTGATCCATTTAACCTACCTGTCTTATAAATTCTGAAGCCCCAATAGCCACTGATATTGAAATGTTTAACGATCTTTTATTTTTTAGCATTGGAATCTTAATTCTTTCATTAACCTTCGAATGCACATTTTCTGGAACACCTGCACTTTCTCTGCCAAAGAGCAATATATCATTACGCTTAAATTTAAACTTTGTATAAATTTTGCTAGCTTTTGTCGTCATTAAAACTACTCTATTTTTACTATTTTCATCAAAGAATTCTTTAGAGTTCTTGTAAAATTTAATTTCACTGTAATCTAAATAATCCATAACAACTCTTTTGAACCTTTTATCGCTAAATAAAAACCCACAAGGTTCAATGATTTCTAAACTAGCCCCTAGGCAAGAACAAGTTCGAATAATTGAAGCTGTATTTTGAGGAATATCCGGCTGATATAGAGCTACTTTTAGACCGTGTTTTAAAGGTTTCTGTGTCATTGTTACCATAGAAATATCTCTTTTTTATTATATGAAATCATATATTACCAAAGTTATAAAATATTAAAGATGTCAGATCAAAAAGACGAAAAAAAGACCAACAGAAGAGATTTCTTGTTTACTGCTACTGCCGCCGCTGGTGTAGTTGGAGTAGGTGCTGCTGTCTGGCCATTGGTCGATCAAATGAACCCAGATGCCTCTGTAAAAGCATTAGCAAGTACAGAAGTAGATGTGAGTTCAATGCAACCCGGACAATCTTTAACAGTTCTTTGGAGAGGTAAACCTGTTTTTATTAAGAGAAGAACGGATGATGAAATTAAAAAAGCGAGAGCAGTTGACATCAATGATCTTAAGCATCCTGAAAAAGATGAAGACAGAGCAAAAAATCCTGAATGGTTAGTGATGCTTGGGATTTGTACTCATCTAGGATGTGTTCCATTAACAGATAAGGGTGATTATGATGGTTGGTTTTGTCCTTGTCATGGTTCTCATTATGATACATCTGGTAGAATTAGAAAAGGACCAGCTCCAACTAATATGGAGATACCTAAATACGAATTTGTAAATACTAACACGATTAAGATTGGATAAATATGAGTGATCACGAATACACACCTAGTTCAAAATTTGGTAAATGGTTTAATGATAGATTGCCTTTGCTTACATTGGCAAATCACTTAACAGATTACCCTACACCAAAAAATTTAAATTACTGGTGGACTTTTGGTGGGATATTAACTTTTTGCTTAATTACCCAAATAGTTACAGGATTAGTTTTGGCTATGCACTACATTGCTCATGCAGATATGGCATTCAGTAGTGTTGAACATATAATGAGAGATGTGAATTATGGATGGTTGTTAAGATATGTCCATGCAAATGGTGCTTCTATGTTTTTCCTAGCAGTTTATATTCATATTTTTAGATCATTATTTTACGGATCATATAAATCTCCTAGAGAAATAATTTGGATACTTGGAATTATAATTTATTTGCTAATGATGGCTGCTGCTTTTATGGGATATGTTCTTCCTTGGGGACAAATGAGTTTTTGGGGAGCAACAGTAATAACTAATTTATTTAGTGCAATCCCACTTGTGGGAGAAAGTATAACAACTTGGTTATGGGGTGGTTATTCAGTTGATAATCCAACTCTAACAAGATTTTTTACTCTTCATTACTTGATACCATTTTTAATACTAGGGCTTGTAGTGCTCCACATATGGGCATTACATGTTCCTGGAAATAACAATCCAGTTGGTATTGATATTAAAAAACCTTCTAAAGATACAGTTCCTTTTCATCCATACATCGTAATTAAAGATGCTTTTGCGTTATTAATGTTTTGTATTGTCTTTGCGCTGTTTGTATTTTATCAGCCAAATATTTTAGGACATGCTGATAATTATATCGAGGCGGATCCACTTGTTACTCCTGCTCATATAGTTCCTGAGTGGTACTTATTACCTTTTTATGCGATCTTAAGATCTGTTCCTGATAAACTTATGGGTGTTGTCGCTATGTTATCAGCTATTTTAATTTTAGCTGCTTTACCATGGTTGGATACTTCAAAAGTTAGATCAGCAGTATTTAGACCATTATTTAGACAGTTCTACTGGATCTTAGTAGCCGATGTTTTAATTCTAGGATATGTAGGGGCGATGCCAGCTGAAGGATTGTACTTGTTAATTGCAAGAGTTGCTACAGCGTATTACTTTGCGCATTTTTTAATTATTCTTCCAGTTTTAGGATGGAAAGAAAAAACTACCCCGCTGCCTTTGAGTATTACTGAGCCAGTTTTAGGAGGCTCGCCAAATTTAGCTGCAGCAAGGAGTGATGAAAAAATAGAAAAAACAATAAAGTGAGAAAGTTAAAAAATATTTTTTTTGTATTAATATTCTCAGTTATAGTACTAAATTCATCTAACTCTGCTGAAAAATCACCTCCTTTTTTAGAGACTAAATGGACTTTCAAAGGTCTATTTGGAAAATTTGATAGAGAATCACTTCAAAGGGGTTATCAAGTATATACAGAGGTATGTGCATCTTGCCATTCTATGAAATATTTAACCTATAGAAATTTAGCAGAAAAGGGTGGACCAGAATTTTCTGAAGCAGAGGCTAAAGCAATAGCTGCAAGTTTTGAGGTAACAGATGGTCCTGACAGCACTGGAGAAATGTTTGTAAGACCAGCCAAATTATCTGATAAATTCGTAATGCCATATGCTAATGAACAAGAAGCTAAAGCTGCTAATGGTGGTGCTTATCCACCAGATATGTCTGTTCTAGTTAAGGCAAGAAAAGGCGGAGCGGATTATATTTATTCCTTATTGTTAGGATATTCTGAACCACCAGAGGGTGTAGAACTTGATGATGGTGTTTATTACAATAAGTATATGTATGGTAATAAAATTAAAATGCCAGCTCCTTTATCTGATGATTTAATTGAGTATACAGATGGAACAAAAGCAACAGCTGAGCAAATGTCCAAAGATGTTACAAATTTTCTGATGTGGTCAGCGGAACCACATTTAGAACAAAGACATAAAACAGGATTTAGAGTTATAGCTTATTTGATAATATTGACTGTATTGGTTTACTTTACTATGAAGAAGATATGGTCACGTGTTGAATCTAAAGTTTAGAACATCTCCATCTTTAACGATATAATCTTTGCCTTCTAATCTCATTTTGCCGTTTTCTCTTGATTTTAACCAACCACCACTACCAACAAAATCTTGATAAGACACAGTTTCTGCTCTTATAAAACCTTTTTCAAAATCTGTATGAATTATACCTGCTGCTTGAGGCGCCATACAATTTTTGTTAATTGTCCAAGCCCTTGTCTCCTCAACTCCTGAAGTGAAAAACGTCTCTAAAGATAAAAGGTCATATCCTTTTTTGATTAATAAATTTAGTCCAGTATCATCTACGTTGATCATTTTCATATAGTTTTTTCTTTCTTCATTTTCTAGTTCATTTAGTTGATTTTCTATTTCAGCTGAAATAGTTAGAGTGTTTTTAGTACCATATTTTTCAATAAAACTTTTTGTATAATCATTGCCTTTATCAATGCTATTTTCATCAACATTACAAACATACAATTTAGGTTTTGTTGACAATAATCCTGACAATTTAACATCTTTTTTATCAAATTCTTCGTATAATTTATTTATATCATCGTTATCATTAATTAAATTCTGAGCTCTTTCTAGAATTTGGTTTTGATTTTCATCATTATTTTTTTTATTTTTCTTATCTAGTCTTTTTTGAATAGATTCCAAATCTGCTAAATACATTTCTGTTTCAATTATTTCTAAATCTCTAATTGGATCAACTGTTGGATTTACATTCTGAATATCATCAGAGTCAAAACATCTAATTAAATGAATAACAGCATCTACTTCTCTTATATGGGATAAGAATTTGTTACCTAATCCTTCGCCTTTAGAGGCTCCCTCTACTAATCCTGCTATATCAACAAAAGATATTGTAGTATTTATTTTTTTTTTTGAATTTGAAATTTTAACTAATTCATCTAACCTATAATCTGGTACAGGAACTACGCCTATATTTGGATCTATAGTACAGAAAGGAAAATTTGCTGCTTGAGCTTTACTTGAATTTGTAAGTGCATTAAATAAAGTAGATTTACCAACATTTGGTAAACCAACTATACCACACTTAAAACCCATTTAATTATTGTTAACTTTGCTTGAGAATAAATCTAATTTCTTATCAATTAAAATAGCAATAGAGTCTATTATATTGTGAGTAATTTTTTCTAAGTGTTCTTGTTCATCATCAGAAAAATCATTTAAAACAAAATCTGATACAGACATTTTATTCTCCGGCTTTCCAATCCCGATCCTCACTCTTGAATAGTCTTTTCCAATAAATTTATCAATTGAAGCAACTCCATTGTGACCTGCACTTGATCCACCAAATTTTGCCTTTATTTTTCCAAACTCTACATCTAGATCATCATGAAAAACTATGACATCTTCTGCATCTATTTTGAAATATTCAAGCAATTCTCTGATACATATCCCTGAGTTGTTCATGAAAGTCAGAGGTTTGATAGCATAAATTTTCTTTTCCCCAATATTACCTGTTGTAAGTAAACCTTTAAATTTTGGCTTTTGCTTTGAAAGACCAAATTTTTGATTTATGGCATCTACAACTTTAAAACCTATATTATGTCTATTATTATGACTGTTTGGGGTTGGATTGCCCAAACCTACGAGTAACAACATTTTATATTATTATTATTTTCACAGATTATTATTTTTTTTCTGCTGGAGCTTTTCCTTCTTCTTTTCCTTTATCACCATCTGCAGCTTTTTCTGCACCCTCATCAGGTTTCGCGTCTCCAGCCGCAGCTGCATCTGCAGTTTCTCCACCTTCTCCCTCAGCCTCTGCTGGTTTTTCAGGTTCTTTAACAACTGTTGGTGCTGCTACTGTCGCGATTACAAAATCTCTTCCTTGAATTGTAGGTGTTACATTTTCAGGTAAATTTATAAAAGATATTTTAATACTTGCTCCAATATCTAAGTTATTTAGATCTACAACTAACTCTGTTGGTATATTTTCTGTAGGACATCTTAATTCAACTTTACGTCTTACAATATTCAAAACCCCACCTCTTTTTAATCCTGGTGACAATTCGTGGTTAATAAATTTAACTGGAATTTCTAAAATTACTTTTGCACCTTTAACAATTCTTAAAAAATCTAAGTGTATAGGCTCATCTGTAACCGTATCAAAATCAATAACTCTTGGTAAAACTTTTTGTTCTTTCCCATCAATATTAATTGAAATAATATTTGATAAAATATTTTCTTTATTTAATAAATTTTTTACTTCCTTAACAGAAACAGAGATCTTTTGATTTGGTTCTTCTCCTCCATAAATTATACCTGGAACCATACCTTTACTTCTGAGAGATTTAACTTCTCCCTTAGTTTTTGTTTCTCTTATTGTGGCTGCTAATAAACTCATAAAGTGACGGGTTTTTAACTTATGAAACTAAATTTTACAAGTAAATTATTTAAATAGATCTGATACCGAAGTAGAATTTGATATTCTTTTAATAGCTTCACCAACTAAATTAGAGATTGTTAATACCTCAATATTCTTAGCTTTTTTAACTTTTGTCGAATTATCTATTGTGTCAGTTACAACTAAGTTTTTTATCGAAGATTTCTTAATTTTTTCAACAGCATTACCACTTAATACGCCATGTGTTACATACACATGAACATCTTTGGCTCCTCTTTTTTTTAATTCAGAAGCTGCATTTACAATTGTTCCACCAGAGTCGATTATATCGTCAACTAATACACAAGTTTTATTTTTCACATTCCCAATTACATTCATCACTTCTGATTTTCCAGGAGCAGGTCTTCTTTTATCTACTATTGCCAAATCTACATTTAACAATTTTCCTAAAGCTCTTGCTCTTGCGGTACCACCAACATCTGGAGCAACACAGATTATATTATTTTTTTTTAATTTCTTTTTTATATGTCTAGCAAATATTGGAGTTGCAAATAAGTTATCTACTGGAATATCAAAAAATCCTTGAATTTGTCCAGAGTGTAAATCAACTGTAACGACTCTATCTGCACCTGCTTTCGCAATAAGATTAGATACAAGTTTTGCAGATATAGATGTTCTAGGAACCACCTTTCTATCTTGTCTTGCATAACCAAAATATGGGATCACAGCGGTTATATTTTTAGCCGATGATCTTTTTAAAGCATCAATTGATAGTAGTAATTCCATCAAATTGTCATTTGCAGGAGACGAAACGGATTGAATTAAAAAAATACTATTGCCTCTAATATTTTCATTAATTTCAATATAGATTTCTCCATCTGCAAATTTTCTTATATTTGAATTCACTAATCTATTTTTCAAAAATTTAGATATTTTTTGACTAAGATGTTTATTGCTATTTCCTGTGAGAATTTTCATCCGCGATATACTATTTAATCATAATTGCAGAAATATTTCTACCATAATCGTTATGTCTGTTTTTTTTTGCTCTCCTAGAACTAAAAAAGTTATTTTTTAAAGCATAGGTATCTTTTCTTATTATATCTATTTTTTTAACTCCATTTTCATAAAATTGAGATTTTATATATTCGCTTAAATCAAAATAAATTTTTTTCTTTTTAAATGCGAAGAAATTCACATTTTTTTTATTTTTGTCCTTAAACAATTTAAAAAAATCATTTTTTACTTCGTAGCTGTTTTTTTTTATACATGGCCCAATGCAAACAATCATATCTTTCTCTGAGCATCCATTTTTTTTCAAAAGTTGAATTGTTTTTTTTACTATTCCTTTAAAAGCACCCTTCCATCCTGCATGTATTGCACCAACAAATTTTTGCTTTTTTTCTATAATTAGAATTGGTGCACAATCTGCAGTGAGTATACTAATCGCAATATTTCGCTTATTTGTAATAATCGCGTCACCAGTCAATCTTTTTTTTGGAATACCACTTATTTTATAAACTTTGTTACTGTGAATTTGATTAAGAGAAACTAGATTTTCATTTGTGCATCCTATTTTTTTTGAAACTATTTTTAAATTTTTACTTATATTACCAATTTTATCTTTTGAACCTTTTCCACAATTTAAACTTTTGTAAATTCCTTTTGAGGTACCACCTAATCTATTAAAAAAATAATGTGAAATGGATTTTTGATTTTTAAAAATTTTTGACTTAATCACTTAAAACCCAAATTAAAATTATTTTTGGATTTGCTTACAAATAATACTTTAAACATTGAGCCCATATATTTTGCATCAATTAATCTTTTTATTCTATAAAATATGTCAGCTTTCTTACTAAATTGTAAATTTTTACTTATTATCTCAGCTCTTTTTAATATTCCTAATTTCTTTAAAAAATTACCTTGGGTTGTTATTAAAGATTTCAAATTAGAATTTGCGAACTCTTTCTCGTACATTTTAAAATTTATTAAATGAGTAATATCTGAATTATAGGGATTTTCTAAAAAACTAATTTTTCTATGCTTCTCAACACTTTGCAAAGTATTTTTCATTTTTCCACTGGTAAAGCCATAGTCTATCATTAATAAACCGCCATTATTTTTAAAAATAAAATTCCCTATTTCGTTAACAAATTTCATTGCTGAAGGTGAATATTCAACAAATTTTTCTTTTTTTATATCTTTACCTAAATATTTCTCAATTATTTTTGACGACACTTTTTGATCACAAACTTCAAACTTATTTTTTTTGTATTCCACATATTTTTCATACCAATTATTGCTTTTCTTTAAAAACTGCTTTATGGGAAAAGCATCAAAAAACTCATTAGCCAAGAATATAGTTGGAGCCTTTGGAATTTCTTTTAAATTTTTAATCCAGCTTACTTTTTTCTTATCTATTTTATCCTTCTGAATTTTTATAAGTAATGGACTTTTTTCTAAAATTAAAAAATTGGCAGATAAACTAATTTCACTAAAATTATTTAAAGTTTTTATAATTTGTGACATCATCTCACCATTACCTGCGCCCAGCTCCACAATATTTATTTTTTTTGGTTTTTTTAAATTCTCCCAAAATGAAATTAACCAAATAGATATCATTTCTGAAAAAAGAACAGAAATATTCGGAGATGTTATGAAATCACCTTTTTTTCCAAAAGGATTTTTTTTAATATAATAACCATTATCCTTGTCATACAAAGATTTATAAATAAATCTATCCAATGAGATTTTTTTATTCTGTCCTATTAGCATTTTTATAATAGATGATAATTAATCCGCAGGTTAGTGCTATACAACTTATTATTTGCCCCATACTCAAATTGAAAAATAAATAACCTAGTTGTTGATCTGGTTCTCTGAAGAACTCGATAACAAATCTAAAAAATGAGTATAAAATTAAAAAATAACCTGAAATAATACCAGGTGTATTCCTTAATCTATTAAACAACATATTTAAAATAACAAATAGAACAACTCCCTCAAATATTGCCTCATAAATTTGTGAAGGATGTCGATTTAAATCATCAATTTTTATAAACTTTACCGACCATGGTACATTTGTTTCTATGCCATAAAGCTCTGAGTTTATGAAATTTGATATTCTTCCTAAAAAAATTCCTATAGGAGAACAAACAGCAACCACATCTAAATAACTAAAAATATTTTGGTTTTTATTTTTGCAGAAAAAATAAGTTCCTATAATAATTCCAATTAGTGCACCATGAAAAGACATGCCTCCTTGCCAAATTTTTATAATCTCAACTGGATTACTGATAAAATAAATAGGGTCATAAATAATTACATATCCAATTCTTCCACCAAGGATGATACTTATGATCAAATAAGTTATATAATCATCAAAATATTCTCTCTGAGCGTTATATTTGATTAGTTTGTTTTTTGCAAAATACCAACCAAACACTAAGCCAAATATATAAGACAAGGAATACCATCTAATTTCTAATGAAAAGATCTCAAAAGCGACTGGGTCAAAATTATTAATAAACATTTAATTGTAATATTATAAATATTACTTAAACTTTGATAAGAAATTATTATGTCAAAATCAAGATTCGTATTTGATAAATTTGCAAAATTTTTGGAAGAAGGATTGGTCAATTACAAAGATTTTAGTGATGAAGTAGTAAATATTTTACGATCAAAAAAAGAGGAAATTATTCTTAAAATGAATTTAGTAAGCAAAGATGAAATCGATATATTAAATAAAAGAATTGAAAAATTAGAAAAAAAAATTGCTGAAAAAAAAGTAAAAAAAAAAACTAAACGGGCAAAGAAATAATAACTTTTAATCCACCTAAACTAGACTTATCAAATTTAAGATCTCCCCCATGTGATTTTACGACATCTGATGATATAGCTAAGCCAAGACCAACACTTGATTTTGTTTCTGATCTACTTTTGTCAATTTTATAAAATGGCTTCAAAACATTTTGATGTTCTTTTTGTGGTATTCCTGGACCATCATCCTCTATTGAGATATTAATAGTTGATCTTCCTTTTTTTAGATACAATTCAACATTATCAGCAAATTTTAGAGAATTATCTATTAGATTATTAATACATCTACTAATTAAATTTTTTCTTCCATCAAAATAAACCTTTTCTTTTAAAAAATATTTTATATTTGGTTTTTCATATTTTTTACATAAATCTTCAAGAAGGACAGATATATCAAACGTTTCGGTTTTATCTTTTGCTCCAGATCTTGCGAATTGAAGATATTCATTTAACATTTTTTCCATTTCATCAACGTCTCTTGATAGTTTTTCAACAACACTTTTGTCTTTAATCATCGCTATTTGAAGTTTTATCCTTGTCAAAGGTGTTCTTAAATCGTGGCTGATACCTGATAGCATTTCAGATCTTTGATTAAGATGTCTTATTATTCTTTTTCTCATTTTATCAAATTCTAAACCAGCTTTTCGGATTTCGAGTGCTCCAGAAGGTCTAAATTCGTCAATATCTTCACCTCTTCCAAATCTTTCAGATGCCTCTGCAAGTTTGGTTATGGGTCTAGTTTGATTCTTTAAAAAAATTATTGCTACTGCTATCATTAATAATGCTGGCAATGTTATCCAAAGACCAAATAATCTAGCCGAGCTTGTAGTTAGTCTATCTCTTGGAATATAAAATTGAAAATATCCTTTTGAATATCCTATTTTTAAATCAACAACTTCTTTGAAGTTTGTTGTATCAAACCAATAAGTTAAATTTTTTTTCTTTAATTCCCTTCTTAGCGATCGATCCACTGGACTGAACCATCTTTCAGGTATTTTATTTGGCAAGATTTTATCTTTTTCATATTTAATATTAAAACCCAAATGTTGCTTGAATAAAATTATTATAAAATCTTTGTTTGTTTCATCGTTATCATAAGCGTCTACAAAAGTTTTGACTTCAGAAACCAATGCTCTTGTCATTCCAGAATTAGTTTTGATCCATAGACTATCAAAAAAAACTAACGAAATAGTAATTTGCATAACAACTATTGGAACAGCAACTATGAGTAGACCTCTATAAAAAAGTCTTTTAGGTAAAATATTTTTTATATATCTACTCAATCCATAAAACATAACCTTCACCTCTTATTGTTTGTAAATAATTTGGGCTTTTGGGATTTTCTTCAATTTTCTTTCTAAGTCTTGTAATTATTACGTCAACTGATCTTTCTTTATCAATTTTTATAAGATTTCCAATCTCTTCTCTTTTAAAAATTTTCCCGGGAGAGTTAACCATTTTATCCAAAATTATCTTTTCTGTATTATTGATTTTTATAGATTTGTCATTTTTCAAAATAAATTGTTTATTAAGATCTATTTCAATTTTACCAAATTTAAATTTTCTCTTTGTATTTCTATATTTTGTTTTATTTAAGATATTATTAATTCTAAGTATTAATTCTTTAGGCTCAAAAGGTTTTGGAAGGTAATCATCTGCACCAATATCTAAACCCTCTATTCTCTCTGAAGCTTCGCCTTTTGCTGTTAAAAGAATTATTGGGGTTGAGATTTTGTCTTTATTTTCTTTTGTAAATTCTAAACCACTTTTGCCTGGCATCATTATATCAAGCACTATTAAATCAAATTTTATAACTTTAACTTTTTCAAGAGCATCTTCGGCGCTATTTGAGCTCGTTACGAGATAGTTATTTTGTAAAAGATATTCTTTAACTAATTCTCTTATGCCATCATCGTCATCTACAACTAAAATATGCGCTTTAAATTTTTCCATTGATTATTTTTTTTAAAACATTGTCAAAACTAACAACCTCATTTGCTTTTGATGCGGAAAATGCTTGGTAAATTCTTTTCTTTTGAACTGAGAAAATTTCGTTAAATAATTTTTCTCCTTCTTCTGTTAAGTAGACATGCTTTATTCTGGTATCTATTTGATCTTTTTCGTATTTTATAGCTTTTAGATTTATTAAATCTTTCAAAACTCTATTCAAACTTTGCTTAGTAACTTTCAACTTTCTTAAAAGATCTGATATCGTAATACCCTCATATAATGAAATTAGGTGAATAACCTTATTATGTGCGACACCTATGGAGTATTTATTTAATACATTTTTAGCATCTGAGACTGTCTCTCTGTATCCAAGAAATATTTTTTCAATATATTGTTTCAGATCCTCATCTTTTAAATATAAAAGTTTTTTCATATTGGTAAGTTATATTGACATATTATATATACAAATATATTTTTTTATAAAATTAAATAATGATACCTTTCGATAAACGATCAGGAAAAATTTGGTACAATAATGAGCTTGTTGAATGGCAAGATGCAAAATGCCATGTAATCAGTCATGGACTTCATTATGCAAGTTTAGTTTTTGAAGGTGAAAGAGTATACGACGGAGAAATATTTAAGCTAGAAGAGCATACAGACAGATTATTTTATTCTGCAAAAAGATTAGATATTAATATTCCTTATACAAAGGATGAAATAAATGAAGCTTCTAAAAAAATTGTAGCAGTTCAAAATATTCAAAATGGTTATGTTAGACCATTTGCGTGGAGAGGAAGTGAGATGATGGGTGTGTCTGCACAGAAAACTTCAATTAATGTAGCAATAGCGACGTGGGAATGGCCTGCATATTTTGATCCAAAATTAAAAGCTGAAGGAATAAGATTAAATATTTCTAAATGGCGAAGACCGGCTCCAAATACTATTCCATGGGATGCAAAAGCAGCTGGATTATATATGATTTGCACTCTTTCAAAACACGAAGCTGAACAACAAGGGTATTCAGAATCATTAATGTTAGATTTTGAAGGTAATGTTGCAGAAGGAACAAGTGCAAATATTTTTTTTAAAGATAAAAATCATGAATTACATACACCAATACCAGATTCCTTTTTAAATGGTATTACAAGACAAGCTGTAATTGAATTAGCTAAATCAAAAAATATTAAAGTTCATGAAAGAAAAATTTCTCCAGATGAACTAGGTAATTTTGATGGATGTTTCTTAACTGGCACAGCAGCCGAAATAACACCAGTTGCAAGTATAGCAGATCATAAATACAAAATTTGTGATGTTATATTAGGATTATCAAAAAGCTTTGATCAGTTAGTTAGACAAAAAAAAGCTGCTTAATCTTTATTATCTTCAGATATTGCATGGTCTATTCCTTTTCTAAGATAATCATATCCGGTATAAAGTGTTAAAAAAGCGGATAGCCATAAAATAATTATGCCTATTGTTTGAGCATTATAATCTTGAAAATTTATTAATTTATTTCCTGTTTCCCCAGTTAAAAGAATTGCTATCGAAAACATCTGCAAGAATGTTTTAAGTTTTGCTAAATTAGAAACTGGAAGCTTTATTTTTCCTTTCGCTAGAAATTCTCTTAATCCTGAAATTAGTATTTCCCTTGTAAGAATTATAATAGCTGCAATAACTTCGTAATTTTTTATTGTTTGATCCATAACTAATAAAATTAATGCAGTAGCAACAATAATCTTATCAGCTATTGGATCTAAAAGTTCTCCAAGTTTAGATTCTTCTTTAAACATCCTTGCCAAAAGGCCATCTAAAAAATCTGTAAATGAGGCAATTAAAAAAAGAGCAAACGGTATTACGTCTCCATAAAATCCTGGAAGGTAGAATGTAAAAACAAATATTGGAACAATTATTATACGTCCAATTGTTAAATAATTAGGTATTTTAAATTTCATTCGTGAAAGAAGTTATATATTTTTTTTGCGACTTTTTCCTCAACTCCATCAACTGATTTTATTTCATCTAAACTAGCTGATTCCACAGCTCTGGCTGAACCAAAATGATTTAATAATGCCCTTTTTCTGATAGATCCAATACCATCAATTTGATCTAATAATGATTTGCTTATGCCCTTTTTTCTTTTTGCTCTATGAGCACTTATTGCAAATCGATGAGATTCATCTCTTAGTCTTTGTAAAAAGAATAATGTTGGATCATTTTTCTCAAACTTGAACTCTCTTCCATTATGAAAAAATGTTTCATTTCCACTATTTCTCATTTTGCCCTTTGCTATAGCTACAATAGGTATTTCATGTAGACCGAGTTCATTCATCGTTTCTCTAGCAACGGAATATTGACCTTTCCCTCCATCAATTAAAACTAAATCAGGGAAAGTTAAATAATTATCTTTCTCTTGAACTGCTCTTTTAAATCTTCTGTTAAGAACTTCTTTCATCATTCCATAATCATCTTGAGCATTTTTTTGAATTTTTATATTGAATTTTCTATACCTTTTTTTAACAAACCCTTCATCGCCATAAGTAATTAAAGCGCCCACACTATTTGTACCTTGAATATGGCTATTATCATAAACCTCAACTAAATTAATATTAGTTTCAAGATTGAATTTTTTTGATACTGCATCGAAAAGATCTCTATTATTCTGACTCTCGTAAAGTTTTCTATTCAAACTATCTTTTGCATTATTTATTGCTTGATTAATAACTTTTAGTTTTGTCCCTTTTTTTGCAACAGTAATTGTGATTTGTTTACCTTCTTTTTGTGTAAGCGTTTTTTCAATTAATTCTTTTTCTTTAATTTCATTTGATAAAATTATTGAAGAAGGCACACTTTTATTTTCGTAAAATTGAGAAACAAAAGAATTAGTGACATCACTTAGATTTTCTTCTGGATCATGCTTTGGAAAAAAAGCTTGATTACCCCAATTTTGTTTTGACCTATAAAAAAAAACTTGAATACAAGTTTTTCCAGACTCTTTATATCCCGCAATAACATCTGCTTCGACTAAATTTGCTTCATTAATTCTTTGAGAAGATTGGATAATATTTAATGATTTAATTCGATCTCTTAATATTGCTGCTTTTTCAAAGTCTAAATCCTCACTAGCCTTTTCCATTTGATTAGATAAGCTTTTCTGAATTTTTCTAGATTTTCCTGACACAAACTCAATTGCATCATCAACAGTTTGTTTATAATCACTCTCACTTACATAACCAACACAAGGTCCTGAGCACCTTTTAATTTGATAAAGTATGCAGGGTCTTTCTCTATTTTTGAAAACACTATCATCACAAATTCTGAGATGAAATATTTTTTGGATCATTTTTATAGTCCAATTTGCAGATCCAGCTGATGCAAATGGTCCAAAATAAAATCCTTCTTTGCCTTTTTTTCCTCTGTGCCTCTTTATTTGCGGCCATTTATCTTTGTCGCCTATAAAAATAAAAGGAAAGGATTTGTCATCTCTTAGTAAAATATTAAATTTTGGTTTAAACTTTTTAATTAAATTTGCCTCTAAAAGTAAAGCCTCACTTTCATTTGAAGTAGTAGTAATTTCGAGTCTTTTTGTTTGAGAGAGCATTCTCTCAGTCCTAATGATATGATTTTTCTCTGACACATAACTTTTAAGTCTGTTTGGAAGGTTTTTTGCTTTACCCACATAAAGAATTTCTCCTTTTGAATTTAGCATCCTATAAACACCCGGAAGCTTAGGAACCAAGGGCAATTCTTTTTTAATTACTTCTTTACCTATATCAGAGCTGATCATGGCTTCTTTTTTTAGAAATTTGGATCCCAACTGAGCTACAATCCTTCATTATTTCTAATTTTTCGATTTGAAGAGTAATTTTATCTATTCTTTTATCTTTGAATAGCTCATCAAAAACATCTTCTGCCAATGTTTCAAGAAAATTGTAATGTTTATTTTTTACTAGTTTTCTTATTAATTTTACTATTTTAGCATAATTAACTATCGATTTAATATCTTTATCGTTAGACGGCTGTTTATCTTGATAATTCACCTCTAAATTAAATTTTACTTTTTGAGGCTTTTCTTTTTCAAAATCAAAATAACCAAGTTTTAATCCCAGTATTAACTCTTTTATTAAAACTTTTTTTTCGTAATTAAATAAGCTCTTTGTTTTATCTATTTTAACAATCTTTAAGTTATTCTTTTTCATTCCTTACCACCCATTATGTCTGGAGTTTGCCAGTTTAAGTTTTGGCCACTATCAATTGCTAAAACTTGACCGGTAATAGATCTATTTTTAATAAAAAAGTCAACAGCATTGCAGATTTCTTCTACATTTGTCTGTCTTTTAAGAGGTGTTGCCATGTATTGTTTTTTAAAGTGCTTGTCAGACTGTCTTTTATTTTTAATAGTTGGACCTGGAGCAATTCCATTCACTCTAATATTTGGGGCAAGACTCATAGCACTAGTTTTGGTTAAAGTATAAAGACCAGATTTACTTAATGTATATGAAAAAAAATATGGAGTTAACTTGAATACTCTTTGATCAATTATATTAATAATATTATTGTTATTGCCTCTAACATTTTTAGCAAAACCCTTTGATAATAAAGCTGGCGCTTTTAAATTTGCTTCTAAATGGCTTTCCCAACTTTTTGTTGTGAAATTTTCAAGTTTATCGTTCTCAAATAATGAAGCATTATTAATTAAACAATCAAAATACTTCAACTTTGATTTTGAAAATTTAAGCATTCTTTCTATTTCTTTTTCTTTAGTTAAATCTGCTTTTGCTAAATAAATTATTGTACCACTTCTAGTTAAATCTTTTTTAAGATTTTCTGCTTTGGATCTAGATTTGTTATAATGGATAAGAATTTCAATATTAGGTCCAGATAATTTTTTAGCTATGGCAGCTCCCATTCGAGTTGCTCCTCCAGTAATTATTATCTTCCGTGCTTCCATTTTTTATCTCTTTTTTTTGTAACTCTTGTTCCTGGCATACCTAATGTAGATCTACCTTTGGGATAAATTTTATTTTTAACATCGTACTGTCTAATTTTAGGGTTTAAAGTAATTTCTAATTCAGTACTTTGAAGTTTTCTCATCTCATCTCTAATTTTAGCCGCTTCCTCAAATTCCAGATTAGATGCAGCTTCTTTCATTTTTTTATCCAATCCTTTTAAATGTTTTTTGAGGTTGCCACCAATATTGGAACCTTCGCTTATTTTGACGTAATCTTTCTCGTAAACACTTTCTAAAATATCACTTATCTCTTTTTTTACAGATTTAGCGTCGATTTTATTTTTCTTATTGTACTCTAATTGAATCTTTCTTCTTCTCTCAGTTTCTTTAATTGCTTTCTTTATACTTTTTGTTTCCTTATCGGCATAAAGAATAACTTTTCCATCTACGTTTCTTGCGGCTCTTCCTATTGTTTGAATTAGTGAAGTTTCTGATCGCAAAAATCCTTCCTTATCAGCATCTAGTATTCCAACTAAAGCACATTCTGGAATATCTAAACCTTCTCTTAATAAATTTATTCCAACTAGAACATCAAACACACCCATTCTAAGATCTCTCATAATCTCTATTCTCTCAAGTGTATCTATATCAGAATGAAGGTATCTTACTTTTATCCCATTTTCATGAAGATACTCAGTTAAATCCTCTGCCATTTTTTTTGTAAGTGTTGTAACCAAAACTCTATAATTATTTTCAACTACTTTTTTGCATTCATGCATAAGGTCGTCTACTTGATTTTTTGCTTGTCTAATCTCAACCGGTGGATCTATTAATCCTGTAGGTCTTATTACCTGATCAATAAACTTGCCTTTAGTTTGTTCTAACTCCCACGGTCCAGGAGTTGCTGAAACAAATACAGTTTGTGTTCTCATCAAATCCCACTCTTCAAATTTTAAAGGTCTGTTATCCATGCAAGATGGCAATCTAAAACCGTACTCAGCCAATGTGCTTTTTCGAGATCTATCTCCCTTAAACATCCCATTAAGTTGGGGGACTGTAACATGAGACTCATCTACAAAAACTAATGTGTTATCAGGAAAATATTCAAAAAGAGTAGGTGGTGGCTCTCCTGGTTTTCTACCAGATAAAAATCTTGAATAATTTTCAATTCCTGCACAAGATCCAGTTGCTTCGATCATTTCTAAATCAAATTTAGTTCTCTCCTCTAATCGTTGCGCCTCTAATAACTTGTTTTCAGCTTTGTGTTTTTTTAAAGTTTCCTCTAATTCTTTTCTTATTTTTATAATTGCTTGTTCTACAGTTGGTTTAGGAGTGATGTAATGAGAATTAGCATAAACTTTTACTAGACTAAGATCTCTAACCTGATCTCCTGTTAAAGGATCAAATTCCTCAATCTTCTCAAGTTTATCACCAAATAAACTTAGTCTCCATGCTCTATCCTCTAGATGAGATGGAAATATTTCTAAATATTCTCCCCTTGCCCTAAATGTTCCTCTAAAAAAATTTTGATCATTTCTCTTATACTGAAGAGCAACAAGAGATTTTATTATTTGTTCTCTATTATATTCATAGTTTTTCTGAAGAGTTAAAGTCATTTTGCTGTAAGCTTCAACTGATCCCAAACCATAAATACAAGAAACACTTGCAACTATTAAAACATCGTCTCTTTCAAGAAGAGATCTTGTTGCCGAGTGTCTCATTCTATCAATCTGCTCGTTTATAGAAGCTTCTTTTTCGATGTAAGTATCTGATCTTGGTACGTAAGCTTCTGGAGTGTAATAATCATAGTAAGATACAAAATACTCAACAGCATTATCTGGAAAAAAAGTTTTCATCTCACCGTAAAGTTGAGCTGCCAAAGTTTTATTTGGTGCCAATATTAACGCTGGTCTATTCGTAGCTTCTATAACTTTTGCCATTGTAAAAGTTTTTCCAGATCCAGTTACTCCTAATAATACTTGATTAAACTCATTTTTTTTAGCTCCTTGGACAAGCCTTTTAATTGCATCTGGCTGGTCACCAGCTGGGGTAAAATCTGACTTTATTTTGAATTTTTTTCCACCTTCGAGTTTTCCACCGATTTTTGGGTTTTTACTCTGAATGTCTGTAATTAGGTCTTGATATGTATTCTCCATATATTAAACAACGTAATTGAATAATTTCATAATTCAATGAGCATAATATCTAATAATTTAAAAAGAATTAAACCATCCCCAACTATTGCAGTTACTCAAAAGGCAAGAGAATTAAGAGCTGCAGGAAAAGATGTAGTTGGACTTGGGGCAGGGGAACCAGATTTTGATACTCCTATCAATGTTAAAAATGCAGCTATTAGAGCAATAAGAGACGGAGATACAAAGTATACAGCAGTTGATGGAACTCCAGCATTAAAAAAAGCAATTTTAAAAAAATTTAAAAGAGAAAATAAACTAAATTATAAACTAGATGAAATCACAGTTGGAACTGGAGGGAAACAAGTTCTTTACAACACTTTTATGGCAACTTTAAATAAAGGAGATGAAGTTATTATTCCTGCTCCATTCTGGGTTTCATATCCGGATATGGTTCTCTTAGCAGGAGGAAAACCAAAAATAGTAAAATGTGATGAAAAAGATGGATTTAAAATTACACCTGCAAAATTAAAAGCTGCAATTACAAAAAGAACGAAATGGATAATCCTTAACTCACCATCTAATCCAACTGGATCTGGATACAGCAAATCAGAAATTCAAAAATTAGCTAAGGTTTTAATCAAAAACAAAAAAGTTCACATTTTGAGCGATGATATTTATGAGCATGTTAAATATGATAATTTTAAATTCTTTACTATTGCACAAATTTCAAAATTAAAATCTCGAACATTAACAATGAATGGGGTGAGCAAGTCATATGCAATGACTGGGTGGAGAATTGGTTATGCAGCTGGACCAAAAGAAATAATTTCTGCAATTAGAAAAATTCAATCTCAGTCAACTTCGAATCCCTCGTCAATTAGTCAAGCAGCAGCTGTTGAAGCTCTGAATGGAAAACAAGACTTTATTAAGAAAAGAGCAAAATCATTTAAAGAAAGAAGAGATTTTGTTGTAAAAAGTTTAAATAATATTGATGGTATTAGCTGTTTAAAACCTAATGGTGCATTTTACGTATTTCCGAATTGTAAAAAACTTTTAAATAAAAGAACTAAACTTAAAAAAGATACTGATTTTGTCCAAAAGCTTTTAGAAAAACAAAATGTTGCAGCTGTTCAGGGCTCAGCATTTGGTTTAGATGGATATTTTAGAATTTCATATGCGACTTCAATGGCAAAACTTAAAATTGCAATGTCTAGAATTAAAAAGTTTTGTAAGGATTTAGGATAAACTTATTTTTTTTTACTTAGTCCAATTAGTGAAGAATTTCTAAATCTTAAAATTACAATTGCTAAAGCAATTAAAACAATCGCACCTGCTTCATATAGTAATATCTCTGGATTTAGAGATTTTCCTTGTAAAATAATAAATCTAGCAAGTGCAGTTATAGCAATAAATAACGGCAGTGTAATTTGAATTGATTGACTTTCCCAAAATACTCTAACCATTGCAAGCACTTCAAGATATAAAAAAAGTAAAAGCAGATCGGCTAAAGTAACTCTTTGCACGAGTATCATCTGGTACATTTCTTGCCCAAAAGCAATAACTGTACTAACTAAAATGATTACTAATGCTACAAGCTGGATTTGCTTTACAATGTTTTCCATTTACATTCTTTTATAATTTAAAATAACTTTTTATTCTATACTGAAATAGCTTGTAAATTATTGATATTATACTAATCCAAGTCTAACTACTGATTTTGCTGCATCCTCAATACATCCTCTAGCCGGCTGAAATTTAAATCCCAATAAATCTTCAGCATACGAAGCATCAGTTTGCATTTGTATCCCTAAATCTGGAACCATCATTTTTGCACTCGTATCCAGATGACTAATTATTCTCACTAAAAAGTTTGGCAACACTCTTTTTGGAAGTTTTTTTGAATATTTAGGTAATGCTTCAGCCATAATATTTGAAAAATCTATCATTCTTTTGACCTCAGAGCCAATTATTAGTCGTCTTCCACCAACATCTGGTCTTGTTAAAGAATTGATGTGAGCCTTCACTACATCTTTCATATCTGAGACTAAAATACTAAAATCCGGAGCACCCGGATATTTACCTTCTAGAAATAATTTAACATAACTTATCGAAGTTTTTTCTTTAGTATCTAAAGCGTCTCCAAAGACACCTCCAGGACATATACATACCAATTTATTCTTTAAACCTTTATTCTCCATAAATTCCCAAGCTGCTTTTTCAGCCTTGATTTTTGAAACAAAGTAATCATTACAACCTTTCCAATTAGCATCACTCCAATCATTTTCACCAAATGTATATGGATTTGTCCGATTAGGTTTTCTAAACATTGTTGCAATTGAAGAAGTTTTAATAATACGTTCAACTCCCGCATTAACAGCAGCTTTTAAAACTCTTATAGTTCCATCTTTAGCTGTAGGAACAAGACTTTCACGATCTCTTGAGGTCTTTAAAGGAAAAGGAGAAGCCACATGCATTACATACTTACAGCCTTTTAATGCCTCATCCCAACCTTCGTCTTTTAAAAGATCTAACTCGACAAATGATAATTTATCAATTGATGCATATTCATTTATGGTTTTTTTTGTTTGCTCTATTAAACCAGAATCTCTAACAGTGCCTAAAACTTTATATCCCGATTTTAATAATTCAATTGCAGTGTGTTTAGCGATCCATCCACTTATACCCGTTAACAATACTGTTTCATTCATTTATTCGGATAAATGTTTTTCAGCCTCTAATGCTGCCATACATCCCATACCAGCTGCTGTAACTGCCTGTCTAAATACTTTATCTTTCACATCACCAGCAGCAAAAACTCCTGGTATATTTGTTTCCGTAGACTCTGGTTTTGTTATTAAATAACCCTCATTATCCATCTCTAGTTGATCTTTAAATAATGAGGTTGCTGGATCATGCCCTATAGCAATGAACAAGCCATCAATTTTTAGTTCGTCGATTTTATTTGTTTTAACATTTTTAATTTTTAATCCAGTTACATTTTTAGGATCATTATCTCCAATGACTTCATCAACAACAGAGTCCCAAATTATTTCAATTTTTTTATTTTCCATTAATTTCTTTTGAAGTAATTTTTCTGCTCTCAAACTATCTCTTCTATGTATAAGTTGAACTTTTGAAGCAAATTTTGTTAAAAACATAGCTTCTTCAACTGCAGCATTTCCACCTCCAACAACTGCTACAGTTTTGTCTTTAAAGAAAAATCCATCACATGTTGCACATGCAGATACACCAAAACCTCTGAAGCTTTGTTCTGAGTCAATATTTAACCATCTAGCTTGAGCTCCTGTTGAAATAATTATTGAGTCCGCTTCATAAATTTGGCCACTATCTCCAACAGCTTTAAACGGCTTAGATTTTAAGTCCACCGATGCAATATGATCTTGAATCATTTCAGTCCCAACTACTTCTGCCTGGCCTTTCATTTGATCCATAAGCCATGGCCCTTGTATTACATCTTTAAATCCAGGGAAATTTTCAACATCAGTTGTTGTTGTTAGTTGGCCACCAGGTTCCATACCATGAACTAATATTGGTTTTAACATTGCTCTTGCAGCATAAATTGCTGCCGTATATCCAGCGGGACCTGACCCAATTATTAACACTTTTGTGTGTTTAGTTGGATTTTCACTCATATGAAAGCTATATAATGATTAATGACTAAATTGAAAGGTATATTATTAACAGAAGGTATGCATGGGATGATTAGCCAAGTAGAAGGTTTGGCCAAAGCTTTAGATATAAATTATTCTCACCACACAGTTGAAACAAAAGGTTTCTGGAAAGTTATACCGCCGAAATTCACTCCAATATCCGACTCAGTTTTTAAAAAAATTGAATGCGAAGATGTTGATTTAATAATTTCATGTGGAAGAAAAAGTATTATTCCATCATTATTCTTAAAAAAAAATTCAAAGAAAAAAGTATTTAACATTCATATTCAAAACCCAAAGATAAAACTTGATAATTTTGATCTAGTTGTAGTGCCTGAGCACGATAATCTTGATGGACATAATGTATTAAAAACAAAAGGAGCTATTCATTATTTAACAAGTGAAGAAATTGAAAAAGATAAAGAATATTTATTTAGTGTTTCAAGCAAATTGAGGGATAAAAATATAATTTCTTTAATAATTGGTGGTCCTACCCAGTATTATGATTATTCAGATAGAAATATCCAAGAAATTTTTTCAAAAGTAAATTATTTAGTTAAAGAAAATAATCTTAGTTTAGTAGTTATCCCTTCTATGAGAACGCCAAAGGGAACTATAGAACATGCAAAAATATATTTTGGAAATGATCATTTAGTATTAGATGGTGTTGATAAAAAAGCCTATTTAAGTGCTCTTTCACAATCAAAACATTTGGTTATTACTTGTGATTCAAGCTCTATGATTTCAGAGGCAGCTTTAACAGGTAAGCCAATTTATATTGCCACTATTCCACCTAAAAAAAGTGATAAAAGATTTAAAAATTTTAGAAAATTATTTCAAGAAATGAAAATTGTTAGAGAATTAGGAGAAAAATTAGAAAATTGGAACTATGAAAAATTAGATGAAACGAATAGAGTAGCAAATATCATTAAAGATAAAATTCAATTATAATGGCATTTTTAAACTCAATATTAAAAAATTCGTCAAATCACAAAACACCTTTTGAACATTGGGAATTAAATCAACCACTAACTGACGGCCAAGTTCAGGAAATTGTAAACGCTGATATAGCTAATCCGATAGAACATAATTTAAACTATGACGGTACAAGAGCAATTGATGGAGGTGAAGGTAAGTTTAGAGAAGGTATATCAGACGGAGGCAAAGCATTAAAATTTAGATGTTTTGTAACAAAAGAAAATTCAAATCAATTTCCTAATCTTGTTGAATTTATTAAAGAACTTCAAAATCCATCAACTTATAAAAAAATTTCTGAAATGATAAATAAAGATCTTTCAAATTCATATGTAAGAGTTGAAGTTATCTGTGATAGAAAAGGATTCTGGTTAAAGCCACATTGCGATATCAAAGAGAAACTGATGTCATGTTTATTATTCGTAAATAAGCATAATGAAAAAGAAGATTTGGGAACAGATTTTTATGATGAAAATTTAAAATTAGCAAAAACTGTTCCTTATAAGGATAATTATGGCTATTTCTTTTCAAGTGGCCCTAACACTTGGCACGGTATGGAAAAAAAAGAAATAGTAAAAGAGAGAAGATGTCTTCAAGTAAATTATGTTACATTTGAGACAGATTGGAAAGTCTATTAAAATTAATTATCTTGCAGAGATTTAACTCTTAATTTTGTTGTTTTTAAAGATTTAATTGCTTCTAAGAATGAATAGGCTGTAGACATGTTCGTACAATAAGGGATTTTGTTTGCAAGAGTTCCTCTTCTTAATGCTCTTGCATCACTAATCCTGTGTTCAGAATTTCCACCTCCAGTATTTATTACCAAAGATATTTTTTTTGAATTTAAAACATCTACTATATGTGGTCTACCACTGCTCACCTTATTAATTTTTTTACATTTCATTCCATTTTGTTTTAAAATCTCTGAAGTTCCTTTGGTTGCAGAAAGTGTGAATCCAAGTTTTATTAATCTTTGTGCAACACCTATTATTTCTTGTTTGTGAGAGTCTTTTACCGACAAGAATGCCATTCCTTTGGTAGGTAAAGAATTTGAAGCTGCTATCTGACTTTTAGCAACTGCCATTCCAAAATCATCATCGAAACCCATTACCTCACCAGTAGACTTCATTTCAGGGCCAAGTAATAAATCACTATCTGGAAATTTATTGAATGGGAATACTGCTTCCTTAACAGCAAATTTTTTATTGGTTTTATATTTTAATTTATATTTACTTAACCTTTCCCCAGACATTATTCTTGATGCAATTTTTGCAAGCGGAATACCGTTTGCTTTTGAAACAAAGGGGACAGTTCTGCTTGCTCTAGGATTAACTTCAATGACAAAAATTTCATCATTTTTAATTGCAAATTGAATATTTAAAAATCCTTTAACTTTTAAAGCAAGAGCTAATTTTCTTGTTTGTATTTTAAGTTCTCTTAAAAGATTTGCCTTTATTGATACCGGTGGCAAGCAGCAAGCTGAGTCTCCTGAGTGAATTCCTGCTTCTTCGATGTGTTGCATTATTCCTGCAACATAAACATCTTTTCCATCAGAAATCGCATCTACATCTACTTCCATCGCGTTATTGATAAATTTATCAATTAAAATTGGATTTTGTTCTGATGCTTTGAAGGCTTCATTTATAAACTGTTTCAATTGACTTTTGTCATGAACAATTTCCATAGCTCTTCCTCCCAAAACATAAGAAGGTCTAACAACTACAGGCAATCCAATTTTTTCGGCAACATTAATAGCTTGATCGAATTTGTATGCTATTCCGCTTTCAGCTTGTTTTAATTTAAGCTTTATAAGCAACTCTCTAAATCTGTCTCTATCTTCTGCTAGATCAATTGATTTATATTGTGTCCCTAAAATAGGTAGTTTATTTTCATCTAAAAATTTAGCTAATTTGATAGGAGTTTGTCCTCCAAATTGTGCAATAATACCAATTAGATTTCCTTTTGATTTTTCTTTTAAAATTATATTCTCAACATACTCTTCAATTAAAGGTTCAAAGTATAATCTATCACTCGTATCATAATCTGTAGAAACAGTTTCCGGGTTACAATTTATCATTATTGTTTCAAAACCTGCTTCTTTTAAAGAAAAGCTAGCTTGACAACAGCAATAATCAAACTCTATACCTTGACCAATTCTATTTGGTCCTCCACCTAAAATTATTATTTTCTTTTTATTGCTTGGCTCAGCTTCGCATTCAGTTTTAATAGAAAAATTTCTTTGATACGTAGAATACATATAAGGTGTAAAAGATTTAAATTCTGCAGCACAGGTATCAACTTTTTTAAAAACAGGCATAACTTTTAAAGCTTTTCTTCTTGATTTAACGATTGTTTCTTTTTGATCAGTTAATTGTGAGATCTTTTTATCGGAAAAGCCTATTGATTTTATTCTATTAAATTCCTCAAAAGTTTTGGGCAGCCCTTTTGAATTTAATATTTTTTCTTCATCAATTATTTCCTTAATTTGATTTAAAAACCAAGGATCTACTTTTGATAATTTATAAATAACATTTATAGATATTTTTTTTCTAAAAGCTTCAGCAATTAGAAGTAATTTGTTTGGAATATTAATTTTTAAATTTTTTAGAATTTCTTTCTTGGAATATTTAAAAATATTATCTAATCCTGACAAACCAGTTTCAAGTGAAACGAGAGCTTTTTGAAAAGATTCTTTGAAGTTTCTCCCAATTGCCATTGCTTCACCAACAGATCTCATGGATGTTCCTAAAATTGCTTCTGTGTCAGAAAATTTTTCAAATGTAAATCTTGGAATTTTTGTTACAACGTAATCGATTGTTGGTTCAAAAGAGGCTGGTGTTACCTTTGTTATTTCATTTTGTAGTTCATCAAGAGTATAACCAACTGCTAATTTTGCTGCTACTTTTGCTATTGGAAAGCCCGTTGCTTTTGAAGCTAACGCAGATGATCTTGAAACTCTGGGGTTCATTTCAATAATTACCATTCTTCCATTTTTTGGATTTATGGCGAATTGAACATTCGAACCTCCTGTTTCAACACCTATTTTTCTTAAGCATGCAATAGATGCATTTCTCATTACTTGATACTCTTTATCTGTAAGTGTTAATGCTGGTGCTATTGTAACAGAATCACCAGTATGAGTTCCCATGGGATCAACATTTTCTATTGAACAGATAATTATACAGTTGTCGTTTTTATCTCTAACAACTTCCATCTCAAACTCTTTCCATCCATCCAAACATTCTTCAACCAAAACCTGATTTTGAGGAGACTCATTCATTCCTTCTTTAACGATTTTAAAAAAATCTCTTCTTGTTCTCGCAATACCTCCACCTAAGCCTCCCAAAGTAAATGAAGGTCTAATAATTGCAGGAAGACCAATTTTATTTAAGCATTTTTTCGCGTTTGAAAATTTATTTAGAACTTCTGATTTTGGTAAATCAATACCAATATCAGACATATTCTTTCTAAATTTTTTTCTATCCTCAGCGTTTGCTATTGCTTTGGAGTTAGCTCCTATAAGTTCAATTTTATACTTTTTAAGCAATCCAATTTTTTCTGAGTTAATTGCAAGATTTAGTGCTGTTTGACCTCCCATTGTAGGTAGAATAGCATCAGGCTTCTCTTTCTTTATAACCTCCTCCAGCACTTCCAGTGATATTGGCTCAATATAAGTTTTATCAGCAACACCAGGATCAGTCATTATAGTTGCTGGATTTGAGTTTATTAATATTACTTTATAACCTTCATCTTTTAATGCTTTGCATGCCTGTGTTCCTGAATAATCAAATTCACAAGCTTGACCAATAATAATTGGACCAGCTCCAATAACTAAAATTTTTTTAATGTCTTTTCTTTTTGGCATATTTTTTTATGTCTTTAATAAAATTACTAAATAAATATTTACTATCTTGTGGTCCAGGATTAGCCTCAGGATGATATTGCACTGAGAAAACTGGTTTATTTTTTAATCTTATTCCTTCTATAGAATTATCGAATAATGATAGATGAGTTATTTCTGTATTTTTTTTTAAACTTTCTTTTACAACCTCAAATCCATGATTTTGACTGGTAATTTCTACTTTCTTGGTAATTAAATTTTTTACTGGATGATTTGCACCCCTATGTCCTAATTTCATCTTTTTAGTTTTTGCATCTAAAGCTAAAGCTAAGATTTGATGACCCAAACATATCCCAAATAATGGAATATTTTTTTTTATTAAATTTTTTACAACTTTAATTGCATACTTTCCTGTTGCAGCAGGATCCCCAGGACCGTTTGACAAAAAAATTCCATGCGGTTTTAGATTGAGTATATTATCTGCATTTTCCTTACATGAAACAACTTTTACTTCGCAATCAAAATCAGAAAAATATCTAAGTATATTTTTTTTAATTCCATAATCTATCGCCACGATCCTAAATTTTTTCTTATTATTTTTTTCATAGCCCTTATTTTTTTTCCAAGTTTTATATCCTTTCCAAATATAAGTTTTATTAGTTGTGACCTCTTGAGCAAGATCCATTCCGTTTAAACCTGGCCATTTTATTGATTTATTTATTAGTTTATTAATATTAAATTTACCATTTTTACTATTTGATATTGTTCCTTTTGGAGCTCCTTTATCTCTTATAAAATTTGTTAAACTTCTAGTATCTAGACCAGTTATGCCTACTATTTTACTTTTTTTAAGCCATTTATCTAAATTCTGGAGAGATCTATAATTAGAAGGACTTGTTATCTCTGAATTAAAAATAACTCCTCTTGTCCATATTTTATCAGATTCTACATCTTCTTTATTAGCCCCAACGTTACCAATATGTGGAAATGTAAAATTTATTATCTGTCCCGCATAAGATGGATCAGATATAATTTCTTGATAACCAGTTAATGACGTATTAAAACATACTTCTCCGGTTGCCTCTCCTATATATCCCAATCCGATTCCTTTAAAGACTGATTTGTTTTCAAGAACTAAAATAGCTGTATTAAAATTTGAGAGATGTGAAGTTTTGTTTTTTCGTTTTAAAGTCAATTACAACTCATGAGTTAAAGGTTAATACAATAAAACGTATTTATCCGCAACAGATCTATAATAATTTTTTAAAAATACAATTTTTCTTTTGAACAATTTTGTCTATGAAGTACATTCTAGTATGCCTTTAAGAGATAAAATAGATAACGATTACAAAAATGCATTAAAATCGAAAGATAAAAATAAGATATCAACTTATAGGTTAATTTTATCTGGAGTTAAGGATTTAGATATTAACAATAGGTCTGGCCCAAATAAAAAGGAGACAGACGATGAGGATATTAAAAAACTGTTAAAAAAAATGATCAAACAAAGGTCCGAATCAATTGAAATATACAAAAAAAATAATAGATCAGATTTACTAGAAATTGAGCAAGCAGAGCTTAATGTTTTGTCAGATTATCTACCAAAGCAATTATCTGAAACCGATACAGAACAAATTTGCAAAGAAATTATCAAAAACTCTGGGGCCTCTTCATTAAAGGATATGGGTAAAGTGATGGGTGAATTAAAAAAACAGCATGCTGATACAATTGATTTTTCTAAAGCAGGTCAGATTATTAAAAATTTACTTAATAGCTAATGAAATATCCAAAGGAATATTTAGACGAAATTAAAACAAGATTAAAAGTTTCGGCAGTTGTTTCTAAAACTGTTAAACTTAAAAAAAGGGGCAAGGAGTATGTTGGTTTATCACCTTTTAAAACTGAGAAAACTCCATCATTCACAGTAAATGATGAAAAAGAATTTTACCATTGTTTTAGCACAAGTGAGCATGGAAACATATTTGATTTTGTAATGAAAACTCAAAACCTTAGGTTTGGTGAAGCAGTCAAAATGCTTTCAAATCTTGCAGGTATGCAACCTTATACATTTTCAAAACAAGACGAGGAACGGGAGAAAAAATGGAAACTATATAAATCTATATGTAGTAATTTTTCTGAATTTTATAAAAATGAATTATTCAAAAATGAGAATTCAATTAATGCAAAAAATTATCTTAAATCAAGAGGACTGTCTGGTCTAGAGGTTAAAAATTTTAATCTTGGTTTTGTCACAGAGGATTTAGATTATTATGAAATCCTAAAAAAGGATTTTGATGAAGAAATTATTAAAGACACAGGCCTTTTTTATTTTGATGAGAGAAAAAAGAAATTTGTATCAAGATTTAGAAACAGAATAATCTTTCCAATAAATAATATATCAGGAAATATAATAGGTTTTGGTGGAAGAATTGTGGACGATAATAAAAACGTTGCTAAATATATTAATTCTCCAGAGACACCTTTTTTTAAGAAAGGGTCAAATTTATATAATCTTGATAAAGCTAGAAAGCTATCAAATAAATTAGAAGATGTTTTTTTGGTAGAGGGTTATATGGATGTTATTGGATTATCAAAAAATGGAATAGATAATACTGTTGCAAACCTAGGAACTGCATTAACAAACAAACAGATACAAATTTTAAATCAATTCTATAATCATATCATCATATGCTTTGATGGTGATCAAAGTGGTTACAAAGCTGCATTAAGAGCAGCAGAGAATATTATTGATGAACTAAAACCTGATAAAAAAATTTCGTTTCTAATCTTGGAAAATAATTTAGATCCAGATAACTATGTTAATAAATTTGGCAAAGATAAGTTTTTAGAATTTTCAGATCAGAGATCTATACCTATTCATAGATTTATTTTTGAACATTATATGGGGCAAACAAATGAAAGTCCTAGTTCAAAAGCAACTTTAGAAAAAAAACTTAGAGAAATAGCTTCAAAAATTCAAGATAGTTTTGTAAAAAAATATACTTTAGAGTATTTTCTTGAAAAAGTTTCTGAGTTAACACCAAATATTAATTTAAAATTCAGTAAGAATTATAAAACGTTTCCAAAGTCTCTCGCTAAAACTAAAAATTACTATAATGAGACAAAATCACTAAAATCTTTTGAAATCAAAGAATTTTCATTTTTATATATTTTACTTACTAAACCAAAATTAATTTACGAAAATTTTCATTTATTAGATAATGTAAAATTATATAGCGATGAAAATAGGCAATTATTTACTGAGATTTTAAATCAATCAGAAAACTTATTAAATTTTGATGTTCAAAAATTAAATGTAGATAAAAATCTTCTTGATAGAGTTATGAATTACGCTTCGGTTAAACATATAATTTCATTAAATTTAAATGATGATGAAAAAATTTTAGAAATTTTTAATGAAATAATCCAAGATCTAAAAAATTATGAATTAGAACAAAGAATATCTGATTTAGAATCAAAGTTTTCTGAAGATATGAGTGAAACAACATTTAACGAGATAAAAGAGTTAAAAAAACTACAAAAAATCAACTAAAATTAAAAAAAATCACATAGATTTTTTCGAATTAGACATTATATAAGTCCTTCAAACTTTTAATTGTGGAACGTATAATTACTAAATCATTTGCAAGATTAATGGGTAGAGGTATCCATCGAGGCTTCATAACACATGAAGAATTAAATAAATCATTAGGAAAAAGAAATTTATCTAGCGAAAATCTTTCTCAAGCATTCATTCACATACTTGATGAAAGCATTGTTCTTGTAGAGAAAAAATCTGACTATAAAATTTTAAGAAAAAAAGATGCATCTTCAAAAGAGGAAGGAAAAACTTTAGAGAAAAGTGACGATCCAATTAGAATGTACCTCAGAGAGATGGGGGGTGTAGAGCTTTTATCAAGAGAGGGAGAAATAGCTATTGCAAAGAGAATAGAAGCTGGAAAAGATGTAATGCTTAATGCATTATCCCAAAGCCCAATAACTGCACAACAATTCTTTGATTGGGATACTAAACTTCAGAATGATGAAATTCTAGTTAGAGAAATAATAGATATAGATACAAATTATATGGATGATGAAGAAAATGGTAGTGGCACAAAAAAAAAACAAGACAACGAACAATCTTCAGATGAAAACAGCAATTCAGAGGAAGATGAATTTAATCCAACGCTTGCAGCAATGGAAACTGAAATCAAACCAAAAGTTTTAAATACAGTTCATACTCTAACAAAAGAGTACAATAAATTAATTAAATACCAAAAAGAAAAACTGGAATGTGTATTAGTGTCTAAAAAATTTTCTTCCGCAAAAGAAAAAAATTATATAAAGATTGTTGAAGATATATTAGAAAATATAAAATCATTACAATTATCACCTTCCGTATTGGAGGAACTAGTACAAAAACACTACAATGAAAATAAAAAAATAGTTTCATTAGAAGGTAATTTATTGAGATTGGCAATAGATTCGAAAATTTCTAGAGATGAATTTATAAAATTTTATGTAGGTAATGAAATAAATCCAAATCTTAAAGATTTTTTAGATACCAATGAAGTTTGGAAAAAATTTTTCTTAAAAAATAAAAATGAATTTAAAAATATAAAAGATAGATTAATTGAAATTAGTAATAAATTAGGAATTTCAGTTACAGAATTTAAAAAATTAGTAAGTAGAATTCAAAAAGGCGAAAAAGAGTCTAGAATTGCAAAAAAAGAAATGGTTGAAGCTAATTTGAGATTAGTGATCTCAATAGCAAAAAAATATACTAACAGAGGTTTACAATTTTTAGATTTAATTCAAGAGGGGAATATAGGTTTAATGAAAGCAGTGGATAAATTTGAGTATAGAAGGGGATATAAATTTTCAACTTATGCAACTTGGTGGATAAGACAAGCAATAACTAGATCAATTGCCGATCAAGCAAGAACCATAAGAATACCAGTTCACATGATTGAGACAATAAACAAAATTGTTAGAACTCAACGATTGATACTTAGTGAATTTGGGAGAGAAGCAACTCCGGAGGAACTGTCTAAAAAACTTAGAATGCCTCTAGAAAAAGTAAGAAAAGTTTTAAAAATTTCTAAAGAACCAGTTTCTCTAGAAAAACCAGTTGGAGATGAGGAGGATAGTAGTCTTGGAGATTTTATTGAAGATACAAAAGCATTGGCACCACTTGAACAAGCAATTAAATCTAATTTAAGTGAGGCAACTACAAAAATATTATCAACTCTCACACCAAGAGAGGAAAGAGTTTTAAGAATGAGGTTCGGAGTTGGAATGAATACCGATCATACACTAGAAGAAGTTGGACTTCAGTTTTCAGTGACTAGAGAAAGAATTAGACAAATAGAGGCTAAAGCTCTAAGAAAATTAAAACACCCAAGTAGATCCAAACAACTAAAAAGTTTCCTAGAGAGTTAGGGCCGTTAGCTCACTGGTTAGAGTACCTCGTTGACATCGAGGGGGTAGTTAGTTCGATTCTAACACGGCCCACCATCTGAAATTTATCTTTAATTGATAACCAATTAAAAATGATATATTAAAAAATAAATTTGGGCGATTAGCTCAGTTGGTCAGAGCAGTACACTCATAATGTATTGGTCCCAGGTTCAAGTCCTGGATCGCCCACCAAATCAAGTAAAATCGGCATTTATAAATCATAGTTTTTTAAAATTTTTTTAAAAACTGTAGTATCCTTATAAATAAAATGAAGATTAAAATAAAAATTAAACCTAAGATATCATATTATATTTCAATATTTGTCTCTTTGGTAATTCTTTTTTATTTTGCATATAAAGGAGTTGTAGCATACTTAATTCATCGGGAATTATATGGTGGCGGATTAGATACATTGGTTTTATTAAGAGCATCCATTTCAGGGATAATGCTTCTTTTAATATTTTTATTTGTACAATTTATAAAAATACCTGACTTAAAAAGTCATCGTACGATTATAAGAAGTATTTTTATTGGATGGACAAGTGTATTTTTAATACTAATGATTGTTAATTTGAGCTCAATTTATTTTATTCTATTGACTGGATTAGTGTCATTTTTTTCATTAATTACTCTATTCAGTTTAGAGGATCAAATTAAAGAAGAAAAAAATACTCTTACGGAAAAAGAGATATATCTTCTCCAACAACTTGCAAAAAAAAAGTAATAGCGTTTTGAAAAAAATAATATTTTTTTTTTTATTTTTGTTATGTCAAAATAATGTTTCTTCTAAAGATATGATTTTAGATCAATTAAAAAACCCAAAATTAACAAATCAATCTCAAGAGTGGATTTTTATTACTGATCAAGTAATGGGAGGTGTGTCTACAGGAAAATTTATAGTCGACAAAGTTGATGGAGTGATGTGTTATAAAATGACAGGAGATGTTTCTACTAAAAATAATGGTGGATTTATACAGATCAGAACAAAATTAAGTCCTGAAATCAATAGTAAAGAGTATGACGGTGTATATATTAGAGTTTATGGTAACAAAAAAAATTATAATCTTCATTTAAGAACAGGCTTAACTTTGGCACCATGGCAGTATTATAGTTACACTTTTCCTACAACAAACAATTGGAGTGAAATTAAAGCACCATTTACACAATTTAAAAAATCTAATTTCTATCAACCAAAAAGTATACTAGGACAGAATATAAAATCAGTAGGTTTAGTTGCGGGTTTTGATGATTTCAAATCAGATATTTGCTTAAGTGAAATTGGATTTTACTGAGTTATTTAATTAAAAATTCCTCAAGTGTTTTGAACAATGCATTTATATCGCCATCATTATTTTGTATAATTGAATTAAATTCTTCTTTCTGGGTCCTGGCCAAACTTAATCCCTCCACAATTAAATCTCTAATTAGTGGATTATCAGGATTTTTTGTATATATTCTCCAATCTATTTTAACCTGGGGCCTTTTTGAAGTAGCTTCTAAAATACTATTTACCATAGTATATTTATCGTTAATTTTTTTTTGTGAAACGACATTAATTTTTGGATTTGTATAATCAACTAATCGACTTGAGAAACTTTTGAGAAAATAACTCTTAAAAAGTTTTTGGTATTTAGATTTTTGGTCAACATCTATTGTTTTTCTATATTTTCCCAGTGTATACATTCCAATACCTTCTATATCTACACTTCTTTCTGCTATTGCATTTAATTTAATTATTTTTGATTCAACTGGGTCATCACTTGATAATATTAATGCAGCCTCATCAACTATTTCCACTATTAAATTGCTAGGATCTTTTGCAAAAGATGAATTAGCTAACAGTAAAATAATAAAAAAAAAAGAGATTGATTTAACTAATTTCATGAAAATGCTATTGGCTATCTAATTCTTCCCAATCATCGTCACTAAGTGTTTCTGTAGTTTTATCGATATTTTTTATTTTTCTGTATCTGTCTTGTATATAAAGACTTCTGACCGAAGCATAAAGATCAACAGAATTTTTTTCTAAACTATCAAATGACTCTAAGTTCTTTGCTCTAAAATCAATACCGTCTAACAATCTTGAAGCATAATAATCTGCTTCAGAAAAATGCTGAGTATCGTTAACCACTGTAACATTATACCAAGCATCTCCACCTATTAAATTTACAGCAGATCCAATAGTATCTCTTACAGTGCTTGGTCCCAAGACAGGAAGCACAAGGTAACATCCTGGACCTGCACCCCATACTCCTAATGTTTGACCATAATCCTCTTTGTCTTGTTTTTTTAATCCATAATAAGATGCAACATCAAAAATTCCTGCTATTCCTAATGTTGAATTAATTAAAAATCTTGCAGAATTTACACCAGCTTTTTTCATTTGACCTTGAAGTAAATTATTAGGAATAGTAACTACGTTACTTAAATTACTTAATGCATTACTTGTTCCAGCTCTTATTGGTTGCGGAAAAATTCTATAACCTTTCGCCAAAGGTTTAAAAACAATTTTATCTAACGTTTGGTTGAAAGCAAATATACCTCTATTTACTTTTTCAAAACAATCTTTAACATCTTTATAACCATTATTATTATTTTTATTCACATTAAGATTTCCATCATCGCCTGCTACTGCAAAGGAATTTAATAGTAGAAATAAAAGCAACGTTAGTATTGAAACTGATTTATTCATAAAATATTTATAATATAATACATACTTATTTAAAGAAAAATTGTTTTAATTTATGCCTAAAATTGTTGAAAAAATGACTTTTAATTACTCTCCAAATTTTGACTTAAAAAAAAGAACAAAATTTAAAGTAAAATACTTAATATTACACTACACAGGTATGAAAAGTGAAAATGCTGCAATTAGGAAACTTACAGACTCAAATTCAAAAGTTAGTTGTCATTATCTAATAAAAAAAAGAGGGGATATAATTCAAATGGTCCCAGACTTATATGTTGCATGGCACGCTGGAGTTTCTTTTTGGAAAAAAGATAGATCACTAAATTCAAAATCAATAGGTATTGAAATTTCAAATCCAGGTCATCAATATGGTTATAAAAATTTTAATAAAAAACAAATACAATCAATAATAAGATTATCAAAAAGTCTTATAAACAAATATAATATAAAAATTGAAAATGTTTTAGGACACTCTGATATAGCTCCATTAAGAAAAAAAGATCCAGGAGAAAAATTTCCATGGGAATTACTTGCAAAAAAAAAAATATGCTTATGGCACAAAATTAATAAAAACAGATGTAAGAATTATAGAGGCATTAAAATAAAAACAAAAACTGAATTCTATAAATTACTCTACAAAATGGGTTATATGATAGTAAAAACCCAATCTGAAAAAAAAAAATTATGCAAAAATTTTCAGAGAAGATTCAGGCCTGAACTAATTAATGGTATTATTGATAAAGAGTGTTATTCCATATTAAAATCCTTAATTTAATTAGTTTAATAAAAGTTGATATTTACAAAAAAAATAATATTTTCACTTTGCCAGATAAATGACTTATCGCTTTAATTTATTAAAGAGGAAAGTCCGGGCTCTACAAAGACACAGTGCCAGTTAACAGCTGGCGGGGGAGACCCTAGGGACAGTGCCACAGAAAATAAACCGCCTTATCAAGGCAAGGGTGAAAAGGTGTGGTAAGAGCACACCGGCTAAGCTGGTAACAGCTAGCGCATGGAAAACCCCACTGAGAGCAAGACTGAGTAGAGATGACATTGTTAGTGATAACCAAAAGCGGTCTTTGGCTAGTCATCAGGGTTAGTTGCTGGAGCTTTAAAGTGATTTAAAGCCTAGATAAATGATAAGTTTAAAAGACAGAACCCGGCTTATAGTTTATCTGGCACACATTCTAAAATCATTAAAAACATTTACATAATATTAATAATATAAGATTATGATATTTACTATTGACGCTAATAAATAAAACCCATAATATCCCATAATAACCCAAATATGGATAATATGGTTTATGTTTTTATCAACTTACGAAAACAAATTGGACAAAAAAGGAAGGGTTTCCGTGCCTGCCTCATATAGATCTTACTTATCTAACATTGGATATAATGGTATAATTTGTTATCCATCTTTTAACAATCAATGTATTGAAGCATGGCCACAAGACAGAATAGAAAAAATTTCAAACACAATTGACTCTCTCAATCCTTTTGAAGAAAAGAAAGATTATTTTGCAACATCTATATTGTCAGAAAGTATAAATTTACAATTTGATGGCGAAGGAAGAGTTCAAATAACTCCAAAATTATTAAAACATGCAAAAATTAAAAATAGCATGTTATTTGTTGGTCAAGGTAAAACATTTCAAATCTGGGAACCAACACTTTTTGAAAAATTTAGGGCAAAAGCTAGAAAAAAATCAAACATTAATAGAGCAAGTCTTAAATGGGAAAAACAATTTAATAACTAAAAGGGGATAAAAATGACGATAAACTTTAAAACACCAGACATAAAAGAATTAAAACCTAGAATTCTTGTTTTAGGAGTAGGAGGGGCAGGAGGAAATGCAATTAATGGAATGATTGACGCTGGTTTGCAAGGTGTAGAGTTTATCGCTGTGAATACTGATGCACAAGATTTAAGGTTAAGTAAAGCTCAAACTAAAATACAAATGGGTTTAAATTTAACAAAAGGATTAGGTGCGGGTGCAAAATTAGATATAGGACAAGCTGCAGCTGACGAGTCTTTAAATGAAATCGTTAATATTTTGCAAGGCGCAAATATGGTTTTTATTACTGCTGGTATGGGTGGTGGAACTGGAACTGGATCCGCTCATGTTATTGCAAGAGCAGCAAAAGAATTAAATATTTTAACAGTTGGAGTTATCACTCTTCCATTTTTGTATGAAGGTCCTTCAAGAATGAGAAAAGCCCAACAAGGTCTTGAGGAACTCAGAAAACACGTTGATACTATTATTGTTGTTCCAAATCAAAATCTTTTTAAAATAGCCAGTGAGCAAACAACATTCGAAGAGTCTTTTGAATTGTCAAATGATGTATTGTTACATGGAGTTCAAAGTATTACAGATTTAATGGTTAGACCAGGTCTTATTAACTTAGATTTTGCTGATGTTGAAACTGTCATGAGCTCTATGGGCAAAGCTATGATGGGAACAGGTCAAGCCGAAGGAGAAGGCAGAGCTGTTAAAGCTGCAGAGTCTGCAATAAATAATCCATTAATTGATGACTATTCATTAAAAGGTGCTAAAGGACTTCTAGTAAATATAACTGGTGGTAAGGATTTAAAATTATTTGAAGTTGATGAAGCAGTAAATAAAGTTAGAGCAGAGGTAGATCCAGAAGCTGAATTAATTATCGGAGCTATTACTGATGAAACTTTAGATGGATTAATGAGAGTTTCAATAGTTGCAACAGCTTTAGATGGACAGCAACCAGAACCAAAATCAGTAATAAATATGGTCCACAGGATCCAAAATAGAAATCCGGGTTATACCGAATTTTCAAATTCTGGATCGACTCAATCATTTCAATTCACAAATAATAGTAATTCGATAATTACCAATGGGGCAAATGCTCTTAAAATAGATCAAGATATCAAAACTGATGAATTGAGTTCTGGTAATACAGATAGTAGCGATGTTAATGAGGTATCAAGTACTTTTACAAGTGAAGTTGCTGAACAAACTGAAGTTCACAAAACAGCTCAAACAAATACTGATTTTGAGCATAAAAATCAAGAACACATATCTGAAAATAATGGCTTAGAGAATTTTGAATTAAGTGATGAAGAAACACCTGAATTATTTAATTCTGATATCAATGAGGAGGTATTGAATACTACTGAAGAGACTAACTCAGAGGAAGAAGAAGATTTAGAAATTCCAGCATTTTTGAGAAGACAAAAAAACTAATGGTCTTCAAAAAAATAAATGAATGCCACCATAAATCTGGAAAAACATTTTCCAGTATTACTAAATGAACTAGTTAGTATTATTTCCCCTCTTTATGGTGGCACATTTATTGATTGCACCTTTGGTGGGGGAGGTTATTCTGAAAAAATTTTAGAGGAAGTCACTAACAATGTTATAGCTCTAGATAGAGATCCATGTGTTAAAAACGTAGCTGCCAAATTTCATTTAAAGTATAAAAAGAGGTTCAAATTTTATAATTTAAAGTTTTCAAATATTAACCAAATCAAAAAAGATAATGTTAAAGCAATTATATTTGACTTAGGATATTCTTTAAATCAAATTTCAGACTTAAGCAGAGGATTATCTTTTAAAAGTAAAGGTAAATTAGATATGAGAATGGGTCTTAATGATTTTTCCTGTGATAAAGTTATAACAAAAATGAGCCAACAAAACCTTTACAAAATTTTCAAGTATTTTGGTGAAGAGAAATACGCAAAACCTATATCAAAAAAAATTGTAAAATTAAGAGATAATAAAAAAATTGATACAGAAAATCTTGTAGAAATAATCGAAAGTATAAAAAAAAAGAAAAGTGGAAAAAATAATTCAACTAAAATTTTTCAAGCACTAAGGATATTTGTAAATAAAGAGATCTCAGAGCTAATAAATGGATTAATAAATGCATACAACATATTACCAATTGGAGGATTGATTGCGGTAGTTACTTTTCACTCTATCGAGGATAAAATAGTAAAGTTTTTTTTTAAAGAATATTCAGAAGTAAGAAATTCGTCTAGGTATTTACCAAATAATATTTTAGTAAAACAATATTTTGATCAAACTAAAAAAAAACCAATAATTCCCTCATTTAATGAAGTTAAACTTAATCCACCTTCTAGATCGGCAAAATTAAGATTTGCATACAAATTAGACAATGGATGTGATTTTAAAAATTTTGTTAATAATTTCAGTTATTTAAGGGATGTAGAAAATTTGAATTTTGATGTTTAAAAAAATACTTTTATTAGTTCCAATTATTATTCTAATTATTTCAACGACATTTGTTAAAAATTCTACAAAAAAACTTGATAAAAAAATTTTTGAAATACAAGAAGATATTAGGGCCTTAGATAGTATTTATGAATTAGTATTGCTAGATTATAATTACCTTACTTCTCCTGATAGATTAATGGAATACTCAAATATGTACTTCGAAAAAGAATTAAAAAAAAAAAAAATTACCGATTTAAAAACTTTTAAACTTAAGAATGAATAATATTGAAGAAAATTTTAAATTTGAGGAAAATAGATCTAATTTAAAAATTTCTTTTGAACGTATTTCTTTTATTTTCTTTATTTTTTTTATAATAACTGCGATTTTTGCGTCTAAAACATTATATTTAGGCTTAAAAAAAACAAATCAAATTCAAACTACTAAAGAAAAAGAGAAATTCAGAGCATCTATAATGGATAGAGATGGAAATATTATTGCAAAGACTGTACGTGTGACTAATTTAGGTATTAATCCACAACAACTAATAGATAAAGAAAAATTGCAAATTTCTTTAAGATTAATTTTTCCTGAAAAGAGCTTTGAAAAAGAAATAAATGGAAAAAAATTTTTTTATGTAAAAAGGAAAATATCTCCAGAAAAACTTGAAAAAGTTAAATTATTGGGTGAAAAATCTTTTAAAGAAGAAGAAAAAATTGCTCGTGTTTATCCTAACGGAAATCTTTTTAGTCATATATTAGGGCAGATTGATACAGATAATAATGGTGTATCAGGTATAGAAAAATCTTTTGATTATGAATTAACAACCTCTAACAAGCCATTAAAACTAACTTTGGATACTGAATTACAATATTTGACAAGACAAGAGTTATTGAAATTTCAAGACATATTTAAAAGTTATGGAAGTACAGCTATACTAATGAATATCCACAACGGGGAAATTCTTTCAATGGTTTCACTCCCAGATTTTGATTTAAATAAACGAGAAAATATTTCTGATAAAAAATATATTAATAGATCTACAAAAGGCGTTTATGAGCTTGGATCTGTTTTTAAAACTTTTACATTAGCTGCTGGTTTTCAATATAATGTTGTGACCGCAGATACATTGTTTGAAAATTTACCTAAAAAAATTAATTGTGCTGGCAGATCAATTTCGGAATACGACATGGATATTCCATCCAGACTTACAGCAGAAGAAATATTAATTAGATCTGGTAATATTGGTTCAATTAAAATTGCACAGAAAGTTGGTTTAGAAAATTTTCGAAAATTTCTAGAAGATTTAGATTTATTATATAAAATTCAGTTTGATATTGAAGAAGTTGGAAATCCAATTTCATTTAAATGGGGCAAGTGTAAACTAGCCACATCTGCATATGGTCATGGAATAACTACAACCCCACTCCAGCTTGCAAAAGGTTATGCAATAATTGCAAATGGTGGATATAAAATAGAACCAACTTTAATTAAAAAAGATAAATATTTAAAAAAAGGTGAACAAGTAATAAGTAAAGAAAATTCAATGAAAATTAATGAGATATTAAGAAAAATTGTAACATCCGATCAAGGCACTGCTAATTTAGCAGACATTGTGGGCTATGAAATCGCAGGAAAAACCGGAACAGCGCAAAAGTCAATTAAGGGCAAATACTCAAAAAAAAAAGTAAATACTTTCGCATCAATTTTTCCAATATCTGATCCAAAATATGTATTAATCGTTTTATTAGATGAACCAAAGTTAAGTAAAGATTATATATATAAATATAATAATGATGGCGAAGAAAGAAAAGTAGTTGGAACACCATTTAATACAGCTGGTTGGACATCAGTCGAGGTTGCCAAAAATATAATTGAAAAAATTGGGCCTATTTTAGCCATAAAATATTAAGAAATTTTATAATGAAGTTAAAAAATTTTTTTAAAAATTTAAAAAAAGAATTTAATAACAAAAGTTTCAAAGGTTTTGAATTTAATTCAAAAAAAATAAAAAAAAATTATATATTTTTTGCCATAAAAGGTAACAAATTTAATGGAAATAATTTTATAAACGATGCTATAAAAAAAGGAGCTAGTGTAGTAGTATCAAATAAGTTTAAAACTGGAATAAAAAAAAAAATAATCTATATTAAAGTTGATGATGCTAGATCAGCTTTGTCTAATTTTGCAACCAAGTATTATTATAGAAAACCAAAAAACATTATCGCTGTAACAGGAACTAATGGCAAATCATCTATAGCAAATTTTTATCATCAGATATTAAAACTTAACAAAAAAAAAGTAGCCTCAATTGGAACTTTAGGCGTTAAATCAAACAGTATTAATTCTAAACTTGAAAACACGACTGTTGATGCGATTACAATTAATAAGTTACTTTCCAGTTTGAAAAACAAAAAAATTGAAAATGTAATATTAGAGGCATCAAGTCATGGTCTGCATCAAAAAAGATTACATGGTATTAAATTCAGCACTTCTATATTCACTAATTTAAGCAGAGATCATTTAGATTATCACAAAAATTTTAAAAATTACTTAAATTCAAAACTAATTTTATTTAATGAATTAACAAAGAATAATGGGAATTTGATATTTAATAGCGAATCAAAATATTCAAAGACTTTTAAAGAAATAGCCAAAAGAAAAAAATTAAATTTGATAAAAATCGGAGATTCAAATAGCGATATAAAAATTATTTCAATAAAAATTCTAAATAATTACCAACACATAAAATTTTTATATCGAAATAAAGAATACCAATTTAATACAACTTTAATTGGAAAAATACAGATCCAGAACTTGATGATGGCAGTTGCGGCAGCAGTTAAAAGTAATTTAAAAATTGATAATATTGTCAAAAAACTCAAGTTTATTAAACCAGCAAATGGAAGACTTGAGATAATTGGAAGAACTAAAAATAATTCTATAGTAATTTTAGATTATGCTCATACACCTGAGGCTCTTAAAGTCTGTATAGAAAATGTTAAAGCACAGTTTGGTTTAAGAAAAATTAATATTGTTTTTGGATGTGGCGGTGAAAGAGACAAAGAAAAAAGACAAATAATGGGTAAAATTGCAAACAAATTATGTAATTTTATTTATCTTACAGATGATAATCCTAGAAACGAAAATCCAAAAATAATCAGGGGCAGTATTAAGAAGACAATTTTACCATCAAAAATGATTGAAATACCATCAAGAGAATTAGCTATAAAAAAAGCAATTTTAAAAAGTAATTCTGATGACGTTTTGATTATTGCAGGAAAAGGACATGAAAGAACTCAAGAATATTCTCGAAAAAAAAAATTTTCAGATAAAGACATTATAAGAAAGTCTATACTTTTGAAAAATAGACTTTTATCAAATGATTGGAAACTAAATATATTTAAAGAGATTATAAAAAATAAAAAATTAAACAGACTAAAAAATTTAAAAATAAGCACTAACTCAAAAGAAAAAAATAATGGTAAAATTTTCTTCGGAATTAAGGGTAAATCTTTAAATGGAAACGATTTTGCAGGTGAAGCTCTTAAAAATGGAGCAAAACTAGCAATACTCCAAAATAATAAAAAAGATATCAAAAAAAAAATTATTGTTAAAAACACTTTAGAATTATTAAATAAATTATCACATAAGATAAGAATTTCTTCTAATGCTTCTCAAGTTGCAATAACAGGATCTTCAGGTAAAACCTCACTTAAAGAATTATTAGGTCAAAGTCTTCAAAAAAATTATTCCACAACATTTTCAAAAAATTCATTCAATAATAAATTCGGTTTACCGATTTCTTTAATAAATTTAAATAAGAATACAGAGTATGGAATATTTGAAATTGGAATGGATAAAAAGGGAGAAATAGACTATTTGTCAAAAATAATTAGACCAGATGTTGGAGTTATTACGAATATTAGTTATGCTCATGCCAAAAATTTTAAATCTTTATTGGATATAGCTAAAGCTAAATCAGAGATTATTTTCAACATAAGAAAAAATGGCACAATTGTATTGAATAAAGATGATAAATTTTTTGATTTTTTTTCAAACTTAGCAAATAAAAATAATTTAAATATTATTTCTTTTGGAAAACATAAAAATTCTAATATTAGATTATATAAATTAAAAAAATTCAAAAAATCTTATATAATCTATATTAATGTAGACTCTAAACCCTATAATTTTAAAATTAATAATAACTTATTACCTTATTTAGATAATATTTTGGCTTCCATAGCAGTCTGTAAAAGTTTAAATATTATTGATGAAATAAAAAGTAACTTTTTTTTTAATTATAAAATACCAAGTGGCAGAGGAAATATAAAAAAATTTACTATAGGCTCTAAAAAAGTTAACATAATAGATGAAAGTTATAACTCAAATCCATTATCCCTGAATTTCTCTATTAAGAAATTTGATAACTTAAAAGTAAATCCAAACAAAAAATTTATGCTATTAGGTGACATGTTAGAATTAGGAAAATTTTCAAAAAAACTCCATATTGAAGCTGCAAAAGATATAAATAACGCTAAGTTCAAAAAGTTGTTTGTTTATGGGAATAATATCATAGAAACATTTAACAAAATTAGAACACAAAAAAGAGGAAAAATACTTAAATCAACTAGTGAAATTCTTAATATAATAAAAAATGATTTGAATAACGGTGATTTTTTAATGATAAAGGGCTCAAATTCTACAGGACTTAACCAAATAACTAAATATATTGGATCAAAATCTTAATGTTATTTGAACTTTTTTCAATCTTTGTAGATCAATTCAGTTTTTTGAATGTTTTTAAATATTTAACAGTAAGAACTGGACTTTCTATGTTTACAGCTATGGTTGTTGTTTTTTTAGTTGGAAACCCATTAATTAATTTTTTTTCTTTAAAACAAATTCATAATCCAATTAGAGAAGATGGACCTAGTGATCATATAATTAGAAAAATAGGAACACCTACAATGGGAGGGCTAATAATATTACTAGGTGTTTTTTCAGGAGTGTTACTATGGGGTGACTTAACAAATCCATATAATTGGTTTCTAATATTTATCGCAGCTTCTTTCGGATTATTAGGAGCTTACGACGATTATAAAAAAATTAAGTTAAAAAGTTCAAATGGAATTTCTTCTAAACTTAAGTTCTTTATACAAATTATTTTAGCTTTGATTGGTATATTTATACTTTATATGACAAGTAATTCTGATCAAATAAATAATCTATATTTTCCTTTTTTCAAAAACTTAGTAATCAACCTTGGATGGTTTTTTATACCTTTTTATATGTTCGTATTAGTTGGAGCTTCAAATGCAGTTAATTTAACGGATGGTTTGGACGGATTAGCAACAGTCCCAGTAATGTTAGTTGCTGCTTGTTTTGCTTTTATTAGTTACGTTTCTGGTAACATAATATTTTCAGATTATCTTCAGATCACATATATAGAGGGTGTTGGGGAAGCCTCAATTTTTTGTGGATCAATAATTGGGGCTTGCCTAGGTTTCTTATGGTTTAATGCACCACCAGCAAAAATTTTTATGGGAGATACTGGATCTTTATCTTTAGGTGGCTCACTGGGAGCAGTGGGTATAATAACTAAACACGAAATTGTGTTAGCAATAACAGGTGGATTGTTTGTTTTAGAAGCTGTTTCTGTAATTGTTCAAGTAATTTCCTATAAATTGACAGGTAAAAGAATATTTAGAATGGCTCCAATACACCATCATTTTGAAAAAAAAGGATGGCCGGAGTCAACGGTTGTAATTAGGTTTTGGATAATCTCAATTATTTTGACAATGATTGGATTGGCAACCTTGAAACTCAGATAATGAAATTAAAAAATGAAAATTCAAGTAAAAAATTTTTAATCTATGGCCTTGGAAAATCTGGAATTTCGTCATTAAAATATCTAAAACAAAAAAATAAGTGCTTTATTTTCGATGATTATAAAAAAAAATTAAATAATAAATTTAAAAAATTTTCTATTTCTAAAACTAAACTATTAAATAGTAATTTTGATTATATTGTTATAAGCCCTGGTATTAATATAAATACATGCCAGTTATCTAATTATTTAAAGAAAAACAAAAAAAAAATTATTACTGATTTAGATATTTTTTATAAAGTTAATCCCGATGTTTTAACAATTACAATTACTGGCACGAACGGAAAATCAACTACAAGTAAGTTACTTTATGATATTTTAAAGAATCATGATTATGACGTAAGATTAACTGGGAATATTGGCAACCCCATTCTAGAGGAAAAAAAAATTACCAGAAATACCATTTTAGTTGTTGAGGCCTCTTCTTATCAATTAGCTTATAGTAAATATTTCAAATCAAAATTTTCTATAATTATTAATATTTCTCCGGACCATTTAGAAAGACATAATACAATGAAGAACTATGTATTATCAAAATTAAA
>CACNPC010000006.1 GCA_902622245.1 uncultured Pelagibacteraceae bacterium | reverse complement strand
AAGTCCACCAAAGTTACGATTTATTTTCATATAATCTTTTAATATTTTTTTAAAATCTTTTTTTTCAAATTCAGGCCACATTTTTTTAACGAAAAAAATTTCTGTATATATAGATTGCCATATTAAAAAATTACTAACTCTTTTTGTGTTTCCAGTCCTTATAAGAATTTCTGGATCAGGAATTCCGCTAGTATACAGAAATTTTTCTATATTTCGTTCATTTATTTCATAAGATCTTTTGTTTATTTTTTTAATTGCATTTATTATTTCTTCTCTTGAACCATAATTCAAAGCCATATTTATTTGAATTCTCTTATTTTGTTTTGTTAATTTTTCAATTTTTTTTAGGTTAGTTTTAATTCTCTGAGGGAATGGATTAGTTTTACCTAGAATTTTTATTTTAATATCGTTTTTTTGTATATTTTTAATTTCTTTGTTAATATAATTATTTAACAGTGAAAATAGATAGTTAATTTCATTTAATGGTCTTTTCCAATTTTCTGTTGAAAAAACAAATAAAGTCAAATATTTAATTTTTTGTTCGATTGCAATATCAATTATTTTTTCAACAGTTTCTATTCCCTTTTTGTGACCGTAATTTCGAGAATTTTTTTTTTTTAAACCCCATCTGCCATTTCCATCCATGATTATGGCTACATGATTTGGTGGGTTCATATCGTCATTATTTCATTTTCTTTTGATGATACTTTTTCATCAATTAACTTTATGTTATTATCAGTATATTCTTGAATAATTTTTTCAAATTTTTTTTCATCATCTTCTGAAATATCTTTTGATTTTAACATTTTTTTTAAATCTTCATTTCCCTCTCTTCGAATATTTCTTATGGAGATTTTGCATTTCTCACCCATTGATTTGACAATTTTTTTCATTTCCAATCTTCTTTCTTCGCTCAAATCCGGGACTGGTAGTCTTATTAGTTGCCCATCTATTTGGGGGTTTAAACCTAATTCAGATTTTTTAATTGCTGAGTCAACAAGATTGACATTGTTAATATCCCAAATTTGTATATTTATTGTTCTTGCTTCGGGAGTTGTTATTGTACCTAATTGGTTTATAGGCATACTTTGTCCATATACATCAACTTTCACTAAATCCAACATACTTGAATTTGCTCTTCCTGTTCGCAGTGAACCCAATTCTTTACTAAAGACATCTAATGTCTTCGACATCTTAGATTTATATGAAGCATCATCAAACATTATTCACCAATTTTTACTCTATAAAATTCTTTTATTTTTAAATCTTGTATATTCATTTCTGAAATTATATTTTTTACTTTCTTCTTTGGCTCCATAACCCAATCTTGGGTCATAAGACTATTTTCTTCCTTAAATTTGTTTATTTTACCTAAACTAATTTTTTTTGCTATTTCTGCGTTTTTTCCAGAATTTTTTAATTCTTCTGCAATAAGGTTTTTTTCTTTCTCGACTATTTCATTATTAATATTTTCAGAGTTTAGTGCTAAAGGGTTAGAAGCAGCAATATGCATAGACAATTGTTTTCCAAAAGTATTGACTTGTTCGTTTTTAATATTTGTCTCTAGCGAAACTATTACTCCTAATTTTGATACATTGTCTTTTATTATTGAATGTTGATATATAAAATTTTGAGAATTGATATTTTCAATTGTTTTTGATCTACCTATAGTTATTTTTTCTCCAATTTTAGCAATTAGTGCTACTAAATTATCTTTAACACTTTTTCCATTATTCATATTTGAATTATTTAATATATCTAAATCTGACGAACATTTATTATTAATTTCACTAAGTTCTTTTACAAAATTTAAAAAATCATCATTCTTTGCTACAAAATCCGTCTCACAATTCACTTCAATTAAAGATGATTTTATATTGTTACCACTTATAGCTATAACTCCTTCTTTAGCATCTCTTGACATTTTTTTTGAAGCTTTTGCAATGCCTTTTACTCTTAAAATTTCAACAGCTTTTTCCAAATCACCTTTGGATTCTTTTAAAGCTAAGTTACAGTCTTTAAATCCTGCTCCAGTTGAGTTTCTTAATTTTTTTATTTTTTCTACATCGCTCATTATTTAATGCACTTAAATAATTTTAATTTAAAATTTTATCTGTTTTCTTTAAGTTTATTTTAGTGACACTTTCAGACTTGTTATCTTCTTTTTTATTTTCAACATTAGAGTCTTTAATATTTTTTTTTGCATCATTAATTGTCTCTCTCATTAGATTGCAGTATAAGTCAATTGATCTTCTTGCATCATCATTTCCTGGGATTGGAAAATCAATACCATCTGGGTTAGAGTTTGTATCTAAAATAGCAATTATTGGTATCCCAAGTTTAATCGATTCTTTAATTGCTAGAGATTCATAATTTGTATCAATTATGAATACTAGATCGGGTATTTTTTTCATTTCCATTATTCCACCTAGTGATCTCTGCAATTTATCTCTTTGGCCACTCATCTTTAGCAATTCTTTTTTTGTAAAACCTCTATTTTCGGTTGAAAGGTCTGAATTTATTTTATTTAATTTTTTTATAGAATTAGAAATTGTTCCCCAATTTGTTAACATTCCGCCTAACCATCTATAATTTACAAAATATTGGTCTGTATCTTTTGCTAACTGTGCCACTGCCTCTGATGCTTGTTTCTTTGTAGAAATAAATAAAATTTTTCCACTAGATGAAATTGTGTTATGAACTTTTTCTAAAGCAACATTAGTCAACTCCAGAGTTTGGGTAAGATCTATAATATGTATGGAATCTCTTTTGCCGAAAATATATTTTTTCATTTTAGGGTTCCATCTAAGTGTTTTATGACCAAGATGTACTCCTGCTTCTAATAATTGTTCTATAGAAATTTTAGGTATCTTCATAGTTTTTCCCGGTTGTGCCACCACAATCATTGCCCTAAAGGGACCGGAGGTTTAAACCACTAATTGTGTGCGTGTTAATTTGAAAAATAAATACAAAAAAAATAATAAAAAACAACCTTTTTTTTAATCAATTACTACATTTTCATGCAAATTTAACGAGTTTAATAGTTGATTATTAACTTTTCTTTTGTCTTTGAGCTGAAATTTATGAATTTTATTATCTTTATTTAGAATAATATTAACATCAGTTTTTCCATCTATTACATTAAGATTTTTTATTTTTTTAAATTCTTCAATAGTGTTAAATTTAAATGTAATCTTTGTCGGTTGTTTATTTGATAATTCTTTTAATGAAATCATTTTTTTTACATTAATTCTTCTTTGAGATTTATCATCATCGACATAATTTTTTATTAAAGTAATCATTAGAGAATTTCCTTCAAATAAATTTTCTCTGTTTGTTTCAAAAATATCGGAAAAGATGAATAACTCAAACACATTTGATAGATCTGAAAATTTTACTATCGCATAGGAGCTGCCCTTTTGGGTTTTTTTTTCTTGTACTTTTAATACAGTGCAAGCAATGTTTGAGCTTAAAATATCAATATTGTTTTCAAAATCACTATAGTTGAGAATATTATAATGTTTATAAACCGATTTATATTGATTTAATGGATGGTCAGAAATATAAAATCCTAAAGTTTCAAACTCTTTAGTAAGTTTAATATCTAGATCCCAATCATCGACATTTTCTAAAATATTAATATTATCGGTTTCGTATTCTTCAAAGAGGTTATTTTGATTTAACAATTTATTTTCATGTATATTTTTTGATTTTAATATTAAATTTGGAATTGAGTTAAATAATGATTGCCTATTATTGCTAAAAGAATCGAAACATCCTGCTTGAACTAAACCTTCTAATTGTAATTTATTTATATCCTTTGGATTTACTCTATTTATAAAATCTAAAAAATTTTTAAATACTCCATTAGAAACTCTTTCTTTAACTATATTTGAAATAGCTTCATATCCAACATTTTTTATAGCACCTAATGCATAATAAAAATTTTCACCATCGGAATAGAAATCACCAAAAGATTTATTAACATCAGGTCTAATAATTTTAATTTTAAGTCTTTTTAGTTCTTCATGAAACTCACTCAATTTTTTTTGGTTAGATAATTCCATTGACATAGATGCTACAAAAAATTCATGAGGATAATAAGTTTTTAGAAATGCAGTTTGATAAGCAATAACTGCATATGCTGCTGCATGACTTTTATTAAATCCATATTCTGCAAAGGGTTCGATTTTTAAAAATATACCTGCGGCTATATCTTTGCTAATTCCATTTTTATATGCACCATCCACAAATCTTTGCTTTTGTTTTTCAAGTTCTGCTCTTTTTTTCTTTCCCATTGCTCTTCTTAAAATATCTGCTTCACCTGCTGTAAATCCAGAAAGAACCTGCGCTATTTGCATTACCTGTTCTTGATAAATAATTACTCCATATGTAGGTTTTAATATTTGCTCTAGTTTTGGATGCAAATAGTCGGGTTCTCTTTTTCCATGTTTACATTCATTATAAATTGGAATATTACTCATTGGGCCTGGTCTATATAAAGCTACTAAGGCAATAATATCTTCTAATCTATTAGGTTTCATGTTTAAGAGAGCATCTTTCATCCCGGAACTTTCTAGTTGAAACAAGCCTACAGTTTTACCACTTGATAATAGTTCATATACTTTTTGGTCTTCGTAATTAATTTTTTCAATATTAAATTCAGGTCTATTTTTTTTTATTAATTTTTGCGCTTTATCGATAACTGTTAATGTCTTTAACCCTAGAAAATCAAATTTTATTAGACCAGCGTTTTCTGCTGAATACATATCAAACTGTGTTGAAGGTAGTAATAAATCTGCAGAATTATCTTTATATAATGGTACTGTCTCGGTTAACTTTTTATCTGCAATAACTACTCCAGCCGCATGAGTGGCAACGTTTCGATTTAAACCCTCTAATTTAAGAGATAAATTAATTAAACGACCTACTCTTTTATCCTCTTTAATTAATTTTTGGAGTCTAGGTTCAACATTTATACACTCCTGTAAAGACATTGGTCTTGATGGATCGAATGGGATCATTTTACAAATACTATCAACAAAACCATATGGCAATCCTAAAACTCTACCGACATCTCTAATTACCATTCTTGCCTTAAGTTTACCAAATGTAATAATATGAGCTACACTATCTTTATATTTTGTTGTTAAATATTTAAAAACTAAATCTCTTTTTTCCTCACAAAAATCTATATCAAAATCAGGCATTGAAATTCTGTCAGGATTCAAAAATCTTTCAAATATAAGATTAAATTTTATTGGATCAATATCAGTAATGGATAAACACCAAGCAACTAAGGAACCTGCACCAGATCCTCTACCAGGTCCAACTGGTATTTTATTCTGCTTTGCCCACTTAATATAATCTGAAACAATTAGGAAATAACCAGAATAATTCATTTCAACTATTATTTGTATTTCATGGTCTAATCTTTTTTTATATTCTAAATATTTATCGTCTTTTTCAATATTATTAAGATCTATACCAAAAACTAATTTAAATTTATCTTTTAATCCTCCAATAGATAATTGTTTCAACATTTCATTTGGGTCTTTTTCAGAAGATGCAATTCTTGGCAAAATGGGTTTAGAAAAATTTGGCTTAAAAGAACATCTAAACGGTAAATTAAAATTATTTTCTAACGCCTCAGGTAAATCTTTAAAAACTTCAATCATTTCCTCTGATGATTTAAAATAATGTTGATTTGTAAGTTTTATTCTATTTGAATCATTCACGTAAGTTTTTTGGCCAATACACATTAATGCATCGTGAGCTTCAAACATATCTTTATCTAAATAATAAACTTCATGAGATGCAATGATTGGTAATTCTAACTTTACTGAAATTTTTCGATTATAATTTTCAAAATCTTTCTCATTCAAGTCATTATGTCTTTGAATTTCTATGTAAATATTTTCTTGAAATTTTTCTTTTAACTTAATCAATATTTCCTCAATCTCTCTAAATAAACCTTTGTTAAATAGTGAGCCAAAAAAACATTTAATAGAACCAGTCAAAATTATTATGCCATCAGAATTATTTAATAAATCATCTAATTTGCAATGAGGATTAGTTGTCTCTGCATTTTCTAAATAAGATTTTGATGAGAGTTTAATAATATTTTTATATCCATCGTTATTTTTAGCTATAAGAGGTATTAAACCCTCGAACTCTTTATATTTAAATAATATCTGTGTACCTATAATAGGCTGTGTACCAACAGAAGATAAATTTTCTGAAAACTCTAATGCTCCCGACAAATTATAAGTATCTGATAAACCTAATGATTTAATTTTGTTTTCTTTGCAAAAATTTTTTAATTGATCAATTTTAACTGCGCCTTCACAAATTGAATATTGAGTATGTATTTTAAATTGATTAAATGTTCTCTTAACTGATTCTTTCATTAGTGATAATCATCTTACCACCAATCATTTTAATTTTACAATCTGCCATATTTGCAAAATATCTATTGTGGGTTGCATAAATTATAATTCTATTTTTTTCTTTTAGATTAAATAGGATTTTAAATATTTGTTTAGCATTTTCAAAATCTAAACTACCAGTGGGTTCATCGGCTAAAATAATGTTTGGTTCATTTATAAGCGCCCTAGCAATTGCTATTCTTTGATTTTCACCCCCTGAAAGCTCCGATGGATAATGATTTAATCTTGAAGATAAGTTGAATTTTTTAATCAATTTTTTTGCTAATTCTGTGGATTTTGGCTTGCTATTAGAAATTAACAAATTTGGAAGTAATACATTTTCAAGAGCTGTAAAATCAGGCAATAAATTTTTTTCTTGATAAATTATACCAATATTTTTTGATCTTAAATAGTCGTTCGAAATTGAACTATTTGTATCAATTTTTTTTTTATTAAATTCAATAAAACCTGAAGAAGGAATGTCAATTAATGACAATAGATTTAATAATGTTGATTTACCAGATCCCGAAGGTCCTATAATTGAATATATTTTTCCTGACTCAAATTTAAAATTTATATTGTCTAAAACCTTAAAAGATTTATTTTTTTCATACTTCTTTGATAAATTATTTAATTTTAAAAAGTTATTCATATTTTAAAGTTTGGATTGTATCTAATTTTGCCGCTCTAGAAGCTGGATAGATTGATACAATAGAAGTTGTTATTATTGAACATAATGAAATTAAAATAATTGAATTTAAATTTATTTCTGATGGAAGAGTGCTTAAAAAGTAAATTTCTTCTGGAAATAGCGTTAAATCAAAAGAACTAGAAATAAATTTCCTAATATCTTCTATATAGTATGAAAATAAAGTGCCTAATAAAATTCCAAATAAAGTTGCTGAAGTACCAATAATAAATCCAACAAAAAAGAAAATTTTTTTAATCGATGTATTTGTTACTCCTATAGATTTTAAAATTCCTATATCTCTAGTTTTATTTTTAACTAATATAGTTAAGCCAGAAATAATATTGAATGCAGCTACAATTATTATTAAAGATAAGATTATAAACATCACATTTCTCTCAACTTTTAAAGCTGAAAATAATGACTCATTTAAATCTGCCCATGTGTAAACATATGCGCCAGGAAATAAATCTAATAAATTTTTTTTATGATATTCAATATTTTTCGGATCTTTAAAATAGTACTCAGTAAATCTTAGATCTTTATTTTTATCGAAAAAACTTTCTAGTGTATTAAGATTAATATATGCTACATTTTCATTAAATTCTCCTATCCCACTATCAAATATTGAAATTACTTCAAATTTATCTTGTCTTGGAAAAGACCCAACAATTGTTTGAACACCAGAAGGTGACATTATTGTTATTTGATCACCGATATCTATATTAAGCAAAAAGCTTAAATCTTTTCCAATTGAAATTGAATTATTTTTTAACTCTGTTGATCCAAAATATTTTTGGTTATTTGATATTTCTAGTTTCTTAAAATCATCTTTCAAATATCCTTTTAAAAGAACACCTTTTGTGTTTAGTTTTGAGAGAATTACTGCTTCTCCATCATTTGAAACAATCCCTTTTGTGAAATCTTTATCAGTTATATGAATTAAAGGCTTGTCATAGGGTTTTACAACAGCATGAGCGTTAAAACCTACAATTTTATTTATTAACTCTGTTCTAAAACCATTCATTACTGACATGACAATTATTAGTACAGCTACTCCTAAGCCAATACCAATAAAGGAAAAAATAGAGATTACATTTAAAAAGCCATCTTTTTTTCTCGCTTTTAAAAATCTAAATATAATCTCTTTTTCTAATTGTGAAATCAATTTTGTTTAGCTTTTATTATTTGTGAAGCTATATCTTCAACTTTTAATTTTTGAGTTTCTCCATCAACTTCTTTGAACTCATATAAATTTCCATCAGATTTGCTTCCAATTATCAATTGATATGGAATTCCAATTAAATTAAATTTTTTGATTTTAGCTGAGATATTTTCGTCTGTATCGTCTATGATTGTTTCTATATTTTTTGATTTTAGAAATTCATATATTTCAATAGACTTTTCTAAGTTAGATTTATCATTTTTATTTATCATTGGTATAATCGCACAATCATATGGCGTTACTGACATAGGCCATTTCATAACACCATCTTTAGCATTGTATTTTGCCTCAATTATGGCGCCAACGAGTCTAGAAACACCTATTCCATATGATCCCATTTTAACAAATTCTTTTTTTCCATTGAAATCAACAGCAGCATTCATTGGTTTTGAATATTTGTCTCCAAAATAAAAAATGTGACCAACTTCAATACCTTTAGTATTCACTCTAAAGTCTTGTGGAACAGATTTTTCAAATTCATCATTATTAAATTTTTCATCTGTCACAGAATAAAATTTTTCATATTGTTTTCTCAATATACTTAAGGAGTCTTTTTCAAGAATTGTTTTGGAGCTATCTACATCAAATATTCTTTTATCTGTATAAATTTTACTTTCACCCGTATCAGCAAGGATGATAAATTCATGTGATAAATTTCCACCGATAGGGCCAGTATCAGCGGCCATGGGAATTGCTGATAAATTTAATCTCTTAAAAGTTCTTAAATATGAAAGGAAAAATTTATTGTACGAAAATATTGCATCATCATCTGTTAAATCAAAAGAGTAAGCATCTTTCATATAAAATTCTCTGCATCTCATAATGCCAAATCTTGGCCTTAACTCATCTCTAAATTTCCACTGAATATGATATAATAATTGAGGTAAAGATTTGTATGATTTAAAAGAAGATCTAAAAATCTCTGTCACAAGTTCTTCATTAGTTGGACCATATAACATTTCTCTATTTTGACGATCCTTAATTCTTAACATTTCTTCACCATAATCTTCGTATCGTCCACTTTCCTTCCAAATCTCAGATGATTGAATTGTGGGCATTAATATTTCTTGAACACCGACGCGGTCTTGTTCTTCTCGAACTATTTGTTCTATTTTTTTCATAACTTTAAATCCAAGCGGTAACCAAGAATAGATACCAGCAGAGGACTGTTTAATCATACCTACTCTCAACATTAATTGATGTGACTTAATTTTAGCTTCAGATGGATTATTTTTTAGTATTGGAATAAATGATTTTGAAAAAAACATTAATTTAAAAAGTTTCGTAAATTTAAAATTTCATTAATTACTAATAGATATATAACTATAAAAATACCAGATGTAATTAAAGTACAATAAATTATTTTTTTAGTTATTTTTGGATTTTCTGGGGCCCCAGGGTCAACACCTTCTATATTTCCCTTTTTTTCACGATTTACATCTATTGGAAGAATGGCAAAAAAAACTATCCACCACAAGCAGACATATACAACTATTGAGCCTGTAATACTCAATTAAATCCTCACTAAATTTATATTTGTGTAAGGTCTTTTTCCTAATTTTTCTTTTGTATACTTCCTACAAGTTATTTTAAGCGCATCAATTAAATTTGATTCTTGTTTTTTGTTATTTAAAGAAAAAGTTTTTGCCGTTTTTTCAATTTCTTCTTCAAGATTAAATGTGAATTCATCTTTTTGGTATATTGGCAAACCTCTAAAAGTTAATAAAGGTTTGTTGTGAATATTTCCATTTGGAGTTATTACGAGTGTCGCTTCTATTAATCCGTTGGTAGACAAATTTTTTCGCTCTTTAATAGATTGAGCATCTTCTTCCACACTTATTGAACCGTCTACGTAAAGTCTTCCACTTGGTGCTTTATCATAGACTTCAGGTTTATCACCTGGATAAATTCTTACTATATCACCATTTTCTACTCTTACTGGATATGGGACTTGCATTTCTTTAGCAAAATTTATGTGTTCAATCATGTGTCTATGTTCACCATGAACAGGTATAACAGATCTCGGCTTTATCCAGTCATACATATCCTTTAAATCTTCTCTGTTTGGATGTCCTGATACATGAATAAATTCACTATCTTCTGAAATTACTTCTATACCTTCTCTAACTAATTGATTGTGAAGTTTATATAACTTTTTTTCATTACCTGGAATAATTTTTGAAGAAAATATAACCGCATCACCTCTCTCAACAAAAACATCCGGATGTGTGTAATTTGAAATACGGTTCATTGCACCCATTGGCTCTCCTTGGCTACCAGTACATAAGTAAACAATTTTTTCTCTTGAAATATTTTTTGCATCTCTTGCATCAAGTGGTTCAATAACATTTTGCAAGTAACCACATTGCCTAGCAGCTTTATAAATTCTATGCATTGAACGGCCCACCAAAGCAATTTGCCTACCTGTTTTTTCAGCACAATAAAAGGCAGACTCCATTCTAGCTACATTTGAAGCGAAAGAAGTAATAATTATCCTTTTCTTTAATCTTTCCATTATCTTTAGCATATTTTTTCTTACATCGAGCTCAGATCCTGCTCTTCCTGCACTAAAAACGTTTGTTGAGTCACATATCATTGTCAAAACACCTTCTTCACCAATTTCCTTTAATCTTTTTGAATTCATATTATCTCCAGTTAATGGATCTGGATCACACTTCCAGTCACCAGTGTGTAATATATTTCCAACAGGTGTTTCAATTTTTAGTCCATTAGGTTCTAGTATAGAATGTGTTAATGTAACAAATTCTATTTTAAAAGGACTTAGATCTACAATGCTATTTAATTGAACAACTTCTAGATATCCTGTTACATCAATTTTTTTTTCCTTAAATTTTTCTGAAATTAACACTGATGTAAATGGAGTAGCAAATATTTTACATTTTAGTTTTGGCCATATATGAGCAATTGCACCAATATGATCTTCATGTGCATGAGTTAGAACAATACCTAATAAGTCATCTTTTTTATCAACAATAAATCCAGGGTCAGGATATATTAAATCAACTCCAGGAATTGCATCATCTGCAAAAGTAACCCCTATATCTACAATTATCCATTTTCTATTATCTGGATTTCCATAGGCGAATAAATTCATATTCATCCCAATTTCTCCAGATCCCCCTAAAGGGCAAAAAATTAATTCTTCTTTCATTTATTTAAATACATAGCAGCCTTTAAAACTCCATCAGTAGTTAAATTAGACTTTATTTTTACTCTTAGTTTTAAAGAATTTTTAAACATTTTTGCTAGTCCACCAGTAAATATTATTTTATATTTTTTTTTGGTTTGTTTAATAATGGAATGAATTATATTGTCAATCAGACCAGAATAACCGAAGAAAAATCCTGAATTAATTGCACTTATAGTATTTTTACCTACAACATTATTTGATTTTTTAAATTTTACATTAGGTATTAGAAATGCTTTTTTTGATAAATTTTCTAATGATAGATTTATTCCAGGAGCAATTACCCCTCCGTTATAACTATTTGCTGAGATTACATCAAAATTAGTTGCTGTTCCAAAATCTACTACAATATAATTATTTTTATTGTCAATTACTGATATTGCATTAGCTAACCTATCGGAGCCTATTTGTTTTCTATTAACTTTTATACTTAATAATTTGCCTAAATTAAGATTTTTTAACTCATTACAATTAGTATTAAAATATAATTTAAAATAATTTTTAATTTTCTTGTAACAGTTAGGAACAACTGAGCAGAATAAAATTTGTTTTAATTTTTTATCATATTTTCTCAAAACATTTAAATTTTTTCTTAAATATTTTAAATTGACTTTATTTGTAGATAGTCTGATTTTTTTGACAATGTTTTTATTTTTGTAAACACAGATTTTTATATCTGTGTTTCCAATATCTCCAATAATGTAAAAATTACTCATAATAAGAATATTTTTCTTCGAAGTTATTTTTTATAAAATTTATAATTTTAGATTTATTAATTTTATTATTAAATTTATTTATATAGGTAGTTTCATATTCTTTTATTGTTGGACTACTTTTTATATTAATACCTACTCCAATAATTAGAAATTTAATTTCATTATAATAAATTATTTCTTGAAGAATTCCGCATACCTTTTTATTCATTATTTTTAAATCATTTGGTAGTTTAATATTGATTTTATATGGAATAATATTTTTTAAAATATTTTTTATTATTTTAAGATTTGAAAATGTAATTTTTTTTAAATTTAGACTTTCGCTAATAGGAAAAAATATTGAAATAAAAAGATTTCCTTTTTTAGAAACCCATTTTTTTCCCCTTTGACCTTTTCCATTAGTCTGGATATCGCTAGTAACTATACCTTGTTTTATGTTTTGTTTGATTAATCTTATTGCTGTATCATTAGTGCTTTTGACACCCTTGTAAGAATAAATTTTGAGTTTCATTAATTAATGTTTATTTGTGAGATCATATCTACTATTCCACTTGGATATATAAAGTAAGCAAGAATGAAAAAAGTTGATGCTACTAGTGTAAATTTTAAACCTAAATTATGTTTCGTTTCAAATTTTTCTTTTTCTGGATCGAAATATATAATTTTGATTATTCTTAGATAATAAAAAGCAGCGATTACTGTTGCTAGCAGTCCAACTATTGCTAAAAAATACATTTTTTCATTTATTACAGACACAAAAATATAGAATTTTGCAAAAAAACCAGCTAGTGGAGGTATTCCCGCTAAAGAGAATAGCACAACAAGCAATGATAATGACAATAACGGATGATTTTTTGAAAGACCCGATAAATCATCTATGTTCTCATAATATTCATCGTTTCGCTTAAGCATAAACAAACAACTAAAAAACGCTAAATTCATGACAAGATAAATTGTTATATATGTAATAGAGCTCTGCACACCTTGCGTTGTACCTGTAGATAAACCTGCAAGAGCGTATCCCATATGACTAATTGAGCTGTAGGCTATTAGTCTTTTTAGATTTTTTTGACCAATTGCTGCTACTGCTCCAAATACCATTGATGCAATAGACAAAAATATAATTATCATTTGCCACTGATCACCTAATTCATAAAAAGGAATGTATAGAAATCTAATAAATACGGTTAATGCAGCAATTTTTGGAAGTAATGCGAAAAAGACTGTTACAGATGTTGGTGAACCTTGATAAACATCAGGTGCCCACATATGGAAAGGAACAGCAGAAATTTTAAAAGCTAATCCAACTAAAATAAATACTATTCCAAAAGTTAATCCGTATTCTATTTCTTTTGTATTAACCATAATTTGATTAAAATTAGTCGTTTCTGAAAAACCATAAATAAGTGAACACCCATATAATAAAAGTCCAGATGAAAGAGCACTTAAGACAAAATATTTTAATCCAGACTCTGTTGAGAGTAAATTATCTCTATTAAATGATGCTAACACATATAATGCTAATGATTGCAATTCTAATCCCATGTAAAAAACAATAAGATCATTTGAACTAATCATCACCATCATGCCTAAGATTGAGCATAAAATAAGAATTGGATATTCAATTTTGCTAATTTTACTAATCTGAACGTATTTTGATGATGACAGCATTACAAAAATTCCAGATAAAATTAATAAAATTTTCATAAATCTAGCTAAACTATCTATATTGTAACTATTATTGAATAATGATGATTGAATTTGTGTGTCTAAGTTAATTATTAAAGCTAAAGCAGCAACTAAACTTACTGTTGTTAAATTATAAACTAGTTGAGAACTATTTTTCTTAAATACCCCAAATATTAATAAAAACATGATCATTATTGATATAAATAACTCTGGAATTATAAGTTGTAGATTTTCCATTAATCGCCTAATGCTAATTTATTAATCTTGTTTAAATCATTCATATCTATCATGTTTGCAACTGATACCTCTATAGAGTTAATCAAAGGTTCTGGATAAAAACCAAAAAATATAATCGGTAATACTAAAAGCCATAATGTAACAATTTCAAATCTTTTTAAATCAACCATTTTTTTTACATCTTCATTAATTAATTTTCCAAAGATAATTCTCTTATATAACCAAAGCATATATGCTGCCCCCAAGATCACTCCTAGACTTGCAATCGTTGCTACAAGTATATTCTTTTTAAATGCACCCATTAAAACTAAAAATTCACCAATAAAACCACTTGTTCCAGGTAATCCAAGAGCTCCTAAAGTAAAAACCATAAAAACTATTGCGTACTTTGGCATTATAGAAACTAAGCCTCCATATCTATTTATAAGTCTTGTATGAAGTCTATCGTAGACAACTCCAACACATAAAAATAGTGCTGCAGATACCAAACCATGACTTATCATTTGGAAAATACTTCCTTCTATTCCTTGCTGTGTCATTGTAAAAATACCTAGTGTTACAAATCCCATATGAGCTACGGACGAATAAGCTATTAGTTTCTTCATATCTTCCTGCATTAAGGCTACTAGTGATGTATAAATAATCGCTATCAAACTAAGTGTGTAAACTAAAGGAACAAAATATAATGAAGCATCTGGAAACAAACCTAGAGAAAACCTTATAAATCCATATCCAGCCATTTTTAAAAGTATTGCAGCTAGTAAAACTGAACCAGCAGTTGGTGCCTCTACATGAGCATCTGGTAACCAAGTATGCACTGGCCACATTGGTGTTTTAACAGCAAAGGAACTAAAAAATGCTAACCACAATAAATTTTGGTACTTAGAGTCGATACCCAATTCGTATAACTTAATGACATCTGTTGTACCAGTTATCCAATATATTGATATGATAGCAACTAACATTAGGACCGAACCTAGCAAAGTATATAAAAAGAATTTAAATGCTGAGTAAACTCTTCTTTCTCCGCCCCATATACCAATAATTAAAAACATCGGTATAAGACCAGCTTCAAAAAATAAATAAAATACAACTAGGTCCAACGAGCAAAATACACCAATCATAAATGTTTCAAGTATCAAGATTGCTATTAAAAAATCTTTTAATCTATTTTTGATAGTTGCATTTACAGTTATTACACAAATTGGAGTAATGAATGTAGTAAGTAAAATAAATAAAATTGATATCCCGTCAACTCCTACTTTATAATTAACAAATCCTGAAATCCATTCTCTTTCTTCAACAAACTGAAATTCAATTATAGATTTATCAAAAACAATCCATAGATATAAAGACAAGAAAAAATTAGCTATAGTTATAAAAAGGGCAACATATTTGCTACTTTGATATTTAGAATTAGACGATCTAACGAAAAAAATAAATAAAGCTCCTATTGTTGGAAGTAAAATTAATGATGATAGAATTGGAAAATTCATATTATTTTACTATTAATAAAGTTAATAGAATTGAAAAACCTAGAAGCATTATAAAGGCATACTGATAAATATATCCTGATTGAAACTTTACTGCTTTAAAAGAAAAAAGTTTTATCAAGTTTGAAATTCCATCTGGTCCAAATTTATCGATTATTAATCCATCAATTTTTTTCCAAAGAAATATTCCAAAACTTTTTGAGGGTTTAATAAAAATTTGATCATATAATTCGTCAAAATACCATTTTTTTTGGAGAAAAATGTAAACTGGCATGTTTATAGAAACTATTTCATCTACAATTTTAGTATTTTTAACAAATAGATAATATGATAATGGAATTGTTAGTACTACCAATGTAGGGGTTAAAAACAAAAACCAAGTTGGGGGATGTTCTTTTCCTAATGGTTCTAGAAATTTTATAGACTCTCCCCAAAAGTTGTACATTGTATCATGACCTATAAACAATTCTTTAAATAGAAAGCCTGAAAAAACAGCACCGACCGCTAATAACAACAAAGGTAACATCATACTTAATGGAGACTCGTGCATTGTATCTATGCTAAGATCTTTATTTTTATAATCTCCATGAAAAGTTTTAAATATTAATCTCCATGAATATATTGAAGTCATTACAGCAGTTAATACACCTATACCAGCTGCATAAATTCCTAATTTTGTGTCACTTATATAAGCAAATTCAATTATTGCATCTTTAGAATAAAAACCAGATAAGAAAGGAAATCCTGTTAAGGCCAAGGTACCAACAACCATTAATGCATAAGTGTAAGGTAATTTTCTAAATACTCCTCCCATCTTAGTAACGTCTTGTTCATCTTTAAATGAATGAATTACTGATCCAGAGCCTAAAAAAAGTAGGGCTTTAAAAAAAGCATGTGTAAATAAATGAAACATTGCAACATTATATGCCCCAACACCTGCTGCAAAAAACATGTATCCCAATTGACTACATGTTGAATAAGCGATAATTTTTTTTATATCTTTTTGCACTAATGCAACTGTAGCTGCAAAAAAAGCTGTGGTCATTCCAACCAAGGTGATTACAGACAAAGCTAATTCTGAATACTCATAAATTGGAGAACATCTAACCACTAAAAAAACTCCTGCTGTAACCATTGTGGCTGCATGAATTAATGCGGATACTGGTGTTGGCCCTTCCATAGCGTCTGGTAACCACGTATGAAGCAAAAATTGTGCAGACTTTCCCATTGCTCCAATAAAAAGTAATAAACAAATTAAATCTATTGTATTAAATTCAAACGATAGGAAATTTATTTTTTGATCTATAATTTCAGGTATTTTAAGAAAAACTTCGTCGTAGTTTACTGTGCCAAAAATATAAAATATTAAAAAAATACCTAATGCAAAACCAAAGTCCCCAACTCTGTTAACTATAAAAGCCTTAATAGCAGCAGCGTTAGCAGCCTCTTTTTTATACCAAAAACCTATTAAAAAGTACGAGCAAAGACCAACACCTTCCCATCCAAAGAATAATTGCAAAAAATTATCTGATGTTACCAAGGTTAACATAGCGAATGTAAATAATGATAAATAGGACATAAATCTTGGTTTATGTGGGTCGTGAGACATGTAACCAACAGAATAGATATGAACTAAGGATGAAACTAGAGTAACTACAACTAACATTACTGCAGACAGGGCGTCAACTTTAATTGACCAATTTACATTTAAAGATCCTGAATTAATCCAAGTTGCAATAATTGCATTATGCTCATATCCTGATGAAACAACTTTAAAAAATATGAATAAAGATAATAATGCCGAAATAAAAACCAAAATACACGTGATTAATTGAGATAATTTATCACCAATAGTTTTACCAAAAAAACCAGATATGATTGAACCTATTAAAGGTAAAAATAATATGAAATATTCCATTTACCCTTTCAATCTGTCGATTTCTTCAACTCTTATTGTTCCAGAGTTTCTGTAATAAAGTACTATAATTGCAAGTCCTATTGCGGCCTCAGCTGCAGCCACTGTTAATATGAATAATGTGAAAACCTGGCCACTCAGATCGTTAATAAAAATAGAAAAAGATACTAAATTTATATTTACAGCTAAAAGTATTAATTCGATACTCATCAATATAACAATAATATTTTTTCTATTTAAAAAAATACCCACAATACCAATTGTGAATATAATAGCAGCGAGAGTTAAGTAATGTCCAAGACCAATACTAAGCATCTATTTTAACTCCTTTATTATTTTCAACATCAACTAATTCAATACCATCTTTTCTATCTCTAGATATTTGTTTGAAATAACTTTGTCTTTTTACTCCAGATCTTTGTCTGAAGGTCAATACAATTGCTCCTATCATGGCTACTAATAAAACCATTCCAGATAATTGAAACAAATGAATATAATCAGTATATATAACGCTTCCTAAAGATTGAGTATTTGTTAAGTCAGTATTTATTTCAATCGCAATTGAATCTAACAAATCTGGTTTATATTTCCATCCACCTATAACAATAATTAATTCAAAAAATATAATTATACTTACTAATAGACCAACTGGAATATGGGAACTTCTTCCACTAGAATTAAACCATTCATTTTTTTGTTGAGCAACATTTAACATCATAACCACAAATAAAAATAATACTGCCACTGCTCCAACGTACACAATAAGCATTATCATTCCTAAAAATTCGGCACCAATCATGATGAATAGGCAAGAAATACTAATAAAGTCCAATATTAAAAAAAAAACTGAGTTAACTGTGTTTTTCGAAACAGTTACCATAATTGCAGAGACAATTGCAATCAGTGAAAATATATAAAAGACTATTGCGTGAGCAATCATTGATTATCTGTGAGAGCTATCAGCATTAATATTTGCTGCTAAAATATTCTCCCATCTATCTCCATTCTCTAACAACTTTTCTTTGTTATAGTAAAGTTCTTCTCTTGTTTCTGTAGCAAATTCAAAATTTGGACCTTGCACAATCGCGTCCACTGGACAAGATTGTTCGCACAAACCACAATAAATACATTTTAACATATCAATATCATAACGAGTAGTTTTTCTACTTCCATCTTCTCTCTCGCTAGACTCTATTGTTATAGCCTGAGCAGGACAAACAGCTTCACATAGTTTACAAGCAATACATCTCTCCTCACCATTTGGATATCTTCTTAGCGCATGTTCTCCCCTTGCTCTCGGACTAATTGAACCTTTTTCAAATGGATAATTAATTGTTTTTTTTGGTTTAAATATTTCTTTTATTGCCATGATTAATCCTGTTAAAAAATCAATCATAAAAATTGTTTTGAAAAATCTTATTAAGCTCATTTTAATTCCCCGGTAATAAATCAAAATACATTAAAAAACTTGCAGTTAATACTACATAAATTAATGAAAATGGTAGAAAAATTTTCCATCCAAGTTTCATTAATTGATCATACCTGTATCTAGGTACTATTGCTTTTATAAGAGCAAATAAGATAAATAAAAAGAGTATTTTTAAGATTAACCATATTGGAGCTGGAATAATGTTAAATGGAAATAAATCTATAGGAGATAACCAGCCACCAAGAAATAAAATGGATCCCATTGCACACATAAGTAAAATGTTAGCATACTCCCCTAACCAAAACATTGCATACATCATTCCAGAGTATTCTGTCTGGTAACCTGCAACTAACTCTGCTTCAGCTTCGGGCAAATCAAAAGGTGGTCTGTTCGTTTCTGCTAAGGCTGAAATAAAAAATATTATAAACATTGGGAATAGAGGTATTACAAACCACAAATCTTTTTGAGCTAAAACGATGTCACTTAGATTTAATGAACCTACACAAAGTAATACATTTATAATTATTACACCTATTGATACTTCATAAGAAACCATTTGAGCAGCTGATCTAATTGCTCCTAGAAAAGGATATTTTGAATTAGATGCCCATCCACCCATAATTATTCCATAAACACCTAAAGATGAAACTGCAAAAAGATATAAAATACCGACATTGATATCTGCTAGTACAAATGTTTCACTAAAAGGAATTACCGCCCAAGCAATTAAAGCCAAAGTCATTGTAACTATTGGGGCTAAGATAAATATAACTTTATTTGAGCTTGCTGGAATGATTATTTCTTTAAAAATATATTTTAATGCGTCAGCTAATGTTTGAAATAATCCAAATGGACCAACAACGTTAGGACCTCTTCTTTTTTGAACAAATGCCCATACTCTTCTATCTAACCAAACAATCATTGCAACAGATACTAAAACTGGGATCAATAGAAACAGAATTCTATAAATTTGTTCAAAAAATATAAATAGTTCAGCCATTAATTATCGGTTCCAGTTTTTGGTAAACTCATTCTAATATTTTTACACTCTGACATTGTTTTTGATGCTCTCGCTATTACATTTGAGTGATAATAATCGATCTCTTCAGTAATAATTTTTTCTGATTTAAAATTATATTCAGGCACCTCAAAATCAGCATCATTTTTATTATTAAGATTTAAATAATTTATTAATGAATCGATAAGTTGATTTTTATCTTTATATAAATTTTTTCTCTTAATGAATGAAGACAATTCATTTATTATTTGCCAATCCTCTTTCGCTTCACCTGGAGGATATGAAGCCTTGTAGGCTTTTTGCAATTTTCCTTCTAAATTTGTAAAATAACCATCTTGTTCTGTGTAAGCAGCACCAGGCAAAATTACATCGGCAATACTTGCACCTTTATCACCGTGACTGCCTATATATATTATAAATTCGTTTTTTTTCTTAAATTTTAAATTATCTTGTCCAAATAAAATTAAAACTTCAAAACTATTATTTTCTAATTTATCCAATATTTCAAAGCTAGAATTTTTCGACAATACATTTAAGTCATATGAGCCGACTGTAGATGAATTTTTTGATAATATATTTAACGTATTCCAATCATCAGAAATTTTATTATTTTTTAATAAATAATTTTTTAATTCTTCAAAAATATAAGCTGCCGACTTAAGTTTAAGAACTGATTGTCCAAAAATTATACTCGGATATTTGGATTTTTTAATTTTTTCTGAAATTTCATGCTTATTATCAATAATATCTTTTATAATATCGGTATTATTCGCTATAACTTGGTAAGGATAAGTTAAATCACCAACATCACCTAAAGATATAATTTCGGTCTTATTTTTTAAATAATTTTTTCTAATTCGTGAGTTTAATATTGTCGCTTCAAATCTTGGATTTGTGCCTATTAGAATAATTAAATCACTTTTTTCTATTCCTTCAATGGAACTGTTAAATAGATAATTACTTCTTACATTTGTATTAATATATAATTTTTCGTATCTAGATTCCAAATTTTCAGACTTGATCGTTTTTTCAAAAAAATCTTTTGCTGCATATGTAGTTTCCATATTTGTCATATCACCTATAAATCCAGCAATTTTCTCAGACTTTGTTTTTGAAATTCTTTCAGATACAGCTTTAAAAGCTTCGTCCCAACTTGATGGCTTTAATTTATTATTAATCTTAACATAGGGTGTGTCTAATCTTTGATTTTTTAGACCATCACAAGCATATCTTGTTTTATCAGATATCCATTCTTCATTTATTTCCTCGTTAATTCTTGGAAGAACTCTTTTAACCTCCCATCCGTATGTATCCACTCTTATATTTGATCCAACGGCATCCATCACATCAATTGTCTCAGTTTTTTTTAGTTCCCATGGTCTAGCTTCGAAGACATAAGGTTTTGATGTAAGTGCTCCGACAGGACATAAATCAATAACATTAGCTGAGAGTTCAGATTCCATAGCTTTTTCTAAATAAGTGGTGATTTGCATATTCTCACCTCTACCAATTGCTCCAAGTTCTGGTACGCCAGCAACTTCTGTTGCAAATCTAATACATCTTGTGCAGTGAATGCATCTTGTCATTTGAGTTTTTATTAGAGGACCCATATATTTTTCAGGCACATATCTTTTATTTTCTTTAAATCTTGATTTATCAATTCCGTAATACATGGATTGATCTTGTAAATCACATTCTCCGCCTTGATCACATACTGGACAATCAAGTGGATGGTTTGCTAGTAAAAATTCCATTACACCTTTTCTAGCTTTTTTCACTTTTTCAGTATTAGTTTTAAGTACCATGCCCTCTGCAGCAGGCATCGCGCAAGATGCTATTGGTTTAGGAGATTTTTCCATTTCAACTAAACACATTCTACAATTTCCAGCTATCGATAATTTCTCGTGATAACAGAACCTTGGTATTTCTGCTCCAGCCTGTTCACAAGCTTGCAATACTGTAGTTCCTTCTTCTACCTCAACATCAATATCATTTACTTTAAGTTTAAGCATTTTATTTTTCTAATAAATGTTGATCAACTAAATAAGGTATATCTTTTTGCTTTTTGACAATTGGATCAAACTTATTTCTTTCAATTATTTCGTCTTTAAAATTTCTGATTAATCCCTGAACAGGCCACGAAGATCCTTCTCCAAAAGCACAAATAGTATGGCCTTCAATTTGTTTTGTTACATCTAATAACATATCTACCTCATCTCTTGTGGCTTCACCTTTTGCCATTCTTTCTAACATTCTCCACATCCAACCAGAACCTTCTCTACAAGGTGTGCATTGACCACAACTCTCGTGTTTATAAAATCTTGCTATTCTAGCCATACACTTAATGATGTCTTGATCTTTGTTTATAACCACAATACCAGCTGTTCCTAGACCAGTCTTATTCTCAACACATGCATCAAAGTCCATTTTAATTGTTTCACATGTCTCTTTTGGTAGTAATGGCATTGATGAACCGCCAGGTATAACTGCTTTTAAATTATCCCATCCACCTATTACTCCACCTGCATGTTTTTCAATTAATTCTTTTAATGTAATTCCCATTTCTTCTTCGACATTGCATGGATTATTTACATTTCCTGAAATACAATATATTTTAGAACCAGTGTTTTTTGGTCTACCAAGAGATGCAAACCAATTTCCACCTCTTCTTAGTATAGTTGGCACCACTGAAATTGTTTCAACATTGTTTATTATTGTCGGGCAACCATAAAGGCCTATTAAAGCTGGAAATGGAGGTTTTAATCTTGGTTGACCTTTCTTTCCTTCAATACTCTCAAGCAAAGCAGTTTCCTCGCCACAGATATAAGCCCCAGCACCATAATGAATATAAATATCTAATTCCCAATCAGTGCCTGCAGAGTTTTTTCCTAAGAGACCATCTTTGTAAGCTTCATCGATAGCTGTTTGAAGTTTTTGTCCTTCATTAAAATATTCCCCTCTTATATAAATATAACACTTGTGAGCATTAACTGCGTAAGATGCAATTAAACAGCCTTCTATTAATTTATGTGGTTCAAATCTTAGAATATCTCTATCTTTACATGTGCCTGGTTCAGACTCATCGGCGTTAATTACTAAATAATGTGGTCTTGATCCAACTTCTTTTGGAGCAAAGGACCATTTCAATCCTGTAGGAAATCCAGCACCACCTCTTCCTCTAAGTTCTGAGGTTTTAATTTCATTAATTATCCATTCTCTTCCTTTGCCACAAATTTCTTTTGTATCCTTCCAATCTCCTCGCTTTTTTGCTGATATTAAATCAGCACCAAAATCATTGTATAAATTTTGAAAAATCCTATCTTTATCTTCAAGCATTTTTATTACCTATTAATGTTTTTCTAGTATTTTCTGGTTCAGAACTTAATCTGCCTCTATAAGATCCTGGTTGGGGAACTTCATCATTACTTATTTTATCAATTATTTGCTCTAGTTTTGTTGGATCTAAATCCTCATAATAGTCCTCATTTAATTGAAGCATTGGAGCATTCACGCAAGCACCTAAACATTCTACTTCTAACCAAGAAGTTTTTCCATCCTCTGACAGGCGATTTTCTTCAATAGAAATTTTTCTTTTACAAACATCTACTAAATTATACGCACCCCTTAACATACAAGGGGTTGTAGTACAAACTTGAAAGAAATATTTACCAACTGGAGTTAAATTATACATGCTATAAAATGTAGCTACTTCATATACTTTTATGTATGGCATATCTAAATAATTTGCTATGTATTTCATTGCACTTAAAGGTATCCAATTATCATTTTGTTTTTGTGCTAAGTACAATAAAGCCATAACTGCACTTTGTTGTTTTCCAGAAGGATAATTTTTAATAATACTATCAGCGGTTTCTTTATTTTTTTTATTAAACTCAAATTTTTCTGGTTGTACTTTTGATATTTTTTTAACAGCCATTATCTATCTACCTCTCCAAAAACAATATCCATTGAACCTAAAACTGCAGGAACATCAGCTAACATATGACCTTTAATTAAGTAATCCATAGCTTGCAAATGAGAAAATCCTGGAGCCCTAATTTTACATTTGTAAGGTTTGCTTGAACCGTCAGAAATTAAGTAAACACCAAATTCTCCTTTAGGAGCCTCTACAGCTGTATATATTTCATCTTTATCGACTCTATAACCTTCAGTATATAACTTAAAGTGATGGATCAATGCTTCCATAGATTGTTTAATTTCTTTTTTTGGTGGTGGACTGATTTTTCCATCATCAGTTTTAATTGGTCCAACAGGTAAATTTGCCAGGCATTGATTTATTATATTTACACTTTCTTTCATTTCTTCAATTCTGCATAGATATCTGTCATAACAATCACCATTTTTTCCTACTGGAATTTTAAATTCAAATTGTTCATAACAATCGTAAGGCTGGGATTTTCTTAAATCCCACGGAACGCCAGATCCTCTCAGCATAACACCAGAAAAAGAATAATCGAGAGCATCTTGTTTTGATACTACTCCTATATCAACATTCCTTTGCTTAAATATTCGGTTATCTGTTAAAAGTAATTCTAAATCATTTATTATCTTTGGAAATCTTTCACAGAATTTTCCTATCTCTTTATCTAATCCTTTTGTTAGATCTTGATGCACTCCTCCAGCTCTAAAATAATTAGCATGTAATCTAGAACCAGAAACTTTTTCATAAAAACCCATTAATATTTCTCTTTCTTCAAATCCCCATAAAGTTGGTGTTAATGCACCAACATCCATTGCTTGTGTTGTCACATTTAAAATATGACTAAGTATTCTCCCAATTTCACAAAACATTACTCTTATGTATTGAGCTCTTATTGGAACTTCTATTTTTAATATTTTTTCAATTGCTAAAGCAAAAGCGTGTTCTTGGTTCATTGGTGCAACATAATCAAGTCGATCAAAATACGGAACAGCTTGGGTATAAGTTTTATTTTCAATTAATTTTTCTGTGCCCCTATGCAATAAACCGATGTGTGGATCTGCTTTTTCAACAATTTCGCCATCTAACTGCAATATTAATCTCAAAACTCCATGGGCAGCTGGATGTTGAGGTCCAAAATTTAGATTCAAAGTTTTAGTTTCTTTTGCCATTATTCTTTAGTTTGTTCCTTTATATACTTGGTTCCTTCCCAAGGACTTTCATAATCGAAGTTTCTATAATTTTGTTCTAATTTTACTGGTTCATAAATAACTTTTTTAGTTTCATGACTGTATCTAACTTCATTATGACCTGTTAAAGGAAAATCTTTTCTTAATGGATGTCCTTCAAAGCCATAATCTGTAAGTATTCTTCTCAGGTCTGGATGATCTTTAAAATCAATTCCATACATGTCAAATACTTCCCTTTCCATCCAATTTGCAGCAGGAAATATAGATGTTATTGAACCAACAATTTCTTTTTCTTTTACATCCATCTCTATGATAATTCTTTGATTAAATTCATGACTTAATAATAGATAAACTAATTTGAATCTAATTTCATTTTCAGGAAAATCTACAGCTGTGATATCTATCAATTGTCTAAATTTAGTTTTTGAATTTGTTTTTAAGAATAAAATAACTTCTGTTAAGTCCGATTCATCAATTTTTAAGTAAATTTGATTATGTTTAATAAAGGAACTTTTTATTTTAGTATTTAATTCTGAATTCAAAATTTTTTCTAAATCCTGGATGTTTTGCATTTTTTATCTTTCCAGAGAACCTTTGTTTCTGATTTTCTTTTGAAGTTGCATTATCCCATACAAAAGTGCTTCAGCGGAAGGAGGACACCCCGGAACATATACATCAACTGGTACAATACGATCGCATCCTCTTACTACAGAGTAAGAGTAATGATAATAACCTCCACCATTTGCACAACTTCCCATCGAAATTACATATCTTGGTTCTGGCATCTGATCATAAACTTTTCTTAGTGCTGGAGCCATTTTATTTGTTAGGGTTCCAGCAACAATCATAACATCTGATTGTCTAGGTGAAGCTCTAGGAGCAGCACCAAATCTCTCTAAATCATATCTTGGCATGGAAGTTTGCATCATTTCAACTGCACAACATGCAAGACCAAAAGTCATCCAATGTAATGATCCGGTTCTAGCCCAGTTAACTAGGTTATCTAATGATGTTGTTATAAAACCATTATCACTAAAATCTTGTGCTAATTGTTTAAATTCTTCTGGAATATTTTTTTTTCTTTCTTCTAAATTCATTTTATTCCCAATCTAATGCTCCTTTTTTCCATTCATAAATAAAACCAATAGTAAGAATAAATAAGAAGATCATCATTGATGTAAATCCGAATATTCCGATTTTGCCTAGAGATATTGCCCAGGGAAATAGAAAAGCGATTTCTAAATCGAAAATAATAAATAATATTGCAACAAGATAAAATCTAACATCAAATTCCATTCTAGAGTCATTAAATGGTTCGAATCCACATTCATATGCTGATAATTTTTCTGGATCAGGATTTTTTGGTGATGCTAAATAATTGACCGCCACAAATGCAATACTTAATACAAGTGCAACTAGTAAAAATACAATTATTGGCAAATAATCTTTTAAAAATTCCGCAAGCATGTTGAGTCTATATAGCACCTTTTAGATCAACTAAAAGAGCAGATAGGTCACATTTTAAGGCTTTATTTTATTCATTTATTTGATGGCGGGAGTGAAGGGACTCGAACCCTCGACCTATCGCGTGACAGGCGATCGCTCTAACCAACTGAGCTACACCCCCGTGTTTTGGTGGGCAGTAAAGGACTCGAACCTTTGACCCCCTCGGTGTAAACGAGATGCTCTACCAACTGAGCTAACCGCCCAAAACATGGTACTATTACATCAAGGTTATTATAATGTAAATTGTTTATTACTGAATACTAGCTTGAGATTTATCGTCTTTTTTAGTTTCAGTTAATTTATCTACTTCAGTCCATTCAGTAGGCTTCAATTCTTTAATTAAAGCTATTTTAATTACTTCGTCAGCAGTTTCTACTGGAACTATTTCAATATCATCTTTCACTTTTTTTGGTACATCAACTAAATCTTTTTCATTCTCTTTAGGTATCAAAACTTTTTTAACACCAGCTCTATGAGCTGCTAATAGTTTTTCTTTAAGTCCACCAATAGGTAAAACTTGACCTGTAATTGTTACCTCCCCCGTCATAGCAATTTCTCTCTTAACTGGAACTTTGGTAATTGATGATACTATTGATGTAACCATAGCTATACCTGCAGAAGGACCATCTTTTGGTGTTGCACCTTCTGGAACATGTATATGAAAATCTTTTTTTTCAAATAGTGGTGGTGTTACACCAAATTCTAGACATTTTGATCTAACATAAGATTTTGCAGCTTTTACAGACTCTTGCATGACATCACCTAGCTTACCAGTTATTTGCATTCTGCCTTTACCTGGCATATTAACTGTTTCAACTTTTAATATTTCTCCACCAAACTCTGTCCAAGCTAAACCTATGACAATTCCAACTTTATCCTTTGCTTCCAGTTCACCAAATTTAAATTTCTTAATTCCAAGAAAATCAGGTATATTTTTTTCATTAACCTCAACGCTTTTTTCCTCGTTATTAACTACTTTTTTTACAACTTTTCTTGTTACTTTAGATATTTCTCTTTCTAAATTTCTAACACCACTTTCTCTTGTATAACTTCTTATAATTTCTTTAATTGTGTGGTCAGCTAACTTCATTTCACCTTCTTTGACACCATTATCTTTAATTTGTTTAGGAAGTAAATATTTGTTGGCAATATTAATCTTCTCATCCTCTGTATATCCAGGAATTCTTATGACTTCCATTCTATCTAAAAGAGGTGGAAGAATATTTAGAGTGTTTGCTGTTGTTACAAACATTACATCTGATAAATCATAATCAACTTCAAGGTAATGATCATTAAATGTTGTATTCTGCTCAGGATCCAATGCCTCTAATAGAGCTGATGATGGATCACCTCTATAATCGTTTCCAACTTTATCAATCTCATCTAACAAAAACAAAGGATTTTTAGTACCTGCCTTTTTCATCATCTGAATAATTTTTCCAGGAAGAGAGCCAATATAAGTTCTTCTGTGACCTCTTACTTCTGCTTCATCTCTTACTCCACCTAAAGACATTCTTACAAATTGTCTATTGGTTGCCTTAGCTATTGATTTACCTAATGAAGTTTTACCTACCCCTGGAGGACCTACCAAACAAAGTATTGGTCCTTTTATTTTATCCATTCTTTTTTGAACTGCTAAAAATTCAATAATTCTCTCCTTAACTTTTTCTAGTCCAAAGTGATCTTCTTCTAAAATTTTTAAAGCTTTGTTTAAATCTATGTCCACTTTATCTTTTTTAAACCATGGTAAATCAATCATCCAATCTAGGTAGTTTCTTACAACAGTTGCCTCAGCAGACATTGGACTCATGTTTTTCAATTTTTTTAATTCAGACATACATTTCTTCTCAACTTCTTTTGGCATCTTTGCCTTCAAAATTGATTTTTTTAAACTTGTGGTTTCATCCTTACCATCTTCGATTTCACCTAATTCTTTTTGAATAGCTTTTAACTGTTCATTTAAATAATACTCTCTTTGAGTTTTCTCCATTTGAGTTTTAACTCTTCCTCTAATTCTCTTCTCCACACCTATGATACTTGCCTCATTCTCCATTATTTTAATAACGCTATTTAACCTCTTCTTGACATCTAAAGTTTCAAAAATTTGCTGTTTCTCTGAAATGCTAGCATTGATATGTGAAATAATATTATCTGCAATTTTTGAAGGATCTTTTAATTGTTTAATATTGTTGATTGTCTCCGAAGATATTTTTTTATTAACTGTAGTAAGTTTTTCTAATCTTTTTATAGCAGTTAAACTTAGTGGGAGCAGATCATCTTCTTTTGAAATAATATCTTTTTGGTACTCAAATGAACATTTTATAAATTTTTCATCATCTTTAAAATCAACAATTTTAACTCTCTTGGTTCCTTCAACTAATACTTTAACTGTTCCATCAGGAAGTTTTAGTAATTGCAAAATATTACTTTCACATCCATAAGTGAAAACATCATTTTTCTTTGGGTCATCAACCTCTGAGTTTTTTTGTGTGATTAAAACAATTTTTTTATCACCCTTCATTACTTCATTTAATGCAGTAATGGACTTATCTCTTCCAACAAATAAAGGAATAACCATACTTGGGAAAACAACTATGTCTCTTAATGGCAATAACGGTAATGTTACTTTTATATCCATCAGAGAAATATGGATATTATATTTTATAATGCAATAGGAAATTATGGTTTATTAACGTGAAATTATGCTGCTGAAGTCTTATCAGTTTTAGTTTTGTTCTTTGAGTGAACAATAACAGGCGCTGATACACCTTTCGCCGCACCAGAATCAATTATAACTTCCTCAATGTTATCTTGACTTGGTAAATCAAACATTGTTTTTAATAATATGTTTTCAAGAATCGATCTAAGTCCTCTTGCACCAGTTTTTTTAGATATAGCTTTGTTAGCAATGTCTTTAACGGATTGATCTTTAAAAGTAAGTTTGACACCCTCTAATTTAAATAACTCTTGATATTGTTTTATTAAAGAATTTTTTGGCTCTAATAAAATTTTAACTAAAGATTTTTCATCAAGATCATCTAATGTAGCAGTTATAGGTAGTCTTCCAATAAACTCGGGTATCAATCCATATTTTAATAAGTCTTCAGGCTCAAGATTTTTCATCCACTCACCTACTTTTTTATCCTCTAAACTTTTAACCTCAGCACCAAAACCAATAGATGAACCTTTGTCTCTTTGTGAAATTATTTTATCTAATCCAGCAAAAGCTCCACCACATATAAATAAAATATTAGTTGTATCTACTTGTAAAAATTCTTGTTGTGGATGTTTTCTTCCACCTTGAGGAGGTACACTAGCAACTGTTCCTTCCATTATTTTCAATAAAGCTTGTTGAACTCCTTCACCCGAAACATCTCTTGTGATTGATGGATTTTCCGATTTTCTGCTAATTTTATCTACCTCATCAATATATACAATTCCTCTTTGTGCTTTTTCTACATTATAATCGGCTGCTTGTAATAATTTTAAAATTATATTTTCAACATCTTCACCAACATAACCAGCCTCTGTTAATGTGGTTGCATCTGCCATTGTGAATGGCACATCTAAAATTCTTGCTAACGTTTGTGCTAATAATGTTTTTCCACATCCTGTTGGTCCAACTAATAAAATGTTTGATTTTGAAAGTTCTACGTTTTTGCTAGTTTTATTTTCGTAATTTAATCTTTTGTAATGATTGTGAACAGCAACCGATAAAACTTTTTTTGCATGATCTTGGCCGATTACATAATCGTCAAGAACTGCACAAATTTCTTTTGGTGATGGTAGTCCATCTTGATGTTTTACAAAAGTATCTTTGCTCTCTTCTTTGATGATGTCCATACATAATTCAACACACTCATCACAAATAAAAACAGTTGGGCCAGCAATTAATTTTCTGACTTCGTGTTGACTCTTTCCACAAAAAGAACAGTAAAGAATATTTTTATTATTGTTGCTCATAGTTTTTTATAACGAATCAATTTGAATACTTTATTACAAAGATTACTTCTTAATCAAGTATAGGTTGTGAATAAACTATATATTGTTGTTTAGTCTCTTTTTTCTACTACTTTATCGATCAAACCAAAATCTTTTGCATTATCTGGAGTCATAAAATTGTCTCTCTCCAAAGCTTCTTTAATTTGATCAACCGACTTACCTGTGTGTTTAGAATAAATTTCATTTAATCTTTTTTTCAAAGACATAACCTCGTTTGCATGAATTTCTATATCTGTAGCTTGACCTTGAAAACCTGCAGATGGTTGATGAACCATTATTCTTGAATTTGGCAGCGATAATCTTTTTCCTTTAGATCCTGCGGCCAATAAAAATGATCCCATGCTTGCAGCTTGACCAATACACAACGTACTAACTTCAGGTTTAATATATTGCATCGTGTCATAAATTCCTAATCCTGCTGTCACTAATCCACCTGGACTATTTATGTATAATGAGATTTCTTTTTTTGGGTCTTCAGACTCTAAAAATAGTAATTGAGCAGTCACCAAAGATGCAACTGCATCATTAATCGGTCCAACGACAAAAACAATTCTCTCTTTTAATAATCTTGAATAAATATCATAAGCTCTTTCACCACGGCTTGACTGTTCAACTACCATTGGTATCAAAGTGCTTAAATGTTCTGGAATTTTTGTTGTCATAAGTGATTCGATTTACTTATACAACTTGTGATTACTTTTTGCTAACTTTTTTTATTGATTTAGTTTTTTTTGCTACTTTTTTTGGAGCTTTAGTTGGTTTAGCTGTTTTCTTTTCTTTTTTATCTTCCGACTTAACTTCTTTTTTCTCTTTTACTTTTTCATCAGTTCCTTGAGATAGTTTTGCTAATTTTTCTTGCTCTTTTAGATTTTTTTCATTCTCTTCCTTTAATATTTTTTCTGCTTCTTCTTTGCTAATTTCTTTCTTATTTACTTTTGCAATTTTTTTAAGTTCAGCAATTATCTTTTCTTCATATACGGAACCTCTTAAACTCTCTATCGCTCCTGGATTTTTCTCATAATACTCTTTAACCATTTTTTCTTGTCCAGGCATCATTCTGAATTGTTTTTGTATTTCCGCATTTAACTCTTCTTGAGATACTTTAATTTTATTTTTTTCTCCAAATGCATTTAAAATTAAACCAGTTTTAATTCTTTTTTTAGCTTGTTCCTCAAAGTATTTCATATTTTTTTTCTTTTCATCTTCTTTCATACCTTGAGCTAATATATTTACCTCTTGTTCAATAAGGTTAGCTGGCAGCTGATCAAGTTTTTGTTTCTCAATTTGTTCTAAAATTTGTTTTTTTGAAATCATTTCTAATGAATTTTTAAATTCATCATTGATTTGTTTAGATATTAATTCTTTTAAATTATTTAAATCCTTTGCTCCTAAATTTTTCGCAAAATTATCATCAATTTTTGTTTCTTCTGGTTTTTTTACAGCTGTTATCTTGCATTCAAATGCTGCAGATTTGTTAGCAACATCTTTTTCTGGAAAGTTTTCTGGTAGTTTAACTTCTACTTTTTTATCTTGTTTAATTTTGACACCTTCTAATTGCTTATCAAACCCTTTAATAAATAAATCTTTTCCAAGTTCCAATTGAGTATTTTTTCCCTCATTTCCTTTAAAATCTTTACCATCAACTGTTGCTTTATAATCAAAAACAACTAAATCACCTACTTTAGCTGCATAACTTTCTTCAGCATCTTTAAAGTTTTTTTGTGTTTTTGCTATTTGATCAATTCTTTTATCTGTTTCTTTTGGATCAATTTTAACTACATACTCATCTACTTTAAGATCTTTTAATGATCCAACTTCAACATTTGGTAATTCTGTTACTGAAATTGTATATTCAAGATCCTTTCCTTCACCAAATGACTTTAAATCAATTTTAGGCTGACCAGCTGGTTTAATTTTATTATCTTCTAGAGCTTTAGTAGTAGTATCTTTTAATACTTTATCTATTACTTCTCCATAGACTGCTTTTCCAAATTGTCTTTTTAAAATTTCTGTGGGAACTTTTCCTGGTCTAAATCCTTTTAAAACAACATCTTTTTTTATCTCTTCGTATTTTTCTTCGAGATATCCAGATATAGTTTTTTTATCGATAAAAACTTTTATATCTTTTTCTAAACCTTTTTTATTTTCTACTGTTACTTTCATAAAATATGGTAGGCGAGAAAGGACTCGAACCTTCACAGTTTGCACTATTGGTTCCTAAGACCAACGCGTCTACCAATTCCGCCACTCGCCCAAATTATTGGTGCTTTATATATGATTGTTTATAATTGTCCAATTAGAATAATAGTGTAAAACATTAGCTTAATTGATATGAGTAAAACAAATATTGCAATTGTTATTTATCTCGTCGGTCTTGCATTAGGTGCAATCTTTTTAGATATATGGAGTGCTGAAACTAGTCCAAAAGCTTTATTAGGAATTGCATGGACAACTTTATTTGCTATTGCTTTATTCTTTGCTGAAAAAGAAAAAGAAGAAAAAAAAGATTAATTTTTCTTTATTAATTCACTTATAAAAAGTTCACCATCACCATCATCAACAGCTTTTTTATAAAATGATTTTGATAGATCAGATAATTTTTCTGCATTATCCATGCCTTTTAATAAATCAGTTATATATGTTAAATCTTTTAGTGTATTAGTTGCTGTAAACTTAAAACCTGTATAATCATCTTCTAAAACCTTATCAAAAATTCTCTTTAAAGCATTAGAATTGCCTGATCCTAATTGTGCTACCTTATAAAGTTTATCTAAATCAATATCTAATTTTTTTGCAGCTTTTATTAATTCAATTACATAAGTAGCTGTTCCTAAAGATAGAAAATTATTTAATAATTTTGTTTTTGCGCCATTTCCAATCCCTCCAAAATGATAATAATTTTTACAAAAACATTTTAAAAGTCCCTCTGATCTTTTTAAATTTTCCTGAGATCCACCAACAATTCCACCCAATATTCCATCTTCTGCTTGAACAGGGCCTCCCATTACAGGGCACTCTAAATAAGGAATATGATTTGCATTTAATATTTGCTCCATTTCAACAGATCCGTTTTGATTATGAGTAGTAATATCAATGACAATTGTTTTATCAGTCAGTAATGAAACTATTTTTTTTCCAATTTCATGAGCTATAGGAGAATTTGTTACACACAAAAATAAAGCATCTAAACCACTTTTACAGAGCTCTTCATAAGATTTAACTTCTTTTGCACCCTCTTTAACTATTCTATCAATTGGCTTTCTGTTCTTGTTAGCAATTACAAATAATTCATGATTATTTTTAAGGATGTTATTTGCTATACCAAAGCCCATCCATCCAACACCTATAAATCCAACTTTCATAATTCAATAAAATAATCATGTATAATTACTACATGGTTTCAATACTTCCTATAAATTTATAATCTTTATCTATAACTACAATTTCACCAGATGAAGTGCCAAAATTTAACATTTCAGAAATAACTACGAAATGTGTTACTAAAATAAGATTTTTATCACTATTCCAATTAGATATATATTTTTTTAAACTTTTAATTTGTTCATCTTTATATTTATAAAACTTTTCTTGATAAAAAGAGTTTAAACCTTTGAAGGTTTCATAATTATTAAAAGCAAATCTTGCAGTGTCTTTGCATCTACACCATTCACTAGATAACACTTTATCAATTTGAATATTATTATCGCTAAATAATATTCCAATATTTTTTGATTGTTCTATGCCCTCTTGATTTAAATTTCTTTGAGTATCACATTTTGTTAAATCAATATTGTCAGGATCTCCATTTCCTGGTGCAAGTGAATGTCTTATAAATACAATCTTTCCACCTTTCTGTAATTCTTTAATAACTGATTGATCAGCGATTACATTATTTGAAATAAAAAGATTTAGAATAAAGAAAATAGAGATATAAATATATTTCATAAACGACAATTAAATTTTTATCTGTATTTTTTATAATAGAGCTTTCTGAACTGATAATTTCCAACCATTTATTAAATCGTTCCTAACTTTTCGGTTTATTTTAGGCTTAAAAATTTTATCTTTTTTCCATTTCCTCTTGATTTGATATAATGATTTAAATAATCCAATTTGATATCCAGCTAGTAAAGCTACTCCTAAACCAGTTGTTTCTAATACCTTTGGTCTTTCTGTATTTATATTTATGATGTCAGATAAAAATTGCGAAAACCAGTTGTTTTTTACCATGCCTCCATCAATCTTAAGTTTAGTTGGTTTTAAACCATCTTTTTTCATTGCATTAAATAAATCATTACTTTGATAGGCAACTGACTCTAATACTGCTCTAACTAAGGTTTTCCAATCACTATTTCTTGTTAAACCTGTTATTACCCCTCTTGCATCAGGCCTCCAATAAGGTGCTCCCATTCCACTGAAGGCAGGCACAACGTATACACCCTCATTATTTTTTTTTGATTGAGCAATTGTTTCCGTATCAAAAGCATTGTTAATAAATTTTAATTTATCTCTTAACCATTGTACACCTGCACCTGCAATAAAAATAGATCCTTCAAGAGCATAAGTATTTTTTCCATTCAATCTGTAACATATTGTTGTTAATAATTTATTTTTAGAATAAATTTTTTTTGAACCAGTATTCATTATGACAAAGGCACCAGTTCCATATGTGCTTTTTACTGAACCTCTTTCAAAGCATGACTGTCCTACTGCAGCTGCTTGTTGGTCTCCTAGAACTGCTGATATTGGTATTTCACTGCCGACAATTCTCTTACTTGTTAAACCAAAATTATCAGCTGAATTTTTAACTTTTGGCAAAATATTTTCAGAAATTTTAAGTTTTTTTAAGATTTCTTTATCCCATTTATTATTATTAATGTTAAATAACATGGTCCTACAAGCATTAGTTGCTTCTGTTAAATGATGTTGCCGATTAGTAAGTTTCCAAATAAGGAAAGTATCAACAGTACCAAATAATAAATTATTTGATTTTAAAAGTTTCTTAACATTTTTTACGTTTTCTAGTATCCATTTAATTTTAGTTGCGGAAAAATATGGGTCAATAAATAATCCAGTTTTTTTTCTAAAAATTTTTTCATAATTTTTTTTCTTTAACTCTTCACAATAGTCTTGGGTTCTTCTATCTTGCCAAACAATTGCGTTGTAGACTGGTTTTCCTGTTTTCTTATTCCAAAGAATAGTTGTCTCTCTCTGGTTAGTTATTCCTATACTTAATATTTTTCCTCTTAATAGTGATGCTTTTTTTATTACTTTTTTCAACGCTTTTAGAGTTGTAAGCCAAATTTCGTTTGGATTATGCTCCACCCATCCATTTTTTGGAAAATATTGATTAAATTCAAACTGGGATGTAAATTTTATATTACCATCTAAATCAAAGAGAATTGCTCTAGTTGATGTTGTGCCTTGGTCAATAGCAACAAGAAATTTTTTCACAATTTAAGTCTATACCTAAATTTTTTTTTCTAAAAGTAAAAACTAATACAAGCTGGAAGGATATGAAATTTAAATTATTTAGTGAAAGATTGAGTTGAATATTCTGACAAGGGAAGTTTTGATAAAGTTTTTATCTTTTTGACATAATCTACAAAAGATTGAGCATAGCCGAGATATGTATTTACTACTCTTCCTTGCTTAGATATAATTCCAAAAGTTTTATATCCATCTTTACCAGCTGCAATATAGTTATTTGTTGCTACTGTATAAGTCTTACTTGGATTTATCTTTACCCAACTCTTGTCTGTTCTACCCTTAAACTCTAAATTTATCACTCTATTTCCTTTACTATTGCTTGCTTGAACATCCCATCTCAATCCAGCAGCATATGGATAGGCTCCTGTAGAACCATCTGGAGTTAAAGCATAATCAATTGAGTCTTCCAAAACATTTTTAATTTCTTCTCCACTCATTTTCAATTCTACAATAGTATTACTGAAAGGTAATAAAGTATACGCGTCCCCAATTGTAATATTGCCTTCTTTTATATCTATTCTTGTTCCACCACCATTTTGAATTGCAATATCACTTAATTTGGACATTTCTCTGAAGGCGTGTGCTACAATATTCGAAATATCGGATCCATTTTTTTCAGTTTTTGATACATCACAAAGTTTTGACTTTCCTTGTCCAGGAATTCTTTCAAGACATAAATCATCAGTTACTCTGCCAATTACTTCACTGCTTTTTTCTTTAACTTCATTTTTGTATTTTTCTAATATTTTTGATGCTTGTGCGTCAGCCTCTACGATTGAAATATTTGGATTAACTTCGATAGCCTTGTATACGGCTTCTCTATAATTACCATCTATCTCAACTCTTTTTCCATTTGAATCTTTTCTCTTAAAGGAATCATCTAACATTATATGTGGTATTCCATCACATGACTTGATGGTGCCATCGTTATTAAACTCGATATTAAGTTCTCCAACAATTTGAGAATATTCCCATGCTGTAACTATACAAACATCTTCCTCATTTTTATTTTTGACTACAGTTGGGTAGGCCCCATTAGAATTTAGTCCTACATTATCGAAATCTCCAGTTAGACTATGAGAATCACCTCCAACTATAACATCAACATCTGTGAGAAGTTTAGCCATGTTAATCTCATTTTTATATCCATAATGAGTTAAAAGAATTATCTTATTGATTCCTTGTTGTTTAAGCTTATTTATATTTTCTTGTGCTGAATTAATTTCATCTAAAAATAAAGTTGTGTCGTCTGGATTTGATGACTCTCTCGTTTTTTTTGAGATCACAATTCCAATTACTCCAATTTTTTGATTTCCTTTATTGATTATAGTGTAAGGTTTAATTTTTTTTGACAAAGGTGAGTTTATTTTTGCTTTAATGTTTGCTGACAAAACTGGAGTCTTACACTTATCAGTATGAAGATAATCTAAAAACTCAACTAAACTCTTATCACCATCATCAAATTCATGATTTCCTATAGCGAAAGCATCAAAACAAATTTGATTCATCATTTCTGCATCTGCTTTGCCCTTGAAAAGAGTGTAATATAATGTCCCTGTAATAGCATCACCCGCATGAAGCTTGATAACATTTTCATTTTTTAATTTTAATTCTTTAAATTTTGCTACGACAGATGGAAAACCGCCTGATACAACTCTCGTCTTTTCACCATCTAAATTTAAATCAAGTCTTTTATTTGGTTCCAAATGAGAGTGATGATCATTTATATGTAAAATGGTAATTTTATCTGCTAAAGCTGATGAACTTAAAATAAGTGAAAAAATAATTAAAAATAATTTCATAACGGGATAATCGTTATAAAATATGAAAGTATTTTTACTAAAAAGTGAAAGATTTATTAAAAAAATTTAAACTAATTATTACTTATGCTCGATAAAAAACAATTTTAAATTTGATGAAAATTTTAATAATAACAAATAATCATATCTATTATGAGCTGATTGAGTTTGGGGCTTAAAGAATATTTAGAATTAAAAACTGTTACAGACTGGAAGGATTAACACTTTTAAATTCTAACATGTTCTCAAAAGTACACATTTCAGGTTTTGAAAAAGTAATTTTTGGAAATTTTTTACTAAAGTCTAAAAATAGTTTTTTATTAAATTCAATTAAATTACTTATTTCAATCTCACTAAGCTCTCTTAAGATATATGCCAAAGTAATATGAAAAGTATATCTTTGATGGTTTTCAAATTTAATTTTTAATAAGCTACTTAGTTCATCTCTACAATTTCTTAATATTTTTTCATCCTTTTCAGAATATGGTTCTAAAATAATACTGTATCCTCCAAAAAACATTTTTAGTTTAAGATTGAATTCTTTTGGAAAGATATAGTTCTGAATTCTTCTATTTAATTCAACAGCTATATCTTTATAATCCATATCAGGATCTATATCTGATGGCCAATAATTAGTGTCTTTTGTATTAAAATTACAACAATCAAATAATGTCATATGAAAACTGGATGGAGGTAAATAGAAGTAAGTTTTTTTGGGGTTAAAATTCTCTATATTTTTTTGAAAACTAATAATTTGATCAGATAAATTAGTATTAAGAGGAATATTGCAAATTATTGTGCAGCCTGGAAATGGTAAAGGATTTCCTCTATCATCAAATTTATTTTCTGCACCTTTTAAAGTATATCCTTCAAGTTTTCCTGCTAAAAATTTCTCTTGGTTATTAACTATATTTAAATCCATTAAGATAAACTAAAACCATTTTATATTTTCTTTCTCACAAAGTTCTTTCAACCTTAATGGATAATCTGTCATAATACCATCTACACCGTACTCAACCATCTTTAACATTTCGTACTCTTTGTTTACTGTCCATACATTTACTGGCAATTCTTCTTGATGAGAAATATCGACAAGTTTTTTTGTAATGTCTTTTCGGTATGGATGCCAAGCTTTTCCACCTTGTGACTTTATAATTTTTGGCAATTCATGATCTTCATAATAAGGCAAAAAACTCAACCATGGAGATCTGTTGTAAATAGTTTGATTAATATTAATTCCTGTCAAATGTTGAGTTAAGTAAGCTCTTGGAATTTCAGGATACTGATTTTTAATTACTGATAAAGTTCTCCAATCAAATGATGAAACGATTATTTTATCTTTTAAAGATGATTCATTTATATCGTTCATAATTAATTTTACTGTATCTTCTGGTTCTGGTGTCAAATTTTCTTCCTCTGGTGTAGATTTAATTTCTAAATTTATTAATAATTTTTCAGATTTATTTTTTGAAGACATTTCTAATAATTCAGAAAGTTTTGGTATTCTTTGGTTTTCTAATTTTTTTTGATTAATAAATCTTCTTCCGTATCTGGATAATTTATTTACTGAACCTACATCAAACTTTGAAAGTTCTGCATAAGTTAAATCAAATATTTTTAAATTTTCATCCTCTATCCAATTCCCCTCATTATCTTTTGTTCTGCTTGGATCTAATCTAAAATCATGAGCAATAACTGGTACAAGATCCTTAGAAATTAATATATCTGTTTCGTATGCATTAATATTGTTTTCAAATAAGTATTTAAAACTTTCTAGAGTGTTTTCGGGAAGATCTCCTCTTGCTCCTCGGTGACCATAAATTTTTATATGATTTGGTTTGCTTAAAATCAAAATTAATTAACTCTTTTGCCAGTGCTTTTATCAAAAATATAATATTTATTGTTCTCAATATTAAGACTTAGATCAGCACCTTTTTCAATAGTTAGATTTCCCGGACACCTATAACAAAAGTCTTTTTTGTCTTTTAATTGACCATAAACAAGATTATCCGAACCAAGTTGTTCCACTAAGTCTACTTTTAAATTAATTAAACTATTTTCACTTTGACTTAAATGTTCAGGTCTTATTCCTAATTTTACTTCTCCCTCAAAGTCACTATCAATATCTTTAATTTCAAAACCTTCTGCAGATAATGTTTTATTTTTTATATTACCATCTAAAAAATTCATTTGAGGTGAGCCAATAAAACCAGCAACAAATAATGATTTTGGATTATCATATATCTCAATAGGAGTTCCAAGCTGTTCAATAATTCCATTGTTAATAACTGCTAATCTATCAGCAAGTGTCATGGCCTCTACTTGATCATGCGTAACAAATATGCTTGTTACTCCAACTTTCTGTTGAAGTTTTTTGATTTCAAGTCTCATCTGAATTCTTAATTTTGCATCTAAATTTGAAAGAGGTTCATCAAATAAGAATATTTTTGGATTTCTAACAATTGCTCTACCCATTGCAACCCTTTGCCTTTGACCTCCGGATAACATTGAAGGTTTTCTCTGTAAATAATCTGAAATTTGTAACAGCTTAGCTGCATCATTTACTTTTTGCTCGATTGTTTCTTTGTCAATTCCTCTGTTTTTTAGACCATAAGCCAAGTTATTATAAACATTCATATGTGGGTATAATGCATAGTTCTGAAACACCATTGCTACATCTCTTTCAGACGGATCTACCTCATTAATTAATTTTCCATCAAGATTAATATCACCCTCTGTAATATCCTCTAAGCCTGCAACCATTCTTAATAAAGTTGATTTTCCACATCCACTAGGTCCTACAAAAACCATAAACTCACCTTCATCAACACTTAATGAAGTTTCATGAACAGCCTTAGTTCCATTTGGGTAAATCTTAGTCACATTTTTTAAATCTAAAAAGCTCATTTATTTCTCCGTTTGAATTAATCCTTTTATGAACCATTTTTGTAAAAATACTACCACTAAAACTGGTGGGATCATTGACAAAATGATATACGCAAATCTTTCTGCAGTTCTTGGCAGAGCAACTCCTTCATAGCTTTCTGTGTAAATAATCTTCATTCCCATTACAACAGTCCAGTATTCTTCTGCAGTTGTCATTATTAGTGGCCATAAATATTGGCTGTATCCATATACAAACATAAAGATAAACATTGCTGCTATCATGGTTTTAGATAATGGAACCAAGAAATCTATGAAAAAACTCCAAGCATTTGCTCCGTCTAATTTTGCTGACTCCAAGAGTTCATCTGGAATTGTTTTATAAAATTGTCTGAAGAAAAATGTTGCTGTAGCTGAAGCAACTAATGGAAGGATAAGGCCTGTATATGAATTTGTTAAACCTAAATCAGATACAATTTTATAGCTTGGAAAAATCCTTACCTCCAAAGGAACAAGTAGAGTAATAAAGATTAACCAAAAAATTGGTACAGCTAATTTAAATCTATAATAAACCAAAGCATATGCTGACATTGCTGAAATAACTACCTTAAGTGTTGCAATTCCTAATGCCATTATAAAACTATTAATAAACATTTTTGCAGCAGTCACTTCTTCTGACCAACCACCTTTTTCATTTAAAACTTCGTTATAGTTTCTTGCTAGCTGATCACCTATATGAAACTTCATACCTTCGGTTAATATAGTTACAGAGTCATGCGAAGAACTTGCAAAAGATATCCAAATAGGAACTACCATTAACAAGACTCCTAGTATTAATATAATATGAGCAATTATTTGAAGTGGTTTAATTTTCATTTATCTTGAAAAACCCCCTTAATAAAATATTTCTGCAACACAATTATAATTAAAATTGGTGGCACCATAGACATCATCACGAAAGCAAAACGATGAACAATTGAACCCGACATCATTTTTAATCCCATAACCACTGTCCAATATTGTTCTGAAGTTGTTACCAATAATGGCCATAGATACTGATTGTAGCCAAAAACAAACATAAATATTAACATCGCTACAATCATTGTTTTTGACAAAGGAATTAAAAAATCAACAAAAAATCTCCAGGTATTTGCTCCATCAAGTTTTGCGGATTCAAGTAATTCATCTGGAACGGTTTTATAAAATTGGCGAAAGAATAATGTTGCTATAGCTGATGCTGAAATAGGAACTATTAATCCAAAGTAAGAATTCACTAGATTAAGCTCAGCCATTACTGAATAAGTAGGGAAAATTCTTAACTCTAATGGTACTAAAATTGTAATAAATATAATCCAAAACAATAATGTTGCATATTTTATTCTGTAATAAACCAACGCGTAAGCAGCCATTAAAGATGTAACAACGGATAATATTGCAACTCCTGTAGCCATGATAAAACTATTAAAAAACATTTTTAATGCTGTTATCTCTTTAAAAAAACCACCCTGATATAATAAAACTCGTAAGTAATTTTCATAAAAGCTATCTCCTAAAAACATTTGGAGACCATTCATATTAATCATTGAACTCGTGTGCGTAGAGCTAGCAAAAATCATCCATACAGGAACTACCATGATTAGTATTCCAATGAGTAAAATTAAATGTGAAAAACTTGATGTGATAAATCTAGTCATTAATTATAATGTATTTTCCCTTCGATATATCTAAATTGAAAAATCGTAATTACTAATACAATCAACATCATCATTATTGATTGAGCTCCTGCACTTCCTAAATCCAGTCCTCTAAATCCATCCATGTAAGCTTTATAAACTAGAGTTCTTGTTTCACCGGAAGGAGCACCTATTGTTGTGGTATCAATAATTCCAAATGTATCAAAGAAAGCATACGTTATATTAATAATTATTAAAAAGAATGTAGTTGGCATTAATAATGGGAATGTAATTGTCCAAAATCTTCTGAAACTATTTTTACAGTCAATCATTGATGCTTCAATTACAGATTTTTGTATAGCTTGAAGTCCAGCCAAGAAGAAAATAAAATTAGCACTGATTTGCTTCCAAGAACCAGCTATGATTACGTAAATATAAGAGTCGAACACACTTTCGTACCAATTAAATCCCCACAGTTCGTGAAATAAATGATAAAGAAGACCAAATCTTTCACTAAAAAAATAATTTGCCATTACACCGACTACCGCAGGCGCAATTGCATAAGGCCAAATTAAAAGTGTTTTGTAAGTGCTTTTACCATGCATTACATTATTAGCCTGAACGGCAAGTAATAATCCAATTGAGCCTGTAATTAACGTAATAACAAAACTATAAATAATAGTAAATTTGAAAGCTATGAAATAAGCTGGATCATCAAAAATAAATAAAAAATTGTCAAACCATACAAACTTCGATCCAAATCCAAAAGCATCTTGCATTGTAAATGCATCTCTAAAGGTTTGTATGATTGGCCAATATAAAAAAATTAACAATATACCTAGCTGCGGAGCTAAGAAAAGATATTGTGAATAGCTAGATTTGAATTGGACTTTTTTCATACTTTTGTAAAAATAAATAAGGAGGGTAAATTAATACCCTCCTTATTGTTTTAATTATTCTTACAAAGTTTTAGCAAATTGCTTTAACAATTTAGCTGCACCTTTGTCCATATTCTGCAATCCTTTTTCGATTGATATTTTGCCGTTTAACATTGGCTCAATATTTTCGTAAATTACTTCACGAATTTGGGGCCAGTTACCAGCTCTATATCCACCAGGAATAGTTGAACCTTCTAAGCTTAATTGTTCACCAACTGCTTTATGATATGGAGAAGCTCTATAGAAATTTATAGTTTCAGCTAACTCTATACCACCTTTAGTCACTGCAGAGTAACCAGTCATATTGTGATAATACAGATCCATTTCTGGAGAACCCATAAATTCTATAAATTTAGCAAGTCCTTTGTACTCTTCCTCAGTATGACCATTTAAGATCCAGTTAGCAGCACCACCTATAAAAGTTGGATACTCTTTTCCTTTGGTTACTGAATCCCAGTAAGGAATATGATTAACTGTAAAGTTTGGAACAACACCTTTCATTCCACCAAATGATGCAGCAGAACCAAACCAAAATGCAGCTTCACCTGCTATAAATGGTGCTTGATTGTCTCCCCACGCTCTTCCTTTATAGCCATATAAACCTTTATCATACCATTCTTTAACTTTCTTCCAATGATAGACAAATGCATCAGTTTCAGCGAATAAAGTTTTTGTAGGAACAGCATCGTAACCATTATTTCCATCTAACATTAATAAATTATGTCTAGAAAAGAAATTTTCAGTCCAAATCCATGGACTATGACTTTGAACTAAAGGAATGTATCCAGCAGCTTTGATTTTTGGAGCCATGGCCTCAAATTCTTCATAAGTTTTTGGCACAGATTCAATTCCAACCTCTTTCAAAATGTCCATGTTTGCATACATCAAACAAGTTGAACTATTGAAAGGTACACCAATCATTTTTCCATCAGAGTCGGCATAGAAATTTTTAATGCCTGGAATATAGTTGTCAGCATCTACATCAATGCCATATTTCTTAGCCATTTCTTCAAAACCGATAACAACACCATTTTTTACTTGAGCTACCATGATTGCAGCACCAGCATCATAAACCTGTGAATAGTGTGGTTGGTCGCCTGCTCTAAATGCAGCAATAGTTGCCGCCATGTTATCTTCATAACTTCCTTTTCCTGTAGGAATGACCGTATATTGATCTTGTGAAGCGTTAAATCTATTTGCAATTTCAATAATTACATCACCAAGAAAACCACTGTTTCCGTACCACCAATGAATTTCTGTTTTTGAATAACTGTGTGATGTAAAAGAGAAAGTAAATAGAATTGTTAAAACACTAAGTATTTTTTTCATATCTATCCTTCTGTTAAGTTTATTTAATTTTTTATTAATAATTTATTAATGTTAAGATATTATGAAATTGTAAATAATTGCATTTAAAAATTTTAAATTTCTAAAAGAGGTTGTATATTTTAAAACAAATCATAATTTAAATGTCTAAAAAATTTGATTTATTCATAATAGGTGGCGGTATAAACGGTGCAGGTATTGCAAGAGATGCTGCAGGTAGAGGTTTATCAGTTTGTTTAGCTGACAAAGGTGAGATTGGAGGAGCAACCTCATCTTGGTCGACGAAATTAGTACATGGTGGTCTTCGTTATTTAGAAAATTATGAATTCAAACTAGTTAGAGAATCTCTGAAAGAAAGAGAAATAGTTTATAAAATTGCCAGACATATTTCCAAACCGATTCCTTTTATAATTCCTTATGCAGATAAAATTCGACCAGCCTGGTTAATTAAAATTGGTTTATTTTTGTATGATAATTTAGGTGGCAAAAGCAATATACCAAAATCAAAAACGTTTGATCTTACAAAAAAATTTTCAAATATTCTTAAGCAAAAATACAAAACTGGTTTTCAATATTTTGACATACAAATTGACGATAAAAAATTAACGAAACTAAATGCTAAAGATGCAAAAAGAAATAAAGCTAAAATACTAGAATATAACAAAGTTAAAAAAGCTGAAATTATTGGCAATGAATGGATTATTAGTCTTGAAAAAGGTGAAAAAGTAAAATCAAAAATTTTAATTAATGCATCTGGACCATGGATAAACGAAACCTTAAATAAAAATATAAAAATTAAATCTAAGAAAAAAATAAGATTAGTTAAAGGAAGTCATATTATTACAAAAAAATTGTACAAAGAAAATGTTGCATTCACATTTCAAAATACTGATAAAAGAATAATATTTGTGATACCTTATAAAGGGAAGTTTTCTTTAATTGGAACTACAGAAGTTGAGGTTAAATCACCAGAAAATAAAGGAATATCAAAAAAAGAAATTACATATTTAATTCGTTCAGTAAATAATTACTTAAAAAAACAAATCAGAACAAAGGACATTGTAGATACTTATTCAGGGATAAGACCTCTAATTGAAGATTTTAATACAGCTTCAAAAGTCACAAGAGATTATGTTTTTGATTTAAAAATTATAAAAAAATTACCTTTATTGAATATATATGGAGGAAAACTAACCACCTACAGAAAATTGTCTGAAAAAGTCCTTTTTGACCTTAGAAAGTTTTTACCTAAAACAATAAAAGGTCCATGGACACACAAAAAGAAGCTTCTCTAAACTTAATGACCGTTAAATTTGAAAAATTAAAAAAAACAATAATTAAATGTAATAAATGCCCTAGACTTGTGAGGTTTAGAAAAAAAATATCTACGGAAAAAAGAAAACAATATATGGACCAAACTTATTGGGGAAAACCAGTTACAGGTTTTGGAGATATAAATGGAAAAATAATGATTGTTGGTCTAGCACCAGCAGCCCATGGTGGAACCAGGACAGGTCGGGTCTTTACTGGAGATAAATCCTCAGACTTTTTATATAAATGTTTACACAATGCAAAAATTGCCAATCAAAGTAATTCAGATCATGTAAATGATGGATTGAAAATAAAAAATACTTTCATAACACCAGCTTTAAAGTGTGTACCTCCAGGAGATAAGCCATTAAATGAAGAGTTAAAAAATTGCTTTGGTTATTTTAAATCTGAATTTGAAATACTTAAAAATCTTAAAATAATTGTAGCTTTAGGAAAAATCGCTTTTGATACTTGTGTAAAATTTTATAGAGAAAATTTTGATTACGCTGAAAGAGTAAAATTTGGTCATGGAACATATTTTAAATTACCTAATAATGTATTGTTAATGGGGTGTTATCATCCAAGTCCAAGAAATGTAAATACTGGACGAATTAATGAAAAACAAATGACTAAATTATTTAAAAAAGTAAAAGAACTAGTTTAGTTTGTTAATAAATACTTTTGGAAGTTTTACTGGTTTTCCCAACTTATTTAGAGATACCAATTTAATTTCTGCATCACATAAAATATCTGATTTTCTTTTAATTACTTGTGACATTGTAATAGTAGTTAAAGTATTAGATTTAATTTTTGTAAAAACAGTAATTTTATCCTCAAATTTTGCTGGTTTTTTAAAGTCTACATTGCAAGTTTTTACCGCAATTAAAACATTAAATTTATCTAATAACTTTTTATTTGAATATCCTATTGAATATATAAGCTCAGATCTTGCTCTTTCAAAGTACTTTAAATAATTTGCGTGGTAAACTATTCCACCAAAATCAGTATCCTCATAGTATACTTTTAAATTATACTTAAATACTTTCATCAGTTGATATTAATAAAATTTATTGAGAAGAAAAATAGATATTTTGATAATAAGTAATTGATTTTTTCTTAGAATTATCTGTATCTGACATTATCGCTATACCATCTAGCTCATTAACATCTAAATTATGGAATTTCTTGAAATCTTCTTTAACGTTTGCTTTGACAGTTACCCATTCATTTAAATTTGTTTTGGTAGTAGCAAGTACATTATCTATGGACTTTTTAGTATATGGGCTTGGAAAGTTGCTTCCAACTTCTTGATTGCTTGAAAAAACATAATTTATTGCTCTATTGGATAAAGGTGTTGCTCCAGTTTTTTTAATGACGAATACTCTTCCTGCAAAGTCATGACCCTTTTTAGCTGTCTCATCTATCCCTGGTATGTCTTTCTCAATTTTCCAAGTTATATTTATGAAAGGTGTTTTAATTAGATCAATTTTAATCTCTTTACCTAAGCCAGAAGCGGCATTATCAGCAATAGCTTTGAGGTAATTACCATTTTCATCAGAGCCAACAGAATATTCAGTTTTATTATCTGCCCCTCTTACTTTTCTAACTGTCAATTCTGATAGTTCTTTCTCTGTAAACTCAAATACTTTTACTTCCTCAGAATATAAAGTAGTTTGAAATAACGTTGTAACTAAAATTAATTTAAATAAAAATCTGAACATGTCATCTCCTCTATACAAAAGATAAAATAATTTTCAAATTCAAAATTTTGACATTATTTAAACATGCATAAATCATTATTGTTCTCTATTTAGATGATATGAAATTAACAGTTCTTTTTGGTTTGATGATTTATTGGTCTATAATTATAACTGCACCTGTAATTTCAAAAAATTCTGAAAAATTTGGAGAAAAAAAGGTATTAATACCTATTAAAAAACCAAGAATTTAAGGCAGAAGCACAATCTTTGGAGCCGAACAGGTTCCATCATGAATTTCTTTAAAAGCTCCCCACCCATCTTTAAGATTTCTGTACTCAATCCACTCTATCTTGCCTAGTTTGTTATTGGTTAAAATATCAATAGTTTCTCCAAACTCTTTATTTGTATAACAATAAGTCCCAATAAAAGTGACTTCTTGAAGAGTTGCTTTTCTAAAATTAAAAGATCCTGCAGGCTGAGTTAGTCCAATATGAACTATTATTCCACCTGGTTTTACTACACTGATTGCCTGTTGTCGTGAAACTTCAAGTCCAACAGTATCAAAAACTAAATCAAAGCTGCTCTCTTTAATATCCTTATGATCTGGTGACACTGTTTTTGCATCTACATATTTAGAGCATTCATTTAATCTTTTTTGATTAGGATCAGAAATTGTTAGATTAGTATTTCCTTGGATCTTGGATAAAATTAATGCACACAAAAGTCCAATTGCTCCACCACCCTGAACAAGCGTTCTACATTCATTTAATGGTTTTTTTGATGCTTCTACTGCTAATAATACTGCATGATATGAAACTGCTGTTGGTTCTGCAACCGCAGCTTCTTTTACATCAAGCTTTTCAGGAACTTTGAAAATATTATGATCTGGAACTGTAATGAGTTCAGCAAACGCACCTTGTCTTTCATAAGGTCTATTCATTCCTAAAAGAACTCTATCTGGACATAAATGTTCTCTTCCACTCTTGCAGTATTCACAATTTCTACAAGTTAATAATGGATTAAGAACTGAAATTTGATCTTTAAGCTTTCCGTTAATTATTTGACCACTAACTTCATGACCTAAAATTAACGGTGGTATTCTTCTCTCATCTTTTCCGTGGTAGGCATGCATATCTGAGCCACAGATACCTGATGCATGAACTTTAAGAATACTTTCTCCAGGTTTTTCAGAAGGTTCTTTTTCCTCCCTAAATTCCATCTCCTCAACACCAGTGTAGACAAGCGCTTTCATTACTATTTATTATTCAATAAATAATATACTAAATAAGATGCGAATGCTCCAATAATCCATCCAAAAGATTGATATTGTATTAAATTTTCATTTAGCAGAGATGATAAAGAAAATATTGATCCAATTAAAAGAGCATACAATGCTTTGAGGTTCCAACCGTTACTGTAAATATATTCTGTATGTTCTTTAGGATAAAAAAGCTCTTTATGATTAATTTGTTGTTTTTTAAACAAGTAATAATCTGCAACTAATACACCAAAAATTGGCCCAAAAGTCGTCGCTACGGCTTCAACAAATATCAAAACATTAGCTTTACTGAAAATTGAAAGCCAAAATGTTGAAATAATTAATCCAATAATTGATATTACAATTCCTGTTTTTTTTAACGTTAAAGAGTTCGGGAAAAAATTTATCAATGTATTTTGCGAAGGAATATAATTTGCTATCAAATTAGTTGATAACGAAGAGATAATAATAAATATCAAACAAAAGAAAGTTAAAAAATTATTATTAAATTTACCGACTATGTCATTTGGATTTGTAAGTAGACTTGAAGCGTTTAATCCTTTACTGGTGAGAATAATATCTGAACCTAAAGTGATCAAAACAGAGAAAAAAGAAAAGAATATTAAATTTAATATTATACTTAAGTTTCCTTTGGTCATCTCTTTATAATTCATTGAGTATCTAGAAAAATCACCAAATGTGAGGAGAACTATAGCAAAATAAGCAAATAAAGTTCCTGTAATTGATATTATTGGAGCGATATTTGACTGAATTGCAAAATTGCTAAAAACTAAACTAAGTTTTATTCCATTTAGGAGTTCATTGTAATACTCAGATAAAATAACAATTAATAATACAGATAACCCCAAATATATTGAAAGACCTGAAAAATTAATAAATGATTTTAGAAAATTCTGTCCTTTTGTAAAAAGGATGTATTGAAAAATTAAAGTTAAGAATAAACAAACCCAATCGATTAAATTTAAGCCAAAAAAGAATAATAAAAATATTTCATTCTGTAACAGTTGATTGTCAATTTTAAATATTATGATCCTAGCAATGTAACCTAGTGATTTTGATATAAAAAATGTTTGTACACCAAACATGAATAAGCCAACTAATCCTCTGATCATCCCTACATATCTGGCACCAGTAAAACCCATTGAAAGTCTAAGAATTGTTGGAAAACTTAATCCGCTACTTTGAGAAATTTTTCCAATGATGTTAGCAAAAAAGAATACTAATAATCCTGCTAGTAATGATCCTGTTAAGACAACAAAAAAATTAAGATCATAGAATAAATATAAAGCTGATATTAAAGAGAACCCAACTATTGTTTGAATATTTATTGCCCAAAAGTTAAAATAATTCTTCCAACTCCAGTCTCTATTATTAGGATTTATTGAAACTAATTCCCAATTCCTTAATTGAAATTTTTCGCTTTGATTCACTTAAATGATATTAATCAATTATTTACTGCTGTCCATATAAGAGAGTTGGCAACCACAGTACTATTTTTGGATACGCTATGATTATAATTAATCCAATTATCTGCAATACCATGAACTGCATCATTCCAAGATAAATATCTTTTAAATCCCAACTTGGAACTACACCTTTTAAGAAATAAGCAGATAACGCTACGGGGGGTGAGAGCCAGGCGGTTTGCAAATTAACAGCAACAAGAATTGCAAACCAAGTTAAATTAAATCCTAATGCTTCTACCAATGGTAAAATTATAGGAACAACTATCATAACAATAGGTACCCACTCTAATGGCCATCCTAAAAGAAAAATCATAATCATGATTATTCCTAAAATTAAATATTTGTTCATCTCAAGAGATAAAAGAAAATCTGTTAAAACCATTGGAGTTCCTAATCTTGCAAACACTGCTCCAAAGAAATTAGAAGCAGCAACTAAAACCATAATTAATGCAGAAATTTCTAAAGTTTTAACTAAAGCATCTTGTAATTTTTTTAATGTTAATTTTTTGTAAGCTAATGAAAGCAATAATGCACCACCTGCTCCACATCCTGCAGCTTCTGTTGGTGTAGCAAATCCAAATAGAATACTACCTAATGCAGCAAATACTAATGCTGCTGGTGGCACTAATCCTAAGAAAAATTCTAGCCATAATTTTTTTAAATCTGTTGTTCTTAATTCTTCAGGTATGGGTGGACCTAATTTTGGGTTCATCATACATCTAAATGTAGTGTATGCAGCATATAAACATGCCAATAGAATTCCTGGAACAATTGCTGCAGCAAATAAATCAGTTACTGGAATTTCCATAATTGGACCCATAACTACAAGCATAATACTTGGAGGAATTAAAATACCCAAGGTTCCTCCAGCAGTAATCGTGCCTGCAGCTAATTTTACATCATAATTTGATCTATTCATTGATTTTGCTGCCATAATTCCAAGAATTGTAACTGATGCACCAACTATTCCAGTTGCAGCTGCGAATATTACCGAAACAAATAAAACAGCATAATATAAAGAGCCCCTAACTCTTGCTAGCATCATTTGGAAAGCTGAGAATAATCTTTCCATTAAACCTGCTTGTTCCATCATTATTCCCATAAATACAAATAAGGGGACGGCGGCGAGAGTTTGTTCGGTCATTACCATCGAAAATTGAAGTGTCATTAAATAGAAAACTAATTTTCCAAAACCTAAGTATCCAAAAACGAAACCTAAAAAAATAAGAGTAAATGAAATTGGAAATCCTATAAATATTGCAAACAACATCACACCAATAAGTATGAAACCTAAAATTGCTGGGTCTATTAAATTTGAAAGCATTAACTACCTGGCCATTTACCTTTGACGGCTGCGTAATAACTTTTAAAAAGTTCTGAAATACCTTGGATTAGAAGGAAGACAATACCAATCCACAGACAAGATTTTATTGGCCACATATATGGCATCCATGTTGTATCCATCCCTCTTTCGTTTCTCATTATACTTTCTTGGACAAAGCCTGTTGTCATATATAAAAAGACTATTAATCCTGGAAAATAAAATAATAAGTAAAGCCAAAAATCTATTCTGCCTTGAGTTTTAACTTTAAAATTTCTATATAAAAAATCTGCTCTAATATGAACACCTTTTGAAAGAGCGTATCCTGCTCCTAACATAAATAATGCTCCATAAAAAAATCTACTCATATCATAAGCCCAGATTGTAGGAGCTAAAAATAATTTTCTTGCTAAAACTTCATAAACCATCCCAAGCATTAATGGGATTGTAATCCAGCAAACAATGTTTCCTATTAATTTACTAAATTTGTCTATGTTAACTATAGTTTTAGCCATCCAAGTTGGCATATCATCAGGCATCTTTCCAGATCCTGATCGCCTTTCGGCTATCATTTCATCTGAAATATCTAACTTTGGATTATCCGACATATAAATTTTAGAAAAAGAAAGCGGGCTTATAAAAGCCCGCTTAATAACTTTATTTATTTCTTCAACGAATTAGCATAAGCCATTCCTAGCTTAGCATTCGATGTTTGTGCACCAGACCAGAATGGTACAGCAGTATTAGCAAAGCTTATCATTGAATCATAAACTTCTTTAAAGAATGCGTTTTCTTTTGCATTTTTCTCTAAAGTTGCTTTCGCTGCAGCCATATAAGCTGGGAAATAATCAGCTGGTGTATCTTCAAGTATCACACCATGATTTTCAGTTAAGTCTTTAAGTGCCAATCCATTAGTGTTGATTCTGTAAGCTAAAGCTCTCATCAACGATGCATCAGCAGCCATCTTCATTGAAAATTTCTCATGGTCAGTGAACTTATCGTAAGTGCTTTTATTTAAGTAAAAGTCAGCATTTACGACTACTTGGTGTAAACCTTGTAGATAGTAGTGTTTTAATACTTTATGAATACCAAACACTTTATCTGGTTGAGGACAACACCACTCAGCAGCATCAATAGTTCCTGCTTCCAATGCTGGAAGAATATCTCCACCACCCATTGCAACTGAAGCTATTCCAATATCTTTATAAGTTTGACCTGGAATTCCCGGAGGAGTTCTGAACTTAAATGTTCTGAAATCATCCATATCTTTGATTTTTCTTGGGAACCATCCTAAAGCCTCTGGACCAACTGGTTGAAGCATGAAACCTTTAATGTCTCTTTTCATTTCTCCCCAAAGTCTGTCATATAGTTGTTCTCCACCACCATATAAAAACCATGATAAGAATGCGATGTTATCAATTCCTACACCACCACCTGCTACTGGCGAACCAAATAACATAGCTGCTGGATGTTCTCCAGACCAATAGTGAGTCCAAGCAAATCCGCAATCAATCAAACCTTTATCAACAGCATCAAGAGTTTCTTTAACTCCAACTACTGTTCCTGCTGGCATAATTTCAAATTTTAGAGATCCACCTGTTAGTTTTGTTACGTTGTCAGTAAAGTCTTTTAACATTACCGCTTCATCACCTTTAGCGCTAATAACCGTCTGACACTTTAACGTTTTTGCAGCATTCGCATTTGAAATAAATCCAAATACTAAGAACACAGCAAACAACGCTGAAACGATTTTTTTCATTATATCCCTCTCTTTTTATTTATAATGTGAAGATCCTCTCAAAAATCTAAGGCAGATACAAGCGTCATTTCGAATTATTTATGAGAAAAATGTTTAAAATCATTAAATATTCATTAAAAATTATTAATAAAAAATATGGATAAATTTGATTACATAATTATTGGTGCTGGATCCGCAGGCTGTGTCTTAGCTAATAGATTAACAGCAAATCCTGATACTAAAGTTCTTTTACTTGAAGCTGGTGGTAAAGACACAAATCCTTGGATCCATATTCCAGGGGGTTATTTTAAAACAATGCATAATCCAGATACTGATTGGTGTTTTAATACAGAAAAAGAACCAAACTGCGATAACAGACAAATGGTTTATCCAAGAGGTAAAACATTAGGTGGAAGCTCCTCTATTAATGGAATGCTTTATATTAGAGGTCAATCTAATGATTATAATTATTGGAGACAATTAGGTAATGTTGGTTGGTCGTGGGATGATGTTCTACCCTATTTCAAAAAGTCTGAAGATTTTCAATTTGGAGAAAATGAATTTCATGGTTCTGGAGGGCCTATTGCAGTCGAGAAAATTAGGGCAACATTTAAAGTTCTCGATTTATTTTTAGAGGCTGCTGAAGAACATGGTTACAAAAGAACCGATGATTTTAACAACGGTGATAATGAAGGAATGGGATATTTTCCATTTACAATTAAAAATGGATTTAGATGTAGTACAGCTGTAGGTTATTTAAATCCTGTTAAGAGTAGAAAAAATTTAAAAATTATTACTAAGGCTCACATTAAAAATATAGAATTTGAAAATAATAAAGCAAAAAAAGTAAATTATTGGATAGATGGAAAAGAATTTTCTGTTGAAACTAATAAAGAAATAATATTAAGCGCAGGCACAATTGGTTCGCCTCATATATTACAAGCATCAGGAATTGGTCCAGGAGAACTTCTAAAAGAAAACAATATTAATGTTTTAAAAGATCACCAAGGAGTTGGAAGAAATCTAACTGATCATTTAATGCTAAGACCAGTTTATAAGATTAAAAATTTAGAAACTTTAAATGATATTTATTACAGCTTTACTAAAAAAATGTTATCTGGTTTGAAGTTTCTTCTCTTAAGAAAAGGACCTTTAACAGTTGGTGCTAGTTATGTTTGTGGTTTTGTTAAAAGTGATGAGCATTTAGAAACCCCAAATCTTCAATTTCATATTTCACCAGCAAGTACCGATCTTTTAGGAAAATCTGCTTTACATAAATTTCCGGCGTTCACTCCAACAATTACAAATGTAAGACCAACAAGCAGAGGATCTATAGAATTAAAATCTCCAGACACCAGAGTTTCACCAAAAATAAAAATGAATTATTTATCAACTGATGAAGATCGTGAAATTGCTGGAAAAGCATTAAAGATTGTAAGAAAAATTGTTATGGAGTCTAAAGCTTATAAAGATTATCAACCTGAAGAGCTTAGACCGGGAATCAATATTACTGATAATGAAGAATTAGCAACAGAAGCTGGAAAATTTGCGAATACTATTTTCCATCCAGTAAGCACATGTAGAATGGGTAAAGATGAAAATGCTGTTGTTAACGATAGATTAGTCGCTCACGGACTTGAAAATTTAAGGGTTGTAGATGCCTCTGTTATGCCTCATATCACATCAGGAAATACAAATGCACCGACAATAATGATTGCGGAAAAAGCAGCTGATATGATAATTGAGGATAGTAGAAGATGACCGAACAAATAGTAATTTTTTTTCAAATAGTTTTTATCGATTTAGTTTTAGCAGGAGATAATGCAATTATAATTGGAATGGTTGCTTCTCAGTTTCCAACTGAGCAGAGAAAAAAAATTATTTTTTGGGGAATTGGAGCAGCGGTAGTTTTAAGAATTATATTTACACTAATAACTGCTTATCTATTACAAATCACAGGACTTAGACTTATAGGTGGAATATTACTTATTTATATATGTTACAGACTTTACGAGGATGTAATTAAAATGAATGGTAATGCAGAAGAAAATGTTAAAAAAGTAGATAGCTCATCATTTATGAAAGCCATAACAACTGTAATTCTAGCAGATGTAACAATGAGTTTAGATAATGTATTAGGAGTAGCGGGAGCGGCTAGAGATCACTACATGTTATTGATATTTGGTTTAGTTTTATCAATTGTTTTAATGGCTACAGCGGCAACATTGATATCTGGCTGGATTAAAAAGTATAAATGGATAGGATGGGTTGGATTATTAGCAATATTATTTGTTGCAATAGAGCTAATATATACAGACGTAAAACTATTTTTATAAATGTATTTAAAAAAGATAAATTTAAAAAATAAAGTTGCTTTAGTAACAGGTGCAGGAAAAGGTATAGGTAGAGCTTGTTCAATTGCTCTTGCAGAAGCTGGTGCAACGGTTATAGCTTTAAGTAGAACTTCTTCAGATCTAAATAAATTAGAAAAGGATATTAAAAAAGTTAAAGGTAAAATTATTAAAGTTTCCTGCGATGTAATGAACTATGAAGAATTAAAACAAAAATTAGATAAAATTAAAATTATTGATGTGTTAGTAAATAATGCTGGAACTAACATTCCAGAACCCTTTGAAAAAATAAAACAAAAAAGTATGAATTACCTCGTAGATTTAAATCTTAAAGCAGCATTTAACGTTGCACAACTTGTAGTAAAAAAGATGCTTAAAAATAAAAAAAGACCTGGTTCAATTATAAATATGTCATCGCAGCTGGGCCATGTTGGTATGGGTGGAAGAAATGTCTACAATATGACTAAATTTGGAATTGAAGGATTAACAAAAGGTATGGGTGTTGAGTTAGCTAAAAAAAATATCAGAGTTAATACGGTAGCGCCTACTTTCGTTGAAACACCTATGGTTAAAAACTTTTTTAAAAACAAAAAATTTAAAAAATTAGCACTTGGAAATATACCAATGGGAAAAGCAGCAACTGAAAGTGATGTGGCAACAACAGTTTGTTTCTTAGCCTCACCTGCTTCCTCAATGATAACTGGAACATCAATTATAATAGATGGTGGATGGACAGCTCAGTAATTATAAAATATTTTTTATCTTTAATTACAGTAATTGCTACACTTATTTTTTTTTCAAATATTAGTAATGCAAATGATTTAAATTATCGTTTTAGCTCTAGTACAACTAACTGTTCTTTAAAATACGAAAATTGTTTTGAAAAATTTTATTATTCAGATGATGCCTATTATGTAGGTGAAACAAAAGCTGGTGTGAGAGATGGGATAGGTTTAATTGAAGATTTAGAGGAATTATATATCGGTGAATGGAAAAATAATCAAAGAAATGGAGTTGGTATAGTTGTATCTAAGGATAAGAAACATAGATGTGCGGGATTATTTGCTGATAATAAAAATGAATTTGGTTTTTTTGAATGTATGGCTTTTCCAAATCCAATTACTAGAGATGTTGGAGAAATAAGTGCAAAAGGATTTGGGAAACACCTGATTTTTTCCAAAGATAATACAGTAAAATTTGAAAAAAATCTTAAAGGGTTTTTTGGAAAGGAAATCAAAATTGGAGATAGTGATAAAATATTTATTTTTAGAAGTACATTAGAAAATTGTTTTAAAGATTTTAAAAATTGTATTGGAGAACAAGAATATGATAACGATGTTATATATAAAGGTGAGTTCTTAAATGATTTACCAAATGGAATTGGTTTAGCCATTTGGCCTCAAGATGTAAGAAATTTTAGACAAGTTTATTTTGGAGAATGGAAAGATGGTTGTCAAAATGGTATTGGATTTTGGTCTGAGATAGACGAGAATTCAACAAAAAATGAGTGGAATTATGTTGATGGGTGGACTTATACAGGTTACTGGAAAGATTGTATTCAGGAAGGATTTGGAATTAGTACTACTGGAGACAGTAAAATTTACTGTGAAAGAATAAAAAATAAATGTAATGGTAAAAGACTTTATTTGTTTGCTGATGGAGAAGTAGAAATTTCAGATTTTGTTAATGGAAAAAATATTAATCAACAAAAAGAAGAAAAAAATTCCATAGAGAATAAACAAGAAATTTGCACCAAGGGAACACTGAATATGTGTTGGACAGCTCTTACAAATAATTCAGGATATCTTCCGCCAGAAGAATGTTATGAATGTTTTTTTAAATATGAGTGCTGGAGAAATAATAAAACTTGGGATGAATTTAATCAATGTAAATTAGAAAATGATTCATTAAGATAATAAGACAAAGTTGATTTTATGAAATATTTATTAATTTATTTAATCTTAATTTTACCTGTAGAAGCAATTGAGTTCCAGGGTAGATTTCTACAAGGTCATTTTATTTTAGGTAAAGCAGAAGCTGGGTCAAAGGTATTTGTAGATAAAATACAAGTTAAAGTATCTGATGATGGATATTTTGTATTTGGTATTGATAGAGATCGAAAGTTTGATGTAGCTATTACTGAAATAAATAATGGTAAAAAGAATAAAATTATAAAAAAAGTTTTTAAGAGAAAATATAATATTCAGAGAATTGATGGTCTGCCTGAAAGTAAAGTTACACCACCAGAATCTGTTTATAAAAGAATTAAAGAAGAAAATGGAAGAATTGGAAAAGCGAGAGCCATAAATTCAGATTTAACTTTCTTTACTGAACAATTTATTATGCCAGTTAAAGGAATAATTAGTGGAGTTTATGGTAGCCAAAGAATTCTTAATGGCAAACCAAAATGGCCTCACTATGGAATTGATATTGCAGCCAAACAGGGAACTGAAATCAAATCATCTGGAACTGGAATAGTGACTATGGCAGAAGATGATCTTTATTATACGGGTGGTACTGTAATAATGGACCACGGACATGGAATTTCAACAATATACTCGCACCTTGAGAATGTAATGGTTAAAGTTGGTGATGAAGTTAAACAAGGAGAAATTATTGGAACTGTTGGATCTACAGGAAGATCAACTGGGCCTCATTTAGATTTTAGGATAAATTGGTTTCAAACTAGACTTGATCCTATGAGCATTCTTCAATAAGTTCTGGCTATGAAAAATGAAATTAATCGTATAGCTGGAAGACTTGTAAAAGCTTTCAACACAAACACAGTCATTAATCCTATCCCAGTAAAATATTGTAAAAATATTAATTTAGCTAACAAACTTAGAAAATTGTGTGAAGACCAAATTAAAGACGAAACAATTGGAATAAAGGCTGGTGGAACTGGAATTCAAGCTTTAAAAAAATTAAAGGAAAAAGAACCATTTACAGCAAAAGTATTTAAAAAAAGATTAGTTAAATCTGGTCAAAAAGTAAAAATAAACCAACACACTAAAGGTATAGAGGTTGAAGTTTATTACTTTATTAAGAAATCTTTCTTTGATTATAAAGGTAAAGTTACAAAATCAAACGTCACTAAATTTATTAAATTTATGGGACCTTGTTTTGAAATAGTAGGTTTTAGACAAAGAAATAAAAAATTTACATATTTGGGAGATATTTGTGGAGATTTTGGTTTTAATATCAAATTTGTTGTTGGAAAAAAAACAAAATTTAAAAAATTAAACTTAAATAATTTGAAAACGTCACTAGTCAGCAAGAAGAATGGAGTAAAAGTAAATGGTAATACAAATATTGTTTATATAAACCCATTAAATTCTTTAAGATTTGTTTTAAATAAAGTTAAGAAAGAAAAGATTAACTTAAATAAAGATTTTTATGTTTTCACAGGCTCAACTGTGGGAGTTGTTCCATTTAAAGGAAAAGGATTATACAAAGGAACAGTTGATAAAATTGGTTCTGTTAGTGTTAACATTCGTTAATGGGTCTTCATTTTAGTAAAGAAGAATTCTCAAATAGAAAAGAAAAGACACTGAACTCTATGAAAAATGAGGGTGTAGATGCTCTTATTATGTTTAGACAGGAGTCTATGTATTGGCTCACTGGTTACGACACTTTTGGATTTGTTTTTTTTCAAGCATTAGTTTTAGATCAAAGAGGTAATGTAATACTGTTAACTAGAGCCCCTGATTTAAGGCAAGCTCAAAATACTTCCAACATTAGTGATATAAGAATTTGGGTTGATAAAGATGGTGCTAATCCTGCTGATGATCTCAAAATAATTTTAGATGAACTAAACTTAAAAGGAAAAAAAATTGGTGTTGAATATGAAGCTTACGGTCTTACAGGGAGAAATGCATTAAGACTTAATACGGTTTTACAAAACTATTGCTCAATTGACGATAAATCAGAATTAATTACAAAACTAAGAGTAATAAAATCTAAAGAAGAAATTAATTATGTAAAAAAAGCAGCAAATTTAGCTGACAAAGCTTTAGATGAAGTTTGGAAGTATGCAAAAGCGGGAGTAAGTGAGTCTAAAATTTTAGCTGAAATGAACAGAGTTATATTTGAAGGAGGTGGGGATTATCCTGCTAATGAATTTATAATAGGGTCTGGAAAGAATGCCCTACTCTGTCGATATCAAGCAGAAAAACAAATACTTAATAATCAAGATCAGTTAACCATTGAATGGGCTGGAACCTATAGGCATTATCATTCAGCAATGTTTAGAACGATGCCAATAGGAAAAGCAGATCCTAAGCATCATAAAATGCATGAAGCATGCGTTGAGGCTCTTACAAATTGTGAAAATAAATTAAAACCTGGAAATAAAATTGGAGAAGTTTTTGATGTTCATGCAAAAACTTTTGATGATTATGGTTTTAAAAATTCTAGAATGAATGCATGTGGTTATTCCTTAGGTGCAACTTTTTCACCAAACTGGATGGATTGGCCAATGCTATACACGGGTAATCCTTACATCATAGAGCCAGGTAATATCTTCTTCATGCACATGATTCTTATGGATTCAGCTAATGAACTAGCCATGAATTTGGGTGAAACATATCTGGTTACTGAAAATGGTAATGAGAGATTAGGTAATCAAAAATTAGATCTTACAACTCTTTGAAATTATTAATTATTGGATTTCCATTTTTTATTACAACCAAAGAAAGAAATATATTTTTCATTATCTTTAGTATTCACATTTTTTGTAACTTCATGAATTAATTCACCAGTTGATCTATTTAAAAATACTGATTCCGAGTATTTTTTTTCTTTATCTATATTTTTAAATAAAATGGTGTCGTTTTTAGCAATTCTAACATCATCTTTACTAATATCTGAATAAGTATCTATAAATTCTGATAAACCATTAATAGTAAGTTTACTTGGTTGTGCTGCTACAACTTTTAAAACTTTTTTTTTATCTACCTCAATATTGTCTGCAGTAAAAGTTTGATAATTAAAATCTTTATTTTTGATCATTATTTTTTCTAATTTACAATCAAAAGTAATTTTAAAGTCATGGATAATATCAGTATTTTTAGAAAAACTAATTGATGATGAAAAAAGTAAAATTACTATCGAAAATATAATTTTCATTTATTTACCATATCGTATTTTACTGTGTAAATCGTGTGCACTTTGCCACCCATTTTCTAATCTTGGTCCTCCAAAATAATCACCGCATAAACCTAATTTTAAAGACTTATTCCATAAAGATAATTGTTTGAGTGGCTTTGAATTTGATGAATACATCCAGCCATGAATTCTAGAGTGATGAATTTTTTTGATTTTTAACTTTGTTAATTTTTCAAATTTTTTAACTAGTTGATTTGTGTAGTATTTTTTTTTGTTTCTATAATCTTTAGTGAATTTATTACCATATTTGTATGTGCTTTGAAGTGTCCATAAATCATACTTAAATTTAAATCTTTTCTTACTATTTTCGTATGCAGCCCAACCAAGCATATCATCATTAAAAAAATAACTACTATTTGATTGTTTAAGCTTATTAGAGACAATCATGACTGTTAAATTAGCATCCATTTTAACTTTTTGATTTAAATAGGATTTATTTAAATATTTTTGTCCTAATTTCTTACTTTGAGGAAATGGACAAGTCAAAATAAGATTTTTACAAATTTGTTTTACATCATTTTTAAATGTTAATTCCCAATGATCATTTAATCTCTTTATATTTGTAAGTTCATGTTCAAAATTACATTTAATTTTCTTTAATAAATGTTTGCTAATAGAGTTGTTTCCTTTTGTTCCAATTAATTTTATATGATTTTTAATTTCTTTGACTGTTTTATGCAGAAACAAATGATTTCCTCCCCACTTTTTTAAAACTCTTTTTTTAATAAGTTGATTAGTAAAGGTTTTAAATTTTGCAGATTTTGGAGAGATATATTGAAGTCCGTGATCAAATCCGACTTTATCTTTATATTTTTTAAAAGAGCTTCTGCCACCAAAACCCCTTGCTTTGTCATAAACTGCAACGGAATATTTTTTATTTAATAAGTTTGCTATCGTTGATCCAGAAATTCCCGATCCTATGATACAAAAATCAAGCATGATTTGTAACTTGATTGATTAACAAAGATACTCAAGTGCTTTAAGTATTCCACCTTTTTTATAAGGTATTTTAGATTTCATTAAACCCATTTCAACACCTGCCAATGTTCCAGCTAACATTAGTTCATTAAAATCACCTAAGTGGCCAATTCTAAAAATTTTACCAGCAACTTTTGCAAGTCCAGTTCCTAATGACATGTTGTAATGATCTAAAATAGTTTTTCTTAAAAAATCTGCATCATGACCATCTGGAACCATCACTGCTGTTAATGAATCTGAGTATTCTTCTGGATTTTTACAAAGTATTTCTAATCCCCACGAATTGACCGCAACTCTTGTAGCTTCTGCAAATCTTTTATGTCTTTTGAAAACATTATCTAAACCCTCTTCTGTAAGCATATTAATTGCTTCATCCAAACCATAAAATAAATTTGTTGCTGGTGTATAAGGAAAGTAACCTTTCTTATTATTTTCTAACATCGGTCCCCAATCCCAATACGATTTTGGTAATTCAGATGTTTTATATGCCTCTAAAGCTTTAGAACTTATTGCATTAAAAGAAAGTCCTGGTGGTAATAGTAATCCTTTTTGAGAACCACCAACAGTTACATCTACTTTCCACTCTTCATGTCTATAATCAATAGAGCCTAATGAAGATATCGTATCAACAAATAATAAAGCTGGATGTTCCGCATTATCCATAGCTTTTCTAATTTCTCCAATTCTACTTGTAACACCTGTAGAAGTTTCATTATGTACAGCACAAACTGCTTTAATTTTTTTATCTTTGTCTTCTTTTAATTTTTGTTCAACGATGTTTGGATCAACACCTGTTCTCCAATCACCTTCAACAAAGTCTACTTCAATTTTAAATTTTTGAGCAATATCCCACCAAAGAGTTGAGAAATGTCCAGTTTCAAACATCAAGATTTTATCTCCAGCACTTAAAGTGTTTACAAGTGCAGCTTCCCAAGCACCCGTTCCTGAAGCTGGAAAAATTATTACAGGTTCAGAAGTTTTAAAAATTAATTTTATTCGGTCTAAAACTCTTAATCCTAATTCAGCAAAGTCAGGACCTCTGTGATCTATAGTTGGATAATCCATAGCTCTTAGAACTCTATCTGGAACGTTTGTTGGTCCAGGGATTTGTAAAAAATGTCGACCAGGTCTTATATTATTTGAAATTGCCATACCGCTGTATATGCTAAAGAAATTATATAAGCAAATTTATAATGTATGACAAATAGTAGTAATTTAATTGATAGCTTAGAAGTTTATGTTCTTAATAATCCAGATGAAGTGAAGCCTCATTGGGTTAGTCACTTCATCGTGCCAACAGCTAACGAACTCTTGATTAAAATTAAAACTAAAGATGGTCATTCAGGCTTTGGTTTAGCAACAAGCTACACTGATATAGCTCCTATCATCAAACCATTTTCAAATGGCTTACAAGATCTAATTATTGGGGAAGATCCGTTTTGCCCTGAAAAAATTTATGAAAAAATTTTTAAATTAACTGATACTCGAACCAGTAGCGAAAAAGGTTGGAGCAGAGAAGCATTAATCAGAATTTCAGCAGCTTTAGATATTGCTTGTTGGGATTTAATAGGAAAAGCATCAAACATCCCATTGTATAAATTATTTGGTGGATACAGAAATAAAATTCCTGTTTATGTTACATGTGCTTACTACAGAGACGGTAAGGATGAAAAAGAACTAAGAGATGAAATTAAAAAATTAGTAAATATTGGTCATCAAAGTTTTAAAGTTAAAGTTGGTGGACTTAGTATCAAAGAAGACGCTAAGAGATTAGAAATTATTAGAGATGAAATTGGAAACCAAAGTCCATGAGGCTTCAAATAAGCATTTAGATGATCTAACACGACACCTGGTTGAACCCATACATATTTTTCTTCAACGTTAAGTTCTAAAATTTTATTTTGATGTTTGCTGTAATCTAGTACAACACTCTCTCCAACAGTCTGACCACATTGAGAACTTCCACCACCTCTAGCTAATATGGGAACAGAATTTTTTTGAGAATATTCCATTAAACTTAAAACATCATTGGTATCTTTTGGAAGAACTACACCAAGAGGTTTAATTTGATACACAGAAGCATCGGTACTGTATCTTCCACGTGAGAATTCATCAAATAAAGTTTTTCCATCTACTTTACTGCTAATTTCTTTACCAATTTTTTGTATCTGATCTGAATTAAACCGCATAAAACTTAATTAAAGGTTTATTTATTTTTGTAAACCAGTTTACCGAACTTTTTTAACGCGGCCTCTGAAATCTCTAAACCTAAACCAGGTTTTTCATTCAAATGTATCCATCCATCACTCATTTTGTGTGGATTTTCAAATAATTGTGCTTGAAGAGGATCTCTCTCATCATCAAATGACTCAACAATTCTCCCTGCTCGTGTTGATGCTACTAATGGAGCATGAATATAACAATCATGGTGTGGCGCTACATCTATATGATTTAATTCACACAATGCAGAAAGTTTTTTTCCATTAGTAAATCCACCAAACATTGTGCAATCAAATTGTAAAATTTGAATTGCTTCTTCTTCAATCATGGACCTACATCCATAAATAGTTATTTCACTTTCACCACCTGACAATGGAATTTTAGTTTGTTTTGATAAAAGTTTTAAAGTCCTTCTAT
>CACNPC010000005.1 GCA_902622245.1 uncultured Pelagibacteraceae bacterium | reverse complement strand
GAGAAAAAGGAAATTTAGTTGGTGGTTCAGATCCAAGAAAAGATGGATACGCAAAAGGTTATTAATTTAAATGAACTCTAGAATTGTTAGGAATATTATAGAACCACAAAATGATAATCGAATTGCAATAACATCTGAAAGTAGTTCTCCACTAAAATTTGTAGATTTAAAATCATTAATAGAAAGAATCTCAAAACAATTATCAGGTAATGGTATTAATAATAAAGATCGTGCAGCAATAGTTTTGCCAAACGGTCCTTACATGGCAACTAGTTTTTTGGCGATTTCAAGCTACATGTCTGCTGCACCTTTGAATCCTAACTATAAGTCTGAAGAATTCGAATTTTACCTAGAGGATTTAAAGCCAAAGATAGTGATTGTAGAGAAAAATTCAAAAAATCCAGTAGTAGAAGTCGCAAATAAATTAAAAATTCCTGTTTGCGAAATAAAATCAGACGGAAATAATTTAAGCGGAGATTTCAATCTTTTTGAAAAAAGTAGTAATTATGTTTTGCCAGGCGAAGATCATGAAGCTCTTGTGCTGCATACTTCGGGCACTACATCAAGACCTAAGATTGTTCCATTAACAAATAAAAATATTTTTTCTTCGGCAGATAATATCTCCAAAAGTCTTAATTTAACTGATAAAGATCGTTGTCTAAATATTATGCCATTATTTCATATACATGGCTTAATTGCGGTTCTTGCAGCATCTATGAAGGTGGGGGCATCTGTATGTGCAAGTAGTGGATTTAATGCATTAAAATTTTTAGATAATGCAAAAAGAGAGAAAATAACTTGGTATTCTGGAGTACCAACAATGCATCAAGCAATATTGATGAGAGCAGATAAAAATCTAGAAACTGCTAAACAATTAAATCTTAGATTTTTAAGATCATCATCAGCATCTCTACCTCCAGCTGTATTTGAAAAACTAAATGAGGTATTTAATTGTCCAGTAATAGAAGCATATGGGATGACGGAAGCTACTCATCAAATGACCTCAAATCCATTACCGCCTAAGTCCCAAAAACCTGGATTTGTCGGAATTCCTGCTGGGCCAGAAGTTTGTATTATGGATACTAATAACAAGATTTTAAATCTAGGAGAAGAGGGAGAAGTTTGCATTAGGGGTGAAAATGTTACTTCCGGATATGAAAATAATCCAGATGCAAATAAAAATAGCTTTTCAAATGGTTGGTTTAGAACAGGCGATCAGGGATATTTTGATAAAGATGGCTATCTAAAAATCTCTGGAAGATTAAAGGAAATAATAAATAAAGGTGGCGAAAAGATTTCACCTTTAGAAGTCGATAATATTCTTATGGATCATCCAAATATTGAGCAAGCCGTTTGCTTTGGATATGAGGATAAAATGCTTGGAGAAGATATAGCTACCGCAATAATCATAAAAGAAGGCATGAAGTGTACTGAAGATGATATAAAAATTTATGCAAATGAAAAACTTGCAAAATTTAAAATTCCAAAGAAAATATTTTTTGTAAATGAAATTCCTAAAGGTGCAACAGGTAAAATACAAAGAAATACTTTAGCTAAAAAGTTTGGATTAGTGAACTGATGACTAAAATTTGTATATTTGGAGCGGGGTCTATTGGTGGATTTATTGCTACGAGTCTAAAAAAAACAAATGCACAAGTCTCTTTAATTGCTAGAGGAGAACATAAGAAAGCAATAGAGCAAAATGGATTAACTTTTATAAGAGATGATAATAAAATTAATTTTAAATTTGATGTAACAGACAATCCAAAAGATTTGGATGAACAAGATTTCATAATTATTTCTGTAAAAGCTAATGCTATAAGTAAAATTTCTGAAAGCTTAAAACCAATTATGGGTAAAAAAACTTCAATTATATGCGCCATTAATGGATTGCCTTGGTGGTACTTTTATAAAGCTAATACGGGCACCAAATTAGACAATCAAATAGTTGAAAGTGTTGATCCAGGTGGAAAGATATGGCAAACTCTAGGACCTGAAAGAGCAATTGGTTGTGTAGTTTATCCAGCCTGTCAGATATTAGAGCCAGGTGTTATTAAACATAATGGTAATGGTGAACGATTTTCTCTAGGTGAACCAGATGGAACCAGATCAGAAAGACTAAAAATAATTTCAAGTTTATTCATAGAAGGGGGTTTAAAAGCTCCTCAGAAGAAAAATTTAAGAGACGAAATTTGGGTGAAACTGTGGGGAAACTGTTCGTTCAACCCAGTAAGTGCTCTAACGAATAAGACTATGGATGAGATGGGTAATGATCCAGAGACTTACAATTTAATAAAAGTTTTAATGCAAGAATGCCAACAAGTTGGGGAAAAAATTGGAGTTAAATTCAATATATCAATTGAGGATCGAATTAAAGGCGGAGTCTCAATTATAGGCCATAGACCTTCGACAGCTCAAGATCTAAATGCTGGTAAACCATTAGAAATAGATCCAATAATTGGTTCAATTATAGAAATTGCAAATAAGCTTGATTTAAATGTTCCAAAATTAAAAGAGATTAATGAAAAATTAAAGTCCAAGGCAGAAGACTTGGGTCTTTATACAAGATCTGAATTAATTGATAAATTAACAGTTTAAAAATTTAGTGAAATATCTCTATGTATTGAATTACATTTAGATACATAGATAGCTTGCTCTTTGGTTAGTTTAGACTGCAACCTTAATCCAATTGTTTCTTTGATTGCATTATTATATTCCTCAAGTTTTGGCATTAAGTTTTCTTTAGCATTTGCTCTCCAGCTAACTTCTTTATTGAATAACTCAACAACTTCTTTTGATTTTGTTCTAATCGCCATTGGATCAAGTTCGTCTGAGTCTACCATTGATAATAAATCATCTACACTATTTAAAAATTCATCCATTCCAGAGATCTCACTCAACTTGTCAAACAATCCATCCATAATTGTAACTGATCTTTCATATACTTTTGTATTGCTTTCCATAGCTATAAAATAATCTAACTGTTTAATATCTTTTGATACTTCTTGAAGTTTTACTCCATCGTTTATGAACATTGCGAACTGATCAAGTAGATCGTATGCTTCATCTACATTCTTTCTATATCTTTTTGTTGTTGTATTTTTAGCTTTATTTATTTTGTCGAACTCTGAATTCTTAGCTTGCCAAGTTTCTGGAATTGAGTTTTGAATTTCCTCAATTTCAAGTTTTACATCCTCAATTCTTAATTCTATTTTGTTTTTCTCATCTAATTCGTCATCATCTAAATTTCTAATCTCTGCTTTATATTTTTCTATTTTTTTATTTAATTTAAGTATTTTCTTTTGCTTCTTTCTAACAGTGAAATGCAGATCCCTATAATCAACAGCATATGCGTTATATTCGACCTCAACTTTTTTTAATTTATCAACTAGAGCAAAAGTTCCTAATGCACTATCAAAATGATCTTCTAAAATTTCCATTTTATCATCTGGCAGATTAGTTGGTGCCTCAGATTGGAATTTTAATATTGCATTTTTAATTGTCTCACCGTTTGAGTCAAATCTTGCAAATTTGTACTCTTGCAAACAGTACTGTAGTTTAGGATTCATTGGTGGAGGAGCAACATTCGAAGTTAAATATACTCTATTTGGCAGATAATTTACTAAGCTAGGGTATGCACCGACTATTCCCAATCCTATAAGCTGAAGAATTATAAAAGGCACAACTCCTTTCCAAATATCAAGTGTTTTAACAATTTTTGGAGCTACACCTTTTAAATAAAAGAGTGCAAATCCAAATGGCGGCGTTAAGAAGGAAGTCTGTAAGTTAACACCAATCATAACTCCCAACCAAACGGCTGTGACGTTGGCCCCTGTTTCAGCTAATAATATTGGTGCAATTATTGGAACAACAACAACTGCGATTTCAATAAAGTCTAGGAAAAATCCTAGCAAGAAAATTACAATCATCACAACAACAAATTGTGTCCAAAAACCACCCGGTAAATCTTGTAAAAAGTCTCTTACTAATTCTTCTCCCCCAAAAGCTCTAAATCCTGAAGTAAGCATTGCTGCTCCTAAAAGGATAATAAATACCATTGAAGTAGTAACACAAGTTTCTGTTACAACTTCTTTTAAAACATTTTCTGTTTTAAAAGTTCTCCAAAAACTCCAGCCTATTCCGTATACAAGTATGACCACAAAGAAAGCGGTTATAAAGATTGCACTTAAATCTCTTTCCTCCAAATTTTTTACATTTAATTCATAATTTGATGCAAAGAATGTAATTGGAATTAGAGATCCAATAATTAAAATTAAAGGATAGAACGCACTTTTCTTTCCTTCATATAATCTATAACCAGCCATCAAAGTGGCACCAATTGCTCCGATTGAACCTGCTTGGTTTACAGTAGCAATACCCATTAAAATTGAACCTAATACAGCGAATATTAATGCAAGTGGTGGTATGATAATTACAACTACTCTTAACCAAAATTTTAAATCAAAATTTCCTTTAAATGGAACTGGCGGTGCAACACCTTTCTTTATTCTAGCAAAAATAAATACATAGATCATATAAAGAGCAACTAAGACAAGGCCTGGCAAAAGTGCTCCTAAGAACATATCACCTGCACTTGATGAACCTACTCTAAATTCACCTGGCATATTAAATTCACCAGTTAAGGCTTTATAATCATTTTGTCTTAAGTTGTTTGCAACATCAGATGCACTTGCCAACTGGTCAGCAATAATAATTAAAACAATTGATGGAGGAATAATTTGACCCAATGTTCCTGATGAACAAACTATTCCACTAGCAAGCTGTCTGTCATACTTGTTATTTAACATCGTCGGTAACGAGATTAGTCCCATCGCAATTACAGTTGCTCCAACTATCCCAGTTGTTGCTGCTAATAGAGCCCCAACAAATATAACAGAAATTCCCAAACCACCAGGAATTGGTCCAAACAATTGGCCCATTGTTATTAATAAGTCTTCAGCAATTTTTGATTTTTGAAGCATAATTCCCATAAAAATAAATAAAGGAATTGCGATCAAAGTATCTGTTTCTACATCCCAGTAATTACTCCTAAAATTTGTAATACCAGCAACGAGCCATTCTATAGGTCCATCTACAGCAAAAAAGGCACTGGAGTCTCCCTCGAATATATAGCCAAAAAATGCAGCTAAACCAATTGCAATTATAGCTGAACCAGGTAGTGCAAAAGCAACCGGGTAACCCGATGCAAGAGCAACTATCATTATCACAACTAGAACAGCTAAAAAGAATGTTTCCATAATTTAATTTTTGACACCTTTTAAAATTTTGTGACTACTTTCCATAAAATAGCTAGTAAATTGAATTAACATCGTAACAGCAAAAACAGCTAGATAAACAGCCATCAAATATAAAAGATAGAGACCATTGGATCCTTGTTGCGTAACTTCAAAAGCTACAACAGGACCATTTATAATGCTGGCTTTTCCGTTTAGACCTAAAAATATAACTATTAATGTAAGTGGTACTCCTAGAACTGCCGATCCAACCATATTTGTCCATGCCTTCTTTTTTTCACTAAAAGAAGAATAGAGTACATCAACTCTTACGTGCCCTTCATGAATTAATGCATATGCACTAGCAAACAAATAAAGTGCAGCATACCAAAATCTAACTAGATCACCTTGAAATGCTTGTTCGTATGAAAATATAAATCTTGATAATACAATTACGAATTCACTTACTACAACCAATACTGCTAGCCAAATAAAACCAACTGATTTCGTAAAATATCCAATCACAAAAGAAATTAATATTATTGGAAAGTGAATATAAGTAATTCTTACAGGGGCTTTAACCATCAATGCTTTTACTTCAGGACTGAAGATTGCTTCCCATAATCTTTCAACAACCATAAAAGATATTACAAAGTCAGCTACGCCAACTAAAAATACTGCCCAAAATGATGATCTAACAAGATATGCTGAAAATCTTGATAAGATTTTTGAATCTTGCTCCAAAGTTTGGCTATATGTTTTAAAAACATAAAAAACGACTGCAGCAATACAAATCAAATACAATCCAATTTGCATATAACCATAATTTAAATCAGATCCCTCTAAAGCTTTTTTCTTATATCCAAACATCTCATGATGCGAAAAAATTTTTTTTATTCCTGGCCAATCACTCCAAACTGTTAAAACATTATTAATAAGAAATGCTAAAGTAAAAGCTAAAACTGAATAACTGATTATTCTAAGATATAGAGAAAGATTTGAATTTTTTGTCACCATAGTATTTTAAAATACCTAAGTAATACTCGATTTTGTTTAAAAAAAAAGGGCCCAATTAAGGGCCCTTTAATAACTAAATTTAGTTAGATTACATTCCTAATGCTCTGTTTCTTTGAGAAATGTAAGGTGAGTCAGACAAGTTGGTCCAAGAACCAATGTCTTTTCTAGCCTGTAAGAAACTAGAGTGGATTCTCTCAGCGAGACCACTGCTTGCTCTTGTTTCCTCAAATACTTCATTAGCAGCTTTAGCAAAACCATCATAAACTTTGTCGCTAAACTTCTCTAGTTTAACACCATGATCGTTTATTAATCTTGCAAGCGCAGCACCATTTTTAGCATTGTACTCTGACATCATAACGTCATTTTCCATCGCAGCTGCAGCTTCAATTAATAGCTGATCTGATTTTGATAAGCTTGTAAACCAAGATTTGTTAGTACCACATGCTAACATAGATCCTGGCTCGTGCATTCCAGGATAGTAGTAGTATTTAGCAGCTTCTTGGAATTTCATAGCTTCATCGTTCCATGGACCTACCCACTCTGTTGCATCAATTGCACCAGAAACAAGGTTTTCGTAAATTTGTCCACCAGGAAGTGAAACTGGAGATCCTCCAAGTTTACCGATAACTTGTCCACCTAATCCAGGCATACGCATTTTAAGACCTTTGAAGTCATTAGGGCTTCTAATTTTCTTGTTAAACCATCCACCCATTTGAACTCCTGTGCTTCCACACATAAAGTTTTTTAGACCGAATTTGTCTGATAGTTCATCCCATAATTGTTGACCACCAGCAAATCTAATCCATGCGTTCATTTCAGTGTAAGTGAAACCGAAAGGTACAGCTGTAAAGTAACCCCAAGCTGGATCTTTTTTAACCCAGTAGTAGTCAGCAGCGTGATACATTTGCGAGTTACCTGAAGCAACTTCATCAAATGAGTCAAACGCTTTAACCCTCTCGTTTGCTGCATAGTAAGTGACTTGAATTCTTCCATCACTCATGTCTGTAATTCTTTGAGCAAATCTTTGCGCACCAGTTCCTAAACCTGGGAAATCTCTTCCCCATGTAGCTACCATAGAAGCTTCAATTCTTTCTTTGGCAACGGCTGGAGCAGCTAAAGATGATGCAGCTACAGCAGCAACACCAGTCGCAGCAGCAGCCTTAAAGAATTTACGTCTTGAAGGAGTTTTACCCTTCAATAGTTTTTTTTCTTTAATCATTATTTCTCCTCTTTAAGTTAATTAACTGATGCATTTAAAGCATATATGTTTCTTAGAGTCATTTTAAAAAAGCGAGGATTTTTCACTTAATTACAATCTATGATTGTAAATGTTTATGAATTATCTTTAATTATTGAATATTTTGGCTTGGTTTAACATGCTTAAATCTTCAAATTGTTTGCCTATAATTTGAACTCCTAAAGGCAAATTTTTTTCGCCTTTTAAAATTGGCAGTGAAATGCAGGGCACATGTGCAAGAGACCAAATCTTATTAAATTCTGGACTCCCAGTTGTCTTAAATCCTTTGTCAGCAATTCCACAACTACTTGGCGTTATAATTGCATCAAACCTTTCAAATATACTATCTAAGTTTTTTGAGTATGTTCTCATCGCATCTAAAGCTAAAGCATAATCTTTTGCCGAATGTTTTAGTCCGTTAATAATTGCTCTCTTAATTTCTATAGAAAGTTTTCCTTTTGAAGTTTTGTAATAATGATAGAAATTTTGAGCCATCTCTGTCTCATATATAATTGTATGACAATCAATCATATCTTCAAAATATTTAGGAGCAGTCTCAACCTTTACTATTTTTTTATTATTTAAAATAAATTTATTAAATGATTTTTTTGAAATACTATCAACATTTCTCCAGCGTTTGGTTTTATAAAAAACAAATTTTGATTTTTTTATTTTAATTTTTTTGTTAAGAAAATTAACACTTGTTGTTGTTTCATCTGCATCATCTCTAGCAAACAAAACTTTCGATAAAAGTTCTACATCACTAATTGTTTTTCCAAATACTCCGACTTGATCCAAATTATATGATGTTTGCAAAACACCATTTCTAGAAATTAATCCATAAGTAGGTTTATAACCAACAACTCCACAATAAGATGCTGGCCTAATTACAGATCCACCCGTTTGAGTTCCAATTGATAATGGCGCCATATCAGATGCAATAACGGCTGCAGAGCCACTAGATGAACCCCCTGGTGTTCTTGAATAATCATGTGGGTTTTTAGTTTTCGATGGCGATAAGAATGCTAATTCACAAGTTACGGTTTTACCCATAATTATTGCTCCAGCTTTTTTTAAGAGCTCAACAATTTTAGCATCTGAATTATTCTTTTTTTTTAATTTTATTCTTGCACCATATTTTGTTGGCATTTCAGATGTTGAGATAATATCTTTAAGTGCTACTGGTAGACCATGCAAAACCCCTAAAGATTTTAATTTTTTTCTCTGATTGTCAGATTTTTTTGCATCACTTAGTAGTTTTTTTTCATTAAAATATTCCCAAGCTTGAATATTCTTATCATATTTTTTTTTTTGATTGATATATGCTTTACAAAGTTCAACGGAAGTTAATTGTTTATTTTTAAGTTTTTTTAAAAGTTGTTGTGCTGATAAATTTAGGAGTTTCATTTATCTCTTAAACTAATTTTTCATCAGAATAAACGCAACATTTCTCTGGTGGAAAATATAAATTCAATTCTCCGTCTGGTATGGGTTTTTCTCTTTCTACTTTTGACTTAATCACTAAATCACCCATTTTTCCTGTAAGGAGCTTAAAATTACCAAAGTCCTCAACTCTTGTGAGTTTAATTTTAACTGTATTACTTTTTTCTTTTTCAGCCAATTCTATGAACTCAGATCTAATTCCCAGTTTAACATTTTTATCTTTTAAATTTCCTAAATTTGAATTTGTCTTAATAGTGGTATCATTAATTTTTACTTCATGATCAGAGGATACAGTTGAATGAAAAATATTCATCGCAGGAGAGCCAATAAAATAACCGACAAAAGTTGTTTTAGGTTTTTCAAATAAATCTTTTGGCAATCCAACTTGTACGATTTCACCTTGATCCATAACAATTATATTTTCGGCAAAAGTCATAGCTTCGTTTTGATCATGAGTTACATAAACCAATGTTGTTTTATATTGTTCATTGATTTCTTTTAAGTTTCTTCGAAGTCGAAATTTTAAATCTGGGTCTATAACTGTAAGAGGTTCGTCCATTAAAACAGCAGCAACGTCTTCTCGAACTAAACCTCTGCCTAAAGAGATAAGTTGTTTTTGATCAGCCGTTAATTTTCTTGCTGGTGAGTTTAAAAATGAAGATAAATTTAAAGTATCTGAAACTGCTTTTACTCTTTCTTCAATTTTTTCTTTTGTAAATTCCCTGCATCTTAGTGGAAACGCTAAATTATCATAAACAGTCATTGTATTGTAAATTACTGGGAACTGGAAAACCTGGGCAATATTTCTATCTTCTGTTTTTAAATCAGTCACAGGTGTTTCATCGAATAATATTTCACCTTTGGATGGCCTCACTAATCCAGAAACAATGTTTAACATCGTGGTTTTTCCACACCCAGAAGGTCCCAAAATTGCATACCGCTTGCCATTTTCCCAAGTCATTGAAAACGGATTAAGAGCATATGTTGGTTTTGGATCTAGAGGATTATAAGTATGAGAGATATTTGATAAATCAATTTTAGCCATTTGTTCCTCCATATGGCGACGAAACTAATTTTTCATCTTCTCCAAAAGCATAAAACTTATTTGCATTAAAATTTATTTTTACTTTCTCATGAATTTTAAAATTCATTACTTCCTCGATTAAAGCAATTAATTTTGAATTTCCTCTTTTTAAGTGAAGCAATGTTTCTGAACCACTAATCTCTGCCAATTCTATTTCGAATTCTTCACCATTTTCATCAAGTTTAATTTCTGAAGCTCTAATTCCAAAATTATAATCTTTATCCTCTAAATTCTTAAAATGATTTGGAATTTCTAGAGAAATATTCTCAAAGTTCAGATTTTTTGAATTTTTTGAACCCTTCAGAACATTCATTGGTGGATCATTTGATATTTCTGCAACTTTTAAATTAGATGGATTTTCAAAAATCTCTTTGGCAGGCCCTTTTTGTAATACCCTCCCTTCATCTAAAACAATTACTTCTCCATTTAGTTCCATTACTTCTTGAGGATCTGTTGTTGAGTAAATTAAAATTGTATCTTGGGAAAGTCCTTCTGAGAAAATTCTTTTAAATTCTTCTCTTAATTGTTCTCTAAGTTTGTAATCTAAATTAACTAACGGTTCGTCTAGCAATAAAATTTTTGCTTTTTTTGCAAGTGATCTTGCAAGTGCAACCCTTTGTTGTTGTCCGCCAGATAATTCCTGAATTTTTCTATTTTCAAATCCAACTAATCCAACAGTTTTTAGAGCTTCATCTACATCTTTTTTTATTTGCTCAGGACTTAATTTTCTTTGTTCTAATGGAAAAGTTATATTTTCATAAACATTTAAATGAGGGTAATTAATAAATTGTTGATAGACCATAGCAACATTTCTTTCCCAAACTGGTATTTTAATAAAGTCTTTTTCCTCAAAAGAAATTGAGCCTTGATCTGGATTTAATAATCCTGCAATTGTTTTTAAAAGAGTCGTTTTGCCAGATAAAGTTCTGCCTAAAATGGTATACAAATTGCCTTTTTTAAAATTAAACGAGACATCGTTTAAATGAAATTGCTCATCAGGTTTATAAGAAATTTTCTCTCCAATTAAATTCATTATTTTAATGCTCCTGATAAATTTCCTTTTGATAGATATCTCTCAACTATAAATGCAACGATTATTAATGGTGCAACTGAGACTAAAGCTGATGCCGAAAGGCTCCACCATGGTGTTATTGATGAATTAAGTGCAACAACTTTTACAGGTAACAATTGTACTTCAGTAAATGTCAAAATAAATGCAAAAAAGAAATCTATCCATCCAAAAATAATACAAAACATTCCCGCAACAATTAATCCAGGTATTGAATTTGGTAAAACAACTTTATAGAAAGCTTGATAGGGATTACACCCGTCAATTAATGCAGTCTCATCTAATTCTTTTGGAACTCTATTAAAAAAATCTACCATAATCCAAACAGCAATTGGCATCAATAAAACGATATATACGACCACTAGACCTAATAAACTATCAAGCAATCCTATTGTGCTTAGAAAAATAAAGAAAGGAATTGATAATACAATTGGAGGCATGATTCTTTGTGAAATGAAGAAAAAAGTAATATCGTTGTTTCTTACAAATCCGGCTTTAAAGGTAAATCTTGATAGTGCATAGGCAGCAAGAGTACCAAGAACAATACTTATTAAACTAGCAGTACAGGTTACAAAAATACTATTAAAATAAGGCTCAACAATATCTACTCCACCTTTAGCAGGAGACTTAATTAAAACTCTCCAACCCTCCAGTGTTGGTTCGAAATCTAACCAAGGTATATAAGTTACTTTACTATTTACTGATTGGAAGTCTTTAAAAGATGTTGATACAGCCCACAGAAATGGTGCAACGACAAATACAGTCCAAAATGTAATAAAGAAATATTTAAGAAAAGTGTAAAGTTTGCTCATAGAGTTATTCTTTGATCATTAATTTGGTTAAAACTTTAGCTATTATCGTTAAACTGATAATCATTATGACAAGATAAGTAAAAGATAAGGTTGCTGCATAACCCATCTGAAATTCTCTTAATCCTTTAATATAAATATAAAAACTTGACGTCTCAGTTGCAGTACCTGGCCCTCCTGAAGTCAAAACAAATACTGTATCCATTATTTTTGATGCCTCGATAAGTCTTATTATTATTGCTCCAATTGATATTGGAGCCATCAAAGGAAAAGTTACATAAACAAATTTTCTAAATGGACTTGCTCCATCTATAGCGGCTGCTAAGAAGGGTTCTTTTGGAAGTGACAAAAGTCCAGCTAGTAATAGCAAAAACATAAACGGTGTCCACTGCCAAACCTCAACAATTATAACAGTAAACTTCGCAATAACTGGATCACTCAACCATAAAATAGGTTTTACTCCTAATCCACCTAACAAATCATTTACAGGACCGAGGGACTCATGAAAAAATGTTCTCCAAATAACTGTCATTATTACTGGAGTTGTCATCATGGGTACTAGAAAAATTACTCTAAAAAATCTTTTAAATTTTATTTCTCTCCAAACCATCATCGCTAGAGCAAATCCGATAACATATTGAAGAATAACTGTGGTAACAGATAAAAAACTTAACCTAAAAAAGGACTCCCAAAACCTCGGGTCATCAGTAAATAACCTTATATAATTCGTAATACCTATGAAGTTCATTTCTGGGGTATAACTATTCCATCCAGAAAGACTTAATCTAATAGTAAAAATAATTGGAAAGATTAGAATCCCAATAAGTACAAACAATCCTGGGAATAAAAAAACAAACTTGTGTTTAAAATTCATAATTTTTTTTTGGATTATTTTAAAATGTGGCCGTTAAAAAACGGCCACAAGTTTTACAAAATTATTGCTTATTATCTTCCATTGCTACACCAACAGCATAGGCTTTTCTTACGTTATCTTTTCCTACTCTGTTAAGTATATCTTCCCACTGTTTAGCAGCTTCGTCTAAAGCAGCTTGTGGAGATAATTGACCAGCTAATGCTTTTGCAGCAGCAGTAGCCAATGCAGCATTAAACTCAAAAGTTCCAGGAACTCTTAATGGAAATACTCTATTTTTACTTTGTTCCATTTGTGCAAGAGTATCAACATATGATTGAGCAATATCTTTATCCCAACCAATTTGTGTCCATACATCAACTTTAAAGTCATCATTTCTAAATGGGTTTACACCAAATCTACCAATTCCAATATCTGCTTGGTGGTTAGCTTCGTTAGCAAAGAAACATAGGTAATCGAAAGCCATTTCTTTCTCTTTACTTTTCTTAGCTACTCCAACTGCCCATCCCCATACGAAGAAAGGAGCTTGGTTAAAGCCTTCATCCCAAGAGTTAGTTTTTCTATTCCAAACTTTCATTGCTCCTGGTAACTGTGCAGCACCAACTTTATTGTTTATTGGACTATCTGGTTGCATAGCAGCAACAAATGCATCATCCCATGAAAAACTAAACAAAGTTTGTCCTCCACCAAATGATCCAATTTCATCACCTAAACCAAAATTTATTCCTCCTGGAGGAACATATTTAGTTGCCTCAACCCAGTCAGTTAAAGCTTCAACAAAACCTGGATTGTTAATTAGTGGTTTCATAGTTTCTAAATCAAAGAAAAAACCACCAGGTGTTTTAGGATTTTTTGAGTAAGCAGCAGATCTTGAATAGAAAGCAGCATACATTAGATCGTCTTTTTTCATTACTTCAGCGGATCCGTATTCTTTCTCGCCATCTCCATCCCAGTCCCAATTATTAAAGTAAGCTGCCATTTCTCCATACTCTTTCCAAGTTTGAGGAACTCTTAGTTCTTTACCAGTAGCTTCCTTATATTGTTTTTGGTACTCAGGATTATCAATTACATCTTTTCTATATTTCAGATAATGTCTGTCACCATCAACCGGAAACTGATACATAACACCATCCCAAGATGCTACACCAATGTGAGACGGAGTAACGTCTTTCATTTGTTTCATCTCAACGTATTTCTTTGGAACTGGCTCTAAGTATCTTCTCCAATCGTTAATGAAGTTTGAAAATCCAAAAACGATGTCATATGGAGCTTGTCCAGCTTGAAATGGTACCATTGCTTTCGCATATAAGTCACCTGCCGGTGTATGAGTAACATCAACTTTTGCTCCAGTAAGTTTAGCGAACTGCTCAGCATGTAGAGCTGTTGGCTCTCCCATGACTGGTACAGCATGTGTATTAATCTTAAGCGTCTTGCCTTTATAGTTTTTCTTAGACATAGACTCGTAAGAACAATCACCAGGAATATCCCCAGTTGCTTTGATATGTGGAAACTGATCACTCCACTTATCAGCATACGCAACAGGACTAAATACCAACAAAGCTGATATTAGAGCGGTTACGCAAGTTTTTATTGTCTTCATCTTTTTTCCTCTCTTTGTTGTTAATTATGGAACTAACACTGCACGACCTTTAATCTTACCATCATTTAAATCATGTAGTGCTTTATTAGCTTCTTCAAGTTTGTATTCTTTCATTGAAAGTTTTACTAAACCTTTATCTGCTAGTTCCATTAATTCATATAATTCAGCCCATGTACCTACTAAGCTTCCAACTATACTTTTTTCTTGATCGATCATATCAATCGCCAAAACTCTTATTTCTTCTCCGTAACCTACAATATAGAAAGTCCCAGTTGCTTTGGTCATTTTAATTCCCATTGGCGTAGAACCTTTTTCACCAACAAAATCTATAACAGCCTCTGCACCTTTTCCTTTTGTAAGTTCTTTTACTTTTTCAATTTCATTACCATCTATTAAAACTCCATGGTCAGCTCCTAGTTCCATTGCATGTTCTAAAGGTGCTTTTGCTTTTTCAACAACAATAATATTTGCAGCACACATTGCTTTCATACATTGAATTGCTATATGTCCTAATCCACCAGCACCTATGATTACACAATTTTCACCTGGCAGAAGGTGTCTAGTAGCTTTTTTTACAACTCTGTAAGCAGTCAAACCTGCGTCTGAAAATGGCGCAACGTCTATTGGACCTAAAACTTTTGGAATTTTTATTAGATTTCTTACGCTAGTTTGAAGTAATTCTGAATATCCCCCGTGTTTTACATTCAAACCTGCAAAAATTGGATCTTCAGCATGCATATCGTTTCCTCTTCTACAATCTAAGCATGTTCCTCCTGTGCCAGAAACTTTAGGGTGTAAAATAACTGCATCACCTTTTTTAAATCCTGTAACATCTTTACCAACTTCCTCTATCCATCCAGCGTTCTCATGTCCCATTACCATCGGCAACAGATCGTTATTTTGATCTGTAATGTGCTTCCAAACTCCTTCAATTATATGCAAATCAGTTCTACAAACACCTGCAGCTCCAATTTTAACAATCACATCGCTTGCTTTCTCAATTTTAGGATTTGGTAACTCTTCACCTGTGACCCAAACATCTGCTTTCATTTCTGGGTCATACTTATGTAAAACCTGTGCTTTCATTATTTCCTCTCTAAATTTATTTTTTATAAATAAATTTTAAATTGAAATAAAAAATATGTCTAGAAAGTTAGAATAATTTTAATTACCAATTACAACTTCAGATTGTTAATTTACTTTGTTTTTGCAGTCTCCTGTTTTGAAAAACTCATCCATATTATCTATAGCTAAATTAGCCATTGCAGTTCTAGTTTCTTTAGTTGCACTACCTAAATGAGGAAGAATAAAAGCACTTTTGTGTTTAAGATATCCTGGATTTAAATTTGGTTCATTTTTGTATACATCTAGCCCAACTGCATAAACTTTTCTTCTTTCCAAAGCATCTATTAAAGCTTCATCTTCAATAATATCTCCTCTTGCAACATTGGTCACTACAGCACCTTTAGGTAATAATTCTAGTGCATCTTTATTAATTAAATTAATTGTCTCTTTTGATGCAGGACAACAAACTGAAAGTACATCAGAAACTTTCATCAAATCATTTAAGTTGTCGTGGTAAGTTGCACCTTGTTCTTTTTCTTCACTTAATTTTGAACGATTGTGATAATGAATTATCATACCTAAAGATTTAGCTATTTTCGCTATTTTTTGACCAATTCTACCCATGCCAAGTATTCCAAGTCTAGCGCCTGTTAATTGTTTACCAATCAACATATCTGCTGACCAAACCCAGCCGCCTTCTCTAGCTTTTTCAATTCCTTCAGATGCTCTTCTGCATGCACCTAATATCAACAAAACCCCAATTTCTGCAGTGGCGTCAGTTAAAACATCTGGTGTATTTGTAACTGCAATGCCTCTTTTCTTTGCAGCCTCTAAATCTATATTTCCAAAACCTACAGCAAAATTTGATATAATTTTAACACTATCAGGTAATTGATTAATTGTTTCTGCATCAAGCTTATCTGTTAGAGCAGATAAAATACCATCGCAGCCTGCACTCATCTCTATTAGCTTCTTTTGAGAGTAGAGTTCATCATTTAAATTAAAGTTAGCATCAAATAATTCTTTAGCTTTATCCTCACAAGATCTTAAAAGCCTTCTCGTGATTAAAATTTTTTTCATTTTATTTTTAGATTAATTTAGATCAAAAACCTTACCAGGATTCATGATATTGTTTACATCGATACTTCTTTTAATAGCTTTCATCACTGGTAAATTATCTGGGTGCTCTCTTAATAAGTAATGTTTTTTTTGAAGACCAATTCCATGTTCTCCTGTAATTGTTCCCTCTAGCTCTAAAGCTTTATTAATTAGATCATCGCTGTATTGTCTAATTTTTTTTTGTTTTTCTTCATCGTCAGGATCATACAATATTATGGAGTGAAAATTTCCATCTCCAACATGACCAACCATCGGTGCAGTTAGACCTAACTTTTTAACTTCTTTTTCTGCCCACGAAATACACTCTACTAACTTTGAAATTGGTACACAAACATCTGTAGAGTAAACTTTCATATCATGACCTAAAGCTTTTACTGAATAGTAAACATCATGCCTTGCTTTCCATAATATTTTTTGTTCTTCAGGAGAAGATGCCCATTGAAAATCACTTCCACCATTATTTTTTGATAATTCTTCTACAATTTTAATAGACTCGTTATTTGATAGTTCACTACCATGGAATTCAAAGAATAAAGTTGGTGATGCTTTGATGTTTTCTAGCTTTGAATATTTAATGCTAATTTCCATTTGGTCTTTGTTTAACATTTCAATTCTTGCAATTGGAACACCATACTGAATAACTTCTTGCGCTGTCTTTACTGCTGAGTCTAAATCTGGAAAATAGCAAACTGCACTCATTATGCTTTCAGGTATTGGTGATAGTCTTAATTGAACTTCTGTAATAATTCCTAATGTTCCCTCAGATCCAATAAACAAATTAGTTAAGTTATATCCCGCAGAAGTTTTTTTAGTTCTCGCACCAGTTTTAATTATGTCTCCATTTGGTAAAACAACTGTTAAGCCAGAAATAACTGTTCTCATTGTTCCATATTTCACTGCCATTGTTCCTGAAGCTGAAGTAGATGCCATTCCACCGAGTGCAGCATCTGCACCAGGATCTATTGGAAAAAATACTCCATCTTCTCTTAAATATTCATTTAATTGCTTTCTTGTTACATTTGCTTGCACCCTGCAGTCAAAATCCTCAGCATTTACACTTAAAACTTTATTCATTTTTTCTAAAGAAATCGTAATACCATTTTGATTTCCAACAACATGGCCTTCAAGAGATGTGCCGGTTCCAAATGGAACCACTGGAATTTTATGCTCGTTACAAATTTTTAGAATTTTTGAAACTTCTTCATTAGTTTCTGGAAATACAACTGCCTTTGATAATATTGGGTTATAGGTATCTTCCCCTCTTGCATAATTTGCACGAGTAGACTCTGAGGTAGAAAATCTTCCGTTAAATATCTTTTTTAATTCTGCTTGGACGGTTTCGTTCATTCTTTAATAATACAAAAATATTGATTAAAAATACAGTTTATTTAGAAAGCATCTTGCCTATATTTTCTAAGGCTTGCATTATATTATCTCTAGATGCGGCAAAACTAAATCTAACGTAATCATTACAAGTTTTACCGAATGCAGTACCAGGAACAATTGCAACTCCTGCTTCATGCATAGCTTTTTTGCAAAACTCAGATCCATTCATGCCAGTCCCTTTTATATTCGGAAAAGCATAGAAAGCTCCTCCCGGCAAACTACACTCAACTCCTGGTAAATCATTTAATCCTTTGTGAATTAAATTTCTTCTTAATGTAAATTTGTCTAACATATCTTTAATAGAATCTTCTGGACCATCTAATGCAGCTATACCAGCATATTGGGCTGCTGCATTTACACATGATACACTATTAATCAAAAGTTTGTTTACATGTTCAACCAAATGCTCTGGCCAGTAACTCCAACCAAGTCTCCATCCAGTCATAGAATATGCTTTACTCCAACCCTCAAGAACAATTAATCTGTCTCTTAAATTAGGATAGTTAAAGAAAGTTGGCATTTCCTTATAGTCAAAAATTTGTCTACTATAAATTTCATCACTTAAAATTGTGACCTGCGGATGTTTTTCTAATTCTTTTGCTAAGTAGTCAATTGCAGGTTTTTCAACAAAGCTTCCAGTTGGGTTGTTTGGATTTATTAGAATTAAAAGTCTAGTTTTGTCAGTTATTAAAGACAGAATTTTGTCTGGATCAAATTTTAAATCTTTATCCTCAGTTAAATCATATGGAACAGCTTTTGCTCCAGAATAATTAATCATTGATTCATAAATTGGAAAAGCTGGAGTTGGATGAATTATTTCAACACCTGGTTCACCATAACAGGTAATTGCATAATACATTGTAGGTTTACCACCTGGCATTATTAAAACTCTATTTGGATCAATATCAGCATTGTAAAGTCTCTTGACCCATCTTGCGACAGCTTCTCGACATTCTGGAATTCCATTTGATAAAACATAACCATGATGACCGTCATCTAGAGCTTTTTTTGCAGCTTCAACAACATGTTTTGGAGTTTTAAAGTCAGGTTGTCCTAGACCTAAATGGATCATAGGTTTGCCTTGTGCTTCTAATTTTTTTGCTTCTGCTAGAACAGAAAATGCACTCTCAGTTCCTAAACGATCTAATGCTTTTGCTAATTCAATCATAATTTTTCGTCGACAAACTAACTGAAAAGCAACTTCATGTCTATTTATTTAAAGTGAAAATAATAATAAAAATTATTTATAAAAAATATTTAATTTCGGTAAATTATCTTTGATCTATCTAACTCTTTTACACTTTTGCAGCCCATAAGGATCATATTTCTTCTAATTTCATCGTGCATATTTTGAAGCAGCCTCTCTACTCCTTGTTGACCACCTGCTCCTAAACTGAACAAAAAAGCTTTACCAAAACTACAAGCAGTAGCACCTGCAGCTAAAGCCTTGAGAACGTGAGTTCCCCGTCTAACACCTCCATCTAAAATTATCTCAAGTTTATCACCCACAGCATCTGAAATAGCCTTTAGTTGATCAAAAGGAGTTCTAGATCCATCAAGTTGTCTTCCTCCATGATTTGATATTATTATTGCTGTACAACCAATATCAACTGCTCTCTTTGCATCCTCTACAGACATTACACCCTTCAAGGCAAAAGGTCCGTCCCACTTTTTTATACAGTATTCTGCATCTTCCCAATTCATTTGTGGATCATACTGTTCATTAACATAATCTATTACGGATTTTGTAATGTTAGTTCCCTTGTCAGTTTTGTGTTTAATATTTGCAAGTTCAAATTTCTTATTCGTAAAATATCTGAATAACCATCCTGGTCTCATCGCGAAATTCATTATACTTTCTAATGTGAATTTAGGAGGAGTTGTAAAACCAGTTCTGTGATCTCTTTCTCTATTTCCTGCAACCAAAGTATCAACAGTTAAGCATAAACCGTCAAAGTTTGCTCTTTTACACCTATCAATCAAATCATCAGTAAATGATTTATCTTTATGGATATAAAGTTGAAATAATTTTGGTCCACTTGATATGTTAGCAATTTCTTCAATCGAAAATGAAGCCATTGTCGACATGCTATACATGGTACCAAATTTTTCTGCAGCTCTAGCTGAAGCTTTATCTCCATCAGGATGATATAAACTTTGCATAGCAGTAGGTGATAAAAAAATTGGCATATCTATTTTTCTACCAAAAACTGTGGTTGATAAATCTGGTTCTCCTACACTTCTAAGAATATTAGGGATTAAGTCACAATCATCAAATGAATTTGTATTTCTTTTTAAAGTGGTTTCGTCATCTGCACCACCATCAATGTAATGAAAAATCGGAGCTGGTAATCTTTTTTTAGCTAACTTTCTAAAATCCTCAAAATTGTAACAATTCTTCAAACTCATGCATTTCGGAATCTTAAATTATTTCGATTAAGATCACTAATCTTTGTGCAGCCCATTAATTTCATGTCTCTTACTAATTCAGTTTTATATAAGTTAAGTGCTCTCTCAACGCCTTCTTGACCTGCTGCAGCTAAAGCATAAAGATATAATCTTCCACCAGCACATGCTTTTGCACCCATAGATAAAGCTTTTAACATATGAGTACCTCTTTGAAATCCACCTTCACAAATAACATCTAACTTATCACCAACTGCATCAACAATTTCAGCTAATTGATCGAATGGTGATCTAGATCCATCAAGTTGTCTTCCTCCATGATTTGATACCATTATACCAGTGCATCCGATATCAACTGCCCTTTTAGCATCTTCAACACTCATAACTCCCTTAAGCGCAAAATGGCCACCCCACTGAGAGCACAATTTTTCAGCGTCGTCCCAGTTCATAGATTGATCCAACATAGTAGAAAAATAATTACCAATTGAAGTATTTGTGTCAGTTCCTTCTTTAACGAAATCTTGAAGATGTGGTAGTTCAAATTTTCCTTTGGTTAAATAATTTATTCCCCACATTGGTTTTGTGGCAAAACTAAACAAACTCGAAAGTGTTAATTTTGGAGGTGATGTAAATCCAGTTCTTAAATCTCTTTCACGATTTCCTCCTGTTATCGTATCAACAGTTAAAGCCATCACATCAAATTTTGCTGCTTTTGCTCGTTCTAAACAAGAGTCATTTAATCCTCTGTCTTTATGGAAATAAAATTGAAACATTTTTGGTGTGTCTATTAAAGATGAAATTTCCTCAACACTAACTGTAGCCAATGCCGAAACACCAAACATCGTATTAAACTTCTTTGCAGCTTTTCCAACCGCTCTTTCTCCTTCATAATGGAATAACCTTTGCAAAGCTGTTGGAGAACAATAAAAAGGCAAATCTAATTTTTTTCCAAAAATAGTTGTCGACAAATCCACATTTTCAACACCTCTTAAGACATTTGGAACTAAGTCAACATCATTAAATGCACTACTATTTCTTGCATAAGTTATTTCATCATCCGCAGCCCCATCAATATAATGAAATATTGGAGATGGAAGCTTTTGTTTTGCCAATTTTCTAAAGTCATAAAAGTTATGACAATCTTTTAATCTCATATCTTAAGTTAAAATTTTTTTGTAAAATTAAACATATAACTATTTGCCCCAGGATTTTTATCTCCAAGACTCGCATTAGAAATATGATTATAAGAAATACCTAATTCAGAATTAGATGAGATATCAAATAATATATGTATTTGTGTCTTAAATTCAATTTCGTGACCTAAGTCCTTGCCATCTCCTTCGTCATAATATCCAATTGCAAAACTAGGAGAGAAAGTAGTTGAATTAGATTTTTGATTTAATTGATAACCTGTATAAATATATAATGCATCATCAGCTGTTATCATTGCACCTGTCACAGGCTGAACATTTCCTAAGAAAATATCTTTGCTAGCATTAAAATTTATATATTCGGCACCAAATAGATTTGCTCTCTTACCATCATCGCTGAAATCGAACATGCCAGTGTAAAAACTCCATTTATTTTCTGCGTTAGAAAATGAGACTGTAAGAAATGAAATTATCAAAGTTTTAATTAAAATCTTCATATTAAAAATCCTGATTACTTTATAGATACTTTTCTAATAATTAAAAGGCCGCCAAAAGCGAACAAAATCAAAGGTATTGACCAGAGTAAAAATGTATTTTGGTTTAATTCTGGTTCATATACAATCCACTCTCCATATTTATTTTTTAAATAATCATATATTTCTTCTTCTTCTTTACCTTCATCAATCTTATTTTTTACAACAAGCTTCATACTAACAGCAAAATCGGACTGAGAGTCGTAAACAGATTGACCTTGGCATATCAAACACCTTAAGTTTTTTGTAATTTGATCTACTTTGGTATTTATTTCATTCGCATAGGAAAAATTAAAACTAAAATATAGCAGCAATATTAATTTTAAATTTTTAAGCATTTTTTTCAAATAAATTTTTTATTTCTATTAAATTTTCGCTTGTCAATGGACCAATATACTTTTTTATTATCTCATTTGTTTTACCACTTATAATAAAAGTTTCAGGAACACCAATAGCTCCAAATTCTATTGATTTTGTTCCATCATTATCGATAATAACTTCTGAATAAGGATTTCCAAGTGAGCTTAAAAAATTTTTCGCATTTTTTGGACTGTCTTTATAATTAATTCCAATTATATTTATGTTCATATCTTTTAATTTCATTAAAAACTGATGCTCTTCTCTACATGGTGCACACCAAGATGCCCAAATATTTACTACAGAAGGACTATTTTTATCAAATAAGTCTGAAATATTAATTATTTCATCAGAAAATAGTTTTTTTGCATTAAGTGAAAAATCTATTTTACTTTTTAATTTCTCGTTAGAGTAATCTTTCGATACGTTCAATCCCTTGAGCAAGATTATAAAAATTATTATTAATGTTAGTAGTAATCCTAAAAATTTAATATTTTTGCTCATTTTTTCTAAAAACACTTAATAAACCACCAAAACCAATAAATATAGTTGAGATCCATATCCAAATCATTAAGGGTTTATATTGATATCTTACGTTATAATAGCCATCGTCTTTTAAAATATTAAATACTAAAAAATTATCTGAAAATAATGTTGTCTTAATATCTGCTTCACTCGTAATAGTTAAAGGCTGCTGGTAAATCCTAACTTCTGGGTATAAAGCAAAAGAGGAATTTTTATTCGTAACTTCAAAACTAGCTTTAAGAGATTTATAATTGTCTACATCTTTAACATTAACTTCTTTTAATTTTACAACTTTGTCATTGAATATTCTTTCATCTCCTACTTTCATATTTGAATTGAATTCATTAGAAAAAAGTCCATTCAATAAGATACTTGTAATTAATAAGCTAAAACCAAAATGTGAAATTTTTTGGCTAATCGAGGATTTGCTAACAAAAAAATCCTTAATTGTTACTAATAAAAGATAGATGCTCAAAACTATCAGAGGAATAGACAACAGAAATGAATTTTCGGTTTTTGTTAAAATGACATATGAAATAAGTAGTGAAACTAAAAAAATAATTAAAATATTATAGTTAAACTTTTTTAATTTATCTTTAATCCATTTCAAACTTGGGCCAAAGCTCATGAATATTAAAAAAGGAATTAAGAAGGGTATTAAAAGATTATGATAAAAAGGCGGACCAACAGAAATTTTTGAACCATTTAAAACTTCAAGAAAAATTGGATAAATTGTACCAACAAGAACAACAGATAAAAAAAACATCATAAACCAGTTATTCACTAATATTGCAGTCTCTTTACTTAAAATAAAATTCTCTTTGGCTGTGTTTGATATTTTATTCTGATTAAAAAAGAAAATTAATATAGACATCAAAATTAGAATAAAGAGAAAACTTAATATATATAGCCCTCTTGATGGATCGTTTGCAAAAGTGTGAATTGAATTTAAAATTCCAGACCTAACAAGAAAAGTGCCACTCATACTCAGTGAGAAAGTTGTAATTGACAAAATAATAGTCCACTCTTTAAACGAATTTCTTTTCTGTAATACAATTACAGTATGCAGTAGCGCTGTTAAGCAAAACCATGGCATTAATGAAACATTTTCTACAGGATCCCAAAACCAAAAACCTCCCCAGCCCAGCTCATAATATGCCCATATAGATCCAAGCAAAATACCAATTGTTAAAAACACCCAAGATACCAAAACCCATTTTTTAATGTGCCTTGCCCACTTATCTCCAATATTTCCGCTAATCATTGAGGCAAGTGAAGCTGAAAAGATAATAGATGTTCCAACATAACCTAAATATAAAATTGGAGGATGAATAGCTAAAGCAGGGTCTTGTAAAATAGGGTTCAAACCTAATCCCTCGCTAGGAATTGGATATAGCATTTTGAATGGGTTGGAAGTTAATAAAATAAAAACTAGAAAACCTGAAATAATAATTTGTTGAAATAGTATCGTTAAAAGTTTGTATTTAGTATCTTGTGATCTTGAATTTAATAAAAAAATAAATAGAAAAATTGAAAGAACTAATAACCACAATAATAAACTTCCCTCGTGATTTCCCCATGTGCCTGATACTTTATAAAATAAAGGTTTTAAAGTATGAGAATTGTTGAAAACAGTTTCATTACTAAAATCTGAAATTACAAAAGCTGCAACTAGACTAAAAAAACTTACCGTAATCATTATAGTTTGTATTGAAGTAATTAAAATAAAGTTTTTATCTAAATATTTATTTTCTGAATTTGCATCCAAGTATGACTTAAAAATTAAATAAACAGATGCTATTAAAGCAATATATAAAGAATAATTTCCTAAATAATTAGACATACAAATTAATTGTTTTTCATAGCTTCGCTGACTTCAGGAGGCATATAATTTTCATCATGTTTTGCTAAAATCTTGTCAGCATTTAGAAAACTTTTATCCTTTAAGAAACCTTCAGCAACTACACCCTTACCCTCTTCAAACAGATTAGGTACAGATCCATTAAAGTTGACTAATAATTCATTTTTGAAATCCGTAATTACGAAAAAAATTTCTTTATCGTTTATTTTAATAGAATTTTTTTTCACCATTCCACCAACTCTAATTTTTTGAGCATTTTTGATTTCATTAAGGTTTTTAATGTCTGTTGGAGACTTAAAATATACTACGTTTTCCTCAAGAGATTTAACCACCAAAAAAATTGTAAGAACTAACGAAATTAAAATTAAAAAAATAAAAAGGGCTCTAAATTTAACTTTTTTTCCGTACATGTGAATTTTAGTTAAACTTTAGATGTGGAAGTGTTTGCTAATATCTCTCTGTACGTTTTTTGCTTAGCTACTGATGCAAGTTTCTTTTCATCTAGTGATTTATAATTTTCCTCAAATTTCTTTTTCTCTTTAATTAAATTTAATTTTACTACCGCGTACAAGAAGCTAAAAGAAAATAGAGTAAATATAAATGATGACCAAACGTATACACCGTATCCATTCATATTTAGTAGTTCACTAATCATAATCTATTAAGGCCTTTATTTTTAATCTTTAACAGTTCTGTATTATATTTCATTAAAAATATCAAAAGTGAAAATAGAGCAAATGCCGCAGTCATTATAGCTAATGGTGTCAACATTGAAGAATGAATTGTTGTTTCTTCCAAAATTTTTACTGACGCAGGTTGGTGTAAAGTATTCCACCATTCTACTGAAAATTTTATAACTGGAATATTTATAAGACCAATAATTGCTATTATTGAGCTAATTTTTTCTGCTTTACTAGTGTCTGTCGCAATCTTCCAAGAAGTAATGAACAATAAATAAAAAATTGAAAGTAAAAGCATTGAAGTTATTCTTGCATCCCAAGCCCACCAAGTTCCCCAGGTTGGTTTTCCCCAAATTGATCCTGTAACTAAAGCTATTATGCTAAAAACAAAACCAGAAGGTGCTAAACTTTTTGTTATTAAAGAGAAATTTTTATTTTTAAAAACAAAAACTCCAAAAGAAAGAATGGAAATAAATGAAAATATTCCGAGTGATATCCAAGCTGATGGAACATGGACATACATAATCCTAACTGAGTCACTCTGCTTATAATCCTCAGGAGAAAGAACTAAAGCTTCAACTAATCCAAGTAACAATACAATTATAAATAGCGCAAATACAAACTTTTGTATTTTATTAATTATCTTTAAAGTATTATTCGGATTGAAATAATTAATCATAATTTTTTATAACACATAAATTTTAGATTAAAATTGTTCAAAATTTTCTGACCAAGAATACAGAGGGAGATAGAGGAAAAACAGTACTCTTGATCAGAATTAAATATTTTATAACAAACAGATATGACAGAGATTTGGGACAATTGTGTTTAAATATTGGCTATTAGTTAATTTGAAGGCTTGAAGTAGCTTGATCCACGCTTACCTGAAAAAATTTCGTTAATTAGAGGGTGTTTTATAGGCTCTTCAGAGTCATCAAATAATAGATTTTGCTCAGACACATAAGCCTCGTAAGTAATTTCGTCATTCTCTGCTAGTAAATGATAAAATGGCTGATCCTTTCTAGGTCTCACGTTTTTTGGAATCGATTGATACCACTCCTCTGAGTTATTAAATTCAAAGTCAACATCGTAAATCACACCTCTAAAATCGAAGTGTCTATGTTTTACAACGTCTCCAATTGAAAATTTAGCTTTTTGAGTACTCACGATATTAAATATGGATATTTGATGAAAAAAATCAATAAAAAAAATATAAATGTTTTATTAATCTGTTAATATGTAGCAGTGAATAAATCACTTCTAAAATTTATTACAGACGTTGGGCCTTTAGCTATTTTTTTCTTCTTTTATTATAACAGTGATAAAAATTTAAAAGTTGCAATACCACCTCTAATTGTCGCAACAATAATATCTGTTCTATTGGTTTGGATACTGGAAAAAAAAGTTCCGATGGTTCCTTTGTTAGGAGGAATTTTAATTACTCTATTTGGAGGTTTAACAATTTATTTTGATAATCCAATTTTTATTTATATGAAACCCACTATTATAAATATTGTATTTGCCTTAGCTTTATTCTTTGGAAAATACTTCACCAATGAACCAGTTTTAAAATTAATACTTGGAAAAACACTGCCAATGTCTGATGAAGGTTGGAAAATTTTGAATAACAGATGGACTTATTTTTTTATTTTTTTAGCTATATTAAATGAAATTGTTTGGAGAACTCAAACAGAAGAATTTTGGGTTAACTTTAAAGTTTGGGGAATGCTACCAATTACATTCATCTTTACAGCATCACAAGTTGGGTTGATTAATAAACACAAATTAAATGAGTAATTTAAAATTAGTAATAAATAATTCAAATAAAGAACAAAACCAAAGGTATTTTTTTGAAAAAAAAGAACTAAAAATTATATTAGACCTATATGCTAAAATGGTATCTGAAGGATCTTGGAAAGACTATGGCCTCTCAATATCAAGTAAAAGAGTAAGTTTTAGTATTTTTAAAAATGCAGCAGAAAAAGCTATCTACAACATTTGTAAAAATTTTAAACCTTCTAATAAGAATTTGAAATATTTAATAACTGATAGAAATGGTAAAATTTTAAATAATGCTTATGATTTAGAAATACTTCTAAAAAAAACAAATTGGAAAAAACTATAGTTTTTAATTATCTTCTTTGACCGAACAATCTTAAAAGCATTATAAATAAATTTATAAAATCTAAGTATAATGTTAAAGCTCCCATAACAGCTTTCTTGCCAATTACTTCACCTGAATCTGATGCTGCGTACATATTCTTAATTTTTTGTGTATCGTATGCAGTTAATCCAACAAATATAAGAACTCCAATGATTGAAATAGCAAAGTACATCATTGAAGATTTTAAGAAAATATTTACTAAAGATGCGATTATAATACCGATCAAACCCATCATTAAGAATGATCCAAATTTTGTGAGGTCTCTTTTAGTTGTGTAACCATATATACTCATAGCTCCAAATGTTGCTGAAGATATGAAAAATACTCTCGTCACACTAAGACCTGTGTAAACTAATAAAATTGATGATAGTGACAAACCCATCAAGGCTGCAAAAATCCAAAAAGTAGTTTGAGCTTTTGAAGAACTCATTTTATTTATCCCAAAACTCATATAAAAAACAATTCCGAGAGGAGCTAACATAACCACCCATTTCAATCCTGATAGATAAATTGCATTTCCGAACTCAGTTAAAGCAACTATTGATCCGCTTGCATCTGTAACTACTGACATTTTAAAAGATAGCAATGCAATGATTCCCGTTAACAAAACTCCAGTTGCCATGTAGTTGTAAACTTTAAGCATGTAGGCTCTAAGGCCTTCATCCATCACAACAGCTTTTTTTGCTGTCGTTGATCTATTTAAGATATTGTCTCTATTGAATTCCATAATTAAATATATAGTAATAATTTTAAAATTTTTCAAGCAGTCAAAATATAGGTAACAAATACTTAATATTTAATGAATTATAAAAAATTAGGAACTACTGATATAGATATTAGCACAATTTGTCTCGGCACCATGACTTGGGGTGAACAAAATAGCCAAGAAGAGGCCTTCGAACAAATGGATTTCTCACTAGAAAATGGGGTTAATTTTTGGGATACAGCAGAACTTTATGCGGTACCTCCTAAAGCTGAAACTTTTGGTCATACAGAGACGATCATTGGAAATTGGTTTGAAAAAACAAAAAAAAGAAAAGATGTGATACTTGCAACTAAAGTTTGTGGTCCTGCAAGAGATTATATTAGAAATGGTGAAAATAGTTTTGTAGGGAAGAATCTCGAAACTGCACTTCATAACAGTCTTAAAAGACTTAAAACTGATTATATAGATTTATATCAACTTCATTGGCCAGAAAGAAATGTAAACAATTTTGGAAGACTTGGTTATGTGCATAAAGAAAATGAATGGAATAAATTCGAAGACGTGTTGGTTGAATTACAAAAGTATATTGAGCAAGGTAAAATTAGACATGTAGGTTTATCTAATGAAACTCCTTGGGGTGTTATGAATTATCTCAAACTCTCAAAGGAAAAGAGTTTGCCAAGAATGATGTCCATACAAAATCCCTATAGTTTATTAAATAGGTCATATGAAGTTGGATTAGCCGAGGTGTCTATAAGAGAAAATATTGGCTGTTTATCTTATTCTCCTTTAGCCAGTGGTTTTTTAAGTGGTAAATATAGAAATAAGCAATTTCCAAAAGGATCTCGGATGGAAAGAGATTGGGATTTTTGGACAAGATATCGAAAACCAAATACTAACGAAGCTGTTGATGAGTATTTTAATATTAGTGAAAAATACAACATTGATATGAGTCAAATGTGTATAAAATTTTGTGAGATACAGGATTTCATGTCTAGCGTTATTATTGGTGCAACAACAATGGAGCAGTTGAAAACAAATATAGAAAGTGTAAAAGTGAATCTTGATAAAGAAATAATTAATGAAATTAATGAAATTCAAAAAAAATATCCAAATCCATGTCCATAATTTTTAAAATAATTTTTTTTATTCTCTTATTTGGATCAACTTCTTATTCAGAAGAATTAAATAAAATAGGAACATTTAAAGACTGGGATGCTATTGTTGTTACTAATGGGGATAGTAAAGTATGTTTTGCTCAATCTAAACCTGTTCTTCAATCTCCTAAAAAAAATGATAGAGATGCAAGATTATTTGTAACTTTTAGACCATCTGAAAAAATTAAAGACGAAGTAAGCACAACCTCAGGCTATGAATACAACAGTCAAAATTCAATTACAGCTAGCTCTGGTAAATCAAAATATAAATTTGATATAGCTCAAGATAATTTTGCATGGATTTCAAGTAATAAAATTGAAAAAAAAGTTGTTAGCAGAATGAAAAAGGCCTCAAGATTAATGGTTACTGGATATAATAAATCTGGATCTCAAACAATTGATCATTATTCTTTGATGGGCTTCACTAAAGCATATAACGCGGCTAAAAAAAGCTGTAGTTAAATAATGAAATCAAAGAAAAAGATAGTTCTTGCCTATTCTGGAGGTTTGGACACATCAATCATATTAAAATGGTTACAGGAAAATTATGATGCAGAAGTAATTTGTTATACTGCAGACATTGGTCAAGAAATAGATAGAAATAAAATTTTCAGAAACGCAAAAAAACTTGGTGTAAAAAATATTATTATTCAAGATCTAAAAGATATTTTTGTAAAAGATTATGTTTATCCAATGATTAGGGGCCATGCAATATATGAAGGTTTTTATTTGCTTGGAACCTCAATTGCCAGACCTTTAATAGCCAAAGATCAAATTAGAATTGCTAAAAAATTTAATGCCTATGCTGTGTCTCATGGATCAACAGGAAAAGGAAATGATCAAGTAAGATTTGAGTTAGGTTATCATTATTTTGGTCCTAAAATAAAAGTTATTGCGCCTTGGAGAATTTGGAAACTGAAATCTAGATCAGATCTAATTAATTATGCAAAAAAAAATAAAATTGAAATACCTAAAGACAAGAAAGGAGCGCCACCTTTTTCGGTAGACGATAATATTTTTCATACATCAACAGAAGGAAAGGTGTTAGAAAATCCAAAAAACTCTGCACCTAACTTTATCTTTCAAAGAACGTTATCTCCAGAAAAAGCACCTAATAAATCTTCAATTGTAAAAATAGACTTTAAAAGTGGAGATCCAATTGCAGTGAATGGGAAAAAATTATCTCCGTCTAAATTGCTGGGAAAATTAAACGACATTGCTGGAAAAAATGCTGTTGGAAGAGTTGATCTAGTAGAAAATAGATTTATCGGTATAAAATCAAGAGGTGTATACGAAACGCCAGGCGGAACTTTATTAATGCATGCTCATAGAGCTATAGAGTCTGTTACACTTGATAAAGATACAATGCATAAGAAAGAAAAAATTATGCCTAGATATGCGGAACTGATTTACAATGGATATTGGTTTTCTAAAGAGAGATTTAAATTACAAAGAATTGTAGATCTTAAGAGAAGTAAAGTTAATGGATCAGTTAAATTGAGGTTATATAAAGGGAATGTTATTATTCATTCAAGAATAACTAAAAGTTCAGCTTATTCTATGAAAAAAGTATCATTTGAGGAAAATAAAACTTTTAATAAATCAAATGTTGAAAGATTTATTAATTTTCACAAGAAAAAATTAAAATAAAATAACATGAATTTTGAACCAAGTCGGGCGCAAGCCATTAATAAACTAGATAATTTTGTTGAAAATAATCTTTCTGAATATTCAAGATTGAGAAATTTTGATTTTGGTCCAGATAAAAGATCAAATATATCTTGTATTTCTCCATATATATCTCATGGAATATTAAATGAGTTAGAAGTTATAGATAAAGCCTTAAAGAAATTTTCATTTTCTAAAAATGAAAAATTTATTCAGGAGGTTTTGTGGCGTACTTATTGGAAAGGATGGTTAGAATTAAGACCTAATGTATGGACAGATTACATAATAGAACTAAAAATTATAAGAGAAAAATACAAAGATAATAAAGATTATTTAAATGCCATTGATGGAAATACAAATATAGAATGTTTTAATGAATGGGTTAAAGAATTAAAAGAATTTAATTACCTTCATAATCATACAAGAATGTGGTTTGCCAGTATCTGGATTTTTACTTTAAATTTACCTTGGCAATTAGGAGCTGAATTTTTTATGAAGCATCTCTATGATGGAGATGCAGCATCTAATACATTGGGATGGAGATGGGTTGCTGGGATACAAACACAAGGTAAGCATTATTTGGCAAGTGAATGGAATATAAAAAAATTTACTAATAACAGATTTAATAACATTAATTTAAATGAAAATGCACCACCTAAAGTTAGCGAGAAAATATACAAGGCTCTCTTAAAAGATTTTAGTAATCCAGTAAGTTTGGATGAGCAAAATTTAATTATTTTTGATAATAATCTTTCTTTTGAGTTGACTGATTTCAAAGACCATAAATTTAAAAAAATTTATTTAGTTAATAATAATAACGGCAGTAGGAATATTAAACTTAGTGAAAAAACAGTGAAATTTAAGACTAATATAATTCAGGATCAAAAAAGAAGGTTGGATGAAAAATCTTTGGAATGTGAAATTATTGATATTGACAACCTTAAAACAATTGAGAATAGTTATGTTTTATATCCTTGTGTTGGAGAAAACTTAGATTTTTTAACTTCTCAAGGAATAAATAATATAAAATTTCTTTATCGTAATTTAGATCGAAGTTCTTGGAAATATTGCAATAAAGGTTTTTTTAATTTCAAAAAGTATATACCAACTATAATTAAAGAATTTTTTAAAGAACTATTGTAAATTATCAAAATTATGAGATAACAATAATATGAATAACCCGCAAGTTCTTGAAATTATTGAAAATCTTAAAGGCAGAAGGAATTACGAAGAAAAGAAAGCTTCAAAATTAGGTTTCAACTCTCTTTACGCATACATTGAAAATAAAATATTAAAAGAGAAAGAAGCTGAAGCAGCAAAAATTCTTGAGCAATCAGCGCCTAAAGAAGAAGTGATTGAAACAAAAAAACTAGAGAAAAAGAAAAGCTGCTCTTGTTGTTAATTAGTTATTTTTTGAACATTTCTTAGAACAATATTTCACTTTATCCCAGTTTAGTTTCCATTTTTTTCTCCAAGTAAAAGGTCTCTTACATGCAGGACAAATTTTTGTGGGTAAATTTTCTTTTCTCACTATGCAGTATTTTGTTTAATAAATTTTTCTGCCTCAGCTAAAATTAATTTTTTTCTATCAGATTTCATTTTATCGAAAATTCTAACCATCATAGAAAGTCTAGGATTTTTTAAAAAGAAGGCTCTATTTCTATTTATGAATCTCCAATAAAGACCATCCATGGTATTGCACCATTCTCCTTTTTTAAAATCCATCATTTTCATGAAATAAGCGGAGCCGCAAATATATGGTTTTGTTGCAAAGATTCCTCCATCACTGAAAAGCCCCATTCCATAAACATTCGGGACCATTACCCAGTCAGAGGAATCCACAAACATTTCCATAAACCATTTGTAAACATACGTTGGCTTAACTTCACATAAATTCATTATGTTTGATAAGATCATTAACCTTTCAATATGATGTGACCAACCATAATTCACTGCATTTTTAATAGCATAATCTAGAGGTGGTAATCCTGTTGTTCCTTCGTACCATGAGTTTTTCATTTTTCTATTTTGTTTAAAAAAATTTCTAGTTTCCATTTCTTTTGAATAGCTTTGATATATTCCCCTCATAAATTCTCTCCACCCGATTACTTGACGAATATAACCCTCTAAGGAATTTAATCTTATTTTATTTTTGTTGTGAAAATCTAAAACTTTTTTAATTATAAATTCTGGAGTTATAAGACCTAAATTGATGTAAGGACTTAAAGCACTATGAAATAATATATTGTCTTTCTGATCAACTGCATCTTCATAATCCCCAAATAAATTTGATTTTTCTTTAATAAAAAAATTTAATAATTTAATTACATCATCATATTCCGTAGCAAACCAAAAGTCTTTCGTATTACCTGGGTGACTTTTAAAATTTTTATCAATTAAAATTTTTAGTTTTCTCGTATGAACAGTCTCATTAATTTTAGGAAATTTGGGTATAGATATATTTTTTGGAAGTTTATTTCGATTTTCTTCGTCAAAACTCCATTTGCCTCCTTCTGGATTACCATCTTTTTTCATGAGTATATCCAAATCTCTTCTAGTCTCTTTATAAAAAACTGCCATAAAAGGTTTTTTTGATTTCGATAAATAGTTTTTAATTTTTTCTCTAGAATTTAAAAACATTGGTGTTTGAATAATATTCCATTTAATTTTTTCCTTTTTTAAAAAATTGGTAATTTTATTTTCAAAAAACTTATCCTCAATTTCGAAACTTGAAATTTCTTTAATTTTTTTTGTTTTAATTATTTTTTTTAATTTTTCTGTGTAATCCAGCTTAAAAGATTTATCCTCGATCGAAGAATATTCTAATTTAAATTTATTTTTTTTTAGTCTATCTGCGTGAGATCGCATGCAAGATAAGAACAATAATATCTTTTGTTTATGATGCTTTTCGTACGTACAAAGCTGATAATCTTCAGCCATAAAGAAAAAGTGGTCTTTTCTGTACTTTTCTAGATATTTCTCTGAGAAAAGCTGATTTCCAAGTAGAAAAAATAATTTCATTAACTATATATAACTCTTTAAAAATTTATGTCAGAAAAATATTTAGTAGTAGGTGCGACAGGATCTATCGGATCTAATTTAGCCGAACAGTTATACGCAGCCGGCAAAGAAGTACATTTAATTGGTAGGGATGAAGAAAGAACAAAATCTTTGTCTGAAAAACTAAATTGTAAATATACAGTCTCTGATGTTTTAGAAAATGGTTTTGTTGAAAAGATTAAGTCCGAAATAGATGATATCAAAGGTATAGCTTATTGTGTTGGTTCAATTGATTTAAAACCTTTAAGAATGGTTTCAGAACAAGATTTTACAAAATGTATGAAACTAAATTTATATTCTGCAGTAGATTTAATTAAAGGTTATCAAGAAAGTTTAAAAAAAAATAAAGGATCGATTGTTTTGTTTTCAACTGTTGCTGCTCAAAGGGGATTTACAAATCATGCAATTATAGCTTCAACTAAAGCAGCTGTGGAAGGATTAACTGTTTCTTTAGCAGCAGAATTTGCTCCTAATATAAGAGTAAATTGCATTGCTCCAAGTTTAACTAATTCAAAAATTGCAGAGCCAATGCTTAAAAATAAAGTTTTAGCTGATGGTATAGCAAAAGCCCATCCATTAAAAAGACTTGGAGAAGGTAAAGATTCGGCTTCGCTTGCAAAATTTCTAATAACTGAAGACAGTTCTTGGGTTACAGGACAAATTATTGCTGTCGATGGTGGTAGATCAAAACTTTCATAGAGTGAAGAAATTATTATTTCTTTTATCATTAATACTATTCTCAACTAATTCATTTAGTAAAAATTTTAATTTTAATAAAATTATTGAATTAGAAGCACCTTGGGGTTCGTCGTTCGTTAATGAAAATGAAATGATTGTTACCGAGAAAGGTGGCAAAATAAAATTTGTAAACATTTCTACAAGGGAGATAAATGAAATTGATCATAACTTAAATTTTGTAGAATATGGACAGGGAGGATTATTGGATATTCTCTATCATGAAGATTACATTTACATCTCATACACAGAAAATAGAAATAATTGGAAGACTAGTACTTCAATTGCACGTGCAAAATTTAATAAAAACAAATTAAATTTTAAAAATATTTTTCAAGCCAATCCACCAATTGACTCGCCCTATCATTTTGGTTCAAGACTTGCAATTAAAGACAACTATTTATTTGCTTCTGCAGGTGAAAGAGGTGGGGGAATGATTGCTCAAGATGGAAATAAACATCCAGGAAGTATAATTAGAATTTATCTAGATGGTGGCATTCCAAAAGACAATCCTCGTTTTGAGGGGAAATCAAACTGGCTACCTGAAATATATCAAATTGGTGTAAGAAATCCTCAAGGTTTAGCTTTATCACCTTTTGATGGAAAAATTTATATGAGCAATCATGGTGCAAAAGGAGGCGATTGGTTTGGTGAAGCAAAGAAAGGTGAAAATTATGGTTGGAAAATTCTTGGATGGGGTGGCACAAATTATTCAGGTATACCAATAGGGCCAAAATGGAAACCTGGCTTTACAAAAGCCATTCAATATTGGGTTCCATCTATAGCCACAAGTGCAATCACAATTTATAAAGGTAATGAATTTAAAGAATGGAATGGTCATGCATTAATTACTTCTCTTAAAGATAAGTCTTTAAGAAAATTAGAGTTTAATGATTTATCAAACGTAAAAGAGGAAATAATATTTAAAGATAAAATTGGAAGAATTAGAGACATACAAATTCATCCTATAAATGGTAAACTATATTTTTTAAATCAAGATGGATTGTGGTTGATGGAAAATTCTAGTTAGTGTCAAAAAGCTCTTTAAATAATTTAAATTCACCAATTTTAAAAATAATTGCATCATCTTTTTTAAATCCAAATTTTTCTGCATTTTGCTTAAACCTTAAAGGGGGCTCTAATATTGGTTCAAGTGATAAGACAAAAGTTCCCCAATGCATTCCAATTACTTTTTTACTTTTTAAATCTTTAGCAAGTCCAAGGGCTTCTTCAGGGTTAGTGTGATAAGCAGAAGAATCTTTAATTGAAGCCATAGGATAAAAATTATATGCGCCAATGTTAATAAATGTTAAATCAATTGGACCATACTTATCTCCCAATTCTTTATATATTTTTCCAACACCAGTATCACATGAAAATAATATTTTTTTTCCTTTGTATTCAATCAAATAGCTGCCCCATAAAGTTTTGTTAGTATCCGTTAAACTCCTTTTTGACCAGTGGACTGATGGCAAAAAAGTAATATTTAAATTCTGATTTATTCTTATTTGATCATACCAATCCATTTCATTTACATCTTTAAATCTATTAATTTTAAAATATTTTTTTAGTCCTAAAGGTAACAGGACTTTAGATTCTTTATAAGGAAATCTCATTATTGTTTTCATGTCTTGATGATCGTAGTGATTGTGAGTTAGTAGAAAAATATCTGTTCTTGGTATCTCATTAAGTTTTAATGCTGGTTCGGTAAATCTCTTTGGCCCAAAAAATAAAGGTCCTGCATTTTTTGAAAAAACTGGATCTGTTATTATTGTTATTTCCCCTAATTTTAATAAAAATGTTGCATGACCTATCCACGCTACATAATCTTCTTTTTGGAAATTATTTAAATCCAATAAAACTTTTTCTTTTTTAATGATATTACTTTCAGGAAAAGTCATATCTAATTTTTTTTTTTCTTGGTTAAAGACCTTAAACGACCAATTGAAATTCATATCAATCACCTTTGATCCTTCAGGATTACGAAATGTGCCATTTGCTAAATGATGATATTTTTTTTTCATATCCGATTAATAATTTTTTGAAATAATATCTTGAATTGTATTACTTATAACTATTGTTCCAGCTTTGTTAGGATGTATGCCATCTTGTTGATTTAGATTTGGATCAAGAGCAACACCCTCTAGCAAAAATGGAATTAAGGGTAAATTATATTTTTTTGACAATTTAGGATAAATAGCATCAAAATTTTTTTTATATTTAGTTCCATGAGTTGTTGGCGCAACCATCCCAGCTATTATAATTTTTATTTTTTTACTGTTAGCGATTTTAATTATTTCTTCTAAATTTCTCTCGGTTTCATCTGGTTGAATTCCTCTAAGCATATCATTTGCCCCAAGACCAAGGATGATTAGATCAATACCGGGTTCTGATAAACTCCATTCTGCTCTATTCAATCCACCAGAAGAAGTACTTCCTGACACACTTCCATTTATTACCTTAATATTTAAACCACTCCTAGCGAGATTACTTTCTAAAACCAAAGATAAGTGTTGCTCTTTAGGTAGACCATAACCCGCCATTAAACTATCGCCGAATAATATAACCTTTTCTATTGCACTTGCATTTATGTGCACTAGAAAGAATAACAATATTTTTATAAATAAACTTTTATTCATGAACACACTTCTTAAATTAAAAAAAATAAATCTCAAATACCAAACTGGGAAGGACAATATCAATGTTTTAAAAAATATTGATTTAACTATAAAAAAAAAAGAAACTGTATCTGTGGTTGGAGAAAGTGGGTCAGGAAAAACAAGCTTGATTATGCTTATTGGTGGACTAGAACGTCCAACCTCAGGGAAAATTATATTTCAAGACAGGGAAATAACAAATCTTAATGAAGACGAAGTATCTGAAATTAGAAAGCAAAATATAGGAATTATATTTCAATCTTTCTATTTAATTCCAAATTATACAGCTGTTGAAAATGTAGCTTTAACACTTGAACTTAATGAATTTAAAAATCCAGAGAAAGAAGCAAAAAGTTTATTAGATCGATTTGGTCTAAAACATAGATTCGATAATCTTCCAAGTCAATTATCTGGCGGAGAGCAACAACGTGTGGCGATTGCAAGAGCGATTGCAATGAAACCAGATTTGATTTTAGCTGATGAACCAACTGGTAATCTAGATACCGAAAACTCAATAATGATCTCTGAAATTTTATTTAAATACGTCAAAGAAGAAGGGTCTTCTTTAATAATGGTCACACATGATCCAAAATTAGCAGACAAAGCAAAACGAAAAATTAAAATCAAAGATGGAAAAATTAAATAATTCTTCGGAGTTAAGTTTAATATTCAAGTATGCTTTAAAGGATTTAAGCAGAAATTATAAAAAAATTTCAAGCATTATTGTAACGCTGTTTATCAGTCTTTTTATTTTAAGTGCCATCTTTACAATCGAAGATAGTTTAAAAAAAGAGCTTAATGATAATGCAAAAGTTCTTTTGGGTGGAGATCTCGAAATCGATTATAACCGTAATCAGGGGGATCTTAATTTAGTCAATAAAGTAAGGGAATTTTCAACTGTCTCACAAATGATAGAGTTCAGTACAATGCTTTCTACGACAGACAGAGAAAAAAATAAATCATTATTTACAAGAATTAAAACAGTTGATGAAAAATATCCACTTTACGGTGAAGTTGTTTATGAGCCAGAAGATGCTTATGAAAGAATGCAAAAGGAACCCAAGACAATTTTGATTAATGAAAGTTTATCAAAAACTTTAAAGATAAAAATAAATGATAAAGTTAAGATACAAGATCAAAGTTTCATAGTTGTTGGAATTATAAAATCTGTACCTGATGTCAGTGGGTTTGTGGCTTTTGGAGATTGGGCATTAGCAGGAGAACAAACTTTGGAGATACTAAAACTAAATGGAATAGGTAGTTTTTTAAATTATGAATATAAAGTAAAATTTAAACCAAGTGATGATCCAGAAAAAATAGAAAGTAAGATCAAAGATATTTTTAAAGATGATCAAAAAGTAAAACTTAGATTTCCAGAAAATTCAGCAAGTGGCTTAAAAAGGATAATTAATAATTTTTCCCAATTTCTCTCTTTAGTTTCAATTAGTGCAATGTTAATTGCTGGAATAGGTATCGCTAATACATTGTTGTCATTTATAAACCAGAACAATATGTCTATAGCTGTAAGAAAAGCTGTAGGATTTTATTCAGGGAATATAAAAACACTTTATTATCTTCAATTATTAATATTATTATTTATTATTACTGTAATTTCTTATGGCTCAAGTTTTTTAATTGTACCAATTGCAGATAAATATTTATCTGATGGGTTGGGATTAAATGTTTATCCAAAACTCTCTTTAATTAATTTTATAAAAATATTTATTGTAGGTTTGTTAGTTCTTATAATTTTTTCAATACCAACAATAAGTTCAATTGATCAAGTTAAAGCATCAAACCTATTTAGAAATGTATTCCAAAACCTCCAATTTTATTACTCAAAAAAGTCGGTTATTTTGAGTATTATCTTGTTATCATTTTTAGTTTTATTGTTTACACTAGGATCTGAAAGACCTTCTTATAGCTTGGGTTATTTTCTGGCTTTTTTTGTATGTCTAATTGTATTTTTTTTACTTTCTAAAATTATAATTTATTTACTGAAAAAGTTTAATTTTATTTCAAATATCTCTTTAAAAGTATCGATAAAAAATATAACTCAAACAAAAAGTATCACTCCTATCACAATTATGTCTTTAGGCTTAGGTGTAACTTTATTATTAACTTTAGCTTTAGTTGGAACAAATTTTAAAAGAGAAATTGCAAGATCTATTCCAGATATTGCACCTGATTATTTTTTTGTTGGAATTCAAAAAGGTGAAAAGAAAAAATTTGAACAAAGTGTTTACAAAATGAACCCTGATGCAAACATTGAAATAGTACCTATGGTTTCTTCCGGAATAGTAAAAATTAATGGTGTGAATCCAAATAGCTATATTAAACCAGATAATGATAGTTATTGGGTAATTGGAAGTGAAAGAAGATCTTCTTGGGTTGAAAATATACCTAAAGATAACCCAATTTTAAAGGGAGAATGGTGGGATTTATCTAAACCTAACCAACTTCAGATATCGCTTGATGCAAAAGTAGCTAAAGATTTTAATATTGAGTTGGGAGATATTTTTACTTTAAACATTTATGGTCGAGAAATTGATGGAGAAATAGTTAATTTTAGAGAAGTTGATTATCGTGATCTAAGTATTAATTTTGCAATGTTATTTAATCCACAATTTGCAAAAAAAATTCCCCATGAATATTTAGCAACTGCTAAGTTTAAAAATCCAGATAATTTTGATGAAACCAAAATGTTAGAAGTTTTACCGAGTTTATCTATGATAAAAATTGCTGATTACTTAAACAAAGTATCATCAGTTTTAAATAAAGTTTTCATAGCTGTAACCTTAATTTCTGGTGTAACAATTGTCATTGGATTGATTGTTATCTCAAGTGCTATAATGGTCCAAGGAAAAGTAAAAGAGTACCAAAATCTTGTATTTAAAATTTTAGGTTTTTCAAAAAAGGAAATTATATTTTCGTCTTTGATAGAATTTATAATAATTTTTATGTCGGTAATATTAATTGCAATTTTTTTTGCAGTAATTGGATCAAAATTTATTATGGAAAATATTTTTGAATTAGTTTGGCAATTTGATTTTAAAGTTTTAATTTACCTTGGTGCCTCTATAGGAACTGTGACTTTGATTTTAATTATGCTAACTAATCTCAAATACTTAAGTCCTAAAGTTTATCCTTTAATTAGAAATCAGTAATAAATTTTATTTATTTGCTCTCTTAAAACACTCAATTGTATTTTTAAGTAAACATGCAATAGTCATGGGTCCGACTCCACCTGGAACTGGTGTTAAAGCTTTTGCAACTTTTGATACTTCATCAAATGCCACATCGCCAACTAGGCCTTTTTCAGTTTTATTAATACCAACGTCAATCACAATTGCATCTTTTTTTACCCAATCACCTTTTACAAGCTCAGGGATTCCAACGGCAGCAACTATAATATCTCCTTTTAAACATTCTCCTTTAAGATCATTTGTTTTTGAATGAGTAATTGTAACTGTGCAATTTTCTTTCAACAACAACTGTGTCATTGGCTTACCATTTAAATTTGATCTTCCAACAATTACAGCCTTTTTTCCATTAAGGTTTGGTTCAATTTTTTTTATTAAAAAATAACAACCTAAAGGAGTGCACGGAATAGAGCTTTCATAACCTGACGACAGATTACCAACATTCATGGGATGAAATCCATCTACATCCTTCTCTGGCATAATTGCCTCTATAACTTTTTGTTTATCAATATGTTTAGGTAGTGGGAGCTGAACTAAAATTCCTGAAACGGAATCGTCATTATTAAGTTCATCGATTTTTTTTAAAACTTCACTTTCTTCAACACTGTCAGGGTATCTAATCACCTCTGATTTAAGGCCCACTTCATTGGCAGATTTCTCTTTATTTCTAACATAAATTTGACTAGGTGCTAAATCACCAATCAATATGACTGTTAAACCTGGTACTTTATTATGCTTATCTTTTAAAGATAAGACTTCTTTCTTGAGCTCTTCTCTTAAATCAGCAGCAGCTTTTTTTCCATCAATTAAAATCATTTATTAAAATATTAGTGGTGCAATGTAGAGTTTCATACACATTTCTATGAACCATATCAACAAAAGAAGTACGATAGGAGAAATATCAAAAGCACCAAGGTTAGGTAAAAATCTTCTTATTCTTATTAAAATCGGTTCTGTCATTTTATAAGTGAAATCTAATATTAAATATACAAACCGATTGCTTGTATTTAGTACATTAAAAGCGACCAACCAACTTATAACAACATTGGCAATTACAACATATGAATAAAGTTTTAAAATTTGAAGAGCTAAATAAAATATAGCAATCATTTTTTTTCAACATAGATGGACTGACTTGGGAATGCAAAGGCAGCTCCCTTACCTTCAACAATTTTTTTTATTGCAAGTGCCAGATTTTCTTTAACTTGCAAATAATTAGTCCAACTATTTGTTTTTGTAAAACATCTTACATACATATCAATTGAGCTATCTGAAAACTTATCTATTCTTACAGCAACTCCAACAGACTGATCATAATCATCACCTTTATTTATGTGATCTTCAATCTCATCTCTTATGGTTTTTAATTGATCAATTGTAGTGTCATATTGAAGAGTTATTATCCAACTAATAGCCCAGTTGGTCTTCCTTGTGTTATTAATCACTGCATTTTCTGCAAATTGAAAATTGGGAATAATTGCTAGTGACTTATCAAATTTTCTTATAACGGTTGATCTAAATCCAATATTCTCAACAACTCCTTCAATAACTCCCTCGACTTTAATCCAATCACCAATTCTAAATCTTTTTTCAACTAATACTAAAATTCCAGATATTAAATTTTTAAATAAATCCTGTGCACCTAATGCTACTGCAACACCAAACAAGCCTAATCCTGCAATTATTGGTCCAATTTTAATTCCCCATAACTCAAGAACAGCAGCTGCGCCTAAAATAAAAATTAAAATTTTAAGAGACTTTATAATCCAGCCTATTAATTCTTTTGTCAGGACTTTATCTAATCCACTTAAAATATATGATATAGGCTCAATTATCTGATGTATTATCCAAAATATTAAAATTGTTATTAATGTTCTGTTAACGTTATCTATGAAACCCCTTGTCTCATTATCAAATGACATATAGTAACTGGCAAAAAATACACCAAGAACAATTGGAAGAAACCTAGCAGGACCTTCCATAGATTTTACAAAAGTATCATCTAATTTATTAGTTGTTCTTTTTGAGATTAATTCTAATTTTTTTATAACAAGTTTGCTAATTAGGCCTCTAAATATTAAAAATAATACAAATATTCCAAGACCTACTATTATCTGAAAGAAATCTACCCCAAGAATTCCCTGCTTCCATACAGATAAAAATAATTCATTTAGTTTATTTAAAACGTCCATTTTTAAATTTTATATAGCAAAAACTCTTCTTCACCAGGGTTAAAAAGAAAAATTTTTTTCCATTTTATGTCATTCAATGCTGAAGATGCTTTTTCACCCATACACATTAGGTTAGTTTCCATCCAAATATTATCTAAATTATATTTTTTTATTAACGTAAAAAATGTCTTCGCACTATTTTCAGAATATATGTAAACAATTTCTGGAACAGAAGATTTGATATCTCTTAGAAAGTCATCACTTAAACTTTCATTGGGAATTGCAGTATAATTTATAATTCTCTTTATGACATAATTTTCTGAAATTAAATCTTTATCAAGATTATAAGAAACAATTTCCCCACTAATGTAGGCCATTGGTCCAATCTTTGGATCAAAGTTTTGTAAAATTAGTTCTTTAAGATTATTAACGTTACCCTCAGCACAGAAAATATTTTGAAAGCCTACTTCTTTTGCCTTTCTTTCTGTTGCAAGACCAACACAAAAACAAATTATTTTTTTATCTATTTTTGAAATATTTAAATTTTTTAAAGAATTAGCACTCGTGAAAATGACGCCTTTGAATTGGCTAAAATCTATTTCTTGTGTTTCTATTTTTTTTATTTGTAATAAAGGTAAATGAGAAACTTTATGTTTCATAGAAGTAAATTTTAAAATTAATTCTTTGCTATCATCTAATGGTCTGGTTAATAAAATATGCATTTTAATTTTTATAAGAACCTTTTGATTTTAATTTAAGCTCTTCTCCCACCATTCTACTAGTAGACTCAATATTATCTTTTTGAAGACTTTTTTTTATGAAATATCTATTTTTTCCATCGACAGAAAATAATTCGGTCAATAGGTCTACTTTTTTACCATTTGATTTTGCAAATACACCGACTGCAGTGTCACAATCTCCTTCAAGAACTTTTAAGACCTCTCTTTCTGCTTTTGCGACAGTTCTTGTTTCTCGATCATTAATGTTTTCAAGTAATTTTTTAATTTCATTATCATCTTCTCTACATTGAATTGCTATAATTCCTTGACCTGCACAAGGTATAAGTTCATCAACACTGAATTCCTGTGAAATTTTATGTTGTAAATTTAAAGCATCTACTCCTGCTTTTGAAAGAATTATTGCATCATATTCGCCTTTTTCTAACTTTTGAACTCTAGTATCAACATTTCCTCTGATAAGTTTATATTTTAAGTTGGGTCTTTTTTTCTTAAGTTGATATTCTCGTCTATATGATGATGTACCAATAATTGAGTTTGGCTCTAAGTCTTCAAATTTTATATTATTTCTACTTATTAAGATTTCATTAGGAGAATTTCTTTTTAAAAAATTATTAGTTAAAAGATTTTCAGTTTCTTCAGTAGGCATATCTTTGAAGGCATGTACTGCTATATCTATATCTTTATTTAATAAATCTTTTTCAATTTGTTTTGAAAATAATCCTTTGCCTCCTATTTCAGATAATCTCTCTTCTTGCTTTTGATCTCCTGTTGTTACTATTTTTTTTAATTCGATCTCTTTAGAAAAATATTTTTTTAGTTCTTTTTTCACATTTTCTGCGTAAATCATTGCTAACTTACTTCCACGTGTCCCAATTACAAGATTAGCTCTTTTCATAAAAGTTATTTTTATTACATTCTTATAGATTAATTGTATTAATAATAAAAAATAATTTATGAATAAAAGCCAAATAATATTAGGAATTGAGACAAGTTGTGATGAAACAGCGATTTCGATTATTCAAGATAACGAAAGTGGTATACCAAAAATTTTATCAAATATAGTTTCAAGTCAATTTGATATTCATAAAGAATTCGGTGGAGTTGTTCCAGAATTAGCAGCAAGGTCACATGTTGAAAAAATTAATTTAATTGCAAAAAAAGCTTTGGATGAGAGCGGTTTAACACTTGATAAAATATCCGCTGTTGCCACAACATCTGGACCTGGTTTAACAATTTGTCTTAGTGTTGGTTTAAATTTTGGAAAATCATTGGCATCATCTTTAAATATTCCATTTATTGGTGTTAATCATCTTGAGGGTCATGCTCTAAGTCCAAAGCTCCATACTAATATTAGTTATCCTTATTTACTACTGTTAATTTCGGGAGGACATAGTCAGTTTTTAAGTGTTAATGGATTAGGTAGTTATAAAAGATTAGGGACTACAATTGACGATGCTTTGGGAGAAGCATTTGATAAAACTGCGAAACTTTTAGGAATAGAATTTCCTGGTGGACCAAAGCTAGAAAAATTTGCTGAAAAAGGTAATCCAAATAAATTTGATCTTCCCAAACCAATTATTAATAAAGGTGGATGTAATTTATCGTTTGCAGGTTTAAAAACTGCGATTTTGAGAATTACAAGAACAATAAAAAATGAACAAGAAAAGTTTGATCTCGCTGCTTCATTTCAAAAAACTATAGAAGAAATTATATATATTAAAACAAAAAAAGCTTTTAAAGAATTTAAAGAGATAATTTCCACAAATAATAATAATTTTGTTGTTGCTGGAGGTGTTGCGGCAAATAAGGGGATAAGAAATAAAATTTTTAAAGTTAGCAAAGAAAATAACTTTAATCCTATTTTTCCTGAACTAAGTTTATGTGGTGACAATGCAGCGATGATAGCAATGGTAGGTTTAGAAAAACTGAAAGTCAATCAATTTGATAGATTAGACTTACCCGTAAGTCCTAGGCTTCCACTCGATAAAAATGCTAAATTTTTAAAAGGCGCAGGAGTTGTATTTGATTGATTTATATAAAGTTTAGGAGATAAATAGTATTTATGAATTCTGAAAAAATCAAAATTCCATCAAATAAAAATTTTGGATTAGTTTTTTTTGTTTTTTTTTTAATTATTTCATTTTATCCATTATTAAATAATGAAAATATAAGATTATGGTCATTGCTAATTTCATTAATTTTTTTAATATTGGGTCTATCAAATTCTAAAATTCTGACACCATTTAATAAATTATGGATAAATTTTGGATTGCTTATAGGTAAATTTATTTCACCTGTAATTATGAGTATAATTTTTTTTTTAGTTGTGACACCAATTGGAATTATTATGAAGTTTTTAAAGAAAGATTTGTTAAATCTTAAATTTAATTCTGATAAATCTTATTGGATTAAAAAGGAAGGTCCAAAAAGCAAAATGAAAAATCAATTTTAAAATGAGTTTTTTAAAAGAATTTTGGGAATTTATGAAAGTTAGAAAAAAATATTGGCTTGTTCCAATTATATTTGTTCTTATTCTATTCGGAGGATTGATCGTTTTAACTCAAGGCTCGGCTGTAGCTCCTTTTATTTACACAATATTTTAAAGTGAAATCAATACTAGGAATATCCGCATTTTACCATGATAGTGCTGCTTGTATACTTAAAGACGGAAAAATCATAGCAGCAGTTCAAGAAGAAAGATTTACACGAAAAAAACATGACCCTAGTTACCCTTATAATGCAATTAAATTTGTTTTAGAATATGCAAATTTAAAAGTTAGCGAGGTGGATCAAATTGTTTTTTTTGAAAAGCCTTTTTTAAAATTTGAAAGATTATTAGAGACTTACGTAGCCTTTGCGCCTAGAGGATTTGCTTCTTTTGCAAAAGCTATGCCTATTTGGATAAAAGAAAAACTTTTTCAAAAAAAGTTTTTGTTTGAAAAACTTAAGGAAAATGACAAAAATTTCAAAAGTGATGATAACATTTTTTTTTCAGACCATCATCTAAGTCATGCTGCAAGTGCTTTTTTTCCCTCACCTTTTCATGAAGCAGTTATATTAACAGCTGATGGTGTTGGAGAATGGCCAACAACAACTGTTGCTGTTGGAAAAGAAAATTATTTAGAAATAAAAAAAGAGATTCATTTTCCACATTCTCTTGGATTGCTTTATTCTGCATTTACTTATTATTTAGGTTTTAAGGTAAATAGTGGTGAATATAAATTAATGGGATTAGCACCTTATGGAAGGCCTATCTATGAAGATAAAGTAAAAAAATTAATTGATATAAAAGAAGATGGAACTTTTAGACTTGATCAAACTTATTTTAATTATGCGACAGGCCTTACAATGACTAGTAATAAATTTAATGAATTATTTGGTCAGAAAGTACGCAATTCAGATAATGAACAAATAACACAGTTTCATATGGATATTGCATCATCAATACAAAAAGTTACGGAAGAAATTATGATTAAACTGGCTAGATCAATTCGTAAAGAATTTGGTATTCCAAATTTGTGTCTTGCTGGCGGTGTTGCATTAAATTGTGTTGCGAATGGAAAAATTCTTAAGGAAAAAATATTTGATAAAATTTGGATACAACCTGCTGCTGGGGATGCTGGAGGATCATTGGGTGCAGCTTTAGCCTTATGGCATATAGAAAATGGTAAAGAAAGATTAGTAAATCAAAATGATGATATGAACGGTTCATATTTGGGTGCTGAGTTTAGTCAAGAACAAATTGAATACGAACTTAAATCTATTGGTGCTAACTATGAAAAATTTGATTATGAAAATCTGATTGATAAGACAGCAACTTACTTATCAAATGAAAAAATTATAGGTTGGTTTCAAGGAAGAATGGAATTTGGACCGAGATCTTTGGGCAATAGGTCAATCCTTGCAGATCCTAGATCTGATAAAATGCAAAAAAATTTAAATTTAAAAATAAAGTATCGAGAGAGTTTTAGGCCATTTGCTCCATCGGTTTTAATAGAAGATTTAAATGAATGGTTTGATATGAGCACGGAAAGTCCATACATGCTTTTAGTTGCTGATATAAATACAAAAAGAAAAATAAATATTAGTAAAAACGAAGAAAATCTTTTTGGAATAGAGAAATTAAATGTAAAAAGGTCAGAGATTCCAGCTGTTACGCATGTAGATTACTCAGCAAGGATACAAACAGTAAGCAAATTAAAAAACAAACATTACTATGATTTAATTTTTAAATTTAAAGAAAAAACAGGTTGTCCAGTAATTATCAATACATCATTTAATGTAAGAGGCGAACCCATAGTGAATAGTCCAACTGATGCATTTAGATGTTTTATGGGAACAGAGCTTGATTATTTAATATTAGGTAATTTTATATTAGATAAAAAAAAACAAAATAAAAAACTAAAATTAAATTACAAAGAAAAATTTACACTTGATTAAAAATTAGAAATATAATGAAGTCATATTTTTTACTTAAATCTGAACCCAATGTCTGGTCAATAGATCAACAAATTCAGGCCGGTGATAAAGGAGTAGATTGGGATGGGGTTAGAAATTATCAAGCAGCTAATAATTTAAAAAAAATGAAAATAGGTGACCTTTGTTTTTTTTACCATTCAAATATTGGTAAAGAGATCGTTGGAATTGTTGAAGTAATTAAAACAGCATTTATAGACCCAACAGATAAAGATAAGCGATTTGTAGCAGTAAAAGTTAAGTATAAAAGTAAACTAAAAACACCTGTTTCTCTTGAAAACATCAAAAAAAATAAAGATTTAAAAGATATTGCATTAATAAAACAAAGTAGACTGTCTGTCATGCCAATTGACACTAAATGCTGGAAAATTATTTTGAAGATGGGTAGTATCTAAAAAATTTATAACCAATGCCAAAAAAAAAAACTAAAAAAAAAAAGAAAAAAGTAATCACTAAAAAGAAATCTAAAGTAAAGTCTTTTGCGCCAAAGCAAGAAAAAGAGCTTATATATAGAACAAAGAAAGACTGGATTAGCAAAGCTCTAGTAAATAAATCTCAGTACGAAAAAAAATATAAAGCTTCAATAAAAGATAATGATGGTTTCTGGAAAAAAGAAGGAAAAAGAATTAATTGGATAAAACCATATACAAAAATTAAAGATGTCAAATATAGTAAATCAGATGTTAAAATAAAATGGTTTTATGATGGTACTCTTAATGCTTCAGCAAATTGTATTGATAGACACTTAAAAAAAAATAAAGACAAAACTGCAATTATATGGGTTGGTGATGATCCAAAAGTTCAAAAGAAAATTTCTTATAAGGAATTGCACAAAGAAGTTTCAAAAGCTGCAAATGGACTTAAAGAATTGGGAGTTAAAAAAGGAGACCGAGTTACAATTTACCTTACCATGATACCTGAATTAGCATACACTATGTTAGCTTGTGCGAGAATAGGAGCGGTGCATTCAATAATTTTTGGAGGCTTTTCCCCTGATAGTATTTCTGGAAGAATAAATGATTGTGAGTCTGATTATTTAATTACAGCTGACGAAGGAGTAAGAGGTGGAAAAATAATACCTCTAAAATCAATTGCTGACGAGGCTTTAGTAAATTGTCCAAATGTAAAAAAATGTGTAGTTGTCAAAAGAACAGGTAATAGAATTAATTGGGATGAACGAAGAGACGTTTGGTATCACGAGTTAACAAAAAAAGTTTCGAATAAATGTGAACCTGAAGAAATGAATGCAGAAGATCCTTTATTTATTTTATATACATCGGGATCAACTGGTAAACCAAAAGGTGTAATGCACACGACGGGTGGTTACATGGTTTATGCTTCAATGACCCATCAATATATATTCAATTATAAACCTAAAGATATATATTGGTGTACAGCTGACATTGGTTGGGTAACTGGTCATAGTTATATTATTTATGGTCCACTATCAAATGGTGCAACAACAATAATGTTTGAAGGAATTCCAACTTATCCTGATAGTTCAAGATGGTGGCAAATCGTTGATAAGTATAAAGTGAATATTTTTTATACTGCCCCAACAGCAATAAGAGCTTTAATGAGAGAAGGTGATAAACCCGTTAAGAAAACATCAAGAAAATCGTTGAAATTGTTAGGAACCGTAGGTGAGCCGATCAATCCTGAAGCATGGGAGTGGTATTATAAAACTGTTGGAGATTCTAATTGTCCGATTGTTGATACTTGGTGGCAAACTGAAACTGGTGGAATATTAATTAGTCCACAAACAGGTGCTATAAATTTAAAACCAGGTTCAGCAACAAAACCATTTTATGGGATTAAACCAGTAATAATGAATAAAGAAGGAAAAGTTTTAAAAGGAGAAGCTGAAGGTCGTTTGTGTATAGCACAATCTTGGCCTGGTCAGATGCGGACGGTTTATGGTGATCATCAAAGATTTATTGATACTTATTTTTCTCAATTTGATGGAAAATATTTTACAGGAGATGGATGTAGAAGAGATAAAGATGGATATTACTGGATTACAGGAAGAGTTGATGATGTAATTATTGTTTCAGGACATAATCTTGGAACTGCCGAAATAGAAAGTGCCTTTGTAGCTCATCCAAAAGTTGCAGAGGCTGCAGTCGTTGGATATCCGCATGATATTAAAGGTAATGGTTTATATTGTTATGTCACTTTAAATGTAGGTGAAAAATCAACTTTAGATTTGGAGAGAGATTTAAAGCTGTGGGTTAGGAAACAAATTGGTCCAATAGCTACACCAGATTTAATACAATTTTCACCTGGGCTTCCAAAGACTAGATCTGGTAAGATTATGAGAAGAATTCTAAGAAAAATTGCAGCAAATGAACATGATCAATTAGGTGATACAACAACTTTGGCAGATCCAAGTGTTGTAAAAAGTTTAGTTGAAAATAGAAAAAATACCTAAAAATTTATTAATTCTATAAATTCCTTTTTAACATTATCCCATTTCAGTATCATAGAATTCAAAACTATTTTTTTGTCTAAAGATTTTAATTCTTCAGCGATTGGGGACCATTCATATAATGATAGCGCGCTGGTATTAAATGGTAATGACTCATGATATTCATTCCAATTAATTTTTTCATATCTTTCAAGAAAATTTTTTTTTGCATTTTCATATATTTCCTTTGGCATTTCATTTTTCTGAAGTTCATTATCCAAAATTTCAAAATAAATTTCATTTGCTTTTTCAGTATCATGTTGATTTCTGATATTTTTTAAAAAAGAGATTGTATAAAAAGTTAAATCCTGTAATGCAGTTGAATAAATATTCCATTTAGCTTTGTTAATCGAACCTAAAAATATTTCATCTTCAAACATCAATACATATTTTGCCCCCATTCTAGTTTTCAGATATCCATAAAGAGTTACTTGACTTACCCATGCAGATTTTTTTTGGATAAATTCTTTTAAGTCAGAATAGTTTTCAATTTTTTTTGTTTTTTTAAAATATTTTAAGAATGGAATGAAATATTCCTTTAAATACTCAAATTTTAAATCTTTGAGCTTTAATTTGTATTTGATGCCCATTTAGAACCGATATTACAACTTTTACTATAAATATATGCCATTTTTTACCCTTTAAATATCACTTTAAATGAGTATGAATTATATCTTTAACCTATAGGGAGGATTAAAATAATGTCAAACAAAGAAAAGCACTGGGAAAAAACCAAAGGATTAATGATTATTACATTAATTATTTGGTTTGTTTTCGGTTATCTGATCTTCATGTTTGGTTCTGACCTAAACACTTCAAGTTTTATGGGATATCCATTAGCGTATTACATGTGTGCGCAAGGTTCCATCATTGCATTTGTGGTCCTAATTTTTTGGTTTGCAAATAGACAGGAAAAAATCGATGAAGAGTTTGGTTTTACCGAAAAGGAGGATGATTAATGTTTAAAGGCAATTTTATTGACAACCTACCAAAAATTTACGGGACATATACTGGGGGCTTCTTCATATTCATCATTTTGATGGCAATAGCAGAGCAAGCAGGTATGACCGCTAAAACAATTGGTATTTTGTTTGTCGCCTTTACAGTCTGCATATATGCCATAATTGGATATCTATCTAGAACTGTACAAGTCGACGCTTATTATGTTGCTGGAAGACAGGTGCCAACAGTCTTTAACGGAATGGCAACTGCAGCTGACTGGATGTCAGGTGCATCATTCGTTGCAATGGCTGGTGGTATTTACTTTGGTGGTTATACTTATATGGCTTTCTTAGTCGGATGGACTGGGGGTTACGTTTTAGTATCATCACTTTTAGCACCATACTTAAGAAAATTTGGATGTTATACTGTGCCAGATTTCATTGGAACAAGATACGGCGGAAACTTTGCAAGGTTCTGTGCTGTAGTTGTTTTAACATTGGCATCTTTCACATATGTAACAGCTCAAATTAACGCAACAGGAACAATTGCATCTAGAGCACTAAGTATTCCATTTGAATTAGGAGTTTGGGTTGGACTAGTAAGTATTTTACTTTGTTCAATGCTGGGCGGAATGAGAGCGGTAACTTGGACACAGGTTGCACAATACATAGTATTGATTATTGCTTATCTAATTCCAGTATTCTGGATTAGTAACAAATCTGGATTTGGTTTCTTTCCACACTTTATGTTAGGTGAGGAAGTGGCTAGATTAGGTGCACTTGAATCGCAATTTGGATTAGTTAAAAATGCTGCTGCAGATATAAAAGCTGCAGGTGTACCAGGTGGTCTAAAATCTATCGCTGTATCACACGCAGGTGTGCCAGAAGGTGGAATGGCTGCATGGAAGTTTATTTCATTAGCATTATGTATGATGGTAGGAACAGCTTCTTTACCACACATTTTAATGAGATACTTCACTACTCCAAGTGTTAAAGCTGCAAGAAAATCAGTGGCATGGTCACTATTCTTTATTGCATTGCTTTATACTTCAGCGCCAATGCTTGCAACATTATCCAAAATCTCACTAATAGATCCAAACTTACCAACAGGTATTATTGGAAAACCAATTGCTGAAATTATGCAAATTGAGTGGGTAAATGCTTGGATTAATGTAAAACAAGCCTTCATAGCAGACTTTAATGGAGATGGTATTCTTCAGTTAAATGAATGGTTTATGAGAGGTGACGTAGTTGTACTAGCAACTCCTGAAGTTGCTGGATTACCATACGTAATCTCTGGACTAGTTGCTGCAGGAGGAATGGCTGCTGCGATGTCAACTGCTGATGGTCTAATTCTTGCTATCGCAAACGCTTTATCACATGATATCTATTACAAAATCATTGATCCAAAAGCGGATGTAAGAAAGAGATTGTTAGTTGCTAGAGCACTTCTAATAGTTATTGGTGCCGCTGGAGCATACATTGCATCGATGAGGATCACTAGTATCCTTGGAGCAGTTGCTTGGGCATTTGACTTTGCGATGTCAGGATTGTTCTTCCCATTAATACTTGGTGTATGGTGGAAGAGAGCAACAAGGCAAGGAGCAATAGCAGGTATGATAGCAGGTCTTGCATCAGGAACAGCTTATCTAATTTATGTGTATCCTAAGTTTATGGGTAATGCACCTTGGTTAGGTATTGACCATTTACGTTTTGGTATAATCGGAGCGTCGGTCTGTTTGGTTGTAATGGTTGTAGTAAGTTTAATGACTGAAGAACCAGATAAAGCTACACAGCAAATGGTAGACGAAGTTCGTGTTCCATCAGGTAAGACAATACTTGGTAAGCAACACTAAATTAAACTTTTTGGGGGCGGATACCGCCCCCATTTTTTCAGATAAATGCCTTTATATATTTTAGTAATAGACTACATTTTAGGTATCATTATGTGGACTTTAATTGGAAGATCTGCAATGAATATTTTTCAAAAAGAAGATTCTGAATTCTTTTTTATGAAAGTATTTGTGAAATACACAAATCCAATTATTAAAATTTTTAAATTCATAACTCCTAGTTTCATTATAGGACCGTTAGTCCCACTTTATGTTGCATGGTTTTTTTATATGTTTAGATTTTATTTAATGCCCTATTTAATGGGTTATTCTGTTATGGGAATGTTATCGTTTCCATTAGAAAGTGAAATAGCTGCAGAAATTTATAAAGTATTTGGTAAATAATAATTCAAATATATTTAAAAATTGATAGTACTAGTTTTTATTTATTAATGAAAAATATACAAATTTCACCTTCAATACTCTCAGCAGATTTTAGTCAGTTAGGTAATGAGATTAAACGTCTAGAGGACGGTGGTGCAGATTTGATACATGTTGATGTAATGGATGGACATTTTGTTCCAAACATCACAATAGGTCCCCCAGTGATAAAAGCTTTAAGAAATTATACAAAATTACCCTTTGATGTACATTTGATGATCTCGCCGGTTCATAAATATATTAAAAATTTTGCTGAAGCGGGATCTGATATAATAACAATTCATCCTGAAGCAACTAATAATTTAATTGAGTCAATTCAACTTATAAAGCAATTAAAGAAAAAAGTAGGAATATCTTTAAATCCAAATACGGAAATAAATATCATAGAAGAAATTTTAAAGGATATTGATTTAGTCTTAATAATGAGTGTATATCCAGGATTTGGTGGCCAAAAATTTATGCCAGAGGTAATTGAAAAAATTAAAAAGCTTCATAAAATAAAAAAAGATAATAAATTAAACTTTGATATTGAAGTTGATGGTGGAATTAACTTTTCTAATTCAAAAGAAGTTATATCAGCAGGAGCAAATATATTGGTTTCAGGAACAACTATATTTAATGAAAATAATGGCAATATTAAAAAAAATATAGAAACGCTAAGATCAATGTAAGATGTATTTAAAAAATTCTTTATCTTTTATAAATGAATTTTTCAACACATCCAAAAATCAAATAAGAAAATTATACTTAAAATCAAATTTTTATAATAATAAAATTTCGAAAATTGAAATAAATAATATTACATATAGACCAAGTCTAAGCATTCTGAGTTGCTTAGTTAAATATGATAAAAAAAAAATTAAAATTGAGGAATTAGATAAAGATAATATTTGGGAAAATAAATTATTAAGTGGGCATAACTTATATAAACTTAATAATTTTTATTGGTTGTTTAGTATCGATTTAAAATCTTCACCAAATATTACACAATCAATAATAATTAAATGGATTGAAAAAAATCGAGATTACAATTCATTAACATGGCAAATTGATATTTTATCAAAGAGAATAATATCTTGGATCGCAAACTCTAAATTATCTTACGATGAAAGTGACACAAAATATAAGAATAAATTTAATTTTTCTGTAAACAAACAAATTAATCATTTAATAAATGAAATAAGCAAATCTCAATCTGTTAATGATAAATTATTAGGATGTACTGCAATAATAATAACAGGATTATCATACGAAAATGAAAAATTTTTAAATTATGGATTAGAATTATTAAGAAAAATTATTATTAATTCTTTTGACGATGAATATTTTCCAAAAACAAGAAGTATTAGACAATTAAATTTTTATTTAAAATATTTTGTTCTTGTTAGAGAAATATTAAAGGAGTCTTTTAATGATATACCTGAGTACCTTGATGAAATAATTTTCTATCTAGGAAAATCTTATTCTGCTTTTTCTGAAATCGAACAAAGTTTACTATTCAATGGTAATCATCAAAATGATTTAAAGGAATTTAATAAATATCTTTCACTTCATAAATATAAGTTCAAAAATTCAAATAATGAGGTAGGAGGATATGCTATTTTGAAAAACAAAAATTGCATTCTTGCAATGGATGTTGGAAATTCACCCCTAAAAACATTTTCTTATAACTATCAAAGTGGAGCTCTTTCATTTGAATTCTTCTATAAAGATAAAAAACTTATTTCGAATTCTGGCTACTTTCAGGATTATAAAAATAAATTAAATCTAATTTCAAAATCTACTGCTTCTCATTCGACGCTTATAATTGATAATCATTCAAGTTGTTCATTTAGAAACAATGGAAACTATAAAACATTAGAAAATGGTTTGAAAATAAGTGATAAAAATATTGTTAATGAAAAAAACTATTGGTTAATCAAAGCATCTCATAATGGATTTTTAAAAAAATTCGGAATTTTATATGAAAGGTCTTTAGAGTATTTCGTTGAAAAAAATAAATTGATAGGAACCGATAGAATAATTTCAAAAAACAAGTTGGAACCAAAAAAATATGATATCAGATTTCATATGGAACCAGGTGTTAAATTAACAAAAACACTAGATAACAAAACTATACTAATTGAAATTGAGAATTCTGGATGGAAATTTTCAACTAACTGCGAGATTATAAATATTGAATCGGGTATATATTTCGGTAATAAAAATTTAACTAGTGAAAATCAAAATATATGTTTATCAGGCAAAATAAAGGATATAACTCAGGAAATTAAATGGGTATTCGAAAAAATACAATAAAAATCAAGACTGCTTTAATTTCATTATCAGATAAATCTAGTTTGAGGCCATTATTAAATTTACTAAAAAAATATAAAATCAAAATAATAAGCTCAGGTGGCACATATGAAAAAATTAAAAGTATGGGTTTTAAATGCTTAGAAGTATCTAAATTTACAAATTCAAAAGAGCTGCTAGATGGAAGAGTTAAAACCTTACATCCAAAAATTCATTCTGGAATTTTAAATGTTAGGCAGAATAAAAAACATCAAAAAGAAATGAAAATTAACAATTATGAAAATATAGATTTAATTATTGTAAATTTTTATCCGTTTGAAAAAGTTTTATTAAGTAATTATGGCCACAAAAATATAATTGAAAATATAGATATTGGAGGACCAACAATGGTTAGATCAGCTGCAAAGAATTATAATGATGTAGTTGTCCTAAGTAACACAAAACAGTATGAAGATTTAACTATTGAATTAGATAGAAATAGAGGATCTACGAATTTAAAATTTAGAGAAAAATTGGCAGAGGAAGCATTTATGGAGACTGCATATTATGAATCAAAAATTTTTAATTATTTCAATCAAAAGTCTAAAAACATTTTCCCAATTAAGAAAATTTTTTCTGGAAAATTAATTGAGGAGACAAGGTATGGGGAAAATCCTCATCAAAAAGCAGCAATATATTCGCAAAATAACAAACAGGAAATTATTCAAATCAGTGGTAAACAATTAAGTTACAACAATTATAACGATCTTTATTCGGCCCTAAGTATATCCAAAACTTTACCAAGTAATAGAGGTGTAGCAATAATTAAGCATGCTAATCCATGTGGTGTTTCCATTGATCCAAACAAAATCAAATCTTTTAAAGAGGCTTTAGAAAGTGACCCAATTAGCGCCTATGGTGGTATTGTATCTTGTAACTTTAAATTAAATATTAGTTTAGCTAAAGAGATTAATAAAATATTTTTTGAGGTAATAATTGCAAATGGATTTGATAAAAAATCAGTCAAACTTTTAAAAAAGAAAAAAAAACTAAGGCTTATTGATTCTAGTAAAGTAGAAAAAAATTTTAAATTTAATTTTATAAATAAATTTAATTCTATTTTAGTTCAAAATCCAGATAGTCAAAGCTTTTCTAGGAATGATTTTAAAATTGTATCAAAATTAAAACCTACGAATAAAACTTTAAACAAACTTATTTTTGCATTTAATATATGCAGAAGTGTAAAATCGAATGCGATAGTCATTACAAAAGATTACAAGACAATAGGCATAGGGTCTGGTCAACCAAGTAGGTTAGATAGTTGCAAAATAGCAATTGATAAAATGAAAAAGTTCCAGAAAATAAGCGATAGTGATGAAATCTTAGCAGCATCTGATGCTTTTTTCCCGTTTGTGGATGGTATAGAAAAGTTGGTACAATCAGGAATTTCAGCAGTTATTCAACCATCGGGTTCAAAAAATGATAAAGAAATTATTAAATTTGCAAACCAAACAAATACTATTTTGGTATTTTCCAAAACAAGACACTTTAATCACTAATCAATTTATCTTATCTATTTTAGCAGCTAAAATAAAATCACTCTCAGCAAGACCTTTAATTGCGTGAGTAAATATTTTAATTCTTGCATAGCCCCATCCAAACCACAGATCAGGGTGATGTCCCTCTTTTTCAGCAATTTCTCCAACTTTATTCACAAATTCTTGACTTTGTAAGAAATCATCAAATTTAAAATTTTTTATTAAATGAAATCCATCGATTTTATCCTCTATAACTTCCCATCCATCAACTTGCTTTAAATATTTATGAATTTCTTCTGTGTTAAATGGCGGGATGTTGCCTTCGCACGGGACACATTTTTTACTTGCTAAATCACTCATAATATAATTCCTTTAATGGAGCGGGCAATGGGACTTGAACCCACGACCTTCTCGTTGGCAACGAGACGCTCTACCACTGAGCTATGCCCGCTTATTCTTACAGAACAAAACTAAAAGCTTTTTTTGAATTTAGCAAGTGATTAAATAGTTAAATGCGACTACGAATCATTTATGTATAGTTGTAACCTTGAAAAGAATTATTATAATTAAGTTATGAAGCTCGAAGAATTACCAAAAACAATACCAATTTTCCCTTTATCAAATTTTATAATGTTTCCTGGCACAACTGTTCCACTGAACATTTTTGAGCCGCGATATTTACAAATGGTAAATGATAGTATGAAAAAGCATAGAATGATTGGAATGATACAGCCAAAAAAAACAGGGTCTTTGAAAAAACCTGATTTATACGAAATAGGATGTATTGGAAAAATCACAAGTTTCAATGAAACAGAAGACGGTAGAATACTTATTATTTTAAACGGGATTTGTAGATACAAAATTGACTCAGAATTAAAAACCGACAAAATGTACCGCGAATGCAATGTTCAATATGATAATTTTTCAAAAGATATAATTCAAAAAAGTAACGAAGTTAACTTTTCAGACTTAAGCTTAATTATGAAGAACATGAGAACATTTTTCAAAAAGCAAGGGTATATTGTGAACTTAAAAGACTTAGAAAAGAAGGATCTTAGCCAAACTCTTAATGATCTATCAATGGCATCACCCTTTTCATTAGAAGAAAAACAAATATTATTAGAAAGTCTTGATATAAATGTAAGAAAAGAAAAAATGGAACAAATTCTAAATAATTATATTAAAGACGAATTCGAAAATACTACTCTTCAGTAATTTATAAATTAAATCCTTTATCCGATAAAATATTAGAATACTTTTTAAAAATAGAATTTTTATTCAGAATACTAAAAACTGGTTTTGAAATTGAATTATTAATATTGCTATCTAATCTAAAAAATTCATATATACCATCGATGGCTTTTCCATAAAGATAATTAAGGTGTTTTGTAGAATTTTGGAAGTCTTCAGCAACAGAGATATCTATTGGAAGACCAAGGGATATCCTATCATTTACTAGTCTTGAGATTATTTTAATATCTCTAATTGTCATGTTAAATCCTTGTCCTGCAAGGGGATGAATGCGATGTATTAAATCGCCAAATGCGAGGATATTATTATAAGTATAATTTCTAAGCATTTCAAAACTAAGACTAAAATTTTCAATTTTATTTATTTTAGCAAATGAATAGAAAGAATTATATTTTTTAAATATATTGACGATTTTCTCATCATCTATTTTCATACCCTTATAAGAAAAAACTATTGAAGTTTTAGTATTAGATAATGGCAGAAAAGCTAAGGGTCCAAATTTTGTAAAAACTTGAATAGCAATATCATTATCTTTACGACTATGATTTATTATAAATGTGTACGCTCTGCTTCTGTAATTTTTTTTTATTTTATTTGTAAAAAATTTATTTGAAATAAAATTTTTATTTTCACTATTAATAACTAAATCATATTTTCTAATTTTATTTAGAATAAGTGAACTAGACGTATCTAAATGATATAATTTTATAAATTTTGATTTTTCAATTTTTTTTAAAAAAATTTCATTTAATTTCGAATAAGATACTAAGTTAAAAACCTCTTTATTTTTTTTAATAAAATTAATTATCTCTTTAGATTGTGAACCTTCTGCGAAAATTTTAATTTCTTTACTTTTCCAAGGTATAATGCTTGATTTTGTAAAAAATTTTAAATAATCAAAATTTTCACTTGATAAAGCTATTGTTCTATTTGTTTTTATGCTTTGAAACTTTTTATTTAAATATATGTCAACATTAAGTTTTTTTTCCTCAAAAACGCTAGCGAGAATCAAATTTGTTAAATTTTGGCCTATAAGACAAATTTTCATAACAAAATAATTTTAACAATAAAAATTAAATGATACAAAGTGACAAAAGCAGTTTTGATTCATGATATTTAAAAATTATATCAATAAAATAAACGATTTTATCATAAGGAGATTGGCCGAATTCATTGGTATTTTTCTGGTGGTTGCCTCTATATTACTTTTTATATCTTTAATTAGCTATTCGCCAGAAGATCCAAATTTTATATTTCCAGAAAATCAGGAGATAAGAAATTTACTTGGATTTAGGGGAAGTTTTATCGCTGATATATTTTTTCAATCAATTGGTATAATATCACTTTTAATTCCTTTTTCTCTTCTATTTACAGGAATATCAATAACAATTAACAAAAGATTTATTATTATTATAGAAAATATTTTTTTCATAATTCTTTATATTATTGTCGCAACTTTTTTCTTTAGTATTTTTCATAAGGAAACCTATTGGTTAATAATAAATGGGAACAACGGTTTTGTTGGCGATTTAATGTCAGAAACTGTGATTGCAGATTTTTTGAAAATTAATCAAACAGTGAGTTACTACTTATTAATATTTTTTATTTTATTATTTTTTTTGCTAAGCAGTAATTTCAAAATTTCTCATATTTTAAGTTCTTTCACTATGATAAAAAAACTGTTTTCATCAAAAAAAGAAAATTTAATTTCTCAAGAAAATACTTTTAAAGAAAATACTATAATTGAAAGATCTAAGGAACCTCCTGTACAAGAAAATTTGTTTTCTAATAACAAATCAATTTTAAGTGATGTAAAAATTAAATTACCTTTAATTGATTTTTTAAAAAAACCAGAGAAAGGCTCTAATAAAAAAGATGATATTAAAATAGACGCAGAAGGTTTAGAAAAAATACTTCTTGATTTTGGTGTTGAAGGAAAAATAAAAAAAATAAGTCATGGACCCGTTGTTTCTCTCAATGAATTTGAGCCTGCGGCTGGGGTTAAAGTTTCCAAAATAATAAATTTAGCAGAAGATATTGCTAGAAATACAAGTTCAGAGTCTGCGAGAATAGCTACAATACCTGGGAGTAATACTGTTGGTATTGAACTACCAAAGATATCCAGAGAAAATGTTTTTTTAAGAGAAATAATTTCAGATAAGAGTTTTAAAAAAAGAGAAATTAAATTACCTATTGCTCTTGGTAAAAGTATATCTGGTGAACCAATAACTAGTGATTTAAGTTCAATGCCTCATTTATTAATAGCAGGAACTACAGGTTCAGGGAAATCAGTATGTATTAATACAATTATTCTATCACTCATTTACAAACATACACCAGACGTCTGTAAATTTATTTTGATCGATCCTAAAATGCTTGAACTTTCGACCTATGAAGGGATACCACATTTATTATGTCCTGTTATTACTGAAGCAAAAAAGGCAGCGTCTGTTTTAGGTTGGGTAGTTAAAGAAATGGAAAGTAGATACAGATTAATGACAAAAGTAGGTGTAAGGAACATTGATGGATATAACGAGAAGCATAAAGTTAAGATGCCTTATATTGTTGTAATAGTTGATGAAATGTCAGATCTAATGTTGGTAGCTGGAAAAGAAATTGAAAACTATATTCAAAAATTATCGCAAATGGCTAGAGCGGCTGGAATTCATATAATAATGGCCACGCAGAGGCCGAGTGTAGACGTAATAACTGGAACAATAAAAGCTAATTTTCCTACCCGTATTTCATTTCAAGTAACCTCTAAAATTGATAGCAGAACAATTTTAGGTGAGCAAGGAGCTGAACAACTTTTAGGCAAAGGGGACATGTTATATATGTCTTCTGCAAACAGAATTACAAGAATACATGCACCTTATGTATCTGAAATAGAGATTGATAAAGTAAATAACTTCCTGAGAAATCAAGCAGAGCCAGATTATGTTGATGAAATTTTGAATTTTGCTGACGAAAAAGAAATTGGTGAAAAAAATAAGGATAATGCTGATATAGATGAATTGTATAGCGAAGCATTAGAAATAATTAAATCAGAAAGAAAAGCATCTACTTCATTTTTACAAAGAAAATTACAAATTGGATACAATAGAGCCGCAAGAATTATTGATCAAATGGAAGCTAATGGTGAAGTAAGTAAAGCAAATCATGTTGGTAAAAGAGAAGTATTAAAATAGTGAGATATATAATTTTCTTTTTAATATTTTTTTATTCATCAAATGTTTTTGCATCATCAACAGAGCAAATAAAAAATAAATTAAAAGAGACAAATAATATGTCTTTTAAATTTATACAAAAAATTGGAAAAAAAACTGAGAAAGGTGATTGTATAATTTCTTATCCAAAAAAAATTTTATGTAAGTATGATGATATTTATAATAAAATTTTAGTCTCTAACGGAAGATCACTCGTGATAAATAGTCAAAAAATTACAAATTATTTAAGGTACCAACTTAAAGATACTCCTCTTAATTTAATCTTAAATAAAAAATTTCTATTAGACAAACTAGATCAAGTTGAAACAATTAAAGAGAATGATGAAACGTTCTCTTTTGAAATTGTACATAACAATAATTTATTAAATATTTTTTTTGATAAAATTAGTTACGAAATTAAAGGTTGGACTACAACCGACATTTATCTTAATAGAGTTGAAACCAAGTTATCTAATGTAGAAACTAATATAATGATCGATGAAAGAATATTTAGAGTTCAAAATTATATTAACTAATATCTAAATTAATAGTTTCAGATTTAAATATTTTCATCCCCCGTCCTAGATAATTTTTTAAGGCATGTTTATGATCTAAAGAACAAGTATGTAACCAAACTTTCTTAGTATTTTTTCTAAATCCTAGTTTCAAAGCCTCTGATAAAAGATAACCACCATATTTTTTTCCAATAAATTGATCAAGAATACCGAAATAGGCAACTTCACATTTTCTTGTCTCTGGATGAAATAAAAGTTCAAAAAAGCCTATTAGATCTTCATTTTCTGTAAGAATGTATGTCTCTAAATTTGAATTGTTTGTATAATTAGTCCATTTAGTATCATTCCAAACTAATCTATCAATCCAACGATAACTTTTACCAATTTGCTTATAAAAAAATTTATTGATTTGAAAATCTGGTGGATTTTTTTTTTCTACTTTGCAATTACTTTTAGGTTTTTTTGATAAATTGATTTCATCAATTGAATTAATTTCTAAGTATTTCCTATCTACTTTAGTGATCACGAAACCATTTTTCCAACTTTTTCACCACCAAATAAATGGAAGTGAAGATGCGGTACTTCTTGACCGCCATAATCACTTATATTAGCGAGAGCTCTATAACCTTTCCCATCAATAGAAGAAATGCCTAATTTCTTTGCAACTGTAGTAATACCTTTCATTAAACCAATAATTTCTTCATTTGAGGCGTTAGTATTAAAATCATCCAAATCTACATACTTTCCTTTAGGTATTACTAAAACATGAATCTTTTTTTGTGGATTAATATCATAAAAAGACAAAACAAAATCATCTTCGTATATTTTTTTACAAGGAATTTCTGCTCTTATTATTTTGGCAAAAATATTATTATTATCGTAATTCATAATTTATTTGAGTATCTATTTATATTATTTCTTTCTTATAATAATTAAAATTATTTATTCATCTATAATTGTCTCGATAACATTATTATCACAAAGCGTTCTAATTCTAAACTGAGAAGAAGATATTGAGTGATAAAAAGATCTACCTTCTGTTGTAGGAGTTGAGCTATTACCCATCCAATCATATCCCCAATGATTATTTGGAGTATATGCATTTTTAAGAATATTAGTCATATGAATACCAACATTTTGAGCTAAAGATGAAAAAGTATTTGAGCAATTAAAATCATATTCAGCGCCCTTTTTGAAACCTGAGTACCACGTTCTTAGTTTAATTGTATCATTGAATTCACAAAAAGTTTTTTTCTCAACAATTGTCTTAACAATTTTTTTGTGATTGTCTTTACACATATTATGTCTAGCACTGGTAGTATAACCACTGTATGCAACTACCCCTACCGCAGCCAGGATACCTATAATTGCCACTACAACAAGCAGTTCTATTAACGTGAAACCATAGCGCTTCATTTTAAAAATATTTTATTAAATTTTTTAAAATTTTGCATTGTTAAAATATATGCAACTAATAAGATCAATTTTAAAAAAAAGAGAGGAAAAATGAATAAATTTAAATCAATTTATAAAACTATTATTAGCTTAACATTTATTTTTTCGTTTGTTCTTACTTCAACAGCTGCTTTTTCAGAGATAGTTGGACGATTATCTGTTCACTGGAGTCCGAAACACCACAGTGCAAAACATGCACAAATTTTTGCAGATGAAGTTAATAAAAGAGCAAAAGGAAAATTAAAGATCGAAGTTTATCCATCTAAACAATTATTTGGAATTAGAGAAGTAATGGGAGCGGTAACTTCTGGTGCAGTTGAACTTGGAGGAATTGTTGGTGTCGTAAGTTTTCCACCAATTAATAAAAACTTTAATGTTGCTTCATTCCCAGGTTTGTTTAATTCATGGGAACAACAAAGAGGTTTTTTTCAAAATTCACCTAAAGGAAAAGAAATTTGGGGTGAATTAACAAAAAAAACTAATTCAACTTTAGTAATGTACAACCCAGTTGGACCTGTAATGACTTTTTCAAGTGCTAAAGAGTTAACTGGTATCGATGCTATGAAAGGTCTTAAGGCTAGAAGACTATTAAAAAGTGAAGAACCAATGTGGGATGCTTTAGGAGCAAACAGAGTATCTCTGCCTACTGGAGAAGTTTATACTTCTTTACAAACAGGAATGATTGATACAATAAACAGTCCTCCAGGAAGTATTGAAGCATATAGCTGGTGGGAGTTTTTAAAATACGCTCAAAAGCCTTATCAATATTATGCTGATGCATATATTATGGCTAACTCAACTTGGTTTAATAGTCTGTCTCCGGACTTACAAAAAATCATAATGGATGTTGGAAAAGAAATTGGAAAAAGATCAACTGACTTAATTATGGATACTGGAGAAAGTACTCTTAAAAAATTCCAAGAAAGAGGCGGAGTTGTTACTACGCTTTCAGGAGCTGAAAAAGCTAAGTTTGATAAGCTTATGAAAGATGAAGTAATGCCAGCAATGGCTAAAATGATTGATGCTGACGCTTTAGAAGCAGCACAAGCATATGCTAAGAGTAATTAGAAGAAGTTAAACTTTTTCTAAAAAGATTATGAGGGCATTGCGAGCTATTAATAATTTGCTAGCAAAAGCTGCAATTTCGCTCGCAATGTTCATCGTCTTTTTAATGGTGGCAGCTTTAGCATTAAGCGCCACAACAAGATTTATCACAGGCACAGGATTTGCTTGGTTTATTGAATTACCACCTGTAATGGTGAGTTGGTTAGTATTTCCATTACTTGGTCCTTTATTAAAGAAAGGACAACATATTAAAGTAGATTTTTTAAGTCACTATTTATCAGAAAAATCAAAAAATATTATTGGAACAATAGTAAATTTAATTGCGTTAATTTCTGCATGTGTATTCTTTAAAGCAGGAGTTGATGCAACAACAATGTATTACAATTTAGGACAGATGATGGAATTAGAAATTAACATTCCTATCTGGTGGATGTTTTTAGCTTTTCCAGTTGGGTTTTTAATTTTAGCATTAACTTCATTAGAGCTTATTTTAGATAATTTTAAAAAACTTTTAGGGAAAGAATAAATGTTTGGATTAGCTTTTATTATTTCTCTTGTAACATTAGTTATATCGGTTCCAATTTTTTTAGTATTTGGTTTAGGAAGTTCTTTAGCTGCAATTGCTGGATTAAATTTACCTTGGTCAGTACTTATCCAAGTTTCGTTTGGCGCATTAACAAAACATGTCCTAATCGCTGTTCCATTGTTTATTTTTACTGGGATGGCAATGCTAAAGGGTGGTGCCGCATCGAGATTAGTTAAGTTTACAACAACTCTAGTTGGTCATTGGCCAGGTGGATTAGGTGTTGCTATGGTTATCGCAATGGGTTTCTTTGCAGCTTTTTGTGGTTCCATACTTGCAGCAATCACTGCAGTTGGAACAATTATGATGCCAAAGATGATTGAACAAGGTTACCCAACTCCATTCGTAGTCGTCTTAGCAGCTTCAGCTGCTCTACTTGAAGCATTGATACCTCCATCTAATGCTGCAATACTATTTAGTGCTCTAACTAACGTGCCTGTATCAAAAACCTTTGCTGCAGGTGTTATTCCAGGGCTTGTTCTGCTTGTTTTGATGGTCCTGCTAGTTTTGTTTAAATGCAGGCATATTAGAACAGATGAGAAGGCTTCTTTTAAGGAAAGAGCAAGTTCTTTCATAGCTGCACTACCAGCATTGATAACTCCAGTGATAATTTTAGGTGGAATTTATGCAGGGATACTAACTCCATCTGAATCTGCTGCTGTTGCAGGAGTATATGCAGTTCTAATTGGATTTTTAATTTACCGTGAACTTACTTTTTCATCTTTAATTAGCTGTTTAAGGGAAACTGCAATCATAACAGCTGTAATTTTTGCAATTATAGCAACTGCAACATTCTTAAGTGTAGTTTTAACTTACACACAGGCTCCTCAAAAAATTATTACATTCTTCACAGATAAAGGAGTTAGCGTAAATCTGTTCTGGATAATGCTTGGAGCAATTTGTTTAATACTCGGAACTTTTATTGAAATAGTTCCTGTGTTTTATTTGACTGTACCAATTTTTGCAGCTATTACATTATCATTCAATCAGAGTTTACTTCATCTTTATGTTGTTTTTGTTGCCTTCGCTGGTATAGGAATGATCACACCCCCCGTATGTGTTGGTATTTATACAGCTGCAGGCGTGATCAAAGAAAATCCAGCGAAAGCTTTCAAAGAAGTTCCTTTATTTACAATCGTAGGAATAATTTATGGAATACTAATGATACTATTTCCAATATTCTCAACATGGTTACCTGGTAAATTATAAAATTATTTTTTTCTACTATTTAATTCATCCATCACTTCTTCAATTTTTATACCACTTTTTTCTAGATACATAATTAAGTGATATAAAACATCTGCAGCTTCATGAATTTTATTTGAGTCTTGCTCTACAGCTTCTATTAATTCATTTATTTCTTCTAAGACTTTTTCTTTCGCTAAAGATTTATCTTCTAAAAGCCTATTGGTATATGAGCCCTCAACAGGATTGCTTTTTCGCTCTCTTGCAAGGGTAACGAGATCTTCTAATATTTTTAACATACTAAATTCTAACAGGTATATCTTTTGAAGCCAAATATTGCTTAGCCTCATTTACAGAATAAGTACCATAATGAAATATAGATGCAGCTAAAACAGCGCTAGCTCCTGATTTTATTCCATCTACTAAATGATCTAATGTACCAACTCCACCTGATGCAATAACTGGAATATTGACCATGGATGATATCTTTTGCATTAATTCAATGTCATATCCAGATTGAGTTCCATCTTTATCCATAGAGGTCACAAGAAGCTCTCCCGCGCCACAATTCTCCATTTTAGAAGCAAATTCTAATGCATTTATGCCAGTTGGATTTCTTCCTCCATGGGTAAAGATTTCCCATCCGTCATCTTTTCTTTTAGCATCAATTGCAACAACAATGCACTGTGATCCAAATTTTCTAGAGCTATCTTCAACAACTTTTGAATTTTGAACAGCAGCTGTATTTATAGATACTTTATCAGCTCCACAATTAAGTAATTTATTAATATCATCAATACTTCTAACACCACCACCAACTGTTAAAGGAACAAAACATTTCTTAGAAGTTTTCTCTACTACTTCATAAATAGTATCTCTATTTTCATTTGAAGCGGTGATATCTAGAAAGCAAATTTCGTCTGCTCCTCCATCACTATAAATTTTTGCTTGTTCAACAGGATCTCCTGCATCTTTAAGGTCAACAAAGTTTATACCTTTTACAACACGACCATTTTTAACATCTAAACAAGGTATAATTCTATTTTTAAGCATCTATTTCTTTTGCAAGTTCATCTAACTTTATGTCTCCATCGTATATAGCTTTTCCAACTATAACACCTTCGATATTATTTAAATTTTTAGCTTTTTTAATATCATTAATCGATGAGACTCCGCCTGATATAACCACTGGACAATTTGAAATATCTGCAACTTTTTGTGTTTCTTCAAAATTTGGGCTTTGCTTAGTTCCATCTCTATTAATATCTGTGTAAATAATTCTACTAACTCCGTAATTATTTACCTTTTTTAGATATTCAGTTGTCAGTTTATCCGACGCTTCTGTCCAACCTGAAATTGCAAGATGACCATCTTTAGCATCTAAACCTAATGCAATTTGGTTTTGAAATTTATTACAAGCTTCTTCTAAAAATCTTCTATCTTTTATAGCAGCACTTCCCAAAATTACTTTTTCAACCCCAGTATCAATATATTTTTGAATAGTCTCAAAATTTCTTACGCCACCTCCTATTTCTATTTTGAGGTCAAATTTTCCAATAATATCTTGAATAATATCAGTGTTAATTGGCTCCCCGGTTAATGCGCCATCCAAATCGACTATATGTAAATTTTTAAATCCATTATCTTTATATTTTCCAGCTTGCTCTACAGGAGACATTTCATATTCAGTTTTATTTTCAAAATCTCCTTTAATTAATCTAACGCACTTTTTATCTTTAATATCTATTGCAGGGAATATTTTCATTTTTTTACACAGTTTGCATTAAAACCAATCAAATCATCAATACCTGACTTGGGTCTTTTACGTAAATAAGTTGGGTCTGTTTCTAATTTTATACCAGTAATCATTTCCATTAAAGTATCTATTGCCAATGCATCTTGATGAGTATGCATTCTTGCATTTTTCTTTTTGTATTGGTTATTATTTTGATCTCCATCAAACTTTCTTGAGGCAAATTTCTCGTAATCAGTAATTCCTAAATTTAGGACCTCTGCTGCTTTCGTTACCTTTTTAATAATTTTTTTTGGAATTTTTGCACCCCATAAATGAGCTAAATAAATATATCCTAATGCGGAATTTAATCCATAAGAGTGATACCATAAACCTCTGTAACCTCTAAATGAATTATTATTAATATATCCATCATCATAAAATATCTTATCAATATATTTTAATCTAAAATTTATTTCTTTAGCAGCTAATTTTTTATTATTTGTCCAGCTCGCATAAACTAAATTTGGAATTCCTCCATTTCCCATTGCATAAAAACCTCTTTTTTTATTTGCAAATTCCTCTGGTTTTATAAATTTTTTATGCATTTTTTTTATATATTTATTTACTATCTTTAGTTCTTCTTTGCTTAAATGTTCTTTTAAATAAGTGGCAATAATCATGTAATTTGCGAAAGCATCTCTTGCAAATTCATAAGCATGATACCAACAAGGTGCTTCTGGATTACCGTCTTTCCAACATCTAGGCTTTTCTTTTAATTCTTCTCTTCCTATTGTGTCATACAAGATATTTGCCTTTGCCATTTGAATTAGAACATTTTTAGCTAAATTAATTTCATCTTTATCGTTATTTCCAATAGCTGTATGTGTGGTAACCGCAAATAACGTCATTGGACCTGTCAAATTTTCATGATTTACACTTCTTGAATTTCCTTTCGCCCATTCACTCATCCAATCCAAAGTAATTAGGCTTTCAATCTTACTTTTTGTATAGTTAGATTTAAAACTTTCATTTCCTGCTGGAAGGCAAACTTCTATTTGTTCAGTATAAAAATGTTTTGGAAATGTGATATTTTCTGATTTAACTTTTGCATTGCCATAGTTTAAAAAACAAAATAAATTTATAAAAATCGCTAAAATAAATTTTTTCATTTTATAAATTTATAAAATTATCAATTATTTTCAGGCCAGTTTTATCGCTTTTTTCAGGATGAAACTGTGTCCCAAATATATTTTCTTTTTCAACTGCACACACAATATTTGATGAATAATCAGTTGTAGCAGCAGTTACTGAATTATCATTTGGAATAAATTCATAACTGTGAACAAAATACATATGTGAGTTATTTTCTATATTTTTAAAAATTTTACTTTCCTTAACAATATTTATTTGGTTCCAACCAATGTGAGGAAGTTTAAATTTTCCACCCTGATTATCAATTCTAGATACTTTACCAGAAATCCAACCCAATCCTTTTGTTTCAACTTCTTCGTAACCAATATCTGCAAACATTTGAAGCCCCACGCAAATTCCTAAGAGAGGTTTTTTATTATATAACGCAAACTCCCTTAGAGTGTCTATTAAGCCATTTATGCCATTTAAACCGTCTATACAGCTTTTAAATGATCCCTGCCCTGGTAAAACTACTTTGTCGCTTGATTTAATTTTATTTAAATCTGAAGTTACTTCGATATTAACTTTATCCTTGGCAACTTCCTTAAAGGAGTTGATTACAGAGCTAATATTGCCCGATTTATAGTCAACAATTGTGACTTCCATTAATCTTATAGAGACCCTTTAGTAGATGGAATTGTACTTTTGTTTCTTGGATCCAATTCTAATGCAGCTCTTAAAGTTCTAGCTAGTCCTTTGTAACAAGACTCTATAATGTGATGACTATTATCGCCATAAATATTTTCAACGTGCAAAGTAATTCCAGCGGCTTGTGAAAATGCTTGGAACCATTCTTTAAACAATTCAGTGTCCATTTCACCAAGTTTTTCAACTTTTAATTTTACGTTCCAAATTAAATATGGTCTGTTTGAAACATCTATTGCAACTCTTGTTAAAGTTTCATCCATCGGTAATAAGATGTGAGCATATCTTTTAATACCTACAAATTTTTTTGAAGCTTTTTTTAAGCATTCACCAATAGCAATTCCAGTATCTTCTGTTGTGTGATGAAGATCAATGTGTGTATCGCCTTTGGCTTTAACAGTTAAATCCATTGATGAGTGCTTAGATAACTGTTCGAGCATGTGATCTAAGAAACCTATTCCTGTGTCAACTTTGTACTTACCTTTACCATCAATATTAAGGTCAACACTAATATTGGTTTCTTTTGTTTTTCTGGCAATTTTTGCTTTTCTTTTCATAATTTAAATTAGGTATATAGGTATTTTTGATTATATCAATAATACTAAACTTGGTCTTGAACTATTTAAATTCATATCCATTTATAGTTCATGACAACAATTGTACTTGTAAGAAAAAATAATGACGTAGTTGTGGCCAGTGACGGTCAAGTTAGTATGGGTAATACTGTAATTAAGAAAACTGCTAAAAAAGTTCGTAAAATTGAGAAAAGAAATGTGATCGCAGGATTCGCAGGATCTACTGCAGACGCACTCACTTTATTTGAGAGACTAGAATCAAAGCTTGAAAAGCATGCAGGTAACCTGACAAGAGCTGCTGTTGAATTAGCTAAAGATTGGAGAACCGACAAGTATTTAAGAAGATTAGAAGCCTTAATGGCAATAGGTGATAAAGAAAAAAGTTTTATAATTTCAGGAACTGGGGATGTTTTAGAGCCAGAAGGTGATGTTATAGGGATTGGTTCTGGAGGAAATTATGCTCTAGCAGCTGCAAAAGTATTAATGGATACTGATTTATCTGCAGAAGAAATTGCGAAAAAATCAATTAAAGTTGCATCTGATATTTGTGTATTCACTAATGATAATTTAAGTATGGAAAAAATATAATGGAAAAATCAAATGTTACATCATTTCCAAAAGGGAAAGTTACAAAAGAGAAAACAAAAATAACGAATTCATTATCACCTAGGGAAATTGTATCGGAATTAGATAGATTTGTCGTTGGTCAAAACAAAGCCAAAAGAGCAGTTGCAATTGCTCTTCGAAATAGATGGAGAAGACAAGCATTAGAAGATGATATGAAAGACGAGGTTCTTCCAAAAAATATTTTAATGATCGGACCAACTGGTGTTGGTAAAACTGAAATCTCGAGAAGACTGTCAAAATTAGCAGAAGCACCGTTTGTAAAAGTTGAAGCTACAAGATTTACAGAAGTAGGATATGTGGGACGTGATGTAGAGCAAATTGTTAGGGATCTTTTAGAAATTGCAATTGCAATGGAGAAAGTGAAGAAAAGAAAAGAAGTTCATGCTCAAGCACAAAAATTAGCTGAAGATCGAGTATTAGACGCTTTAGTTGGTAATAAAGCAAGTGTAGCAACTCGAGAAAGTTTTAGAAAAAGACTAAGAGATGGAGATTTAGATGATAATGAAATTGAAATAGCTGTTAGCGAGTCTAATCAAATGCCATCCTTTGAGATACCTGGAATGCCTGGTGCAAATGTTGGAATGATAAATATTTCTGACATGCTTGGAAAATCTATGGGTCAAAAACCTAAGAAAAAGAAAATGTCAGTTAAAGAGTCTCATGAAATTTTAATAAATGAAGAGTCAGACAAACTTATTGAACAAGATAAAATTATAAAATCAGCAAAAGATTCAACAGAAAATAACGGAATAGTTTTCTTGGATGAGATTGACAAAATTTCTGCGAGAACAGATAGAGTGGGTGGTGATGTTTCGAGAGAAGGTGTTCAAAGAGATTTATTACCTTTAATAGAGGGGACAACCGTTAGCACAAAATATGGACCTGTTAAGACAGATCATATTTTATTTATTGCGTCAGGTGCTTTTCAATTGGCAAAACCATCAGATCTTTTACCTGAACTACAAGGTAGACTCCCAATAAGAGTTGAGCTTGATGCTCTAAATAGTGAGGATTTTATAAGAATATTAAAGGAGCCAGACAACAGTTTAATAAAACAATATAAGGCTCTTTTAAAAACTGAAAATGTTGATTTAGAGTTTACAGAAGACGGTATAAATACAATCGCTCATATAGCAAGCGAAGTCAATTCATCAGTAGAGAATATAGGAGCAAGAAGATTGCATACAATTATTGAAAGAGTTTTAGATGAAATTAGTTTCACAGCAACAGATAGAGCTGGAGAAAAAATTACAGTAGATGGTAAATATATAAAAGATAATATTGGTCAATTAGTTAAAGATACTGATCTTTCTAAGTTTATTTTATAGTTTTCAAGAATATATCAAAATTTCCTTTTGAAGGGCTGTTCACCGATTCAAAGTCTATTTTAATAATTTTATTCATCAATTCAGTATTATTTTTGATATACTCAGGAACAGAATATTTTAAGATACTTAAGTCTTTAGATTGATATGGATCTTCCAAATTTTTTGACCTCATCCCTTTACCAGTAATCACATTAATTTTTTTTACTTTATTTAAATAACAATTCTCAAGAAATTCAGAAATTTTTTTGTTAGCTTCGTCTAAAGTATATCCATGAAGATCGATTGAACTTTCTGAAATTATTTTATTATTTACCTGATCAAATTCTTTGCTCTCAAGTTTCTCTGAACTTTCTAAGAAGTTTTGCCAATCTTTTTTATCTTTATCTGATAGCTTATTTGTCAAGCTTGAGTATCAATTAATAACCAATTTGGGTTGGTAGATCTACTGTCTTTTGAAAACTTCCAAGTATCTAATACTTTTTTAATTTTTTCAGGATCTCCCGAAACTACTTTATTATCTTTGTCTTTGACACATGATATAATTTCGCTAACAAATTCAACTGTCACCTCTAACATATTTTTATTCTGTTGGTGCTCTTTTACTTCGGCTGAGTTGATCCCAATGAATGTTGTTTCGGATGAGTAATTTTTTGCATCTCTGTCTTTTATTGCTTCTTCAAACTGCTGGTATACATTTTTGTCCAATAATGATTTTATATCTTTTAATTTTCCTTTCGCAAAATTAGTAATTATAGTTTCATAGGCAATACTTGCTCCTTTAACAAATTCTTTCTTGGCATTTTCATCAAATGTGCTTGCATTCAAATTTACGGTTGGTTTAGTTGGAGGTGCTTCATGAGCAAAACTTGAGTCTATATCTTCTTCAAAACCAGTCTTTTTACCTAAAATTCCTCTTAATCTGAGAAAAATAAAACCCGCAATCATTGCAAGTAATATGATATCAATGTATTCAAAGCTATAACTCATATAACTATATTATTTACTATGTTGATAATTTCAACCTGCTAATTAAATAATAGACAAATGAACACAGCATTACTTTTAATTATTGGAATTCCACTTATTGAAATCTACCTATTTATTAAAATTGGTTCTCAAATAGGTGCATTTAACACTGTTTTACTAATCTTAACCACTGCAGTTGCCGGAGTTGCTTATGCAAGATATGAGGGGTTTAACACCCTTAAGTCAGGCTTAAGCCAGTTAGTAAAAAATGAAATACCGGTGTATGAAATAATATCAGGTGCCACTTTAGCATTTGCAGCTTTATTGTTAATATTGCCAGGCTTTGCCACTGACATAATTGGGATTTTACTTATAATTCCATTTACAAGAAAAGTAATATTAAGCAAATTTATAAATAAAAATAAAAAGAAATACAAAAGTGAAAACAACAAAAATTACATTGATGGTGATTACGAAGATATAAGCGACGATAATGACAAAAAAATATGAAATAATTTTGCAGTATATACAAGATCTTTCAGTTGAGATTCCAAGTGCTGAAACATTTGTATATAGTAGAGAATATATAACAAAGTATTCTCTAGGAATAAACATCACAAATAAAACATTAAAAAATGAAATGATAGAAGTAGTAACTAGATTAAGTTACAAGAATCCAAATGAAAGTAAAAAAAAATCACACTTTGAAATATCATATTCTACCGTAATTAAAATTACAGATAAAACAATTAAAAAAGAAGAATTAGAAAAGATATTATTGTGTGATTTACAAGTTGAGATATATCCAAGACTTGAAAAAATATTCATCAATCTTATAAAGGATGCAGGCTTTCCGGAATTGAAATTAGAAAAGAAAGTTGACTTTGAAAAGCTTTACCAACAAAGAATGAATTAGTAAAAATTTTTTTTTAATTCACTTTTTAAAAACTCAGTGTGTAATTTTTTTTCTTCCTCTGTAATGTTAATAATTTTTTTTGAATAGTCAGTTATTTCAATTTGTGTAGTCACATTTTTTTTTGTATCTTTATTAAATTGAAAAATTGGCTCTTTTTGATCAATCAAATTGATATACACTTTAGATAACAGGTCACAATCTATTAGAGCTGTATGCTTCTTTCTTCTTGAGTTATCTACCCTATACCTTTTACAAAGGGCATCTAGGCTTGTGCTTGATCCTGGAAATTTATTTCTAGCTAATTCAAGGGTATCAATGACATTTTCTTTTGAAATAGTTCTCTTATTTATTAATGATAACTCATTATTAAGATGTCCTATGTCAAACTCTGAGTTATGAATTATAATTTTTTTTTCTGCAATAAATTCTAAAAATTGATCAGCTATATCTATAAATTTTTTTTTATCAGATAGAAATTCATCAGTATATCCATGAACTTTTAATGCACTTTCAGAAACTTTTCTTTCAGGATTTAAATAACAATGAAAGACATTATTTGTTGGAATTAAATTCTCTAGTTCAATACAACCTATTTCTACTATTCTATGACCTTCTTTTACTGATAATCCTGTTGTCTCTGTATCAAGAACTATTTCTTTCATATAAAATCTTTTTTTTTAATAAATTTACCTTCTGCTTCATTATATTAGGTGCAAAATTATTATCTATTACATAATTTGCCAATTTTCTTTTTTTGAACAGGTTTGATTGATTTTGTTTCAAGTGTTTTAAAATTCTTTTATCATAATATCTTCTTTTTTTTACTCTAGCTAATATTTTTTTTTTTTGAGCGTTTACAAATACTAATACATCATTTTTTTTGTTTAGTTTATTTTCTAATAAAAGAGGAATGTCTAGGACTATCATTTTTGAATTTTTTTTCTCTTTTAGAAATTTTTTCATTCTTTTTCTTACAATGGGATGAACAATAGATGAAATTAATTTTAAACTTTTATTGTTTGAAGATATGGCATTAATTAGTTCCGTTTTTCTTACTGGGAAAGACTTAATATAGTCAGGAAATTTATTATTCAACTTTGTAAAGCAATTTTTATCTTTTTTGTATATGTCAATCACTTCTCTATCGGCATTAAAAATAGGGCAATTGAATAATTTTGAAATAAAAGATTTACCAGAGGCAATACTCCCTAGGACACAAACTCTAATCATTATTTACTTTAATAATTTTTATATACATCTTCCACCATCAACTTCTAACACAGTGCCTGTAATCATGCTCGCTTCATCTGAACATAAGAAACAGGCGGCATTTCCCATATCTTGTGGTGTTGAAAATCTGCCAATAGGTATTGTTGATAGGAATGCTTGTTTTTTTTTATCAGAGTTACCTCCCATAAATGATTTTAATAATGGTGTTTTTCCCGCCACTGGAGCAATTGCATTCACTCTAACCTTGTAAGGAGCAAGTTCTACAGCCATTGCTTTAGTTGCTGTTATCATCCATCCTTTGCTGGCATTATACCAATTTAATTTAGGTCTAGGTGATAAACCTGCGGTTGATGCTACATTTAAAATTACACCTCTTTTCATCTGTTTCATTTTTGGAACAAAATATTTTGCACTTAAATAAACTGATTTAGCGTTCACATTGAATACTTTATCAAATTCTTTTGCTGTTACAGATTCCATCTTTTTTGGTTTGTGTGTTGTACCTGCATTATTAACAATTATATCTACTTTCTTATATTTTTTGAAAACATATTTTAATAAGGATTTAAAATTAGAATCTTTTGATACGTCTGCAACAAAGTGATCTTGTGATAATGATTTTGAAACTTTTTTTAATAAATTTGAATTAATATCAACTAGTATTAATTTTGCCCCTTCCTCAGAAAATTTTTTAGCTATTCCCTTTCCAAAGCCTGACGCTGAACCTGTAATAATTGCTATTTTATTTTTTAATCTCACTATTTTTAACTCTTTAAAAATTTTATTAAATCGTCATTAATAATCGGATCAATATGATGCCAAATATTAAATGCCTTTTGTGCTTGAAATAAAAACATATTTAATCCATTTTCATAATTATTTCCTGTAATCCTTGCTGCATCAGAAAATTCAGTTTCACAAGGGTCATATATAACGTCGTAGAATAGTTTATTTTTTCCGCTGCTTTTAAAGTCTGTTCCAAATTTATCATTTTCTTTTAACCCCAAGCTCGTAGCATTAATTATCATATCAAAATCAACGATTTCACCCCAATCTAAAACACTCAAATCTTTGAAAACACTTTTTAATGCTTCGGCTTTTTCTCTAGTTCTATTGCTTAAAATGATCTTTGATGCATTCATTTTTTTTAATGCGTAAACTATAGAAGGAACAACCCCTCCTGCACCCAGTATTATTACAGTCTTATCTTTAACATCATAATTTAATTTTTTTATGCTAATTTCAAAACCATCAATATCTGTATTATGACCAATTAAATTACCATTCTGGCAAGAAATAGTGTTTACTGATTGTGTTCTTAAAGCATGACCGCTAAGAACATCAAGATAAGGAATAACTGCTTTTTTATATGGTACCGTAATATTTATTCCGTCTAGTTTTTTTTCTTTTAAATTTTTGAATAGTTCTGGTAAATCACTTTCGTGCGTTTCTAATTTTCCATAGATTGCCTCAATATTATTATTTTTAAACCAATAATTATGTAGTTTTGGTGATAAAGAATGTTCAACAGGATTTCCAATTACTAAAAATTTTTTCATTTATAATCTCTCACATAATTTTTTATTTTATTAATAGGTAAACCCATAATTGTGTTTTCGTCTCCATCTATATTAACAAATAAATTTCTACCTTCTCCTTCAATTTGATAAACATTGTAAGCAAATAAAATATCATCTGGTATTTTTTTTAAGTATTCTATAAGTTCTTTATTTGTAAATGTTTTCATAGTTAAATAGGCTTTTTCGGTATAATTCCAAATCATAGAACCATTTTTAGATATACAAACCGAGCTAATTAACGAGTGCTTTCTACCATTAAGTTTTTTTAAAATACTTAGTGCTTCATCCCTGTTTTGTGGTTTTGATATTAATTCTCCATCAAGATCTATTACACTATCCGCACCCAAAACGATAATATCATGAAACTTATTGCTTACTTTGTTTGCTTTTAATTCTGCTAAATTTTTTGATATTATTTCGGGAGTTGCGCCTTCTTTTATTAAACTTTCTTTTACAGGTTCTTCGTCAACGTTAGATGGCTGAATATTGCAAATAAAGCCGTTTTTTTTTAATATTTCTTCTCTGACTTTGCTTTTTGAGGCTAAAATAATCTCAAACATTTTTGTTTTGTATTTCAAATATTTTAATTATAGAAGCTGCAGTTTCCTCAACAGATTTTCTAGTCACATCAATTACAGGCCATTTATTTTTCTTAAATAATTTCTTGGATTGATCAACTTCATTTCTAATTTTTTCCAAGTTAGTATAATCGGAAGCCTCATTTTCTTTTAATGAATTAAGTCTATTTCTTCGTATATCAAATAATCTTTCTGCTTCTGTTGTTAATCCAATTACACAAATATTTTTTGTTTCTGCAACCCCCTTTGGTATACTCATTTCATTAACCAACGGTATATTAGAAGTTTTTAATCCTTTGTTTGCTAAGTAAATTGAGGTTGGGGTTTTGCTAGTTCTGCTAACACCAACTAATATAATATCAGATTCGAGTATGTTTTCTGTATTATTTCCGTCATCATGGTTCATTGTAAATTGTATAGCTTCAATTCTTTTATAGTAGTCTTCATCTAAAACGTGTTGAGCACTTGGTTGATGTGTTGCTTTTTCATTTAATATTTTAGAAAAATTTAGAATTAGATCTCCTAAAACACCAAAACAGGGAATTTTTTTTTTGTTGGCCTCGTCTGCTAAAAACTTAGCTAGCTTACTATTTACTACAGTGTATAAAATTATTGGACTTTCCTTTTCTTTTGCGCTGTTGAGAATTGATGAGATTTGATTTTCTGTTCTTGTGAATGAAAATTGATTTAAATCATAATTAAAATTGTTAAATTGGGCTTTAAGTGCCATAAATATTCTGTCAAGTGTTTCTCCAGTTGAGTCAGAAATTAAATAAACTTGGTGTGTATTTTTCATGTATAATTTGTCAACAAAGTATTACTAAAATTAAAGATATTTTCAATTAAGCAACAACTGCTAATTTTTTGTTATTTGTGATCATTTAATTAACATATTTATAAATGTTAATATCTTTTCAACATTTTTATATCCATTTAAGATGACCAAATAAGCCTTCTTTTTAAAGAGTTTTTTTTCATATTAAATGTATAAAAAGTGAAAAAAGTGTTGAAATTGAGTAATTTACGTTATCTACAAATCATACTAATAATAATTCTAAATATATTATTCTTATTATAAATGACACCAATAAAAAATTGCATAATAAACAAAGACACAAAAATTAATCCTATTTGGCTTATGAGACAAGCAGGAAGGTATCTGCCTGAATTCAGAGAAATCAGAAAAAAAAATACAAATTTTATAAAACTATGTTTAGATTCAAAACTATCAGAGGAAATAACACTGCAACCAATTGAACGATTTGATTTTGATGCTGCAATTATCTTTTCCGATATTCTTATGATTCCATATGGACTTGGCCAAGAAGTAGAATTTAAAAAAAATTTTGGTCCTAGTCTTGGAAATATAGATTTAGATAAATTTGAAAAATTGGATGGTGAATTTTTAACCAATAAGTTATCACCCATATACGATTTATTAAATAATTTAAGTAAGAGCGAAAAAGTTAGGAATAAAGATTTGATAGGTTTCGTCGGAGCCCCATGGACACTGTTAGTATATATGATTAATAAAGTTTCACCTAAAAATGGTCTTTCTAATTCATTTTTTAATGACCCTATTTTAATAAGCAAACTACTTAATATTTTAGATAAATTTATCAAACTACATATTAAGAACCAAGTAAAAGCTGGAGCAACAATAATACAAATATTTGACAGTTGGGCAGGATTAATAAAAACTGATTTTGATAAATATTTATACAAACCAACATTATCCTTAGTTGATTATACAAAAAATCTAGGTGTTCCTGTAATTTGTTTTCCAAGAGGTATAAAAAACTATGTTGAATTCAGTAAAATTGTAAAACCTAGTATGATAAATATAGATTATAATATAGATCCAAAAAGATTAATTGATGATATTGATATTCCAATACAAGGAGGGTTAGATCCTAAAATTTTATTAACTGATAAGAATAATCTTAAAACTCAAATAATAAAATATTTAGAAATCTTTAATAATCATCCTTATGTATTTAATTTAGGTCATGGTATTCTTCCTGAAACGAAAATTGAAATGGTAGAAGAATTAGTAAGAGTTGTTAGGGATTTTAAATGAATATAGATCATCCAAAAATCAACTATGGAAAAACGGGTGTTTTAATCATTAATTTAGGGACACCAGACTCAACCAGTTGGTTAGATATTAGAAAATACTTAAAAGAATTTTTATCAGACAGAAGAGTCATAGAAGTAAACCCAATCTTATGGCAAATAATTTTAAATGTATTTATACTAAACTTAAGACCATCTAAAACTGCCAAGGCTTATAAAGAGATATGGATGAAAAAAGAAAACGTGTCACCGCTTTTATACTATACTCAAAAACAAGCAGAAAAAGTTAGAAATATTATGTCAAACGAAAAATTAATTATAGATTTTGCTATGAGATATGGAAACCCGAGTATAAAGAGTAAAATCAAAAAATTGCATGATGATGGCTGTGAGAATCTTATAATTTTGCCTTTGTATCCTCAATATGCGGCAGCAACAACGGCAACAGTTTGTGACGAAGTTTATAGAACTTTAATGAACATGAGGTGGCAACCATCTCTAAAAATTATACCTCATTATGAATCAGAGCCCTTATACATTGATGCATTGGTCAATTCTATTAATAATAAATTAAAGAAAATTAATTGGAAACCTGATTTGATATTGGCATCTTATCATGGAATACCAAAGAAATATTTTGATAAAGGTGACCCATATCATTGTTATTGTCACAAAACCACGAGATTAATATCTGAAAAATTTAATTCAATTGAAATTAGAACTACTTTTCAATCAAGGTTTGGTCCTCAAGAATGGTTAAAACCTTACACTGATAAAACCTTGGAAAACTTGCCAAAGGAAGGAAAGAAAAATGTACTTGCAATTTGCCCAGGATTTTCTTCAGATTGTGTTGAAACATTAGAAGAAATATTAATTCAAGGTAAAGAAAGTTTTATGGAAGCCGGTGGAGAAAATTTTGATATGATACCTTGCTTGAATGACAATGAAGATCACATCAATTTAATAAAAAATCTGATTAGACGAAATGTGTATTAATGAATTATTATTTTCTATTTAAGTCTATTCATCTAATTTCAGTTATTTCATGGATGGCAGGTTTACTATATTTGCCTAGAATATTTGTTTATCATGCTGAAAATGAGGATGAAACCAGAACCTCTGAAGTATTTAAGGTTATGGAAAGAAAATTGTATTTTTATATTATGACACCAGCCATGATACTTTCATGGATATTTGGCTTATTATTAATTTATAGCATAGGATTTTATCAACTTTCTCAGACTTGGATGATATCAAAAATAATTTTAGTAATACTCTTAACACTATACCATTTTTACCTAGGAAAAATTTTAAATCAGTTTAAGGCAGATCAAAACAATCGTTCTCACAAATTTTATAGATATATAAATGAAATACCTACAATATTGCTGATTTTGATTGTTTTTGTTGTAATATTTAAGCCTTTATAGGGTTGAAATCCTCAAGCACATAACTATATTATTCTCATCTAAAAAAAATCCCCACACTATGAATATACAAGAATTAAAAGAAAAAAGCTCTGAAAAGCTAATTACCGAAGCAGAGAACTTAGGAATTGAGAACGCTAGCACATTAAGAAGACAGGAAATTTATTTTGCAATATTAAAAAAATTAGCTGAAAAAGGTGAAGAAATAACAGGCGGAGGTGTACTTCAATTACTCCAAGATGGATTTGGATTTCTAAGAGCAATAGAATCAAATTACTTACCAGGTGCTGATGATATTTATGTTAGTCCTAATCAGATCAGAAGATTTGGTTTAAGAACGGGAGATACAGTAGAAGGGCCAATAAGAGCGCCAAAAGATGGAGAAAGATATTTTGCCCTTGTACAAGTAAGTAAAATAAATTTCGAAGAAACAGATAAATTCAAACATAAAATTGCATTTGATAACTTGACCCCACTTTACCCAAATAAACAATTGGTTATGGAAGTAGAAACTAACAAGATTGAGAAAAAAGTTGATCTGACTCCAAGATTAATTGACTTGGTAAGTCCTATTGGTAAAGGGCAAAGATCATTGATAATTTCACCCCCAAAAGCCGGTAAAACAATGATATTGCAGAGTATAGCTAATTCAATTACTGCTAACCATCCTGAATGTTATTTAATGGTTTTGCTCATAGATGAAAGACCTGAAGAAGTAACTGATATGCAAAGGACAGTCAAAGGAGAGGTTATTAGTTCAACTTTTGATGAACCTGCTCAAAGACATGTAGCTGTAGCGGAGATGGTGATAGAAAAGGCAAAACGGTTAACTGAACACAAAAAAGATGTTGTTATTCTTTTGGATTCGATAACAAGACTAGGAAGAGCATATAATGCTGTAGTTCCTAGTTCGGGAAAAGTATTAACCGGTGGAGTTGATGCAAACGCTCTACAAAGACCTAAAAGATTTTTTGGTGCAGCAAGAAATATTGAAGAAGGTGGATCATTGACAATTATAGCAACAGCCTTAATTGATACTGGTAGCAGAATGGATGAAGTTATATTTGAGGAATTTAAAGGAACTGGAAATAGCGAAACCATATTAGATAGAAAAATTTCAGAAAAGAGAATATTTCCTGCTATTGATATAACTAAATCAGGGACAAGAAGAGAAGAGTTGATATTTGAGAAAAACGATCTTCAAAAAATGAACGTTTTAAGGAGAATTATTGCACCTATGGGTTCAATGGATGCAATAGAATTTATAAACTCTAAACTTAAGGATACTAAAAATAATTCTGAATTTTTTAATTCAATGAATAAGCCATCTTAAATATAACCGAGCTCTTTCATTTCCTTTTTAAACAATTTTTTTAATGTCTTAGATGTTTGTGGTTTTATAAGTTTTTTATAGTTATTCTCACTTCCCAAATTAAAAAAAGTTTTAGTTCTTCCGTCTTTTTTCGAAAAAATAGCTTCTTCAAAACCTTCCAATTCTTCCTTTTTTTTTAAAATATCGAAATTAGTACTTTCGATTGAACTTTTTAATTTTTCAAAATCAATTTTATTATTTAATTTCATCAATTTGTCTGTAAAATTTATTATTTTTTTAAATGTTCTAAATCTATTATTTTCAAGATCTTCATATTTAATAATAAGAGTCTCTATACTTTTAGATAATTTCCATGATCTAAAATTATTTGCCCAAGAACTTATGAATGAATAGTTGGAATAATCTTCAGGATTATTTTCATCTCTTAAATTTCTGTAAACACTATTGATCATACTTAGCGCTTCATTTTCATTTAATGAATAATGATTCATCAATGATGTTATTACATTTCTTGGATCTCTCACAATATAGATCGCACCTAATGTAAATTCTGATGTAGTAAAATTTTTTCCTTTATATGCACCAAAAACGTTGTGGGTTTTTAAAAAACATACCTCACCTTTTGATTTTATTCTGCTTTGAGCTATTAGCCAATTATCTGATGCATCTTCAACGCTTAAAATTTTTCTGTTAAAAAAGTCTCTGCTTGGAAATTGTTTAATATTATTCAGTAGCTTGAAATTAAATTTACCATTATCAGAGTAATAATATGCTGATAAAAAAGACCTAACCCATGTATTCCCACTTTTTGGATAAGACGCAAGCCAAATAATCATTGAAATATTTTTATATTAAATTCATATTGTAGCTATAATAAAATGACTATCTATGCACTTTCCTCGGGCCCTGGATTAGCCGGTGTTGCAGTTATAAGAGTATCAGGCCCAGAAACCAAAAAAGTATTGAAAAATATAACTTTTTTGCCTTTACCCGAACCTAAATTCGCATCTTTGAGAAAATTTAAAGATCCTGAAACTAAAGATCTAATTGATGAAGGTATTTTGTTATGGTTTCCCGGTCCTCAGAGCTATACAGGTGAAGATATGGCTGAATTACATGTACACGGCAGCAAAGCGGTAATTGACGCAATACATAAATCAATTTCCAAAATTGATGGTTGTAGATTAGCTGATCCTGGTGAATTTACAAAAATTGCATTCCAAAACGGAAAAATAAATTTATTAAAAGCTGAAAGCATCGCAGATTTAATAGCATCTGAAACTGAAATCCAAAGACAACAAGCTTTAAAAATAATGTTTGGGAAAAGTTCTAACAAATTCAATTCATTAAGAGATAGACTTTTAAAAATCTTATCAAAAGTTGAAGCAAAAATAGATTTTCCTGAAGATGATTTACCTGGTGATGTATTAAATAACATTCATTCAGAAACAAAATTCATCAGAGAAGAAATAGAAAAAATATTAAATGATCAAAAAGTTGGTGAAATAATTAGAGAAGGTTTTAAAATTGCAATAGTTGGTCCTACTAATGTGGGGAAGTCATCTTTATTAAATTTTTTATCAAGGAGAGAAGTTGCAATCGTTTCAGAAATTGCTGGAACAACAAGAGATGTAATAGAAGTACACTTAAATTTGGATGGCTATCCTATAGTATTGTCTGATACTGCAGGAATAAGAGAATCTGAAGATGAAATTGAAAAAAAAGGTATTAAGTTGGCTTTAAATAGAGCAGAAAAAGCCGATTTGAGCATAATCCTAATAGAGCCTAAAACTGTTGATTTTACTCACTTTTTGGATGATATATTGTCTAACAAAGCAATTTTAGTTATTAATAAAATGGATCTAGGTTTGGATCAGATTGCTAAAGAATTAAAAAAATACAATCCAATATGTATTTCAATTAAGGAAGAAAAAAATTTAGATGAACTTGTAAGTGCTATTAAAAAAAAGTTAAAAAATAAATTTAATTTATCAGGCGATATTTTCATAACTAGAGAACGACATAGAGCGGAACTTGAAAATTGTGTTGAACACTTGATAAGCTTTGAAAATAAAAATTCTGTAGAAGATTTTGATAAGGCAGCAGAGGATTTAAGATTAGCTACTAGACACCTAGGAACAATCGTTGGAAAAGTTGATGTAGAAGAGATACTTGGATCAATTTTTAATGATTTTTGCATAGGCAAATAATCATTGGTATTACTACCTTTTTAGACCATTTTAAGTGTTTTCTTGTAAATTCTAAGATCAATAATAAATTACAAATATGAAAAATGAATTATCATTTGATGTAGTTGTGGTAGGAGGAGGTCATGCCGGTTGTGAAGCAGCAACAGCATCGGCAAGACTTGGTGTTAACACCGCATTATTCACTCACAAGTTTGATTCTATTGGAGAAATGTCATGCAATCCAGCAATAGGTGGTCTAGGGAAAGGTCATTTAGTTAGAGAAATAGATGCATTAGATGGCGTTATGGGAGAAGTTGCAGATAAATCGGGTATACAATTTAGGCTCTTAAATAGAAGTAGAGGACCAGCAGTAAGAGGTCCCAGAACTCAAAGTGATAGATCTCTATATAAAAAATTTATGCAAGAAAAACTTGTAAACTACTGTAATTTAAGCATTTTTAGTGATCCTGTAATTGAGTTCATATTTAAAAAAAATTGTATAATTGGATTTAAGACCCAATCTGGAAAAGAAATTAAATCATCAAAGATAATTTTAACAACAGGGACATTTTTGAATGGTTTGATACACATTGGTGAAAAGAAAACGCCGGCAGGAAGATTTAATGAAAAACCTTCAACTGGTTTAAGTGAACAATTAGAAAAGTATAATTTTAAAATAGGAAGGTTAAAAACAGGAACTCCTCCTAGACTTGATGCACGCACAATTAATTTTGAAAATTTAGAAGAGCAACATGCAGACAAGGAACCCTATTTTTTTTCATTCTTAACTAAAAAAAATTTAAACAAACAAATTTCATGTAGAATGACATATACTAATGAAGCTGTTCATAAAATTATTTCCAAAAATATGAATAGAAGCGCCATGTACTCTGGTAGTATAAAAGGCGTGGGTCCAAGATATTGTCCATCTATTGAAGATAAGATTAAGAAGTTTTCAGATAAGCAAAGACATCAAATTTTTTTAGAACCAGAAGGTCTAAATGATAATACAATTTATCCAAACGGGATATCTACTTCTCTGCCAGCAGATATACAGCAAGAAATATGTAGTAAAATCAATGGTTTAGAAAATGTAAAAATTTTAAGGCCAGGTTACGCTATTGAATACGATTTTGTGGATCCAAGAGAGCTTTTTTTAACTTTAGAGACAAAAAAAATAAAAAACCTTTCTTTAGCTGGTCAAATAAATGGAACTACTGGGTATGAAGAAGCAGCTGCCCAAGGGTTGATTGCCGGTATTAATGCTGCACTATCTTTAAAAGGTCAAGAGCCTTTTATATTAGATAGATCTGAAGCTTATATAGGTGTCATGATTGATGATCTTGTAACCAAAGGTGTAGCGGAACCATATAGAATGTTTACTTCAAGAGCAGAGTATAGACTTTCACTTAGATCAGATAATGCAGACACAAGATTAACTCAAAAAGGATTAGACATAGGAGTTGTAAAGAGAGAAAGAGAAAGAGTTTTTAGAGAAAAAATTATGAATTTATCCATTGTCCAATCAAAAATGGATAAATTAGAGATTACCCCATCAAGAGTATCAAAATTTGGAATTAATATCGCAAAAGATGGTGTTAGTAGATCAGCTAACCAAATTTTAGGCCAAAAATCAGTAAATATGCAAAAAATAAGGGAAATATGGCCAGAAATTCAGTATTTTTCACGTGAAATTGATGAACAATTAGAGATTAATTCACATTATAAAGGATATTTGAAGAAGCAAAAAGCTGATATTCTAGCTTTTAAAAGAGACGAAAATCTCTCAATACCAGATGATATAGATTATGACAGTTTTTCTGGCTTATCTAATGAAGTTAAGTCAAAGTTTAAGAAGATAAGACCAAAAACAATGGGCCAAGCTTTAAGAATAGATGGAGTGACCCCGGCTGCAGTATATATTTTGTTGTCTCACCTCAAAAGAAAGTCTATTAAGCATATAGCTTGATTGATTCGAATTTTTTAAAAATTAATAAAACTAATAAATTAAATGTTTCACGTGAAACATTTGATGAGCTTGAAGCCTATACAAATTCTATAATTTTTAGAAACAAATCTCTAAATTTAATTGGAAAAAGTACAGAAAACTCAATAAAACAAAGGCATATTATAGATAGTGCACAAACCATTGATTTTATTGATAAAAAAGATATAAAAATATGTACAGACCTCGGATCAGGCGCTGGACTGCCTGGTATAGTTTTAGGAATTTTAATGAAATCAAAAAATCCACTATTTAAGGTTATTTTTTATGAAAGAAGCTATCACAAGAGCAATTTCATTAACGAGATGTCAAAAAAATTCAATTTAAATTCAGAAATACATAAAAAAAATATTTTTGATGAAAAGAATTTAAAAACTGATGTGATAATTTCGAGAGCATTTAAACCTTTACCAATAATTTTTCAGATAGCACAAACAAATTTTGAAAATTTTAAATACATTATTCTATTTTTAGGAAAGAGTGGAAAAAAAATTATAAATGATGCGCTCAAAATATGGAAATTTGACTACGAGGAAAAAAAAAGTTTAACAAATCATGAGTCGATGATTGTGAAAATTTCAAATTTGAGAAAGAAAGAGCAACCAGAAAATAAATTTTAATTAGTAATATGATAATTGCAAAAAAAATATTAATAAGAGAGAGATGATAAAATATTACAAATACAAATTTAATTGAAAACATGGATAAAAAAATTATTTCAGTAATTAATCAGAAGGGAGGCGTTGGTAAGACAACAACTGTTATTAATTTGGCAGCTGGATTGTCAATGAAAGGAAAAAAAATTCTGGTAATTGATCTAGACCCTCAAGGTAATGCCACAACTGGTCTTGGATTATCTAACACAGCAAATTCAGAGACAACAATTTACAGCGTCCTCAATGGAAATAAAAGAATTTCAGATGTCATACAAAAAACAAGATTTACAAATCTAAATTTAATCACTTCTAACGTTGATTTATCGGGTCTTGAGGTTGAAACGGCAGGTGATAGTCGTAGAGCCTTTAAATTAAAAGATGAATTAGGTGCTATTTTAAATGATTCTAGAGCATCGTATGATTATATACTCATTGACTGCCCACCATCATTAAGTTTACTCACAATTATGGCATTAGTAGCCTCCGATGCTTTAGTTGTACCACTTCAGACAGAATTCTTTGCATTGGAAGGATTAACACAATTAATGAAAACCATTGAAAGAATAAAATCTAATTTAAATCCATCTCTCGAGATAAGAGGCATACTTCTAACCATGTTTGATAAAAGAAATAAACTTTCAGGACAAGTTGAGACTGAGGCAAGAAACTATTTTAAGGAAAAGGTTTACACAACGTCAGTTCCAAGAAATGTTAGATTATCTGAGGCGCCATCTCATGGTATACCTGTTCTTCTTTACGATAAAATTTGTCCAGGAAGCAAAGCATATTTTAAGTTCACTGAAGAATTTTTAGAACAAGATAAACAAGTGGAGAGTGCAGCATGATTAATCCTTTTAAAAATAAGAAAGGTCTTGGAAGGGGACTATCATCCTTAATCGGAGATAGTGATATAAAAACATCAAATAACAATATTTCAATAAGCTCAATAATACCAAATAAAAATCAACCTAGAAAATTATTTGAAAAAGATGCTCTAGATGAATTAACAAACTCAATTAAAGCAAGAGGAATAATTCAACCTTTAATCGTAAGAAAATCTGATGATCAAGACGATAAATTTGAATTAATCGCCGGTGAGAGACGATGGCAAGCTGCTCAATCAGCAGGTCTTCACGAGGTACCAGTTATAATTATCGAGGCCGATAATCTTAAATCATTAGAGTTAGCTATAATAGAAAATGTACAAAGAAGAGATTTAAATCCTATAGAGGAAGCCGAAAGTTATAAAAATCTAATTGAAAACTTTCAGTATGATCAAGAAAAAGTATCTCAATTTATTGGAAAAAGTAGATCACATATTTCAAATTGTTTGAGACTTTTAACTTTACCTGAAAAATTAATTCAAATGATAAGAAATGATAAAATCTCCCAAGGTCATGCGAAAATTTTAATTGGTCTTGATAATGCTTTACTATTAGCTGATAAAATTGTTAAGAAAAATTTGTCAGTTAGGCAAACAGAGAGTTTAGTGAGAATTTTAAAGAGTGGCTCAAAAAAAATATTCAAAGCAAAAGATACAAATATTATATCAACTGAAAATGAATTAGCAGATAAAATTGGCATGAGAGTAGTTCTGAATAATAAAAAAGATAATTCAGGAACATTAACAATTGAGTATAAAGGTTTCGATCAACTAGATAGACTTATAAATATAATAAAAATCAATTACTAATAATTTACTATAAAGTCTGAAATTATATTAAGTGAATTTTTTGAATTGCTTTTAATAAGAGTTTCAACATTATTCATTTCATAAATTTTGTTTTTTAAATCCTTTAATTTCCATGATTTTGCTTGAATTTTAATGTTTTCTTTATCTTTCCAGAATATTGGTGGTTTTGTTGAAGATAATACTTGATCTATATTTTTAAGTTGCTCATTTTTTTTAATAATTTCTAATAATTTTTTTGATTTGTTAAGCAAAGTTCTTAATATTAAAATACAATCTTCATTTGAGTAATTATTTTCATTTAAAATTTTAGATACATTTTTTGTGTTTTTGGCAAGATAATTATTAGCCAACTCATTTACCTCATAATTTTCCGACAAGTTACTAAGTTTATTAATCACATCAAAGCTGATGGTTGTATTTGTTTGTGAGTAATTTAAAATTTTATCTAATTCTGATTGTAAATTTTGTCTTTCTCCACTAGCACGGTTTATCAGCAAATTTAGTGTTTCTCTTGAGATTTTTATTTTGTTTTCATTTAGAAAACTAATAGCTAAAGCTGATAAGCTTTTTTCATTATCTTCATAGGTAGGGATTATTATATGTGTTTTATTTTTTTCATAGTAATTTCTTAATTTTGAACGTTTCTCAAGTGGAGCACTTTTTAAAATTATCTTCAAATCATTTAAATTTTTTTCAGATAATTCCTCGATATATTTTAAAATTTTTTCACTAACTCTTGAAATAATTAAAATTTTTTCATTTTCAAAAAGAGATTTATTAAGTAGTTCACTGAAGATTGTTTCACTGTTACTTATGAATTCATTTTCATCATATTTATCGACTTGACCCTCAAATTTATCTACAAAATATTTTTTGATTATCTCATTTTGTAAACCTTCATTTTTTCCATAAAACAGATAAAAGTTATAATTTGATGTCTTTAATTTGTTAAATTCAAAGACTTTTATAATCATTTACTTAAATTTGTTATAGACATCAAAATTTCGTTTGAGATATTGCCAGCTAAATTCTTAATAATACTTTCTTCATACTGGGATAATTCAAATTTATCACTTATATTGTTGTACGAAGCTTGTTTATTAATAGTATTTTTTAATACAATTTCATTTTCCTCAATTAAAACAAATAATGTATCAATATTTAATTTAAAAACTACTGGATCACCTTTTTCATTTGATGAAACAATTTGTTTTTTTTTAATTGTTTCTAGATTTATATTATATTTTTTAGGCCCATTGTTTCTTAATAATTCATTTTTTATTATTTCATTAATATTGTTATCTCCGCTAATTGATATATTGACAAATTGAAAATCGTTCTTTTTATTTAGTAGAATAGGTTCATATGAACAACTATAAAATATGATTAAAAATATAGGCAATATAAAAAGTTTTTTCATTTAATTTTCCATTAAAACATTCATTAATCTATCTTTTACAAAAATAATTTTTTTTATTTTACTATTAATTAAATACTTTTTCACAGACTTATCTTTTTTAACAATTTCCAAAAACTCTTTTTCTTCCACACCCTTTTTAGTACTAATCAGCGCTCTTTTTTTTCCATTTATTTGTATTACTATTTTAATTTGATCCTCTACTAGTAGACTTTTGTCGTGCTCTGGCCATGAATACATTCCTGCCTCTCCCATTTGGTCAAGACACTCGCTTGAGAAGTGAGGAATAACTGGAGAAAAACAAATTAAAATTTTTTTGTAATTATTTTCTAAATTTTTTAAATCTTTATTACTTTTAATATGGTTTGCTAAAAAATTGTAGGTTTCATACATGTTAGCAATTATAACGTTATAATTAAATTTTTCTAAATTATTAGTTATTTTTGAAATTGTTTGATTAGTAAACTTTTCTATTTTATCATCAAAGTAATTTTTTTCTTCTTTATCTATTTTAGACTTTATTTCATTATGTAATGTCCATAATTTTTGAATAAATTTATATGATGATGTCATTCCTTGCTCAGACCACTGAACATCTTTTTCTGGAGGACTGTCAGATAAGATAAATAATCTTACAGAATCTGCACCATAATTTTTAATTATATATTCAGGGTCTATAACATTCTTTTTTGATTTTGACATCGACTCTGATGGTCCTACTTTCGCTAGTTCGTTTTTTCTTCCCTTTATTACATACTTGTTATTTATCTTTTCAACCTCATCAGGACTAAGCCAATTATCATTTTTATCTTTGTATGTTTCGTGGCATACCATTCCTTGTGTAAACAAACTTTGAAAAGGTTCTGTTATATTAAAATTTTCATTTTTATGTTCTATAGCTCTCATAAAAAATCTTGAATATAATAGATGCAAAATAGCATGTTCAACACCACCAATATATTGGTCTACAGGCATCCAGTAATCAATGTCCTCTTTTTTAAATCCATATCCATCTTCTTTAGGAGAACAAAATCTCAAATAATACCAAGATGAGCAAACAAATGTATCAAGAGTATCTGTTTCACGGGTATATTTTTTTCCATCAACATTAATTTCTTTCCAACTTGTTTGGCTATCTAGTGGGTTACCTTTAACTTTTAAGTTTATATTTTCTGGCAATTTAACAGGTAGTAAAGATTTAGGTACAGGATGAGCTTTTCCATTTTCGTCATACATTATAGGTATTGGACATCCCCAATATCTTTGTCTTGAAACTCCCCAATCTTTAAGCCTGTAATTAATTTTTTTACTTCCTAATTTTTTTTTTTCTAATATTTTAATTGTCTCAATTACAGAATTTTTAGGTGCTTCTAGACCATTTAAATAATCTGAATTTATCAATACACCAGGACCAGCATATGCTTCACCCTCAACTTTATACGTATCATTCTTATCAAAAGGTTTTACAACGGTCTTAATATTTAAATTATATTTCTTTGCAAAATCAAAATCTCGCTGATCATGTGCTGGACAACCAAAGACTGCTCCAAATCCGTAATCCATTAATACAAAATTTGCAAAGAAAACAGGCACTTTTTCATCAGGTTTTAAAGGATTTTTTGCAACTAGACCTGTTTTAAAACCTATTTTATCTCCAACTGCTAATGCTTCTTCTGTCGTACCAGTTTTTGAACACTCCTCTTTAAAACTTAAAAAACCTTTATCATCTTTAAAATAATTTGATATTTCATGATCTGCAGAAAGTGCTAAAAAAGAAAATCCAAAAAGCGTATCGGGCCTAGTTGTAAAACATTTAATTTTTTTTACCGGAAGATTTCCCTCAATTTCAAATTCTATTTCGCATCCAAATGACTTTCCAATCCAATTTTTTTGCATTGTTTTGACTTTGTTAGGCCATGTATCTAAACTTTCTAAGCCATCTAAAAGATCTTGTGAAAATTTTGAAATATTAAAAAACCACTGACTTAATTTTTTTCTTTCAACAATTGCTCCTGATCTCCATCCTTTGCCGTCTATCACCTGTTCGTTTGCAAGAACTGTTTCATCTACAGGATCCCAATTAACATAATTCTCTTTTCTATAGACAAGCTTTTTTTCTAAAAGTTCAAGAAAAAATATTTGCTGATGCTTATAGTAATCTTCTGAACAAGTAGAAATTTCTCTATCCCAGTCTATTGACAGTCCAAGTTTCTTTAATTGATTTTTCATGGTGCTGATATTCGAATTAGTCCATTTTTTTGGGTCAAGGTTGTTATCTCTTGCTGCATTCTCTGCCGGCATTCCAAAAGCATCCCAGCCCATTGGGTGTAAAACGTTAAAACCTTTTAAAAATTTATATCTAGATAAAACATCGCCAATTGTATAATTTCTTACATGTCCCATGTGAATTTTTCCTGAGGGATAAGGAAACATTTCCAGACAATAAAATTTTTCTTTGTTTTTATCTATTTTAGTAGAGAAAAGATTATTTTCATGCCAAGATTTTTGCCATTTTTCCTCTACTTCTTTGAAATTATATCTTTCCACAGCTACGAATTTTTGATTAGTCTCCGAGTTTCTTATTTATGTATTTTCTTTTCTTAGTTTTATTTTTATTTTCTTTTTCGTACACTGCGGCTTTTGTTAAGATTTGTTTTGTTAACTCTGCTGATAATTCATTTGTTCGATCTACTACTTTACAATTTGTTTGCAAAGAACATTCTTTATAAAATACTTTTATTGCAATAGCGTCTGATCTTATATCATTGCTTAAAAACCTAATTGAGATTTTGATAGATTCATTTGTTGCGTTTTCATCGCTGTACCAATCAGTTACTATTATCCCACCACTATAGTTTGCTAATGCAAGCGGCATAAAATCTAAAGTGTCTAAAGACGCTCTCCATAATTCATTCGAACTTGCAAAATCAAATTCTCCTGACTTTGGTCCACCAAAATTACCAAGTCTAAATCCTCTTCCCTCTTCAATGTTTTTTCTAACTCTATCATCTGCATTTGGTGGGATTTTTCTTGCATCTCCAGGACTGCCACAACTAGATAGAATCAAAAAACTCGCAATAAATAATAAACTTGTTCTAATAAAGTTTTGAATAGGCATATGTTTTATTTTTAACTCGTATTTTTATATATAGTATAAAATTAATCAAAAAGTTGCAGTTTTATTGATGTTTTTATGATGTATATTTGCAACACTTTTTAATAAAATTACCGATAAACATTCAATAATCCAGAAATTGCATGCTTTTTTGATAAAACCGCAATGTTTAATATTAATATTAAAATACGAAGGAGTATTAAATATGAACAAACTAAAAAAAATAGGGTTAACGGCATTAGCTGGTTCCCTAATAGCGGGATCTGTAAACGCAGCTGATATGGCTGTAACAGGTACTGCTGCACTAACTTTTGGCGGTGGTGATGAGAATAAAAACACTGGTAACGGTTGGTCAATGTCTGATGGAGTTACTTTCTCTGCTTCAGGTGAAGTAAATGACATCGGAGTAACATTGTCATTAGAATTAGATGGTGGAGCTGCTGAGAGCTACACTGCTCAATTAATGGATGACAGATCAATTACATTAACACTACCAGATGATATGGGAACTTTAACGTTCGCAGGTCACGGTGGTTCGTCTGCATTAAGCGCAATTGACGATAAAATGCCTGCAGCTTACGAAGAGCCATGGGCTGTTGTAACAGGTGCATCAGTAGCTGTTATTAATGGTGATGCTGAAGAAGATATGTTTACATATTCATATTCACATGATTCAGGTTTAAGCTTTACTGCTGCATATCACAATGCAGAAGCTGGTCAGTCAGTTGAGTCATACAATGACTTTGCAGTTGCATACACAGGTGTTGAAGGTTTAACAGTTGGTTATGGAACAGGTACAGACCATAGTACAGCAACTGATTCTGAAGAAAGCACAATGTATGCTACTTACGCAATGGGTGGTATGACAGTTGGTGTTCAAACTTCAGAAAAAGATGTAGAAGGTGGAGCAACATCTGACGTAGATACTTCAGGTTTTGGTATTTCATACGCAGTAAGTGATGACTTATCAGTATCTTTAGGACAACACGTAGCTGAGTACAACTCAGGTGATGACCAAGAAGCAACAGCTGTTGGTATATCATACACAATGGGATCAATGTCAATCGCTGGTTCATACCACACAGTTGACAATATCGCTAATACGTCTACTGACGACAGAAACGCATACGAAGTACAAATCAAATTTAATTTCTAATTTAGAAATTTTAATTTAAAAAGGGCCCCTTTTTAGGGGCCTTTTTTTATTCAAAATAAGAAATTCCACTAAAGCCAAAACAATCAACTAAAGTTAATTTTCTCTTATTTAATGAGGAAATTCCACCTAGTGCGATTACGTTTTTATTTGTCAATTTATTTAGTAATTTGAACTTGAAAATGCCTAAGTAATTTTTATTTTTTTTAAATAATGAAGATATAAAAATAAATTCTACTTTTTGTCTTTCTTTCAATTTTACTTCATTAATATTATGAGCTGAACCTAAAATTAGAAAGTTTTTATTTAAATTATAACTTAAGTGTCTAAAATCTCTATTAAATGAAGGAATATATGCACCATCTAAATTGAGATTAACAGCAAGTTTGAAATTATTTGATATAAAAAACCTTAATTTTTTTTTTTTACAATAATATTTAATTTTTTTAATATCATTTATATTTGTTCTGCCGTTGTAATTTCTATAAATTATCCCAGTATTTTTAGGCAATTTATCAATGTTTTTTTTTTTAAAACGATTTATAAAATAATAAATTTTGGGAATATTTTTATGCATCAAACTGTAAAAAATCTAATTAAAATAAAAGAAGATGTTAAATCAAAATTAGATAATAATCAAAAAAAGATAAATGAACTAAAAATAATAGCTGTGTCTAAAACTTTTAAGATAGATCATATTAAACCTTTGATAGATCATGGACATTTAGATTTTGGAGAAAATAAAGTTCAAGAAGCAATTCAAAAATGGTCTCAAATAAAGATTGAAAATAAAAATATTAAATTACATTTGATCGGTCGTTTACAAACTAATAAAGTAAAAAGTGCTTTAAAAATATTTGATTATATACATTCATTAGATAGCAAGAAACTTGCAGACAAAATTTTTCAACAACAAGAAGAGCAAAGCTTAAAAGCAAAATTATTTATTCAAGTAAATATTGGAAAAGAGGAACAAAAATCTGGTGTATCAGAAAATGAATTATTCGATTTTTACAATTATTGCAAAAGCCTTAAATTAGATATCCTAGGATTAATGTGCATTCCTCCATTCAATGAGGATAGCACAAAATATTTTATAAGAATGAGAGAGCTAAGTACCAAAATTGGTTTAAATGAATTAAGTATGGGTATGTCGTCTGATTATCTTAATGCTATAGAAAATGGATCCTCTTTTATAAGAGTAGGGTCAAATATCTTTGGTCAAAGAGGTTAAAGAATTTTTATTTTAGTATTCTTTTTTATTAGTTTTATAAGTATTAAAAAATCCTTTTCTGAGACGCCAATACATCCTGCCGTTGGCTTATATTCTTTAGTTAAATGAATAAATATGGCGCTACCTTTATTTATCTTTGTTTTTTTCCAATTGTATTTTATCGGTAAAATAAAGTCATATTTATAATCATTTCTAAAAAGTTTTTCGTGCCTTAATTTTGAATTTGTATTTATAGGTTTATTATAATTTTTTTCAGACTTAATATCATTGCACCAGCCCATTTTATTACTAATTTTTATTAATTTTAAATTTGTAAGTGGTTTCTTTTTTCTATCACTTCTAAAATATAAATTACCCAAATTAAAATTTCCTACTGGAGTTTTCAAATCGCCTTCAACTTTATTTTTAGTAAATCCTTTTTTTCCTATGCAGCATTTAAATACAAATTCATCAAAGATAAGAGTTTCTTTATTTTTAATGATAATTGACATATTGTGTTAGGATGAACGAAGAACAGACATTAGTAATCCACAAATTTGAAGCATTATTCAATATTCTACATGAAGTTAAAAGTGTTTTAAATTTTAAAATAAAACAGATAAATACTGGTAAATTTGATCAAAATTTTAATGAAAATTATTTGATTATTTCAAAAGAAAAAAATTTAAATTCAAATAATCAAATTCTGATTAAGAATTATCCCTTAAGCCTTTCCAAATTAATAGAAATAATAAATATAAATTTTTTAAAGAAAAAATTTAATCAACAAAATAATATTAAAATTGGCAATTACATAATTAATCTAAATTCAAGAATAATGATTAGAGACAAAAGTAAACTGTCACTTACTGAGAAAGAAGCTAAAATAATTATTTTTTTGAATGATTTTAAACTTCCAAGATCAATAACCGATTTGCAGAAAAAGGTTTGGGGCCACAAATCTAAATTAGAGACTCATACAGTAGAAACACATATTTATAGGTTGAGAAAAAAAATAGAAAAAAAATTCAATGACAAAAATTTCATTTCTAGTTTTAAAACTGGTTATCAGATAAATGCGTAAAAAGAAGAATATTCATGCAAAAGAATTATTTACAAATAAATATAGACCAAAAGTTGTAAAACCAAAAAAGGGCAAAGGTAGTTACAGCAGAAAAAATACTAAAGCCTAGCCCCTATTTGTTGAATAACTTTAGAAGACATTTCTCTACCTTTGTTCAAACAATCTATTGGACTTAGATTATTTAAGTAACCATGCAGATAGCCTGCTGCAAATAGATCTCCGGCACCTGTTAAATCTCTAATCTTTAAGTTTTTTTCTACCCCATTTTCGTTAACTTCGTCACCAAATATTGAAATTGCACCTTTTTCACCGCGTGTGATTACTAAAAGTTTTTTTAAATTCTTTCCAAAGCTAACTACTTCTTCAAAACTACTTGCACCTATCAATGACATCATTTCTTGTTCATTTGCGAAAGTTATATCTAATTTATTTTTTACTAAATCCAAAAAATGAGGTTTATGTCTATCTACACAAAATTGGTCTGATAAAGACATTGCAACTTTATTTGAATTATTGATGGCTTTTTCAAAAGCTTTTTTTGGTTCCCCCTCATCCCATAGATAACCTTCAAGAAAAGTTATTTCACTACTTTTTATTATATCTATATCAACATCATTTTCATTTATTTTTCCAGCAGTACCTAAAAACGTACACATTGTTCTTTCAGAGTCTGGAGTCACTAATATTAAACATGTTCCAGTAGGTTGTTCCTCTTTTTTTTTATTATAAAAGTATTCTACTTTTTCAGATTTAAGACCTTCCTCATACTTTAAACCCAAATCATCATCACTTACTTTTCCTATAAAACCAACTTTATTTCCTAATTGAGATAGCCCAACTATAGAATTTGCAACTGACCCACCAGATATTGTTTTTTCGATATTAAGGCTAGATAGTAAAGATTTAAACTCTTGATCATCAAAGATCAATTTCATTGTCCCTTTAGTTAATTTATTTTCAATGATAAAATTATCTTCAACTTTACAAATTACATCTACAATTGCATTTCCTATTCCTAAAATTTTCATATTAAGCTTTTTTTGTTTTTAAAGGTTTTCTTCTTTTAGGATAACAAGATGTACAAATTTTACAAGAAATACCATAACACTCTCTTGCTTTACAATATTCTCTTCCATAATAAATTATTTGAAGATGCAGTTTATTCCAATATTTTTTTGGGAATAATCTTTTTAGATCTTTTTCTGTTTGAATAACATTTTTGCCATTACTTAATCCCCATCTTTGAGCAAGTCGGTGAATATGCGTATCTATTGGAAATGCAGGATATCCAAAGCCTTGGGACATAACTACGCTTGCTGTTTTGTGTCCCACTCCTGGTAGTTCCTCTAACTCTTCAAAAGTTTTTGGAACTCTACCGTTATATTTTTCTACTAAAGTTTTTGAAAGATTATAAACGCTCTTTGCTTTAATTCTAAAAATCCCAATGCTTCTTATTAATTTTTCTATTTTCTTTCTTCCTAGCTTAACAAAATGCTCAGGTTTATTGTATTTTGGATAAATATTTTTTGTGACATTATTTACATTAACATCTGTACATTGAGCAGAAAGTAATACAGATATTAAAAGTGTAAATATATTTCTATGTTTTAATGGTATTGGTGTTATTGGATAAGTTTTATTGAGTATCTTTAAGACTATTTTGGCTCTCTGTTCTTCATTCATTATTTAAAATTAAGAAGATTTCTCATTGAATAAAGGCCTGGTTTTTTATTTATTAGCCATTTGGCTGCAGCTATTGCTCCTTCAGAATATAAAGCTCTATCGAAAGCTTCATGGTTTAGTGTTATAATTTCCTTCCCACTTGAAAAGGTAACTTCGTGTTCACCTATAATTTCACCTTTTCTGATTGAATTGAAATTGATTTTTTTTCCGTAAGGAAACTTTTTTTTATTTAAATATTTTTTACCGATCATTTTATAAAAGTCTCTATTTTTTCCAACAGCAATTCCTTTTCCAAGCATTAAAGCTGTTCCAGATGGATAATCTTTTTTATGTTTGTGGTGTATTTCAAATACTTTACTTAGGTAATTATTGCCAAGTGATGCGGATGTGATTTCTGTCAGGTACATAAGTAAATTAATACCTAGACTCATATTACCTGCTTTTAAAATTGGAATTTTTTTAGAAAACTTCTTTATTAAATTTTCCTCTTTTTCTGTAAAACCTGTTGTGCCAATTACTACTTTTTTCTTTAGTTTTGCAGCTATTTTTAAAACCTCGAATGTACATTTTGGAATTGTAAAATCTATTATTACATTAGCTTTGCTTAGAGCCTTTTCAGTATTTAATTCAGGTTTAATTCCATTAATTTTTTTTTTAATGGATCTATTTTCAGTAAGAGCAACCAATTTTGTGGACTTATCTTTTAAAGCAGATTTAATGAGTTGTTGACCCATTCTTCCCATACAACCAGTTATAGCTAAATTAATTTTTTTCATTAATATTTATTTAATATAATATACATAACTTAAATTAATTTAAATGAATTATATTATAAAAATTATTTTTTTACTTAGCATTTGTACTTCGGTTGTTGCTGAAGAAGCAATATTTCATAAAAATTTAAAAATTAAAAAAGATGATACCACTGTAAATGTTAAAGGTGGGTTTAAAATTATAAGAGAACAATTTTACAAAAATTTTAAAAAAGAAAATAATTTGGATTATAACTTTTTAGAAGTTACAAAAAAAAATCCTAGACATGGTGATACCGCACTTAAGTTAACTGTAGGGACAGGGTGTATTGGTTCAAAGGCAGATTGTAAAAGATCTAACTTTGAGTCTAAAAAAAGAGTCGAGGTGAGTGGAAGAAAAAACGGAAAAAAGGACGATAATGTATGGATGTCGATGTCACTTTTGATACCAAAGGACTTTAAATGGGGAGGAAGATTAACAATACAGCAATGGCATAACGATATAGAAGTTTATGAACCAATGTTTGAGACTGATATAAAAAATTTTGTTGGACTGATAATGAAAAATGGAACCAGAAAGGGCTATTTTGTACTAGATAAGCCAAATAAGAATTGTTCTGCAGGATCAGGAGATGGTTCTACAGGAGCCAATTTCTGTATAAAATCATATCAAGAGTTTAAATTATTAAATTGGGACGAATTATTGAGCTTTAAAGGAAAATGGATAGACATTATACACAACATCAATTTCAATTCTGATCCAGAGAAAGGTTACTTTAAAATTTGGATTAATGGTGATCTTAAAGTAGATCATAAAGGACAAACAATTTGGAAAACTCATGGAGATGTAGAAAAGTATTTTGGAAAAAATCGTTGGGATTTTAAATTTGGAATTTACACAACTTCAAAAATGGCATTTAAATTATATTTTGATGAAATTTGGATTAAAAGATCATGTAAAGGTCTAAAGTTAAAGCGACTTGGTTATAAATGTAAAAATTTATTAGATCAAGAAGGAGGTGTTAAACCTTATTCAATTAAGGATATCAGTGCTAATCCAGAATTAGCAGGTACTTTATAATTTTTGGTTAATTTTTCCAGAAACTCTTAGCTTTTTGAAAAAACTTTCTAATACTTGGGTTAGATTTTTCGTTTTCAATTTCTCTAAATTTTTCTAATAATTCTTTTTGTTCTTTATTAAGAGATATTGGAACTTCAGTGTTAACCTGCACATAAAGGTCTCCAAAATCATTACCTCTCATGTAAGGCATTCCTTTTCCTCTTAATCGAAATTGTTTTCCACTTTGTGTTCCTGCTGGAATTTTTATTTTAGCTTTACCTCCGTCAATTGTTGGAATTTCAATCGATGTACCTAGAGCAGCATCTGCTATAGAAACTGGACACTCAAAAAATAAGTTTTCATCTGATCTTTTAAATAATTCATGAGAATGAACATTAATAAATAAATACAAATCACCACTACTTCCACCTCTCGATCCAGCTTCACCCTTCCCTGAAAGCCTTATTCTTGTCCCATCATCCACACCTTTTGGAATAGTAACTGATAATCTTTTTGAAGCCTGTTTTTTACCCTGTCCATTACAACTAGAGCAAGGATGAGTAATTTCCTCTCCCGCACCAGCACATTGAGGACATGTTTGTTGGACCGTAAAAAAACCTTGGCTAGATCTTACTTGACCATGACCACCACACATCGAGCATGCTCCTGCTTGATGTCCAGGTTTTGATCCTGAACCACTACAAGTGTCACATTTTTCAGATGTAGAAAATTTTATGTCTTGTTTCTTTCCAGAAAAAGCCTCTTCCAAAGATATAGATAAATCATATCTTAAATCTGACCCTCTATTATTTGACCTTCTTGATCTACGGCCTCCACCAAAGCCTTCACCAAAAAAGTCTTCAAAAATGTCAGAGAAATGATTAGAAAAGTCAAAATTACCAAATCCACCTCTTCCACCACCTCCATTTTCAAAGGCAGCGTGACCAAAATTATCATAATTTTGTTTTCTCTCTGAATTAGATAGAACGTGGTAAGCTTCTGATGCTTCTTTAAACTTTTCCTCGGCTCCTTTATCACCCTTATTTTTATCAGGATGAAATTTAACTGCGAGTTTCCTATAAGCTGATTTTATTTGGTCTGCTGAAGCATTTTTATTTACACCTAAAACTTCGTAATAATCTCTTTTTGCCATAACATGTTATAGACAAACAGTTGTTTTGTTAGGCGCTTTTTTCTTTATTCTCGTCTTTTACTTCTTCAAAATCTGCATCAACAACGTTATCGTCTTTCGTATCTTCTTTCTTTGCGTCTTTTGGAGCATCTTCAGGTTTTGCACCTTGTTGTGATTTATAGATTGCTTCACCTAATTTCATAGATGCCTGAACTAAATCTTGTGTTTTTTTCTTAATTTCTTCAACATCAGTTCCTTTAAGTGCATTTCTTAGGTTTGCTGATGCATCTTCAATAGCTTTCTTATCTGCGTCTGAAACTTTACTTCCATGTTCCTTTAAATTTTTTTCAGTAGAGTGTATTAATGTATCTGCTTGATTTCTCGCATCAACAGCTTCTCTTTTCTTTTTATCTTCCTCTTTATTAGACTCCGCATCTTTTACCATTTGATTAATTTCATCATCGCTTAACCCTCCAGATGCTTGAATTTGAATTTTTTGTTCTTTACCAGTTCCTTTGTCTTTAGCCGAGACATTTACAATACCATTTGCATCTATATCAAATGTCACTTCAATTTGCGGAACTCCTCTTGGTGCAGGAGCTATTCCAACTAATTCAAAGTTTCCTAATACTTTATTATCCGAGGCCATCTCCCTTTCACCCTGAAGAACTCTAATTGATACCGCTGGTTGATTATCTTCTGCAGTAGAAAATACTTGGCTTTTTTTGGTTGGTATTGTTGTATTTTTATCTATTAATTTCGTAGATACTCCGCCTAAAGTTTCTATTCCTAAAGATAAAGGAGTTACATCTAGCAACAATACATCTTTTACATCACCTTGTAATACTCCTGCTTGAATCGCAGCGCCCATAGCAACAACCTCATCAGGATTTACAGATTTGTTAGGATCTTTGCCAAAGAAATTTTTTACTTCTTCTATTACTTTAGGCATCCTAGTCATACCACCAACTAGTACTATTTCATCCACCTCGCTCGCAGATAAACCTGCATCTTTTAAAGCAGTTTTACATGGTGGAATAGTTCTTGAAATTAGATCTTCAACTAAAGCTTCAAGCTTAGCTCTTGTCATTTTTAGGTTAATATGTTTTGGCCCAGTTTTATCTGCAGTTATGAATGGTAAATTTATTTCAGTTTGAGTTGCTGATGACAATTCTATTTTAGCTTTTTCAGCGGCTTCTTTAAGTCTCTGCAACGCTAATTTGTCAGATTTTAAATCAATACCATTTTCTTTTTTGAATTCCGATAAAAGGTAATCAACTATTGAATTGTCAAAATCCTCACCACCTAAAAAAGTATCACCATTAGTTGATTTAACTTCAAAAACGCCGTCTCCTAATTCGAGAATTGAAACATCAAATGTTCCTCCACCTAAATCATAGACTGCAATTTTCTTATTTGCTTTTTTATCTAAACCATAAGCTAGAGATGCTGCTGTTGGCTCATTTATAATTCTTAAAACTTCAAGACCAGCTATTTTACCTGCATCTTTAGTAGCTTGTCTCTGAGCATCATTAAAATATGCTGGAACGGTGATAACTGCTTGCTTCACCTCAGAACCTAAATATTTTTCTGCTGTCTCTTTCATTTTTTGAAGTGTAAAAGCTGATATTTGTGATGGTGAATATTTTTGGCCTTTTGCCTCAATCCACGCGTCACCTTTATCAGAATTAACTATTTTAAAAGGTGCAGTCTCTACATCTTTCTTAACTGTTGGATCATCAAAATTTCTTCCAATTAATCTTTTAACTGCAAATATTGTATTTTCAGGATTTGTAACAGCCTGTCTTTTTGCTGGTTGGCCTATTAATTTTTCACCTTCATCTGTAAATGCAACAACAGAAGGTGTTGTTCTTGCTCCCTCTGCATTTTCTAAAACCTTTGCTTGTGTTCCCTCCATGACGGCTACACAAGAATTTGTTGTACCTAAATCTATTCCTATAACTTTACTCATAATTTATCCTATTTGATGCTCATATAAGTGCTAATTTTACAACTACAACCATAATAAATAATTAATTTTTTACCTCTTTTTCCTCATTTTCTTGGTTTTTTTGGTTATCCTGTTTCTCTTTAACTTTTTTTTTAGATACAGCTACTAATGAAGGTCTTAATAACCTGTCTTTCATCATAAAACCTTTTTGAATTTCTTGTACTATTGTCCCTTGATCCTTGGTGTCATCTTCTACTTCCATCATAGCCTGGTGCAAATTTGGATCTAATTTTTCGTTAATTGCTTTAATTGGCTCAATATTATTTTTTTTGAAAATTGAAATCATATCCTTATTAATAATATCAATATGCTCTATCAATTTTTTTAGCGTGTCTCTATCTTTTATAGTTTCGTCACTTTCCAGAGTTTGTTTTGATCTCTCTAAATTATCTAGAAGATTAAGAGCTTCCCTTGCAAATGAGAAACCACCATATTCAAAAGCTTCTTCTTTCTCTTTTTCAAATCTTCTTCTCTGATTTTCCATTTCAGCAAATGTTCTAGCAACTTTATCTTTAAGATTTGAGATTTCATCTTCAGGTGTAAGCTGTTCTTCTTCCTCTTTTTTTTCAGTTTCTTCTAGGATTTGTTCGTCAGTGTTTTGCTCCGAATTTTCATTTTCCTCTAAAGTTTGACCGTCTGTGTTTTGCTCTGAATTTTCATTTTCTAACTTTTTACCTTCTTTATTTTGTGATTCTTCTTTTTCCATAGAAGTCTATATGGTAAGAAATTCATAAAATTCTAGATGTTAAAAAAAAAAAATAAACAAATAGTAGTAGGGTCAAATAATGAGGGAAAAATAAAAGAAATAAAAGATTTACTACCTAAATACTATATTATTACATCTCCCAAGGATTATGGCCTCAAAAGCCCTAAAGAAAATGGTGATACTTTTTTAAAAAATTCTTTAATAAAAGCGAAATATTTTTCGAAAAAAACAAAAAAAGTTTGCATTGCAGATGATTCTGGTCTTGAAATTGACTTGCTAAATAATAAACCAGGTATTTATTCAGCTAGATGGGGTGGAAAAAAAGGTAATTTTAATTTGGCAATAGCCAAAGTATATCAAAAGCTGTCGATGGTAGATAAAAACTGGAAGTCCAAAAAAATAAAAGCAAGATTCATTTGTGCATTAACAGTTTATGGATTAAAAAAAAATCCGATTCAATCTCTCGGGATTATCAATGGTAGAATTTCAAAAAAAAAAATTGGAAAGAAAGGTTTTGGTTATGATCCAATCTTTATTCCTGGAAATAAAAAATTAACATTTGGTCAAATGAGTCAAAAATTAAAATTTAAAAATGATCACCGAGCACAAGCTTTCAAAAAAATTAAAAAATTTCTTTAAAATTTCTATCTTGTACTTCATAAAAATTTAATTGATGGGTAATTGTTTTCTTGTTTATTTCAAAGATACCTATTTTTCCTTTAAATTTATTTTTCTTAATAAATAGATTTTCATTAGTCTCAAAATTGTTGTTTAATAATAAGTAATATACTAAACCTATTAGATCATAACTTAAGAAAGAAATTTGATTTGGAGTATTTTTAAAGTTTTGAATAAATTCTTTTTGAAATATTTCAAAATTATCTTTATTTATCGATGGGAAATACATTGGATGCAACGAACTTTCCTTTAAAAGACTTTCATCAAACCATTGATTTAAAGCAATATATTTTATTCTTTCTGAAGATACATCAGTGTATAATAATGATGTGGTAACACTTTTCAGACTTTCGCTAAAATCAGCAATAATTACAGAATCAAAATTAATGAAACCTAAAGTATCTTTTTTTTTTAATTCATCTATTTTTTTCTTTTTATTAAAAGCATTTGAATTTTCTATTTTTTTAATTTCGTTTTCTAAATTCTTTTTTCTTTGTTGATACCTTGTTAAATCTTCTATTTGCTTTGTTAGTAATGTCGGGTCTTTACTATAAATAAATTTTTCTTTTAATATTAAATTAGATTTTTCAATAGCTTCTTCAATTTCTCTTTTATACTCTGTTTCAGGGATTAAAAATATTGTATTTGTTAAATTATTTTCACTTAAATATTTTTTAATTGTATTTATCTGTGATATTGCATTTATTCCTGCAGAAATTACATTTTTTGGATTATTTCTAATTTTGTTTGTAAAAGATATGAATGTTACTTCGTCAAGTTCATCTAAGTATTTATTACTCTCATTGAATACTGGTCCGATAATTATTTTTACACCATTATTATAAAGTTCATTTGAGACTTTTAATGCATCTATTGGGTTTGCTTTTGTATCTTTAGGTATTACAGTGATTCTGTCATCATTAATTTTATTTAAAGCCATTCTTGAAGATTTAAGAATTGAGTTACCAATATACGAATATTCGCCCGATAAAGGTACAATTAAACCTATTTTAATTTTCTCATCTGAAATTGCTTTAACTTGTGAGAAAACGATTATAAGAAAAACTTTTAAAACTGTGATATATAATTTTCTCATCATCATTAAATGTATAAATTTGAATTAAATGATAATTTAAAACCTGGGCTATATTGTGTTTCTACGCCGATAGGAAATTTAGGAGATATTACTTTAAGGGCTATATATATACTTAATAACTCAGATTTGATTTTGTCAGAAGACACAAGAGTTTCAAGTAAACTATTATCTCGGTTCAATATAAATACAAAACTATTATCTAATCACAAATTTAATGAAAAACAAAATATAAAATATGTATTAAATTTACTAAAAGAAAATAAAATAATTTCTATCATTTCAGATGCTGGTACTCCAACAATTTCAGATCCTGGTGGAATTTTGATAAACGAATGCATCAAGAATAAAATTAATATATTTCCAGTTCCAGGATCCTCTGCTGCTACAGCGGCTGTTTCTATAAGTGGCTTTTCAAACGAATTCTTCTTTTGTGGTTTTTTACCAGAAAAAAAGTCACAAGTTGATCAACTTTTTCAAAAGATCTTTAATTTAAATTGCTCAATTGTTTTTTTTATTTCAACCAAAAAAATAAAAAAAATAACAGCTCAAATCCAAAAATACTTTAATGATAGGGATATTTTAATTACTAGAGAAATGACAAAATTGCATGAGGAATATATTAGAGACAAGGTTAAAAACCTTAATAATATTAACATATTAGAAAAAGGAGAGATTACTGTAGTTATATCAGAAAATTTAAATTTACAAAATAAGTTACAAGTAATTGAAGAATCAGTTAAAAAAAAAATTGTAAAACTTTTAAAAAAAATGTCGATTAAAGATATTACATCAAAAATCAGTAAGGAGAATAATATATCAAAAAAAATTGTTTATGATTATTGTTTAAAGAAAAAAAATGAAATTTAGAAACTTGATATTAATTGTAACTTTTATTTTAATTTCAGGATGTGTTGGTTATTCATCAACTGGAGTTTTGGGCACAGGGGTTTCAGTTGCAATGGACCCAAGAACAATTGGAACACAAATTGATGATTCAATAATGCAAAAAAATTTAAGAGCAAAATTAATACTAATGGATAGTAGTTATTTATTGAAAGTAAAGTCTAAAGTATTGGATGGAAGAATATTTATAACAGGTAAAGTAGACACTGTAGAAGAAAAACTTAAAATTACGAAACTAGGTTGGGAAATAAAAGGAGCAAGATCAGTTAAAAATGATTTGAAAATAAAAGAAAAGTTTAACTTTAAACAAACCGCAAAAGATGTGTTGATTACTTCACAATTAAAAACTGCAATGATAACGAATAAAAAAATAAAATCCGCAAATTATGACATAGATACTTATAAGAAAATAATTTATATTTATGGTATTTCACAAAGTGAAGAAGAGAGAGCTGAGGTTATAAATGAAGCGAGGAAAGTTCTCGATGTTGAAGATGTTGTTACAAGTATTTTTTTGGTTGAGGACTTGAGAGTTGTGAAAAATTAATTTGGTTTTTTATAATTAATTACCCCTGCTGAATACGCTGCAACAGATGCTAAATTTAATATATCAGATGTTGATGATCTTAAAGGTGCAATTTCAATTGCTTGGCCCAAACCAATTAATAGTGGTCCAATAACTTTAGCACCGCCTAAAGTTTTCATTGTTTTATAGGTTATTGCTGCACTATGTTGTCCAGGCATAATTAATATATTAGCATTACCAACTATCTCAGAAAATGGATAAAGGTCTTTATATTCATCACTTAACGCTACATCAGGTTGCATATCTCCATCAAATTTAAAGTTAACTTTTTTATTTTTTAAAATTTCTACTGCATCTCTTATATGTCTAGTTCTAGCTGTAATTGGTTGGCCGAATGTTGAGTGTGAAAGAAAAGCAACCTTAGGTTCAAAACCAAACAATTTTGCAACTCTAGATGCGGAAATAGCTATTTCTGATAGTTGTTCAGATGTCGGATATTCATGAACACTTGTATCAGCAATAAAGACCGTTTTGCCCTTATTAACAATCATGTTCAATCCAAACATAATTTCTCCAGGTCTAGCATCTATTACCTTTTTTACTTTATCAAGAGATTGCCCATACCGTCTCGAATTTCCAGTAACCATTGCATCAGCATCACCACATGCAACCATACAAGAACCCCATATAACTCTGTCATTTCTGACCATTTTATCACAATCTCTCTCAAGCAATCCCTCCTTTCTTTGCAGTTTTTTAAACAGATAATTCACATATTTTTTTCTTTTATCTCTGAAGGTAGAGTTAACAATTTTAATATCAAAGTTTTCTCCATAACCAATTTCTTTAAGTTTTTCTTTAACCACTTTCTCCTTAGCAACTAATATAGGTGTACCAAGTCCACTATTTTTGAAAGCTATTGCAGCTTTTAAAGTATTTTCATCTTCACCATCTGCAAAGACAACTTTTTTATTTGTTTTTTTAATTTGGTTATTAATTCCTTGCATTATAGTAACCGAGGGATCCAATCTTTGTTTTAATTGTTCGGAATATTGATCGAAATTTTCAATTTTTTTTCTAGCTACTCCAGATTTTATAGCAGCTTTTGCTACTGCCACTGGTATAACACTTATTAACCTTGGGTCAAAAGTAGATGGTATAATATATTCTTTCCCATAATTTGGCCTTTCACCACCCATCGCAGCTGCAACTTCATCAGGTACAAATTCTCTTGCAAGTGAAGCAATAGCATTAGCTGCAGCAACTTTCATTTCTTCATTTATAGTTTTAGCTCTAACATCAAGCGCTCCTCTAAATATATAAGGGAAACCAATTAAATTATTAACTTGATTTGGATAATCTGATCTTCCTGTTGCTATAATTGCATCATCTCTTACTTCCTCAATATCTTCTGGTTTTATCTCTGGATCAGGATTTGCGCAGGCAAATATAATTGGATTTTTTGCCATCTTTTTAACCATACTTTTTTTTACAACACCTGCAGCTGATAAGCCTAAAAATACGTCTGCATTCTTCATCGCATCATCTAGACTTTTATCTTTTGTATCAACTGCAAACTCTTTTTTCCAAGTGCTAATATCTTTTCTTTTTTTATTAATAACACCCTTTGAATCTAACATTTTGATATTATTTTTTGGAATACCATTGCTTCTAAATAATTTTGCACATGCCATAGCTGCAGCACCCGCACCATTTATTACTATTTTAATTTTTTTTAGGTTCTTTTTTGCAATATCCGCAGCATTAATTAATGCAGCTGTTGTTATAATTGCTGTCCCGTGTTGATCGTCATGAAATACAGGAATATCTAAAATTTTTTTTAATTCATCCTCAATTACAAAACAGTTTGGAGCTGCAATATCCTCTAAATTTATTCCTCCAAAACTTTTTGCTATATGCTTTATTGAATTAACTATTTCTTTTGTATCTTCGGTGTCTATCTCTAAATCTATGGAGTCTATATCTGCAAATCTTTTAAATAGAACTGCTTTTCCTTCCATTACTGGTTTTGAGGCTATAGCACCCAAGTTTCCCAGCCCTAATATTGCTGATCCATTACTAATTACTGCAACTAGGTTTCCTTTAGTAGTATATTCATACGCTAACTCAGGATTGTCAGCTATTGCTTTTACAGGTGCCGCAACACCAGGAGAATAAGCTAATGCCAAATCTCTTTTCGTTGTTACAGGCTTAGAGGATACGATCTCTATTTTGCCAGATTTATCGTTAGTATGAAAATCTAATGCTTCTTTATCAGAATAATGTTCAATTTTGTTTTTTTTCATTGTTTGTTTAGATATACAAAAGGATTAAATTAGTAATATGATTTATGAATTTAATTAAGTCAACAGGCACATTTAGTCTGTTTGTTATACTAAGCAGAATTTTAGGATACATTAGAGACTTTTTCATAGCTATTTATCTTGGTTCGGGACCAATTGCTGATGCATTCTTTGTAGCATTTAGAATTCCAAATACTTTTAGAAGATTATTCGCAGAAGGTACTTTTAATGCAGCATTTGTTCCCTCTTACACATCAGAACTTTTGACTAGCAAAAAAAAAGCACAACAGTTTGCAAACTCAGTATTTAATTTATTGGTGTTAGCATTATTAAGTCTAACAATACTCGTTGAGATTTTTATGCCAAGTTTTATAAAATTAATTGCTCCTGGTTTTTCAGGTATAGATGAAAAGTTCAAACTAGCAGTTGATTTAACAAGAATTACTTTTCCATTTTTATTTTTTATAAGCATAGCGTCTTTTTTTTCAGCAATTTTAAATTCTCATAATAAATTTGCAGCTGCTGCTGCTGCCCCACTTTTTTTAAATATAATATTAATAGTATGTTTCCTTATTATAAAAAATGATACAGACTTAGTTTACTATCTAAGTTATGCAGTAACATTCGCGGGACTTATTCAATTTATATTTTTAATTATCTTTACAAGAAAATATTTTTATCCAAGTTTAAATCTCAATTTTCAAATAGATAATAAAATTAAATTTTTTTTTAAGAAACTTTTGCCAAGTATATTTTCATCTGGGGTTACTCAAATTAATATATTAGTTGGAACAATAATTGCATCTTTCCAAGCAAGTGCAGTTTCATATTTGTATTATGCAGATAGAATATACCAGATAAACTTAGCGATAGCTGGGATTGCAATAGGTATAATAATTTTACCTAATTTGAGTAGATATGTTAAAAGTAAAAATAAATCAAAATTGGAAACCTTACAAAATAAGTCTCTAGAGTTGAGTTTATTTTTAAGTCTTCCTGCTACACTTGCATTAATTTTTGCCTCTGAAGAAATTGTTTCTGCGCTTTTTGGGTATGGATCTTTTAACGAAGAAAGTGTTAAAAATTCAGCTCTTGCATTATTTTATTTTGCATTGGGTTTACCCGCATTCTCGATAATAAAAATATTTTCAA
>CACNPC010000004.1:155000-161509 GCA_902622245.1 uncultured Pelagibacteraceae bacterium | reverse complement strand
AATTATTTTTTGATTTAATTGAATTTTTTTTAATACTTTTGATAAAAAGCTGTGACTATTTTTTCCTACTAAGCCAGAGAGTCTTAAAATTATAGATTTTATTTTAGCTTTTCTTGACATATTTAATAGATACTCTTCCATTTTTAATTTAGATAATCCATAATAATCTAAACCGTAGCTTCTATAACTTTCATCAATTTCTCTTTTATTGATTTTGCCGTAAACAGATAATGAAGATATCAATATAACTTTTTTACATTTATTTTGAATTGCATTAGTTAATAATTTTTTAAAACCATAAAAGTTTGTTTCAAACATCTTTTTTTTTGAAAAATTATCAGCTGGTATTGCAGATGCACAATGAACTAACACATCATATTTAGTTTTTATAAATATTTTTTTGGTTAAATCAAGTTTCATTATTTTTAAATTCTTATTTTTTTTTAATTTTGGATAACTTTTTCTATAGGTTGCAATTACTTTTAGATTTTTTGATAATAGATACTTTGCAACTGCGTGTCCTAAAATCGTACCAGCGCCTGTGATTAATACTTTCAAAAAAATACAGTTGATTAAATAAATTTTCCTTTTATTAATGTAAAAAATACTCAAAATCAATTATGAAAAAAATTTTAGTTATTGGTGGTGCTGGATATATTGGAACAGAACTATGCAATAAACTGGCAAATTACAAACAATATAAGATCGCTTGTCTTGATACATTTTGGTTTGGAAATTATTTATCTTCAAAAGTTAAAATAATTAAAGCAGATATGAGAAATATAAAAGATAAACATATTAAGGGATTTGATACTGTAATTCATTTAGCTTATTTATCTAATGATCCAATGTGTCAACTAAATGGAAGAGAGACATGGGAAAGTGGTCCATTGGCAATCTATTCTATACTTGAAAAATGTAAAAATAATAATGTAAAGCATTTTATTTTTGCTTCTTCCGGAAGTGTTTATGGAATTAAAAAAGAAAAAAAAGTTACTGAGAATTTAAGCTTAAAACCTATTTCTGATTACAATAAGTCTAAAATGATTTGTGAGAAAGTGTTAGAAAGTTACAAAAAATTTTTTAAAACTACTGTCATACGTCCTGCTACTGTTTGTGGTTTCTCTAAAAGATTAAGATTAGATGTTGTTCTAAATTTATTTTGCTATCAAGCTTACTTTAAAAAAAAAATAAATATACTTGGCGGAAGTCAAATAAGACCAATTTTACATATTAAAGATATGATTTCTATTTATGAATTTATTTTAAAAAAAGAGTTAATCGGTACATTTAATGCAGGTTTCGAAAATATAAGTATTAAAGCTCTCGCAAATAAAATTAGCAAATACACTGGTGCTAAATTGGTGTTTAAAAAATCAAATGATCCAAGAAGCTATAGGATGAATTCCGATAAAATTATAAAAAAAGGATACAAATCTAAATATAATTATGATGATGCTATTAAAGAGTTACTAAATGAGTTTAAAAATGGATATATAACTACAAATAAAGAATGGAATATAGATTGGGTTACAAAAAACAAGTATGTAAAAAAATCATGACCAATTACAACAAAAAATTATCTTTAGAAAGATGTAAAAAATATAGAAAGAGAATTTTAGAAATATCTAAAAATGTAAGTGCTTTACATTTTGGTGGATCATTTTCTTGTACAGAGATTATGGAGGTAATTTATAATTACTTTTTAAAGAGCAAAATTGAAAAAGACTGTTTCATTCTTAGCAAAGGACATTCTTCAATAATTCAGTATGTTATTTTAGAAGAAAAAGGTATTTTAAAAAAAAAACAATTAGATATGTATTGCAAAAAAGGTGGATTTTTAGGAGTTCATCCTGATAGAGGTAATCCTGGTATAAATGCATCAACAGGATCTTTAGGACATGGACTCGGTATGGTTGCTGGAGAAGCAATAGCTGAAAGATCAAGTAAAAATGTAATTTATTCTGTGCTAAGTGACGGAGAACTTCAAGAAGGTTCTACTTGGGAAGCGGCTATATTAATTGGAGCCATGAAGATAAAAAATATTGTAATTGTAATAGACAATAATAATTTGCAGAGCCTTGAAGAAACTTCAAAAAGTCATCCAAACCTTTATCCTATAAAAAAAAAATTTCAAAATTTTGGTTGGTCATCGGTTGATTGTAATGGACACAATTCAGAAGAAATCTATAAAAAAATAAAATATCGGGATAAATCTAAACCTTTAGCTTTAATAGCAAAAACTATTAAAGGTTACCCAGTAAGTTATATGATGAATGAACCTATATGGCACTACAGATCGCCTGACAAAAAAGATTATATTAAAGCAATGAAAGAAATTGAGGAAAAATGAGAAACCAATTCAGCGAGAGAATATTTTTTAACGCAAAAAAAAATAAAAATATTTATATTGTTGCTGCAGATATATCTCCTGCAGGTAGTATGGAAATATTTAGAAAAAAATATCCTAATAGATTTATAAATGTTGGTGTGGCTGAACAATCAATGATTGGAGTTTGCGCGGGTCTTGCAATGAGAAAAAAAAGAGCATTTGCATATACGATAGCAACATTTGCTTTGTACAGACCATTTGAAATGATCAGAGACGATATTTGCTATCAAAATTTACCAGTTACAATTGTAGGAATGGGTGCTGGCACTATTTACTCAAATTTAGGAGGTACTCATATGACTCAAGAAGATATTTCAATTGCCAAGAGTATGCCAAATATGAGCGTAATTGCTCCGGCTGATCCCATAGAGTTAAATTTTGCAGTCGATTATTGCTCTAATATATCCAAAGGACCAGTATACCTAAGAATAGGCAAATCAGGAGAAAAAAATTTTTCTAATCACTCGAGAGAAAAATGGAAGTTTGGAAAAATTAGAAAAATAATCAATGGGAAAAATATTTGTTTTATTTCTTATGGTCCGATTATCAAAAAAGTTTTTGAGTGTAGAGATTTATTAAAAAAAGAAAAAATTTATCCTTCAATATATAATTGTCATACTTTAAAACCACTAGATAAAATTAGATTAAATACTATCTTTGACGAATATAAAAAAATTGTTATTTTAGAGGATCATTCAGAGATAAATGGATTGGCCCAAGATGTTAAATCTTATGCTTTTGAAAGTAAATATAAAGGTAAAATTTTAAGTTTTTCTTTAAAAGATAAATTTTATCATACCTTTGAAAAGCAAGATCATATGCTTGACTTACATGGCATAAGTGTAAAAAAAATAGTTAATAAAATTTTAATGTGAAAAGAAAAATATTAATAATAGGTGGGGGTTTTGGCGGTTGCGCTTCTGCAAGAATGCTTTGCGAAGATCCAAAAAATGCAATTACAATAGTTGAAAAAAATTCGTTTTTAGGTGCAGGAGTAAGAACTCAATTTTATGGTGGTCATCCATATACTTTTGGTCCTCGACATTTCTTGACACACAACAAAAAAGTTTTTGAGTATTTAAATAAAATTGTTCCGATGAGATTGTGTTCTGACCATCAATTTATTACATACGTTGAAAAAGATAATAAGTTTTATAACTATCCTCTTCACTACAATGATATAAATAAAATGCCAGATAAAAAAAAAATTTTTCAAGAGTTAAAAAATAGAAATTTGCAAAAAATTAAATCAGCAAAAAATATGGAAGAGTACTGGTTAAATTCAATTGGGAAAACTTTATATAAAAAGACTATACAAAATTATAATAAAAAGATGTGGCTTGTAGATAACGTTAAAGAAATTGACACATTTAATTGGTCTCCAAAAGGTGCAACCATAAAGAAAGGGCCAAGAGCAGCATGGGACAAGGCAATTTCAGCGTATCCAAAAAAAAGCAATGGATATAATGATTATTTTGACAAAATTGATAAACGAAAAATAAATATTTTGTTAAATTGCAACTTAAAAGTTTATGATTTAAATAAAAAAATTTTTTATATAAATGGAAAAAAAAAACAATTCGATTTCGTTATATCAACTATAGCTCCAGACTTTTTTTTCAAAAAAGATTTTGGAGAACTAAAATTTATTGGTAGAGATTTTCACAAAATAGTATTTCCTGTTAAAGAAGTTTTTCCAAAAAATGTATATTTTCTTTATTACGCAAATAATGAGAAATTTACTAGGCTAGTAGAGTATAAAAAATTTACTAGGCACAAATCTAATACAACTTTGATTGGGATGGAAATACCTTCAATGAACGGCAAACACTATCCTATTCCTTTCAAATCAGAAATAAGAAAATCATATAAGTATCTAAGAAAACTTCCAGAAAATTTTTTTAGTATTGGTAGAGCAGGAACATATAGATATGAAGTTGATATAGACGATTGTATTGAGCAAGCAATGGAATTGGTCAAAATTATAAATGATGACAACTACATGAATGCATTCCCTCAACAAAAATGGTGGCAATATGAATAAAGTTATTAATCTTAAACAACTAAAAAAAATTAGGATCAATTTTAAGAACAAAAAAATTGGTTTATGTCATGGGGCATTTGATATTTTACACAATGGCCATTTATTTCATTTCAAAGAAGCTAAAAAAAAAGTTGATATTTTAGTAGTCAGTGTAACTGCAGATAAATTTATTTTTAAAGGACCTAATCAACCTTATAATAATGAAAATGCAAGAGCAAAATTTTTAGAACATATCGGTATTATTGATTATATTTATATAGATAATAATTTAACTGCAGAAAAAATTCTAGCAGATCTAAAACCTGATATTTATTTTAAAGGTAAAGACTATAATGAAAAAGACTTAACGGGTAATTTAAATAAAGAAATTAAAATATTAAAAAAAAATAAAGGTAAAATTTTAATTACCCAAACGCAAATGTTAAGTTCTACAAAAATAGTAAATAATTTTTTTAAGCCTTTCGAAAGTAATATTGATAACTATCTGAGAAATCTAAAAAAAAATAACGCATTTGAGAAAATAAAAAATGTGTTTAGTAAATTAGAAGAAAAAACTATTAATGTTATAGGAGAGCCAATAATAGACACGTATATTCATTGCGAAATGGCGGGTTTAACAACAAAAGACCCAGCTGTTTCAAGTATAATAAAAAAAAAAGAAGTTGTGCCTGGTGGTGTAATCGCTGTAGCTAAAATTATTTCCAAGTTTGTAAAACAAGTAAACTTTTATTCATTTGGCAAAACCAATGAATTAAAAAAGATTTTTAAAAATTATAAAAACACAAAAGTGATTAATTTAGACACTAAGCAACCAATGCAAATTAAGACAAGATATATTAACTCAACGCGTTATGAGAAATTATTACAGGTTACAAATTTTAGAAAAAATACTTTTAGTTATGAGGCTAAAAAATCGATTGTAAAAAAGATAAAAAAAATAAAAAAAAATTTAATTATTTGCGATTTTGGGATAGGTCTTTTTGAAGATGAAGTTTTACAATGTATTGAAAATTTGAAAGCTAAAAAATTCTTAAATGTGCAGTCTAATTCAATGAATTTAGGCTACAATTTATTTACAAAATACAAATCTTTTAACTACTTATCCTTAGATGAAAGAGAATGGAAACTAGCGTTAGGAGAGGATAAAATTAAAAGCATTGGTAAAATTATGAAACTTAAAAAAAATAACAAACTATCCTGTTCTATTACTCTTGGAAAACAAGGAAGTGAGTATTTATGGAAAAATCAAAAAGCAAAAAGTCCAGTTTTTATTGAAAAAACTTTAGATACTACTGGCTGTGGAGATGCATACTTTGCAATAACATCACTAATGATTGAGTGTGGACTTGAAAAAAATTTAATATCCTTTGTCGGAAATTCTTATGCAGGCATGCATAGCCAATTTTTTGGCAATAGCAAAATTACAGAAAAAATAACCTTTGCAAAATATATAAAAAGTATTCTAAATAGGTGAATGGATAATAAAAATATTAAAGATTTAATAAAAAAAGGTTATTTTAAGTTTAATTTAATACCAAATAAATTTAAAAAAATTAATTCGATTATAAAAAATATTATAATAAAAAACACAAATATTAAAAATAAGTTAAATTTAGAACTAATTCATAATCAAATAAAAATTTCAGAACTTAACAATATAAGATTAAGTATATTTAAGGCAATTAACAAAAATATAGAATTTAAAAAAACACTATTTGAAAGTGCAAGTAATCATATTGAAAATTGTGTTGGATCTGAAATCAGCTCAAGCGATATTAATCTTTCTATACAATTTCCTAAAGACGATTCTTCCCTCTTAGAAATGCATACTGATTTTTTTAGTGGTGAGTCTCTTTTTCAAGTAAACTTGTGGGTACCACTTGTTGAAGTAAAAAAAACTCAGTCAATGTTTATAATTGATCCAATTAACTCAGAAAAGATTTTAAAAAAAATTAAATATGATAAAAAAACGAATTTTGAAATAATAAAAAAAAAATATAAAAAAAAATTTAAATGGATCAAACTAAAACCGGGTGAAGCAATATTATTTTCACCCAACTGTTTGCACGGAAA
>CACNPC010000004.1:0-150000 GCA_902622245.1 uncultured Pelagibacteraceae bacterium | reverse complement strand
TCTGTGTAGAATTAAATTTTTGTTGATAAATATTCATCTATTCGAATATTTATTGATTATTCTTAAAAAAAAATAATCGGATATAGATATTGATAATAATAATTTTATTTACAATTTTTAATAGCTAAGTGTTTCTTGGTGGAGGATAGCGGGATCGAACCGCTGACCTCCTGAATGCAAATCAGGCGCTCTCCCAGCTGAGCTAATCCCCCAGTATTTTGGTGGGCCGAGAAAGACTCGAACTTTCGACCCCACCCTTATCAAGGGTGTGCTCTAACCAACTGAGCTACCGGCCCTTTTCGCAGAAGAGTGAAACACAAATCTTAAGAAGAGAAATGAGGACGGTCAACATTATCCTGTTATATTTTTTAGATTAAGAAATATTTCTTAATCATCCTTAGAAAGGAGGTAATCCAGCCGCAGGTTCCCCTACGGCTACCTTGTTACGACTTCACCCCAGTCGCTGACTATACCGTGGTCAAGGGTTTTAAACCTTGCCTTAAGGTAGAACCAACTCCCATGGTGTGACGGGCGGTGTGTACAAGACCCGGGAACGTATTCACCGCGGCGCGCTGATCCGCGATTACTAGTAATTCCAGCTTCATGTACTCGAGTTGCAGAGTACAATCCGAACTGAGGCATCTTTTTAGGATTTGCTTGATGTCGCCATCTTGCTTCCTATTGTAAATGCCATTGTAGCACGTGTGTAGCCCAACACGTAAGGGCCATGAGGACTTGACGTCATCCCCACCTTCCTCCAGCTTATCACTGGCAGTTCTTTCAGAGTGCCCAACTGAATGATGGCAACTAAAAGTGAGGGTTGCGCTCGTTGCGGGACTTAACCCAACATCTCACGACACGAGCTGACGACAGCCATGCAGCACCTGTGTTTCGTCCGGCCGAACCGAAAACTTTAATCTCTTAAAGTCGCGACGAACATGTCAAGTGTTGGTAAGGTTCTGCGCGTATCTTCGAATTAAACCACATGCTCCACTACTTGTGCGGGTCCCCGTCAATTCATTTGAGTTTTAACCTTGCGGTCGTACTCCCCAGGCGGTGTGTTTAATGCTTTCGCTGCGACACTGAAAATAAATTTCCAACGTCTAACACACATCGTTTACGGCATGGACTACGAGGGTATCTAATCCTCTTCGCTACCCATGCTTTCGTTCCTCAGTGTCAGTAATGATCCAGAAAGCTGCCTTCGCAATTGGTATTCTTTCTAATATCTACGAATTTCACCTCTACACTAGAAATTCTGCTTTCCTCTATCATACTCTAGCCAAAAAGTTTTGATGGCAGTTCCAGAGTTAAGCTCTGGGATTTCACCACCAACTTTTTTGACCACCTACGAACTCTTTAAGCCCAGTAATTCCGAACTACGCTAGGTCCCTTCGTATTACCGCGGCTGCTGGCACGAAGTTAGCCGGACCTTCTTATTCGGGTACAGTCATTTTCTTCCCCGACGAAAGAGCTTTACAACCCAAAGGCCTTCTTCACTCACGCGGCATCGCTGCATCAGAGTTTCCTCCATTGTGCAATATTCCCTACTGCTGCCTCCCGTAGGAGTTTGGGCCGTGTCTCAGTCCCAATGTGGCTGATCATCCTCTCAGATCAGCTATTGATCAAAGTCTTGGTAGGCCATTACCCCACCAACAAACTAATCAAGTGCAGGCTCATCCTTCGGCGCATAAAGCTTTCTCTGTAAAGACTTATGAGGTATTAGCACAAGTTTCCTCGTGTTATTCCTCACCAAAGGGAAGATACCTACATGTTACTCACCCGTCTGCCACTAAGTATTGCTACTTCGTTCGACTTGCATGTATAAGGCGTGCCGCCAGCGTACGTTCTGAGCCATGATCAAACTCTCAAGTTTAAAAACGGCGCACACTAGCTTCTACATAAATACTAAGAATAATATTTATGTAATGTTGAAGTGTGTACGACAAATTTTGGTAACCTTAACCGTCCACACTTCTCTTCTTAAAATATTAACAAATTAAATAGCTAATTGGGTTAATCCCAATAAATAACATTTTTTTTAATGTTGAGTGGGACGCTTATAAATAATAATATTAATAAATCAAGATATTAGATTAATTTAAAATGATAGAAAAAACCTTAAAAATCAACGTTTTTAGAGCTTAAAATGAAATATTTTAAATTGAGAAGCTTAAAAGAGTATTCAATTTTTTTTTGGCTAATTTTTATAGCTATAATCGGAATCATTACATCGACAATTTATTCAAATACAAAAAATGAACAATCATTTCAAATTAAAACGAGTTTAAGCAACATATATTTAAAAAAAACTATTAAAGAAATAACAAGAAATTTAGAGCCAAGATACAAAACAGAATATTACATTTCAAAATCGGGGGATACTTACGAAAGTATTGTAAATAACTTAGACATAATCAAGAAGGAAAAGAAAATCCTACTTAGTTCTATATTACAAGAAAAATCTTTAAAAATTTTAAAGATCAACCAAAAATTTATTTTTAAATATGACAATTTATCGGCAAAAATAATAGAATTTAAAATAGAAACAGATAAAAAAAATGAAATACTTTTTAGTAGGCTGGATGAGGTAGCAAATTTTAAAACGCAAAAAATTCAAAAAAATTTTAAAAAAAAGTTAGTATATAAAGAAACCATAATTACAAATAGTTTATACAATAGTGCTATAAATTTGGGTATAAAACCAAATATTATTATCGAATTTGCAAGACTTTATGGTTTTCAAGTGGACTTTCAAAGAGATATTTGGAAGGACGATAGTTTTCAAATTATTTATGAAGAATTTGTTAATGAAAAAAATAAAGTTGTTGATACTGGAGAAATTATATTTGCTAATTTAAATCTACAGAACAAAGATTTACAACTATATAAATATGAATACGAAAAAAATAAAGTAGACTACTTTGATGAGAATGGAAAAAGCATTAGAAAAACTTTAATGAAAACTCCGATTAATGGAGCACGTTTATCCTCATCTTTTGGAAAAAGGAAACATCCAATTTTAGGATACACTAAAATGCACACTGGAACTGATTTTGCTGCTCCAACGGGTACACCAATCATGGCTTCTGGTGACGGAAAGGTTACAAAAGCTGGTTGGTGTGGTGGTGGAGGAAATTGTGTAAAAATTAAACATAACAGTACTTATCAAACAGTTTATGCTCACATGTCAAAATTTGGCAGAGGTATAAAAAGAGGAGCAAGAGTAAAACAAGGACAAATAATCGGTTATGTTGGATCTACAGGATTGTCCACTGGACCGCATTTGCATTATGAGGTTATTGAAAACGGAAAAAAAATAAATTCACAAAAATTAAAGCTTCCATCTGGGAAAGTATTGAAGGGCAATGAAAGGAAAAGTTTCGAAGTTTCAAAAATTAAAATTGATGTTTTAAAATCTAATCTTATATCAAAAATAAATTAATTGGTTAAAATTAAACTTTTAAATTAGTATCTTTATCTACTATATTTTTATTTGTATTTTCATCAACATCAGTTGGATCTATATCTTTTTTAAAATTCTGCTCAATAACATTATTATCACTTTTAGTTTTATTAATTTCTTGTGTAATTAACACTCTTGAAAAGTGATCAGCGTGTTGCAGGTAATTCTCTGATAATATTTTATCTCCAGTTGATAATGCTTCTCTAGCTAAATTATTATATTTATCTACCAACTTTGAGGCGTTTTGATTATTTCTTCCAGGGTTTCTATGTTTAAAATCTACATTTGGTGTATATTCATTTTGACTTTTATGCCCATTTATTATTCTCTTTCTAAAACTTCTGTCACTATTTGATTTAAATCTATTTTTTCTGTTATTTCTGTAATTGTTCATATAAAAAATTTAGTGGAGATTATAACTCTAGGGTGTGATTGTAAGTCTTTACATATCTTGTTTATATAGAAGCCATTATTTTTTAATAATTTTATCACTTTATATTTCTGACCATTCCCGATTTCAAATATCAATTTTCCGTTTTTTTTTAATAATATTTTGCTTTTAAAAATTAACTTTCTAATTCCACTTAGTCCATCTTTCCCAGCTTTTAATGCTAATAATGGTTCATATATCCTTACATCACAATCTAATCTTTTTAAATCAGACACTTTTATGTAAGGGGGATTAGAAACAATTAAATCATATTTATTAAGATTAAATTTGTCAACATCGATATTAATGAATTTGATTTTATTTTTAAGATGGTGCATTTTTGCATTAATCTTAGCAATTTCTAATGATTTTTTACTTATATCTATTGCAGTTGCGTAACAATTGGGTCTTTCTTTAAGAATTGATAATATTATACAGCCTGAACCAGTGCCAACATCAAGAAAATTTTTTGATGAATTAAACTCTGTTACTTTTAATACTTCCTCAATGATTTGCTCTGTTTCTGGCCTAGGTATTAAAACATCTTTGCTAACTTTAAAAGTATATTTCCAAAAATTTTTTTTTTTAAATATATAAGCTATTGGTTCGTTTTTTTTTCTTCTCAATAATAAATTTTTAAACAAATTGAGTTTTTTACCATCTATCTTTTTCTTTAAATTAATTAAAATTTGTTCTCTTGGCATCTCCAAAACTTTGGACAAAAGTAGCTCACTGTCAATTTCATGACTTTTAATATTGCCAATTTTTAAAATACTATTTCCATAATTTAATGCCTCTAAATAATTCATTAGTTTATTTTACTTAATTCGTCTTGTTGTGCTTGTAAGCTTAAACTTTCTATCATTTCGTCAAATATTTCTCCTTCCATGAATTCCTCTAGTTTGTGAATTGTTAAATTAATTCTGTGATCAGTAATTCTTCCTTGTGGAAAATTATATGTCCTTATTCTCTCAGACCTATCTCCTGTTCCAATCTTGCTTTTTCTATCTTTTGATCTTTGTTGGTCAATCTTTTGTCTTTCGTAATCATAAATTCTAGATCTTAAAATTTTTAATCCTTTTTCTTTATTTCGAATTTGTGATTTTTCATCCTGTTGACTTACAACTATTCCTGTTGGAATATGCGTAATTCTTACAGCTGAGTCTGTAGTATTAACACTTTGTCCACCGGGCCCACTACTTCTAAAAACATCAATTCTTAGATCTTTATCATCTAATTTAATATCCAAATCTTCGGCCTCTGGTAAAACAGCAACTGTGGCAGCAGATGTATGAACTCTACCTTGGGTTTCAGTATCAGGAACTCTTTGCACTCTGTGTACTCCACTTTCATATTTTAAAGAAGAATAAATATTTTTTCCTTTTATTAAAGCTATGATTTCTTTTAATCCGCCTGCCTCACTTTTAGATATTGAGATAACTTCTAAAGACCATTTTTTTTTATGACTAACTTTCTCATACATCTTAAATAAATCTGATGCAAATAGGCTGGCTTCAAGACCCCCCGTCCCTGCTCTGATTTCAATAATTGCATTTTTTGTATCTGCTTGATCTTTTGGTAATAAGAATAATTTAATTTTTTTTTCATTTTCAAAAAAGTTTTTTCTTAATTTATCAAGCTCTTCATTTGCAAACCTTAATAATTCATCATCAGATTTTGTATCATTTATAACATTATTAAGATCTTCGGTCTCTTTTTGAAAATTTAAATATTCTTTTGCATATACAATTATTTCATTTAAATTAGAGTATTCTTTTGAAAGTTCTGCATATTTGTTTTTATCAACCTGACCTGATGATAACTCTTTTTCAAGTTCAGCATGCCTACTGATTAAATTTTTTATTTTTTTTTCAGGAAGCATTTATTTATGCTTTATGTTGGAAACTTTTTCTTCTACTAAATTTACAATTTTATCAATCATATCATTTGTAGTTACTTTTTCGGTATCTATGCCATTCAAATACAACATATGATTACCTTTTCCACCACCAGTTATTCCTATTTCTGTTTGTTTGGCTTCACCAGGTCCATTAACAACACACCCAATAATTGATAAAGTTATTGGTTCTTTAATATGAGATAGTTTCTTTTCTAATTGTTTTACAGTTTCTATAACTTGAAAAGCTTGTCTAGCACAGGATGGACAAGAAATAATTTTTACACCTCTATTTCTAAGATTTAAGGATTTTAAAATTTCATTTCCAACATTAATTTCTTCAATAGGATCATCAGAAAGTGATACTCTTATTGTATCTCCTATACCATCTAACAACAAACTTCCAAAGCCTATAGAGGTCTTTATACTTCCTGGTAGATAGCTGCCAGCTTCAGTAATTCCTAAGTGGAGTGGATAATCAGTTTTATCTGACAATAATTTGTATGCAGCAATAGATAAAAATACGTCTGAAGATTTTACGCTTATTTTAAAATTTGTAAAATCCATATCTTCGATTATTTTAATATTCCTCAGTGCACTCTCAACTAAGGCTTCAGGACATGGCTCTTTATATTTCTCAAGTATATCTTTTTCAAGCGATCCTGCATTTACACCAATTCTAATCGAACAGTTGTTATTTTTTGCGGCGGAAACAACTTCTGCAACTCTTTTTGTATCTCCTATATTTCCAGGATTTATTCTAAGACAATCTGCACCATTCTCTGCAGCTTCAATTGCTCTCTTATAGTGAAAATGGATATCTGCAACTAGAGGAACATCCACATGTTTGATTATTGTTTTTAAAGCTTCTGTTGACTTACTATCAGGGCACGACACTCTGACAATATCTGCGCCAGCTTCAGTAACTTTATGAATTTGTTCTATTGTAGATTTATGATCAGTTGTCAATGTATTGGTCATTGTCTGAACAGTGATTGGATTATTTCCACCAACCTTAATTTTACCAACACTTATCTCTTTGGTCTTCTTTCTATTAATTTTTCTAAATGGTCTAATTTCAGATGTCATTTGTCTAACTTAAATTCTTTATGCAAACATTTTACAGCTTTTAAAACATTTGTGCTTTTTATTAAAACTGATATTTTAATTTCTGAAGTTGAAATAACTTGTATATTTATATTTTTTCTTGCAAGTGCTTGAAACATTCTAAATGTAACGCCTGGAGTAGTAATCATTCCAACGCCTATTATTGATACTTTCGATACATTTTTATCAAAAATTAATTTTTTAAAAACAATATTTTTATTTTTGTTTATAATTTTCTTTGTTTTATTCAAATCATTTGACTTGATTGTAAATGTAAGATCTGTTTGCTTTCCATCAGCAGATATATTTTGAACTACCATATCTACGTTTATCGAATTTTGTGAAAGTGGTTTAAATATCGATGCTGCTATGCCTGGTCTATCTTTAACTCCTAATAAAGTTACTTTTGCATCATTATCTGTGGAAGAAATTCCTGTGATAATTTTATTATTAATAATATTTTTTCTTTTTGTAATTAATGTGCCAGATTTGTTTATAAATGAAGATTTTACCTCAATATTTATCCTATTTAATCTTGCATCTTGTATAGAATCTGGTTGCATTACTTTTGATCCTAATGAGGCCATTTCTAACATTTCTTCATAAGATATATTTTTAATTTTTTTTGCAGAATTAAGTTTATTTGGATCTGTTGTATATACTCCCTCAACATCTGTGTAAATGACACATCGATCAGCTTTAAAAAACTTTGCAACCATAATTGCACTTGAATCTGAACCACCCCTGCCAATAGTTGTAATATTTGAATTTTTATCCACACCCTGAAATCCAGCAATAATAGGGATACCTCCAGATTTTAAAAATTTTAAAATTTTAGTTTTATTTATATGTTTAATTCTTGAATATTTGTGTTTACCCTCTGTCACAATTGGTATTTGCCACCCCATCCAAGATCTAGAATTTAAACCATTTGCTGCTAAATGGCCTGCCAACAACGAACATGAAATCTGCTCACCAGCAGAAACTAGAGTATCATATTCATTATCAGGAAAATTCTCACTGATTTTTTTTGACATATTGATCAACTTATTGGTAGTACCACTCATTGCAGATGATAAAACTATCACCCTATATTTTTTTGAGTAAGATTTAATTATTTTTGATACTTTTTTAATTCTTTGAATTGACCCAACTGAGGTACCGCCAAATTTTAATACAATAATTTTCATTGGTAGTTTTATTTACAAGCCTTATAATATTGATAAAATACATCTTATTTATAATGTCAATAAAGAATGAGCAATAATACTATAAACAAAGAAGAAGTAGAAAAATTTAGCAAAATTGCTGAAGAATGGTGGAATCCTAATGGAAAATTTAAACCACTTCACAAATTTAATCCAATAAGAATAGAGTACATAAAAAACAATATTATTAAAGATTTTAGTATTTCATCAAATCACAAACCATTAAATGGAATAAGTATTCTTGATATTGGATGTGGAGGAGGTTTGCTATCTGAACCTTTAGCAAGACTTGGAGCAGAAGTTGTAGGTATCGATGCGTCCAAAAAAAATATTGATATTGCAAAACATCATTTAAAAAAAAGCAATTTAAAAATTGAATATCATGATAAGTCTCCAGAGAATTTTAATTATGAAAAAAAATTTGATGTAGTTCTTAATATGGAAATAGTTGAACATGTCGAAAATATTCCTAAATTTATAAATCAAAGTACAAAATTTTTAAAAAACGATGGTTTAATGTTTATTGCCACCTTAAACCAAACATTGAAATCTTATGTATTTGCAATAATAGGAGCTGAATATATTTTAAGATGGCTTCCAATCGGAACACATGATTGGAATAAATTTGTAAAACCTGAAAATCTAGAAGATATCTGCAATAAAAATTCACTTAAATTAAAAAGTATTGATGGTGTTAAATTTAACCCAATTTTAAATAAGTGGAAACTTTCAAATGACAAATCCGTAAATTATATAACAAAGTACAAAAAGAGTTAATTTTCCTTATCTTCAATCCATGGAATGGTTGAGGTCTCTATACCTTCATCTTTAAGTTCCTTAACGTCTTCAATTGATGCTTTGCCAAAAATATTTTTTTTATTTTTTTTTTTGCTATAATGAATAGATCTAGCCTCATAAGCAAAATTTTCTCCAACATATTCAAAGTTTTCTTTTACAAATTTTTGATATTCTCTTAATTTTTTTTTAACATTTTTATAATTCTTATAAGCTTTATCTTGTTTGAAAGTAGAATTAGCTAAATTTGGTTTCATCAAAGACTTTTCAATCTTTTGGGAATTGCACTGCTGACAACTAAGAAGTTTTAATTTTTTTAATTTATCAAATTCTTTTGAACTACCAAACCAACTTTCAAACTCAAGACTGCAATTTTTACAATTTAATAAATACTTAATCATTAAAATGACTTAATTACATTTTATAGGAATTCAATACCTAAGATCTGTAATCAGAATTAATTTCAATATATTCCTTAGATAAATCCATAGTATACGCTGTAAATTTTTTACTTCCAATAGATAGATCAATTGTTATCTCTATATTCTCATTTTTCATATAATCACTAAGGATATTTTCGTTATAATTTTTGTCTAATTTTCCATCTTTAAGGATCATATTAGATCCCATTAATATAGATAATTTTTCTTGTTTAACAGTTACACCACTTTTTCCGATTGCCATCGCAATTCTACCCCAATTAGGATCTTCTCCAAATATTGCTGTTTTAACTAATGGTGAGTTAGCTATTGAGAAACAAATATTTTTTGCATCCTTTTCAGTTTTGCTATTAATGCATTTGATGGTAACAAATTTTGTTGCTCCCTCTCCATCACTCGCAACTCTTTTTGCTAAGTTTAACATGACCTGATGAACGCTACTAATGAATTGCTTTAATTTTGGATCTTTAAAACTTTTTATCTCTTTGTTGTTTGCTTTGCCTGTTGAAAATATTGAAACCATGTCATTTGTACTAGTATCCCCATCGCATGTTATAGCATTAAAAGTAGTCTTAATATTTAGATTAAGTATCTGTTTCAAAATTGATGAAGAAATATTTGCATCAGTAAAAATAAATCCTAAAGTTGTTGCCATATTTGGAAAGATCATTCCTGATCCTTTTGCAACTCCATATATTTTTACATCGGAACCAGCTATCTTACATTCTGCCATTGATAATTTTGGTTTAGTGTCTGTTGTCATAATCCCAAGAGCAGCTTTGATCCAAATTAATTTATTTTGATTGTATTTTATTTTATCAACTAAGTTTTTAGTGTTACTTAAAATTTCATTTTCAGGAAATTTTTCCCCTATGGTGCCTGTACAAGCAAATAGTAATTGGTTTGGTTTAATTTCTCTTGGCTTTTCCTCATCTTCTATTTGTTTTGATGTTAATAATTTTGACAAATTTAAGGAAATTTTTTTAAGAGAGTTATAGCCATCATTTCCTGTTAAGGCATTTGCGTTTCTTGTATTTATTAAAATGCCATAAATTTTTTTATCTTTTATTTTTTTATTCCATTTTATATTTTCAGATACTAAACTAGATTTTGTATATACATTTGCATAACTTGCTCCATCCCTAAAATAAAATAAAACTAAGTCGTCTCTTTTTTTGTTATAAAGACCACAGCTAATTGTTGAAATAGATAATCCATCAATATGTTCAAGATCTTGAAAATGTCCTATTTTAGAGTCCTTGTGTTTCTTATCAAAAAAGTTGTTTATACCAAAATCCATGCTATTTAATTTTTTAAATAAATAACTATATAATTTATAACTATTAAAACATCAAAAATATGCTTAATCCTTTAAACATTATTAGTAAATTTATAAAAAGTGGCAATCAAAAGGAATTAGACAGAATTCAAAAAATTGTAAAAGAGATTAATCTTAAAGAAAGTAAGGTTAGTAAATTTGAGGATAATGAATTTCCTTTAAGAACAAATGAATTTATCTCTAAATTAAAAGAAGGAGAAAAATTAAACGATATATTACCTGATGCATTTGCATTAGTAAGAGAAGCTTCGAAAAGAATTAACAATGAGAGACACTTTGATGTTCAGCTAATAGGAGGTATTGCGTTACATGAGAATAAGATTGCAGAGATGAAAACAGGTGAAGGTAAAACACTTACTATAGTTCTTGCTGCATACCTTAACGCATTAGAAAAAAAAGGTGTTCATATAGTTACTGTAAATGATTACCTCGCAAAAAGAGATAGTATAAATATGGGTAAAATTTATAAATTTTTGGGTTTGAGCTGTGGATATATAAACTCAAACCAGTCAGACGAGGAACGCAAAGAAAATTATAATAAAGATATAACTTATGCCACTAACAGTGAATTAGGCTTTGATTTTTTAAGAGATAACATGAAATATTCAAAAAATGAGATGGTCTTGAGAAAGCATAATTTCGCTATAGTTGATGAGATTGACTCCTGTTTAATAGATGAGGCAAGAACTCCTTTAGTTATTTCTGGAGCAGCAGAAGATAAAACTATGCAATATATTGCTGTAGATAAATTAATTAAAAATTTGAAACAAACAGACTTTGACTTAGATGAAAAAGAAAAAAATATACTCTTAACAAATGAAGGGATAGATAATGTTGAAAAAATATTTTCTGATGCTGGTATTTTAAAAAATAACAATTTTTATGACCCAGAAAATTTACATTTAGTTCATCATGTAAATCAAGCATTAAGGGCAAATTATTTATTTGAGAATGGACGAGATTATATAGTTAAAGATAACGAAATAATTATAATTGACGAGCAAACAGGTAGGCAACTGCCAGGTAGAAGATTTGGTGATGGACTTCATCAGAGTTTAGAGGCTAAAGAAAAAATAGAAGTTAAAGCTGAAAACCAAACACTGGCATCAATAACCTATCAAAATTTTTTTAAGTTGTACGATAAACTAGCAGGTTGTACAGGAACGGCGCAAACAGAGTCTGCAGAATTTTTTGAAATTTATAACTTGCCTGTTTTACAGATACCTACCAATAAAGAAATGATAAGAAACGATCTTAATGACCAAATCTTTAGAACAGGTTTAGAAAAAGACAATGCAATCATTCAAAAAATAAAAGAATGTAATGAAATTGGACAACCACTGTTGGTTTTCACATCTAGCATAAATAAATCTGAACATTACTCGAATTTGTTAGAAAAAGAGAAAATTAAACATATTGTTTTAAATGCTAAAAATCATGAGAAAGAAGCAGAAATTATTGCAAATGCCGGCAAAACAAATTCAGTTATTATTACAACAAGTATATCTGGAAGAGGTGTTGATATTAAGTTAGGTGGACAAGATCAATCTGAAAAAGAGGATGTAAAAAAAAGGGGGGGGTTATTTGTTATTGGAACAGAAAGAATGGAAAGTAGAAGAGTTGACAATCAAGCAAGAGGACGATCTGGAAGACAGGGAGATGAAGGAAGTTCAATATTTTTTGTAAGTTTAGAAGATGACTTGATGAGATTGTTTGGCTCAGAAACCATGAATTCAATGCTAGAAAAGCTTGGTCTAAAAGATGGTGAAAGCATTGATCATCCTTGGATAAATAAAGCGATTGAAAGAGCCCAACAAAAAGTTGAGGCAAGAAACTTTGATATAAGAAAAACGCTTATTAAATTTGATAATGTTCTTAATGACCAAAGACATGTAATCTTTGAACAACGAAAAAATGTAATAGATGGTAAAAAAGATGAGAATTATTCAGATATTTTCCTAGAAGAAGTTTTAGAAAATTTAAAAAGACAAAAAATATTACATGAAAAATCTCCTAATTCTAAAGAATTTCCAAAAGCTTTAAAGCAAACTTTAGGTAAATCAATAACTGATGATGAGTTGGGTGAAATTTTAAACTCAGATCTAAAATCAATGGAAAAAAAAATAAAGGATAAATTTATAAATAACAGAGATGAAAGAAATAATTTATTAGGCATTGAACAAGGAAAAGAAATTGAAAAAAGAATATTGGTACAAATTATAGATCAAAATTGGAAATCACATATTCAATACCTAGAGCAATTAAGACAAGTAATTGGTTTAAGATCTTATGGACAAAGAGATCCTTTAGTGGAATACAAAAAAGAAGCTTTTCTATTATTTGAAAATTTACTGGGAAAATTAAAAACTGATCTTGTCACAATGCTTTTAAATTTAAAAATAATACAAAAAGAAGAGGAAGATAATTCTCAAAACAAAGTGAAAGAAAATTTAAAATCAATTGCAAAAAGTAAAATTGGAAGAAATGAACCTTGCCCGTGTGGATCAGGAAAAAAATATAAACACTGCTGCGGTGCCTTATAAATTAAAAAATCACTGTTAATAAAATTAATAATAGAAGAATTGATGTAGTTGAAATAAATAATTTTTTATTAGATTTAATTTTTAAAATCAAATTTTGAAAGAGATTATTTTTAATAGTAAGTTTATCTTGATGCGTTGCATTAGTGGTGAAACCTTTATTCCTTCCAATGTCTAAAAACTTATTCTTTCTTTGATTTAATATTTCTTCCTCATTTAACGTTAGAAATTTACTTAAGTTTCTATCAATAGCATTACGTACATTATCTAAAATAAGATCCTTATCTCGATGCGCACCACCCAAAGGTTCGGGTATTATCTCATCTATAATTTCTAGTTTTAAAAGATCTTTCGCTGAAAGTTTCATTGCTTTCGCAGCTTCTAAAGTCTTTGTTGGATCTCGCCAAAGTATGGTTGCACATCCCTCTGGAGATATTACTGAATAAATTGCATTCTCTAACATCAACACTTTACTTGAAGAAGCTAATGCAATAGCACCCCCAGAGCCTCCTTCTCCTATAATTATAGATAAAGTTGGAACAGTCAGTTGCATAGAACATTCAATAGACTTTGCAATTGCTTCCGCTTGTCCTCTTTCTTCAGCACCAACACCTGGGTAAGCACCGGGAGTATCAACAAAATTAATAATCGGTATTTTGAATTTATTAGCTAAATTCATTAACCTTATTGTTTTTCTGTAACCTTCTGGTCTCATCATTCCAAAATTTCTCTCGATCCTTGTATCTAAATTTTCACCCTTTTCCTGTCCTATTACTAAAACTGACTTAGAATTAAATTTACCAAAACCACATATTACAGACTTATCCTCTCCATAAAATCTATCCCCAGAAAGTGAAATAAATTCATCAAATAAATTATCAATAAAAAATTTTGATTTAGGCCTATCCTCGTGTCTTGCAACCAATGTTGTCTGCCATGCATCTAGATTTGAATATACATCGTTAAGTTTTTTATCTATTTCATTTTGTAAATCCGTTATTTTAGTTGTATCAACTTCTGAAATGCCGTCTTGATTATAGGGATCTTTTAATTTATCTAATTCTGTTTCTAAGTTTTTTATATCAGTCTCAAAATTTAAATAATTTTTCATTGCTTTATTATATATAATTTTTTGGCGATAAAATGATCAAATTACAAAAATTATATTCTTTTCGGATGAAAAATAACATTTTTTTAAATAAAGTAATGACATAATTTATTGATTGTCATATACAACGATTTCTAAATTTAAAAAATTATGGGTGATTCATTTATTAAAATAAATACTTTATCTGTTTCTAAGAATTTGGCTGATTTTGTAAAAAATGAACTTCTTATAGGATTAGATGTTAATGAAAAAGATTTCTGGGATGGATTTGATAAAAGTATTAATGAACTTGCGCCAATCAATAAAAAGTTATTAGAAGTTCGTGAAACTCTTCAATCTGAAATTGATTTATGGTTAAAAAAAAACAGAAATGGAGAATTTAATCATCAAGAGTATAAGAATTTTTTAAAAGAAATTGGATATTTAAAAGAAGAAGGGAATGATTTTAAAATAGATACCAAAAAGCTTGATAGTGAAATTTCAAGCATTGCAGGTCCTCAACTTGTAGTTCCTATAATGAACTCTAGATATACATTAAATGCTGCTAATGCTAGATGGGTAAGTCTTTACGATAGTTTATATGGAACAGATTTAATTGAGTCAGAAGAAACTGGAAGTCAAAAGTATGATCCTCTAAGAGGACAAGAAGTAATAAAATATGCACGTGAATTTCTAAATGACCACTTCTCTATCAATAAAATTCATTGGAAAGATATAAATGGATTTAAAATAAAGGGAAGTGACTTGAAAATTTTAAAAGATGATAAAGAGTTTGAGCTTGTAGATAAAAATAAATTTATTGGATACAGAGGAGAACCTAATAATCCAACAACAATAATTTTAGAAAATAATAATTTAAAAATTGAGATAATAATTAACCCAAAAGCATTTAGTGCTGTCCAAGATGCTGCGGGAATAAGTGACATAATTATAGAATCTGCAATATCTACAATATGTGATAACGAAGATAGTGTTGCAGCAGTAGATTCAGAAGATAAAATATTATGTTACAGAAATTGGTTGGGTTTGATGAGAGGAACTCTAAAATCTGTCTTCGAAAAGGATGGAAAAACTTTTGAAAGAAAACTAAATCCAGATAGAAGTTATATTTCAAAAGATAATAAAAAAGAAAAATTACATGGTAGAAGCTTGCTTTTAATTAGGAATGTTGGTCATCTAATGACTAATTCTGCAATTATTTTAGAAGATGGTTCTGAAGTCCCAGAAGGTATCATGGATGCATTTATTACAACAGCTGCAGCAATTCATGATTTAAAAAGAAAAGGTAACTCAAGAACTGGATCTATATATATTGTAAAACCGAAAATGCATGGACCTGATGAGACTGCTTTTACAGATAAAATATTCACAAGAGTTGAAGAAGTATTAAAACTTGAAAAGAATACAATTAAATGCGGTATTATGGATGAAGAGAGAAGAACATCTGTAAACTTAAAAGAATGTATCAGAACATTAAAAAGTAGGGTTTTTTTCATTAATACAGGTTTTTTAGACAGAACCGGAGATGAAATGCATACATCAATGGAAGCAGGTCCAATGATAAAAAAAGGTGACATGAAAAAATCAAAGTGGATAGCTGCTTATGAAGATAACAATGTTGATGTTGGTTTAAAATGTGGATTTTCAGGTGTTGCACAAATAGGTAAAGGTATGTGGGCTATGCCAGATAAAATGAAAGACATGATAGATCAAAAAATGTCACATCTTGAAGCCGGTGCGAATTGTGCATGGGTACCATCTCCCACAGCAGCTTCTTTACATGCAATGCATTACCATAAGTTAAATATTTTTGAAAAGCACAAAAAATTAAACGAAAATAAAATTAATTACATTGATAATTTATTAACTATACCAATTGCAGATAGACCTAATTGGAGCAAAGAAGAAATAAATAATGAGTTATGTAACTCAGCTCAAACAATATTAGGATATGTTGTTAGATGGGTAGATCAAGGGATAGGGTGCTCTAAAGTTCCAGATATAAATAATGTTGGACTAATGGAGGATAGAGCAACACTAAGAATATCTTCACAACATATAGCTAACTGGCTACATCATGGTATTTGCTCAAATAGACAGGTTTTAGAAATTCTTAAGAAAATGGCAAAAATAGTTGATAAACAAAATGAAGGAGATCCAGAATATCAAAACATGTCTCCAAATTACGACAAATCAATATCTTTTAAGGCAGCATGTGAATTGATTTTCCATGGCAAGTCACAACCATCAGGTTATACCGAACCTTTACTGCATTTAAATAGGTTAATTAAAAAAAGTTAATTATTAATTTATAAATCTTTTCTATTTTTAAAAGCAGATATAAGTGTTCCGTCATCTGACGTTTCGATTTCTCCACCAACTGGCAAACCTTGAGCTAATTTCGATATTTTTACATTTATATTCTTCAAGCTGTCCTGAATATAAAAAGCGGTAGTTTGTCCTTCAACGGTAGCACTAGTTGCTAAAATTACTTCATCAATATTATCATTTTTTATTCTTTCTATCAGAGAATTAATAAGCAAATTTTCTCTATTATTTCCGTTAGTGCTATCAGAGATCGTACCTCCTAAAATATGATAGTAGCCTTGATAAATAGATGAGCTTTCTATTGCCCATTGATCCGAAATGTTTTCAACAACACATATTTTGCTAAATTTTTTATTTTTGTCTTCGCAATTATTGCAGAGATTATTATTAGATTTTAATGTTCCACAAATTTTACAGCGTTCAATATTTTTAAACACATCACTCAGATTATTAGCCAAAGGTCTTAATATTTCTTGACGATTATTGATCATTTTTAAAATTATTCTTTTTGCAGACTTTGGTCCAAGACCTGGTAATTTAGATATTAGTTTAATTAAATTATCTATTTCAGGAAGATTTTGCATTTAACTATAAAGGCCATTTAAATCCAGGCACACCTAATCCACTAGTCGCTTTAGATATTTCTTCGGAAGTTTTTGATTTTAATTTATTTTTAGCATCATTATGTGCGGCAGTGATTAAATCCTGAATTATCTCTTTATCTTCTTTCAGTACTTTATCGCTTAATAAAATTTTAGTCATCTCTCCATCTCCGTTAAGCGTAATTTTAACCACATCTCCTCCAGAAACACCATTAACCTCAATTTTTTTAAGGCTCTCCTGACTTTCTTTCATTTTTTTTTCTATCTCTTTTGCTTTTTCAAGAATTTTATTAAAATCAGTCATCTTTTTTTTCAATGTCGGTTAATTCAATATCAGGAAATACTTTTAACAAATTGTTATATTCGCTTGAACTTTTATACTCTGTAATATTTTTTTTTTTTAGGTTGTGTTTTTTCTCTTTTTCACTCATTTCACCTTTTTCTTTTGAAAAAGAAATAAACCATCGTTTTTTAGTCCAGTCATATAATTTTTCAGATAACTCTTTTATGAAATTTTTATTTAGTTTATCATTAATAGAAATTTCGATATTCATGTTTGAAAAAGATACTAAGTTTACATTATTTTCTAATTCGTATTTTAGTTTCATTTCTTTTTTTTCAAGGCATATTTCAATCAAATCTTCAAAATTTTTGATCTCAATAGTTTTTTTTCTTTCAATTTTTTCTTCTTCTTGTTTAATATTTTTAATCTGATTAATTGGCTCTTTGATTCTAGTATTTTTCAAATCTACATTTTTTATTAAATCGTTACTTAGTTTATTTTGCTTATTATTTTCTATTACTTTTTTTTTTTTTAAATAAGCTAACTGGATAAGAAACATCTCAATTAACAAATTTGGGTTAGCGACTATATTAATTTCTTTTAAAGTTTTTAAAGTAAATTCCCAAAATAATAATATGTCATTTGTCTTAATTGCTTTTGATAAAGAAGTTATTTTTTTGTGATCATTATCATTTAATGTAAAATTGTTTCCTTCATTTTCTATATGAGATATATTTTTGATATAATATAGAATTTCTAGGAAATCATTTAAGAATAGATTTGGTTCAATACCTGAATTATACAGTTTTCTATAATGATCAATTATTTTTTCTTGATCACCTGAAAAGATTATTTCTAATAAATCTATATATGAACTTCTATTTACATAGCCAAATATTTTTTGAGCATCTTTAAATGTCAAACGATTTTCATTTATAGAAATAGTTGCTCTATCAAGTAAAGATAATGCATCTCTTACAGATCCCTCTGATAATTTCACTATTAATTTAATTGCATTATCTTCAACATTTTTTTTTTCTTTTAATGTTATATTTTTTAAATAATTAAATAATTCTTCAGACTTAACTCTGGATAAATCATATCTTTGGCACCTAGATATCACAGTAATTGGGATTTTTTTTACTTCGGTTGTCGCAAAAATAAATTTTAAATATTTTGGAGGTTCTTCCAATGTTTTAAGCAATGCATTAAATGCTTGTTTGCTTAACATGTGCACTTCATCGATAATAAAAATTTTAAATTTTGCTACTGATGGTGGATATCTAGAAAATTCTATTAGCTCCCTTACATCATCTACTCCTGTTTTGCTTGCTGCATCCATTTCAAGAACATCAATATGATTTGAATTTGCTATAGGTTCACAATGGCTGCATTTCTTTTCACACATCTCTTCAAGTGCTTGCTCACAGTTCAATGCTTTAGCTACAATTCTTGCAAATGTGGTCTTTCCAATTCCCCTAATACCCGTAAACAAAAAAGCATTAGCTGAACTATTATTTTTAATAGAATTATAAATTGTAGTTGCAATTTCCTCATGCCCTAACAAATCTTTAAATGTTTGAGGTCTATATTTTAATGCCAGAACTTGAGATTTTATTGTCATAATAGGAGACCAACCAACCTGGAAAAAACTCATTACCCTTGCTCTTTTTCAAGTCTGGGGGAGTTCATGGTAATCCCACCTGGAAGGCCTCCAAATGTATTATAACAATAATTTTTTCTAATCTACAATAAAGTTAATTATTTTTTTTCTCTAAATTCATGTGCTTTGTAAACACCTAGGACGTGCATATCTTCGCAGTGGAAAGCAAGCTCTTCTAGTGAATTTTTTATTTTTTTATCATCCAAATGTCCATCAATATCACATAAGAAAAAGAATGACGAAAATGAATTTTTTTCTGGGAAACTTTGAAGTTTCGTCATATTAACTCCATTAATAGCAAAACCGGACAAAGCAGAATACAAAGCTGCCGGCCTCTCTCTAAGTTTAAATAATAGTGATGTAATGAAATTATTTTTATCAATTTCTGGCTGAATTATATCTTTACCCATTATCAGAAATCTTGTGTAGTTATCATTAACATCCTGAATATTTTCTTGTAAAATTTCTAAATCATAAATTTTAGCACTTAATTTTGATGCAATTGCACCTTTTGTTTTATCTTTTTCTTCTGAAATATATTTTGCAGATCCTGCAGTATCAGCTCTAACATTGGCAGAAAGTTTATTTTTTTTAATAAATTCTGAAGCTTGACTTAAGGCTTGAGCATGGGAATAAACATTTTTAATGTCTATTAATTTTGATCCTTTTATACCAATTAAATTATGATTAATTGGAAAAAAAAATTCCTCATAAATATTTAACCTATGTTTAAAAATTAAATATTCTACTCCAATGTTTCCTGTAGTTTTGTTGGACTCTGGTATGATTGCTCTAATGTTGCTATCTTCATGTGCTTTTTCAAAACATTCATCAAAAGTTTTGCAAGGAATAGTCTCTATATTCGGAAACATATGTTTTGCACAACTTTCACTATAACTTCCAGCAATTCCTTGGTAAACAATTTTCATATTGTTATTTATTCAATAAATTTATGTATTCTTCTAGATCTTTTTTAGTATCAATTCCAGAGGAAAAATAATTTGCCAATAGCACGTCGATTTTCATATTATTATCGATTGCTCTCAGTTGTTCCAGTCTTTCTTTGATTTCATTTTTACTTTTTTTTAAATTAACAAACTTTTTTAAAGCTGAATACTTAAATAAGTATATCCCAAAATGCTGGTATATATTGTCATAACTGTCTTCTTTAATTACTCGATGAAAATTTAAAGCTTCTGATATTGAGTTATCAGATATTTTGTTTTTTGTAATAACTTTTACAATATTTTCATTGTCATAATCTTCATTTTTCTCAATGTTGTATGCTAATGTTGAAATATTTAAGCTTTTTTCCTTTGATAGCTTGTTTAAATTTTTAATATCTAAAGGATTGATCATTGGTTCATCGCCTTGGATGTTCATAATAAAATCTATATCTTTTAAATTTAATTTTTGAGAGGCTTCAAATACTCTATCCGTCCCCGTTGTATGATTTATATCTGTCATTATGAATTTACCTCCATTTTTTCTTACTTCTGAGGCAATTTCCTCGTCACATGTTGCAACATAAACCTCTCCAATTTGGCTTTGTACAGCTTTTTCATATACATGCATAATTAGAGTTTTATTATTAATTTTTATCAATGGCTTTTGAGGGAGTCTTGTTGCTGCTAATCTTGATGGGATTATTATAATTGAATTACTCATATATTCATATTTTATGCGTCTTTGAGACGCAAATTTATAAATTAAATTTCGTATAAATTTTGTTTAACATGTTATACGACCATAATAAAAAGAAATAATGGATTCATTTGAAATAAACAAAGTTATTGCGGCTGTACTTCTTATTGCACTACTTGTAATTGGAATTGGAAAGATTTCAGACATCGCTTTCCATGTAGATAAACCAGAAAAATCAGCTTACAAAGTAGATATTCAGGAAGACAGTCAAATTTCAAGCTCAACTTCAGAAAAAATTGAGGAGAAAGTTGATATTTCTGCGTTACTTGCTTTAGGAGATGTTTCTCATGGAGAGAAAGTTTTCAAAAAATGTTCTGCTTGCCATTTAGTAAATAAAGGTGGAGAAAATAAAATCGGACCAGCATTGTATGGTGTAATAGGAAGAAAAGTTGCATCAAAACAAGACTATAAATATTCAAAAGCAATGGCAGCATATGACAAAGATTGGACATTTGAAGAGATGAATGGTTATTTAAAAAAACCTCAAAGATATATTAAGGGAACTAAAATGGCATTTGCTGGGTTAAGAAAAGAAAAGGACAGAGCGTCAGTTATTTTATATCTTAACCAAAATTCAGATAATCCACTACCTCTACCTTAGTTTTCCAAAACAATACAATAGAATACTTTTTTGAACATGAACTCTGTTTAACGCCTGTTGCCACACATGAGAATTTTTTCCAAGAAACACATCCTCCTCAACCTCATCTCCTCTTGGCAAGCAATGCAAAAAAATACAATTTTTTTTTGCATAATCAAATATCTCTTTTTTAATTTTAAATTTTTGAAACTGTTGTTTTTTTCTTTTTTTGTTAACTTTATCATTTAGAGATATTACTTTATCAGAAAAAATTACATCCGCACCCAAAGCTGCTTTTTTTGGATCGTTATAAATAAATATTTTTTTATTATTTTTTCTTACCCAATCTTTAACCTTCTTACCTGGTGCAAATTTTTTTGGACATCCAATATTTAATTTAAAAGAAAACTTAACAGATGCTGCGATTAAACTGTCTAAAACATTATTGGAATCTCCAATCCAACAAATTTTTAATTTTGATATTGGTTTTTTTTTTATTTCCTCAACAGTAAAAATATCTGATAATACTTGAGTCGGATGAGATGATGGACTTAAACCATTTATTATTGGTATAGTTAAATGCTTTTGAAAATCTTCGATTTTCTTATCATCATCAGTTCTCAACATGAAACCATCGCCATATGTAGATAGTATTTTAGCGGTATCAGCAATCGTCTCACCACCTTGTCCAAGATGAAGTTCGTTGGATCTAAGTGTCAATGTTCCACCTCCAAGCTGTTTAATGGCTAAATAAAAACTTATTCTTGTTCTTGAACTAGCTTTTTCAAACATTTGTACTAGCATTTTACCTCTAAGAGGTGATCCTTTGTCTGGTTCCAAAGTATTTAATTTTTTTCTTTGCTTTTTTCTTTGTTTTGCATCAACAATTATTTTTCTAAGATCCTTACTTGGAATATCTTTTAAATTTATAAAGTGGTTCATTTTATTTTATTACAAACTTTGCTAATAATTTTTAAAGCTATATCAATTTCTCTTTTTGTTACATTTAATGGAGGTAAAATTCTTATGACATTTTCAGCTGCTCTGATAGTCAATAATTTATTTTCCATTAATTTTTTTATAAATTCAGTTTGGTCTTTGAAAAGTTGTAAACCAATTAATAGTCCTACTCCTCTGACTTCTTTAATTATCTTGGGATATTTTATTTTTATTTTATTAAGTTCATGAATAAAATATTTCGACATTTTGTTTACATTCATTAATAAATTCTTATTTATTTGATCTAAAACAGCGTTACCTACTGCCATTGCAAGAGGATTTCCACCAAATGTTGAACCATGCGTCCCAGGTACCATAGCTTTTCCAACTTTCTTTGTCATTAGGACTGCACCAATGGGAAAGCCACCTCCAATTCCTTTTGCTATGGGCACTATATCAGGTTTAACTTTTGAGTGTTCAAAAGCAAAAAATTTTCCTGACCTTCCAATACCACATTGAACTTCATCAAGTATCAATAGAATATCTTTTTTATCACAAATTTTCCTTAATTCTCTTAAACACCAAGCTGGAACCACTTTGATTCCCCCTTCTCCCATAACTGTTTCAATCATAATTGCGGCAGTATTTTTATTAATTAGTCTTTTTAATTTTTTATGATTTCCAAATTCAAAATGATCAAACCCAGGTACCTTAGGTCCAAATCCCAGAGTCATCTTTTTTGAACCACTGGCATGAATTGCAGCAATCGTTCTTCCATGAAATGAATTTTTAATGCAAATTATCCTCGTTTTGTTTGGTTTTCCAATCGAATAAAAATATCTTCTAGCAACCTTAATTGCAGCTTCTGTGGCTTCAGCACCACTATTTTGAAAAATTATGGAGTCCGCAAAAGTTCTTCTAGTTAATTTTTTTGCTAATTTTTCACCTTCAGGAATTTTAAATGCATTAGAAACATGCCATAATTTTTTTGATTGTTTGCTGATTGCATTAACAAGCTTTTTATTTGTATGTCCTAGAGAATTTACAGCAATGCCTTGAACAAAATCTAGATATTTTTTTCCATCATCACCAAATAGAAAACTTCCCTTTCCCTTAACAAATGATAAATTTTTTCTTTTATAATTAGGTGCAAGTGAGCTCATATTTCTTTATAATTTTTTTTTCTTTATTTCACAGTTATAATTTCAACCTCTAGTTATAATAAAACATAACTGTTGAAAATTTTTAAATAATGCTTGTTTTATTATCCAGATGTGCAAGATGATGTTATTTTAGTAATTTAACATACTAAATATAGTATTTATGAGTTGGACAGACGATAAAGTAAATAAATTGAAAGATCTTTGGGGTAAAGGACAAACAGCTAGTCAAATTGCTGAAATAATTGGTGGTGTCTCAAGAAATGCAGTTATTGGTAAAGCACACAGATTAAATCTTTCATCAAAAATAAAAGCTAGATCTTCAGGACAACAATTTAAAGAAAATACAAAAAATCAAAATAATCAAATAAAGTATAAGGGAAGGAGAAGTAAGTTTAAATCTCTTCTTTTGGATAATAATTTTGAGGAAGCAAAAAATTTATCCCTAGAAGAGTTAACAGAAAATACTTGTAAATATATGGAAGGTAATCCTGATGAAAAAAATTCAAGCTTTTGTGGAAGAAAAAATGTTGAAAAGTTTTCATATTGCCCATTGCATTTAATGATTGTGTTCCAGCCAAAAGGTAAAAAAGAGGATATTATAGAAAAAGATGAAGATGTTCCAAAATTTATAGAGAAAAAAATCAAGTCAGCTTAAGTCAGTAATTTTTTTTTTGCTTGTTCATACTCTTCTTGAGTTAACACGCCATCCTTTTTAAGTTCATTAAGTTTTAATAATTCATCTGTTATACTACTATCGTTAGAATCTAAATTTATATTTTGTTTATTATTTTCATCAGAACTTTTTAGATTAACATTTCTTCTAGCTTCTATACCCATACTAATTGGTTTTGCAGATATAAAAACCACAAGTGCTAACAAAATAACGCAAATTCCAATTACAATATATGTCATCATTTTGTTTGTCCTAATTTATTATTTTTGGAAAATTGACCACCACTTCTCCAATTAAAACTATATTTTTCTAATTCAACATCAAATATTCTATCAGCTTTAATTCCGATATCAAAATTCGTATCATACAAACCAGATTTTGTGTTATCATATTTCAATAATTTTAATTGATCTTCTGTTAACAAAGGTTTAGGTAATATTTGTAGAATTTTGGCAGACAGCGATGCAATAGGCAAAGGAAGGGGCAACAATAACCTTTTTTTATTAATTGAATTTAATAATTTATTTAAAATTTCTTTAAATGTAATTACCTCTGGACCTAAGCATTCTAATACTAATTTTTGATTTTTTCCGTTTATTAATTGAAATAAAATTTCCACAAGATCTAATACATGTATAGGACTAAATTTTGTTCTACCGTTATAATAAATAGGCATTACCGGAAGTCTAGATAACAATGTCATAAAATTCGTGGTAAAATTATCATCTACTGAATAAACAATAGACGGCTTAAGAATTATTGAATTGTTAAAGTTTTTTAATATTCTTTTTTCGCCCTCTAATTTACTTTTTGCATAATTACTGTCATAAGCCTTTTCTATTCCTAAAGCTGAGATATGAATAAATTTTTCAATTTTAAATTCATTTGCTTTAATTGATAATAGACTTGGTAAATCTGAATGGATCATTTTAAAATTTTGATTTTTTTTTTCGTATAAAATGCCAATCAAATTTATACATATGGAACAGTTTTTTATTAATTCTTCTATTTTATTTACATCAAAACGTTTTAATTCTACTAAATTTAGGTAACCAGGGTTAGCTTGGGTCTTTAATTTATATCCCGCTCGATGAATGTTTCTTGTTACAGCAGTGACTTTATAGTTATTTTTAGTTAACTTTCTGATCAAATTTCTGCCAATCTGGCCCGTAGCACCGAAAAGTAGAATTTCTTTTTGTTTCATATATATATTCTCTCAAATGAATATTGATATTAAATTACACAAGGAAGATTTGCCAGATCAATTATCTTTAGGTGACAATATTGCTATAGATTGTGAGTTTATGGGGCTAAATGTTGAAAGAGATAATCTATGTCTGGTCCAAATTTCTTCAGGTAAAAATGATGCACATATAATTCAATTAAATAGAGATAATTATAATGCTCCAAATTTAAAAAAAATTCTTGAAAACACAAATATTTCAAAAATATTTCATTTTGCTAGAGCTGATCTGCTATTTATAAAAAAATATTTGAATGTAAAAGTTGAAAATGTTCATTGTACAAAAATAATGAGTAAACTTGCTAGAAGTTATAGTGATAAACATGGACTAAAAGATTTAATCAAAGAATTTACTGGCAATGACATAAGTAAAAGCATGCAATCATCAGATTTTGGTGGAGACCTTTCTGAAAAACAACTTAAGTATTGCGCTAATGATGTGATTTATTTGCATAAGATTTTTGGAAGTCTGGAAAAAATTTTAATAAGGGAGAAAAGATTTAATTTATATACTGATACGATAAAATTTATTCATTCAAGAGTAAATTTGGATTTGGCATCTTTTTCCTCAGATATATGGTCTCACTAATGAAAGATAAAAAAACAGAGTTGATTGCGAAAGATGTATTACAAAATGAAATAAATGCATTAAAGAATCTAAGGAAAAAAATTGATAAATCTTTTCGTAATTTAGTAAAAGAAATTCTAAAATGTAAAAATGGTAAAATCATCATATCTGGAGTTGGTAAAAGTGGAATAATAGCTAGAAAATGGGCTGCAACATTTTCATCTACTGGCACACCCTCTTTTTATCTAGATGCCTCTAGTGCAAGCCATGGTGATATGGGGCAAATAACTTCTAACGATTTAGTTATATTAATTAGTAATAGTGGACAAAGTGAAGAATTAAAAAATATTATTCAATATGTTTCAAGAAATAAAAACATAAAATTAATTGGCATTACATCAAAAAGAGATTCACTACTTTACAGAAACTCTGAATATGTTTTTTTAATGCCATCAATTAAAGAAGCAGGACCAGAAAACATTGTACCAACTTCATCTACAACTTGTCAACTTGCCCTAGGTGATGCAATTGCAATGGCTTGTATGAAATTTAAGAAATTTTCTAAACTTGATTTTAAGAAGTTCCATCCGAGTGGGACTTTATCTATTAAATTAAAAACAGTAGGTGACCTGATGATAACTGGAAAAAAATTACCAATTGTAAAAGATAGTGCAATAATGAAAGAGGCTCTTAAAATAATTAACAATAAAAAATTAGGACTAATTATAATCAAAAAAAAAAATGGTGATACATGTGGAATTGTGACTGATGGTGACATTAAGAGAATTGCTCAAAAATATAAAAATTTTGAAGAATTAAGAATACGAAAAGTGATGAAAAAAAATCCAATGAGTGTTGAGGTTGATACATTAGCAGCAAAAGCATTATCTCTAATGAATTCAAAAAAAATTACATCTTTATTTGTTCATAAAAATAAAAAAATAAAGAAAACAGTAGGAATTGTGCATATGCACGATATTTTGAAATCTAATATAAATTAATGTCTATAAAATCTTTGTTGCAATTAATATTGCTGTTACTAATTTTTATAATTTTAGGTAGTATTTATTACATGTATTTTTACTCTGGACCATTGAAAAATCAAATTGTTCTAGAAAAGGAAATTGGAGAGTTGGTTTATAAAAATCAAGAACAAAATATATCGTTGGAAGAAAAACCTTTAGAAGAAAGTGATAGTAACAATGTTCAAACTAGTAATTCAAATTTGGATAAGAACAATACAGATAATATTATTCTTCAAGATAAAGCGAGTATAAAAGTGGATTTAGAAAAAAATACAAATTTAATGGAGAATATATCAAAAAATAAAATTGATAATCTAACTAAAGAAATTGAGTATATAACATCAAATAAAAATGGAGATACTTTTAAAATATTTTCAAAATATGGAAAAACAAACCTTGATAACAGTAATATATTAGACTTAGAAGATGTTAAAGGAAATGTTAGTTCAAAAGTTAGATCAGATATCAATATAATATCAAAATTTGCTATGTATAATTATAATAATCAAAATTCCAAATTTTATAACGACGTAGAAGTAAGATATGACGGAAAAACTATTTTCTGTGATAATTTGGATTTAAATATTAGTGATAATATTGCTGTTGCTTATGGCAATGTTTTAGTAAAAGATAATAATTCTCTGATGAAAGCGCAAATTATAATATTGGATACTCTAACAAAAGATATAAAAATAAATTCTAAAGAAAAAATTAAAATATTTACAAAATAATGGGCTTAATAAAAAAATTTAGGATTAAGAGTTATAAAGGTGACGAAACTATTGTTGAATTAAAAAATATATCTGTACTTTATAATAAAAGACAAATTTTAGATAATCTTAATTTAAAAATAAATAGACAAGAAATACTTGGAATGTTGGGTCCTAATGGGGTTGGAAAGTCAACTATTTTTAATCTAATAACTGGTCTGAAGAGTCCAAATTATGGCGAAGTAATTATCGATGGAATAAATTGTACAAACTTACCAATAAATGAGAGATTTACTAAATTTAAATTAGGACTTGTTCCACAATATGGTGGTCTAATTCATGATTTATCTCTTATCGATAATTTAAAATTAGTTGCTGAAATTCATATAAAAGAGAAAGAATTGAGAGTTCAAAAAATAAATAAATTAATATCTCAATTTGAATTTGATGCACTTTTAAATATTAAGGGTAAACATTTATCAGGAGGTCAAAAAAAGAAGCTTGTAATCGCAATGTCATTAATAAACGATCCAAAAATACTTCTTTTGGATGAGCCATTCGCTGCTTTAGATATTTTAACAATTAAAATGTTACAAGAAGTAATATTAAATTTACAATCAACAGAGGAAATTTCTGTAGTTGTATGTGACCATCAAGCTAGGGACTTATTAAACTGTGTAGATAGAGCTATAATTTTATCTAATGGTAAAATAATTGCATCTGGGAGTCCCAACGAAGTTATTAGTGATAAAAACGCAAAAAATCAATATTTTGGTGATGAATTTAATATAAGTTAAATCACCAATGAAAAATTATATTCAAATCAATAATAAAATAAATTCCTTTAACGAAAAAATAGAAGTTAGTGGAGATAAAAGTATTTCAATAAGATGTGTTCTTATGGCATCCCAAGCCATCGGGTTATCAAAAATTTATAATCTTTTAGAGTCAGAAGATGTAATGAATGCATTAAAAGCAATCAGAAAACTAGGAATAAAATATAGAAAGAGGAAAAACTACATTGAAATACAAGGTTTTGGTTTAAATGGATATTTAACAAAAAAGAAAATTGAAATAGATGCTGGAAATTCTGGGACACTTGCAAGACTAATCTTGGGACTTTTAGTTAATGTTGATAATTATGTAACTATAACAGGAGATAAGAGTCTTAGAAAAAGAGATTTTTCAAGAGTTACTAAGCCGTTATTAAACTTTGGTGTAAATATTAATTCTAAAGATAATAAATTACCTGTTAAAATTATCGGATCAAAATATTTACGTCCTATAAATTATTATGAGAAATTAGGTAGTGCGCAGTGTAAAAGTGCAATAATGCTTGCATCATTAAAAGCGCCTGGGATAACAAAAATTAAAGCAAAGAAATCAAGAGATCATACTGAATTACTTTTCAAAAACTTAAAAATACCAATTAATATTAAGAGAAAAAAACATTATGACTTTATCGAAATTACGGGACAAAATAATTTTAGTGGTTTTGATTATTATGTGCCTGGAGATATAAGTTCCTCGGCTTTTTTTATAGTTTTAACTTTAATTTCAAAAAAATCTAAGTTGATTATAAAAAATGTAAATACAAATAAGAGTAGAATAGGTTTAATTAAAATATTAAATAAAATGAATGCAAATATTACTTTTAAAAATAAAAGAGAATATAAAGGAGAGTCAATTTCAGATATTATAGTTAAAAGTAAGAAAAATTTTATAGGGATTAAGTGTCCAAAGAGTTTAAATAGCTCAGCAATTGATGAGTTTCTAGTAATTTTTCTTGTTGCAGCAAAAGCAAAAGGTGTATCAACTTTTAATAATTTATCTGAATTGAATAAAAAAGAAAGCCCCAGACTAAATATAGCAATTAAGTTTTTAAGAATGATAGGAATAAAAGTTATAAGAAAAAAAGATAACATTAAAATTTATGGGAACCCAAACCTTGAATTGAATGATTTTTATGAAATTAATAACTTTAGAAAAGATCACAGAGTTTTTATGATGTCATGTATAGCAGCTTTGACTCTTGGAGGTAAATGGAAATTATCAGATAAAGATTCTGTAAATACATCTTTTCCAAATTTTTTTAAAATTATAAAAAAATTGGGAGCAAAAATAAATTGAAAAAAAGAAAAAATATAATTACTGTAGCAATTGACTCGCCAGCTGCTGCTGGAGCAGGTACTCAATCTAAATATATTGCAAAAGAATACAATTTATTATACCTCGATACAGGGAAAATATATCGCCTCATTGGACTTTTAAGAATTAAAAATATAAAAAATTTTAACTACAAATCAATTAAAAATAAAATTAATAATTTAAAAATTAAAGATCTTAATAATAAAGAACTACTTTCAAATAAAGTTGCGGTTTCCGCATCAATTATAGCTAAGGATATAAAAATCAGAAAAATTATAAAGAAATTCCAATTAGAATGTGGATATAATCCGCCAAAACAATTTTCAGGATCAGTTTTGGATGGCAGAGATATAACGTCTGTTATAATGAAGGATGCGATGTTTAAATTCTACATAACCGCTAACTTAGAGGTTAGAGCAAAAAGAAGATTTGTTGAGCTTAGAAAGTTAAAAAAAAGAATTTCTTATAAAGAAGTACTAAAAAGCTTAAAAAATAGGGATTATTTAGATAAAAAAAGAAAATATAATCCATTAAAAAAAACCAAAGATTCAATCTTGATTAATACATCCAAATTAAGTAAGAAGGCATGCTTTATTAAAATAAAAGCTATAATTGATGAAAAATTAAAATTTAATGGAAGTATATAAAAACTTAAATTCACCTGCTAACAAACAATTTAAAGATCTGCTTAATTCTCAACTATCGAAGAATAAAATTGAAGAAGGTAAAATAACAGAGGGAAAAATTACTAAAATTACTGATAAGTTTGTTTTTATATTTATACCAGGTCTTAAGAGTGAGCCAGTGATAGATGTGAATGAATTAAAGATGATTGGTATGAAAGATAAAATATCAATCGGTGAAAATATCTCCGTTCTTTTAGAAAAAATTGAAGATAAAAATGGTGAAGTTATAGTTTCTGCAATTAAAGCCCAAAAAATAAAGGGATGGTTTAAACTAGAAGAAGCTTACGATAAAAGTGAGTCAATCTTAGGTAAAATAACATCTAAGTGTAAAGGAGGTGTGATTGTAGAGCACATTGATACTGGTTCATTAATGTTTTGCCCAGGTTCACAAATAAGTGATAAACCTCTTAAAAGCATAGATCATTTGATTGGTGTGGAGCAAAAATTTGCAATAATAAAACTAGATAAGCTAAGAGGTAATGCATGCGTATCTAGAAGACAAATTGTTTCTTCAAATAAAAGAGAAGATAAGGCTAAAATTATTGAAAAGTTTAAGGTTGGAGATATTATTAAAGATGCAGTCGTGAAAGGTTACTCATCTTTTGGATGCTTTTTTGAGGTAAATAATGAAATAGATGTATTAGTTCATTTACAAGAAATTTCATATTCTAGAGTAAATCATCCAGATGAAATATTTAATATTGGAGAAAAGCATGATCTAAAGGTGATATCAATTGATAATGAAAAATTACAAATTGGATGTTCTATAAAGCAGCTATCACCAGACCCTTTTGAGCATATTTCAAATTATGAAATTGGTAAACAATATAAAGTTAAAGTTGAAAAAATAACTGATTATGGATGTTTTTGCTCCTTAGAACCTGGACTAAGCACACTTTTACATAGTAGTGAGATGAGCTGGACTAAAAGAAATATCGCACCAAAAAAACTATTTAAGGTTGGAGATATGATTCAATGTGTAATTACTGAGATAGATAAAGATAAACGACGTATCGCCATTTCTCACAAACTTACAATAGAAAATCCATATGAAACTTTTGCTAAGAATTTCCCTGAGGGAAGTGAAGTTAATGGGGTAATATCAAGTATGAATGAGTATGCATTATATATAAAACTTGATAATTATGACATCGACGGATTTTGCCACGCGAACGACATCAGTTTTTTAGGTAATCCAGAAGAGGAATTGAAAAAATTTAAGAAAGGAGACAATCTTAAAGTTAAAGTTTTAGAAATTAAAAAAGATGAACAAAAAATAAGGGTCGGGATAAAACAACTTGAAAAAGATCCGTTTGAGTTCTTTAAGGATAAAAAAGTCAATGATATAATTACTGTCCAAGTAATATCTTCAGATAACAAGGGATTAACTGTTAAGCCAGAAGGATGTGAAATGGAGTTCTCAATAAAAAAATCTAACATAGCAGTTTCCTCACAAGATAGTCGTCCATCAAGGTTCGTTGGATCGGAGCGTATCGATTGCGCGATTCAAGACCTAAGCTATGAAAAAAGGAAAGTAAGTTTAAGTATCAAGTTGTTAGAGGAAATTCAAAACAAAGAGGCTGTTTCAAAATTTTCAAGCCCACTAAGTGGAAAAAATTTACCCTTTTCGTCTCTTTCTGAACAGTTGGACGAGAAAAAAAATAAAGATAATGAGTAAATAATTGTCTACAAATAAATCTGAGATAATAAATATACTATCAAATAACTATCCTAATTTTTTAAAAAGAGATCTTACTAAATTAGTTGATATTTTTTTATCTGAAGTACAAAACTCATTAAAAAGACATGAAAGAGTTGAATTAAGAGATGTGTTTACAATAGAAGCTAGATTGCAAAAGCCTAGGTTTGCTAGAAATCCAAAAACGAACGAAAAAGTCTATATAAGGGAGAAATATTCATTAAAATTTAAATCATCAAAATTTTGGACGAAAAAAATAAATGAATAAAAGTAAAATATTTGTTGCATGCGATACAACAGATATAAAAAAAATTAAGAGGATTATTAAAGAAACAAGAAGTAGCAAAATTAAAGTTGGTTATAAATTTGGTCTTGAACTTTTAAATTCAAAAAATGGAAGAAAATTTATATCTAATTTAAAGAATAAGATTACATTTGGAGATTATAAATTTGCAGATATACCAAATACATGTTCCTCAGCAATTAAATCAGTTAAAGATTTAAATTTTAATTATATTACAATACACATAAGCTCTGGATTGGATGCTTTAAAAGCAACAAAAAAGGTTTCAGGAAAAACAAAACTGATAGGTGTTACAATATTAACATCATTAGATAATGAAGCATTGAGGCAAATTGGATTTAGTAAAGATGTGAAAAAAGTAGTGCACCAACAAGCAAAATTAGCTCATAAAGCAAAGTTAGATGCAGTTGTATGTAGTGCTCGAGAAGTAAAAATTGTAAGAAAAGTATTTAAAAAAGAAATTATAACTCCTGGAATAAGATTAAATTCTGAAAGAGACGATCAAAAAAGAGTTTTATCACCTAGAGAAGCTTTCAAAAATGGAGCTGACTGGCTTGTAATAGGTAGAGATATTACTAAAGGCAACATTAAGAATAATATTCAGAAACTAATTAAGCACTTAAATAAATGATAAAGGGTTTAAAAATTTGTGGGATCTCAGATCCTAAAACTTTAAACTATATTTTAAATCATAGATACAAACCCTTTATGATAGGATTCATTACAAATTATGAAAAAAGCAAAAGATTTATTAAATATGACAAATTACAAAGTTTAATTAATGTTGATAAAAAGAAGGTAAACTTTGTCTCTGTCCTTGTGAATCCTAACGATGAGATTTTGGAAAAGATTAAAGATTTAAATTTTGACTATTATCAACTATACGATGTAGATCCTGAAAGAACAGAAGAAATTAAATCAAAATATAAAATAAAAATAATATCTGCTCTTACAATTTCTGAAGAAGCTGACGTAATTAAATATAAAAATTATCTTAAAATATCAGATATAATTTTATTTGATTCAAAAGGATATCATAAATCTGAAAGTTTTGATCATAATCTACTAAATAAAGTACCAAATGAATTAAATAAAATGATTGCAGGAAATATTCAAATAGATGATATTCCTAGTTTTAAAAATAAAAACTTTATAATTGATCTTAGTGGTGCATTAGAAGATGAAAATGGAAAAAAAGATATAAGTAAAATTGATAGATTGTTAAACTTATCTATAAAAATATGAAACTTAAAAAAGGAATTAATATAATCGATCAGCACGACAAGTTTGGATTCTATTGTAATGGAAAGTTTGGGGGAAATTTTGTAGCAGAGACAGCTCGAAAGCCTATCGAAGACTTATCTAAACTTTTTGAAAAATTAAGAAGAAGTAAAAAATTTCTAAAGAAAAGAGACTTTTACTTTAAACATTACTTAGGTGGTGAAACTCCCTTTTTCAAACTCAATAATTTAACAAAATATCTTGGGGGAGCTCAAATATGGTGTAAAGACGTTTCTGCAATTAATGGGGATGCGCATAAAGCGTACCACGCAACCGTAAATGCATTAATTTGTAAAGAGTCTGGTAAAAAATTTATAGCTGGAGATACAGGGGCTGGAATGTTTGGAAAAAATTTAGCTCTTGCAGCAAAAGAGATGAAATTATCTGCAAAAATTTTTATGGGTACGAAAGATATTTCTAGACAAGCACCTAATGTGAAATTTATGCGAGAGGCAGGTGCTGAAGTGGTGCCAGTTGATTCAGGTTCAAAAACCTTAGTTGACGCAGTTTCAGAATGTATGAGGCATTACGTCAGTAACTGTGATACGACACATTTAGCTGTTGGATCTGCAATTGGAGCAAATATTTTTTTAAAAATTTGTGCTTGGAGTACATCTCAAATTTCAAGAGAGTTAAAAAGACAATTGATAAAAGAGTTTGGAGAAATTCCTAAACTTAAACTAATTAATGTAATCGGTGGTGGAAGCTCAGCACTTGGGTTTTGGAATGAGTTTATAGATTACGATAAAAAACATGTAGAACTTATTGGGGTTGAAGCAAAATACGCAGCACCACTAGCGACAAATGCAAAAGTTGCTATTCTCCATGGAGCTGCACAATATTGTTTAACTGACAAAGAGGGTCAAATTGCGGAGACCCATTCATTGTCTGCAGGTTTGGATTATCCAGGCTCGTCGCCTTTGCATGGTTTGCTAAAAGATACAAAAAGAGCAAGATATACATTAGCTTCTGACAAAGAGGCACTGAACGCATTCAAGCTTGTTAGTAAGTTAGAAAACTTGAGACCAAGTCTTGAACCAGCGCACGCTTGGAGTGAGTGTATTCGTATTGCTCCTAAACTTAAAAAAAGCGACGTGATAGTGGTAAATAATTGTGGCAAGGGTTACAAGGACAAAAAAATTTATATTGAAAATATTGGATATTACCCAGAATGAAAAATTCAATAGACAATATTTTTAAAGAAGCAAAAAAACAAAACAGACCAGCATTAATTTCGTATACGGTATGTGGTGATAATAACAAAGAAAATTCCTTAAATATTTTAAATTCTATATCTGAAAATATAGATATTGCAGAATGGGGTATTGCTCATAATTGTCCAACTGCTGATGGTAAAGAGATACAAAATAGTTCCTACAGGGCTCTAACTAATGGAATAAAACTGAAAAATATATTTCAAATGGTTAAAAAGTATAAAAAAAATAATTTTTCTAAACCAATAATACTTATGGGTTATTACCAAATGATTTTTAATTATGGTGAGGTTAAATTTATAAAAAAATGTAAAGAAGTAGGTGTAGATGGGTTAATTGTAGTAGATTTATCTTATCCAGATAATAAAGATTTTGCCAAATTATGTAAAAAAAACTCAATTTGTTTTGTTCAATTAATTGCGCCAACAACAAGCAAACAAAGAATGAAAGAGATTTTAAAGGTTTCCGATACAATGGTTTACATGATTTCAATGATATCAACAACTGGCTCTGCTCTAAAAGTAACTACAAAAAAAATAATAGAAAATTATAAAATAGTAAAAAAAATTAGTCCCTCTAAAAATGTTGTAATTGGTTTTGGAATCACCGAAAAAACAATTGGTAAACTAAAATCTGCAGATGGATTAGTTGTTGGAAGTGCTATTTGTAAGGAAATTAGCAAGAGTTTAAAGCATAGACAAAATCCTGTCACAAATGTAAGTAAGCTAGTAAAAAAATTAAAAAGTAAAATTCTATGAACTGGATTACAAAAGCTTTAAATTTTGGTGAAAAGATTAAAAAAAACCTAAAAAAAAAGTTTCCAACAAAAAAAGAGCAACTTGAGTCACCATGGATATCGTGTTGCAAGGGACCAGTTCAGCGCTCAACTATTTTTAACTCTGAGACACTTAATACTTGTCCAGACTGTAGTAAACATTATCCATTTACGCCTAAAGAAAGGTTTGATCATTTTTTTCCTAAGGGTAATTATGAAATTATTGATACCCCTAAACCGAATGATAATCCTTTAGATTTTCCAGGTTATGAAGAGAAACTAGCAAGAGGTAGAAAAGTAACTGGTCATCATTGTGCGGTTATGGTTGCTCAAGGATTAAGAAACGGAATTAAAATTACTACATTTGCAATAGACTCAAGGTTTAGTGGAGGTTCGATAAACGCTGCAGCTGGAGAAGCAATTGTTTACGCATTTCAAAAGGGAATTGATGACGCTACACCTGTGATAGGTTGGTGTGAAGGTGGTGGTCAGGCCTTGCAACAAAATTTAATTGCTTTGCACTATATGAGTAAAACAGTTCTAGCAGCAGCAACTTTTAAAAAATCAGGAATGCCCTACATAAACGTTTATACCAATAAGTGTTATGGAGGTATAACTGCTAGTTTCGCTGGACCATCAATTGCTGATATTACTTTTGCAGAACCCTCTTTAGTCGGTTTTGCTGGTAAAGCAATTGTTGCAAATCAAACACGTGAGACACTCCCAGAAAATTTTCAAGATTCCCAAAGACTTTTAGAAACTGGAATGTGTGATGGTGTATATCATAGAAAAGATATTAACGAAAAAATTTCAAATATTCTTAATATATTGCTTAAAAAAGATTCTGGGGTAAATTCAGAGCAGTCCAATGAAACTTCAGAAATTAATATCCAAACTAGAGAAGCATCATAAAAAGAAATTAGACCTTTCCTTAGGTCGAACATTTAATCTTTTAAAAAAACTTGGAAATCCTCAGGATAAACTTAAAAATATAGTAACCGTGGTAGGTACAAATGCTAAGGCAAGCATGTCTTACAGTCTAAAATCTATACTCAACCAGGCTGGATTGAAATGCAATATGTACACCTCACCTCACCTTCAATCCTATACAGAACGCTTCGTATTCAATGATAACAAAATTAATGAGGAAAACCTATTTGAATTATTAGTAGATATAGAAAAAGTTTTAGACGAGGATAATGCAACTGTGTTTGAACTACTAACATGTGCCTTTTTAAAATATGCAGAGAATTATAAAGATAACGTTCATATAATCGAAGCTGGTCTCTTTCACCAATACGACAGCACCAATGTTTTTAAAGACAATTTAATGACGTTATTAGGTGTAATTCATAATGACCATTTTCATTGGTTAGATAATAAAAGTATCGATGGGGTTATACATGAAAAAACTACTAAGCTTTTGAATTCAAATATTTTTATTAATAAGCAAGTGTCGGATGAAATAAGACAAAAAATTGAAGTATCTTTAGATCAAAATACATCAAATAAATATTATTTTGGAAAGAATTTTAATATTTCAAAATCAGAAAATAGCTTTATCCAATATCAAGATGAACTTGGTGAACTAATACTTCCAGAACCAAATATTTTAGGAGATCATCAGCTTTATAACATAAGTACATCAATTGCAGCATCGAGAAAAATATTCAATGTGAAAGATCAAGATATCAAATTAGGAATCCAGAACATTGATCTAAAAGGAAGGTTACAAGAAATCAAATCAGGAAAACTAAAAGATATTGCAGGCAATAATAGACTAGTGATTGATGGAGGTCATAATATTTCGAGTTCTTATGTTATTGCTAATTGGATAAAAAACCAAAATCAAAAAGTTAATCTTGTTGTGGCTATGATGAAAGATAAGGAACATGAAGAATTTATGAAGTCATTTGAAGGTTTAGTTAATTCAGTCAATTTAATTGATATTCCAAATCAACAAGGGGCAATTTCAAAAGAGGAGTTTAAAGATAAAATAAGTAAGTTAAAATTTACTTTAAATCTTTCAAATAATATTCAAGATGCAATCAAATCAAATGAAAAAAGTGAAAATTCAATAACTCTTATAATTGGATCTCTTTATCTAATTGGAGAAGTATTAAATTTAAATTAAATATTTTCTTTAATCCAAGAGACGATATCACTTTTTGGCGTCGCTCCAACTTTCGTAGATTTAACTTCGCCATTTGAAAACAATAGCATCGTAGGTATACCCCTTATCGAATAGCGGGTACCTGTGTTAACTTCAGAATCTATGTCTAACTTCGCAATAATAACCTGATCAGACATCTCATCAGAGATCTCCTCTAATATTGGACCCACCATTTTGCACGGACCACTTTTTAATTAATGTCGATAACCCCCTGGTACAAAGACCAGGGGGTTATCGACACCATTCGGCCCAAAAGTCAACTATGACTGGCTTAGCAGCTTTAATGACTTCTGTCTCAAAATTCTCATCGGTTACTTTAATTGTAGGCATTACATTGATATAATTGATTCTGTTATTAATTCAATTGTTAAAATTTAATTTTTCCACAATTTAAATTAATTAATTATATCTTTTAAAATAAGTTGCAATTTTGATTTATTTTTATACGTGCTTTCTTTTAGTTCTGAAATTATTGATATTTCTCTTTTATAATACAAAAGTATATTCCCTATTTCACTGTCGACTGAGTTAAATGCCATGCCTTCGCAGGATTTAATGCCTGATTTAGCAACAAAAAAAATATGTTTTTTATTAATAATTTTAGTTTTTATTATTTTGATCTTATTAAATAAAAGTATTGGAGAAGGATTTTTGCTTCCAAATGGAGCGATTTTTCTTAAATCTAGAAGCAATGAATTGTTTAATAAACTAAGAGAATGTTTTGATAGATATCTATTAATATTATTATTTTTGTTAATTTTGATTTGTTTTTGAAGATATTCGTCTACTTTTTTTATATTTTTTTTTAATAAGGAAAATCCTCCCGCCATTGCATGACCTCCTCCTTTAATTAAAATATTTTTTTGTTTTAAATTTAATAAAATTTTCCCAATGTCTATCTCCTCAACCGACCTTGCTGACCCTTTTATAAAATTTCCTGAGTATGTAGCTAAAATAACTGGCTTATTATATTTTTCAGCTAGTCTTGCTGCTATAATACCTAAAATTCCCTCACTTATATGTTCTTCAACATGAAAAATATAATTTTTGTTTAAACCAATGTTTCCTTCTATTTTTTTAAGCGTTCTTTCTTCGATAATTTTACGTTTTTCATTTGTATAAAGTAATTCCTTAGATATTTTTTCAATCTCTTTTTTATCTTCAGATATAAGTAATTTTGTTGCTAATTTTGATTTTCCTAATCTACCACCTGAATTTAGCACAGGCCCTATTAAGTAACCAAGGTCATCGATTGTTAATTTTCTATTAATTTTATTAAATTTTAGAATATGAGAAAATGCATTATCTTCACTTAAGTTAAAACTATTTATTGCCTCAATGGTTAAATATCTATTTAATCCTCTTAACGGCATAACATCACAAATTGTCCCCAAAGCTGCATATATTAAATATTTAGTTAAATTAAATTTTTTATTTTCTCTATTCTTGAAAAGAATGAATCTTAAAAGAAAAAAAACCAAATTTGTTGAACAAAAAAAGTTATAATTTTTATAATCTGAACTTTTCAAAGGATTTATAAACACTGATGGATTTACTTTAAAATTGTCAATTTTATGATGATCTATAATAATTGATTTAATATCATTTGAATTTAAAAAATTTATTTCATCAAATGAATTTGTCCCACAATCTACAAAGATAATTAAATTTATTTTTTCTTTTGAGAATTTTCTCATTAAAGTTAAATTGGGTCCATAACCATCTTTAATTCGATCTGGAATATAATAATTAAAATCTGCGCCTTTAAATTTCAAGTATTTTGCAAGTAGTGCAACTGAGCATCCTCCATCAACATCGTAGTCACCAAATAAAAGTATTTTTTTATTTTGTTCTATATGCTCATCAATTAATGATGCTGCTAATTTAAAATCTTTAAGATTTTTATATGTATAATCAATTCCTGGTTTCTGATTTAAATAATAGATTTCATCTTCATCAAAATTATTATTGATTAATAATTTAGAGGTAAAGTTTGATAGATTGTATTTTTGTGAATATTTTTCGACTTTTCTACCATCAATTTTTGTTTCTTGCCAATCTCTCCCTGAAACTGATAACATCTATACAGAGACTATTCCAACATCGGATCATCTCCGCCATCTAATAAATCATCTGACAATTCACTATTAGATAGAATTGAAGTGATGATTGAATTTATATTTTTTTTATTATCCTCAAAATTCAATTTTCTAGTCTTTATTTGAGTTGTGTATGATCTTTCGTCTTTATCTATCTGTAATCCTTCTTTACGAAGTCCATTCATTGTTTTTCTATATTGAAGTTTAAATTCGTTTCCGTTTAAATAATTATAAAGATTCTGTAACTTTGAAGTTGCATCCCCTTTACTAAGTTTATTTTGCTGTATTTGTTCTATTAGTTTTCTATGAATGGAAACCATCTGCCTAATTATTGGAAGTTCTGCACAAATAAGAATTCTTCCTCCTTCTCTTTCGTCAACTAAACCATTTGATTTTTTTGGCATAGCCTTAGTATAAATAACGCCAATTGTTGCATTCTCGTTAGTCATATCATCTAATAATTTACTGACCCACTTTTCATCAAAGTTTAAGACATCTTTACTCTCGTGTAGTATTTTACCAACGGTGTCATTATTTTTATTTTGAACAAATTGAATTACATCTGCTCCCCTTTTTCCTTTTTTTACAGGTTCAAAATTATCATAAGGAAATTCTTTCTTTAAATAATCCTCTAATAAATCTTCTTGAACCTCGCCTTTTCTCTCAACAGGCGATTGGCTAGCAGCACGTGCTGCTTCTTCTGCTTTGGTTCTTAATCTCTCAATATCTTTTTGGTGAGCTAATTCCTGCTTAAGAAGTTTTTCTTTCAGAACAGCATTATCTTTTTGAGCTTTTCTCTCTACCTCTAACTTTGCTTCTTTAGCTTTATCTTCAGCTTCTTTTTTAATTTTTTTTATATCTTGTTCTGCCTGTTTTTTTGCTTCATCTTTTATCTTTTTCTCTTCCTCTATTTTTATTTTTTTGAGCTGTTTTTCATGCTCTGCCTGTTGTTTTTCAAGTTTAAGATTAAGTTTGCCCTCAAGTTCTTTTTCCCTTTCCTTAGATTTTTCTTTTTCTTCTGCTCTTAGTTTCTTTCTCAATTCTTCAGTTTCTTGTTTTAAACTTTCTTCAAGAGGAAAAAATTTATTACAATGTGGACACTTAATTTGCTGTTTCACTTTTTTTCTTTTTTCTTTCTTTTAATATTTCGTCAATTGTATCACCTGACCAGTTCCAATCTGAACCATCAAATTTAATTTCTCTATTTAACTTATCATATTTTTTCTTATCTTTTTCATTTAAATCATATTCACTTTTAATTGATTTATCTTTTTTCTGACATTCTTTTAAAAAATTATCTCTAGGATTTAAAGTGATAGATCTTATATATTGCAGGTCTTCTGTTTTAAATTTTTCTTTTTTTATATTTATTTTTTTAATATTTTTCATTTTTGTTATTGATCTTGGGTTTTTAATTTTAAATCCCATCTCATCTCTGTACAATTGACTAAAGGTAATATCTGTTAAATATTTCAATTTACAGAAATTATTAAAATCCAATATAAACGGTCTTGGGCTATTTCCTTCTTTCCATCTTTCTCCTGTTTTTCTAAAATATATTATTTTTTCTTTATCATTAGACTCGAAGTTATTATTTCTGCTAAGTTCTAATTTTATTTTTTTAAGATTTTTAAATCTTTTAATAATTTTATTTATAGTTTGATAGGCTAGTTGTATTTCAGCATCATCGTATTGAGCTTCTAAGTCCAAAACTTCAATATTTGAATTAATATAGGAAATTAATTGCTCACCTTTTACACTCGAATGATCTAAAGGTAATTCAATGCTTATTGATTTTAAATTATTTAAATTTTTTAAAAACTCAAAATCTTTATCTCTTATATTTTCATTAATTATTCCATCATCAGATCCCATATCGCCAGTAATGAGTTTAAAAGATAAATTTAGATCTTCTAGATTTTTTAGAGTTTTTAAGGGTGGTAAATATTCGGGATTTAATTGGTTTAATTTTAAGAATTTCAATTTCGATAATTTGTAAATATCTGTAAAATCAAACTCTGTGGTACACCATCTTGAGCTACCATCATTATAATTGAATAAGCTTTTGAATTCTAAATGTTCTAAAGAAGGTAAATTTTTAAAATTAGAATAATTTTTAGCTTTTGCACAATATCTATCAGTAATAATTAAAGTCTTTAAATTAGGGCAATATGGAAAGTCTCTAACCGACCCTACACACGACTCTAATATTATTTGTTTAATTTTTGTAAAATCTATTTCTTGAGATAGTTTTTTTAAATTTACATCTCTTCCACCTATAATATTTAATGTTTCCAAATTTTTAAACTTTATAGATTGAGGTAGTGTGAATATTTCTTTTTCTTTCCAAAATTTTTTGTAAAGAACGTTATCATAATCATCAAAGCGATAGTCGGCTTTTGCAAAATAAAAGTAGTGTTTAATATTTTTAAAAATTGTTGTTTTTAATTGATCTAGATATTTTTGTTTAACTAAAATTATTGGTTTATCATAGCTATTTCCCTCGATTTTATCATTTAGAAAGTGATAAAATTTTGCATCTGAATAAGTCCAGAAATCATCCTCAAACATTTCTTGTAAAAATCTACTTTCTTTTTCATACGGCTTTTCTCCATCATAACTAAGATTAATTGACTTAGTATTTATGTTAATTTTAAATGGGCTAGCGTCTTCAAACTGAAACCTATCTAAAAATTCAATATTTCTTACACTGGTAGAGTCGTTCCATCCGTAATTATCCTCAATTACAACTAAAGTATCCACTACTTCTAATAAGTATTTATCAATTATTTGTTTAACTTCTTTATTAAGTAATTGCTTAAATATTAATCTGTTACGTGTCTCTTTTTTCTCACTTAAAATTATAGAATACTCAAACAACAAGATATATTTTGAGATATTTTCAAGATCTTTTAATTCCTCATTAAGATTGGGAATATCTATGAAAATTTTTAAATTTTTATTTAATATTAGGAGATCATTTATATACTGACAAAAACTTCTGCACTCCCATTCAGACCAAGACCCAGCAAGATCTCCCCAATCATCATCGACAATTTTGTTATCAAATTTAAAAAATAGCCTTTTTAAATTTTTGTTTTGAGAAACGTGTTTATTAAATGGTTTAAATGTATCTCCATACATCATTTCACTTCTAACAAATTGATAGGTTGGATTTATTATTATTTCCTCAGGCTTTTGTTTAAATATTTTTTTTTGGAAATCTTTATTTTCATCCGATAAAATTGAAAAATAACTAAGAGTAAGTTTATCTTTTTCAAAAGAAATTATCTTAGAATTATGATACTCCTCGACTTTACTGATGAGTTCTATTGAATTTACATCTTTAAAATTAATTTTATTTTCTTGTATTTTTTTTCCATTAATTAATATATTTTTTTTTGTATTTAATGCATTTAAACACCTGGATACTCTGTTTGAATATAAGCTAATATCACCTTGAAATTTGAAACCGTGTAGCCAAACTTCTTTTAAATTTTTTGAATTCTTAATAAGTTTACCAATTTTTTCAAATGTACTTAATCCATATCTATAACCAAATAAATTACCATTTGGTTCGTCTTCATCAAAAATATTATAAAGGTTTATTATTTCTAAACTTTTAAATTTTTCAAAATTTGGAAAATTGGAAATATTTAAGAGATAAAAATTTAAGAAATATAAATTTTCATTACCATAACCTTGATGGTCTGGTTTAGTTTCACTGGTGTTTTTTTTCCAATCTTTTCTGAAATCAATTTCAAATAATTTTAGTTTCTTAAAATATAAATTATTAGATAATTTCTTTTTAGGTAATGATAAAGAACAGCTATCATCAATTGAAAATTTTATTAAATTTTTTAAAGAGTAAAGATTTTTAAAAAAATTTTCACTTTGGTCACTTTGAATTTCACATGAAACTAATTTCAATGTTTTGAGATTTTTTAACTTAGATAGACCGTTCCAATTTTTAATATTTTTTAATCCATGCAATTCTAATTCTTCTACAAAATCAATCCTGCTTAATTCGTCTAAATTTTCTGAATTTCTAAGTACAATTTGATCTAATGAAATAGTTTTAGATTTATTTTTTATATGTTCTTTAATGAAGGAGCTCTCTTTTTGTCTTTTATTAAAAACTAATTTTCCTTTTTGATCTCGGCTTAAATAACAACCTTCAATCCCCTCGACTACTATTTTTACATAATTAAAATCATATTCATCATCACTTTTATCAGGATACGAATGTACATAGCAGGGGTAATTTCCATTTTTAATTGGAATTGTAACTGAGTGTTCTAGAGTTGGTTCTTCTTTAAGTTTAAAACCATTGTAAAAAGTTTCTTGAATGTAAGGTAGACCACCTGTTTCGACAGTTAGTTTGTTCTCAACCTTTTTTTCATTTTTTTTCGGCTTTTTCTTTCCAAAACTTGGTAGGTCTAATTCTTGAGGTTCAATGTCTCTTATTATTGTAAATATTAGATTTTCAAATTGATTTTTTCTTATTTCGTAAACTTCTTTAAAATTGTCTTTAAATAATATTTTTGTTTGTTTTCTTAAAATTTGTAATGCCTTTGGAAGCCTGTCAGATAAATAATTTGCTGAAATTTTTTTATCATTTACTTTTAATTCGACAATATCTCTATATCCCAATGTTTCTTCTAGGTATTCTTCAAAAATATATTTAGTAGGGTAACAGGTATCATCTAATAGGTTGCTTAGAAACTCAACATAAGTTCTATTTCTGTATTCATTTAAATGAAAAACCTTATCGTCATGCATAGAGGAAGTTGCGAATGATGAAGTTTCTGATTTAGCTTCAGCACCATATTTAAATTTAAATAATCCAATTGGATAATTATTTTGAAAAATGTTTTCTTTTTTAAAATATTTATCATCTAAAGATTCATTTAAAATTTCATGATGTTCAAATCTAAAATTTCCACCGTGGTCGGCAACTGCTATTGCACCTGAGGTTACTTTCATATCAAAAAGTTTTTCTCTTTTAACTTTTTTATCAATCTTTCCTTTGGTGAAAAATTGATCATTCATGTCTTCTTTGTTCCAACTCCAAGACACAAGGGTTTTGTGTTTTTCACCCCATGCAAAACTTCCACCAGATGTTTCGGCAAATATTTTTCTAACTTTATTATTTTTATCAACTCCTAACCAAACAGGATATGCACCATCTGCTCCATTTGAAACTGAAATGGAATTAAATTTTTTTGAATTTATTTGTTTTGTATCACTTAAAATATTCTCAGTGTCTGTATCAATATTATTTGAAAGATTATCGCAAAGATCAGTTACAACTACTGTTGCACCATCTACCAATGTATCAGTTACATGATATACATCTGTAATAGGATATGGATCTTTATTTTTTTTCATATTTTAGTGTAAAGTATCGTTGTCACTATCCTTTTTTTTCTCTCCAATTAGATTGCCTTCCGTAGGTGCCTTATCCCATTCTTTGAACTCATGAAGCCATTCTTTATGGTTGTTTAAAATTTCTTTACATGTTGCTTTTAGATAATGTCTGTAAACTGGGTAACTAAATTGAAAAATCATTCTTTGTAAAACCCTAAATAAAAATAAGTAAAAACAATATCCCATATCTAAAAAGCTTTTTCTAGATGCTCTCAAGTAGTTTTCTACTAATTCTTGAGCAAGATTATCCATTTTCCTTGCTTCATCGGCATTTGTTTGAATTTTGTTATTTTTTTTTGACTTATTAATAAAATTGATTACTTCTGCCTTATTACCTTTCTCAATCTTTTTTTTAAATTTTGTTTTCTTTTTGAATAATTTAAAAATTTTTTTAATCATATTTAAGCGCTCTCATATTTGTCTCTTAAAAATTTATAATATTTATCTATATCTTCTAAAAAATTTAATTTTTCTTCTTCTGATTTGAATGAAAATAGTTGCTTATTTTCTCTCAAGTTATCAATTTCATTTTCTGCTGCAGGAAGTGTAAGCCATTTCTCTTTATTCATAGAAAATAATCTATCTTTAATTTGTTTTTTTATTTTTTTTTGAGTGGTCTCAGGAAGAATTTCTGGGGCTTCATTAAATATTAATTTTTCACCAAAATATTTCATTCTTTGATCTTCAAATTTCTCTAACATTGAGAATTTTTCTTTCCAATCTGCTGCATGAAATTTTGGAAATAAAAATTTATCTTTATCTGTTGCAAACTTGCTGTAGATACTCTCTTCAGGTTCTATGTCTTCTTGTGATGATGTTTGCATTTTTTCCTCTGCATTTTCTTTTAAAATATTACATACATCTTGAGCAAACTTAGCATTTGATTTGACCATCTCAGCTCTCTTCCTTAACAATTCAGGACCAATTGCATTATATGGTTCAACTTTCATTCCGTAACTTGCATCAATTATAATCGGCGCTTTGTTAGACCGGATCGTCCGCAAAAATTTTGGCGTCTTTAGCATTTCTTTCTTAAGTTCTTGATAAGAAAGTTTAAATAATGGTTCCACATCTATCCTAATATCAACGGCCTGGCCCCATTTATAAACTGGATGTATACAGTTGCTTGGATGAAGAGGTGCGACTAGATAAAGACGACTTCGTGAATAAAAGTATTCGTTAATTGTTAAAATTGTTTCATTTTTGATTATTTCTTCAACAGATTGTTTACTACTCGTTCTTAAATAATCGTCCCAAAGATTAGTTTGCTTTTTTTTTATCTCTGAAAGTATTTTCCCACAAAGTTCACTGTCAAATAAAGCTGAGTGTGCTGCTTCTGTATCGTATCCATTCATTCTTCCAAGAGACTCTAACTTCATTGAAATATTTCCTTTCTGATTTAATTCAGTATTTAAAACATCTGGATTAACTGCAAAAGCAGCTCTAACAATATTTAAAGCATCATGTCTAACATTTCCTTTTGTATTTGTAATGTAAGGTTCTCTTAAAGTTTTAAAAAATTCTTTCCTTATCACTTCATCGTCAAAATTAATTGAACTGTACCCTAGGAAAGTTGCAGGAGACCATTCTTTGAATTTAGCTTCAATTTGATTAAGCATCTGATAATGACTAAGATTTTGTTTTGTAAGTAAATCAATACTTGAACGGTTAACACATAAAGCTGTTGCGGAAGGAACACGATCTTGAGGGATTCTACATCGTGCACTAAACCTCTCTTTTTCTCTGAAATTTTCATCTAAAAGTAACGCACCAATTTCAATTATAGTTGCATAATTAGTATCAGCACTATCTGTCTCTACATCCCATATTACATAATTCATTATTTCTGTTCTCCTGTTTTTTTATTTTCTAAGTCTAGGTTTTGTATTTTCTGTGAAGTATTTGTAATTTTACTTACCGAAGTTTTTAAATCCTGGATTGTTTCAGAATTTTTATTATGTCTATTTTCTAAATCTTTAAAACCTTTTTCAAAAGCATTAATAACTTTTGATAATTCTGAAACTTCTTTTTGGATAACATGAGTTTGCTCATACATTTCTCTGTTTTGAATAAGTAATTTGTAAGTTCTCAAGAATGCCCATAGTGTATTTGGCGAAGCAATGATCACATTTTTCTTACGTGCTTCCTTAATAAAATCCTCAGATATGTCCTCAATGGCTCTAAAAACACCCTCAGAACCTATAAACATAATTGCTAATTGAGCGGTTTCTCCTGTAACAATGTATTTTTCTGATATTGCTTTAATATGATTATTTAAATCTTTTTCAAATTCTTTAAGATATTGAGTTTTTTTATCCTCATCAGTTTCTTTAAAATATTTTTCATAATTATCCCAAACAAACTTTGAGTCGATACAAATATTTTCATTTGTTGTACCGAAAGTTAATAGACAATCTACTCGTTTATTATTTGATAAGGTGTGTTGAAATGAATGATGTTTTGCAACTAATGTATCTTTGACAATTTCTTCTAAATACTCCTCTCCAAGCTTTCCTCTTTTAGTCTTATTGTTGAAAATATTTTCAAAATCTATGATTTTTTCGTTTAATTTCTCGATTGCTTGTTGGGCATTTTCAATATTCCCTAGCCTCTCTTTGATATCGCTAAGACCGATTTCATCAGTATTTTCCTTGTTTTTTGAGCCTATTTTTTGATAAATCAAAAAAGCAAAGATTACTACAACAGCTAAACCGCCAATTATTAAATATTCAAACATCTTTTCCTCTTTTTTTGTTAACGAGGACTAGTTTAAATATGAGTTTAGAAAGCGAGTAGAAAGGATAACTCAGGATCTAAACTAGTACCTTCGTTTAAAATAAATTAGGTTGTTTAGATTGAATGAAAAGAAAGGACTAAATTTCACTAGATCTAAACAAGTACTAATTTATTTAGTGTATAAACTATATATTACGTAATTTTTAAAGTCAATAAAAAATTTAAATTTTTTTTTGTGAATAATATTGTTCTACTCTTTCCAAAAACTTATTTTGATATTCTTTAAGCTCATCACCATAAATTACGAATCTTTGAAAAGTATTATCTTTTGTACAAACTAATATAACCCCTTGATTTATATGGGTTCCATAGACAGTGTTATGAGCAAGTGAATAAGCACCCAATTGCATATAATATGTAGTATTCCATTCATGTTTTCGTGGTTTATTCGATTGTTTGAAATCAATAAGACTTTGATAATTTTCATAAACACCAATACAATCTGCAGCACCAGCGTATTTTCCAGGATAATATAAAGTTGATTCGCAGCCCCATATTTCTTGAAGTCTATTTCTCAAACCATTCTCAATAATCTGATCTGCCATCATTCTTTCTCTTGTGTTATCTCCTAATAAATCAAGATTAAGTTTTCCTAACAAGAATTTTTCAATGTAATCGTGCATGCTAGAACCACGCTCAGTGGCTTCTCTTGAAATTATATCTGCTTGTTTGTGGCCTACTTTTTCACGCCATCTATTTAAAGAATCTATTTCTTCTTGTGGCTTTGTGGCAGCGAGTATTGTTGTGACGGATGGTAATTTTTCATTATTAACATCATATAGACGTTTACCATTATAAAGAGCTCTTGTAGATGTTGGATAATTAAATTTTCTGTTCCACTTCATATGTCTTTAATATTTGAGACAATTGATTAAATCAATAATTTTAGTATTTCTACTTTTTAGTAATAATGCCTCTTACACCACACCTTGCGTCTTGGACATCTTCTTTACTTCAAGGGCTTTTATTTTTTCCCATTTTTCAATTAATTTTTCTGAATTAAAAACTTTTTCTGAAATTTCAGATTTTTCATCCATATTTATTTAATAACCTTAATTTTTTAAAACCATTTCTAATAAAATCTTATAATATAAGCTTTTACGATTCTTATGAAATTTATAGATTTATTTGCAGGATTGGGGGGATTTCACCTTGCTTTAAGCGATTTAGGTCACGAATGTGTTTTTGCATGTGAAATAGAGAAGTATTTACGACGTCATTATGAAGAAAATTTTAATATAAATCCAGAAGGAGATATTACAAAAATTAAACCAAAAAATGTTCCTAAACATGACATATTGTGTGCAGGATTTCCTTGTCAGCCATTTTCAAAAGCAGGATATGCAAATGGATTTAGTCATAAAGTTGCTGGTAAAATGTTTTTTCAATTAATTAAAATAATTAAATATCACAAACCTAAATATTTATTTCTAGAAAATGTTCCAAACTTACTTAATCATAATAATGGAGAAACTTGGAATTTTATGAAAAAACAAATAGAAAATTTAAATTATGATGTAGATCAAAAAATATTATCTCCAGTTGATTTTAAAATTCCACAGACAAGAGATAGACTTTACATTGTTGCAAAGCAAAATAAGCTTGATAGTTTTGAGTGGCCAAAAAAATATAAAACTAAACCAAACTTAAAAAAATTTTTGGTATCAAAACCAAAGAAAAATAAAAGATTGACTGAAAAAAAACAAAATATATTAAATGTCTGGAAATACTTTCTAAAAAAAATACCAAAGAAGACATATTTACCAAATCCCTTATGGGCCATGGAATTTGGTGCAACATATCCGTATGAAAACGAAACTCCCTTTTCATCTAAAATTAAGGCTTTGAGAAATTCAAAAGGATCTTTTGGGGTAAAATTAAATAAGAAAAAGACAGAGATTTTTGAATTAATTCCAAAATATGCAAGAGTAAAAACAAAAAAATTTCCTGACTGGAAAATAAAAATGATTAAGAGAAGTAGAGAATTTTATAAAATAAATAAATCTTGGGTTGATAAAATTTTACCTGAGATAATTAAATTGGAATTTGAGGCTTATCAAAAATTAGAATGGAATTGCCAAGGAGATGGATTTAGCTTAAGAAAGAAGATTGTAACATTCAGAGCTTCTGGAGTAAGAATAAGAAGAAATAAAAATTCACCAACTTTAATTTCATCATCGGTATGCCAAGTTCCGTATTTACCATGGAAAAATAGATATTTATCTCACGAAGAATGTTTAAATATTCAAGGTTTTAAAGGAATAAAAAGTTACCCAGAAGGAGATGAGAATTTTTATAATACAATAGGAAATGCTGTTAATGTTGGTGTAATTTCTAAAATAGCAAAAAATTTATTTAATTTGGAAAATACAAGCAAGAAGTAAATTTATTTTCACTTAATTTGTCCACACAATTTTTTCTTGATAAATCCACTTTGTATGAAATTTCAGTAATAGCATCATCATTATTGATTAAAGATGTTACTTCATGTAAGTGAAAATACATTATATTTTTCTTAGAATACTGAATATCAAATTTAAATTCATTAATATCATCTTTAGGATTAGAACCAATAACTCTATAAAAATTTTTCTGAAGTTTGTTTAAAAGATTAACTGCTAATTTTTTTTTTTTGATATTTTCAAATAAATCAACAACACTTAATCCATCGATTGTGTTTTCTGAAACCATAATCGATGCAATGTAATGTTTATCAATCTCACTTAATAATTGGTCATGATTAAATTTATGAATTCTATCGGTACTAGTAGTACATTTTACCTCTAATGCTTCATTATTGTCATAAAAATCATATTTGTCAGTTGGGTTTTCGTGCCAAGCTTGCAACGCTTTTTCAATGTTTGAACTAGAATAAATAATAAAAAGTTCTCCCCACAATCCAATAATACTTCTTTTTTTATCTGATAATTCTCTAAAAAGATCAATAATTGTATTTGTAATCTCTTTGATTTCTTTAGCGCTAGGCTCATTATTTAATTGTGAAATTGTAGTTTCACAAATATCCAAAAACATTTTTATTGTTAAGTCATCATCTGATCTACAAGATAAAATTGTAAATATACTTGATTTATTTTCCTCGTGAATTTTACAATTTTCTTTAAATCTTAATAATATATTTGCTCCCTTATAATTACTTACTAAACTATCATCCTTCATTGTATTTATAAGAATTGATGGTAAACCCATTGAATTTTTTGCAACTCTATGACTTGTCTTTGGAATTAATGATGATTTAAACTCATTTTCATTATTAGTATTTGGTGAAGATAACTCTTTAAATAATTTGTAATACATTTATTCAACTCTGGTTATATCCACCCATAGATCAGAAGCTGGATAAATATTAAAATAAGGGACATTTTTTGTTACTTTACCTTTACAATTTACCTCGTCAAAATTATAAACTTGAATTGAGGCATAAGTTTTTCCTATATTTTTCTCATCACTTGGTATTACTTCGCCAGTTAGAAAATCATGATGAATAGACCTATCGCCAGGAAATAAATTGTATGTTCGTTGATCATACCTTTCATAATTTGTATTTTTTCCAGCATGTGGATTAATTTTAAAACTGTTTGGTAAATTACCTCTTTTGAGATCTTTTTCATTTTCGCTTTTGTAATTCATAAAAAATATAGGACATATTCTTTTACTAATATTTTCGTCCTCACTTTTAGCATATAACTCAAAATTTGTTTTACTGGTTAAAAATTCTTTATATTCTGAACTATGAAATTTTAATTGAGAAATTAAATTATAAAGATCTTTCATATTCATTTGCGTTGATAAATAAATGTTTCTTCTTGAAGCCCATTCTTTATACTCGGGTTTTAAATTCTTAAAGTTTTTTAAATGAACAAGATTGTCGATGTTTTTGTGAAACAAATTTTTGTAAATATCTTGATTATTTTTTAACTCATTATCACTTAAAAGATGATTACATCTATTTATAAGAGGATTATTGGAATTATAATTAATAATTGTGTTTCTTCTTTTAACGCCCTTTCTCGTTAGGTTTAGATTTGCTGTATTTGTTGCTATATATTCCGGAACCCAATCTTTAAAACTTGCATTTGGGTTATTTTTTTTGAAATTCTCAATTGAGTTGAATAAATTTTTATTAGATTGAGATATGGTCTGATAATTCTGTTGCATGTTTTTTGTTAAATAAATTTGCACAAAATCTTTATATTTTTGGTGATATCCAAAAAATCTAGCTCTTTGAAGCAGAGTATCTTTTTGTCGTCCTCCAGCACTTCTAGATAAGTAAGATACTGTTAATCCTTTAACTGTATACCCTCTTTCTAAACCGACACCGCCTACAAGGATTACTGCATATTCATTGTCCCAATCAACTTCTTCGATCTTACCTTCTCTAGCGTTAAATTCTACTAATAGAGTATCATTCGCCGCATACTCAATATTTTTAAGAAGATCATCATCAAATTTTGGAATGTTTTTTGGTGAGTTTTTAGTCTTTAGAGTTTCATATGACTTCTTTAATTGATCAACTATTGACTTGTAGGCGTTATCTAAGGGATTAAGTGAGAGTCCATTTTTAATTTCATCTATTACCCCACTAGTATATTTAACAAATCTTGCATGTGCATCTGTTTCATTGTGAGGATGAATTATCATAGATCTATTCTTATTAATTTCTTTATCTTCGCCATTTATTATACCTACGGCAACACCAATAAGAAAAATATGCAATGCTGTTGTAAAGCTTTCAGGTTTATAATTATCTGAAATTATTTCATTAATATTTTCCTCAAGATCATTTATATATATACTATTTTCGTGTGAAAACTTGTCTTGAGATTGAGGAAAAAATACTTCTAAACCTGTATAATTATTACCAGGAGGTAAAATATGAACAAAATCAGGTTTTAATTTGTTTACTTGATCAATAACAGTAAGTGCTTGAGGTGTGGCTGTATAACCAAGATATGTATGTAAATTAAATGTATTTCTTAAATTTTCTATTTCAGAAAAAGTTTTTGTCTCAATTTCTTCTATTAATATCCAACTTCCTGTTTTTGGTTCATTATTACCTGTAAAATTATTTATTTGTTTTAATTTATCAATCCCAATTCCAAATTCGTCACTAAGTTTTTCCCATGTGTCACCTAAATTTATTCTGTAGATTTCATCGTACCTTTCACGCTGTCTATCAGTCAGCCTTTCAACAGCATTCAAATAGTCTTTACCATTTAACGAATGGTGGTCACACTCATCGTCAATTATTAATATAGGAATATTTTTTATATTATTATATTGATCTGAAAAAATTTTAGTTAAATCTCTTATCTTTGCTGGATTTTTGTGTGTTACTATCAAAAGTGTATCTTGTCTTTCTTTTGAAATCGAAGGATTATTGAAAGTTGTGATAAATCGATTTACTTTTTGAGTATCCTCCACGCTCCAGTTATTTTTTGGATTATTAATTATTTTTTTTATTTTTCTACCTTTTAAATCCTTAACTAATCTACTGGCTGTTTGGTTTGAAAGTGGAGAAACTGAACCTGACATAACAATAACAATTCCAAAACCATTATCTTGCGCCATCGCTGAAACAGCAGTCATTGATAGAGTTTTACCACTTTGCACTTGTCCTATAACAAGACCTGTTGATCGAAATTTTTCTAAATTTAAAGTTGGTTCCATACATAATGAAAGAATTTGTGAAGACTGATCTGAAATCTGATTTTCGTCTAAAGACTCATCATCTTTTTTTTTAAAATTTAAAAAATCTTTAAATCTTTGTCCTTCTTGATTTGGATCCCATTTTTTAAAATTATTAGTGTCAATTGAAACTGTTGTTTCTTGCATTTTAATAACCTAAATCTGGAGGTAGTTGTCTAATTATTTCATTTAAAGACAATCTTATTGCATGAGCTTTTGATGTGCCTCTATCTTTTTCAACAATTTCAGCAAGGGCTATATATTCAATTAATGCTAACATCCCTTCAACTTCCTCTGGCTTGGTACCAAAGTATTGTTGAGTAAAGCCCATTCCCATAGCTACAATAATTGTTATATCTTTTGTTTTATTTCCTTTTTCATAGACTTGAATCCAGTCTCTTTCATTTTTATCGTAATTTAAGACTATTTCAAAATTCCAAATAAAACCTTCAAATTTTAATTGTTTTCGTCTTACTTCTTTATCTTTTGGTTTAGGTTTTTCTTTAAGTGTTTGGATTTGCTTTGGTATAGTATTGTTCTGAAGAATTTTTAATGCAGTTGGTGCTAATTTAATAGCTCCATCCAAACCTTCTGAAGTTTGAATTTTTATATCTCTAGATCTTCTGTCAAGTCTGAAATTATTTGCTTGATCATAAATATTGAGTGGACCCTTTTGAGTATTTTTTTTTAGTTTATCAATAAATTCCATCAATTCTTTATCATCCCATAAAAAACTATCTTTTGTATGTGAAACTTCTTGATCATTTAAATGTAATTCTCCAAAAATTCTTTGATGTCTATGGCTTTGTTTGTTTCCAAATATCTCAGACGGTCTATAGCCTTCATCCTCACCTACTCCTACTATCAATCTGTTTCTTCTAAATAATGAAAAACCTGCATACTTAGTTTTTGCAAAACCCAATCTACCCTCATCAAAAATTCCTACATAACCAGTAACATTTTTGGATTCTCCATACTTAAAGTTGATATCTTTAATCCATTTTAATTTTTTATTATTTTTAACAACTCCAACTTCATGAAAGTAAGGTGCATTTAAAATTGGAGGCAAGCTATACTCTAGCTTTTCATCATTTACTCTTATTTCTATCTCATTTTTTTTTATATATAATCGATACATTGACGCTAAATGTTCTTTAATTTTTTTTTTAAAACCGCTATATCCTCTCCTAAGTTTATATAAATTAATCTCGGTTCCATGATGGTTTATTGGTGATGAAACTTCAGTTATATCAAGTTCTTCAATGTCATCTTTAACGATCTTTTCAATATCAAATTTTACAGTTTTTTGGACTCTCTCTCCGATTGCTTTGCTTTTAACTTCCCATACAGGAGAAAACCAGCAAGCTGCTGTTTTCATACCCATTCCAAATTCTGATAATCCATCTCTTTTTTCAGGTCTTGCAGCAGCTCTAAATGCTCTTGAGTAATCCTTTTCTGCAATACCTCCAGCATTGTCTATTATTTTTATTTTATAAGCAGTTATGTAAATTCCAATTCTTAATTTCCAATTACTAGAGTGAATTTTTTTTAGCTTGCTTTTTTTATCAAGGTAACTTTGAAGGGAATTATCAACAAACTCCGCTATTGCATACCAAGGTTTATATGAGATCGAAGGGAGAATTGATAAATAACCTACTGTAGGTCTTATATCTACACTATCCTTAGTCATCTTTGTGTATCCAATCAGTGTTAAAATTATTTATTGATTGATATACTATATTATCAAAATACATTTTTGAAATACCTATTTTTTTTGTGATATTTTCATAATTCTCATTTTTACTTAAATTATCATCATATTGTTGTTTTATATACTCTTGGACACTTATTACTTTTTCTTTTTTTTTACTTAAGTAATTTGAACCATAAAACCAGTTATTTTCTTTTGCTAATATTCTTGAAAGAGTGTCATAATAGAAATTGGATAAATTAAATCCTAATTCATCATTAATTTTTTCTCTCATAAAACCATTAGTTATAAACTCATATTTATCTAATAATTTATCTAAAACAAAATTTACATCATCTTTGTCACAGAGTTTTAGTCCATCTTCAAAATTTAAAAATGTTCCAGGGCTAATTCTAAATATTTCCATATTGTCAACAAGGTCACCTAAATGAAGATCGACAGGTATATCTTCATTAGTTTTCTGTAATTTATTTATAATATCTTTAAGGTTTACCTCTTCTGATGTGCTAGAGATAATCTCTCTTATTTTATCTTTAAGTGACACCAATTTGATTTTTTTATTTAAACTAACTGTATTTGTTCCTGAGGTACCTTTATGAAACAATCCTTCTTCGTTGCCAAATTTTTTTATGATTGCTCTTGCGTCATAAAAATTTAAATCTTTAAATTGTGTTAATTTAATTATTTCTTTAAAAACAGGTTCCATTGGAGATTGTTCAGCATTATTCTCTTTAAGATATTTGATAAAAAAATTTATAATTTCGTCTTTATTTTTAATTTCAGGACATCTTCTAAACAGCTTATATGTTCCCCTCTCACATAAATAAATATTTTGATTTGAAATCATATTTAATGATGAGTCGCCGACAATTCTGCTTAAATCCCAATTATTTGATGTAAATGATTTATTTCCTATTTCTGCAATTTTTCTCCAATGCAATCCTTTGGGATAAGAGACTAAAATATGAGTTACCTCTAAATTTTTTCTCATTTTTAATGGATAAATTTTTTCTTCATGTATTTTTATAAGTTTTTTTTTAATCATAAATTCAATTGCAGATTTAGAAACGAAACTGTTGTATCCAAAATTTTCTTTTACTACTTCAACAAAATTATCTTTAGATATTCCGCTTGGAATAACTGTAAAAATTTCAGAGAGTTTTTCTATATCGAAGTGCCAAAGTTCTCTTTCGGGTGTTTTAAAATATTCTTGATCAACTCCACAAAAATATTCCATAAATATTACCAATTTATCTCTAGTAATTTCGGTTGTGCCTCGAGCGGTATCAGTAAAGTTTTTATCCAATGTTGGAAAAAGCTTATGAAAACTTACATATTCATATTTATCAAAAAACTTAACTAATGATTTTTTTTCAATTTTTCCAAGTTTTACCAATGAAAAATTTAAATTTTTCTCAAGCTGTCTAACTCTTTCTCTAGTTACACTAAATTTTTTCCCCAACTCATCAAGAGTTTTATAATTTTCTTTGTAACCATATCTACCAGTAAAAAATATAACCATTCTATCAGTTAGCAGGGAAATAATTAATTCGATGTCATCTAAAATTAGTTTTTCTAATTCAGTTGGCTCAATATTTTTATTTATTATTAATTTTTCAGTTTCATAAAATTTTTCTTTGAATTTTTCAAAGTCTTTAAAGATAGATTTATTTAGTCCAGTTAAATTTTTTTTGTTTTGATTTATTTTATGTTTTTTTTGATTGATTATTAATTGATATCTTAAATTTTCCCAATTAGATAAATCATAATTATATATATCCTTATCGATGTTAAATCTTTGGAATAATTCATGAATTTCTTTTAATGATTTTCTGCCAAAATTTTTTAGTTTAAGTAAAGAATTTTCATTGTAAGACAATAAATCTCCAAGAAAAATTATATTTTGTTGTTTTAAAGCATTAAATGTTCTTACTGATAGAGGCCATTCTGTTAAAATATTTATAGAAATAGTTTCCAAATCTAAAAATTTTTTTTCTTTAATGTAAATGTCTAAATTGTCATCATTATTTTTTTCTATAAATTTTAATTTGTAATAATCTAAAAAATTATTAATTTCATTTAAACTTTTTCTTCCAAAACCAGGTATAGATATAAGTTTTTTTTCATCCCATTCTAATAGATCTCTAATAGTAAAAATTTCATTTTTAATAAGAGTATTTATAGTTCTTGCAGATAATTCCAAATTCAAACTTATTTTCAAATCTAATATTTCTTCTCTTGGCAATATAGTCTTTTGTTTTTTCAATATTGAAAAGAAATCATTTTGATTTAAATCACTTAAGAAATCTAAACCAGCTTGAGAAATATAAAATTTATCTACAATAAAATCTGCATAGCCTTCATTTTCTAAAGTCCTATGTGATTTAAGATTTCTAACTTTTTGACTAAATTTATCATCAGACCTATTTTTTAATATTTCCAAATCTTCACCATTTGGCTGCATATCATGCCTTAAACTTGCAATTAGATTTTTTGTATTAATTCCATCATTATGATTTTTAATTATCCTAAGTGCGAATGGGATTAATTCAGTTTCAGAAAAATTTGTCATTTTCTATTTAAATTACCACATTTCTTTTTTGGAACAATAAATGGTAAAATTGTAAAAAAATAAGAGATATAGAGATTAAAGTAAAAAAGTAATATTTATAAAATCTTATTATCTTATTAATTTATTATCTTTAAATTAATATCAAAATTAATCTATCTCACAATTTAAACAAATTTGTGCCCTCTTGATCACTTTATTCTATTGTTTAATCCTAATAGTGATTGATTATCTTTTTTACCTATGTGTAGATATTCTTGTTTGGTTAGCAAAAGTGACTGGTACTACTTATGAGTTTGTCAATATTCTTATTTTTGTAATTGGATATCCTGTATTCGTAATCATTCTGCTTTGGATTATTTATTTACAATATAAAACTATAAAAAAACTTAATGCAAAAAATTAAATTAATAACTTTTGTATTATTTTTTTCTCTATTAACAAAATCCTCATTTGCAATATTAGAAGTAACAAAACTCCCATATAAAGATGCAGAAATAGAAAAAATTTATAAATTAGATAATGGTAAATTTATTTATATAGAGCAATTTGTACGCGGTCATATTATATGGGAGTATGATCCAGAGAAAGATGAATTCAAAGAAATTTCTAAAGTCTGGTCTTTTATTGATTTAGCATCTAAATGTGAAATGGTTGATGGGTACAATATTTATTTTGCAAATATTTTAGAATACTGGTTTGGAGGTGGCACTATAATTGACGATCCAGAAATAAGAATATTTGATTTGTATGATGAAAGTCCTTGGAGAGATACAGACCTTGGAATAACCCCTAGTATGAATTATGCAAAAGAGTTCTGTACTTTTTATAAGCCTTATTATATAAAAGAAAAATAGTCCTGATTTAGAAATTACTCTACTTGCTGGGACTTTAAACACAAAGCTAAAGGAGAAAACATGGCAAAAATAACAATTAAACCATTAAGTAAAAATGATCCAATTTTTACTAAAAGCTTCATGACTTTCTCTAAATTTACAAACAAAAGGAGAAAATATGAAAATAATAATTCAAAATATAAGAGACTTTTTATTAAGAAAAAAAAGGAAAGGTAAAAAACTTTTATTCTTTGAAAAAATAGGAGACAAAAATTCTTCTAGAGATGAAATTCATGAAAATTTAATTAAAGTATTAAAGAAGAATGGTTTTAAAATAAAAAATGATCCTACAGAAATTATAAAAAATAAGGATGAAAGATAAATCTAATACTTATAATATGAAATTATTTCAAAAAGGAAAAGATTACTAATGGCTACAATAGAAGAAGTTTATAAAGAATTAAAAGAGATGCAGAAAAAAGGTGAGAATATTGGCATCTTTGGACAGTCTTATATAAACATGTTTGAAAATAAAGATAAAGAACAAGCTAAAACAAAAGAAGTAGATGTTTCATTCGTAAAAAATAAGGATGAAAGATAAAATCTTATATCAAAGACGTACAGATGGTGACTATAAAGGATATACAGAAGATAGCTTTTATTTTAACTCAACTGAACAATTATGGTGCTGGAAACAAACCTCTACCGAGAAAATTTTTAAAGCAAAAACTATAGATGAGCTTAGACAAATCAAAGAGAATAATTTTATAGGTAAAGGAAATTACGAACATAAAAATGATGCCTCTCTTGAAAAAGGTCACACAAGTACTGAGCAATTTGCAAAACTGACAAATATTGGAAGTAAAGAATATGTAAGTATGCTTTTAAAAAGAGCCAATGAACCATTAAAAAATTATGATAAAAGAGCTGAAGGTAGAAAAAAGAAGGGATTATTTTTTACTAAATGTTTAAATCAATCGAAAATTGAATTTGAGCAAATAATTTATAAAAGAAAAGTTTGGGTATTTAAAAATATAACTACTGAAAAAATAAAAATATTTAAATCTTTATGGCAAAAAAACTAAAAAAAAGAAAAATACTTAATCAAATCAGGGAAGTATCAGTTTATGATTTTGCTGATGACCCAAGAAGAAAAAGAGCACCTAAAGATGCAAAATATAAAATTGTTTTCTATAAACCAAAACCTAACGAAAATTCTAATATACCTAAAAAATTTCAAGGGGTTCAGTATTACACAACAAAATCTGAAGCAGATTTTGCTTTAAAAGATAGATTAGAATTATCAGAAAAACTTAAATTAAAAAAATCTAAAGATATGATTGGCAATAATAGAAATCCCAATTTAGGCAGTGTTGGGGTAAGATTTGGTGGAGATCATGAAGTTACAATCAATCAAAAAAAAGAATTTAATGAAAAAGTTAAAACTGCGAAACAACTTTTAAAATCAGGACATACTAAAATGGAAACACAAAGAATTATTAATAAAAAATTTAAATTAAATAGAGCTGAAAATGCTAGTACTGGTAGATATGTAAGAGTGGCATCTAATTTACTTGATCAGTAAATTAATAAGTTTCTTTACACCTTTTTTTTTTAAATTTTTTCTTGAACTAAAAATGCATGCTTGAGATTTTAATATTTCTCCATCATTAAGTATTCTAAGGTTGTTTTGTTTAAGTGTTGTTCCTGTACTTGTTATGTCTGATATAACTTGAGCAGTATTCATGGCACACATCAGTTCTGTACTGCCTAATGACTTAACTATAGTAAAGTTCGTTACACCTCTTGAATAAAGGAATTCTCTTGTGAGATTTGGGTATTTTGTTCCGATTTTTAATAAAGATTTATTCTTTTTTTTATAATCTTCTGCAACCTCATCTAAATCTAATGTTGTAAACAAATCTATAAATTCATTCCTGCAGGCCAAAATTAATGTTGCATAGCCAAAATTAAGTCTCTTTTCTATTTTTATATTTTTTTGAACATTTACTTCGGACTCTTTTAAAAGGTCTAATCCACTTATCCCAATATCTAAATTTCCAATAGATAATTGATCTAAAATTTCCCTTGCATGCATAAACGATACCGAAATATCTGGACGACCTTTGACTTTACCAATTAATTCTCTTTCACCTCTATCAAAAAAAATTTTAAGTTTTTTTCTTTTTAATAATTGTTCGGATTGAATTTTCAACCTACCTTTTGAAACACAGCCTATGTTAATTATTTCTTTACTCATAAACTCCAAGATTAATTGCAGCTCCAACAGCTGGTATTTTTCGTAAACCTAGATTTTTTGATGTTAAATCATTGTATCTTCCACCTGATATTAAAGTTTTTTGTTTATTTTTTATTTTAATATCAATTGAAAAGATAAATGAAGTGTAATACTCAATTTCCCTACCTCTTCCATTACTTGTAGAGAATTCAAACTTTAAATTGTTTTGTTTAAAATTTGTTATTGGAAAGAATTCTTTACCAACTGAAATATTTAAATTGTATTTTTTGTAAAATTTATTTAATTTTTCTGGTGCATTTTTAAGTGTGCATTTAATCTTTAAAAATTCTTTAATTATTTTACAACTTTGTTTTCCTGTTTTGGTAATACGGGGATCATTAATTTTTTTCTCATACCTATCAATGATTTCTCTATAACTTCTCCCAGCTATTATTTTATTAGGGTTTTCTTTTTTCATTTTAAGATAGGTTTTATGGTCTCCTGCAACTATGAATGGGTCTATATCTAAGTTGCTTTCAAGTCTCTTTAGTAATTCTGAAAAGTATTTACTATTCCAGTAAAATTTGATTAATCTTTTTTTCCATCTTTCAGGTATTGAGAGTTTTTGGATTAATAACTCGAATAATTTAAAATTACCTATTTTAACTTTTGCATTTTTTATACCTACTTTTTTAAGAATAGTTATCGATGTATCAATGATTTCTTTATCATCTTTATTTTCATTGCGAGATGAGAAAATTTCTAATCCCAATTGTCTGATTACAACTTTATTTTTATTATAGGACTTTCTAAATGCGCTTCCTGTATAAAAAACTTTTTCTTTAGAATTTTTTTTGCTTTGTGCATAACTTAAAATACTAGAGATCGACAGATCGGGTATTAATGTGAGCTCTTGTGCATCTGAGTTATAGAAGGAAAATAAATATTTCCTAAAATTTTCTCCCGACCTTTGCAATATAAATTTAGACTCTAAGATTGGATCTATTTCTATTTTCTTAAAACCTTTTGTTTTTAAGGTTTTAATAATATTATTGTAATTTTGAGATTTCATTAACAAGATCTTTTCTATTAATCACTAGTTGATCATTTTCTTTAGATGAGCTTAGTTTTTTGATAGTTAGTTTTTCTTCTTTAAATTCATTTTCTCCACAAATAATTGCAAGATTTAATTTCTTTCTATCTGCGTATTGGAGTTGTTTTTTTAGATTTTTGTTTTGGTCTAGATATATTTCAGATGCGATATTATTTGCTCTAAGTTCATTAACTATTTCATAATATTTTTGAATAAAGCTTTTATCCAAAATACAAACTAAAACTGGTTTATATTTATTTACTTTGATCTGACCTAGTTGGTTTACAGCGTATAATAGTCTATCTATTCCGATAGACATACCAGTGCCCTTGTAGTCTGCGCCTTTAAACCTTGCTATCAAATTATCATAACGGCCACCCGACGCCACGCTTCCAATATTTATTTCTTTTCCTTTTGCATTTGTAACTTTGAAATTAAGGTTGGTTTCAACTAAGAACCCAGTGTAATAACTGAGCCCTCTTATTTTGGTAAAATCAATTTTTACAGAGTCTTGATTTTTTCCATATGACAATACTTCAAACAATTCTTCTAGCTCATTTATTCCTTCTAAAGATAACGGGTTTTTTAGATTTGTCTTTAAATCATTAATACCTTTTAAATTTAGAAAATTAATTATCTCAGATGCTTGATTATCTGATAATTCGCACCCTTTAGTGAATGCTCCTGACTGATCTTTTCTTCCCTGTTTTAATAGTTCTTCTACTCCCTTTGTTCCTAATCTATCTAGTTTATCAATTGATTTTAGTACCTTATATTGTCTATCTTCTTCAATTTTGAGTTCATTAATTAAACCTTGTAGAATTTTTTTGTTTGAAACATTTATTGTAAATTGGTCTTTAGATAGACCAATTTTTTTAAAAGACTCTCCAATAATATTGCATATTTCTGCATCTGCTTGAGATGGATATGCATCACCAATTATATCTGCATCAAGCTGCCCAAAGGCACGGTATCTTGCAGAATCCGCCTTTTCCTGTCTGAACACATTACCATAAGCAAATCTTTTGTATGGAAAAACTAGATCTCTAAAATTCTCTGCACAGAAACGAGCAAGAGGGGCGCTCAAATCGTATCTTAAAGTTAAAGATTCTTTTTCGTTAACAAATGAAAACACATCACTCATAGGATTACTTTCGTCTTCAGCTAGAAATGATCCTATATTAATACTCTTTTCAAATTCTGGAGTTTCTAATTGCTCAAAACTATAATTAATAAATACTTCTTTTATAGTATCTACTAATTTATTCTTAAGAGCTAATTCATCACCCCATCTATCTTTGAAACCCTTAGGTAAAGAGGCCTGTAATTTATTTTCTTTATTCATCTTTTCATCCTGAAAAGCTATGTGTCGTTGGTACACGGGGACAGACTCGAACTGTCGACCTTCGGTTCCACAAACCGCTGCTCTAACCAACTGAGCTACCCGTGCTCCTTTTTATTGTTTTATACTAATTGTGGAAAAATTTAAATTTATAAATATTTAATAATAGCAAGCTTAGCTTGCATGGATATGCAATCTGTGTGTTGATCTAGATGTTTCGAATTTATAAATCATGCTGCCTTGTAGCACTTTTTACTATGAATGCAAGTTTTGTGTAGGGATAAATACTTGAAACTTATACTTATCGTTAAGTGGTAAATACCCCTAAACAAAAAAGGTTATGGTAAATTTAAGATATTTTTTTCAAATTTACTGCTGAAGGACCTTTTTCGCCATCTTGGATTTCAAACTCAATAGCGTCATTTTCGTTAAGGAATCTTAGACCAGCTTCACGAACCGCTGATGCATGCACGAAACAGTCCTTTTCACCATCTTCTCTTTCAATGAAACCATAGCCTTTCTTTCCATTGAACCACTTAACTTTTCCCTTTAAAATGTTACTCATACTTTTTTACTCTTTCTCATTGTTAGTTAGTCTCTAAATAGATTTATACTCAGATCTATTTAGAACAGTCTCAGTATAAGAATTTTTCAGATATGGCAAGATGATAATTTATACAAGAATTGTTTAAGTATACCACCGAGAAGTGGTGGCTTCGGCGGGACTCGAACCAGCGACACAAGCCTTTTCAGGGCTCTGCTCTACCAACTGAGCTACGAAGCCATTTTAATTAATATCTAAATGAGATGCGTCCTCTCGTTAAATCATATGGACTTACTTCAACTTTGACTCGGTCTTGAGATAAGACTCGAATCCTCATTTTTCTCATTTTTCCACTAACTGTACAAATTAAAGTTTTCCCGTTGTCTAACAAAACTTTACTTTGGGCATTTGGAAGCAATTCTTTAACGACCCCCTCAAATACCAAGATATCTTCTTTTGCCAAACTTTAACTCCTCATTCTAGATTTAATACTTTGAGCATGATTATCTAGTTCTTCATACTCAGCGAGATGTGTAGCGGATTCTCCTAATTTCTCAATACCTTTTTTTGTAAGAGTTATATGGCTAATTTTTTTATAAAATTCACTAAGATTTAGTCCAGATGAAAATTTTGCAGATCCTAAAGTTGGTAATACATGGTTTGAACCAACATTATAATCTGAGACAGCCATTGGAGAATACTTTCCAATCATAATACTTCCTGCATTATGAATTTGATTTAAATACTTTTTATAATTAGACACATTAATTTCTAAGTGCTCTGGAGCAACTTCATTAATTGCTTCTATTATTTGCTTATCACTTTGGGCTAACACAATTAATCCATTATTTTTTAAACTTTTTAAAACAACTCTTTTCCTTTGAACTTTTTTGATACTTTCTTTTATTTCTATATTAAATTTATTTGCTAATTTTTTATCTTTCGTAATTAAAATACACTGAGAATTTACATCATGTTCTGCTTGTCCAATCATAGATGTTATAACTTGATTTAAATCAGTTTTACTATCTGCTAAAACACAAATTTCACTAGGCCCGGCAACCATTCCTTCTGTTCCAACATCACCAAAGACTTCGCGCTTGCTTCTTGCAACATAAATATTTCCAGGCCCTACAATTTTATTCACTTTTTGAATATATGCTAAACTTGCTATAGCTTGGGCACCACCCATTGAGTAAATTTCCTTAATTCCAACTTTTTTAGCTGCATAAAGAACAGCAGGATTTAGCTTTCCATTAAGTTTTGGATTGGCCAAAACAATTCTTTTTACACCAGAAATTTTTGCAGGCACTGCATTCATTAATAAAGTGGATGGTAAATTAGCTGGTACATAAATTCCTACAGACTGTAGTGGCACATGCTTATATTCAAGTTTATTTTTAAAATTATCTATGTACTTAATATTTTTTGGTTTTTGTAGTGAATGAAACTTAAAAATTCTATTATAGGCTAAATCGATACTTTTTTTAATCTTAGGTTCTAATGTATTAATTGCTTTATTTAATTTATCTTTTGAAGGAACAATCTCAGTATTTTTACTAAATTTTTTCTCATATTTTAAAACTGCTTTTTTTCCATTAATTTTGATATCTTTTAAAATTTTTGGAACTATCGAAGTGTCTACTGCTTTTCCAGATCTCCTTTTATCCAAAAAAGATACTAATTCTTTTTTATAACTTTTTTTCTTACAATTAATTACTTTTATCATTTTCAATTTTTTGGTCTTCTAATGTTACATCAATAACTTCTGTGGACAGTGTTATAATTCTATTTTTTGAAAATAACAGAATTATTTCAAAATTTTCTTTCTTTTTAAAAATATCAATTGCGAATAACTCTAAAGTTAAATCTGGATTGGACTGATTAATGTTTTTAGACTTGGAACTTTCAATAAATTCAAATTTTATAACACTATTAATAGGTTTGTTGCTATCTCCCTCCTTATCTATTCTTATAACAGAAAGTAAAAAAATTTTTGTTGATGGCAAATATTTTATATCAGAAATTTTTACTTTAGATTCTGCACATATTGCTGATATGATTTGTAAGTCATCTGGAGATTGAGCGATTACTTTCTTTAAAAAATTATTCACTTAGATATTCTTTTAATTTTTACTCCAATTTTTTTTAATTTGTTTTCAATTTTTTCATAACCTCTATCTAAATGATATACTCTATTTATAATTGATGTTCCTCTTGAAACAAAAGCTGCTAAAACCAAAGCTACTGATGCCCTTAGGTCACTAGACATTAACTCTGCTCCCTCTAAATTATTAGTTCCTTCAATAATAGCCTTGTTACCTTTAATATTTATTTTTGCGCCTAATCTTTTTAATTCTGGGACATGCATAAACCTGTTTTCAAATATATTTTCTTCAATTGTGCTTTTCCCATTTGCTCGAGTTAATAATACCATAATTTGAGCTTGTAAATCAGTGGGGAAGTTTGGATATTCTCCAGTTTTTAAAAAATCCAAACTTCTAATTTTTTTTGGTCCCTTAATTTGAATTGTATTTTTCGTGGTCTTTATCTTTGCACCAATTTTCTTAAGTAAATTTATCTCTGTGTTAATAATTTTTGGCTCGAAGTTTTTAATTGTTAATTTTCCACCATTCAAACATGCGGCAACACAAAAAGTGCCTGCTTCAATTCTATCATTCATGATTGAGTAAGTTATACTTTTTAGTATTTTAACACCTTCTATTTTTAAAGTTCTTTTACCAATCCATTTGATCTTGGCGCCAGCTGTTTTAAGAAAATTTGTCAGATCCTTGATCTCAGGCTCTATAGCGCAATTCTTTATTGTTGTTGTTCCTTTTGCAAGACAAGCAGCAAGAATTGAATTTTCGGTAGCTCCAACAGATATTTTTGAAAATCTTATTTCTGAACCAACTAACCCTTCGTTAGCTTTTGCATTAACGTATCCTTTTTCAATTTGTATTTTAACTCCTAAGTTTGATATAGCTTTTAAATGTATATCTATTGGTCTTACTCCTATACTGCAACCACCTGGGCTACTTACTTTTGCTTTTTTATTTTTTGCCAATAAAGGACCAAGAACTAAAATTCCTGCTCTCATTGTTTTAACTAGAGAATATGGTGCAAAAAAATTATTTTTTTTTCCTTTTGAGATTGTCGCGGTTTTTTTATTATTTTTAAAGCTAATTTTTTTTCCTAATGATTTTAGCAATGTAAACATTGTATCAATATCTTTAACTCTTGGAAGATTTTTAATTGTTACATTTTTATCAAAGAGTAAAGTTGCAGCAAGTATTGGTAGAGCAGCATTTTTGCTTCCAGAAATTAATACCTCTCCTCTTATTTTAGAGGGACCATTGATTTTAAATTTATCCATTTTAAATTTTAGGGAGCGTTACCCCTTTTTGGCCCATATATTTTCCATTTCTATCAGCGTATGAAACATCAGGCTTCTCATTCCCTTTTAAAAATATAAATTGAGCCACGCCCTCATTTGCATATATTTTGGCTGGCAATGGAGTTGTGTTAGAAAATTCAAGGGTCACATGACCTTCCCACCCTGGTTCCAGAGGTGTTACATTAACAATTATTCCACATCTGGCATAAGTAGATTTTCCTAAACAAATAACTAAGACATCGCTAGGAATTTTAAAATATTCGACTGTTCTTGCTAAAACAAAAGAATTTGGTGGGATAATACATTCATCAGACTCTTTTGTTACGAAATTTGTTGGTTTAAAATTTTTTGGATCTACAATCTCAGAATTAACATTAGTAAATATTTTAAATTCATTAGATACTCTAGCATCATAACCGTATGAGGAAACACCAAATGAAATTTTTCCCTCTCTTATTTGTTTATTCTCAAATGGCGAAATCATAGCGTGTTCTTTCGCCATTTTAATTATCCATTTATCCGATTGCACTGACATTTATTTATTTTTTTTATTTTTTTTTTGAAAAATTTTTCTTTTTCTTAAGTTTTTACGCAAAGCTTCCTCAAGTTTAGCTTTTTTATCCTTCTTCCTGTCCATCTTGATTACTTTTTGTCTGGATTGGTAAGGTGATCCAAGGTAATTACTTGATCGATTGGAATTGTTTTATCCTCTGTACTTTTGGGTTCACCTTGTTTGGCTATTTTTTTTGCTCTTTTTTCAGCAAGCTTTTTTTCTCTTTTAGCCTGCTTCTCCATAGCCTTAGCTCCTCTAGTTGATTTATAATCGTAGTGAATTCCCATATCATTTACCTAATTTAGATATACCCGATTTTTGTAAAAAATTAAGGCAATTATTTGAAAAAAACAATTTTATACACTAATTATTATTAAAAATGCCCTTGTAGTTTTAATGTTAAAACAGGCCCTTGGTAAGGGTCAGTTACGAGTTAGATTCTCGTCGAGGGCACCAGCTATTTGTAGAATTTTTTCCTGATTATAAATCCAATTAAAATCAGGATTATCATACCAATTACTGGCACATAAATATCTGGAGTTAAAATTATATCAAAGGTACTTGGAAGTTCTTGATTATTTTCAATTACTTTGTTTAGCCCTGCGCCAAGTGAAGCTCCAACAAATAACTGAGGTGTCATTCCAATAACAGATCCAAAAAAGAAGTTTCTAATCTTAACATTAAATAATGTTGGCAAAATGTTTGATATAAAAAAAGGTATCCCACCAACAAATCTATATATCAGAAAAAAAGTAAATTCATTTTCTTTAAATTTTTCAGTAAGATTAGAAAACTTTGATGAAAATTTTTTTTTAATTAAATCTTTAAAAAAATAATTTGCACAAATATACAAAAATGTTGCACCAATAGATAAACCAAATACTATAAGAATTGTCCCTATCCATTTCCCAAATACAAATCCTCCAACTAAAAAAACTGGTGAACCAAATCCTAACAGCATAACCCAAATAATCACTCCAATAAAAAATAATATGCTTGCGATTAAAAGATTAGAATTTTTGATATCATTTAGTTTGTCTCTATTATTTTTTATAAGTTCAAAACTTGAAAAGTCGTCAAATGAGAAATAGCTAAAAAAAAGCAACAAAAAGCCAGTAACTATGGAAAGATATATAATACCCAGAATAATTTTTAATTTATTTTCATTTTCCATTTTGTTCTAATTTAATAAAAATCGCTGTACTTATATACATTAATTTGTATAACTACCGAAAATTTACAAATATATAGCCTTAATATGAAACGAACCTATTCCCCAAGTAACCTTAAAAGAGCTCGCGCGACAGGTTTCAGGGCAAAAATGAAAACAAGAGGAGGGAGAGCTCTCTTGAAGAGAAGAAGAAGTAAGGGTAGAAAAAAACTCACTCCCGTGTAATGAAAAGTAGTTTAGTAAGTCTCAAAAAAAATGAGGATTTTAAATCTCTACTTTCAGGTAAAAAAGTTTCAAACAAATACTCTACAATTTTTTTTAAAAGACTTTCTAATAAAGATACAAATAAACTTAATTTAAGTATAGTCACAAAAAAGAAAATAGGTAATGCAGTTATTAGAAATAAAATAAAAAGAAGACTAAAAAATATTATGAATGATATCTATAAACAAATTAAAATAAATTTAAATTTTTCATATTTAATTATTGCAAGAAAAAATGTATCCAGTGAAAAATACCAAGATATAAAAACTCAAATTTTTAAAGATTTTGCGAGAATAAGATGATTAAAATTGTAAATTATCCATTTATTTTTTTAATTAAAATTTACAAACTTTTATTAAGCCCTTTTTTTTATAATTCATGTAAATTCGAACCATCATGTAGCTCTTATTGCCTAGAGTGTTTTGAAAAATATAATATCTTCAAAGCTACTTATAAATCAACATTAAGAATACTAAGATGTAACCCATGGTTTGGTTTAGGTGGACATGATCCAGTAGAAAAAATTAAAGGAGAAAATTAGTTGGATTCCCGGAATGTGATCGCTGCTATCAGCTTAAGTGCTGCCGTAATAATTCTCTATGGATTATTTTTCGCTCCTCCAGCTAAAAATGTAAACCAATTAGAAAATCAAGAAACTAATAAACAAATAGTTAATAATTCTGAAGCTCCAAAAATTGAGCAAACAGAGATTGTTAAAGAAATTACAAGATCAGAGGCTATAAATTCTTCACAAAGAATTGAGTTTGAAAATAAATTTATCAAAGGCTCTATATCTTTAAGTAATGGTGGAGCAATTGATGATTTCGTATTTAAAGACTATAACCAAACTTTAGATAGTGAAGAAAAAATTGTCTTGTTAAACCCATCAAACGTTAAAGATGGATATTTTTTTAATACTGGTTGGGCAACAAATAGTGATGCTGAAGTTCCAAATTCAAATACTGTTTGGAAAATTAAGAGTGGAACAAAATTAACTCCTAACAATCCAATAGTTTTAAATTACGAAAATAATCAAGGTATTGTTTTTGAGAGAAAGATAACTCTTGATGAAAAATACTTATTCAGTGTTGAACAGAATATAAAAAATAATACAGATAAAACCTATAAATTTTATCCTTATAGTATTTTACATAGAAATTCATTACCAGCAGATTTAACAGATTTTTATATACTTCATGAAGGTTACACATTTCTTGCCGATGGAGAATTAGAGGAAATTGATTATAAAGATGTTGAAGAAAAAAAATTTACTAAAGAAGCTAATTCAGGATATTTGGTTATTGGTGATAAATACTGGATGACAAGTATTTTGCCTCCTCAAGATAGGAAATTTAGAGTAGATATAGATTACAAAAAAAAATATAGAGCAAGTTACATAGATCTAAGTGGATATGAGGCAGGGCCTAATTCATCAGTTAGTCACAGCATAAATTCTTTAATTGGTGCAAAAGAGATTGAACTTATTGATCAATATACAGATGAACTTAAAATTGAAAAACTAGACTTAATAGTAAATTATGGAGTGCTATATTTTATAGTAAAGCCTCTTTGGTTCATTTTAGACTATTTATTCAAACTCACTGGAAATTATGGCTACGCAATAATTATCTTAACATTTTTAGTAAGGTTAGTTTTTTTTCCATTAAATCAATATTCAATGAAAAGCATGGGTAAAATGAAACATCTTGCAAAACCTATGCAAGCTTTAAAAGACAGATATAAAGACGATAAGCAGAAGCTGCAACAGGAAATCATGAAAATGTACAAGGCTAATGGCGTGAACCCCGCTAGTTCGTGTATCCCCATTATTTTACAAATCCCGATTTTCTTTAGTCTTTATAAACTTTTGCTATTGGATATTGCTATGAGACATGCTCCTTTTGTTTGGATATGGGAAGATTTAGCTGCAAAAGATCCCGTAACAATTTTCAACTTATTTGGATTGCTTCCTTATGATGTGCCAGATTTTTTAGGAATCGGACTGTTACCTATTTTAATGGGTGGATCTATGTTTTTACAGATGCAATTATCTCCTCAAGCAGTTGGTGATGACCCAGCACAAGTAATGCAGAGAAAATTATTTAAATGGTTTCCACTATTTATAACATTTATTTTAGCACCATTTGCCTCGGGGTTGATTCTTTATTGGACCTGCACAAATATACTAACAATAATTCAGCAGTGGATAATTAATAAAAATCTAAAAGTCAAAGATTAAAATGTTTAAAGATCAAGAAGAATTAAGAAGAATTCTTCCAAATGATGGTCCCTCTACCGAAGAGGTTAGTAAATATATCGAAAAATATAATAATGAAATTATAATAATTAAGTGTGGTGGATCTGTTCTTTTAGATAAAACTTTGTTTGACCAATTTATAGAAGATCTTTCAATTATTTATAAACTTAAATTATCTGTAGTAGTAATTCATGGTGGGGGTAAAAACATAAAACAAAAATTAGACCAAAATAATTTGACTACTAAATTTATTGATGGGCTAAGAGTCACTGATAAATTTACAATTAAACTAGTAGAAGAGGCTCTGCTGGATCTAAATGATGAAATAATAGATAAATTAAAAAAATCTAAAGCCGTAGGAAATTCAATAACTCCAAAAAAAAATAATATAATTTATGTAAAACCCGAAAGAGAAGAATTGGGATTTGTTGGAACTCCTACAAAAATTAGTGAAGATGAGATTTTGAAAAATATTAAGCAAGGAAAAATATCTATAATTGCGCCACTAGGACTTGATGAAAGTAATTGCCTTTACAATATAAATGCCGACATAGCAGCAGGAGCAATAGCAAAAGAGCTAGAAGCAAGAAGATTATTGCTTATGACAGATGTGGAGGGTGTGTTAGATGAAAATGGGAAACTTTTGACAGAAATTAATGCAAAAAAAACCGTAGAATTGTTAAAGAAAAAAGTAATAACAGGTGGAATGATTCCTAAAATAAACACTTGTTTAGATGCAATATCTAATGGTGTTAGAGGCGTTGTTATTGTCGATGGGAGAAAACCACATTCAATACTATTTGAATTATTTTCTGATAAGGGCGCAGGAACATTAATAAGAAAATGAATAATTTAAAAAATATAAAGAATATTTTATTCGACTGTGATGGCGTTTTATATAATGATTTAGAAGCAGTTTTTGGCCAAGTTAGCAAGAGAATGACAAAATATATTTCGAATAAACTTAACTTAGACCTTACAAAAGCTAAAGAATTACAAAGAGATTATTTTCACAAATACAACACAAGTTTAAATGGATTGATGATACATCATAATATACCCCCAGAAGAATTCTTGGAGTATGTTCATGATATTGATCTTTCATTTATGGAAAAAGATCTTATCTTAAGAAATGAGCTTGAAAACATAAATGTAAATAAATTCGTATTCACAAACGGAAGTAGAGCTCACGTAAAAAATATAGTGAAAACTCTTGGTATTGAAGACCAATTTAAAGATATATTTGATATCGTAGACGCAAAATATCACCCTAAGCCTGAAGCTAAAGCTTTTGATCTTATGGTTGATAAATTTAAGATTAATCCAAAAGAAACTCTTTATATCGAGGATATAGCTAAAAATTTATCAATAGGTAAAGAGCGAGGGACTATAACAGCTTGGCTTATCAATAACGAATACTGGGGGAAAAAGGAGTCTGACAAAGATTACATCGATTATAAAATCGAAAATCTCTCTTTATTTTTAAAAGAAATAAGGTTATTAAAAAGTTCTTAAATTTATGAGCATAGAAAATATAATCAATGATGCTTGGGAAAATAGAGACCAAGTAAGTCCAAACTCAGATGAAAGTTTAAAAAGTACGGTTAATCAAATTATTGATGACTTAGACAGTGGTAAAGTCAGAGTAGCTGAGAAAATCAATGGTGAGTGGGTAACACATCAACATATAAAAAAAGCAATTATGTTAAGTTTTAGAATGTACCCAATGGAAAACTTAAATGGTCCTTACAGCAGTTGGTATGACAAAGCGCATCTTTTAAAAGGTAAAACGGCAGGTTGGTCTAAAGAAGACCATGAAAAAGCTGGTTTCAGAATGGTTCCTAATTCTCCAGTGAGAAAAGGATCTTTTGTAGGCAAAAATGCTGTCTTAATGCCATGCTATGTGAATATAGGAGCATACATTGATGAAGGAACAATGATAGATACTTTTGCAAGAGCTGGGAGCTGTTCTCAAATCGGAAAAAATTGTCATATCTCTGCAGGTAGCGGAGTTGGAGGAGTTTTAGAGCCTGCACAAGCATTGCCAACAATCATTGAGGACAATGTTTTTTTAGGGGCAATGTCTGAGGTTGTAGAGGGAGTGATAGTTGGTGAAGGTTCTGTTTTAAGTATGGGAATGTATATTGGACAATCAACAAAAATTGTTAACAGGAAAACAGGTGAAATAAGCTACGGTAAAATTCCACCATATTCTGTTGTTGTTCCAGGTTCTCTACCAGATAAAAATAATTCAAGCGCTCCATCATTATATTGCGCGGTAATAATCAAACAAGTAGACGAAAAAACAAGATCAAAGACTTCAATAAACGATCTTTTAAGAGAATAAATTAATGAAAACTTATAATGAACTAAAGTTAGCTCAAGAGCTAATAAAATTTCAAACTATTAAAACAGAAGATAAAGGTATTATGAATTTCCTTTCAAGGAAACTTTCATTAATAGGTTTTAAATGTCATATAATAAAATCAAAAGGTACAGGTAATAAACCTGCATTAAATTTATATGCAAAATTTGGTAAATCAAAACCTAATATTAATTATTTGGGTCACACAGATGTTGTTGCTAACCTCAATAATTGGGAGTTTCCGCCATTTAAAGCAGTAGTAAAAAAAGGATATTTATATGGGAGAGGATCCCAGGACATGAAGGGTAGCGTGGCATGTTGGATAAGTGCTGTAAGTAATTTTATTAAAAATAAAAAATTTAAAGGTTCTATATCAATAATAATTACCGCTGATGAAGAAACTACAGGTCATGGTTGTCCAGCCGTTATGAAATATTTAAAGAAAAGAAAAGAAAAAATCAATTTTTCGGTGGTAGGTGAACCGTCATCAAATAAATCAGTTGGAGATGAAATCAGGATTGGAAGAAGAGGTTCTATGAATGCAACAATAACAGTGTATGGAAAAAGTGGACACTCTGCATTTTATGGCACTTATATAAATCCTTGCACTGCTCTTGCTAAAATAATATCTAAACTTAAAAGTGTTCCACTAGACAAAGGCACAAAATATATGCCGCCATCTAATTTAGAATTTACAAAAATGAATGTGGATAATATATCTGAAAATGTAGTCCCACAGTCTGCAAGTGCTAAATTTAATGTTAGATTTAATTCAACTTATAAATCAACATCTTTGAAAAAAAAACTTAGTAAAATTATTAATGTAGTTGCAAAAAAAGAAAATTGTAAAACTAAAATAGATTATAAAGTAAGTGGAGAAGCATTTTACACAGAACCAAATAAAGAAATTTATATGGTAAAAAAAGTTGTAAAAAAAGTTACGGGAAATAATGCAAAATTAAATTGTAGAGGCGGCACAAGTGACAGCAGATTTTTAGGTTCAATACCACGTCTTGAGTTGGGGTTAAGAAATAATACTATTCATATGGTTAACGAGAGAACATCGATCTCAGATTTAAAAAAGTTAACTAAGATTTATAAGCACATCTTACACAATTACTTCAATTGAAAACTGCAATTATAACATCTGAATCTTCAGAAAAACATATAACAGGCGATGGTCATCCAGAGCAACCAAAGAGAGTAGTTTCAATAATTGATACTTTAAAAAAAAATAAAGAACTGCTTTGGGATAAGCCAGATGTTGTTCCTAATGATATTCTTAATATGACACATTCTGAAGATTATATTAATAATTTAAAAGACTCATTTCCTAAAAGTGGCTTAAATTTTTTAGATGGTGATACAGTCGTATCGCCTGGAAGTAAGGATGCAGTATTTCAGGCTGCAGGATCAGCTATAAGTGCAATAGATGGAATTGAGAGCAAAAAATATAAAAATGCATTTTGTGTTGTACGACCACCAGGACATCATGCCGAAAAGAATAAATCAATGGGCTTCTGTTGTATTTCTAATGCAGGTATTGCTGTTAATTATTTAATAAAAAAATATAAGTATAAAAGAATTGCATGTGTAGATTTTGATGTTCATTGGGGAAATGGGAATTATGATGTAATGTATGACAACAAAAATTCACTTTATATATCAACACATCAATATCCATTTTATCCTGGTGGTGGCTCTGAAAAAGACAAGGGAAAGTATAATAATTCTCTTAATATACCTCTTCCTGCAGGGACAAATTCTGAGGAGTATTTTAATGCTTATGATAGAGTTTTAGATAGGTTAATTGAATATAAGCCTGATTACTTAATCTTTTCTGCTGGCTTTGATGCTCACAAAAACGATCCATTAGCTCAATTTGAACTTTCATCCAAAGATTTTTATGAAATAACTAGAAGAACACTAAAAGCCACTAATAAATTTACTAATGGAAAAGTTGTATCTTTACTAGAAGGTGGATACGACCTAAAAGCACTTGCTGAAAGCGCTAATTATCACGTAAATGCATTAATCGAGACAGAAAATAAATAATCATGAAACTATATAAACAAAAATCATCAAATATTGATAACAGAGGACTGTTTGCATCTAAAAATATAAAAAAAGGAACTAAGATTATTTACTATACAGGTAAAATAATTACGAAAAAACAAACAGAAAATAATCCAAAATTCGATAATGATAAAGCGATTTATCTTTTTAATTTAAATAATAGATATGATTTAGATGGTGATTTTGCTTACAATACTGCAAGACTTATTAATCACTCTTGTGATCCAAACTGCGAAGTTGAAGGCAAAGGTTTAAAATTATGGATTAGTTCCATTAAAGATATAAATAAAAATGAGGAACTAACTTATGATTATGGGTTTAGTTTTGATGAAAACTATAAGGATTTTCCTTGTAAGTGTGGCTCCAAAAATTGTTGTGGTTATATAGTTAGAGAAGGATCAAGATGGAGAATAAAAAAGAAAAAAAAGAAATCTAATAAATAATTTTCTCAAGATATAAGCCATGAGCAGGAGCAATAGGAGCACAATTTTTTCTAGATTTTGATTTAAAAATACTGGTAAATTTTTTTAAGTTCCATTTATTTTCACCAAGGTATTTGAGTGAACCAACCATGGATCTAACTTGACTCTTAAGAAACGATTTTGACACAAATTGAATTTTTATAACATTTTTAACTTTGATTATTTTTACCTTCTTCATCGTTCTTACTGGACTTTTTGCAGCACAATTAGATGCTCTAAAAGTTGAAAAATCATGAGTCCCTATTAACTTTTTAGCTCCTTCTTTCATCAAATTAACATTAATTTTTTTTTTAACGTGCCACTCTCTATTAAAATTAATAACAGAAGGAGAAACATCATTTCTTATTAAATAGGTATACCGTCTTTCTTTTGCAGAATATCTTGAATGAAAATATTTATTTTTTCTTTTTATTTTCAATATTGATATTTTTTTTTTATTTAAAAAAAAGTTTAGTGAATTTATTAATTTATCTTTTTGAATAATATTATTTGTAGTATCAAAGTGTGCTGATTGCTCTTTAGCATGAACTCCTGTGTCTGTTCGTCCAGACCCATAAATTTTTATTTTTTCTTTAAGTAATTTAGATAAGACAGTCTCAATATTTTCCTGGATTGACTTACCTTTTTTTTGAATTTGCCAACCATTGTATAAAGTGCCTTCGTATTCTATTAAAATCTGATATCTATTCACTTTTTATTATTGTTCCTTTTCTAACTTTATTGCCTAGTAAAAATTCGTTAATTAATTGAGGATTCTTACCCTCTTTTTGTATCTCAATAATATTTATTGAATTTTCACCACATGCTATTGTCATTTGTTCGTCGATTACTTCGCCGATTGTTGCTGACTGCTTGTTTGTTTTAGCTTTTAATATTTTATATCTCTTGTTGTTAAGCTCGAACCATGCACCAGGTTTTGGATATAATCCATTTATTTGAGCAATTATTTTACCAGCACTATTATTCCAATCTATCTTTCCCTCTATTTTTTGAATTTTCTTTGCGTATGTAGCTTTTGTATGATCTTGTTCTTTAAATATTGCCTCTCCTTCTAAGACATTTTGCACATTTTCTAAAATTTTTTCTGCACTCAAATAAGATAATTTTTCAGACAAAGTTTCTGCATTATCTTGGTCAAGAATATCAATTGAATATTTATTACATACTGGTCCAGAATCTAATTTTTCATTAATTTTCATAAATGATATACCAGTTTTTTTTTCAATGTTTAAAATCGATCTTTGGATTGGTGCTGCCCCTCTCCATTTTGGTAATAATGAAGCATGAATATTCAAAAAACCTTTTTTACTCAAATCAAGAATTTTTTTTGAAATTAATTGTCCGTATGCAACAACAATTACAAGATCTAAATTTAATTCTTTAAGAAATTCATACTCTTCATCAATTTTTTTTGGAGTTTTAATTTCTAAATTAAGTTCCTCTGCACATGTATGAATTGGTGATTTCGTAAACTTTTGACCTCTATTTGATTTACTTGGGGGCTGAGTAAACACACAGTTAATTTTATATTTTTGATTAATTTTTTTTAGAATAGGTACGGCAAACTGCGGTGTACCCATGAATATAATATTTGACATTTAAACAACAACTCTATTAGAAGTTTTTTGTTTAGACAATTTTTTTATTATTAAGTCTTTTTTGATTTTAGATAAATAATCGATGATTAGTTTTCCATCTAAGTGATTTATTTCATGTTGTAAACATGTTGAGAGTAGTCCATCACATTCCATTTCTTTCTTATCACCATTTTCATCTATATATGATACAGTACAAATTTGTGGTCTCTCTATCTCAATAAAGGTATTAGGTATTGATAAACAACCCTCCTCATATGTAGACATTTTTTCACTTAAAGTTTTTATTAGTGGATTAATAAAACATAAAGGTTTTTTTTCGTTTTCATTTTTTGAGACATCTAAAACAACAACTCTTTTAAGGATTCCAACTTGAACAGCTGCTAAACCTATACCATTGTGATGGTACATAGTTTCAAATAAATCTTTTATGAGCTTTTTTTCATTAACATCAACTTTATTTAATGGCTCAGATTTTTTTCTAAGAATATCATCAGGTACTGTGATTAGTTCTTTTACTGACATAATTTATTTATTCTTTAGACTTTTAATGGCAAGACTTCTATTAGAATTTCGTTCCTTAAATCTACATTTTTTAGCTCATTCATAGTTGAAACTAATAAATTCACGGTGTTTATATCTAGATCTTCAAGGTTACTTTCACCAACAATATCTACTATTTTAATTAATAATAAGCCTAACTCTCCATTCGATAGCATTTGTTTTACATCAGAGGAAAATTGATAGTTGTATTCATAAAGGTTCGCGTATTTTTTATCTATTTTTACGCCATCTGATTTAAGCGACTCAATAAGAATCATATCTTTTGTTGAAAAAACATATTTTTTGTTTCTTTTAATTTTTTTTAAAATATCGTTTGTTTCCTTTTCAGCTTTAGGCAAACTAGTTTTATTTAAAAAGTAATTTAATAATTTTGACTGATGTATTTTTTTATTATTAAATTTTATCTTTCTCTCCTTTTTTAACTTGTTGTCGGTATGATTTTCATAAAAGGTAGTAAAATTCGAGGGAACATCATCTTTTTTTATTTTTTTTAATATTACTTTGATTTCATTATCGAACGCATTATCTAATTTTTTTTTTTGGAAAGATTTATATAGTTCTGACGTCATGCTTAATCTTTGCTCGACATCAACAGATAAAAGTAATCTTTGATATAATAAAGCTCTGCCCTCATAATCTGGTAGTAGCTTATAAGCATCTTTGGCATTTAATAGTTGTGTTATGTTAAATTGAAATTTTTTATATGTATCTAGTAGTTCTCTCTCGTCAAATACACTTTCGTGAGTTGCTCTCTCTAATAATCTTAAATCTTCTGGATTTTCAATATCAAAGGAATTTGCATTTTTAAGAATATTTGATGACGACAAATAACTCCAGATATATCTAGGTGAGTCCATTTTTGGCTCATAATTAAAATCATTATTTGTTTTATGAGATAAGTGAAAATATAAAATATTTTCGTCTGAAATTATTTCATCTTTGCTAGCGTAACCCATTAATATATTAAATTTATTTTCAAAAAAAGTGTCTATCTCATCCAACTCTTTTGACAAATCAAAAAGTAGTTGAGCTTGTTCTTTTTTATCTTCTAGAATTAAACAATAAATTTTAAAATTATTTAGATACTTATCAGTAATAGCACCACTAATATTGAATATTTCACATGCTTTTTTTACTTCAGAGTTTGAAAGAAAATATTCTGAATAAAATTTAATCAATTTATTTTTATTTGAAACTTCAGAGTTATTAATTAAAAATTCTTTAATTAATTCAAAATCTTTTTTGTTTATTAAATGATTGAATTTAAACTCTAAAAATTCTTCTTCAGTAATATTATTTGTAGGAATATATGAATTTGTTAGTAAAGCTATATCTAATATTTTTTTTGAAAATTCAGATAAATTTCTATTTAAATTTTTATTTAATATACTTTTAATTATCTGACCATCGCTGTTCGACCACATGTCAATTTTTAGGCCATTCTGCGCAGGATCATATAATCCAGCTAATTTTATAGCGGATGACTCGATTTCTTTGTTTATCACTATCTCAGAGCTAGATTGAACTGATAATGTTGTATTAGTATTTAGATTATTATTTACGTTTATGTTTGAGGTTGAATTTTCTTTGTTAATAATATCTTTTTTTTCAATTTTCCAGATATCGATTGGTTCATCTGCAAAAGAACAATTATAAAAAATTAAAATTAAGGTTATTTTGAAAACTATTTTACTTAATTGTTTTAAAATTTTCATTAGGCAAAATCACTTCAATTTTTTTGTTGGGGGATGGGAAATCAATCTGACTCAAAACAACAATAGACAAAATTAATATAAAAACAATAATTCCAGCTTTAATTGCAAATTTCATATTATGTTATATTCCTTTGTAGTATAATGTTTTAAAAGCATATAATTTTGTAAAATCAAAATAAGACATATTTGTGTTTTTTCAACTTAGAAATATATGGAATCAAATAAAAATCTAGTTTTAGTAGGTATGATGGGCTCGGGAAAGACATTAATAGGAAAATTGATTTCTAAACAAACCAAACTTAAATTTATTGATATAGATAATAAAATTGAAGAAAAAGAAAAAATGAAAATTGCAGAAATTTTCAAAAAAAAGGGAGAAAAATACTTCCGTGAATGTGAAGAAGAAATAACATTATCATGTTTAAAAGATGAAAAACAAATTTTATCACTAGGTGGAGGTGCATATATTAATATTAATATTAGGAAAGAATGTAAGAAAAGTTCTTTTAGTTTTTGGTTGAACTGGAAAAAAGATATAATAATTAAAAGAATAAATGGTAGCAAAAAAAGACCTCTAGCCATGTCATTAAGTGAAACAGATCTAGAGAGACTAATAAATGAAAGAGCTAAAATATATAGTTTAGCAGATTTCACAATTAATTGTGATCAGCTAAATAAAAATGAAATAGCAAATAAAATTATAAAAAAATATGAAATCAAAAATAATAAAGGTTAAAACTAAAAGTAAAAATTACGAAGTTCATATTGGTACCAATCTAATTTCAAAATTAAAAAATATTATAAAAAAAAATAAATTATCATTTTCTAAATGTTTAATAGTAATCGATAGTAAGATACCAAAAAAATTTAGAACAATACTTTTAAGAAATTTAAATGATCAAAAAATTTTTACTTTAAATTTTAATGCAAATGAAAAAAATAAAAGTAACTTAAGTATCGATAACATTCATAATATTTTATTTAAAAATAATTTTTATAGAGAAGACTGTATAATTTCATTTGGTGGAGGAATTACAGGAGATGTAGTTGGATATGCAGCCAGCACATTTAAAAGAGGAATAAAATTTATTAACATACCCTCTACTTTATTAGCTCAAGTCGACTCTTCGATAGGTGGTAAAACAGGTATTAATAATAAATTTGGAAAAAATCTTGTAGGAAGTTTTTATCAGCCAGATTTAGTAATTTCAGATATTAATTTACTACGTACCCTCCCCAAAAGAGAAATTATATGTGGATATGCTGAAATATTAAAAAGTAGTTTAATTGATAGCAAAAAAAATTTCATTTTTTTAGATAAAAATTTTAATAAGATTTTAAACCTCAAAGGAAATTTTATAATTAATGCAATTTTAAATAGCTGTTTATTAAAAAAAAAAATTATTGAAAAGGATGAAAAAGAAAAAAATTTAAGAAAATCTTTAAATCTTGGCCATACTTTTGCTCACGCATATGAGGCTAGTCTTGGTTACTCAAAAAAATTAAATCATGGAGAAGCTGTTATCTTTGGTTTAATGAATGCTGTAAATTTTAGTAAAGAAAAAAAAATTATTTCAAATTCAAATTCAGAATTAATAAACAATCATATTAAAAAGATAGAAATTAAAAATAAATATAAAGACCTTTTTAATAAAAGGAAAATTAAATCAATTCTTAATTTCATGAAAAGTGACAAAAAAAATAAATCAGACAGTATAAACTTAATTTTAATAAGGAATTTTGGAAAATTAAACCTTAATTATCAGGCCAAATCTGGTGAATTGAACAAATTTTTAGTAAAAGAGTTAAATAAAGCTTATTTGTAAAGAATGAATATCAGTTTTCAATTCTTCGCTTAAAATTTTGTAGATTAATTTATTTGACTGAATTCTATTTATTTTTTTTAATATTTCAGAATTTATTTCTAATTTAATATGATATTTGCCTTTCTGATGTGAATTGTGTTTTAAATGCTTATAAGTGTTGTCAATTATCTTTACATTTTTTATAGAGGTGTCTTTCAAAAGTTTATTTTCAATTTTTTTTGAAAGTTGATTAATATCCATTAAACTTGATATTATATTATATGAAAAATATTTGTGAATGGAATAATTGCAATGAAGAGGGACTTTACAAAGCTCCAAAAGAAAAGGATAACAGCAAAGAATATAGGCTTCTATGTCTAGAGCATGTAAGAGAATTTAATAAAAGCTGGAATTATTTTTCAGGTATGAGCGACGAACAAGTAATCAACTTTTTAAAATCTGATATGACATGGCATAAGCCAACGCAGAGTTTCAGCTCTTCAGACAATTTTTTCAAAATATTGTGGAATAATACTTTAAAAGATGAAAATGGAAAATTTAAAGATTTTAGTAATTTGAATCATATGAATAAGTTTAAGTTTAATAGTAATGATCTTAAAGCCTTTGAAATTTTGGGTGTTGGAGTTGGTTTAAAATGGGCCAAAATACAAGAAAAATTCAAAAGACTTGTGAAAAAATTTCACCCTGATATGAATGCTGGCAATAAAAAATTTGAAGATAAGCTTAAAGTGATAACTTTAGCTTATACCCAATTAAAAAATACTTATAAGGAAAAAATTGACAACTAATATTGAACAAACCCCAGATATTAAATTATCGATTAAACAAACATTCGGTATAGATTCTGATATGGAAGTGGAAGCATTTTCAAAAAAAACTGATTATGTGCCAGATATAGATAAAACTTATAAATTTGATAAAGATACAACTTTAGCAATCCTCTCCGGATTTTCATTTAATAAAAGAGTCTTAGTGCAAGGTTATCATGGAACAGGTAAATCCACACATATAGAACAAATTGCAGCCAGATTGAATTGGCCATGTATAAGAATTAACTTAGATAGTCATGTCAGTAGAATAGATTTAATTGGAAAAGACTCAATTGTAATCAAAGATGGAAAACAAGTCACAGAATTCAAGGAGGGAATTCTTCCTTGGTCGATACAAAATCCAGTAGCTTTAGTATTTGATGAATACGATGCCGGTAGACCAGATGTGATGTTTGTAATTCAAAGAGTTTTGGAAGCTGAAGGAAATTTTACTTTGTTAGATAAGAATAAGGTCATTAAGCAAAATAAATATTTCAGATTATTTGCAACCTCAAATACTGTTGGTTTAGGAGATACAACCGGACTCTATCACGGAACACAACAAATAAACCAGGGACAAATGGATAGATGGAATATCGTAACAACATTAAATTATTTAGCTTTAGAAAAAGAAATGGAAATTATTTTAGGAAAAAATAAATCTTTAGATAGTAATAAAGGTAAAGAGAGAGTTGCAAACATGATAAAAGTTGCGACACTTACTAGAAAAGGATTTATGGCTGGGGATATTTCAACTGTTATGAGTCCTAGGACAGTACTACATTGGGCAGAAAATTCAGAAATATTTAAAGATGTGGGTTATGCGTTCAGAGTAACTTTTTTAAATAAATGTGATGACGTAGAAAAGAATACAATCGCAGAATACTATCAAAGATGTTTTGGCGAAGAACTGCCAGAGTCGATGATAAATATTCAGGTTTAATGAACAAAGATGATCTTATAAAAGAGCAATTTAAACAAGCTTTAAACTCAACGATTAAAGCCATTTCAGGTGAAACATATCCATTAAAAGACAAAAAAAATTTAAAAGAATTTAATATTTCTAAATTTGATAATTTAAAAGATAAAGAAAACTTTATTAAGTTAAGAGCCGAGGCAGATTCAGAAGCATTAAAAAGAAAATTTTCTGATAATTCCACTTTAGAACAAAATATTCCAAAAACTCCTACATGCCATACACTTTATAAAATTTCTGAAAAAATAAGATATGAACTTTTAGGCTCACAAATGATGAAGGGAATTTCTAAAAATTTAATGACCAAATACAACAATAAGATAAGTGCGGCAAAATCTGAAAATATAAAAAAGAAAGAAGAATCTAACGTTTCTGAAGCTTTTGAATATTACATGCTTAATAAAATAATGAACGTAAATTTAACTGAAAACGCTGAAAAAATTTTATCATACTGGAAAGATGATTTTGAAAAATCTTTAGATAAACACATAAATTTTTTAAAAGAAAATGCAGAGAATCAGGACATATACAATTCTAAAATATCAGAAATTCTTCAGAATATGGAAATCTTCGAATCCGAAGAAGAAAACAAAAGGGAAGAGCAGAAAGAAGATGAGCAAGATAACAATAATTCAAAAGATGATCAAAAAACAGATAGTGGAGATTCTCAGGAAAGAGAAGAAGAAGACAGCATTAATGAAGGAGTTGATAGTTCTAACGAAATGAATGAATTTAGACTTGATGAACAACTAGGAAATGATGATGCTGAAAATAATGAAATAGAAAATATTGTTCAGAAAAAAAATTTAGGAATAAGTAACAAAGAATATAAAATATATACTTCAGAATTTGATGAGACAGCAAAAGCAGAAATATTGGAAAATTCTGAAGAAATTTCAAAATTAAGAAAAAATTTAGATCAACAGCTAACTAGTTTCCAAGACATAATTACCAAACTAGCAAATAAATTACAAAGACAGTTACTTGCAAAACAAAATAGATCTTGGGAATTTGATCTTGAAGAAGGTTTATTAGATAGTTCAAAATTACCAAGAATAATAATTGATCCATATAATTCCCTTTCTTTTAAAAAAGAGAAAGATTTAGAGTTTAAAGATACAGTTGTGACTTTACTAATAGATAATTCTGGATCTATGAGAGGGAGGCCTATTACTATTGCGGCTCTTTGTGCTGATATATTATCTAGAACATTAGAAAGATGCTCGGTTAAAGTTGAAATTCTTGGTTTCACAACAAAAAATTGGAAGGGTGGTAAGAGTAGAGAAAAGTGGAATAAACTTGGAAAAATAAAAAATCCAGGACGTTTAAATGACCTAAGACATATAATTTATAAATCTGCTGATACACATTGGAGACAATCAAAAAAAAATTTAGGTTTAATGCTAAAAGAAGGTTTGCTTAAAGAAAATATTGATGGTGAAGCTATTACTTGGGCTTTCAATAGACTTAAGAAAAGAAAAGAAGAAAGAAAAATTCTTATGGTTATTTCTGATGGAGCTCCAGTTGATGATTCAACATTATCTGTTAACTCGGGTGATTTTTTAGAAAAACATCTAAAGCAAACTGTAAAATCGATTGAAAACAAAAGTGATATCGAAATTCTTGCCATAGGTATAGGCCATGATGTTTCGAGATATTACAAAAAAGCGATAAAAATTGCTGATGTTCAAGAATTAGGTGATGTAATGATTGGTCAGCTTAGTGGATTGTTTGAAAATAATAAAAAATTACACTAATTTTTTTAAATTTTTATTTTCCCATTCTATATTTACTTCAGCTCCACCTCTAGTTTCTGAATTTCTAATTGTTATTCTGGCAGAATTTTTTTCTAACAATGTTTTGCCTATAAAAATCCCTAAACCTAGTCCAGATTTTTTGTTATCTTTGGGTTTAAGTGTCTTAATATAAGGCTCCCCAATCTTATTAAGTATATCTTTTGGTATACCAGGGCCATCATCCTCTATTGTTATTTCAGTCTTTTGACTGTCACTTTTGATAGCTATATAGATATTTTCATTTGAAAATTTGTTAGCATTTCCAATAAAATTCCTCAAACCATAAACAATTTCAACAGATTTTAATATTTCAAATGAATTAGAATCTTGCTCTTTATCAATATTGAAATTCTTATTAGAAATTTCCTTAAATGAGTTAACTATCTCATTAATATAATCGTAAAGCGTTTTGTTTTTGTCAATAAAATCATCTTCTATAGCAGGATTTAATGTTAATTTTTTTAAAATCTCATTACACCTATTAACCTGACTAATTAATAGTTCGAGATCTTTTTTAACGTCATTATTATCTTTAAATTGATCAAATAAATCGTGAGAAATAATTTTAATTGTAGACAAAGGAGTACCAAATGAATGAGCTGCGGCTGCAGCCTGTCCCCCAAGCGAAACCAGCTCATGTTCTTTGGAAATTACTTCTTGGATTTTATCTAATGCATCTTTTCTAAGATTTGTTTCTTGTCCAAAAATAAATGCAAAATAATTCAAAAAAAATAATGCAATTATCAATGCTAGAGGAATTGCATAGTAATAATACAAGCTAATACTATATTCATCTAATGGTTTAGGTAGTTCATAATGATAGAAAGTTAAAAATATAATCGATGCAAGAGTAATTAAAATTAAAGCAATATTTGTTCTAATATTTAAATTGGATGCAGCAAATACGCTCGGTATCAAAAGAAATATTGAAAAAGGGTTTAAAATACCTCCAGATAAGAAAAGTAAAGCACTCAATTGAAGGATATCTAAAGATAAAAAATTAAAAGAAGTTAAATTTGAAAGAATTGGTTTTTTATAAAAAAATATTAAGTAGAGATTACTTAAAACTCCAATAAAAATTATTAGATTAGATAAAATAAAGTCAAATTCAAAACCAAAAATAAATTTTACTGTGTTTATAGTTATAAATTGACCTAAAATTCCAATCCATCTTAAATTGATATATGTTGACTTATTTAATGATGCTGCTTTGACAGATTGTTTTAAATCCATCTAAATATCTAAGTTTGAAACGTTTATTGCATTTTCAACAATAAAATCTTTTCTTGAAGAAACATCGTTACCCATTAAGGTTTGTATCAAATCTTGATCTTTTTTACTATTCTTTGAATATTGAACTTGTAATAAATTTCTTGTTTCAGGATTTAAAGTTGTATTCCATAATTCATCAGGGTTCATTTCACCCAGTCCTTTAAATCTTTGAATGTTTAATTTGGACTTTTCAATTTGGAGAATATTATTAAATTCTTTTGAATTTTTTTTATATTTTTTAATATCCTTTGAATTTTTTATTAAATAACTTTCGAGCTCATTTTCATCTTTGATATATATGCTTTTAGTTCCTTTATTAATTTTAAATAAAGGTGGCTGAGCAAGATAAACGTGCCCAAACTCAATTAATTTATCAAATGGTTTATTATTAAAAAAAGTTAATAATAATGCTCTTATATGTGAGCCATCAACATCAGCATCTGTCATAATTATTATTTTTCCATATCTTAAATCTTTAAGATCTATATCCTCATTTTTTGGATCAAGGCCAAGTGCATTTATCAATGTAACTATTTCATTTGATGAAATCATCTTTGATAAGCTTTTTGTTCTTAAATCATTGGCATTTCCATTCTTTTTCGATCCATTTAAGTCTGTAAAGGTATTTAATATTTTCCCTCTAAGCGGCAAAACTGCTTGATTTTCACGGTTTCTGCCTTGTTTGGCCGAACCACCAGCAGAGTCACCCTCTACAATAAATAGTTCGGTACCATCTTGCTTTGAATTTTGACAATCGGCTAATTTTCCAGGCAAACCAGTTAATTCTAAAGCTCCTTTTCTTCTTACATTTTCTCTTGCCTTTCTAGCAACATCTCTGGCTACGGCAGCTTGAATAATTTTAGTCAAAATAATTTTTGAAATTGATGGATTTTGATCAAACCAAATAGACAACTTCTCGTTAATGATAGTTTCAACAATATTTCTAACTTCTGATGAGACTAATTTATCTTTTGTTTGAGATGAAAATTTTGGGTCAGGAATTTTGATAGAAAGAACTGAAGTTAATCCCTCTTTAACATCATCGCCTGATAGAGAAACTTTATTTTTTTTTAATAAGTTTTGTTCATTTGCATATTTATTTACTACCCTTGTTAATGCACTTCGAAATCCAAGAAGATGAGTTCCTCCATCTTTTTGATAAATGTTATTAGTATAAGGCAATACATCTTCGCTATACCCTGCATTCCACTTAAGTGAGCATTGAACGTCAATATTATTTTTTAGACCTTCAATGTAAATTGGTTTTTTAAAAAGATCATTTTCATTTTTGTTTTTTAAACTTTCTTTTTTTTCATCAATGAATTGTACAAATTCACTGATACCTCCTTCAAATTTAAACTCTAATATTTTTGGTTTTTTTTGTCTTAAATCACTTAAAACTATTTTTATGCCCTTATTTAAAAAAGCTAACTCTCTCATCCTTTTTTCTAAAATAGAAAAACTAAATTTAATTGATGAAAATATATCTTTGGACGGAACAAAATTAATTTCGGTTCCACTAATTTTTGATTTTCCAACTTGTTTTAAAGAAGTTTTAGCGTCTCCATTTTTAAATTCTATGTAATATTTTTTATTATCTCTATTAATGGTAAGTTTTAATTTCTCAGAAAGAGCATTAACAACTGAAACGCCTACTCCGTGTAGTCCCCCAGAAACTTTATAAGAATTATGATCAAATTTACCACCAGCATGAAGTTGGGTCATTATAACTTCAGCAGCTGATTTTTTTTCATCTTTGTGAATATCAACAGGAATTCCTCTGCCGTCATCAATCACTGTTACAGAGTTATCATCATTTATACTTATTTCAATTTTTTTACAAAAACCTGCTAGAGCTTCATCAATAGAGTTATCTACAACTTCGTAAACCATATGATGTAATCCAGTTCCATCATCAGTGTCACCGATATACATGCCTGGTCTTTTTCTTACAGCTTCTAAACCTTTTAGGACTTTTATGGAGTCAGCTTGGTAATTATTTGAATTATTTTTTGTCATTAATTTTTAATATGGAAAAATTTTTATAACATTTTTACAAAAAATTTAAAAATGGTTGAAGCACAAATGCTTAAATAAGTGTTGAATACCAACATTTATTTGATGTTTTTTAGATTTTTTTTCTATTTCAGCAAAACACATTAAAAAGATCATTTTTCTAACAAAAATATGGCGGAGAGAATGGGATTCGAACCCATGATAGAGTTTCCCCTATACACGCTTTCCAAGCGTGCGCCTTCAACCACTCGGCCACCTCTCCTTGAATTGTTATTACATTTTTTATTGAGATAATAAATCATTATATTTAGGATGATAAATATAATAATTTAAGATTTAGTATGACTATTAAAGATAAATTAAAAAAACTTTTTGGAAAGAATAGTTATAAATTTAGATTGAAAAATATACTAGGCTTATTGTTTGGAAAAAACTTTTTTTTAATAAGGGCCAAATTTAAATTATTTTTGAAAAGGTTTGATTTTCTACATCTAAATCTTGAAAAAAAAATTGAGCATCAAAGAATTGTACAAAAAGAAAAAGGGTTGATTATTGATTTAACAAAAGATAATTATCTAACATATCATTTAAGACCAAAAAAAGCCCAGAATTTCTTTTTAGAGAGCACATGTGCCATCGATGAAAAAATTGGAATAATCATTCAGGGCCCAATAGGAAATATGTTCAATTTTCTAAAAGAGACTATTGAAATATATAATAAAATATTCAAAAATAGTTTTATAATTATCTCTACTTGGGAGAGTGAAGATCAATTAAAAATTAATACTTTAAGAAAAGAAAACGTACATATAATTTATAACAAAGAACCCGCGGACTCAATACTCAATATAGATCATCAAATTTACTCTACCAATTCAGGTTTGGTTTATGCAAAGGAAAATAATTTAAAATTTATATTAAAAACTCGACCAGACATAAGAATAAATAAAAATAATCTAGAAACTTACTTGTTATCTTTACTTAAAACATTCCCAATTAAAGAAGAAAATAATTTGATCAATTCTAGAATAATTGTACCTAGTTTGACTACTTTTAAATATAGATTATACGGATTAACCGATATTGTAATGTTTGGTCATATAAATGACTTGTTAATTTATTTTGATAAGAAAAATTTTATAGAAAGTCTTTCAGATTTTAAAATTAATAAAAATAATTTATTAATAAATGAAACCCCTGTTGTAGCTGAAATATTCCTTTGTTCAAGATATCTCAAAAAATTAAAAGGCGATTTGGAATGGACTTTGGATGATTGGTGGAAATGTCTTGAAAAATATTTTTGTGTGGTAGACAATTCTTCATTAGATGTTTTTTGGAATAAATATGACTGGAATTATGAGTATAGATACATACGTACTTACTCAGACAAGTTTGCTCGTTCAGTTGATTTTCAAGATTGGTTATCATTGTATAATAAATATGAAAATAACTGGAAATTAGCATGTAATGATCATGAGAGATACAATGAAAATAGACAATTAATTAATTTATTTAAAGATTAAATTGATATTAACTTTGAAATTTTAGTCTTATATGTTTTATGAACAAAAATGTTGGTTACTCCTATTTTATTAATAAAAACATATTCGTTATCAACAAGATGTTTGAACGTATCATCCTTTAAATAGTCCTCAATAATAATGTCATTGCTTTCTATGGAAATAAGTAGTGGTTTATATTTTTTAAAGTTTATACTTTTTATCACATTTAGCTCATTTCCCTCAACATCAACATTTAGATAATCCAAACTATTTATTTTATGCTTTTCTAATATTTTATCCAAAGTAAAGCAGCTTATTTTTTTCTCTGATTGATTATTGTTATTTTTAAGTAAAGAATTTTGCTGATTTATAAGGCTGTTCTCATAAAAATTAGTTTCTCCTATAAAATTTGAGATTGCACAATTTAAATTAATATCCTTTTTTCTTATTAAATTAAATAAATCGATAGATGTTTTGCTAATGTCTATATTCATTCCACTCCATCCTCTTTTATAAAGTAAATTAGTTAGTGAACCTTTATGAGGATGATAGCACCCAACATCAACATAAAAACCATTATTAATATTTTTAAAAAATCGGTTAATAAATATATCCTCGCCAAATTCACCAAAGTGGTGGGAAGATTTTTTATTTCTTATAATTTTTAGCCACTTATAAATATAATAAATAAATTTATTACTTATTAACTTTTTTTTTATCATTCTTTATTAATTCTTAAAACTCCAATAAATGCTTCTTGCGGAATTTCAACTTTTCCAAATTGCTTAGCTCTAGCTTTACCTTTTTTCTGTTTTTCAAGCAGTTTTCTTTTTCTATCTGTCGCTCCTCCTCCATGAATTTTTGTTAAAACATCTTTTTTAAATCCTTTGATAGTTTCTCTAGCAATAATTTTACCACCGATAGCTGCTTGGATTGGTATCATAAAGTTGTGTCTTGGAATTAAATCTTTTAGTTTTTCGCAGACTTCTCTACCTGTGGTTTGAGCAAAATCTTTGTGTATCATCATTGCAAGAGCATCAACAGGTTCTGAGTTTACGAGTATATTCATTTTAACTAGATCTCCTTCTTTGTGATCAATAATTTCATAATCAAAACTAGCATATCCACTTGTCATAGATTTAAGACGATCATTAAAATCAAAGACCACTTCATTTAATGGTATCTCATAATTAACTACTGCACGATTTCCTGAATAACTTAAATTAGTTTGAATACCTCTTTTATTTTGACATAATTTAATAATTGATCCCAAGTATTGATCTGGAGTTATAATTGTTGCTTTAATCCATGGTTCTTCAATAAATTTTATATAAGTAGGATCTGGTAAATTTGATGGATTTTGGAGTTCTACAATTTCACCATTATTTAAGTGAACTTTGTAAACAACGCCAGGTGTTGTAGTTAATAAATTAATATCAAATTCTCTTTCAAGCCTTTCTGTGATTATTTCAAGATGTAAAAGACCTAAAAATCCACATCTAAAACCAAGTCCTAAGGCAGACGATGATTCTGCTTCATAAGAAAAACTTGCATCATTTAATTGTAATTTAGCAAGTCCATCTTTTAATTTTTGATATTCAGAACTATCAACAGGAAATAAACCACAAAAAACCACTGGTTTACTTGGTTTAAAACCTGGTAATGCATCTTTAAGAGGATTTTCTAGATCGCATATAGTGTCTCCAACTTTAGTTTCTGATAAAATTTTAATACCAGTTGTGATAAAACCTATTTCTCCAGCGTTAAGTTCAGTCACATCTTTCGCCTTAGGTGTAAAAACACCAACTTTTTCTACAATATATTCTTGATTTGTAGACATCATCTTTATTTTCATATTTTTTTTTAGTTTTCCGTCTATAATTCTCACTAATATAACTACTCCAAGATAAGTGTCATACCAGCTATCAACTAATAAACATTTTAACTTGCTATTTTTTTCACCTTTAGGTCCAGGCAAAGAGTTAATAATTTGCTCAAGAATTTCATCTATTCCTTGTCCGGTTTTTCCAGAGCAAGGAACAGAATTAGATGTATCTATCCCGATAACATCTTCGATTTGATTATTTGTTCTCTCAAGATCAGATGCTGGTAGATCAATTTTATTTAGCACAGGAATAATCTCATGATTTATATCAAGTGCTTGATATACATTTGCAAGTGTTTGAGCTTCTACCCCTTGAGTACTATCTACAATTAATATTGAACCCTCACACGCATAAAGGCTTCTACTAACTTCATAACTAAAATCCACATGTCCTGGGGTATCTATAATATTTAAAATATAATTTTTGCCATTTTTAGCTTTATAATTTAATTTAACTGTTTGTGCTTTAATTGTTATTCCTCTCTCTCTTTCTATATCCATAGAGTCAAGCACTTGAGATTTCATTTCTCTATCACTCAAACCTCCACATTTATGAATTATTCTGTCAGCTATGGTTGATTTACCATGATCTATATGAGCTATAATTGCAAAATTCCTAATGTTGTCTATTGTATCACCCATTTTTAGGATCTAATTTTTGCGCCAGACTTTGACTCAACGGAAGAGATAATTAGTTTATTAATGTTGTCCAGGTCATTTTCATTTAATGTTTTTTCTTCTGACTGAATAGTTACATTAACAGCTATAGATTTTTTTCCCTCGGGTATATTTTCTCCCTCAAATACATCAAATACCCTTACTGACTTTATTAATTTGTTTTCAACAGATTTAATTATATTAACTAATTCTTGAGATTTAAAATTTTTATTAATAATAAATGCAAAATCTCTCTCTGATTTTTGGAAATCAGAAAATTTATATTCAGATTTTGAATCTTTTATCTTTTGTGTTGACTCTTTTATGTAATCAAGACAAATTTCAAATATTACTAAAGCTTCAGTATTAATATCTAATTTTTTTATTATGTTTGGATGTATTTCACCAAAATAAGCTATAGCATTTTTTTCGTTTTTATTTTGGTATACTCCTCCAGATTTTCCTGGGTGATAGTAAGAAGGAGTTGTATCATCTATAATAATATCATCTTTATTAATGCCTGCTTCACAAAGACTTTGTATTACATCTTTTTTTACATCGAATGTGTCTACAATTCTCTCTTTATCATTCCAAGACAATCTTGAAACCTTTCCTGCTCTTACAGCGCCTATCACTGTCAGTTGATCCCCAGGATTTTTTCCTTTAAAAGCTGGACCAATTTCAAATAAAGAAATATCTTTAAATCCTCTATCTAAATTTTTCTTCAAATAAAATAATAAATTTGGAAAAATAGAATTTCTTAAAACATTTAGATCTGAACTAATCGGATTTACAATTGGTATTTCTCCATCATTTTCTTGAAATAATTGATTAATTTTAGAGTCAGTAAATGACCATGTCACGGTCTCTAAATAACCTTTAGATGCGACAGATCTTTGTAAAAAATGAAATAATTTCTGATAATAATTAAGTGTTGGCTTTAACCTTGTCTTAACAGGTTCTGAGGTATTAATATGTTCATAACCTTTTATTCTCACTATTTCTTCAACAATATCAATTGGTTGAGTTATATCAGGTCTCCATGAAGGTATTGCTAGTTTTAAAATTTTTTTATTCTTAGATACATTAAAACCTAGCTTTTCTAGTATTTTGATTAATTCTTTATTTTCAACATTAAATCCAGTCGTTTTTTCAAAAAGAAATGGATCAAAATTTATTATTGTTTTTTTATAATTTTCAATTTTTTTTACATCTAAATTGCTTATTTCGCCTCCACAAATTTGTTTTATTAGTTCAGAGGCTTTTATCAATCCTTCTTCAATTGAAAGGGGATCTATGCCTCTTTCGAATCTGAATTTTGCATCTGTATCTATATTTAATTGTTTAGAAGTTTTTCTTATTGAACGTGGTAAAAAATAAGCAGATTCTAATAATATATTTTTAGTCGAATATTCTGTTCCAGATCTTGTCCCACCAATTATGCCACCAAGACCAAGGACTCCAGATCTGTCAGAAATAACACACATATCATTTTCTAAAATATATTTTTTATTATCTAAGGCTTCGAAACTTTCTCCTTTAGAAGAACTTCTAACAATAATTTCATTATCTATTTTATCTGCATCATAAGCGTGTAATGGTCTATTTAAATCAAACATTACATAATTAGTAATATCGACTATCGCAGATATTGGTTTTTGGCCTAAAGACAGAATTTTATCTTTTAGCCATTTTGGACTCTCTTTATTTGTTACACCTTTTATTAAACAACTTCCAAATATTGTGCATCCTTGAGCTTTTTCTTTTTTTATTGTTACGTTTATATTTTGATTACCTCTATATTTTAAATTTGATTTTTTATTAATTTTTAATTTACCAGCACCAGCAGCAGATAAATCTCTAGCAATTCCTCTTACTCCTAAACAATCTGGTCTATTGGGCGTAATTGATAAATCTATTACTTTTTCAGAAGTGTTTTTAAAATATTTTTCTCCAATTTTATTTGCATATTTATTATTTTTTAATTCTATAATTCCATCACTTTCATTGGATAATAGTAATTCTGACTCAGAACAGAGCATTCCATATGATGTTATGCCTCTTATTTTACTTACAGATAATTTCATCTGATTTTTAGGAATAATCGATCCTGGAGGTGCATAAACTGTCAAAAGACCATTTTTTGCATTTGGAGCTCCACATACTACTTCAACTGTTTTGTCGCCACCTATATCAACATCACATAACTTCAATCTGTCTGCATTTGGATGGGTTTTGGCATTTATAATTTTTGCAACAATAAAAGTATCTGAATCAGATGTAGAACTCTCAAAACTTTCTACTTCAAGACCAATATTAGTTAATTTATCTATTATTTGATTATTGTTAAATTTTGTATCAAGATGATTTTTTAACCAGTCAATTGTGAACTTCATCTACTTAGTCCTCTATAATTTGAAGGGACATCCAATGGATCAAAGCCAAAGTGACTTAACCATCTATAATCAGTCTCAAAAAAGGCTCTTAAATCATTAATTCCATATTTTAACATTCCAAGTCTGTCTATGCCAATTCCAAAAGCATATCCTTGATATTTACTTGGATTAACTTTTACATTTTTTAAAACATTTGGATGAACCATTCCACAACCTAAAATTTCTAGCCATTTATCACCTTCACCGATTACTATCTTTCCATTTTTAATTTCATATCCTATATCTACTTCTGCTGAAGGTTCAGTAAATGGAAAATGACTTGGCCTAAATCTCATTTTAATTTTATCAACTTCAAAAAACTCTTTAATAAAATAATTTAAACATCCTTTTAAATGACCCATATTTATATTCTTATCTATATGTAGTCCTTCGACTTGATGGAACATTGGAGCATGAGTTTGATCACTATCTGATCTATAAGTTCTTCCTGGTGCAATAATTTTAAAAGGAGGCTTACCTTTTAACATAGTTCTTACTTGAACTGGAGATGTGTGTGTTCGTAAAAGCAATTCCTTATTATTATCAAGATAAAAAGTATCATGCATGTCTCTAGCTGGATGATTATCTGGTGTATTTAATGCTGTAAAATTATTATATTCATTTTCTACATCTGGACCTTCCTCCACACTAAATCCAATCTCAGAAAATATAGATGAAATTTCATCTATTACCTGAGAGACTGGGTGAATTTTACCAATTTGAATATCTCTTTCCGGAAGAGTTACATCAATTTTTTCTTTCTCAAGCTTTAAGTTAATTTCTTTAGTTTCTATTTCTTGAATTTTGATTGATATTTTATTTTGAAGTTCGTCTTTAATATTATTTAAATCTGAGGCTAATTTTTTCCTTTCCTCTACAGAAATTGAACCTAACTTTTTAAATTCGTTAGATATAATTCCATTTTTTCCAAATAGTTCTGATTTAATGTTATTTACTTTATCAACATTATTTTCTGTATTAAGCTTATCGATATAATCATCTTTTATTTTTTTAATATCAGACATTTTAATAGAATATTTGTTAAAGGAAGAAAAACAATAGTCTTGATTAATTTAATGCTGCTTGAGCCCTTTTAACTATAGTTTTGAATGCTTCAGGGTTATCATAAGCAATTTCTGCAAGAATTTTTCTATCTAATTTAATTCCTGATTTGCTTAAACCATTAATAAACTTTGAATATGTTATACCTTCAGATCTTACACCAGCATTAATTCTTTGTATCCACAATGATTTGAAATCTCTTTTCTTATTTCTTCTATCTCTATAAGCGTACTGCATAGCTTTCTCCATTGCTTGTCTTGCAACTCTTATAGTATTTTTTCTTCTTCCCCACTGACCTTTAACAGCTTTTAAAACTTTTTTATGTTTAGCTCTGCTTGTAACTCCTCTTTTAACTCTTGCCATTTTATCCTCTTAAGCTGTAAGGCATATAAGATTTCACTATTTTACCATCTTGTTTAGATAAAACAGTTGTGCCTCTTTGTTTTCTAATTTGTGAATTTGTTCTTTTAATCATACCGTGTCTTTTTCCAGCTTGAGGTGTAATAACCTTGCCTTTGGCTGAGATTTTAAATCTTTTTTTTGCTGAACTTTTTGTTTTTAACTTAGGCATAATTTTTCGGGGTTATACAAATATTAAATTAAATTTACAACTAGAAATATGACTTATAAAGGCTGGATTACCATAATCATTTGTTTTCCATCAAATTTTGGCTGAAGCTCTACTCTTCCAATAGTCTCCATGTCTGCCTTAATTTTATCCATTAATTCATTGCCAAGGTTCGAATGTTGTAACTCTCTTCCTTTAAACCTTATTGTAAATTTAACTTTATCGCCCTTTGCCAAAAATTTTTGAGCATTTTTAATTTTGAAAGTGTAGTCATGAATTTCTGTAACTGGCCTTAATTTTATTTCTTTTAATTCAATTTTCTTTTGTTTTTTTTTTGCCTTGTTAGCTTTTTTTTGTGCGTCATATTTATATTTACCCATGTCCATAATTTTACAGACAGGCGGTTTTACATTTGGAGCAATTTCAATTAAATCTAAACCTTCATTTTTTGCTTTACTAATAGCTTCATTTAAATTTAAAATTCCTAAATTTTCTCCATCACTTGCAATGACCTGAACTTCATTTGATGTAATTCTGTTGTTAGACCTTGGGCCTTTTGCTCTAGTTTTTTTTTGAAAATAATTTTGTTTAAAATCAGCCACTTAAATTGAAGGAGCTTTATTTAGATCTGAATATTTTTTTATAAATTCTTTTAAAGCCATATTTTCTTGTTTATTAGAATCCAACCTTCTAATAGTTACACTGTTGGAGTCAACTTCTTTTTTTCCACAAATCAATAACATTGGTACTTTTGTTAAAGAATGATCTCTTATTTTATAATTTAAATTATGATTTTTAAGATCCACCTCGGCAATCAAACCACTACGTTTTAATTTCTTAGCTACACTTTTAGCATATTCATCAAAATCACTAGAGATTGGAATAACTACCGCCTGTAAAGGTGATATCCAAAATGGTAGCTTACCTGCATAATTTTCTATAAGAATACCTATGAACCTTTCTAAGGATCCAAATAATGCTCTGTGTAACATTACAGGTACTTTTTTAGCTCCATCTTTATCAACAAAAGAGGCTCCTAATCTACCTGGTAAATTTAAATCTACTTGCAAAGTTCCACACTGCCAATCTCTCCCGATTGCATCTCTTAAAACAAATTCAATTTTTGGTCCATAAAATGCACCCTCACCTTTATTAATTGAGTACTCTAGCTTTGTCGCTTTGATTGCTTCTAACAGTGCAGCCTCTGACTTATCCCAAACTTTATCGTCTCCAACTCTTAAATCTGGTCTATCTGAATATTTTAGAATAACATCTTCAAAACCAAGATCTTTATAAATTTCTAAAATTAAATTTGTAACACTCAAACATTCTTCAGTAATTTGTTCTTCTGTACAAAAGATATGTGCATCATCTTGAGTAAAGGCCCTTACACGTAATAATCCATGCAATGCACCTGAAGGTTCATATCTATGAACTTTTCCAAATTCTGACATCTTTAAAGGTAAGTCTCTATAACTTTTAAGTCCTTGATTAAACACTTGAACACATCCAGGACAATTCATGGGTTTAATAGCAAATACTTTTTCATCTGGTGTAGTAGAAGTATACATATTAGCTCCAAATTTTTCCCAGTGGCCAGATTTTTCCCACAAAGATCTATCAAGTATTTCTGGCGTATTTATCTCTTTGTAACCATCGTGATCTTGTTTCATTCTCATATAAGAAACTAATTTTTGGAATAAATTCCATCCTTTCTGGTGCCAAAACACAGATCCAGGACTTTCTTCTCTAAAATGAAATAAATCCATCTCTTTTCCAATTTTTCTGTGATCTCTTTTTTCTGCTTCCTCAATTCTCTGAAGATAAAGGTCTAATTCTTTTTGAGTTGCCCAACCAGTACCATATATTCTTTGAAGCATTTCATTATTAGAGTCACCACGCCAATAAGCTCCAGATACTTTTGTCAGTTTAAAGGCCTTACCTATTTTACCAGAAGATACTAAATGTGGACCTCTACATAAATCATGCCATGTTTCGCCATGATGATAAACAGTAAGTTCTTCGTTTTTAGGAATGCTCTCAATTATCTCAGCTTTGTATTTTTCTCCAATTTTTTTAAAATGACTTATTGCTTTATCTCTCTCCCAAACTTCTTTTCTTGTTTTTACATCTTTATCTATTATCTCTGACATTTTTTTTTCAATCTTTTTTAGATCATCGCTAGTAAAAGGCTCTTTTCTTGCAAAATCATAGTAAAATCCATTTTCTATAACTGGCCCAATTGTTACCTGTGTGCCTGGGTATAGTTCTTGAACGGCCATAGCCATTATATGTGCAGTGTCATGTCTAATGACTTCTAAACCCTCAGGATCTTTAGCTGTAAATATTTCAATAGAACAATCTTGATCAATAACAGTATATAAATCTTTAAGTTCACCGTTTATGCTCATCACCAAAGCTTGCTTACCTAAAGACTTGCTAATTTTTTCAGCAACCTCTGTACCTGTTATACTTTTTTCAAAGTTTAATTTTTTTCCATCAGGTAATGTAATATTTGGCATTAGTTTATTAATTTTTTATACTCTGAATAAGTAGAAAAACACATTTTTTCAACATTAAATTTTGAAACGACATTTTTTCTACCTTCTATTCCCATTTGATTGATAGTCTGTTCATCTAAATTCATAATTTCTATTAATTTTTTTGAAAGATCCTCAGAGTTATTTGCTTCAAATAAAAATCCTGTTTTATTTTCATTTATAGTCTCTTTTGATCCTCCAATATTACTTGCTACAATTGGTCTTTTCATTGCCTGAGCCTCGACAGATATTCTTCCAAAGGCTTCTGGTTCTATAGATGAAGAAACTATGATGTCTGAAACTTTGTAAGCTAGAGGCATATTTTTACAGTGATCTATAAATTTTACTTGGTTAGTTAATCTGTACTGTTCAACTAACCTAATAAGTTTCTTTTTGTAAAGTTCTCTTCCTTGATCGCTCCCAAGAATAATTACATTAAATACCTCGTGTCCTAAATTAATATTTACTTTATTAATAGCATCTAAAAACATTTCTTGGCCTTTCCATTCTGTTAATCTTCCAGGCAATAGAACAGTTTTTCTTTCAATTTTAAGTCCCCATGATTTAAATAATTCATCTTCCTCTGTTTCTATAGTAGTTGATGGATCAAAATAATCAGTGTTAATGCCTCTAAATATAACTAAGAATTTTTTTTTATCATTAAGGTATTCAGAGTAGTTTTCTTTAATATGTGAAAATATAAAATTAGACCCAGCAATTATTAAATCTGATCTCAACATTACAGAATTATATAATTTTTTTAATTTACTTTTAAAATTATATGTTCCATGAAATGTAGTTACAAATTTACGTCGTGTGATTTTGGTAGCTAGCAAACAAGACCATGCAGGTGCTCTACTTCTCGCGTGGACAATATTAATTCCATAAAATAAAATTATTAAAGAAATAATTATTGAATTAAAAAAAACTAAAATGGGGTTTTTGGAATTAACGGGTAATCTTATATATTTAACTTTTTTTTTATCTATAAACTTTGTTAATGCACCACCGTTGCAAATTAAAAAAGATTTACAATCATTTTCATGTAGATAGTGTGCAATATCATAACAACCTGTTTCTGCGCCACCGTATCCAAGTTTTGGTATAACTTGCAGAACTTTCAATTTTGGATGCATATGGTAGAGTTATAATATTTCAAATCAATTTTAATACTTTATATGAAAAAATTTAAATTTCTAAAAATTTCTAAAACAAAAAAACTAAGATATATAAGCAATTATTATAAGAAAAATCTTTATATTATATTTTTACCAGGTTTTGCATCCGATATAGAAGGAGATAAACCTAAAAGATTTTTAAACTATGCTAAAAAAAATAAATTAGGTTTTTTGGCACTAGAATATTCTGGATACGGAAAATCTTCAGGTGAATTTACAAAAGGGAATATTTCCACTTGGGCAAATGATGCAAAACAGACTATTAAGAATATAGTTAAAAAAAATGATATAATTTTAATAGGTTCTAGTATGGGTGCTTGGATTTCTTTATTATTATTTAAATCAATTAAAAAACAGATTAAAGGCTTTGTGGGAATTGGCTCTGCTCCAGAATTTTTAACAAGAATAATGTGGAAAAAATTTTCAAAAAAGACAAAGAGTGAAATTATCAAAAAAGGTATTAGCAAAATTAAAAATGGTGGATACGAGTATCTCATAACTAATCAATTAATTAAAGATGGAAGAAAAAAACAAAATAAAGTTTTGAATGTTAAAATTCAGATGAAAATACCTGTTACTATGGTCCATGGTCAAAAAGATGAAGTAGTACCAATTAAATACTCAAGAGAAGTTTTAAAAATCTTCAGCAAAGCAAAAAAAAAATTAAATATAATTAAGAAGGGTGACCATAGTCTCTCTTCAAAAAAAAATCTAAATATTATTTGTAAAGAGTTAGATTATATTATTAAAAATACTAACTAGCTTGACCGACTAATTTTTTGTTTGATATAGGATTTTCTAACTTATCCAACATTTCTTTTGGACAAACTTGGACAAAATTATTTATTTCATTTTCAAAATTCTCAACAATTTTTTTCGAGATGGTTGAATTTGTTTCTATCGCATGCTCTTGAATTAATTTCCTTAGATGCTCAATCCAAAATTTAGTTTCTGGAGTTTGCCAAACTACACTTTCTGGATTTACTTTTTTATCAAATTGATTTTCAGGGTCATATATAAATGCCATACCTCCTGTCATGCCAGCTCCAAAATTATCGCCAATATCTCCTAATATAATAATGTTTCCACCCGTCATGTATTCACAACCATTTGAATCACAACCTTCTACTACTGCAGTTGCACCTGAATTTCTAACAGCAAATCTCTCTCCTGCTTGTCCTGCAGCTAATAATTTTCCTGAAGTAGCTCCATACAAAACAGTATTTCCAATAATAGTATTTTCATTTGAAACAAGGTTGCTTTCATCTTGTAATTTAATCACAATAGTTCCACCTGATAGTCCTTTAGCAACATAATCATTTGCATCCCCTTTTAAAGTTAGTTTTAATCCTTTGATAGCAAAAGCACCAAAGGATTGACCTGCTGAACCTTTAAAATTTAATTCGATCGAATTTTCATCAAGATTGTTATTTCCAAATTTTTTGTACAAATGATAAGAAATTCTAGTACCAACTGCTCTATCAGTATTTTGAATTTCAAATTCTTGATTTATTTTTTCTTTTTTATCTATTTTGTTTTCTATTTCTGGCCATAATTTTTGATCTAAAGTATCTGGAACAGAATTAATTTCAGGTTTCTCACAATATCTTTTATTTTTTCCAGGATCTGCCTGAACAAAAAGAGGATTTAAATCTAGATCATCCAAGTTAGGTGATCCTTTACTTACTTGTCTTAGCAGATCAGTTCTTCCAATTACTTCATTTAAAGATTTGAAACCAAGATCAGCAAGTATTTCTCTAACTTCCTCTGCTATAAATGTAAAAAGGTTTACTACTTTTTCAGGAGTTCCAGTAAATTTTTCTCTTAATTTATCATCTTGTGTGCAAACGCCCACTGGACATGTATTTGAATGACATTGTCTGACCATTATACAACCCATTGCTACTAAAGCAGTTGTTGCTACGCCAAATTCTTCTGCTCCCATCATGGCTGCAATTACAACATCTCTTCCTGTTTTTATTCCACCGTCAGTTCTAAGCGTCACTTGATGTCTCAAGTTATTTAAAGTCAATACCTGATTTGCTTCTGTTAATCCCATCTCCCAAGGAACTCCAACATATTTAACGCTTGTCTGTGGAGTGGCTCCTGTGCCTCCTGAATGCCCTGAGATTAAAATTATATCTGCTTTCGCTTTTGCAACTCCAGCAGCTATTGTTCCAATTCCTGAGGAAGCAACTAATTTAACTCCTACCCTAGCCTTAGGATTTATTTGTTTTAAATCATAAATTAATTGAGCTAGATCTTCTATTGAGTAAATATCATGATGTGGTGGAGGTGATATTAAAGTAACTCCAGGCGTTGAGTGTCTTAATCTCGCAATTTCATCTGTAACTTTAAAACCTGGTAATTGTCCACCTTCACCTGGTTTAGCGCCTTGTGCAATTTTGATTTCAATCTCATTACAATTATTTAAATAATTAATGGTTACTCCAAATCTAGCTGATGCAATTTGTTTAACCCTTGAATTTGCACTATCTCCATTCTCCATAATCTTAAATCTTTTTTCATCTTCTCCACCTTCACCACTACAAGATGCACCTTTAATTCTGTTCATACCAACAGCAAGAGTTTCATGTGCTTCTTTAGATAAAGCTCCATGAGACATACTTCCACTCCCAAATCTTTTTAATATATTAGATGCAGGCTCAACATTAGATATATCGATGGGATTTTTAGATTTAAAATCTACTAAATCTCTTAAACTTATTGGATTTAGATTATAAATACCTTTTGTGTATTTTTTATATATTTCATAAGATCCTTGTCCAACTGCAGTTTGCAGTAAATGAATTAGTTTGCCTTGATACTGATGTGTTTCACCATTTTTTCTATATCTATAAATACCTCCAATAGGTAAAATATTTGAATTATTGAAAAATGCTTCTTCGTGTATAGTTCTAATTTTCTTTTCTATTCCTTTTAAACCAATTCCAGAAATCTTTGATAACATGCCAGGAAAGTAATCTTTCACAATTGTTCTGCTTAGTCCCACAGTTTCAAAATTACATCCGCCTCTGTAAGAACTTAAAACAGAAATTCCCATTTTAGACATTATTTTAAGAAGACCGAGATTGACTGATTTAATGTATCTTGAAACACATTCATCAAAAGTGAAATTTCCAAATAATTTCTTAGAATGTCTTTGATATAAGCTATCAAAAGCTAAATAAGGGTTCACTGTAGTAGCACCAACACCAATTAATGTTGCAAAAGAATGTGTATCTAAAGCATCTCCAGTTTGAACATTAATAGAAACATAACCTCTTAAACCTAATTTAACTAAGTGTGTATTTATTGCCCCTATACATAAAAGCATCGGCATTGGCATTCTGTTTTCTGAAATATTTTTATCAGATAATATTATCTGTTTAATTCCCTCTCTAACAGCTTGTTCAGATTTAACTTTGAGTAAATTTATTGATGTCTCTAAATCATCATCTTTACTGAATGTACAGTCTAAAACTTTATTATTATTTCCGAAAAATTTCAAAAATTTTTCAAATTGTGCGTTTGATAATATAGGACTATTTAAGACATAAATATTGTCTTTAGTTAATTTACTAAAATCTAAAATATTACCAAGATTTCCAAATCTTGTCTTTAAACTCATAACTTTATTTTCTCTTAGAGAGTCAATTGGTGGATTTGTAACCTGACTAAAGTTTTGTCTAAAGTAATGATATAGTGGTCTATATTTGTCAGATAAAACTGCTAAAGGCGTATCATCACCCATTGAGCCTGTTGCTTCTTTAGCATCTTCTGCCATTGGATGAAGAATTAATTCTAAATCTTCTATACTATATCCAAAACAATGTTGAAAATTCCTCAAACTTTGGCCTTCTAGCTGTACTTTTTCAGTTTCTGCCTCTAATTTTTTATCTAGATCAATAATCTGATTGTTGTAATGCTTATATTCTTTTGAAAGGTAGTTTTTTATTTCATCGTTTGAGTATACTTTGCCTTTTTCTATTCTTACTCCTAATATTTCTCCAGGTCCTAATCTTCCTTTAGATACAATTTTTTTCTCATTTAAATCTATCATTCCTGTTTCACTTCCTGCAAAAAGGAGTTTGTCTCTTGTCACTGTATATCTAAGTGGTCTTAATCCATTTCTGTCGGTTGCAACAATTACCCATTCATTATCTGTTGCAGCTATAGCAGCTGGCCCATCCCAAGGCTCCATGGTACTATTTAAAAAATTGAATAATTGTTGATGATCTTTTTTTAATACCTTATTTTTTTTTGACCAAGCGTCTGGTATTAACATTAATTTTGCTAGAGGAGCAGGCTGTCCAGAAATATTTAATAACTCAAAAACATTATCTAATGATGCAGAGTCAGAATTTCCAGCTGGTATTACAGGCTTAAGATTCTCAATATCTTCGAAAACTGGACTAAACATCTCTTCTTCGTGAACCTTCATCCAATTAACATTTCCTTTAAGGGTATTTATTTCACCATTATGCGCTATAGATCTAAACGGTTGAGCTAAGTCCCAACTAGGCGCAGTATTGGTTGAAAATCTTTGGTGAAATATTGCATATCTAGATATAAATCTTTCATCTTTTAAGTCAGTATAAAAATCTGACAAAGCTTCTGCTAAAAACATTCCTTTATAAATGATAGATTTAGAACTAAATGAACATATATAAAAATTATTTAATTGATTATTGAGAGCTTCTTTTTCAATTACTCTTCTAGTTTCATACAATTTTTGTTCCAGAGATTTATTGACAACTTTTTTGTCATTGTATGTAAACAATACTTGAGTAATTTCAGGTCTTGTTTGTTCAGCTTTTTCTCCCAAGACAGAGGGATCAACAGGAACTTGTCTCCAGCCATAGATACTAAAATTTCTCTTTGTTAGTTCACTTTCAACAATAGTTCTACATTGCTCTTGAGCGCTATAATCATTTCTTGGTAAGAAAATCATACCCACACATAGTTCAGAGTTATCATGTTTATGACCAGTGACTTCAATTTTTTCCTCAAAGAAATCTTTAGGAATTTCAATATGGATTCCAGCGCCGTCTCCTGTTTTTCCGTCTGCATCGATTGCGCCCCTATGCCAAACAGCTTTTAAGGCATCGATTCCATATTCTACGACTTTTCTTGATTTTAGACCTTCGGTGGATGCTACTAAACCTACACCACATGCATCATGTTCCATTTCTTCCGAGTAAACATGATTACTTTTTAAAATTTTTAAATTTTTATTTCTTAACTTCATTAAGCAACTCTAAGTTTTTGTTTACTTTGTAAATAATTATCAATTGATGTTGCGGCATCTCTTCCGTCTTTGATACCCCAAACCACTAAAGATGCTCCACGAACTATATCTCCGGCTGCAAAAACTCCCTCTATACTAGTTTCCATTGTATCAAAATCCGCTTTTATTGTTCCCCATCTTGATACTTGTAATTTTTCTTCATTAAATAATTTTGGAAGATCTTCTGGATCAAATCCAAGTGCTTTGATTACAAGATCAGCTTTAATTTCAAAATCTGAATTTTCTTCAACAACTGGTTTTCTTCTGCCGCTATCATCTGGCTCACCCAATTTCATTTTATTAACAACTACACTTTCTATTTTATTTGTTCCCTTAAACTCTTTAGGGCTAGTTAACCAAATGAATTCAACACCTTCTTCTTCTGCATTGCCAACTTCTCTTGCTGATCCTGGCATATTTTCTCTATCTCTTCTATATAAACATTTTACAGATTTAGCATTCTGTCTCACTGAAGTCCTTAAGCAGTCCATTGCTGTATCACCACCTCCAATTACTACAACATCTTTACCTTCGGCATTTAAAGTTCCGTTATCAAACAACTCAACTTGATCACCTAGTCCTTTTTTATTTGATGCTGTCAAAAATTCCATTGCAGGGAAAATATTACTTAAATCGTTACCAGGTAGATTAACTTCTCTAGCTTTATAAACTCCTGTAGCTATTAAAATTGCATCATGTTTTTCTCTTAACTCCATCAAACTGGAATCTTTTCCAACTTCAAAGTTTAAGACAAATTTAATTCCGCTTTCTTCTAAAAGTTTTATTCTTCTTTGAACAACATGCTTTTCTAATTTAAATCCTGGGATACCATATATTAGTAGCCCTCCAGCTCTGTCATAACGATCATATATAGTTACCTTGTATCCTTTTTTTCTGAGTTGTTCTCCACAAGCAAGTCCAGCAGGACCAGAACCTATAATTCCTACACTCTCATTTTTTTCACTATTTATTTCTATTGGTTTAACCCAACCATTTTCCCAAGCTTTCTCTGTGATATATTTTTCTATTGATCCAATAGTTACTGTTCCATGACCCGATTGCTCTATTACACAATTTCCTTCACACAGCCTATCCTGGGGGCAAATTCTTCCACAAACTTCTGGCATGTTGTTTGTGCTTTGTGATAATTGATAAGCTTCCTCATATCTTCCCTCAGCAGTTAGTTTAAGCCAATCTGGTATATTGTTACTTAATGGACAATGAACTTGGCAAAATGGTACTCCACATTGGGAACATCTGCTTGACTGTTGAACAGCTCTATCTTTTAAAAATTCTTGATATATTTCATCAAAATCCTCTTTTCGGTCTGATATATCTCTTTTAGGTGGATTTTGTTGACCTATATCAACAAACTTTAGCATTTTTTCTGACATGGTGGACGCTGTATATACGATAAAAATTTAATAATAAACAATTACAAGGTCATAAATATTGACTAATATTTCACAAAACGTAAGTAAATCAGCGGTTTTTTCTTATTATGCATAGATGATATGCAAATATGTAATTGCTTTAATTTGGTTACAATTTAATTATGAAGTATTGGATCTAATGATTTCAAAATATGTAGAGACGCTAATTTTATCAATTATTCAAGGAATATCTGAGTTTATTCCAGTTAGCTCGTCTGCACATCTTTTAATTATATCAAGATTAAGTGACTTCAATGTTAGCAACCTACAACTAGATATTAGTCTGCATTTAGGTTCTTTGTTGGCAATTATTTTATTTTTTAGAAAAGAGTTAATAAATATCATTAATAATAAAAATATATTTCTACTAATAATTCTTGGGTCTACACCATTAGTTATTGTTGGTTATATTTTTTACACCACAAATTTAATTGATCAATTTAGAAACTTAAAAGTTGTCGCTTGGACAACTTTGATTTTTGGAATTTTATTATACTTTTCAGATAAGTTTGAATTGAAAAATAAAATTTCTTCAGAATTAAATATTAAAAGTATTATTATAATAGGGTTATTTCAGATCTTAGCTATTATTCCAGGAGTCAGTAGATCAGGTATAGTAATTACAGCTTCGAGATTTTTAAAATTTGACAGAGTTGAATCATCAAAGATAGCTTTTTATTTGTCTATTCCAGCTTTAGCAGGTGCAAGTGTTTTGGGATTTAAAGATGTTATTGATGATCAAATAAATTTTGATGCTGTATTTATTTTTTCTACTTTAGCTTCATTTTTATTTTCTTATTTTACAATTAAATATTTTCTTATTTATGTTAAAGTGTTTAGTTTGAGTTTTTTTGTTATTTATAGAATAGTTTTAAGTATTATTCTTTTTTCAATTATTTACTTCTGATTTTTTGGACGTTGGAGCAATTTGAGAAAATATTACAGCAATAAGAATTAATACACATCCTATAATATTATTTATGTTAAGAACTTGACTTAAAATAATCCATCCAGCAATTGTTGCAAAGACACCTTCAAGAGAGTAAATTATTGCTGCTGGAGCTTCTTCAATATTTTTTTGTGCAAACATTTGTAAAGTAAAAGCAATTCCTCCAGATAAGACACCTGCATATAATATTGAACTATACTCAGTTAAAATTTTTGTAATAACTACTTCCTCTAAAATAAAAGCAAATATAAGAGATAAACCAAAAACAAGAGCTGCTTGTAATGCTGCATAAAAAATTGGTATATTAAATTTCTCCATAAATTTTCCAGCGAAAATTATATGTAAAGCCCAAAATAGTGAGCATAGAATAACTAAAGCATCACCTATCATAATTTCTGAGTTTGAAAAATCACTTAATAGGTAAACACCTAATATACACAAGCCTATTGAAGGCCAAAGACTCCAATGGACTTTAATAGAATAAATAAAAAATAATAAAATTGGAACTAATGGAACGTAAAAAACTGTAAAAAAAGCTGCATTAGCTATATTCGTGTATTGTAATGCGGCTTGCTGCAAGTAGGTGCCCAAAAATAATGATATACCCATTAAAAATAAATATTTTAAAAATAATTTTTTATTAGAATTGATTTCATAATTAATTTTTTTTCTTTCTAAAATTAAAGCAATGGGTAGGACTGTAAGAAAACCAACAAAAAATCTAGATGCATTGAATGTTAGTGGACCAATATTGTCCATGCCTGTGTCTTGAGCAATGAAAGCAGTGCCCCAAATAAATGTTGTTATCAAAGCGCATATAAGCGATGTAGTTTTGGACATTAATTTAATTAAATTTAGATAATATTATTCATTCTACAACAGCTATCAAAATCTTCTTTATTGATATAGCAACCAGCCATTTTTCTTATACCTGAAAATGCACCTCTTCCATGCATTACTCTCCAATTATTAAAAATTAGTAATTCACCAGGTTTTAAAATATGCCTCCACTGATATTGCTTTTGGTTTGCCATCGTATCAAATACTTTAATTGCGTTATAAAAATTAATTGTTTTCCGATTAGTTTCTCTAAAAGGCGCTCTATCGTAATTGTTAAAACTAATTTGATCAAAATTATTTTTTTCATTTAACTTTATTATTGGTCTTTTTGCTTCAAGGCGAACACCATCACCAATATAAGAACCTTTAACTTTTATATTTGTTAAAGTTTTAAAATGTTTTTTATATTTTTGTTTGATTTCATTTGCCAATTTAAATCCATCTACCATTATAGAATCTCCACCTTTAGCATCATACTTACAACAAAGCAGTAATTGTAAACCCGGAGCATCATTACTATATGTAGAGTCTGTATGTGGTCTTAGTTCTTGATTTGAATATGCACTGTCTGCTTTTTTATTATTTGATTCAAAAGTCCACAATCCTCCAAAAATTGAGTTTCTGACATAACCTATTTTTTTAGCTATATATTCAACAGAGTTTAAATTCTTTGAACAATTCCTTACGACTGCAAAACCATATATGTGGATTTTTTTTAATAAATTCTTAAATCCAACTTTAGTTTGTAATTGCTTATAGTTAATGAAAATTTGATTTTTTATGTCTTTATCTTTCCAAAATTGAGTATCACTTTTAGTTTCTTCTTTTTTTAAAGAATTTTTTTTTAAAAATTCATATGAATATTTGGTTGGTTTATTTTCATCAGACCATAATATTTCAATGAATTTCCCTTTTTTTAATAATTTTGCTTTTTTAACTTTGATATTAATGTCTAAATTTGCGGTATAAGTTATTCTTTGATTGGTTTTAAAATCCCAGTTTTCTTTATTTTTAATATGATCTCTTAACCAAATATTAGGAAATGTTTCAAACTTATTGTCATTAAAGTAAAATACAGTTTTATTATTTAAAAGTTTAAAATTTTTAATCATTGCTTAGCTAATTTGTAGGCAAAGTTTTTACCAAGGTTATTTTTTAATTCATTATTAAATCTTGAACCCTCAGCACCGTCAATAATTCTATGATCGTAAGAGAGAGATAGAGGCAACATTGTTCTAGGTTTAAATTGTCCATCAATATAAACAGGTTTAATATAAGTCCTTCCAATTCCTAAAATAGCAACCTCAGGATAATTTATTATAGGAGTAAAATAAGTTCCTCCAATGCCACCTAGGCTTGTTATAGTTATGGATCCTCCATAAAACTCTTTTTTATCTATCTTCAAATTTCGGCAATCATCACTAACTTTTTTTAGGTCCTTACTTATTTGATCTATATTCTTTTGATTAGCATTTCTTATTTTTGGCACCATTAAACCATTGGGAGTATCAACTGCAATTCCTACATGGAAGTATTTTTTTAATGTTATTTTTCCATTTTCAATATTGTCAATAGAACTATTAAATCTTGGAAAAACTTTCAAAGCTTCCACAACTGCCTTTATAATAAATGCCAACGGAGTAATTTTCTTTTTTTCTCCAGTAAAAGTATCAGTCAAATTTTGTCTAAATTCTTCTAGCTCAGTAATATCTGCTTCATCACAACTAGTAACATGCGGTATTGTTTGCCAAGAATTTGATAAATGTGGAGCGGCAATTCTTTTAATTCTTGGTATATCTTGAATTTCTACATCTCCAAAATCAGTGTGATCATATTCTGGGGCCTTAATAGATGGAGCCTTCTTTTCTTCTTGAGGTTTATTAAAATTAGAAGATACGAATTTTTTTATATCCTCCTCTATAATTCTTCCCGATCTTTGTGATCCAGCAATATTATTAATATCAACACCAAGTTCTCTTGCAAATTTTCTAGTTTTTGGGCTAGCAAGTGCCTTGCTTGATTTGAATACACTAACTCTATTATTTTTTAATATTTCTTTTGGTTTTGAAATTACTGTTCCAGGAGGTTTTTGTATAATAGTTTCTTCTTTAATCTCTTTGACCTCTTCTTCAATTTGCTCATCTGGTTTTTCTTCTTCTGAACCAATTATTAGTATTGATGAACCCTCTGAAACCTTATCGCCAACTTTTAAATTAACTTTTTTAACACTACCTGAGTATGGGCTTGGTATCTCAACACTTGATTTATCGCTTTCTATTGTAATTATTGGATCATCTTTATTAATGTTTGATCCTGCCTCTATTAATACCTCAATTACTTCAACATCTTTAAAATCACCAATGTTAGGAACTAATACTTCTTTCTCGCTCATTATAATTTTGTGGGCATAGGCTTATCTTTATCAATTTTATATTTTTTAATTGCATCTACCGCATGTTTAGAAGCAATTAATTGTTCATTAGATAAAATACTTAAGCCATATGCAACTATATGCTCTTTATCGACTTCAAAAAAATTTCTTAGATTTTTTCTTGTATCACTTCTACCAAATCCATCTGTACCCAATGAATAAAAACTTTTATTTATGTAGGGTCTAATTTGGTCAGAATTCATTCTCATGTAATCTGAAGCTGCTAAAATAGGACCTTCGGTTTTTCCAAGGCATTTTTCAACATAAGAGATTTTTTTCTCTCCTCCTGGATTAAGCAAATTATACCTTTCTGTTTCAAGTCCATCTCTTCTTAATTCATTAAAACTGGTAACACTCCATACTTCACTATCAACTTGATATTCATTTTGTAAAATTTCTGCTGCTTCAATCATCTCTCTTAAAATTGTTCCTGAACCCAATAATTGAATCTTATTTTTTTTATTCTTGCTGAAATCTTTTATTTTATACATCCCTTTTAATATGCCTTCTTCACAATCTTTGGGCATCTCTGGATGAGAATAATTTTCATTCATTGTTGTAATATAGTAAAAAATATTTTCATGTTTTTCATGCATTCTTCTTAAACCTTCTTTAAAAATTGTAGCTAATTCATAATGAAAGGTTGGATCATAAGAAACACAATTTGGAATTGTTGATGCTAATAAATGACTGTGACCATCTTGGTGTTGAAGACCTTCTCCTGCCAAAGTTGTTCTTCCAGCTGTAGCTCCAATTAGAAATCCTCTTGTTTGACTATCTCCAGCCGCCCACGCAAAATCTCCAGTTCTTTGAAAACCAAACATAGAGTAAAAAAGATAAATTGGTATCATTTCTATATCATGATTTGAATAAGATGTTCCTGCAGCTATCCATGATGCCATGGATCCAGCCTCATTTATTCCTTCCTCTAAAACTTGACCACTTTTCTCTTCCTTGTAAGAGCTTAATTGAGCTGAGTCCTCCGGCTCATATTTTTGACCTTCATGCGCATATATACCAATTTTTTGGAAAAAACCTTCCATACCAAATGTTCTTGCTTCATCAGGGATTATTGGAACAAGTCTTGGAGCAACATTTTTATCTCTTAGCAAATTCGTCAACATCCTAACAAGTGCCATAGTAGTTGACATTTCTTTTTCACCGGTTGATTTTTTCATAAAGTCAAAAATATCATTACTTGGGGTTTTAATTGGTTTAGAAAAAGATGATCTCTCAGGAATGTATCCTCCCAAAGCTAATCTTCTTTTTTTTAAGTATTTTATTTCCTCTGAATTTTCATCAGGTCTAAAGTATTCTATATTTTTGACTTGTTCGTTTGTTAATGGAACATCAAATCTATCTCTATAGTATAGTAAATCATCTACACCTAATTTTTTTTGCTGGTGAGTTGTATTTATACTTTCACCAGATTTTCCCATACCATATCCTTTAATTGTTTTAGCTAATATGACTGTTGGTCTATCTTTTGTATTAACAGCTTTATGATAAGCAGCATAAACTTTATGAGGGTCGTGACCACCTCTATTTAATTTCCAAATATCGCTATCTGTATAACTTGCAACTAGATTTTTAAGTTCAGGGTATTTCCCAAAGAAGTTATCTCTAACATATAAACCACCTTTTGCTTTAAAGGCTTGGTATTCTCCATCAACTGCTTCGTTCATTCTTTTTACAAGTAAACCCGATTTATCATTTGCAAGTAAAGGATCCCAATATGATCCCCAAATGACTTTTATTACATTCCATCCGGCTCCTCTAAAAATTCCTTCTAATTCTTGAATAATTTTACCATTGCCTCTTACTGGACCATCTAATCTTTGAAGGTTGCAGTTCACAACATAAATCAAGTTATCTAACTTTTCTCTTGCTGCTAAACCAATAGATCCTAGAGCTTCTGGCTCATCTATTTCACCATCTCCTAAGAAAGACCAAACTTTTCTATTCTCATCTTTTATTAATTTTCTATTAATAAGATATTTCATGAATCTTGCCTGATAAGTTGCCATCATTGGTCCAAGACCCATGGAAACAGTTGGAAACTGCCAAAACTTAGGCATCAGCCATGGGTGAGGATAAGATGACAAACCTCCTGGGTAAACTTCCTGTCTGAATCTATCTAATTGCTTCTCGTCAAGTCTTCCTTCCAAAAAAGCTCTAGCGTAAATACCTGGCGCTGAATGTCCTTGGAAATAAATTAAATCTCCACCAAATTTGTTGCTTTTAGCTCTCCAAAAATGATTCATTCCAATATCATAAAGAGTTGCTGCTGAAGCAAATGTCCCAATGTGACCTCCTAATGAAGGATCTCTCATGTTTGCTCTGACTACCATCACTGCTGAATTCCATCGAATTAGTGCTCTGATTTTTCTTTCAATATTTTGGTCACCTGGAGATTTTATTTCTTCATCTGCTGGTATGGTATTTATGTATGGTGTATTTTGAGTGTAGGGTATATTTGATCCCTCTTTGTATGCCTGATCAATTAATTGTTTAATTAAAAAATGAGCTCTCTCAGGACCTTCTGAATGTACTACAGCGGACAAAGACTCTAACCATTCTTTTGTCTCTTGAGGATCAATATCATTATTACTTTCGACTATTTCTAATCTTTCATTATGCTCTTCTGTTTGTGTATTTTCTACTTTGATCTCTTTCTGTGCACTAGTATCTAATTCAGAATTATTATATGCATTGTAATTTTCTGCTTCAGCAATTATTTTTTCTGTTACGAGTGGTATCTTTTCATTAGTTTCTTGTTTTTGGTGAGCTGCATTCTCAGAAGATAATGTTAGTATCAAATCTCCTTTTGAAACTTTATCGCCAATCTTTATATTTATACTATCTACAACACCCTCATAAATAGATGGTACTTCGACACTTGATTTGTCACTTTCTAAAGTTATTACAGGGTCATTCTTAGAAACTATATCTCCTTCTTTTACAAGAATTTCGATAATTTCTACCTCTTCGAAATCTCCAATATCCGGGACTAGCAATTTTTCATTCATTTAACTAATTGTATATATATATATTATTTGCTTTTAATAGATGTATATTTTTGACCATTATTAAAATTTAATAAAATTAATAATAAATGTTAAAAGAATAGATTATAATTAGCGCCTGTAGCTCAATTGGATAGAGCGCTTGGCTACGGACCAGGAGGTTCTGGGTTCGACTCCTAGCAGGCGCACCAAAAAATTTCAATCCACATTAAATTTTACACATCATTTTTTTGATGATAATTGTAATATTTCAGATGCCATTTGATTTATTATTAAAAAGATTTTCAAACAGCTATCTTTTATCTTTTCTATTTTTATTTCTAGCTCTTTATCTTAGATTAAACAATTACAATGATGTTGGTCTATGGGGAGATGAATATTTAACTTTTTGGAATTCTGAGCCTTTATATTCCTTTAGTGAAATTTTTGATAGAACTCAAAAATCTCCAACATTAGTTCCACCTTTTTATTATTATATACTTAATCTATATACTAATTATTTTGGACATACAGTATATTCACTTAAACTTTTTCATATATTTTTAAATACTTCGTGTCTGATATTAGTTTTTTTTATTTCAAGATATATTTTAAAAAATTCTTCAGTTAATTTAGTTTTATTTTTAACATCGTTTAATTTATTTCTCATTTGGTGTTCACAAGATATCCTGGTTGTAAACTTGGCGTTATTTATCCAACTAATTTCAGTTATAATTTTTTTTGATTTAATAAAGCGTATAAAAAAAAAAATTAATATTTTTAAGATTATTTTTTTTACTCTAATTTCAATATTAACAATAACAATTCATCCTTTATCAATAGTTATTATTTTTTCTCAAGCTATTTTACTTCTATTTCTTTTATTTAAAGAAAATGAATTAAAAAGTAGAAAAAAGATATATTTTATATTTTTCGGATTATTTTTTTCTTGTGTAATGTATATTTTTACTAACTTTGAATACATAATTAATCGTCTTGACGGGACAAATATTGGTCACAATCAATTGAATTTAGAATTTTTTATTGGATACAATTTCAAGCATTATTTTTCTTCATACATAATCGGAGCTATAAATCTTGTAATAGTTGCTTTATCAATTTTAAAATTAAAAAAAAATTTCTTTAAAAATTTACATTTATCATATTTGATAATTTTGCTTATAAGTACTTATGTATTTATAATAATAGGCACAACTTTTTTTACAGGTATAAATGGGCAGAGATATTGGTCTTATTTAGTTCCAATAATTATAATCATAAATGTTTGTTATATTATTGATATTAAAAAACAATTTATAAGACAATCATTAATACTTTTTTTAATAATATTTACACCTATTGTATATTTTAAGAATGTAAATTCTCCTCAAGTAAGAAAACCTGACACTCCATCTTTGATTAAGACCTTTAACAAATCGAAAGTAGAATATGTTGTTAGTCAAAATTATGGATACTTTGAATATTATTTGAAAAATGGATATGAAAATTTTACAATACCATTACTAAAAGAAAATCAAATTCAAAAGATTCAAAAAGATTTTTGGTATTTATGCTTAGATTTAAATTGGCATCAAGAGAAAGGCAGCTATTGGAATGAAATGTATGATTGTAAACCTTATAAAGTAGATCCAAGAAATCATAAAAGAGAAAATAGTCTTAGATTCAATGGTTATGTAATTACAAAATATGAATATATGAATTAATGTTAAATTCTTTTCACAAATTAATTCTTTTTTTTTTTATATAAACTAAATATTTATAAAATCGTTTGAAAAAAATTTTAATGATATCTTTAAATTTTGGTTCACTTTCTGGTCTCCAAACTTTCGTTATTGGAAAAAATAAGTTTGATTTAAAATTTCCTTTTTCACAACAGTATTTTATGAATTGTTCCTGAAGTGGTATTTTATCATAAATGGGATACGTAGAATTTTCATTCCAACTAATTTTTCCAGAATCTTTCATTGAATTTACAAATCTAACATACTCGCCTCTTGAAGCATAAAAGAACCTATCAGATCTATCTTTTTTCCAATCTCCGATTGTGCTTTCAAAGAAAATCTCTTCACTAATATTGGTATTAATTTTTGAATTAAAAAATAGATCTGGTCTGCTTTTAAAGACTATCTTGTATTTTTTATTTTGTAGATTTTCAATAATTTTTAATATTTCTAAGGTTCTTAACATTTTATAAACTTGAGATCTTGTAGATAATGCAGATTTTCCAAACACATAATCAAATTTATTTAGATTTCCAAATATTTGTGTTGTTTTATTAAAATTAAATTCTTCTATTTCAAAATATATTGGTTTTAATATTTTTTGTATTTTAACTATTAGTTCTGAGCTGTCGTTTTCATCCACCCATGTTGTTATTGCAAGATCAGAGTCATTATTTACCATAAATTTTTTATGAAACTTAATTAAGTGTTCAATTGTTCTTAGGTGGCCAGTAAAAAATAATAAATTTTTTTTTTTTGTAATGTTGTTTTCAAAAAATTTTTTTTCTATTAATTCTTTCATTTTTTTGATGAGTATATTATTCCGTAATATATTTAAATGATTAAAAAATTGTAAAAAATTTGTATTTATTTTATAAAATATGTATGAATAAATGGGATATACTTGAATATGTTCTTAAAGATGAGCATGATAAAGTGCCAAAAAAATTTTGGTCTGATGAAGAGTTTGTATTTCATGCTGTACATTGGAATGGGTTTAATTTTCAGTATGCAAGTAATGAGTTAAAAAAAAATGAAAAGTTTATCTCTAAGGTTGTAAAATATTGGAGTTATACATTTCAATACGCTGATTTAAGCATTCGAAAAAAGGAAGATTTTATACTTGAATTAGTTAAATATAATGCGGAAATTATTAATTATATTGATGATAGTTTAAAAAAAAATAAAAAATTTATCTTAAGAGTCTTGAGTATTTACTCTGATGCTTATAATTTTATAGACGAAAGCTTTAAACGTGATAATGAAATATTGGACAAATTAAAAAATAATAAGTTTAAGAAGTAATGAAATTATCACTTCAAAAATCTGTGATTTATTTTTTTGTCATAGTTATCATAATATTATTTTTGATAACCATTATTATTTAATGAAAAAATTTAAACAAATTAGCGTTAAAAAAGGTTTTATGAGACACAATGGTGGTTTGCTACTAAGAGATATCTCAAAAACTAAATATGAATTTAAAACTAAAATAAAAAAAAACCATCTTAACAGAGCTGGCATTACTCATGGTGGGTATATAGCATCGATCATAGATACCGGGTGTGGATCTGGAGCCCATAGAATTTCGGGTAATCAGCCTTGTGTAACTATAACACTTAATATTAACTTTATCGGACCTTCGACTATTGGTGATGAAATTTTTGGATATGTAAAAATTAAAAAAAAAACAAAAAGCATGGTTTTTTTAGAGTGCTATTTAGAATGTAAAGGTAAGATAGTTGCATCAGCTACAGGTATTTGGAAAATACTTCAACGTAAGTTACCCCATGCAGGTCTAAGCTAAATTCCTCTTCTTATATTTAAATAACCAAAGATTGATAAAAGAATGAGGGCAATAGGATAAATTATTTCTTTTTTTGGTCTATTCTGATTTTCAATTTTAAATTCATTAATAATATCTCCCATATCTAAACCAGATTTTTTTGCAATTCCATTCCATTTTAAAGTATCAATTATGGTTTTATTATCTTCTACAACTAAGCTCATTCCATAATCATCTAAACTGAAATTTTCATCGAAACTATTTTTTTCAATTACAAATAATTTATATCTTTCTCCGTACTCTGTAAGTCTAGTAATTTTAATTCTTATCTCTTTATTATAATCAAACTGTTTTTTGTTTATTTCTTCAATACTTAAATAGTTATATTTTGGGTAAAATTTATTTAGAATAAATTCTGGAGATAATAATGATATTGAAATTATTAAAAAAATAATAATCTCATACCATCTCAGTTTATTTATAAACCATCCCTGAGTAGCAGAAGTAAATACTAAAATCCCAATCAATGAAGTTGCTATGACCATTAAGCCATGCCATATACTTTCAATACCAATTAATAATAACTCGCTGTTAAATAAGAATACAATAGGAAGTATTCCTGTTCTCAGACTATACCAAAATGCCTGGGCTCCTGTTCTTAATGGGTCTCCACCAGAAATAGCAGCAGCTGCGTAAGATGCTAAGCCAACTGGAGGTGTTACATCTGCCATTAGACCAAAATAGAATACGAATAAATGAACAGCAATTAGAGGAAAAATAAATCCTGATGCATTTCCAACATCCACAAGAACAGTTGCCATTAGAGACGCTACAACAACATAGTTTGCCGTAGTTGGTAAACCCATACCCAGCAGTAAACACAAAATAATAGTTAAAAATAAAAGAATAATAACATTATCTTTTGCAATCGACTCGATTACAATTATTAAATTAGTGCTCAAACCTGTAGATCCAACTGCACCAACTATAATACCTGCTGTTGCAATTGCTATTCCGACACTAACCATATTCAAGGCGCCCTTTTCGAAACCAACAACAGTTTGGTTATACCAATGTATTAAAGCATTCTTAAAGTTCTTTTCTTTGAAAAATTTATTTAAAAGATTGACTGTAATTAATGTTATTGTTGCAAAAAAAATAGAGTAAGAAGCTGTAAGCCTCATATAAACTAGTAGATATATGAGAACAAATATTGGAACTAAAAAATGTATTCCTTCAAAAAATGTTTTTTTTAATTTTGGAATATCGTTTTCATCCATACCTTTTAAATTTAATTTAAGTGCTTCAAGGTGAGATATATAAAATAGTGCAATGTAAGAAATTATAGCTGGTAAAAAAGCATGTTTGACAACTTCAAAATATGTAACTCCAATAAAACTTGCCATCACAAAAGCTGCTGCTCCCATAACTGGAGGCATTATTTGACCATTAACTGATGAAGATACTTCGATTGCACCCGCTTTTTCTTTCGAAAAACCTGTTTTTTTCATAATTGGAATTGTAAATGTTCCAGTTGTAACTGTATTAGCAATTGATGATCCTGAGATTAATCCTGTCATACCAGATCCAAGAATAGCTGCTTTGGCAGGACCACCTCGCATTTTTCCAACCATTGCAAAAGCTAAATCTAAAAAATATTTGCCTCCTCCAGCAGTTTCTAAAAGTGCTCCAAAAAGTACAAAGAGAAAAATGAAATCAACAGAAACACCTATCGGAATTCCAAAAATTGCTTCTTGATCAAACCATTGAAAACCAACTAACCTTTTTAATGATAATCCACCATGTGAAATTATATCTGGTGCATATTGACCAAAATAAGAAAATAACAAAAAACAAATGGCGATAACAACTAATGGGATGCCTATTACTCTTCGTGTAGCCTCTAGAAGAATTAATATTCCGATTATTCCTAATATTAACTCAATTGGAATAGTAAAATTATCGGAAAGATTTATTTTAAGTAATATTCCACCCCTATCTACTAATTGATCATAAAAAAAATAAATATATAAACAACAAACCGCACCTGTTATCGCAATTAGTATATCTATAAAATTTACTTTTTTATCTCGTGCATATGGAAATATTAAAAAAGCTAACAAAAGTGCAAAACCAAGATGAATTGCTCTAGCAGGTAAACCTTTAAACATTCCAAAATTAAGCCAAAATGGAAATGGAGAAGCATACCAAAGCTGAAATAAAGACCAAGTTATTGCAATAACTGCAACTAACTTTAAATGAAATCCTGATAGGTTTCTTGTAGGAGAAAGATCTTCTTTAATCTTATTTTCAATTTTTTTTTCTATGTCTGCTGACATTCAGCTTAATATATAAAAAAAAAGGCCCAATAGATATATTGGGCCTCAATTTTTTTATATGGATTTAATTACATTAAACCAGCTTCTTTATAGTATTTAACAGCTCCAGGATGAAGTGGTGCTGATAAACCATCAGCTATCATATTTTTTTTCTCTAAAGGAGCAAAAGCTGGATGTTGTTTTCTAAAATCATCAAAATTTTCAAAAACAGCTTTTGTAACCTGGTAAACTAAATCTTCAGATACATCCACACTTGTTACTACAGTAGCTTTAACACCGAATGTAGTTACATCTTTTTTCTGTTTAGTATAAGTACCTTTTGGAATTGTTGCAGATGCATAATAATCAGCTCCACTTATAATTCCATCAATTACATCTCCTGTTAAATTGATTGGCATAGCTTTAGCTGCACATGTTGCTGCTTGTTCCATTGCCCCATTTGGAAAACCCACTGAATATCCAAACGCATCAATTTTACCATCACATAGAGCTTTTACTTGCTCTGAAGATGTTAGCTCAGTAACTGATTTAAAGAAACTGTTATCAACGCCCATAGCTTTCATTAATTCTTCCATTGTTCCTCTTTGACCAGAACCTGGGTTCCCAATGTTTACTACTTTTCCTTTAAGACCCATAAAATCTTTGACTTTTGCTTTTTTTCTAGCCCAGATTTGAAATGGCTCGTTATGTACTGAGAAAACAGCTCTTAAATTTTTGAATTGCTTTCCTTCCCATTTGCTTGATCCATTGTAAGCATGATATTGCCAGTCAGATTGTGCTACACCAAATTGAAACTCGCCATCTTTTATTTGTCCGATGTTATAATTTGAGCCTCCAGTTGAAGGAGCGGTACATCTGTAAGCTTTATTTTTCATGCCTTTTTTTCTACCATGTTCAGCACTAATTGCTGATTTGTGTAACATTTTACAAATGGCGTTACCTGTCTGAAAATAAACTCCAGTTGGTCCTCCTGTGCCTATTGTAAAAAACTCTGCTGATTTTGCTATTGATCCAAATGAAAATATAGCAGCAAAAATAATCAGAGAACTTGATATTGTTGATAATATTTTTTTCATATACCCTCTCTAAAGTTTTAAAATCAAATCTAACTATTTATTACTTCGAGTGTCTAGTAAATTCATTAAATATTAGTATTGCTAATTAAGGAATTTTTTAACTGATTATTATTTTTCAACCCAAGATTTTAATTTATTTACTCCTTCTACTACCTTTGGAGCATACAATTTTATTAATTCATCATTAATATCTGTTTTTTCATTAATATTTTTCATGAATGTATCTCCGTCAAAGTCTGTAAAACTTAAACGAACTATCATCCTTTTTTGATCAAATCCAAAATCACTTCCTGGTAGCAAAGCAATATTTAAGTTAGTTAAAATTTCATCACATAACATGGAAGAACTATTAAATTTTTTGTTCAAAAATTCAGGCAATAAATAAAAGCCTCCCATTGGTTTGTTCATAATAATGTTATTAGATGATAAATTTCTATATACGTACTCTCCAACAGCTTTAAGAATTTTTTTTGATTTAAAAATATATTGTTCATGATTAGCATTAAAAGCAGATATTGCAGCAAACTGAATTGGTGAACTTACTGCAGAGAATGTTTCACTTGCTAAAACCTTCATAGATTTAAGTAATTCAATTTTTTTCTTTGGTATTATAAAGTATCCCAGTCTCCATCCTCCAGCACCACACCATTTGCTAAGTCCATTACTTATTATGACATTATCAGGGCAGTGTTCGAATATAGAAATATAATTTTCATCAAATGTTAATTCAGAATAAATTTCATCTGATAAAACTAAAATATTATATTTTTTTATTACTAAAGAAATTTCTTTTAAATTTTTGCATACTTGTCCTGATGGGTTATTGGGAGAATTAAGAAACAAGAGATATTTACTATTTGGTTTTTTTAAAATAATTTTTTCTATTTCTTGAGCTTTAGGAAACCAATTGTTTTCCGCAGATGTTTGCATCCAATGATAGTTATTTTTAGCTATAATTGATTGTGGCTTATAAGAAACCCAACTTGGGGCTGGTAACAAAACTTCACCTTCAAATGCTAAATGCATTAAAAACATTAACTCTTTGGTTCCAGGACCTACAATGACCTGATCTGATTTAAAATTGTAATTTTTCTTTTTTGACTCATATTTTGCAATTGAGTTTCTTAATTTGTCTAATCCTTGAATAGGTAAATAACTTTTCTGATGAGCATTTTTTTTTAATTCTTCAACAATAGTAATTGGAACTGGGAAAGGTGATTGTCCAAATCCAAACTTAATAATATTTTTTCCTTCATTTTCAATAACTTTTGATTTTTCATTTATTTTTAGTGTTGCTGATAAATTAAGGCTTTTAATAGTATCTTTGATCATTACGATTTTAACTCAATAAGATTTTTATATTCATTTAAAGCAGATGGATTGGATAATGCTTCAGTATTATTTATTTTGTTGCCATCTATTACATTTTTAACAGCTACTTCGACAATTTTACCATTTTTAGTTCTTGGTATATCGTTTACCGCAATTATTTTAGCAGGTACATGCCTTGGGGAAGCCTCATATCTAATTGTTGTTTTTAGTTTAGAAATTAATTTTTCATCTAATTTATTATTTTTTGATAAGACTGTGAAAAGTATTATTCTTACATCGTTATCCCAAGATTGACCAACTACTATAGACTCCTTTATCTCCTTAAATTTTTCTACAACAGAATAAATTTCAGCTGTACCAAGTCGAACACCTCCTGGATTTAATGTAGCATCTGATCTTCCATAGATAATGTAAGACCCATTATTATTTCTCTGAGCATAATCTCCATGATGCCAAATATTTTTAAATTTTGAAAAATAGGCTTTTCTATATTTAACTTTTCCAGGATCATTCCAAAATTTTAGAGGCATTGATGGAAAGGCATTTTTGCATACTAGTTCTCCTTTTTTATTTAAAATTGATTTACCTTTTTCAGAAAATACTGCTGTATCCATTCCAAGACCATTGTTTTGTATTTCTCCACTATTTACGCTTGAATAAATGTTTCCATTTACAAAACAAGAAACAATATCTGTTCCTCCAGAAATAGATGCTAAATGAACATTTTTTTTTATATTTTTATAAACAAATTCAAAACCATCTTTAGAAAGTGGAGATCCAGTCGAACAAATCGTTTTTAAAGATTTGAGTTTAATTTTTTCTTTTACCTTAACTTTCTGTTTAATAAGTTGATCAATATATTTTGCACTTATACCAAATAGAGTAACTTTCTCTTTATTTGCAATTTTTAACAATAACTCTGGTGATTTATGCATAGGAAAGCCATCAAATAACAATATTGATGCTTTAGATGCTAAGGCTGTAACAAGCCAATTCCACATCATCCATCCACAAGTTGTAAAGTAAAATACATTATCATTTGGTTTTATATTGCAATGTAATTGATGTTCTTTCAAATGTTGTAATAAAACTCCACCAGATCTATGGCAAATACACTTGGGTTTACCTGTTGTACCACTTGAGTATAAAATTGCTAATTCATGGTCAAAATTAAATTTTTTTAATTTAGTTCTGCTTATTTCAAGTTTTTTTATCTCATTATAATAGTAAATTTTTATATTTTTAATTTTTTTTAATTTTTTTAATTTTTTTCCTGGATAATTTAAAATTAATACTGATTTTATACTTTTTATTTTTTTTAATATTTTAGGTAATCTCTCAATAATATTTATTTCCTTTCCGTTATAGTAATATTTATCAGTAATAATTAATAGTTTAGGTTTAATTTGTAAAAAACGTTCTATAACTCCTGGTACACCAAAATCAGGCGAGCACGAGCTCCAGATTGATCCTATGGCGCTAGCACTTAAGAAACACTCAACAGTTTCTATCTGATTTGGAGTATATGCTGCTATCCTGTCCTTTTCAGAAATATTTATTTTTTTGTAAAATGTAATTATTTTTTTTACATCAATATTAAGCTCTTTCCAGGATTTTTGTTCTCTGTAACCATTTTCACTAACAAATGTAATGGCTTTTTGATTAGAATTTTTAGCTAAAAGATTTTCTACAAAATTTAATTTTGAATTAACAAAAAACTTACTATTAATAAGATCCTTTGTTAGTTTGAATTTATCAGTTTTTATACCTACAACTTCAAAATATTCCCAGATCGAATTCCAAAAATCTTTTGGATTTTTTATACTCCAATTTAGTAACTTTTTATAATTTCCAGTAAAATTGTATTTATAATTCTTTGAAACAAATTTCTCATATTTAAATAAATTCGAATTTTTTATAAGTGCTTTTGACGGTTCCCAAAGTTTTTTTGGCATTAAAAATTTATATTTATATTGTAAAAATTATGCTAACCTTAGATCATAAAAATTGAAAATGAGAACTTTTTCCTATCTGATTCGGACTAGTTTTAGTCTATTTTTGTTCTTTTTGAGTAACAAAATATAGTAGGCCAAAAAAAGATCATACTAAAAGTTGATATGTCAAAAAATAAGATAACTGCAGTTCTTGGACCAACAAATACTGGTAAGACCTTTTTAGCAATAGAGACAATGCTTTCTTTTGACACTGGAATGATAGGATTTCCCCTAAGACTTCTAGCGAGAGAAGTTTACGACAAAATAATTCAAAAAGTAGATGCTTCCAAGGTGGCTCTTATTACAGGGGAAGAAAAAATTATACCACTTAATGCTAAGTATTTTTTATGTACTGTAGAATCAATGCCTGTAGATAAGGTTTTAGATTTCGTAGGTATTGATGAAATTCAAATGTGTTCTGATCATGAGCGAGGTCATATTTTTACAGATAGATTATTAAATCTGAGAGGTGAAAAATTAACAATGTTTATGGGTTCAAATACTATAAAAAGTATTATTCAGAAGCTTGATGAAGATGTTGAATTTATAAACAAACAAAGATTATCAAAGTTGTCATTTGGAGGACATAAAAAAATTTCAAGAATCGAGAGAAAAAGCGCAATAATAGCTTTTTCAACAGAAGAAGTTTACGCGATCGCAGAATTATTAAGAAGACAAAAAGGTGGTGCAGCAATTGTGATGGGATCTCTCAGTCCTAAAACTAGAAATGCTCAAGTAAATTTATATCAATCAGGGGATGTTGATTATCTAGTTGCTACTGATGCTATTGGAATGGGAATAAATATGGATTTAGATCATGTTTACTTCTCAAACTTAAAAAAGTTTGATGGAAAAAAAATAAGAAGACTAAAAATATCAGAAATTGGACAAATTTCAGGAAGAGCTGGCCGATATTTAAATGATGGGAGTTTTGGTATTACAGGAGAATGTGGTGAAATTAACCCAGAAGAGATTGAATTTTTAGAAAATCACAATTTTCCAGAAATACAAAATATATTTTGGAGAAATTCCAACTTAAAATTCAATAATAAAGAAAATCTACTGAAATCATTGGAAGAAAAACCTGATAGAGATTGGTTAAGAAGAGTTGGAGAATGCGAAGATGAGAAAGTTTTAAAATATTTTTTAAAAGAAAATAATAGCTCTATAGAAAATAATTCAAGCATTTTAAAAATTCTTTGGGAATGCTGTCAAATACCTGATTTTGTTAAGAAAACTTATGGTCATCATTTGGAAGTTGTTGGCAAGGTATTTAATTTTTTAATAAGTGAAGAAAAAAAAGTACCAAATTATTATATGAAAAAACAGCTTTCAATGCTTGATAAACTTGAAGGAAATGTAGACTCAATTTCAAATAGAATATCTAATGTTAGAACTTGGTCATATGTTTCAAACAAATCTAATTGGGTTGAGAACCAAGATTATTGGATTGAAAGAACTAAAAACTTAGAAGATAAATTATCTGATAGACTTCACGACGAATTAACAAAAACATTTATAGATAAAAGAGCCAGCGTTTTAGCAAAGGGCTTAAAGCAAGATATTGAATTAAAAACCGAGATTATTGAGAAAGAAAAAGTATTAATTAATGGTCAATATATTGGAAATTTAAAAGGGTTAAAGTTGCAATTAGATTTAAAAGTAGATGCACTAGATGCAGATATTAAATCATTAAAAAAAGCAGCTAGGCAAAATGTTGGTCCTGAAATAATTGATAGAATAAAGCAGATAATAGATACTGGACTTATAGAATTAAAAGATGATTTTAAAATTTATTGGAGAAATGATCCTATAGCGAAACTAATACCTGGATCTGATTACCTTAATCCAAAAATAGATTTAATGATTGATGAAATGATTGAAAACAACGAAAGAAATAATTTAAACGATTACCTAAATCAATGGATTATAAAAAAAATTGGAACTGAACTAAATAGCTTAATTGAGTTAAAAAATATTAAGGAGGAAAACCCTGAACTTAGAGCTTTAGCTTACAGACTTTACGAAAATAACGGTGTTATAAAAAGATCAAATATCCAAGAGTACTTAAAAAAAATCAACCAAGATGGTAGGAAAAAATTAAGAAAGCTAGGAGTTAAGTTTGGAAGATACCATATATTTCTATTTAAGTTATTCAAACCAAATTCTGTGTCCTTAAGAATATTATTATGGAAAAATTATAATAATGAATATTTAAATTTATCACCGCCAACTTTTGGATTAAACTTTTTGAATAATATGAAATCTACAAATAAAGATTTTATGTTACTTTGTGGCTTTGAAAAGTTTGACGATATATACGTTAGAATAGATATACTTGAAAGATTATTCTTATTAATATTCAATTCAGAAAAAGATTATAAAAAAGAGATAAAAATCATACCTGAAATGTTAAACTTACTTGGCTGTTCAAAGGAAAATTTTAATAAGCTTATAAAAAAAATGAATTACAAAATTTATGAGAAAGAAAATGAGTTCTATATAAAATATATTCCTTTAAAAAAGAAAATTTTTAAAAAACATGACAAAAAGGACTATTCTAATAATCCTTTTGGTGTATTAAACGAATTAAACATAAAATAATGTTTAGCTTATTTAAAAAAGAAAAAGAAAATAAAAACGATGAGAATCATTTATCTTTAACTAGTGTTGCCGCTCTTCTTGTTCACTCAGCTAAAATAGACCAAAATTTTACTGAAAAAGAGAAAGATATAATTAAAAGAGCATTAATTGAAATGGGCGCTGATGAAGATAACTTAGATGGGATAATAAAAGAGGCAGAAGAAAAAGAACAAGATTCAAATCAAATTTTAGAATTTACTAAAGAAGTAAAAAATAAAAATATTGATGAAAAAAAGATAGTTATAGAAGCATTGTGGAATATTATCTATTCGGATGAAAATGCGGATATTTATGAAACCAATCTTATGAGGCGATTGTCAGGCTTATTGTATCTTGATCCAAAAATAGTAGGAGATATAAAAGAAAAAATTAAATCAAAACGATGACATATTTGGTCAATGAAAAATGTATTAAGTGTAAACATACAACATGCGTAGATGTATGTCCTGTTGATTGTTTTTATGAGGGCAAAAATATGCTTGTAATTAAACCTGATGAGTGTATAGATTGTGGCGTTTGCGAACCTGAGTGTCCTATTGACGCCATAGTTTCAGACACAGAAACTGGTAACGAAAAATGGTTAGAGATTAATAAGAAATATTCTGAGATATGGCCTAATATTTCAGATGCTAAAGATCCATTACCAGATCACGAAAAGTTTAAAAATGAAGAAAATAAGTTTGATAAATACTTTGAAGAAAACATTTAAATCAAAGAAAGAATTGAAAAAAAAGAAGGTTTCAAAATCAATTGTAAAAACAAAAAAGAAAAAAGTTTTAGCTAAAATAAAAAAAACAAATTCGAATAAAATTAATAATAAAATACGAAAAAAAACAACAAAGGCAAATATTAAACCGAAAATATTAAAACAGGAAAAAAAAGATAATACAAATACTAATTTGCTTCGTATTTCAAAAAGTAATGAGCAAAAACCTGAAATAAAAAAAGTTAAAAAACAAGATACTGAAAAAAAGGAATATAAAATTAAGGATTATGTAGTTTATCCAAAGCATGGGGTTGGACAAATAACTGAATTTAAAAAAATGAATATAGGTGGAATAGATATAGAAGCTTATATTCTTAAATTCGAAAAAGATAAAGCAAACGGAATGGTTCCAGTAAATAAGCAATCTCATCTAAGACCATTAGCAACGATAAATCAGGTAAATAAATGTATTAGTATTTTAAAGAGTAAACCAAAAATTAAAAGAAGTATGTGGAGTAGGAGAGCACAGGAATATGAAGCAAAAATTTCATCTGGGAAGATTTATGAGTTAGCTGAAGTTGTAAGAGATCTCAATAAAGGAGATGATCTTATGGTTGACCAATCTTATAGCGAAAGACAATTGTTTGAAAAAGCATATGATAGGATTCTTACTGAATTTCAAATAGTTTTAAATTTAAACCTAGAGGATACTCAAAAAAAACTAGATAAAGCTTTAAAAAGAAACCTGGAGAAACAAGTTCAAAAAGTTGAAACTAAGCCATCTGTAGAAGAAATATCAGAGGAAATAGCAAAATAAAAAAAAACGCTCCTCACGCAAGCGCCATGAGAAGCGTTTGTTAAAAAGAATACTAAACTATTTTCTTCTTTTCTTTTTAGCTTTTTTCTTAGCTTTTTTCTTAGTTTTCTTTTTAGCAGCTTTTTTTCTTCTTTTAGCCATCTTTAGCTCCCTTTTTTTTAATTTCGAATCTTTTTGATTCGTTTAATTACCTTTTTGTAATTTTTTTGAATAGTTATGTCAATTACATAATTTTTTGTAATTTTTCTAAATTTTTTTTTTAAAATAAAAAAAAATTGATAACTAAAAAAGTTAAGTAAAATAGCGATTAATAAACAGCTTTTTTTATTTAATTATAAAGATTTTCAAAATTATTTTTATATTTATTTATAATTTTGTATCTTTTTAATTTTAATGTTGGTGTTAACATTCCATTTTCAATTGAAAATTTTTCTTTTATTAAAAAAAACTTTTTAATATTTTCTATTTTTGAAAGATTATTATTTAAATGATTAATTTTATTATTTATTTCTTCATTTGTAATATTAATAAATTCATCATTTAAAACTAGTAATGCTACCAGATAAGGTTTATTATCACCATACACTACCGCTTGATCAATAAATTCTAGATTTACTAATTCATTTTCTATTTTTAATGGAGAAATATTATCTCCTCCAGGTGTTATAAGAATATCTTTTTTTCTATCTGTGATTTTTAAGAAACTATTTTCAATAATCCCAATGTCTCCTGTATGTAGCCAGCCATTTATTAATACTTTTTTTGTTTCTTCTTCATTATTCCAATATCCTAACATTACATTCTCACCTCTTACCAATATCTCGCCATCTTCAGCAATTTTTACTTCATTTCCCTTAAATGGGGGACCAACAGTATCTATTCTTATGTCATCTATTGGGTTACAGCTTACCACTGGTGAAGTTTCTGTTAAACCATAACCTTGTAGAGTTGGTAATCCTATAGCATTAAGAAAATATCCAACTTCTTTATCTAATGCGCCTCCACCAGATACAAATGTTTTAAGAGATCCACCAAATTGTGATTTTATTTTTTTTCTAACTAATTTATCTAAAATACTATCCTGTATTTTTTCAAAAATAGTTAATTTTTCTTTTTTTATTTTTTTTAGACCTAATTCTAACATTTTATTTACTAATTTTTTTTTTAATCCGGTAACTTTTTTAAAACTTGCATTAATTTTTTGATAAAGATTTTGATAAAATCTTGGTACAGCTGTCATAATTTCTGGCGAACAATCACTCATATTTTTAACTAATTTATCAATACTCTCTGCATAAAAAATTCTTGCACCTACTGTAATTTGAACAAATTGAACAGTGTGCTCGTAGGAATGTGAAAGTGGAAGCCATGTGAGGAACCTGGGCTGAGATTTGGATAATAATGGTTTTAGAATATCTATTGCGCCCTCGCAATTATTTAAGATGCCTCCATGACTTAAAATCACTCCCTTGGGATTTCCTTGCGTACCAGAGGTATAAATTATGCATGATGGATCTTTTCTTGAAGCTGAAGATTTGTAAATTGGTAAATTTTTTTTATCATTATTTTTTATTAAGTCTTCTAAATTAATATATTCAAGTTCAACATTTAGTAATTTTTCAAAGGAAAATATTTTTTTTATAAATTTTTTGTCTTTAATAATATTTTTCAATTTATTGTATTGTTCAATGTTTGAGACAAAAATTATACTTGGAGTGCAATCATTAAGAATATAATTATAGTCATTTTCTGCATAAGTTGTATAAGCTGGAACAGTTATCCCATCTGATAACATAATAGATAAGTCTGCAATAAACCATTCAGGTCTATTTTCAGAAATTAATAAACATCTATCACCTTTTGATATTACTTTTCTTAATTCATTAGAAACTAAATTAATTAGATCATGGGTTTCCTGCCAAGAATAATTTTTTCTTTTGTCACCTAAAGTTGACAATAAAATTTTGTTTTTATTAGTTTGTCTATTAAATTGATCAAAGAATAATTCTGTTAAATTGTTAGTCTGTTTTAAGTTCATATATTTTTGGTGGGCAAAGAGAGAATCGAACTCTCACAGTATTGCTACTATTGGATTTTGAGTCCAACGCGTCTACCAGTTCCGCCATTCGCCCATTTAATTTTAGTTTCATAGAATATAAATAATAGTATTAAAACACTATTTATAATAAAAGAAAATATGTTTAAGGAACTATTTAATAAAACAATTAAACTTGCAGGACATAAAAATTCTAAAAAAATTTTAGGATTTATATCTTTTATTGAGAGCTTCATATTTCCTATCCCGCCAGATGTTCTTATTATTCCAATGACTATTGCCGACAGACAAAGATGGATGAAGATAGCAATTATTGCTACGACAGGATCTGTTTTAGGAGCATGTTTGGGATATTTTATAGGATATGTTTTTTTTAATGAGATTGGTATTAAGATTTTTGAGCTTTACGGTGTAGATAATACTTCATTTTTAAAAGATAAAATTTCATCAGATGGAGGAGTTTTTGCATGGGCAACATTGCTAGCTATAGCAGGTTTTACCCCCATCCCATTTAAATTACTAACAATAACTAGTGGTTTTGTTCAATTTAATATTGTTTATTTTATAATTGTCTCCTTATTAACAAGAGGATCTAGATTTTTTATTATAGCTTTTTTGGTTGGAAATTTTGGTCCAGCTATGAAAACAATTATTGAAAAAAAACTGCTTAAAGTTTCAATTGTAATCTCAATTGTATTAATAGTTTTAGCTTTTTTAATTTATAAATTTTTACAAAACTTTATGACCTAAAATGAATTTTATTTTAAAAAGAAAAAATATTTATTTGTTAATTTTTATATACTCAATTATTGCCATATTATTTGCGATTTATATTGAAAAAGCTTTGGGGTATTTGCCATGTAAATTATGTATTTATCAAAGAGTTCCCTTTTTAGTAGCGATCTTTATTTGTTTTTTGGGATATAACTATTTTAAATCTGATAGAATATTAATTGCTTTAATCATTACATTTACACTTAACTCTGCTCTTGCAGGATATCATTTTGGTATAGAAAATGGCATTTTTGATGAATATGCTGGTTGTACAAACACAAACATAGATATCACGAACAAAGAAAAAATAATCGAAAGTCTTGGAATGGTTAAAAATTGTAAAGATGTAGAGTTCACTATTTTAGGTATCTCTTTATCTGGATTGAATTTTTTAACATCTTTACTAATTGTATTATTTTCGATAAGAGCTCTTGTTTATGAAAAAAACTAACAAGAGAAAATTAGAAGAGTTTATTAGAGTTGATCACGCCGGAGAAAGAGGCGCAATTAAAATATATGAAGGTCAACTTTTAGCACTTAAAACATTCAAAAAAGATCCTGAACTATTAAAATTAGTAGAAGAAATGAGAGAACATGAGCAAGAACATAGTGATTTTTTTGAAAATGAAATCAGAGAAAGAAATATAAAACCGACTAAATTTTTACCACTATGGGATCTATTGGGAGTAGGTTTGGGTTTCGGCTCAACAATATTAGGAAAAAAAGCAGCAATGCTGTGCACAGCCTCTGTTGAGGAAGTAATTGATAAACATTACCAAAGTCAAATAGATCAATTACAAGATGATGAGAAAAAACTTAAAGAAAAAATTAAAAAATTTAGAGCCGATGAATTGGAACATAAAGATATTGCATATGAGCACGGAGCAACAAAAAAAGGATTATATTCAGTAATGGATAAAATTATTAAAACTGGCTCAAAAATTGCTATAAATATCTCTGAAAAAATTTAACTAGGATCTAATTCCACATCCCAATATAAATAATCCATCCAACTGCTGTGTAGAAAATTAGGAGGAAAATTCTTCCCATTTCTATGAAGATCTTCTGTTGTTGGTTGAAAAGGCCATTGATTTAACTTCATTCCAGAATTTTTTAGCAATCTTCCACCTTTTTTTACATTACATGCTGAGCAAGCAGTAACAACATTTTCCCAATCAGTTTTCCCACCTTTTGATCTTGGAAGAAGATGGTCAAAAGTTAGTTCATCATTACTTCCACAATATTGACAACTGAACTTATCCCTCAAGAAAACGTTAAATCTTGTGAAATTTGGATTTGAACGAGGCTTTATAAAAGATTTTAATGCAATAACACTCGGTAACTGCATAGAGAATGATGGGCTTCTTATCATTCTATCATAATGACTTACAATTGAGACTCTGTCTAAAAATACAGATTTAATAGCGTCTTGCCATGACCATAATGATAAAGGATAGTAACTTAATGGTCTATAATCTGCGTTAAGAACTAGAGCTGGACATTTTTCGAGTGAAAGGTTTTCATTGATCATCAAAGTCATAATTATTTAATATATTATATATTATTATTAATCAATGTAACAAAAAAGTTAATTCTCTTTAATATCAAAATTATTTTTGATAAATTTTAATGCATTACTTGAAGCTTCTATTGGTATATGATGGTCGCAGTCTTTGATCATTAAAGTTTCTATACTAATATTATTGCGTGTAAAAAAATCTTTTGCTTCCAATAAATTATAGGGTGGAACTATTTCATCTTTTTCACCATGAATTAATAAAGTTTTTGTTTTAGAAATTAATCTTAAACTAAGATCCCCTTTATCTATAATCTTTCCAGAAAATCCAACAATACTATTAAAGGGATCTTTAGAAGTTAAGCCTAAGTTTATTGACATCATGCAACCCTGACTAAATCCAGATAAACATATCTTTGAATTTTCCAAATTATATTCTGCTTTAACTTCTTCAATATATTTTCTTAATTTATTTTCAGCTTTTTTTACTTCATTTAAAATATAATTTTTATCATTTGTTTCTAAATCAAACCATTGATAACCAATTGGATTAATTTTACATGGTTCATGTCCATTCGGACATAAGAATACTGTATTTGTTAAAAACCTTTTCCAATTAAGAGTTAACATGCTTATATCTTTTCCATCTCCACCATATCCATGAAGTAAAATTACTGCATTTTTGATGTCAGACCCGTTTTCAGGTTTTATAATTGTTGATTCAAGGCAAAATGTCATAGATAAGTAATTATGTTTTTTTATTTTAAAAAGAAACTAAAATCAAAGTATGATTTCTGAAATATTCGTTAAAATTGCGGCAATTGTTTTGCTCGCAGCTGTGGCTGTAGTCTTAATTCTTGGAATTAGAACCCTTTTTAAAGGAGATGGAGATAAAAAAACATCTAACAAATTAATGCAGCTTAGAGTTTTACTACAATTTGTTGCTATAATTGTGCTCGTAGCATTAGCTTACTTTTATAAGAATTAATTTAATTCATCTAACCAATTTAAAAATTCATCACTGTTAAAATCTATTGAACCAACTATTCTTGCAAACTCATATCCGTCTTTATCAATAAATAGAGTTGTGGGTATTCCTCTTAATTTTAAATTTTTTGCAATTCCAGCACCATCACCAACAAAAGCTTGTAATTCTTGTATAAGCAGGTCGTCAAAAAACTTCTTAGATTTACTAATATTTTCTCCACCTATATTTATTGGTATAATCTTTATTTTTTTTTCATCATTACTTATTTGAAGGTTGTTTAAAGATGGCATTTCCTCTTTACAAGGAGCACACCATGTTGCCCAAAAATTCAAAATAATTAATTCAGATTTAAAATCTTTCAAATTAACTTTATTTCCAGCCTCATTTAAAAAGTCAAAAAACTTAATTTTTTGTTTTTCCTCATAAATTATTAGATTTTTTATATTTGGCGCTTCTATTGAATATGAAGAGCTAAATGATATGAAGTAAAGAAATATTATTTTAAAGGATATAAATATAAATTTCATAGATTTGTAAATAAATAGCATGAGTAAAAATAAAAACAATAAACCAATTTGGGGTACAAGGATTAAGAAAAATGCTTCAACTTTATTTAAAAAAGTTGGTGGTTCATTACCAGTAGATAAAAGACTATTTAAAGAAGATATCGAAGGATCAATTGCCCATGTCGAAATGCTTCACAAACAGAAAATTATAAATTTTAGGATAAAGAATAAAATAATCTGGGGATTAAAAAGAATTAAAAATGAAATTGTAAAAAAAAAATTCAATTTTGATTATGATTTAGAGGATATTCATATGAATATAGAAAATAGATTATTTGAACTCATTGGTGATGATGCTGGATATGTTCATACTGCTAGATCTAGAAATGATCAGGTAATTACAGACCTTAAATTATGGTTAAAAGAAGCAACAAAAAAAATAATAATTTTATTAGATAATACAAATTCAAATATTCTAAATCTTGCACAAAAAAATGTTAGAACAATTATGCCAGGGTTTACGCATTTAAAAAATGCACAACCATTATCTTTTGCACATTATCTACTAGCATATGTTGAAATGTTTAAGAGAGATAAGAAAAAATTTAGGAATAATTTAGAATTTTTAGATGAAAATCCTTTAGGTGTAGGTGCTTTATCTGGCACTTCTTTTAAAATTGATAGAAATTACACCACAAAAAAACTTAAATTTAAAAAACCAACAAACAATTCTGTAGATACTGTATCTGATAGAGATTTTGTTTTAGACTTTTTGTATTCTTGTCTAGCTTGCTCCTTACACATTTCTAGAATTGCTGAAGAACTAATAATTTGGAATTCTGATGCATTTAACATGATAACTTTAAATGATAAATTAGTAACCGGTTCGTCTATAATGCCACAAAAAAAGAATCCTGACCCATTGGAATACTTGAGAGGTAAAACTGGAATGTTTATAGGAAATATCAATTCTATGATTTCAATATTGAAAGGATTACCCTTATCATATTTTAAAGATTTACAGGATGACAAAGAAATTGTTTTTAAAACAAATGATCAATTAAAAATATCCCTTTCATTATTGAATGATGTATTAAAAAATTTAATAATAAATAAAAAAAGTATGCTATCCCTTGCAGAAAAAGGTTTTACAACAGCTACAGATTTATCTGATTTTATTGTAAGAGAGCTTGGATACCCATTTAGAAAGGCATACATACAAACAGCAAAAATAATTAATCTAGCCGAAAAAAAAAACAAAAAACTTCACGAACTAGAATTGGAAGAAATAAATCAAATTGAGCCAAAACTTACATTAAATGTTTATAAAATACTAAATCTGGAAAATTCAATTAATTCAAAAAAATCTTATGGTGGAACTTCTTTTGAGAACGTTAAGAAAATGATAAAAAAAGCAAAAAATGAGTAAAAAAATTTTAATTATTATACTTTGTTTATATTTTGTAGTTGCTTGTGGGCGTAAAGGCGATCCAGAATATAAATCTGAATTAAGTAAGAATATTCAAAAAGTATTATGAGATATATAAACAATAAACTTTTTATTGAAGGAAAAAATATTGAGAGTCTAACAAAAAGATTTAATACACCTCTATACTGCTACTCTTATGAAAATTTAAAAGAAAATGTAGAGAACTTTAAAAAAGCTTTTAACGAAATCAAACCTTTAATTTGTTTTTCTGTAAAATCTAATTCAAATATTTCATTATTAAAAGAAATAAAAAAACTTGGCCTTGGAGCAGATGTAGTTTCAAAAGGTGAATTATATGCATCACTTAAAGCTGGTATTGATAAAAATAAGATAGTTTTCTCTGGAGTTGGTAAAACAAAAGATGAAATTGAGTACGCAATTAAAAAAAAAATATTATTAATAAATTCTGAGTCTTTAAGTGAAGTTTTGGCAATTGAAAAGGCTGCAAAAAAATTAAATAAAGTTGTTAATATAGGTCTGAGATTAAATCCAGATACCGATGCTGAGACACTAAAACAAATTTCTACTGGTAAAAGTGAAAATAAATTTGGTGTAGATAAAAAGACATTTGTAAAAATTATTAACTTGATGAAAAACTCCGAATTTTTGAACATTAAATGTTTAAGTGTTCACATTGGTAGTCAAATCTTAAATCATAAACCCTATGAAAAAATGCTTAATGTACTTGATAAACTTTTAAGAAAATTAGATTACAAATTTGATTTTATTGACTTAGGTGGTGGGATGGGAATTAATTATGACAATAAAACAAAAAAACTTAATTATTTAAAATATAAAAAATCAATAATTAAATTTAAAAATAAATATAATTGTAAAATAATTTTTGAACCTGGAAGATCTATAATTGGAAATGTTGGTATAATTGCAACTAAAGTAATTTATTTAAAACGTAATAAAACAAAAACATTTGTGATATTGGATGCAGCAATGAATGATTTAATAAGGCCAGCTTTGTACAATGCAAAACATAGAATAATTCCGTACTTAAAAAATAAGTCACGATCGAAGAAAATATTAGAATTTGTTGGCCCAGTATGTGAAACAACTGATAAATTTTTAACAGAAAGAAAATTTCAAAATATAAATGAAAATGAGATAATGGTTATTTGTGATACAGGCGCCTATGGTTATTCATTATCATCTAATTATAATCTTAGATTAAGGCCTGCCGAAATTTTGATTAAAGGAAATAGAGTACAGATTATAAGAAAAAGACAAAAAATAAAAGATATAGTCTAAGTTTAAATTTGTAATGAGAAATATCCTATTTAAAAGCGTATTTTTTTCTGGATTAATATTCATATGTATTATTTTTCTTCCATCATTATTACTACCAAAGAAAATCACTCTTTTTGGAGGTAAACTTTTTGGATACTGGTCTTCATTCTGTTTAAAAATTTTTTACTCGACCAACATAGTAATTAAAGGTCAACAAAACATAATTAATAACGAGAACTATTTTATTGCATGCTCTCATCAATCTATGTTTGAAACTTTTTTTTTACAAACAATATTTAATTCACCAATTTTTATTCTTAAAAAGGAACTATTAAATATTCCAATATTTGGTTGGTATTTAAGAAAGATAGATTCTATTTCTGTAAATAGAAATAAAGTTTCAAAAGAAAACCTTAATTTTACTGAAAAAATTAAACAATCTATGGAGAAAACAAAAAGACCTGTAATAATTTTTCCACAAGCTACACGAGTTCTACCAGATGAAGTTATTCCTTTTAAAAAGGGAGTTGGAAGAATTTACAGAGAATTAAATGTAAAATGTCAACCTGTAGCTATTGACTCTGGAAGAGTATGGCCAAAATCTGGAAAAATGATACCCAATAAAACAATTACCATTTCAATTTTAAAACCAATTAATACAGGTATCGAGGAGTCAGAATTTGTAAAATTATTACAAAAAGAAATTTATTCTGAGCTTGGTCTTTCTAACTAACCTTTCATAGGCATTACAACATAAATGCTATCAAAGTCTGCGGGATCTTTTATTAGAGCTGGAGATCCCGTATCTTTCAAATATATTTCAATTCTATCACCATTTAGTTGGGATGCTATATCAAGCAAATATCTAGAGTTAAAACTTATATCTAAATCTGTCTCAAAATTTACAGATAGACTTTCTTTACCATCACCACTGTTAGTATTATTGACGGATAAATCTAAATTATCTTTAGTCAAATTAAATTTTACACCATCTTTTTTGTCTAGAGAAACTGACGCCACTCTATCTACAGAGTTTAAAAAAGATTTTAAATCAATTTCTAATTTTTTTTGATTTTCTCTTGGAACAACTTGAATATAATTTGGAAATTTACCATCAATTAATTTTGATATCAAAATACTATTATTAAGCTCAAATTTAATTTTAGATTTAATATTTGATACCCTAACCTCACCATCATAATCTTCTAAAAGAGAACATAATTGAAATATAGTTTTTTTTGGAAGTATTATTGGTTCAAATTCAATTTTGTTTTTTAGTCTTACTTTTGAAATAGATAATCTGTGGCTATCTGTTGCGGCTGCAGTTAAAAAATTCTTATCATCTGTTTGGGTCTGATGGAAAAAAATACCGCTAAGATAATGCCTTGTTTCATCATTCGAAATCGAAAATTTACATTTGTTTAAAAGTTTCAATAAATCTTTAGAATTTATAGAAAATTCATTTTCATTAAAGTTTTCATCAGTAATTGGAAATTCAGATGCATTAATTGAATTTAAATTGAATAGCGATTTGTTTGATTCTAGTTGCAATTTACTTTCGCCAGTGTTTTCAAAATTTATCTGACTACCGGAGGGTATTTTTCTTACAATATCAAACATAATTGATGAAGAAGTGGTTGTCTTGCCCTCTTCAAAGATTTTAATATTTGAAATTTCATTTACAAATATTAAATCTAAATCTGTTGCTGTAATTTTTAACTTTGAATTTGCTGCATCTATCAAAATATTTGAAAGAATAGGTAAAGTGCTTCTTTTTTCTATTACACCCTGACAGTAACCCAAAGATTTTTGCAAATCCTGCTGATTAACACTAAATTTCATTTTCTTGTTTGTATAATATTTTATTCTTTAGGCTATCAATGCTTAAATTTAATTCATTATCGTCTTTTCTCAATTTTTCTATTGTTTTAACTGAATGAATAACGGTTGTGTGATCTCTATTAGCAAATGATCGACCTATCTCTGGTAAAGATTTAGATGTCAGCATTTTTGCTAAATAAATAGCAGTTTGTCTTGGTCTCACAAGATATCTCGACCTTCTTGGTGACAACATTTCGTTTTTACTTATTTTAAAATATTTACAGACTATTGTTTGAATATTGTCTATATCAACTTTATTCTCGGTTAAATTTAATAGATCTTTTAATATTACTTTTACCTCCGACATTGAAGGTGTTTTTCCATAAATTCTTGAGAACGACACTACTCTATTAAATGCACCCACAAGCTCCCTTATACTAGTATTAACTTCAGTACTAATAAATTTTATGATCTCGTCAGTGATTTTAATATTATTTGGATCGTGAATTCTAAGATCTTCATTTTTAGATTTTATTATATTGTATCTTAATTCAAAATCAGCACTTTGGATATCAACTACTAGTCCTCCTGAAAATCTAGATTTAATTCTTTCTTGTATTCTAGTTAATTTGTTTGGTGGTCTATCTGCTGATACAATAATTTGAGATCCTTTCTCTAACAAAACATTAAATGTGTGGAAAAACTCTTCTTGCATAGCTTCTTTTCCATTCATAAATTGAATATCATCAATTAAAAATATGTCAGTATTTCTAAAATACTCCTTAAACTTTACCATGTCGTTGGATTTTATCGATTTTACAAATTGATACATAAATCTTTCAGCTGAAATAAACATTACTTTATTTTTTTCTTTCAAACTTAGACCAATTGCATTTAACAAATGTGTCTTACCCATTCCAACTCCACCATAAATATATAAAGGATTATAATGAGCTATTTGTTCTGAGACTTTTTTCGCAGCTTCAAAAGCTAGTTTATTACTTTTCCCTAACAAGAAATTCTCAAAGTTTTTATTTGGATCAATTCGATTATATTGAAGATATGAGTCTTTAATAAATGAAACCTTTTCATTATCAGATGAATTATCTTGTTTTATTTCATAACTATTTTTGTTATTTATATTCTCGTTAATCAAAAATTCTATTCTGGAAATATCTTTTTTATATAATTTTATTATTTGTAATATTTGATCTAAATATCTTGAGGTTATCCAGTCTCTAATAAACCTTGTTGAAACGGATAACAAAACATAATTTTTAAACTCATCAACTAAATCAATTTTTTTTAACCAACTATCATAAATCTCAGAACCAAATTTATTTTTCAATTCATTTTGTAATAATTTCCAATCAATCTTATTAATATTGTCTGATTTAATGTTAGTGAGATTATTTTTCATGAGAGTCTGTTAAACTCCTATTCATAATTCAATGCAATAAATTTATTTTTATTCTCAAAAAAAAATAAAATTTACAATTGTATAAATTAATAATTGAATCACCTTTTGAGGGACATAAATTTAGTAATCTTAAATTTACTTTTTTTATTTATTTTTATCTTCTGGCAGAAAAATTGAAAAATTCTTTTTTTAATTGAAAAAATAATCTCTAGAGTTGTAATTTCTTTAGATAAACTAAAAGTTGTTATAAGGAATTTATTTTTTTTGTTATTCTAGAAATATTTCTTGACGCATTTTGCTTTTTTATCACTCCTGACTTAGCTATTTTCATCAATTCAGAGTTTAATTTTGGCAGAAAAGCTAAAGCTTCTTTTTTGTCCTTCTTATCAAGAATTAAATTCATTTTTTTTATTGCTGATCTAAACCTGCTTTTTCTAGACTTATTTACAGTTGTTTGACGTGATATACGTCTTATTCGTTTAACAGCTGATTTAGTGTTTGCCATAAGCGCGATTGTATATATCGAGAAATTTATACGGTCAATAGAATAATTTTTTATTTTTGACAAATATTACAAAAAAACGATGATCTATTAGTGATAAATTTTTTTTTTATTGTTCCTTTGCATCCTGGAGAAAGACATCTCTTATTTTCTCTATTGTATACTTTAAAGTTATCTTGAAAAGATCCGTTTTTACCAACTGTATTTTTAAAATCTCTAATACTAGACCCTCCTTTTTTTATTGCTAAATTTAAAATTTTTCTTGAATATTTAATAATATTAAGACAATCGTTTTCATTTAAAGACTTTGCTTTTTTTTTTGGATTAATTTTACAACTAAATAAAATTTCACTTGCGTAAATATTTCCTAAACCTGAAACAAACTTTTGATCTAAGAGAAAATTTTTTATATTTTTTTTCTTTTTATAAAAATATTTTTTTAAGTAATTAAGATTAAATTTTGAAGAAAAAGGTTCGGGACCATAATTATTTACAAAATTTTTTAAACTATTCTTATTATCTAGTAATTTGAAATAACCAAATCTTCTAGGGTCATTATATATAATTTTAATGTTATCAAATTCAAAAAATACGTGATTATGTTTTTTTGGCAAAAAAGGACTATGGTAAAAACTTGCATTTGTTTTTTGATTTAAAATATTTTTTTTTAAAAGATGTATAGTGCCTGACATTCCAAGATGAATTAAACAAAATTTTTCGTCATTTAAAACCAGTATTATATATTTAGAAAACCTCTTAACTTCTTTTATTAATTTTGATTGAAGTCTTGTTTCAAAACCTTTTTTTATTTTGAACCTTAAATTCCTATTCTTAATACTTACTTTTTTTATTTTTTTTCCAGTTATCGTTCTACTTAGTGACTCTTTAACAACTTCTACTTCTGGCAATTCTGGCATTTATTATTATATTAATTAATATTATTTATTTTATGCAACAATATCTTCAAAATAAAAAAGGTCTAGTCCAAGGTGTCTTTGATAAAGTTTATGATAAATACGACATCATGAATGATTTGATGTCACTCGGAGTTCATAGAATCTGGAAAAGAAATTTAATAAATTGGATGAACCCAGGTAGAAATAAAATTCTAGCAGATGTTGCATGTGGCACAGGTGATATAGCAAAACTTTTTATCGATAATAGTTCAAATAAAAATATAGAATTATTTTGTGTTGACCCCAATGAAGGAATGATGAAAAAGGGAAAAAATAGACTATCAAATTACAAAAATATCAAGTGGATTAAGGGTTCGGCAGAGAAATTGCCTTTGAAATCTAATTCATGTGATTATTACACAATCAGTTTTGGTTTAAGAAATACAAAAAATATTAATAAATCCTTAAGTGAAGCGTACAGAGTTTTAAAGTCAGGAGGTAGATTTTTTTGTTTAGAATTTTCAAAAATTCAAAATTTAAACTTAGATTTAGTCTATAAAAGATACTCTAAATTAATTCCAGAAATTGGAAAATTTGTGGTTGGTGAAAAAGAACCTTATGAATATCTAATAAAAAGTATCCAAGAATTTGTTAATCAAGAGGAATTAAAGGGTTTAATGGAGAAAAATAATTTTATTAAATGTGAGTATAGAAACTTTTCTGGTGGAATAGTGGCTATTCATTCAGGTTGGAAAATATGATTAAAAAATTATACATACTTTTTAAGCTTGGAAGGAAATTAGCAAAATCTGACGCTTTAAGTATATTCACAAAGTTTCATAATCCACCGATTGGAATAAAAATTTTATTCTATTTGTTGTCTTTATCATTTTCAAAAAAAGATAATTCTTTTGTAAATGAAACCGAAGGTGAAAGATTATCAAACTCCTTGCAATCTATGGGTACAACATTCATTAAATTAGGTCAATTTCTAGCAACTAGACCAGATATAATTGGAGAAAAGTTATCAAAGCAACTAGAGAGTTTACAAGATCGTTTGCCTCCCTTTGAATTATCTAAAGCTAAAGAAATAATCAAAAAGGATCTAGGGGAAGATAATTTTAATTCAATTATAAATCTATCTGAACCAGTGGCAGCAGCATCTATAGCTCAAGTTCATAAAGCGCAAATAAATGATAATGGCACAATTAAAGATGTGGCTATAAAAATTTTACGACCAAATATAAAAAAAATATTCAACGAAGAAATTGATGCTTTGATGCTTTTTGCTTTTTTAACTGAGTCAATTATCAAAAAGACAAAAAGACTTAAATTAGTTGAGGTTGTTTATTTGCTAAAAGAAATAACCAATTTAGAAATGGATTTAAGATTTGAAGCCGCTGCAGCTAATGAGTATTCTGAAAACACAAAGAATGACAGTGGATTTCAAGTTCCTAGAATTTATTGGAATTTTACAAGTGAAAATGTAATGACTTTAGATTGGGTTGAAGGTGTCTCTATAAGAGAAACAGAAGAGTTAGAAAAAAGAAATATAGATACCAAAAAAATTGCATCAGATATTATTCAACATTTTCTAAGACATGCTGTTAGAGATGGTTTTTTTCATGCAGATATGCATCAAGGTAACATTTTTATAAACAATAGCGGTCAAATAGTTCCTATCGATTTTGGTATAATGGGAAGGCTCGATGATTTAAGTAAAAAATTTCTTGCTGAGATTTTATATGGATTTATTAAACGAGATTATAAAAAAGTGGCAGAAGTTCATTTGGCTGCAGGATTAGTTCCAAAAGAAGTGCCTGTTGATGATCTCGCCCAAGCACTAAGATCAATAGGAGAGCCAATATTTGGTCAGTCAATTAAAGATATATCTGGCGGTAAACTACTCAAACAACTTTTTGATGTGACAGAAAAATTTAATATGCAAACTCAACCACAGTTGCTCATGCTACAGAAAACTATGGTAGTAGTTGAAGGTGTTGCAAGAAGATTAAATCCAGAGACAAACATTTGGGAAACGTCAAGACCTGTTCTTGAAAAATGGCTTAAAGAAACAAAAGATCCTATAACAACATTAAATGAAACTCTAAAAAATTCTGCAGAAGTTATAAAAAGATTACCAGAAATGCCGCAAATAATGGATAAAGCAAACCAAGCATTAACATTTCTTGCAAGTGGACAAATTCCACAAAATACTAATACGTACAATGATCTAAATACAAAAAAAAATGAAATGGTAGCTTTCAGAAATCAATCAATCATTGGTTTATTATTACTTGTAATTTTAGGATTAGTAGTATTTTAATCTCGACGATGAATTATTTTGAGAATAAAAAAATACTGTTGATTATATGTGGTGGAATTTCTGCTTACAAAAGTCTTGAGTTAATAAGATTATTTAAGAAAAATAATGCTCATGTAAAAACTATATTAACAAAAAATGCAAAAGAATTTGTAACTCCACTATCTGTTTCGTCTCTTTCCCAAGAAAAAGTTTATGACGACATATTTAGTGCAGAAAACGAAGCTGAGATGGACCACATATCTTTATCAAGATGGGCTGATGCAGTATTAGTTGCACCAATTACAGCTAATACCATATCGAAAGTAGCCTCAGGAAATGCAGAAGATTTGGCGTCTACTGTTTTATTAGCTTCTAATAAACAAATATTTTTAGTACCGGCAATGAATGTAAGAATGTGGGAGCATCCTTCTACTAAAGAAAACATATTAAAATTAAAAAGCTTTGGACACAAAATTATTGGGCCAGAGATAGGAGATATGGCATGTGGTGAATACGGTGAAGGAAAAATGACAGAACCAAATGAAATAGTCAATACGCTAAAAAATTATTTTTCTAATTTGGATAAAAATAAAAAATTAAAAGCTTTAGTTACTGCAGGACCAACTAATGAATATATTGATCCTGTAAGATTTATTACAAATAAATCCAGTGGCAAACAAGGATATGAAATAGCCAAATGTCTTAGAGACAATGGATTTGATACGACGCTTATTTCTGGAAAGACAAGCATTAAACCTTTGGACGGTGTTAATTTTGTAAGTGTTGAAACGGCTGAAGAGATGTTTAAAGAAAGTTTAAATAATCTACCAACAGATGTAGCTATTTTTTCTGCAGCTGTTTCTGATTTTAAAGTGAAAAATTATAAAAGTACAAAGATTAAAAAGAATGAAGAATTTAACTTAGAGCTAGAAAAAAATATTGATATTTTAAATCATATATCCAATCACAATTCATTAAGACCAAAAATAACAATTGGTTTTGCAGCAGAAACAAACAATCTCTCGACAAATGCAAAAGAGAAGTTGAATGAAAAAAATTGTGACTGGGTAATTGCAAATGATGTCTCAGATCAAACTATAGGATTTGGGTCAGATTTTAATAAAATTTCTATATTTTACAAAGATAAACCTGAAGAAAATTTTGAAAAGATGAGTAAATCATTGGTAGCTGAGGAAATAGTCAGAAGAATAATTCAACAGATTAATTAACTTAATGGTGAAAGTCTTAATTAAAAAATTAGACAAGAAAGTTAAACTGCCAGAATATAAAACAACAGGATCATCTGGACTAGATTTGACTGCATTCATTGAAAAGAAAATAATAATTAAACCGGGCGAAAACGCTTTAGTGCCAACAGGTATATCCATTGCAATACCTGAGGATACCGAAGTTCAGATCAGACCACGATCAGGTTTAGCAGCTAAAAGTAATATAAGTGTATTAAATACTCCTGGAACAATTGATAGTGACTATAGAGGAGAAATAAAAGTAATTTTATTTAATCATGGAGAAAAAGACTTTACAGTAAATAACGATGATAGAATTGCTCAAATGATACTAATGCCAATTCTAAAAGTAGATTTTGAAACTGTAGAAACTTTGCCTGAGACAATTAGAGGTTCGGGCGGATTTGGATCAACGGGTAAGTGAAAAATTCATTATCTAAACAAAAGCTTGAGAGATACTCTAGACAAATAATACTTAAGGATATTGGTATATTAGGACAAAAGAAAATAATTAATTCAAAAGTTTTAATTGTAGGAATTGGTGGATTAGGTAGTCCAGTTGCAGATTTGTTGGCTAGATGCGGTGTAGGGTATATAGGTGCTATTGATCACGATAAAGTAGATATTTCAAATCTTCAAAGACAAATTTTGTATACTTCAAAAGATGTTGGAAAATTTAAGGTTGATATTTTTAAAAGAAGAATAAAATTAATTAACAGAGATGTAAAAGTCAAAATTTTAAAAGAAAAAGCATCAGAAAAAAATTTAAATAAAATTGTAAAAGATTTCGATATAATTGTAGATGGAACAGATAATTTTAAAACTAAATTTTTAATAAATAAATTTTCATTAAAATATAAAAGAAAATTAATAGTTGGTGCTATTAGCAAATTTGATGGACATATTTTTTCATTCGATTTTAATAATAAATCAAGCCCATGTTTAAAATGTTTTTACCAGTCAGAACCTTCTGATGAAGTTTTAAATTGTGAAAGTGAAGGAATATTAGGAACTACGTCAAATATAATTGGGAGTTTGCAAGCAAATGAAGTTTTAAAAAACATAATTTCTTCTGATAAAAGTCTTCACTCATCAATTCTGGTGGTTAATCTAAAAAAACTAGAATTTAGAAAAATAAAATTTGCTAAAAAAAGAGGTTGCTTGTGCAATTAATCTTCAAGATTTTAATCATAATATTTTTTACCTCGAATGCCACTTCGGAGGATAATGAAAAATTTTTAATGCTTAAAAATGATAAGGTAAACGTAAGATATGGACCAAGTTTTGATTATCCAATAAAGTATATTTACAAGAAAATAAACTTGCCAGTAAAAGTGATTGATAAAAAAGAAAATTTTAGAAAAATAATTGATAATAAAAAAAATGGTGGGTGGATACATATATCTCAATTGAAGAAATCAAAATCCTTTATAACTGCGTCAAATAAAATTCTTTTCAAAAAACCAACTAAATTTTCCAAACCATTGGCTAAAATAGAAACTGGAAGATTATTGTTAGTAAAAAAATGTGAGAGAAATTGGTGTTTAGTAGAAACAAAAAGTTTTAAAGGGTGGGTTGATGAAGAAGATCTTTGGGGAAAAATCAACTAACACTTTAAGTTATATATATTATCTAATTATTTTTGTTGGACACATACGTCTTTGATCACTGGAGCATTCGCACAATCAACACATTTAGTCTTTTGAACAATACATCCATCATCAAGGACTTCAACATCAACTATTTTATCACACTTAGAACAAGTTGAAGAAATTGTTAATCCACATTTTTTACAATTGTAATTTTCTATTTGCATACTTTAAAATTAAATATGAAAAAATTATTTTCAACAAATATCCTTGCGAATAATTATTATTTACGCATTTTTTTTGCGAATAATTATTATTACTACAAATTATCCTTATAAAATTTTTTCTATTTATTTATTGATAATGATTATTATTAACTTTTTGATCTACTTGCCCACCACTTATCTAAAACGAAATACCAAATAGAATTAGCAATTGGTTCTACTATTGCATCAGTTAAGGCTATCATAAATGATACATCCGCAACTAACATCAAAACTGTTATGGCAATTGCAAAGTGACCAATCGTATAAACGATTGTTCTTAAAATTGAGCCTCTGTTATTAGAGTAAATCTGTCCAGCAGCTTTAAAAATACCGTTAGTAACTTCCATTATTCTTTAAACGGGCTCTCAAGAACACAAGCAACTAAGTGAACTCTTGCCTGTTCTCCTCCATTAAAAAAGTTATGATATTTTGTATTATTGGTAATCCACACATGACCATCAGCAGGCAAGTGTTTTGCAACATTTTCTATGACCATTGAACAACCAGCATTAGTTACTATTGGAACATGCAATCTACATTCTGGGTCTTTATGCCAGCTTAGTGTAGATCTAGGTTCTTTTAACAGGAGTCTTACCCTTCCTAGTTTAAATTTTTTGCTAAGGATTTCATAAACTTCCTTGAAATAAGTATTCTCAAATTCAGGCACTAATTGAGTATATTTTGACTCGTCAATATCAATGTCTCTTGAAACTTCTTTTCCTGTCTCATCAGCAATAGTCCAATATCTTCCTCTAATGTTATTTCCCTTAATTGACTCTTCATCATTAGGGATTTGATTTAAAGGAATTGCACCAAAGTGAGTTACTCCTGGTGAATTAAATCTTTTTTTCTCTAATATTGTATCTAGATCTTTACGTAATTTTGAGATGTCAAATTTGATTTCAGGAACTTTATAAAAATCTTCAAAATTTAATGATGTCATTTTTTTTCCGCCTTTTTCTATATTAATTTAATCTTAAATCAAATCTATCTGCATTCATCACTTTGACCCATGCGGATACAAAGTCTTTGATAAATTTGTCTGATGAATCTTTGCAAGCATATACTTCGGCTAATGCTCTTAATTGAGAATTTGAACCAAAAATAAGGTCAACTCTTGAACCTTTCCACTTAGTTTTTTTAGACTTTCTATCTTTACCAACAAAATATTGTTCAGATTTGTCAGTTTCTTTCCAAGTGGTACTCATATCGAGAAGATTTACAAAATAATCTGTTGATAGAGTTCCAGGTTTTTTTGTGAAAACTCCATTTTTAGAACTATCATAGTTTGTATCTAAAACTCTCATTCCTCCTACAAGAACTGTCATCTCTGGTGCCGTTAATCCCATTAATTGTGCCTTATCAATTAATTTTTCCTCAGCTGAAACATTAGATTTACCTTTTTTCATGTAGTTTCTAAAACCATCCGCTTGCGGCTCAAGTAATCCAAATGAATTTACATCTGTTTGGTCTTGTCTTGCATCTCCAAAAAAGAATGGTCAGAGAATTAAAATGGTTCCTGATGCTCATGATAAAAGTAAAATACATCCTCCAATGATGCAAACAACTGATTTATCTTTGAGAAT
>CACNPC010000003.1 GCA_902622245.1 uncultured Pelagibacteraceae bacterium | reverse complement strand
ATTGCAATAATCGTTGCCGTTTTTACTTTGATAGTTTTATTTTCGGGAATACCAATTGCTTTTGGTTTAAGCTTTGTATCAATAGCTCTTTTAGTTGCATTCGAAGGTTTTCAAATGTTAGATGTTTTTGCCGAAACTTTCTATGCGGGTTTAAATTCATTTGTTCTGCTTTCAATACCAATGTTTATTTTAATGGGAATGGCAGTGGCTAATTCTCCAGCAGGAAAAGATTTATATACAGGATTGGACAGATGGTTATGGAGGGTGCCTGGAGGTTTGGTTATTTCTAATATAGGAGCTTGTTCAATCTTTGCTGCACTAAGTGGATCAAGTCCCGCAACCTGTGCTGCAATTGGCACTATGGGAATTCCTGAAATGAGAAAAAGAGGATACTCAGATCAAATTGCAACAGGAACTATAGCAGCTGGTGGAACATTGGGAGTTTTAATACCTCCAAGTATTGTTTTAATTGTATATGGAATTGCGACTGGAACATCAATTGGAAGATTATTTTTAAGCGGATTGATACCAGGATTTATGCTTGCAGGTATGTTCGCTATCTGGGCACTGATACACAGTTACTTTATTGATAAAGACTCGGCTAAAGCTCTAAAGAATAGAACACCTCCAACTTTCAAAGAAAAAATTGAGGTTTTACCAAGGATACTTCCTTTCTTAGCAATCATAGCTGGCGTTTTATATGTTTTATATGGCGGTGTTGCTACTCCATCAGAGGCTTCAGGGGTTGGAGCCTTTTTAGTTTTTGTTTTGATTGCTGTTGTTTACAAAATTTATCAACCAAAAAAAATATGGAATATTGTTAAAGTTTCAATGAAAGAAAGTGTGATGATAATGTTTATCATCGCAGCTTCTTATCTTTTTGCATTTACATTATCACAACTTTACGTAACTCAATCATTAGCTCAAAGCATGGTGGAGATGAGCTCTAATAAATGGGTAGTATTTATTTTAATAAATATATTTCTGTTGATTGCAGGTTTCTTTTTACCTCCAGTTGCCGTGATTGTTATGACCTCAGCAATATTATTGCCAGTTATAACACAACTGGGATTTGATCCGTACTGGTTTGCAATTGTATTTACAATTAACATGGAAATTGGTCTCATTACCCCACCCGTTGGATTAAACCTTTATATAATTAAGGGTATTACGCCTGATGTAAGTTTGTCAGAAATTTTAAAGGGATCTATACCATTTATGATAATTATGGCTTTAGCTATACTTATTTTGTGTATTTTTCCTGAGATTGTGACTTGGTTACCTGACAAAATAATGGGTAAAAGTTTAGGTTTTTAATATATAAAAAACACCATGTTAAATATAAAAAGAATATTCGAGACGATTGCTGATGCTGGTCAAAAAATTTTAGAGAAAAAATCATTAAAAAAATTCTCAAAAAAAAGAGATTTGATAGAGCTATGTGATGACCTGTTGTCATCTAAAGGTGCAGCATTTGGAATTACATTAGCAAGAGATATTCTTTTTAGATATCATAATTTATCCCATGAAGATAAATTGAAATTCTTACTTCAAGTAAATGAAAAATATAAACCTGATACAGCAAATATTGATAATGCAATTAAAGACTATACCGAAAATAAAAATAGTAGATCAATTTTAAATTTATCAAGAATTACATCAGGAACTAGAAAAGAATTGTTTGTTAGACTAAATATGGCTCCAAATGGAACGGCAGAGATTGTTTCTTTAAGAGAAGATCTACAAATGTTTTTAATTAAAAATCCTGAATTAAAAGAATTAGATTATGATTTGATAGATATATTTAAAAATTGGTTCAATCCTGGATTTTTAAAATTAAGAAAAATAACTTGGGATACAAAAGCTGCAATATTAGAAAAATTATTAAAATATGAAAAAGTTCATTCAATGAAAGATATGAATGAATTGAAAATTAGATTAGGAGAAAACAGAAGATTTTTTGCTTATTTTCATCCAGCATTAGAAGATGAACCAATAATTTTTGTTGAGATTGCACTAACTAAAGGTTTAGCAAAATCTATTCAAGAGTTGACAAGACCAAATGATGGAAAAAACGAAAATTATGATACAGCTACATTTTATTCAATTAGCAACTGCCAAGAGGGTCTTTCAAGAGTTACATTGGGTAATTTTTTAATTAAACGAGTTGTATACGAATTACAAGAAGAGTTACCTGATGTAAAAAATTTTGGAACTTTATCACCGATGCAAGGTTTTGCAGATTGGATAAAATCTTCAGAAGATGAGAAAATTAGTGAAATAGTTCAAAAAGATAATTTTGTAAAAGTTGAGTTTTTAAAATCATTAGATCTTAAAATTGGAGATAGAAAATTTATTGATAATAAAGATTTACTTACAAAACTTGCTTTAAATTACTTAGCTGTACAAAAAAATGATCTAGGTTTTCCCATTAATGATGTTTGTAGGTTTCATTTAAAAAATGGAGCTGAAATTGACGATATTGTAGTTAATGCTAACGTTTCTGATGTAGGATTTAAAAGGTCATTTGGAATCATGGTTAATTACAAATATGAACTTGGGAAAATTGAGCAAAATCATCAAGAGTATGTAAACGAAAAAAAAATTAATATATCAAACAAACTCAAAAAATATGTCTAGATTAAATAGAACTGTTTCTGTTGCTCCAATGATGGACTGCACAGACAAACATGAAAGATTTTTCTTAAGACTAATTAGTAAAAACGTTCTTCTCTATACTGAAATGATTGTCTCAGAAGCTATTGATAGAGGAGATAAAAAGAAACTATTAGAATTTGATATGAGAGAAAAACCTGTTGCTCTGCAACTTGGTGGCTCTTCTCCAAAATTATTAGGAAATGCAGCATATTTAGGTGAAGAATTTGGTTATGATGAAATAAATTTAAACTTAGGTTGTCCAAGTAAAAAAGTTCAAAAAAATAGATTTGGGGCCTGTTTAATTCAAGAACCTAATCTTGTTGCTGATTGTCTAAGTGAAATGATTTCAAAAACAACACTTCCTGTAACAGTTAAAACTAGAATTGGATATGACAATGTTGATCAATATGAAAATTTATATAATTTTGTGAATATTTTAAAAGAAACAGGTGTTAAAACTTTTATAATCCATGCCAGAAAAGCAATGTTAGGAAAATTTACACCTAAACAAAATTTAAACATTCCACCTTTAAAATATGAATACGTAAATAGATTAAAAAAAGATTTTAAAGATTTAGAAATAATAATTAATGGAGGAATAACGTCTACTGATCAAATCAAAGAACATTTAGATAATGTAGATGGTGTTATGATTGGAAGGTCAATTTATCATTCCCCTTATATGTTAGCAGATATTGAGAACCAAATTTTTAACAATAAGGATATTTTGACAAGACAAGAAGTTGTTGAGAAACTAATTGAGTATGTAAAAGAAGAAATTAAAAAAGGTACAAGATTAAATCAAATCATGAGACATACTCTTGGTTTATTTCATGGACAAACAGGTTCTAGTTTTTGGAAAAGATATTTAAGTGAAAATATGTGTGTAAGAGATGCCGATGTTAAGAAAATTGATCACATAATGGATAAAGTAAAATTTAATCCACAAAGTATATCGGCAGGTCAAATTGAATAATACTCTTTTAGAGATTAATAATATTTATTTTATTTTTTTAATGATGGCAGCCGCTGTTCCGGTTGGTTTTTTTGCAGGTTTTTTTGGTATCGGTGGAGGATTAATCTCAGTTCCATTTTTATTTTTTGTATTTGAAGCATTTAACGTGGATAAAGATTATTTGATGCATTTATCTGTAGGGACAGCTTTCTCAATAACAATTTTAACTGCTACAGCTTCAGTATTAACTCATAGAAAATACAACGCTGTTGATTTTAATATTATTAAAAATTATGGAACATTTGTAATAATTGGAGTTTTCTCTGGAACATTGATGGCAGCATTGATGAATACTAAAACATTATTATTCTTTTTTTCTGCAGTTGTTTTCTTTTTTGGAGCTTACTTGTTGTTACAAAGTGAAAAGAAAAAAAAAATTAAAAAAAAATTTAATATTTTTCCTAGAATAATATTTGGATTTTTGTCAGGATTAATATCTGCTCCTATGGGCATAACAGGAGCTATGATGAATGTTCCTATATTAAGATACTTTGGTTATCCTATTAACTTAGCAATAGGAAGTTCTGCAGCGATTGGTTTTATAATAGCCTTATTTGGATCAATAGGATTTTTTACATCTGGCTTGATGTTAAAAGCCGATATCCCACTCAGTATTGGATTTATTAATATACCTGCATTTATAATTTTTGTTCCAATAACCACATTCATGGCAAGGATTGGAGCAAAAACAGTTCAAAACCTAGATAGAGTTAAAACTCAAAGATTATTTGGTGTTTTTTTATATGTTATTGGAACTTTATTTTTATATAGATTTTTAGTGACCTAGGAGACGAGGTGGTTTCAGTCTCCCTCCGCCACCTCAATTATATATTAATCGATTCTCTAAAACTTTCTTAACTCTTTATAGTTGAATTTTAAATTTTTTGATCGTAATCCCCAACTTTACCAGTTTTTTGAATTAAATTATCAATAAATTCAAAGATTTTTATCTTTCTTTTTTCAGAAGTTGCGCTTTCAATTACTATTACTAATGAGGGTTTATTAGAAGATGCTCTTATTAATCCCCAGGATCCATCTTTAAAAGAAAATCTTATTCCATTTACTGTTAGTATTTCATTAATTTCTTGATCATCAATTTTAATTTTATCTTCTTTAATTTTCTTAATTTCCTCAACCAATTTATCAATAACCTCATATTTTTCACTATCTTTACAATATGGACCCATTGTAGGACTTTGATAAGTTATTGGTATTTCGTTGAGAATTTCGCTAATCCTTTTTTCACTTTTGTTTAGTAATTTACAAACTTGGATTGCAGAATTTATTCCATCGTCGTATCCGTAACCTAGAGGTTCATTAAAAAAGAAATGTCCACTTTTTTCAAATCCAGCTAAAGCTTTTTCAGCATTTACCTTTCTTTTGATATGAGAGTGTCCTGTTTTCCAATAAATTGTTTCACAATTATTTTCTTTTAATACTTTATCATTTGAAAATAGACCTGTGGATTTTACATCAACAATAAATTTACTATTTTTATGATCTTTTGATAGATTTCTAGCAATTAAAAGCCCTATTTTATCTGAAAAAATTTCGTTACCTTTATCGTCAATAATACCAACTCTATCTCCGTCACCATCAAATCCAAATCCTATGTCTGCATTATTATCTTTCACAGCTTTTGAAATTGCATGTAACATTTCTAAATCTTCAGGATTAGGATTGTATTTTGGAAAAGTCCAATCCAGATTACAATCAAGTTCAACGACTTCGCACCCAATGCCTCTTAAAATTTCTGGTGCAAATATCCCTGCTGTTCCATTACCACATGCAACAACTGCTTTAATTTTTTTATTTAGTCTGTTTTTTGTTATTAGCTCATTTTTATATATATCCTGAAAACCATCGATTTTTTTTACGTTGCCTTCTCCATTAATAAATTTTTGATGGAGTGTAATATCTTTTAGTTCTTTCATTTCTTCAGGTGCATGAGTAAGTCCTTTTTTGATACCCATTTTTACACCCGTCCAACCATTTTCATTATGACTAGCTGTAACCATTGCAATTGCATCTGAGTCTAAATTAAATTGCGCGAAATAAACCATAGGAGATAAGGATAATCCTATATCTTCGATTTTGCACCCAGTTGAAACCAAACCCTCTTTTAATTTTTCTTTGATATGTTCACTGTAAGACCTGTAATCTTGGCCAACGATAATTCTTGGATTGTTTTTCTTTGTATGATTAATTATTTGAGTTCCAAGACCTTTGCCAAGTTGAACGATTCCATCGTCATCTATGTCTTTTTCGTATACCCATCGTGCGTCATATTCCCGAAAGCCGTAGGGATCAATTTTTCCCGAATTATTCATGTGGATATATGTACATTTTTTTAAAATTTTTATTGATAAATATTTAATAAGTTCTATAAATGTTCTATTGATTTACAATTTATATAGTATATCAGGTAAATCTACACACTATATCTAGTTATTTACTAGATTTTTTAGTATAAAGATAAAAAGGGAGTTTAATGAACAAAATATTGTCTCAGGCAATCAGGAAGGCTGTCTCTGATTATAAACCAGCGGAAAAAATCAGCAATAATGACAAAAGACCAGACTTATTTTCACTAAATAACAACACTGAGTTGTTTCAAAATTCTAAAGGGATAACTATTAAAATAGATAGATCTAGAGATAATAATTTAACAGATTTTGGAAGAGCAACACTAAGCGACAGATACCTTGGAGAAAACGAGTCTTTCCAAGATTTATTTGCAAGAGTTGCGAGTCATTATGCAGATGACAACTTACACGCGCAAAGACTTTATAACTACATTAGTAATTTATGGTTTATGCCAGCAACACCAGTTTTATCAAATGGTGGAACAAAAAGAGGTTTACCAATTTCCTGTTTCTTAAATGAAGCAGGGGATAGCTTAACTGGAATATTAGATCTATGGAGTGAAAATGTTTGGTTGGCTGCTAAAGGTGGAGGTATTGGAAGTTACTGGGGCAACTTAAGATCTATTGGAGAAAAAATTGGAAGAGTTGGAAAAACTTCAGGCATTATTCCTTTTATAAAAGTTATGGACTCTTTGACAATGGCGATCAGTCAAGGTTCATTAAGAAGAGGATCGGCAGCTTGTTATCTTCCAATTGATCATCCGGAGATAGAAGAATTTATTGAAATGAGAAGACCAACAGGTGGTGATCCAAATAGAAGATCATTAAATTTACACCACGGTGTTTTAGTTTCAGATGCATTTATGAGAGCCGTAGAGCTAGATGAACAATGGGCATTAAAAAGTCCAAAAGATCAATCAGTACAAGCTACTGTTTCTGCAAGAAATTTATGGATTAGATTATTAACTGCAAGAATTGAAACTGGAGAACCTTATATTGTTTTCATTGATACAGTTAATAGAATGATACCTCAACATCATAAGCTTGCTGGTTTAACTGTTAAGACATCTAACTTGTGTAGCGAAATAACTTTACCAACAGGAATTGATAAAGAGGGTAGAGATAGAACGGCAGTATGTTGTTTATCATCTTTAAATTTAGAAACTTATGATGAATGGAAAGACGATGAAAACTTTGTTCCAGACGTAATGAGATTTTTAGATAATGTATTAACAGACTTTACTGAAAAAGCACCTGAGTCATTTAGTGATGCTGTATATTCAGCATTGAAAGAAAGAAGTGTTGGTCTAGGTGTTATGGGACTTCATTCATTCTTCCAACAAAAAATGATTCCTTTTGAGTCAGTGATGAGTAAAGTTTGGAATAAAAAAATATTTGAAAGCATCCAAAAACAAGTTGATCAAGCTTCAAAAGATTTGGCCGATGAAAGAGGTGCATGTCCAGATGCTGCTGATTATGGTATTAATGAAAGATTTTCAAATAAAACTGCAATAGCTCCAACTGCTTCAATTTCAATTATTTGTGGTGGAACATCTCCAGGTGTAGAACCAATTGCAGCAAATAGTTATACACATAAAACTTTGTCTGGATCATTTAACGTTAGAAATAAATATTTAAGTAAATTATTAGAGAAGCACGGTAAAAATGATGATGAAACATGGTCAAGTATAACAACTAATCAAGGCTCAGTTTCTCATCTTGATTTTTTAACACAACAAGAAAAAGACGTATTTAAAACAGCTTTTGAACTAGACCAGAAATGGATTGTGGAGTTAGGTGCAGATAGAACTCCTCATATTTCTCAAGCACAATCAATAAATATATTTATACCTGCAGATATTCATAAAAGGGACTTACACCAAATCCACTTCCAAGCTTGGAAAAAAGGGTTGAAGAGCCTTTATTACTGCAGATCTAAATCAATACAAAGAGCGGAAAACGTAAACGATGCAAATTCTACAGATGTAACTGCAAACGTTTACAAATCTAAAAAACAAGAAAGTCAACAACCAGAATATGAGGAGTGTTTATCATGTCAGTAGAAAGCCTAAAAGATACAAAACAAAAAATTATAGAACCAAAAAAAATGGGTCTATTAGTTGAGAACCCAGTTTATAAACCATTCAGATACCCATGGTGTTACGATGCTTGGTTAACTCAACAAAGAATTCATTGGTTACCAGAGGAAGTTCCACTTGGTGATGACGTCAGAGATTGGCAAAAAAATCTTTCAGAGTCAGAAAAAAATTTATTAACCCAGATCTTTAGATTTTTTACTCAAGCAGATGTTGAAGTTAATAACTGTTATTTAAGACATTACACAACTGTATTTAAACCTACAGAAGTTTTAATGATGATGACAGCTTTTGCCTCTATGGAGACAGTCCATGTAGCAGCTTATTCACATCTGTTAGATACAATTGGAATGCCAGAGTCTGAATATTCTGCTTTCATGAAGTACAAAGAAATGAAAGATAAATACGATTACATGCAAAACTTTAATGTAAACTCAAAAGAAGATATCGCAAAAACTGTTGCAGTATTTAGTGCCTTTACAGAAGGTCTTCAGTTATTTGCAAGTTTTGCAATTTTATTAAACTTTCCAAGACACAACAAACTTAAAGGAATGGGTCAGATAGTTACTTGGTCAGTAAGAGATGAAACTCTTCATTGTAATTCTATGATTAGAATTTTTAAAGAGTTCATTAAAGAAAACCCTGAGATTTGGACTCCGAAACTTAAAAAAGAACTATATGAAGCTTGCAGAACTATAATTGAACACGAGGATGCATTTATTGATCTAGCTTTTGAAATGGGTCCAATGCAGGGTTTAACTGCTCAAGAAGTCAAAGATTACATTAGGTTCATTGGTAATAGAAGATTAACTCAGTTAGGTCTTGAGCCAATATATGATGTGCAGAAAAATCCATTAACATGGTTAGACACTATGTTAAATGCAGTAGAGCATATGAACTTCTTTGAAGGTAGAGCCACTGAATATTCAAAAGCATCTACACAAGGTAATTGGATAGACGCTTTCTCCTAGGATTAAGTGATAGTAAGCCCCTGTATAAGTATTTGTAAAACTGATCCAGCATCAGGTCTATGTTACGGATGTGGAAGATCCGATGAAGAGAAAAAAATATGGAAAGACCCTGAAACAACTGATGATTGGAAAAATAACAATCTAAAAGAAATCGAAAGCAGACTTTCAGGTTGGCAATTAGAGAGTTTTAAAATGTCTTATAAAAACAAAATTGAAAAAGGCGTCTCATTATATAAAGAAAAGCAAATAAAATAATATTACCTTTGATTTAGAAGCATTACTTTTCTGTATTTACTTCCTTTGTATTTAGCTAATGGTCTAATTAATTTATTAGATGAATGTTGTTCCATTATATGAGCTGACCAACCAGTAATCCTTGAAATTACAAATATTGGTGTAAAGAAATCTGTATCAAAACCCATTAGATGATAAGTCGGTCCTGTTGGATAATCTACATTTGGATGAATATTCTTTTTACTAATCATTACTCTTTCAACAATATCGTAAATTTTTAAAAACTTTTTATCTTTTTTAATTTTAGCAACTTTTTTGAAATATTCTTTCATGGTTGGAACTCTAGAGTCTCCACTTTTGTAAACTCTGTGACCAAAACCCATCACTACCTCTTTTTTCTTTAAAGCATTATTAATCCATTTTAACGCGTTTTCAGGTTTTTTGATTTTATTCATCATATGCATAACTTCTTCATTAGCACCACCATGTAATGGTCCTTTTAAACTAGCAATTGCACCTGTTATAGCTCCATGAATATCAGATAAACTACTTGTAATAGTTCTAGCTGTAAAAGTTGAAACATTAAAACTATGTTCCGCGTATAAAATTAAAGATACATCAAATGCTTTTACAATTTCCTTTTGAGGAACCTTTCCAAAACACATATAAAAAAAGTTTTCTGCAAAAGTTAATTCTTTTTTAGGTTTAATAATTTTTTTTCCTTTTCGAATTCTATAAAACGCTGCTAAAGCAGTAGGAGTTTTAGCTAAAATTCTTAAAGCTTTTCTTGTATTTGCTTCCTGAGAATTATCTGTTGTCTCCTTATCCTCTAATCCCATTACACTAACCGCTGTTCGAGCAACATCCATAGGATGAGACTTTTTTGGCATGTGTTTGATTATTTCGTAAAGATTTTTTGATAAATCTCTATGTCCTCTTTCAATTTTTTCAAATTGTCTTAGCTCTATACTGTTTGGTAAATCACCCTTTAAAATAAGATATGCAGCTTCTTCAAATCTACAAAATTCACACAAATCTTGAACAGCATAACCCCTATAAGTTAATGAATTAATCTCAGGCATAACTTTAGAAACCTCTGTTTCATCAACAACAATTCCTAATAAACCTTTTTTTACTTCTTCACTCATTATTCATGTCCCTCAGTACTAAAATTATATATCTTTTCGTCTAAAGAGTTGTATTTTTCATACTCAACTAGATCATATAACCTTTTTCTGCTTTGCATCTTATCTATAATATTATTTTGATGTCCATCCGCAAAAATGGCACGTAGACCATCCTCAACACTTTTCATCGCTAATCTTTGTGTAGTAACTGGATAAATTACAATATTATAACCAAGCTTTTCTAATTGTTTAAAATCTAGCAACTTGGATTTTCCAAACTCAGTCATATTAGCTAAAAGATAACAATCTAGTGATTTTCTAACTTTTTCAAACTCAGTTTCATCTTTTAATGCTTCTGGAAAAATAATTTCTGCACCAGCATCAATATAAGATTTGCAACGATCAATCATTTTATCAATACCCTCTACACTTTTAGCATCGGAACGTGCAATGATTTTAAAATTTTTATCTGATCTTGCTTCTACACATTCTTTAATTTTTTTTGTCATATCCTCTTTTGATATCAATTCTTTATTGTCTAGATGACCACATCTTTTCTGTTCTATCTGATCTTCCAAATGAATTGCTGAAATACCAAAATTTTCAAATGTTTGAACAGTTTCTTTACAAGATTTAAAACCTGTATCAACATCAACAATGGTCGGAAGATTTGTAACACGTGCAATTTGTTTTGACCTGTTGCTTACATCATTAAGAGTTGTTAATCCGATATCGGGATAACCCAAATCATTAGACATAACACCTCCAGATACATAAACTCCATCATATCCAATCTCTTCAATAACTTTTGCTGTTAATGGATTATATGCACCTGGTATTCTTAAAATTTTATTAGATTTAAGTTTATTATCTAAATCAATTCTTTTCTCTTCAGGCTTTTTTTCAACAAAGTGCACTAGAATATTCCTTTTTTATTATTTGATTTTAAATATTTTTTACTCACTTCAATATTTAATTTTGTTAGTTGATTATTTTTTAATTTTTTTAAATTTTGAACATCTTTTAAAAATCTATCACTTTCTTTTTTTGAAATTATATTTTCTGTTAAAATTTTAAATTTATTTATATAATCTTTTCTTTTAAAAGGTCTTTTTCCGTAAGGATGAGCATCTGCTCTTTCTAATTCCTCGATAATTTTTTTCCCATTATTTAATGTTACTATAACCTTTGCACCAAAAGATTTCTTTTTTGGATCAGGATCATGGTATTTCTTTGTCCATTTTTTATCCTCATGAGTTTTAATTGATCTCCATATTTTAATTGTACTTTTTTTGTTAGCTCTATTTTTAGTATAAGACTTTACATGATGCCAATCTGCATCTTCTAAAGCTACTGCAAAAATATACATTATTGAGTGATCTAAAGTTTCTCTACTAGCATTCGGATCCATTTTTTGTGGATCATTAGCTCCAGTCCCTATTACATAATGCGTATGATGACTTGTATATATATCTATTTTTTTAATTGTATTTAAATTATCAATTTTTTTATTAAGTGCTTTTGCAATATCAATTAATGCTTGAGCTTGATATTCTGCAGAATATTCTTTTGTATATGTTTCGAGAATGGCTTTCTTTTCTTCGTTCTTTTTAGGCAAAGGAACAAAATATCTAGCATTTTTTCCATCTAATATTCTTGCAATTACACTGTCTTCACCTTCATAAATAGGACTTGGAGCTCCTTCACCTCTCATCGTTCTATCTACAGCTTCAATTGCCAATTTTCCTGCATGAGCCGGAGCATACGCCTTCCAACTTGAAATCTCACCTTTTCTTGATTGTCTTGTTGAAACACTCACATGTAATGCCTGTTGAACACCTTGATAAATAGTTTCTGTATTTAATTTTAACATAGATCCAATACCAGCAGCAACACTTGGTCCCAAGTGAGCGATATGATCAACTTTGTGTTTATGAAGACAAATAGCTTTTACAAGATTAACTTGAACTTCATAAGCAGTTATAATTCCTCTTAATAAATCATTTCCATTTTTTTTTAATTGTTGTGCCACTGCTAAAAGAGCAGGAATATTATCACCAGGATGGCTGTAATCAGCCGCTAGAAATGTATCATGAAAATCTAATTCTCTAACAGCAGTTCCATTTGCCCACGCAGCCCATTCACAATCAAATTTAAGTTTTGAATTTAAGCCAAAAAGATTAGCTCCATTTTTTCTAACATGTTTTTTTGCCATTTCTCTTGCAGATATTACAGGTCTTCTATTTAAGGAAGCTATAGCAACTGAAGCGTTATCAATAATTCTATTAATAACCATTTCTATTGAATTTTTGTTTAATTTAGCATTATCACTTGCTATCTCCGCTATTTTCCATGCAAGCTGTTTCTTCTTTGGAAGATTTATTTTTGATGGATATACTTTAATTGTATGTAATAACAAAATAACTCCTAATTTGTGATTTTGTTTTAATAGTTAAAATAAATTAATCAATATTAAAGATATTGAGATACAATTTTTTCAATACCTACAAAGTCTTTTATTAAGTGATTATGATAAATTTCATCAATATTTTTTTCAGTATATCCATCCTCTAATAAAATCATTGGAATTTCTGCCGCTTTAGCTGCATTTGCATCCGACTCACTATCACCGATCATAATTGATTTATTTTTACTACCATCTAAAATTTCTATGATTGTTGTTATATGTCTCGGATCAGGTTTACAATAATCAAAAGTATTATAACCCGCAACATACTCGAAGTAATCATATATCCCAATTTTTTTTAGAAGATCTACTGCAAGATGTTCCGTTTTATTCGTACATACAGCCATTGATATATTTTCTTTTTTACACCAATTTAAAAAATCTTTTACGCCAGGCATCAGAGTACTTTCATTTAAAATATTTTTTCCATAATAAGAAATAAATTCATCTGTCATTTCATTTTTAATTTTCTCATTAATTGAAGTTAATTCTTTTTTGGCCTGGCTCCATATAGATCTACCAATCATTGCCCCAGCTCCTTGACCAACAGTATTTTTAAGTTCATCAAGAGATTTTGTGGGGTATCCAAATTTCTTCATAACATGGTTATGAGCAAGCATTAGATCAGGTGCTGTGTCTACTAACGTACCATCTAAATCAAAAAGAACTGTGAATTTTTGTGTCATATATAAAGTATTAATAAGAAATAAATTGTGAATTAATTAAATTAATAGCCAGTTATATACAACTATCTGATGAATAGTCAAAATTTACAAAATAAACTTCGAGATAAATTTTTAAAAAAAGGTGTCAAAATGAAAGGGCCTGAGACAGTTTTCTTTTCTAAAGATACTAAAATTGGAAAGAATGTAGAGATAGAACCTTACGTTGTATTTGCTGATAAAGTTCAAATAGGAAACAATGTTAAAATTCTGTCTTTCTCTCATCTTGAGGGTGTTAAAATAGATAATGATGTAAGTGTAGGTCCATACGCACGTTTAAGACCTGGAACAAAAATAAAATCTGGATCAAAAATTGGAAATTTTGTTGAAGTAAAAAAAACCACAATAAACAAAAATTCTAAAGTTAATCATTTATCATATATTGGTGATGCTCTACTGGGAAAAAATGTTAATATTGGAGCTGGAACAATAACTTGTAATTATGATGGAAGAAAAAAAAGTAAAACAAATATTAAGGATAAAGTATTTGTAGGTTCAAATACATCTTTAGTAGCACCAGTTACTTTAAATGAAAAAAGTGTCATAGGCGCAGGTTCAGTAATTACTAAAAATGTAAGCAAAGGGTCGTTGGCATTGACCAGATCAAATCAAAAAGAAAAGAAAAATTACAAAAGGAAATAATAAGTAATGTGTGGAATAGTTGGAATTACAAGCTCTAAAGAGGTTACCCCTAGAATTATAAGTTCATTAAAAAAACTTGAGTATAGAGGCTATGACTCCGCGGGTATAGCAACTCTTTCAGAAGGAAATATAAATGAGGTAAAATGTGAGGGTAGAGTAGACGCTTTAGAGAAAAACATTATACAAACTAAAATATCTGGTTCTATTGGTATTGGACACGTAAGATGGGCAACACATGGAAAACCTAGTTCAATAAATGCACACCCTCATTCATCTGAAGATGTGTCTGTAGTTCATAATGGTATAATTGAAAATTCAACTATTCTTAAAAAATTATTAGAAAATAAAGGCTTTAAGTTTAAATCCCAAACAGATACAGAAGTAATAGTTCATTTGGTTACCGATTATTTAAAAAAAAATAGTCTTAAAAATACAATTATAAAAGTTTTAAAAAAATTGCATGGTAGTTTTGCACTAGGAATAATTTTCAAAGACCAACCAGATTTGATAGTTGGGGCAAGAAGAGGCTCTCCGCTTGCAGTTGGTTACGGACCAAACGAGCACTATCTTGGTTCAGATTCTTATGCATTAAAGTCAATGACTAATAAAATTTCATATTTAAATGATGGAGAATTTTGCATATTAAAAAAAGACCAAGTTGAATTTTTTGATACTGATGGAACTAAAGTAAACAAAAAAATTTTAAATCTTTCTAAAGATGATCAAAATTATGAAAAAGGAGAATACAAATATTATATGGCCAAAGAAATAGACGAGCAGCCAATCACTTTAAAGAATTGTGTCAATGAGTACATCGACAAACATAACAAAGAAATAAATATTTATAATTTTGCTTGGAAAATCAATGAAATCTCATCAGTAGTTTTAATTGGATGCGGAACAGCATATCACTCTTGTCTTGTTGCTAAGTATTGGTTTGAGCATAATACCAGTTTAGATGTGAGTGTTGATATAGCTTCTGAATTTAGATATCGAAAAATTAAATTTAAAAAAGATTGTCTTTATGTGTTTGTTTCGCAATCAGGAGAAACTGCAGATACATTTGCTGCATTAGATTTATGCAAAAAGAATAATGTTAAAACTTGTGCAGTAGTAAATGTTGTTGAAAGTTCAATTGCAAGAGATGCAGATCTAGTTTTACCTATTCATTGTGGCCCAGAAGTCGGTGTTGCATCGACAAAGGCCTTTTTAGGACAAATGTTAGTCCTTTATTTATTATGTACAAAGCTTTCTTATGAACAAAAATCAATTAATAAAAAGGAGTATCAAAAGAAGATAAAAGATTTACTATCTTTGTCTAAATCCGCAAAAAATACATTGAATATTGAAGATAAAATCCAAACACTAGGAAAAGATTTTGCTAATTCTAAAGGATCAATGTTTTTGGGTAGAGGTTATTCATATCCAATTGCGCTTGAAGGTGCTTTAAAACTAAAAGAGCTTGCTTATGTTCATGCTGAAGGTTATCCAGCTGGAGAAATGAAACACGGACCTCTTGCACTTATAGAGGAAGGTATGCCGGTAGTAGTAATTGCTCCAAGAGATGAGCATTACAAAAAAACTATTTCAAACATGCAAGAAGTTATATCTAGAGGTGCAAAAGTTTTACTTATAACAAATAAAAGCACTGATGAAATTTATTCAGAAAATATTTGGGAGCAAATAGAAGTTGATGCCATTTCAGATGAACTTATTCCTTTTTTGACCACTATACCTTTACAAAAGTTAGCTTATTACTCTGCACTAGATAAAGGATACGACATAGATAAACCAAGAAACTTAGCTAAATCTGTCACTGTTGAATAAATAATAAAGTCTGTTAAAACAATTCTGAGTTGAAATGAAAAATTGGAAAATAAATAGCTGGAGAAAATACCCTGTCAAACATATTCCTCAATATGAAGATGAGAAGGAATTGGAGATAGTTTTAAATAAATTAAAAACTTTTCCTCCTTTAGTATTTGCTGGTGAAACAAGACATTTAAAAGATCAGTTGGCGATGGTCAATGATGGAAAAGCTTTTCTTTTGCAAGGTGGTGATTGTGCAGAAAGTTTTGCGGAATTTCATCCTGACAATATAAGAGATACTTTTAAAGTTATTCTTCAAATGGCATTGGTGATGACTTACTCAGCATCTTTGCCTATTGTAAAACTTGGAAGAATTGCAGGACAATTTTCAAAACCAAGAAGTGCCCCAACCGAAAAACAAGGTGACAAAGAATTACCAAGTTATTTGGGAGATAATATAAACGCAATTGATTTTAATGAAAAAGCTAGAAGACCCGATCCAAAAAGAATGTTTAAAGCATATTCTCAGTCTGCTTCAACTTTAAACCTTTTAAGAGCTTTTTCAAAAGGTGGTTTTGCTGACCTAAATAAGGTTCATTTATGGAATTTAGATTATATTAAGAAAAGTCCACAAGCTAAAAAATTTAAAGAGTTAGAGGATAAAATAGCAGATGCTTTAGCATTTATGGATGCTTGTGGAATTACATCCGATTTTAATAATAGATTATACACAGTTAATTTTTGGACTTCTCATGAAGCCTTACATTTACCTTTTGAAGAAAGCATGACAAGAGTAGACTCAACAACGGGTGAATATCACGATACTTCAGCTCACTTTGTTTGGATAGGGGATAGAACAAGACAATTAGATGGAGGGCATGTTGAGTTTTGTAAAGGCATAGAAAATCCAATTGGTATCAAATGTGGTCCAACTTCTAAACCTGATGAGATTGCAAAAATATGTGAAGTTATAAATCCTAAAAATGAAAAAGGAAAAATAACGTTAATCTCAAGATTTGGCCATCAGAATGTTGAAAAATTTTTACCAAAATTAATTAGAGGAATTAAAAAGGAAGGTTTAAATGTTGTTTGGTCATGTGATCCAATGCATGGAAATACAATTAAATCAACTACTGGTTTTAAAACGAGACCGTTTAATGATGTTGTAAGCGAAGTTAAAAATGTATTTGCAGTTCATCAAGCAGAAGGTTCTTATGCTGGTGGTCTTCATGTTGAAATGACTGGACAGGATGTGACAGAGTGTACAGGTGGAGCAAAAAAAATATCCGATGCAGATTTATCAAGCAGATATCATACGCACTGCGATCCAAGATTAAATTCTGATCAAGCCATAGAATTAGCATTTTTAATTTCAGATGAGATAAAAAAGAATAGTTTGTATTCTAAATCTGCAATTAAAGCGGCATCTTAACAGTTTAAAAATAAATTTTTTTTCTTATATTTAAATTATGACACCTAAAGATAAAGTGAATCACATTAAAAACTGGATTTCAGATTATGTGAATTGTATGCCAAAAAAGGCTCAATCTTTAGTGATTGGTATTTCTGGTGGTATAGACTCTTCTGTTTCAAGCACACTAAGTGCAATGACAGGTTTAAAAACAATTGTTTTATCAATGCCTATTAAACAAAAATCTGCACAGCATGATTTAAGTTTGGCACATCAAGAATGGTTAAAGAAGAATTTTACCAATGTAGAGGGACACACATTAGAATTAGATAGTTTATTTAAAACATTTGAGGGAACATTAAACAATTTTGGTAGTGAGCATGGCATGGCAAATTCTAGAGCAAGATTAAGAATGACAACCCTTTATCAAGTAGCTGCCGCAAACAATGGAATTGTTGTTGGAACAGGAAATAAAGTTGAAGATTTTGGAGTTGGTTTTTATACAAAATATGGTGATGGTGGAGTAGATATTTCTCCAATAGCAGATTGTAATAAAACTGAGGTATGGGAACTTGGTAAAGAACTTGGAATTTTAAAAGAGATTATTGATGCTCCTCCTACAGATGGTTTATGGGATGATGGTCGTACTGATGAGGGACAGCTTGGTTTGTCATATAAAGAATTAGAAGAAGCGATGGACAATGAAAATTCTGTAAATCGAGATAAATATAATTCAATTCGAAGCGCAAATTTGCATAAAATGGAACCTATTCCAGTATGCAAAATTCCTAATTAATCAAATAGATTCACAAATCTATAATTTAAGTATATTCCTAGTTGTATGGCTAAAGATATATTTTTAACCAATAGTCTTGGTGGTAAGAAAGAAAAATTTATACCCAAAAATGACAAATCCATAGGCATGTATGTTTGTGGTCCTACTGTTTATGATGATCCACATATTGGTAATGCCAGACCATTAATTGTTTTTGATATTCTGTATAAAATTTTAAAAAACAGATATGGATCAACATCTGTAAAATATATCAGAAATATAACAGACATAGATGACAAAATAATCAAAGCATCTAATGATCAAAATATTTCTATAAACGACTTAACTTCAAAAATTACTGAAAATTTTCATAAGGATTGTAATTACTTAAAATGTGAAACACCAAACAGCGAACCAAAGGCAACAGAAAATATAAAACAAATGATTGAAATGATCGCAGAACTAGAGAAAAAAGGGTTTGCATATTCAAAGGATAAGCATGTTTATTTTGAAGTTAAAAAATTCAGTGATTATGGAAAACTATCTAATAAAAAGTTAGATGAATTAATAGCTGGTTCACGAGTAGAGGTTTCAGAAATAAAAAAGAATCCTGAAGATTTTGTATTATGGAAACCGTCAACAGATAAAGAGCCTTCTTGGGATTCTCCTTGGGGCAAAGGTAGACCAGGTTGGCACTTAGAATGTTCGGTTATGTCTAAAAGATATTTGGGTGAAGAATTTGATATTCATGGAGGTGGTAGAGACTTGATTTTTCCTCATCATGAAAACGAGATTGCTCAATCAAGATGTGCAAATGAAACAAATTCATTTGCTAATTATTGGGTTCATAACGGTTTTATAACTCTTTCTAATGAAAAAATGGCAAAATCTCAGGGGAACATAATAAAAATAAAAGATTTTAAAAATAAATATAATGGTCAAGTTTTAAGATTGGCGTTAATTAGTGCCCACTATAGACAAGCATTAGATTGGAATGAAAAACTAATTTCAGAATGTGAAAAGACTTTAAGTAAATGGTATTCAGCCTACTCTGATGTTCATAAAAGTACAATATTACCAGATGAATTATTAGATCCTTTATATGACGATTTAAACACTCCTGGTTACATTGCTAATTTACATTCTTTATATAGTAAAGCATCAACTGGAACGAAGGAGGATAAAGCAACTTTTGTAAAAGCTTGCAATTTTATAGGTCTATTAACAGATACTTCAGAAGAGTGGATACAAACAAAAAAAAATATAATTTCTCTTTCAGAGGATGAAATTAATTCAAAAATAGCTGAGAGAAATAAAGCAAGAGATGAAAAAAATTATCAATTAGCTGATAAAATTAGGAAAGATCTTTTAGATAAGGGTATTTTAATTGAAGATAAAGATGGTACAACCTCGTGGAAATTAAAATGAGTAAAGAAAAAATCTATATATTCGATACAACACTTAGAGACGGGGCACAAACACAAGGTGTTGATTTTTCATTAAATGAAAAAGAAAAAATCTCTAAATCTTTGGATAACTTAGGAGTTGATTATATCGAAGGAGGTTGGCCAGGGGCAAATCCAACAGATACAGAATTTTTTAATAAAGATCAGAACTTTAAAAATGCAAATCTTACAGCTTTTGGTATGACTAAAAAATCAGAGCATAGTGCAAAAAATGACCCTATGTTATCATCTTTGATTAATTCAAAGAGTTCATCAGTTTGTTTATTTGGCAAAAGTTGGGATTTTCATGTGGATGTGGCTTTAGGCATTTCAAATGATCAAAATTTAGAAAATATAAGCGAGAGTGCAAAGCATATAGTTAATTCAGGTAAAGAATTTATGTTTGATGCTGAACATTTTTTTGATGGTTATAAATCAAATCCTGAATATGCAATATCATGTTTAAAAGCTGCATATGATAATGGCGCAAGATGGATTGTGTTATGTGATACCAATGGAGGAACATTGCCTCACGAAATTTCTAAAATCGTAGAAAAAGTAACAAAGCATATACCTGGAAAAAACCTAGGAATTCATGCCCACAACGATACTGAAAATGCAGTTGCCAATAGTTTAGTAGCTGTACAAGCAGGAGTAAGGCAGGTTCAGGGTACAATTAATGGACTAGGAGAAAGATGTGGTAATGCAAATTTGATGTCTTTGATCCCAACTTTTTTTTTAAAAAAAGATTTTTCAGACAAATATGAAATTAATATTAAACCTGAAAACATTAAAAACTTAACTCAATGTTCGAGATTATTAGATGAAATACTGAATAGAAAACCAAATAAACATTTACCTTATGTGGGCGCTTCTGCATTTTCACACAAAGGTGGAATGCATGTATCAGCTGTACAAAAAGATCCAAAAACTTATGAACATGTTAATCCTGATGAAGTAGGTAATGCTAGGAATATTGTTGTTTCTGATCAATCAGGTCAATCTAATATAATGTCTAGATTAAATGCAATTGGCATTAATATTAAAAAAGACGATCCAAAAATTAAAAAACTTCTTCATGAAGTAAAAGATAGAGAGTTCATAGGATATAGTTACGATGGTGCTGATGCATCTTTTGAACTATTGGCTAGAAGATTGATGGGTGAAATACCAAGATATATTTCAATTAATGAATATGATGTTTCTGTTAAGAAAGATACTACTGGTGAAGTAATATCATTTGCAAAAGCAAAACTTGAGGTGGATGGTCATGAAATATTATGTGAAGGCGAGGGTAACGGACCTGTTAATGCTTTAGATAATGCAATTAGAAAAAATGTAAATAAACTTGAAAAGTATTCAGAATACTTAAAAGATCTAAAATTAGTTGATTATAAAGTTAGAATTTTAAATACAGGAACTGGAGCTGTTACTAGAGTTTCAATAGAAAGTGCAGACTCAAAACATGGTAATTGGTTTACTATAGGAGTTTCTCCAAATATTATTGATGCATCTTTTAAAGCTCTAGTTGATAGTTTAGACTACAAACTATTTAAGGATAATGCTCCTGCAAGTACTTGATGTCATTTAAGAATATAACTTTCATTTTACACAAACCTCAATTGTCAGAAAATATAGGAGCCTGTGCTAGAGCTTTAAAAAACTTTAATTTTAATAATCTATCAATTGTTAATCCAAAACCCTCATTTCCAAATGATAAAATTATTGCAACATCTGTAGGGGCAAAGGATATTATTAAAAAAGCAAAAGTATATGAAAATTTAGAAAAATCATTAAGTAATTTGGATATATTAGTTGCAACATCTGCAAGATTTAGAAATAAAAATATTAAACATATATCAATAACTGATCTAAATAAGATTAATTACAAAAAAAAGATTGGTTTTCTTTTTGGATCAGAAGCATCTGGATTATCAAATAATGAAGTTAGTTATGCTGATTATACTTTACAAATTCCAAGTAATAGGAATTTTAGATCTTTAAATTTGTCTCATAGTCTAATTATTGTAGCTCAAATAGTAAGTGGACTAATTTCAAATAAAAAGTTTTCCTTTGAAAAGTCAAAAAAAATTAAAAGTGCAAATAAGAATGACATTCAAAGAATGTTAAATTTGTGCATTAATAATTTAGAAAATAAGAATTTTTTTCACCCACCTGAAAAAAAACCGATCATGATGGAAAATTTAAGAAGTATTTTCTATAAACTCAATCTTTCAGAAAAAGAAACTCGTATTTTATCGAGTGTATTTGCTGGTTTAAGCAAGGAAAAGGTTGATTGACAAAACATAACTTAGGCTTATAAAGCCTCCTATTAATGACAAAAAGATTAAACTCTAAACATAAAGTAGATAGAAGATTAAAAGTAAATTTATGGGGCAGACCCAAAAGCCCTTTTAATACAAGAGCCTATCCTCCAGGACAACATGGACAAACAAAAGCTGGCAAACCTTCAGACTACGGAATTCAACTTCAAGCAAAACAAAAATTAAAATCATATTATGGTAATATGAATGAAAGACAGTTTAGAAATGTTTACAAAAAAGCAATCATGAAAAAAGGCGATACTGCTGAAAACTTAATTGGATTATTAGAGAGAAGATTAGATGCTGTAATTTATAGATCAAAGTTATCAAACACTATCTTTTCATCAAGACAATTGATTAATCACGGTCATGTTAAAGTAAATGGTAAAAAAGTTAATATAGCAAGCTATCAGGTTAAAGAAGAAGACACGATTGAAATTAGAGATAAATCTAAACAACTTGCTTTAATTGATATTGCTCTTGCTAACAAAGAAAGAGAAGTTCCAGAATATCTACAATTAGACGAAAAGAATAAAAAAGTTAAATTTGTAAGAATTCCATCTTTTGAAGAAGTTCCATACCCAGTTGTGATGGAGCCAAATTTAGTAATTGAATATTACTCTAGATAATTAATTCTTAGCTTTAAAATTTATTCCTTTAGACTCAAAAAGTTTAGCGAGTTCTCCACTTTCGTACATTTCTTTTACGATATCGCATCCACCAATAAACTCATTTTTAACATATAATTGAGGAATGGTTGGCCAATCACTAAATACTTTTATACCTTCTCGTAGCTTTTGATCTGCTAAAACATTTACACCTTTAAAATTTACTTCAAGGACTTTTAAAATGTTTGAAGTTGCCATTGAAAACCCACACTGTGGTGCATCTGGTGTACCTTTCATAAAAAGACACACATCGTTATTTTCAATTTCACTTTTGATTAAATCATTTGTTTCTTGTTCCATTTAAATTTCCTTTGTTTTAATTGCTAAAGCGTGAAGCTCATTTCCCATTTTACCTTTTAAAGAATTATACACCATTTTATGTTGTTCTATTTTACTTTTACCTGAAAATTCAGATGATGTCACTGTAGCAGAATAGTGATTTCCATCACCCGCTAAATCTTGAATTTCAACTTTTGCGTCAGGTAATCCTTCCTTAATTAAACTCTCAATTTCTTTTAAATCCATTGCCATTAGCTATCCATATACTTCTTTAACCAATATTTATGTGCATCTGCCAATTCTTCAATAGGCAAATTGATATCATCTTTATATTCGATGGATTGTCCATTAACTGTCCCTAATTCATCGAAATGTACAGAATATTTGTTTAAAATATCATTTACTTTCTTCAAACTAGCTTTTGGTATTTCAACAATATATCGAGCCTGATCTTCTCCAAAGAAATATTCATATTTATTTGTTAAACCTTTAAGTGAATTAATTTTTATTCCCTTTTTTCCTTTAATACACATTTTTGATAATGCTATTAAAACTCCACCTAATGATACATCATGGCAACTCACAATAAGATTTTTTCTAGATAAATCTAATACAGCCTCACCAATGTTTTTTTCATTAAATAAATTAACAGTTGGTGGCGGACCTTTTTTTTCATTTAAAATCTCTCTTGCAAAAATACTTTGATCTAAATGCCCATCCGTTTTACCAATTACATAAACTAAGTTTCCCTCAGTTTTAAAGTCCATAGTAAGCATTTGTTGATAGTCAGAGATTAGTCCAATACCTCCTATTGTTGGAGTAGGCTTTATACCTTTATCTTTTGTTTCGTTATAAAATGATACATTCCCAGATACGACTGGAAAATCTAGATACTTGCTTGCTTCTGTAATTCCTTCAACACATTCTACAAATTCACCCATATTTTTTTCTTTTTCTGGGTTTCCAAAGTTTAAACAATTTGTAATAGCAATAGGTTTAGCTCCTACCGAAATAAGATTTCTATAGCTCTCACAAACTATTTGTTTTCCTCCAGTTAATGGATGCGAGAAACAATATAATGCAGACGAGTCCACTGATGCAGCTACTGCTTTATTGGTCCCGTGAACTCTAACAACACCAGCATCACCTCCAGGTTTTTGAATTGTATCACCCATTACTGTATGATCGTATTGATCCCATATCCACTTTTTATCTGAAATATTTGAATTACTTAAAATCTTTTTTAGACAATCTGATAGTTTTAGAGATTTAAATTCATCTTTATCAAATTTTAATTTTTGAGGTAATTTAGTTTTTTTCCAAGGACGATCATAAATTGGAGCATTTTCAGCAAGAAGATCAATTGGTATTTCAGCAACTTTTTTATTATCAAATATTAATTCTATTTTTTTTGAATTAGTTGTTTTACCTATAACTGCAAAATCTAGGTTCCATTTATCAAATATTTTCTTCGCATGTTCTTCTTTTCCTTTTTCAAGAACAATAAGCATTCTCTCTTGACTTTCAGACAACATAATTTCATATGGTGTCATTTTTTCTTCCCTACAAGGGACCTGGCTAAGATTTAATTCAATTCCAAGATTTCCTTTTGATGCCATTTCCACACTCGAAGATGTTAATCCTGCTGCACCCATATCTTGAATTGCAATAATTGAATTATCAGCCATTAATTCTAGACAAGCTTCAAGTAATAATTTTTCAGTGAACGGGTCTCCTACCTGAACCGTTGGTTTTTTTTCTTCAATTTTGTCATCGAAAGTTGCGGAAGCCATACTGGCACCATGAATTCCATCTCTTCCAGTTTTTGAACCTACGTATATTACTGGTTTATCTAATCCAGCTGCTTTTGAATAAAAAATCTTATTTTTATTTACTAAGCCAAGAGTCATGGCATTTACTAATATATTTCCATTGTAAGACTCATCAAAAGTAGTCTGGCCAGCAATGGTTGGAACTCCTATACAATTACCATAACCCCCAATGCCTTTAACAACTCCTCTTAATAAGTTTCTTGTTTTTTTGTGTTGAGGTGAACCAAAATGAATTGAATTTAGATTTGCTATTGGTCTTGCTCCCATTGTGAACACATCTCTCATAATTCCACCAACTCCAGTTGCTGCACCTTGATAAGGTTCAATAAACGAGGGATGATTGTGGCTTTCAATTTTAAATACAATTGCATCATCATCTCCAATGTCAATAACACCAGCATTTTCCCCTGGACCTTGAATAACCTGTTTTCCTTTGGTGTGCATTTTTTTTAAATGTTTTCTTGAGGACTTATAGGAGCAATGTTCGTTCCACATTGCAGAAAATATCGCAAGCTCTGTTAAATTAGGTGTTCTCTTAAGAAGTTCACATATTTTAGAAAACTCCTCTTTTTTTAATCCGTGATCTATCGCGACTGCTTCCGTGACTTTCATTATTTAAAATTATCTAAGATGTTTTTGAAAAATAATGAACCATCTTCACCTGATAAATATTTGTCTATCATTCTCTCAGGATGTGGCATCATTCCAAGAACATTTTTATTATTATTAAAAATTCCAGCTATATTTTTAATTGCTCCGTTTGGATTAGTTACTTCATTTTCTGCACCATCTTCTCCACAATATGTTACAGCTATTTGATTATTATCTTCCAATGATTTTAATTCATCATCACTACAAAAGTAATTTCCCTCATTATGAGCAATATGAAGCTCCAAAATATCTTTTTTTAAATCTTTAAAATATTTATTTTGTTTATCTTTAACTTTTACAAAAACATTTCTGCATATAAAATTAAGAAACTTATTTTGTTGCAATATTCCTTTTAGTAGGCCTGTTTCAGTTAAGATTTGAAATCCATTACAAATACCTAATACTAGTCCTCCAGAATTAGCAAAATCAATTACTGATTTAATAATATTTGATTTAGAAGCAATGCTTCCACACCTTAAGTAATCACCGTAAGAAAAGCCACCAGGCAATACTATCAAATCTGATTTTGGAATAGATTTATCATTGTGCCAAACCATTTGATTTTTAAAACCAAATTTTCTTAGAGCCACATCCATGTCTCTATCGCAATTTGATCCAGGAAAAATAATGACTGATGATCTCATTTATTAAACTATTTTGTAATCCTCAATAACAAGATTGGCCAATAGTTTTTTACACATATCATCTACTAAAGACTTTGCTTTTTTTTCATCTTTCTCTTTAACCTCAATTTCAAAATATTTACCTTGTCTCACATCTTCTACATTTCCAAAGTTCATTCCATTAAGTGTTTGTTGAATAGCCTTTCCCTGAGGATCTAAAACTCCATTTTTAAGAGTTACGATTACTTTAATTTTCATTATTTTTTTTTAATCTTTACTGCTTGTGGTTTAGTGTATTTTAATGGTCTTATATTTGATTGTTCATGAAGTATATCTAATCTTCTTGCAACTTCTTGATAAGCCTCAATTAGATTACCAAGACCTTTTCTAAATCTATCTTTATCTAATTTTTTATCACTATTTACATCCCATAGTCTGCAGGTATCAGGACTTATTTCATCTGCGAGCATGATCTCTTGTTTTCCATTTTTTTCATATCTTCCAAATTCTACTTTAAAATCTACAAGTTTAATTCCAACACCTCTAAACATGCCTTGAAGAAAATCGTTAATTCTATTTAATTCTTTATTTATTAAGTTTAATTCATCTTTTTCCATCCATTTAAAAGCTAAGATGTGTTCAGTACTTACTAAGGGATCTCCTAAATCATCATCTTTCAAGCAATACTCTATTAATGGATTTTCTAAAACAGTTCCATCTTCAATTCCCAATCTTTTAGTTAATGATCCAGTTGCAATATTTCTCACAATAAATTCAATAGGTATAATTTCAACATGCTGAACGAGTTGCTCCCTCATATTTAAACGTTTGATTAAATGATTTTTGATACCAACATTATTTAATTGGGTTAATATATGTTCAGAAATTCTATTATTTAAAATTCCTTTACCATCCATCACTGCTTTTTTTTGATTATTAAATGCAGTTGCATCATCTTTAAAATGTTGGATAACATATTTTTTATCGTTACTTGCAAAAATTATTTTTGCTTTACCCTCGTATAATTTTTTTCCTTTTTTCATTATTTAAATACTCTTTTAAATATATAATTTACATTTTTTAAGTGTTTGTCATATGTAAAGATTTTATCTAATCTTTTTTCACTTATTTTACTAGTGATTGATTTATCATTTTTTAAAAGTGTTAATAGGTTTGTATTCTTTACAAAACTAGCTTTTGCATGAGACTGAACCAATCTATACGCTTTCTCTCTAGCTATACCTAATTTAGTAAGTTCTAACATTACCTCTTGAGAAAAAACAAGACCTCTTGTTAAGTTTAAATTTTTTATCATCGTTTTTGGATAAACAATCATTTTCTCTAAAATTCCAGACAATCTAACTAAAGCAAAGTCTAAAGTTATATTTGCATCTGGGCCGATATTTCTTTCAACACTGGAATGAGAAATATCTCTTTCATGCCACAAAGAAATATTTTCTAAAGCTGGAATTACATAGCTTCTCACCATTCTTGCAAGTCCTGTTAGATTTTCACTTAATATTGGATTTTTTTTATGAGGCATGGCAGAAGAACCTTTTTGATCTTTTGAAAAGTATTCCTGTAACTCATAAACTTCAGATCTTTGCAAATGTCTTATTTCTGTAGCTACCCTTTCAACAGATCCAGCAATAATCCCGAGAACTGAAAAATAATGTGCATGTCTATCTCTTGGTATAATTTGAGTTGAAATTGGCTCAGCTTTCAATTTTAATTTTTTTGCAACATAGGTTTCAATTTTAGGATCTATATTTGCAAACGTTCCCACTGCTCCTGAAATTGCACATGTAGATACATTTTCTATTGCATCTTTTAATCTATACTTATTTCTTTTAAATTCTTCATAAAATGATGCTAATTTTAGACCAAATGTAATTGGTTCCGCATGTATTCCATGACTTCTTCCAATACATGGTGTTAGCTTATATTTTTTTGCTTGTTTTTTTAGAACAGATAAAATTTTATCAATGTCTCTTAATAAAATATTTCCTGATTGAACCAATTGAATATTTAAAGTTGTATCTAATACATCGGATGACGTCATTCCTTGATGAAGGTATCTTGCTTTAAGACCCGCTTGTTCTGTAATTGATGTCAAAAAAGCAATTACATCATGCTTAACTTTTGCCTCTATATCATGAATTCTTTTAACTTTGATTTTGCCTTTTTTTTTAACTAATGACGCAACTCCTTTAGGAATAATTTTATATTTTTCCATTGCCTCAGCAGCAGCAATTTCTACTTCTAGCCAAATTTTATATTTGTTTTCTTCAGACCAAATACTGGCAAGTTCTTTTCTAGAATATCTTGATATCATTAATTATATGGGGGCCTCGTATAACCTTTAACAGATTCTGTGAAAATTTCATACGAATCTTCTGTGATACCAACAGTATGCTCAAATTGTGCTGATAACGATTTATCTTTAGTTACTGCTGTCCATCCATCATTTAAAACTTTTGTGTCATATTTTCCATAATTTATCATTGGTTCAATAGTAAACGTCATGCCAGGCAATAGTTCTTTGCCGGTATTTTTAGATCCATAATGAAGAATATTGGGAGGTTCATGAAATACATTGCTTATTCCATGTCCACAAAAATCTCTTACAACTGAATAACCTTTGCTTTCAACATAAGATTGAATTTCAAATCCTATATCACCAAGTTTTTTACCTGGTTGTAAAATTGATATTGCTTTCATTAATGAGTCGTAGGTTGCTTCAATTAAATTTTTTGCCTTAACTGGTACATTTCCAACTTCATACATTCTGCTTGTATCCCCATAATAATCATCAACGACTGCTGTTACATCAACATTTACCGCATCACCATCTTCTAAAATTCTATCAGATGGTATTCCATGACAAACTACATGATTTAATGATGTGCAGAGTGATTTTTCAAAACCTCTATAAAATAATGGAGCTGAATAGCCACCATTATCTTTTATAAATTCATAACCTAATTTATCAATCTTATCTGTTGATACTCCTGGTTTAATATAATCTGTAAGCATGTCTAAAGTTTTGGACGCAAGCTTTCCAGCAACTCTCATCTTTTCGAATTTTTCTTTATAATCACTCATCTAGTATATTAATTTTTTTTTCTATCTTAATCTCTTTAGAGCTAAGTTTACATCTATAAGCGAGAAAATTTACTCCTGCTTTTTTTGCTTTTTTGTAGTTTTCAAAATAAATTTGATCAATATCTTTTGCAATTCTAAAGTTATTTATATTTTGAATTTGCGTTAAAAATAAGACATAAGGTTTATATCCTTTTTTAATTGATTTAATTAACATATTTAGATGTTTTGTTCCTCTTGATGTTACCGCATCAGGAAATTCTGCAACATCTTTTTCTCTAAATAATGTTACATTTTTTACTTCTATTAAATTATTATCACATAAAAAGTCAAATCTTGTATCATCACTGAATTTAAATTCTGGTTTAATATTTTTAATAGTTTTAAATTCTGATATTAATTTATTTTCTAATCCGTGCTTAACGATTTTATTAGCTCTATGAGTATTTACCCCAACGTATCTTTTTTTTGCTTTAATTATTTCTAACGTAAATTTTAGTTTTCTCTTTGGATCATTGTGTTCTGTCACTAATACTTCATTACCTTCATCCAAGAGACCTTGCATAGATCCAGTGTTAGGACAATGTGCCGTTATAATCTTGTTATTTACTTTTATATCGGCGAAAAATCTTTTATATCTTTTTAATAATTTTCCTTTAATAAGGCTATTTGTAAATTTCATATAAATTTACTTATATTTACATATGCAAAATAAAAAAGAGATAAATGCTGGTATTTTAATTATCGGTAATGAAGTTCTGTCAGGCAGAACACAAGATGTTAATACAAGTACATTAGCTATTTGGTTAAATTCATTAGGCATACCTGTTGCAGAAGTTAGAGTAATTCCTGATGATGAAAGTATTATAATAAATTCAGTTAATGAACTGAGAAAAAAATATTCTTATATATTTACAACTGGAGGAATAGGACCCACTCATGATGATATTACAGCAGAATCTGTTTCTAAGGCATTTAATATTGAATACGGTTTTCATAAAGAAGCTTTTTCAATACTAGAAAATTATTATAAGCCAGGAGAATTTAATGAAGGTAGACAAAAGATGGCTAAAATGCCTGTTAGCGCTAATTTAATTTTGAATCCATCTAGTGGTGCGCCTGGTTTTTATGTTGAAAATGTATTTTGTCTTCCAGGAGTTCCATCTATTATGAAGGCTATGCTTGGAAGTTTAAATAACCTTTTGGTTGGAGGGGAGCCAATATTGAGTGAAACAATTAATTTAAGAACTGTCGAGAGTGAAATAGCTAAATCTTTAACAGAGGTCCAAAATAATAATTCTGAAGTTGAAATTGGAAGTTATCCTTTTTTCAAAGCTGGAAAATTAGGGGTATCAATTGTTGTTAGATCAGTAGATAAAACAAAAATTGATAAATGTAATTCAGAAATACTCAAGTTTGTTAAAGATAAAGAAATTGAAATAGTTGAGAGATAATTATGTTTTATTTTGCTTACGGAAGTAATCTAAATCATTTTCAAATGAAAAGAAGATGCAAAGACTCCAAATTTATTAAAAAGATAAATTTAAAAGGATATACACTTAATTTCAGAAGCAAGTATCGTGCAGCAGATATAGAAAAGAAAAATAATTCAATTGTGCCTGGTGGATTGTACGAGATATCAAAAAGTGATGAAAAAAAACTTGATATTTATGAAGATTATCCAATTCTTTATAAAAAAATGTATTTTAAGTATTACAACAATACTGTGATGACTTATATCATGCCTAAAAAAACTATTTTTAGATATCCCACAGAAAGATATCTAAACGTTGTTAAGCAGGGCTATAAAGATTGTAAATTAGATAAAAAATATCTCAAAAAAGCTTTAGTGAATTTTTAATTAATGCTTTCAAAATCAAAAATATTTTTTAAAGGTATAGTTGCTGTTTTACCTCATATGTTATCAGTAATTCCTTTTGGAATTATAACTGGAGCTATTGGTATTGAATTAGGTTTTGATCCAATTTTAGTTTATGCAACTTCCTTGATTATTTTTGGCGGTGCTTCACAGATAATATTTATGCAACTTTTGTCAGGTGGAGCTTCATCATTAGTAGCTATTACATCAGTTGGAGTAATAAACTCGAGACATTTATTATATGGAGCAGTTTTATCTGAGTATTTAGAAAAACTAAGCTTTATTAAAAAATTACTTATTTCTTATTTTATTGTAGACCAAGGCTTTGCAGAATCTAACAAGTACATTAAACAAAATAAAAATTTATCTAACCCACATTACTATGTTCTTGGTACAGGAGTAACACTTTGGTTTTGTTGGCAGTTATCCACAATTAGTGGAATTATATTGGGCTCATTTATTCCTGATGAATTAGGTTTAAAATTTGCGATCCCTCTCACTTTTTTAGCAATTATTGTAAATGACTTAAGAAAATTAGATCATGTTTTTGTGATGTTGGTATCTGGATTTGCATCATTAATTTTATTTAATGCTCCATTTAAATCTTACATAATATTATCTCCTATAGTCGCTCTAATTGCTGCATTTATAATGTTGAGGTTTAAAAAATGACCTGGTTTTCAATTATAGTATCTGGAATTATTACTTATTTCTCTAGGATGGCTATGGTAGCTTTAATTGATAGAGAAATGCTTGGAACAAAAGTTAAAGAAGTTCTTAATTATGTTCCAGCAGCTGTATTTCCAGCAATAATATTTCCTGGTGTTTTTTTTAATGATTTTGGTTTGTTAGTAGAAATCACAGATCCAAAAATTTATGGTGCAATTGTTGCTTTAGTTGTTGGATTTTACTCAAGGAGTGTAATCGCTACTATTGTATCAGGATTATTATCTTATTGGTTTATTATTTTTTTCTTATTAAGATAGATCTGTGTATTTATATACTAAACTTCAAAATTTAAAAAAACCAATTAGAGTTGCTTTTGTTGGATGTGGGAAATTTGTTTCAATGTTTCTCGCTCAATATAATCAATTAAACAAAATCATTATAGATTCAATCATAGAACTTAATATTGAGAGAGCAAAAAAAAATTGTTTAAATAGTGGATTATCTAGCGAAAATATACAAAATATTAACTTTGCAGATAATTTAGACAAAGTTTTTAACAGAGAAATTGATGTATTTATTGAAGCTACAGGCAACCCTATAGCAGGTACATTACACGCAAAGAAAATCATAGAAAGCAAAAGGCATGTAATAATGGTTAATGTAGAGGCAGATGTTTTGTGTGGAAAATATTTATCTGACTTAGCCAAAGAAAATAATGTTATCTGTTCCATGGCTTATGGTGATCAACCATCATTAATTTTAGAACAAATTGAATGGGCAAAATTAAATGGTTTTGAAGTTATATGTGCAGGAAAAGGAACAAAATACCACCCATCTTTTGAATATTCGACACCAGAAACTGTTTGGGGACATTATGGTTTAACTAAAGAAAGAGCTGAAAATGAATCTGGAATGAACCCTAAAATGTTTAATAGTTTTTTATGTGGGGATAAATCATCAATAGAAATGTGTGCTGTTAGTAATGCCACAGACTTAAAATGCCCAAATAGCGGATTAACATATCCTCCAATTGGAGTTTATGACATTGCTAAAAAATTAATTCCAAAATCTGAAGGCGGTCTACTAGATCACTCTGGTCAGGTTGAGGTTATTTCAAGCATAGATTTAGATAAAAAAGATATCCCTAATGATCTTAGATGGGGAGTGTATATTGTTATTAAAGCTCAAAATGAGTATGTGAAAAACTGTTTTAAAGACTATGGAATGGTAACTGACTCTTCGGGAAGTTATTCAGCCATTTGGAGGCCTTATCATTATATTGGATTAGAATTAGCTCAATCAATTTATTCCATAGTGCTTGATAATAAGGCTACAGGTCATACAAAAAATTTTAATGCTGAGATAGCTAGTGTCGCAAAAAAAGATTTAAAGGCAGGACAAAAACTTGATGGAGAAGGGGGTTATTGTGCAAGGGGAAGGTTGATTTCATCCAAAAGATCTAAACACGAAAGAATTTTACCTATGGGTTATACTGATAATTTAGTCTTAAAGAATGACGTAATGAAAGATCAATTTATAAGATTGGATGATGTTGAGCTAAATTTACCAAAACAAATAATTGAAGCTAGAGAATATCAATACAATTTAATATAGTTAAGATATAAATTTTAATATATATAACGATGAACTTTATAAATGCCCTCGTGGTGAAATTGGTAGACACAAAGGACTTAAAAAATATAGCGTTGAGATATTTTATAGTCTCACACAGTCTCATACAGTCTTAAATCCCATCAAATCCTACATTTTAATAAAACCTTAACCTATTATTATTTGAAAATATGTATAATAAATTTTCTTAAACTAGACGTAAACTAGACGTTAAAAAGATAGAATATTATTATTAATATATGAAAAAATTTTTATTTTTATTATTTTTTCTCTTTTTAAATTATTCATATGCAGATCCAGTAGTATGGAAAGAATTAGCTGGAGGTAAAAGTAGTGGTAATTCGCGTTTAATTAATTTACCTGAAAGTGTTCTTGATGGAAAACAATTGAGAATGAACCATTGGGATGCTTGCTGGCAGAAAGGTAAAGGACCTGATCACTGTTTGAAAATCACAGATGAGATTTCAAGAGAAGATAATATCTCTATTAAATTTGAAAGTCATCCAGGTGATTGTGGGATATACAAGAAATCTAATGATAGCAAAAACAACTTTAACAATTGCTATGAGGGAGCACGACGAGTTTTTATAGGAACTAAGTATCGAGATTGGGGAAGTAAATGGCTTTCATTTTCTGTATTAATCCCTAAAAATTATATTCATTCAAATACGCCACTTATATTCAATCAAATACATAGAAAAAGCAAAGGTGCACATTATAGAATGGGTATCTCACCTGAAGGAATTGTAAATGTAGAGTTAAGAAGTTTTCTTCACGACAATAAGTGCGTTAAAATTAGTAAAAAACTTCTAGGAAAAAATATTTGTAGAAAAATAAGTGAAAAATATCACGATCCACCTTTTTTTGATTTAAAACATTTTTCTAATCACTTGGGAAAGTGGATAGATGTAATAGTGCATACACCTAATAAGAAAAGTTTACTCATGTGGGTTAACGGAAAAAAAATTATTAATATGGAAAATAAAATGCCAGGAAACTCATCATTCTCATCAACAAATTTTGGTATTTATCAGCCAAGAGCAAATCAAATAAAAGCTAAAGGAAAAAAAGTGAAAACTAAATGGAATTATGAGGAAGCTTCAACAGTTCAAATTTTGTATATAGATGAAATAAGATTTGCAGATCAATGCAATCAATTAAACTTAATAAATTTAGGTTATAATTGTAACAAACTTTAATATGAATTGATTTTAAACAATGTTAGAAAAAAATCAGGTATTAAATAGGATATTATAGGATAACTAGACGTAGACTAGACGTTAAAGAGATAGAATATTATTATTAATATATATGAAAAAATTTTTAATATTTTTATTATTTTCAATTTTTACTTTTACAAATCCAATATTAGCAGAACAAATTTATTCAGATGAAGCAAAAGAAATGATGGATGATCATGTTAGATCCAGTGAGCTTCTTAAGGTTCCACTACCTAAAGTGAATAGAATTATAAAAGACTATGACAGATATAAGTTTTATCGAACAAATATACAGGCCAATAATTGGTCTCACACTAATTATCTTTGGAAAGATGAGATTGATGGAAAAATTTTATCAAAAAAACTATGCACAAAAGTAATAAGTGAATTTCAAGTGCCAAGCACTCCTACAATTCAAGAAAAAATTTTTAAAAAATGTCAGAGATCTTTAATGAGTTATGCCACAATAGATTTTGAGGGAGGAATCGATTTACATGGAGAAATAATATTAAAAATTGCAACTGCCAAAAAAGATAATTGGGTTTACAAAAATTCAGGGAAGGATAATTTTAATCCAAGAGACTATCAGTTATGGGGTGTTCTTTCTCCACTTGTAACATTTTATGCAGTTAATTATGATCAATTTAATTTTACAGAAGATCAGCATAAGACTATCCAAAATTATTTTAAAGATAAAGCAATGATCGAACGACTTGATAGAGATGGCAATCGTAGTAGAACAAAACTTTGTCCAATTAAAAATCCTATGAAGCTTAATAAAAAAAGACATAAAGTTAATAATTGTGGAACTGTAAGATTGAGATTTGCTTCAGCTGAATTAGCGTTGGCTATAGTTATGCAAGATAAAGAACTTTGGTCTAAAGGGTTGTGGGATTTAGACTATGTTTTAAGCATGATTGGTGACGAAGGATATTTTATTCCAACAGCAGCAAAAGGTTGTAAAGCAATTGGATATTCATACTCTACAAGCCAATTATTTTCTACTAATGTGGAGTTATTGAATTTAGCAAAATTTAATCTTCTTGATTATAAAACAAGACATGGAAAAACTTTAGCTGAAGCGTACGAGCAACTTTTCAAAATATATGATGATATTACTTTAATAAAACATATAGCAAAAAAAGGAGTTGGCGCAGCATCATGTGGAACAAAACCTTTTAAAACACATATGGAACACGTTATTTATGAACGAGGTGGTCTTGAAAATTACCAGCATGATTTGAAAATAGGGAGGATCCCGGACAAACAATCTTATATCAATTGGTCAATAAGATTTGTGACAGAGAAACATCCTGAGTGGCTTGAGGATAAATTTTCACCTCATGAAGTTAAAGTTCATCCATTCCATGGTGCATATTATCATATTCAACCAATAGAGATATTTAATGCAAATATAATGTCAGAAGGGGACAATTTTTGGACAAAAAAACTATCTGAAAAACCAAAAGATTATGAAAAAAAATTTAGATATTCTGAATTTAAAATTTTTAACAATATGTTAGGTGGTACATTTAAGCTTAAATCAAATAATGTAAAATTTGCATCAAACACAAATCCTATTAAGCCAAATAAACAAAAAGATCACCAATTATATAAAGCATTTATCAAAGGAAATTTGATATCTGAAGATGATAAAAATATTAAATTTGATGGAGCATTGGTTTACCAGGATAAATTAACAGATGAAATGAAGGATCAAATTTTAGCTGTTTATATAGGAAGGAAGGCAGATGAAGATACAATCATGCCTTTGTTTAGACACCGTGAAAATATTATAAATAAATGTGGCATGTTATTTATGGAGTTAAATTTCATTGAGGGCGGTTGGATGAATTTTGTAAGTGAAACTAATAATGTAAATTTTGCAGAAAACCAACAATGTATTCATAATTATTTTTCTGAGTCTAATGATGCTGAGTCTTTGGAATTATTTGAAGCTATTTTAGCTGGGACAAATTCTATATTAAAATATTTAAAAGATAATGAAAATTTAAGAACTTTACCAAATGATATAAAAAAAATAGCTAAAGCGAAAATAACCGAGGAAATTGCAGAACCAATGAAAGATATTTTTACAATATTTAATTATGAAAATGGAATATTTAAACTTAAATCAAATAATGTAAACTTCTCATCTAATACAAATCCAATTAAACCAAAAAGGCAAAAAGAAGATCAATTATATAAATCAATTATTAAAGGAAATTTAATAAATGAAGTTGATAAGAAAGTTAAACTTGAAGAAGCTTTAGTTTATAAGAGAAAACTTGATACTGATGATCAAATTTTAGTGATTAATATTGGAGAAGAACCAGGAGAAGATGCTATTATACCTTTCTTTAGACACAGCGAAAATATTCAAAGTAAATGTGGTTCTAGATTGTTAAATCAATGGGGCTGGATGAGCTTCATAAGTATGACTAAAAATGAGAAAATTGCAAAAAACCAACAGTGTCACTATGATTACTTTAAAGAAACAGACGACGTTGAGGCTATTGAATTGTTTGAGAGCGTTTTAGGTGGGACAGATTCCATTTTAAATTATTTACAAGCCAATGTTAAATAATAATTAGCTAAAATTAAAATAGGATTTTATAGGACAACTAGACGTAGACTAGACGTTAGAGAGATAAAATAAAAAAAATTTACTTATTCCTCTTGTTCAATTATAAATATTGGCATAAACACTCATGAAAATAACTCATGCCCTCGTGGTGAAATTGGTAGACACAAAGGACTTAAAATCCTTGCCCTTTTGGGAGTGCCAGTTCGAGTCTGGCCGAGGGCACCACTAATGGTAAATCCTTTTGTAATTTCTGACAAAAATTCTAGATCATCTAAAATTAAAAATGCAGTTTTAAAAAGAATAAAGATGCATTCTTTGTCAAAATCCAATTTAATAATTGTGATAGGTGGCGACGGTTTTATGCTCGAAACATTAAAAAAATTTAATAAATATAAAAAACCATTTTATGGAATAAATTCAGGAAACTACGGTTTTCTTATGAATAAATTTTCTGAAAAAACAAACTATAAAAATTTAATTAAAGGAAGATTAGTCTCTATATCTCCATTAGAAATGACTGTAAAAAATAAATCAAATATTATTAGAAAATGTATAGCAATTAACGAAATTTCTGTACTTAGACAAAGTAGGCAAACTGCATCATTAACTATTTCAAATGGTAAAAAACAAATTATAAAACATTTAATTTCGGATGGTGTTTTGGTGTCAACACCTGCTGGTAGTACAGCTTATAACCTTTCTGTTCATGGTCCTATTCTTAGTATAGATTCTAATAAGTTATCTATAAGTCCTATCAGTGCTTTTAGACCTAGGAGATGGAAAGGAAAAATAGTTAGTGATAAATCTAAAATCACAATTAAGAATTTAAATTATATAAAGAGACCTATAAGTGCTGTCGCTGATAATATCGAGGTAAGAAATGCAAAATCAATATCTATTAAAACTAACAAAAAAATTAAATTTAATTTAATATTTGATAAAAACAGAAGTCTTCAAAAAAAAATTAAAATTGAACAATTAAGAAACGAAACTAATTAATGGTGCCCCCGCACGGACTCGAACCGCGGACCTATTGATTACAAATCGAGAGTCTAAATTCAAAAAAATAAATACTATCAACGTTAATTGAAAGTTGTTTCAAATCTGTACACACTATGAACACAGTGTTATATTTCATTATGAGTGATGAAGGTGAAAAAATATTATCGCTAGAACGTGAATATAATTCTTTATTTGAAAAAAGAAGCAGAGAACGTAGTCATAGACGCTATTTAAACATAGGATCTATAATTGGAATAATATTTATTTTTGTTTCAACACCATATGAAAAAGAATTTTATACTTTTTTCGGTACTCTAGGAATGGGCATAATACAGGGCTTAACTGGTCTTTGCGTTTTGATGTCAGTACTTTTTATTTTACCTGGTGTTAGAGCTGAGGATAATAGAAAATGGGAAGAGTTAAATATTTTAAAAAAAAAAATTCAAAAGATGAGAAAAAATAAATGATTAAGTTTAAATAAGAAAATCAAATTATTTAAAATGGATTTATTTAAAAGAAAATATAATTTTCCAGAAGATATAGAGATATTTGAGGATCACATAAAACTTAAGGTTAAGGAAAAAAAAGTATATTTTAATAAAATAACCTCACTAAAAATCTTTTCCTCAGAGACAAAAACTTCAATCAATTTAATGCCAACTGGGAGTTCAACTACGGAGTCCGAGGTTACTATTTTTTATGGTAGGAGCAAAATAACAATCAGGCTTAAACCATTTGCGAAACAGTGGCCATTTAAAAATAAAAAAGGTCAATCAAAGTTTGAAAATATTCTATATTTCTATCATTTTCTTGAAGAAACAACATTTGTGAATAGATATAATATAGCCGCTAAAAATATAAATAAACTTCCAAAAAACGTATTGTATTCATATCAGGATTATTATTTCCTAAAAGATAAAACTATAAAAAAAAATAACAAAGTATTAGGAAACTTTGATACTGATAAAACTGATATATCTAGGTCATACAAGAAAATATATTTTAAATCTAATAAAAAGGGCTTAGCTTCACTGTTCGAAAAGGAATTAGAGATAGATATATCTCAAGATGAAGATGTATTTCTTAATTTATTTAAAATTACTACTGGATTAAGTTTCAAGGATTATACTTATAAAGTTTAATTTTTTTGCCATTATTAAGTCTATAAAAAGACAATAATAAATATTACTCAAAATAATGTTAAGATTGATTATTTTTATATATTTATTAATTCCAAGCTTTTCATTTGCAGATCAAGGTTTAAATTTTTCTTGTACAAACATGCTCGCAACTTTTGGAAAGAAATTTCAGCCTTTAAACTATAAACTTGAAGCAACAGGATTTCATTATTTTGATAAAAAACAAAATAAATTTATGATTATTCCTAGCAAAGAGCTTGACTTTGGAGAAGATCATTTCACAGTTAAATTTAAAGACTATGAATTAGGTTTTCAAAAGATAGTTTTTGCGGGAGATACAGAGCCCACTATAACAATGTCGAAATATGATCATAAAAATAATAAATTCTTAGATCATTATGTATGTGATTTAAAAAGAGAATTTATTAATTAACGACCACTTGACCTTAACACACTCTTAACACACTACGAACACAGTGAATGTGTTTTGGATGTCTAAACTAAAATTTTAAAAAATAATTAACGTTGATTTTATTGATTGATGGTGCCCCCGCACGGACTCGAACCGCGGACCTATTGATTACAAATCAATTGCTCTACCAGCTGAGCTACAAGGGCATTTAGAGTTTTTTATTACGATTTATAATATTATCAAGTTTTATTTTTATATTGATTTATATGATGAAAAACTATTGCTGCGCTATTTGATATATTTAGACTCTCAATATTACTATTTATATCTATTTTAACTGAAAAATCTGTATACTTTTTTGTATGTTCTCTCATACCAAATCCTTCAGATCCAAATAGTAAAATATTGTTTCCATCCCATTTAATATTATTAAATTTTTTATCACTCTTAGCTTCAAAACCATAAACCCAAAAATTTTTTTCTCTTAAAAATTTAAGAGTGGTATTTATATTTGATACCTCAAATATATTTATATGTTCCATACATCCGCTCGCAGACTTATACATAAGTTTACTTTCAGAAGGAAAATGTCTCTCTTTAATAATTATTCCATCTATTTCAAATGATGCAGCACTTCTAATTAAAGAACCTATATTTCTAGGATCAGTTACCTCATCTAAACAAGCAATTGTTAAATTTTTTTTTGATTTGATAAATTCTTTTAAATTTATTTTTTCAAAATGCTCAATTTCAGCAACATAGCCTTGATGGGTAATACCATCTTTTGAGCAATATTTATCTAGCTCTTTTCTAGTTTTGTAATAAATTTTTAAATCTTTCAGTAGATTCTTTCTTGTACTTATTCTGTGTATATTTTTCTTACTTTCTTCTGTAAGAAAAATTTTTAAAACTTTCCTATTCGGATTTTTTAATGCTTCTATAACCGCATGTTTTCCAACGATAAAAAAAGATGATTTGTTCATGATAATTGTTGAATTTACTCTATTTTTTTAGCTATTTTCCTATATTTCACGTATTGCATTTGTACAATAAAAATATATAAAACGCATGTTGTTTAAAGCTTTATTGAACATGGGGTGCTTCCCCCTAAAATTTTATTAAGGAGGGGTACCAAAGCGGTCAAATGGGGCGGGCTGTAAACCCGTTGACTTCGGTCTTCGAAGGTTCGAATCCTTCCCCCTCCACCATTCAATAATTTTTTTAATGACGTGGAGTATACTTGGGTGTTGCGGGTGTAGTTCAATGGTAGAACGCTAGCCTTCCAAGCTGGATGTAAGGGTTCGATTCCCTTTACCCGCTCCAAAAAATTAAAATAAGGATAAAAAATAAAAGAGGTAAATTAGTAATGTCAAAAGAAAAGTTCGTAAGAAATAAACCGCACTGTAATATTGGTACCATAGGTCATGTTGATCATGGTAAAACAACATTAACTGCTGCGATCACAAAAGTATTAGCAGAGACTGGTGGTGCACAATTTACTGCTTATGATCAAATTGATAAAGCTCCAGAAGAAAAAGAGAGAGGAATTACAATTTCAACAGCACATGTAGAGTATGAAACTGAAAAGAGACACTATGCACACGTAGATTGTCCAGGACACGCAGATTATGTAAAAAACATGATAACAGGTGCTGCACAAATGGATGGAGCAATTTTAGTTGTTAATGCTGCAGATGGCCCAATGCCACAAACTAGAGAACATATTCTTTTAGCAAGACAAGTTGGTGTTCCAGCAATAGTTGTTTACCTAAATAAAGTTGATCAAGTTGACGATAAAGAAATGATAGAGCTTGTTGAAGAAGAAATAAAAGATTTGTTAACATCATATAAATTCCCAGGTGATAAAACTCCAATTATCAAAGGTTCAGCATTAGCTGCTGTTGAAGGCAGAGATGATGAAATTGGAAAAAACTCTATCATGGAGCTTATGAAATCTGTTGATGAATTCATCCCTCAACCAGATAGACCAAAAGATAAAGATTTTTTAATGCCTGTTGAGGATGTTTTTTCAATTTCTGGAAGAGGTACGGTTGTAACAGGAAGAGTAGAGTCTGGAGTAATTAAAACTGGTGATGAAATAGAAATAGTCGGAATAAGAGAAACCAAAAAAACAGTATGTACTGGAGTAGAAATGTTTAGAAAACTATTAGACTCAGGTGAAGCTGGAGATAATATTGGAGCACTTTTAAGAGGTGTTGAAAGAACAGATGTAGAGAGAGGTCAAGTCTTATGCAAACCTGGTTCTATAACTCCTCATACTAAATTCGAAGCTCAAGCTTATGTTTTAAAAAAAGAAGAAGGTGGAAGACACACTCCTTTTTTTACTAAATACAGACCACAGTTTTACTTTAGAACAACAGATGTAACAGGTGAAGTAGAGTTACCAGCTGGCACAGAAATGGTTATGCCTGGTGATGACGCTAAATTCACAGTAAAATTAATTACACCAATTGCTATGGCAGAAAAGTTGAACTTTGCTATTCGAGAAGGTGGTAGAACAGTAGGAGCTGGTGTAGTTACTAAAATTATAGAGTAAACTCCATAGGAGTGTAGCTCAATTGGTAGAGCGCCGGTCTCCAAAACCGGAGGTTGGGGGTTCGATTCCCTCCGCTCCTGCCAGAATAAATGTTTATGAAGAACCCATTAAAATTTATCCAGGATGTTAAGCAAGAAGCTTTTAAGGTTACGTGGCCCACTGGTAAGGAAGTTATTCAAGGATCCTTAATGGTTGTTGCTATGGCAATTGTAGCAGCTTTATTTTTTCTTCTATTAGATCAAATTCTTCAATTTTTTTTAGAATTAGTATTAAAGGTTAATTTGTAATGAAAAGCTGGTATATAGTTCAATCTCACTCAAGTTTTGAAAATAAAGTTGCTCAAGAAATTAAGGAAGAGGCAGAAAAAGCTAACCTTTCAGATAAAATAGAAGAAATAATAGTTCCAACGCACGATATAACAGAAGTTAAAAGAGGCAAAAGAGTTCAGAGAAAAAAAAAATATTTTCCAGGATATGTTTTATTAAAAAGTGAAATGAATAACACCATTTACCATTTGATTAAAAATCTTAAAAAAGTAAGTGGTTTTTTGGGTACAAAGGGAACTCCCATTCCTGTTTCAGAAAAAGAAATAGAGAAAATTTTAGGCCAAATTAAAGACGGAGTTGTTCAACAAAAAGCGGGTATTGAATATAATGTAGGAGAAAAAGTCCAAGTCATTGACGGACCTTTTGCTTCATTCAGCGGTTTAGTTGAAGATATTGATGAAGAAAAATTGAGATTAAAAGTATCAGTATCAATATTTGGAAGACCTACACCTGTTGATCTGGAATATAGTCAAGTGGAGAAGGCAAGTTAATGGCAAAAAAAGAAATAACTGGATATATAAAATTACAGATAAATGGTGGTCAGGCAAATCCAGCACCACCAGTCGGTCCGGCTTTAGGTCAAAGAGGAATAAATATTATGGACTTTTGTAAAGCTTTTAATGAAAAAACAAAATCTTTTGCAGGCAAACCTGTACCAGTAATCATTACAGTATATAAAGATAAAAAGTTTGATTTTATAATCAAATCACCACCTGCATCTCATTTTATTAAAGAAGCTGTAAAATTAAAAAGTGGTTCAAAAGAACCTGGAAGAAATATAGTTGCAAAAATATCAAAAAAACAATTAAAAGAAATCGCAGAGAAAAAAATGGCAGATTTAAATGCACATGATGTTGATGAAGCTGCAAAAATTATTGCTGGTTCTGCAAGATCTATGGGAATTGAGGTAGTAGAATAATGCCGTCAAAAAGATATAAAAAATTGCCAGAAAAAACAAGAGATTTAAAAACCGAGACAGTCGATAAAATAATTCCTATTCTTAAGCAAAATTGTACTACAAAATTTGATGAGTCATTAGACTTAAGTTTGCAAATTAATAATAAGCAAAAGAAAAATGAAATTAATATAAGAACAGTAATTAATTTACCTGGTGGAAGTTCAAAAAAGGTAAAAATTGGAGTTGTTTGTGAGGAGAATAAATTCCAAGAAGCAAAAGATGCTGGAGCAGAAGTTGTTGGCGGTGATGAACTTATAGAAGAAATAAAGTCAGGAAATATAAGATTTGAAAAATTAATTTGTACTCCGAGTATGATGATTAAACTTTCAAAATTAGGAAAAGTTCTTGGTCCAAAAGGGCTGATGCCAAATCCAAAATTAGGATCAGTAACTAATGATGTAAAAAAAGCTGTATCTGATGCAAAATCTGGCCAAGTAGAAATAAGAAATGATAAAGATGGAAATATAGGTGTAAGCATAGGAAATAAATCTTTTGCAGATGATAAGCTAATAATGAATTTTACCGCAATAATGGATGCTTTAGAAAAAGAAAAATCTAATAACACAATTAAAGGTGATTTGATTAAACAAGCCTTTATAACATCAACTATGGGTGTTTCATATAAAATCAAATTAGATAAAAGTATTTAGCTATGATGAATAAAGAACAAAAGAAACAGTATATATCAGATATGACAAATCAATTCGAAAAATCTGAAGCTGTAATTGTTACTCACTATCAAGGTTTAACGATGAACCAACTCGATGATCTAAGAGCTAAAATGAGAAAACATGGAATAAAATTTAAGATTACAAACAATAGAATTACAAAATTGGCATTAGAGAAAACTAGATGCAAAGAATTATCAAATCTATTTTCAGGTCCCACTGCTGTAGCACTTTCGGAAGATGCAATTACTTCAGCAAAGATTCTAACAAACTTTTCAAAAGAAAATGAAAATTTAAAAATTCTAGGTGGAATCATGGGTTCTGACATTTTAGACGTTGCTGGCGTTAAAAATGTTGCTACCCTCCCTTCATTAGATGAAGCTAGGGCAAAAATAGTAGGAATATTGAGGTCTCCAGCACAAAAAATAGCAAGTATTTTACTTGCGCCGGCGTCAAAAATCGCTATTTTAGCGCTCGAAAAATCAAAAAAATAACCAGGGACAAGATTTACTATGGCTGACTTAAATAAAATTATAGATGACTTATCAAGTTTAACTGTTGTTGAAGCAGCTGAACTTTCAAAACAACTAGAAGAAAAGTGGGGCGTTACTGCAGCAGCAGCTGTAGCAGCAGCACCAGCAGCAGCAGGTGGAGCTGCACCGGCAGAAGAAAAAGATGAATTTACAATTATGCTTACTTCAGCAGGAGATAAAAAAATAAATGTTATTAAAGAAGTTAGAGCAATAACTGCTTTAGGTCTTAAAGAAGCAAAAGATTTAGTTGAAGGTGCACCAAAAGAAGTCAAATCAGGTGTAAACAAAAAAGAAGCTGAAGAGATAAAGCAAAAACTCGAAGCAGCTGGCGCAAAAGTAGAACTAAAATAAATTAGATAGGATTTTTACTGGTTAAATATTTTTAATCAGTAGTATAGATGCAATTATCTTTTACAGAAAAAAAAAACATTAGAAAAAGTTTTGGTAAGCTAAAAGAAAGCTTATCAATACCAAATCTTATTGAAGTACAAAAAAATTCTTACAAAGAATTGACAGAATTTAAACAAGATGTTGAACAGCATTTAGTAAAGGGCTTTGATAGAGTTTTTAAAAGTATTTTTCCAATTGAGGATTTAAACGATAAAGCAACATTAGAGTACGTTTCATATAAGTTAGAGAAGCCAAAATTTGATGTTGAGGAATGTATTGCTAGGGGTTTAACATATTCAGCAGCACTTAAATGTACACTAAGGTTGGTCGTTTATGAAATTGATCAAGAAAATAATACAAAAGATATTTTGTCAGCAAAAGAACAAGAAGTTTATATGGGTGAAGTTCCTATGATGACAAACAGCGGAACTTTTATAACTAATGGTGTTCAAAGAGTTGTTGTTAATCAAATGCACAGAAGTCCAGGCGTGTTTTTTGATCATGATAAAGGAAAATCACATGCTAGTGGTAAGTTATTGTTTAACTGCAGAGTTATACCAAATCGTGGGTCTTGGTTAGATTTTGAGTTTGATGTAAAGGATTTACTATATTTTAGAATAGATAGAAAAAAAAAAATATTAGTCTCAACATTGTTACAAGCTTTAGGTTTTTCAAAAAATGATATTGTAGATGAGTTTTATCAGAAAGAAACCCTAACTTATGATAAAAAATTAAATAAGTGGAAAACCAAGTTTGATCCAGAAAATTATAAAGCTAAAAATTTTTCTGAAGAAGTTATTGATGCAAAGAATAATAAAGTAGTTGTAAAACTAGGTGAAAAAATTAACTTTTTAACTGCCAAAAAACTTTCAAATGATGGTTTAAAAGAAATTTATGTTTCCAGTGAGTCACTTTATGGTAAATTTTTACATAGAGATTTAACAATTGGAGAAGACATATTTAAAATTGGAACTGAATTAAATGAAACAATAATTAACAAAATCATTGAAACAGAGATTAAAACTTTAGAGATTTCAAGAACAAATTCTATAAGTAAAGGACCATATCTATTATTAAGTCTTTTTAATGATAAAAATGAAAATAAAAATGATGCAATTACAGAAATTTATAAAGTTTTAAGACCTGGCGAACCACCAACAATTGAAATAGCAACTCAAATTTTTAACAATTTATTCTTCAGTTCGGATAGATATGATTTGTCTGATGTCGGTAGAGTAAAAATGAACTCAAGATTGGAACTTAGCTGTTCTGATAAGATCACAATTTTAAGAAATGATGACATACTAGCTATAATACAAAAAATGTTAGACTTAAGAGATGGTAAAGATGAAGTTGATGATATTGACCACTTGGGCAATAGAAGAGTGCGATCAGTTGGAGAATTAGTTGAAAACCAAGCTCGTATAGGTGTTTACAGAATGGAAAGAGCAATTAAAGAAAAAATGACAACTTTAGATGTTGAGTCCGCAATGCCTCAAGATTTGATAAATGCAAAACCTTTAACAATTTCCTTAAAAGATTTTTTTGCAACTTCTCAATTATCTCAATTTATGGATCAAACAAATCCATTATCAGAAATTACTCATAAAAGACGAGTTTCAGCGCTAGGTCCAGGTGGTTTAACAAGAGAAAGAGCAGGATTTGAAGTTAGAGATGTTCATCCAACTCATTACGGAAGAATTTGCCCTATAGAAACACCAGAAGGGCCGAACATAGGACTAATTAATAGTTTATCAACATATTCAAAAATAAACAAATATGGATTTATTGAAAGCCCTTATAAAAAAGTAAAAGATGGAATAGTTCAAAATAATATTGAATATTTATCTGCAATGGAAGAAACAAAATTTACAATTGCGCAAGCCAATTCATTAATTGATAAAAATGGAAAATTTACAGAAGAACTTGTTTCTTGTAGACAAAATTTAAATTTTATATTATCAAAACCTGAAAGTATCGACTACATCGATGTTTCTCCGAAACAGCTTGTTTCAGTTGCAGCTTCTCTAATACCGTTTTTAGAAAATGATGATGCTAATAGAGCATTAATGGGTTCTAATATGATGAGACAAGCAGTTCCATTACTAAAACCAGAGGCTCCACTTGTTGGAACAGGTATTGAAAGCGATGTTGCATTAGATTCTGGAGTAACTATAGTAGCAAGAAGAGATGGCGTTGTTGATAAAATTGATGGAAAAAGAATAGTTATTAAAGCATCAAGTGAAAAAGATTATTCAAAATCAGGTGTAGATATTTATAATTTACAGAAATTTAAAAGATCTAATCAAAATACCTGCATAAACCAAAAACCATTAGTAAGAGTTGGTGATAGAGTTAAAGCAGGTGATATAATTGCAGATGGCCCCTCAACTAAAGTGGGGGAATTAGCATTAGGGAAAAATGTGACTGTAGCGTTTATGCCCTGGCAAGGTTATAATTTTGAAGATTCAATATTAATTTCAGAGAGATGTGTAACTGATGATGTTTTTACATCAATTCACATTGAAGAGTACGAAGTAATGGCTAGAGATACCAAGCTGGGTGAAGAAGATATTACTAGGGATATACCAAATGTTAACGAAGAATCATTAAAAAATTTAGATGAGTCAGGAATAGTTTATATTGGTGCTGAAGTTAAACCTGGAGATATTTTGGTAGGTAAAGTTACTCCTAAAGGAGATACTGCATCAGGCCCTGAAGAAAAATTATTAAGATCAATATTTGGCGAAAAAGCAATTGATGTTACTGATACATCATTAAAAATGCCAAGTGGAAGTGGCGGTATAGTAGTTGATGTAAGAGTATTTAATAGACATGGTATTGATAAAGATGAAAGATCAATAACTATTGAGAGAGCAGAAATCGAGAGTGTTCAAGAAGACAAAAAGGTTGAAGAAGAAATTTTAGAAAGAAGTATAAAACAGAGATTGTCATCAATATTAAATGGAACAAAAATTAATAAAAAAGTTAAAGATGTTGAGGCAAATACAGTTTTATCTGAAGACATAATCAATAATTTACCTGTTTCTGATTTATTTAAAATATCAGTAAATGAGCAAGATAAAGTATCTTCTCTTTCCCAAATTAAAGATCAATACAATAGTGCTAAACAAGATATTCAAGAGAGATTTGAAGATAAAGTTTTAAAAATTAGACAAGGTGACGATTTATTACCTAGTGTTATGAAAATGGTTAAAGTTTTTGTTGCTATAAAAAGAAGGCTAAGACCAGGAGATAAAATGTCTGGAAGGCATGGAAATAAAGGTGTTGTAAGTAAAATAGTTCCAGTTGAAGATATGCCCTATAGAGAAAATGGCAAACCAGTTGACATTGTTCTTAACCCATTAGGTGTGCCAAGTAGGATGAATGTTGGTCAAATATTAGAGACACACTTAGGATGGTCCTGCACAGAATTAGGTGAGAAGTTAAATCAATTAGTAAATGAAAACCAAAAGAAAATTGAAAAGACAGAGAAGATCAAGTCATTTTTGAAGAATGTGTATGGTAAAGAAATATTCGATGAAGACATTGAAAAATTAAATCAATCTGAATTTGAGGATTTATGTTCAAATATAAGACATGGTGTTCCGATAGCGACACCAGTTTTTGATGGCGCTAAAGAAAATGATGTTACCAAAATGTTAGAATTAGCTGAATTGCCAAACTCAGGTCAAACTACACTTTGGGATGGAAGAACTGGTGAAAAATTTGATAGACCTGTAACAGTCGGTACAATTTATATGTTAAAACTTCATCATCTTGTTGAAGATAAAATTCATGCAAGATCGACTGGTCCTTACAGTTTAGTAACTCAACAACCTCTTGGTGGTAAAGCACAATTAGGAGGACAGCGATTTGGTGAAATGGAAGTTTGGGCGTTAGAGGCTTATGGAGCTTCCTATACACTACAAGAAATTCTTACTGTTAAGTCAGATGATGTAGCTGGAAGAGTTAAAGTTTATGAAACTATAGTTAAAGGTGAGGAAAATTTTGAGTCAGGAATACCTGAGTCATTTAATGTTTTAGTTAAGGAAATCAAATCTTTAGCACTAAATGTGGAGCTAAATTAATATGAGTAAAGAATTAACAGATCTATTTAAATCTTCAGAAATTTCAGAAGCCCAAAATTTTAATAGCATAAAAATAACTCTTGCTAGTCCAGAGAAAATCAAATCTTGGACTTATGGAGAGATTAAAAAGCCTGAAACAATAAATTACAGAACTTTTAGACCTGAAAAGGATGGATTATTTTGTGCAAGAATATTTGGACCGATAAAGGATTATGAGTGTCTTTGTGGTAAGTACAAGAGAATGAAATTCAGAGGAATTATTTGTGAAAAATGTGGTGTTGAGGTTACAAAGTCAAATGTCAGACGTGAAAGAATGGGTCACATTAATTTAGCAACTCCAGTTGCTCATATATGGTTCTTAAAATCGTTACCAAGCAGAATATCCCTTGCGATAGATATGAAGCTTAAAGAGGTGGAAAGAGTACTCTATTTTGAAAACTTCATAGTTATTGAACCGGGCTTAACAGGACTTAAAAAGAATCAGCTTTTAGGTGAAGAAGAGCTTATAAAATATCAAGATGAGTATGGTGAAGAGTCGTTTACTGCAGGTATTGGAGCTGAAGCAATCCTAGAAATTTTAAAATCAATAGATTTAGAACAAGAAAAAGAAGCCTTAATCAAATCAATTAAAGAGACAAAATCGAAAGTTTCAGAAGAAAGATCAATTAAAAGATTAAAACTAATTGAGTCTTTCATAGAGACTGGAAATAAACCAGAATGGATGATTTTAACTACGATACCAGTTATCCCTCCTGAGTTAAGACCATTAGTACCATTAGATGGAGGTAGATTTGCTACCTCTGATTTAAATGATTTATATAGAAGGGTTATAAATAGAAACAACCGTTTAAAAAGATTAATGGATTTAAAGGCTCCTGATATAATTGTAAGAAATGAAAAACGAATGCTTCAAGAGTCAGTAGATGCATTATTTGACAATGGTAGAAGAGGAAGAGTAATTACAGGCACCGGTAAAAGACCACTAAAATCTTTAGCAGAGATGTTAAAAGGTAAGCAAGGACGATTTAGACAAAATTTATTGGGTAAAAGGGTCGATTATTCTGGAAGATCAGTAATAGTTGTTGGACCAGACTTAAAATTACATGAATGCGGTTTGCCAAAAAAAATGGCTTTAGAATTATTTAAACCATTTTTATATGCAAGATTAAATAAACTCGGATTAGCATCTACAATCAAGCAAGCTAAAAAACTTGTTGAAAGAGAGAGAAATGAAGTTTGGGATGCCCTAGAATTAATTGTTAGAGAACATCCAGTTATATTAAATAGAGCACCGACACTACATAGACTAGGTGTTCAGGCATTTGAACCAAAATTAATTGAAGGAAATGCAATTGAATTACATCCGCTAACTTGTGCTGCATTCAATGCAGACTTTGATGGTGATCAAATGGCAGTTCACGTACCATTAAGTTTAGAGGCACAATTAGAAGCAAGAGTTTTAATGATGTCTACAAACAATATTTTAAGCCCATCAAATGGAAAACCTATAATTGTCCCAAGTCAGGATATGATTTTAGGTATATATTATCTTTCTCAACCACCATATCAAACTGATAGAGTCGAAGGATATTTCGTAAATACCTCAGAGATTGAACATGCTCTAGAAATCGGTCAAATAAAAGTTCATTCAAGAATAGTTTCAAGATTTGCAACAGTTGATGATAAAGGTAATACTAAATATGAAAAACATATTAGTACGGCTGGAAGATTTTTATTAGCAAACTTAATTCCAAAAAATATAAATAATAAATTTGCTTTAGTTGACAGATTATTGCCTAAGAAAATAGTATCTGAGGTTATTGATCATGTTTTCCGATTTTCTGGACAGAAAAGCACAGTAATATTTTGTGACAAATTGAAGGACCTGGGATTTAAACATGCATTTAAAGCTGGAATATCATTTGGTAAAGACGATCTAGTAATTCCAGATAACAAACAGCAATTAATTGATGAAACAAAAAAATTAATATCGGATTATGAAAACCAATACGCAGAAGGATTAATAACTAGAGGTGAAAAATATAATAAAGTTATTGATGCTTGGTCAAAATGTACGGATAAAGTTGCATCTGAAATGATGAAAAGAATTTCTGCTACAGAGATGACAGAAGATGGTCTAAAAATTAATTCAGTATTCATGATGGCTGACAGTGGCGCAAGAGGTTCTGCGGCTCAAATGAAGCAATTAGCTGGTATGAGAGGTTTAATTGCAAAACCATCTGGTGAAATTATTGAGTCTCCAATTACATCAAACTTTAAAGAGGGATTAACAGCTCTAGAGTATTTTAATTCAACACACGGTGCTAGAAAAGGATTAGCAGATACAGCATTAAAGACAGCAAGCTCAGGATACTTAACTAGAAGACTTTGTGATGTTGCTCAAGATTTAACTATCACTCAATTAAAATGTGATAACCCAAGCTTTATAAAACTTACAGAGGTCTTAGAGGGTGGAAATATAATGGTCAGTTTATCAGATAGAGCTCTTGGAAGAGTAACAGCAAAAGATGTTAAAAATCCATTAACTGGTGAAATTTTAATAAAGAAGAATAGCATGATCGATGAGGCTGCATGCGAAAAAATTGACTCTGCAGGTGTAAAAAACTTGAATGTATATTCTGTAATGACATGTAGTCTAAAAGAAGGTGTATGCGCCACTTGTTATGGTAGAGATTTATCAAGAGGTAAAATGGTTCATGTTGGTGAAGCGATTGGAATGATATCTGCCCAATCTATCGGTGAACCAGGAACTCAGCTTACAATGAGAACTTTTCACGTTGGAGGAACAGCATCAGTTAAACAAGACTCTCAAATTGTATCTAATAATGATGGTATATTGAAAATTGTTAACACAAATCTATTAGTAGATTCAAAAAAGAATTTAATTGTAATGGGTAGAAATACTGAATTATCAATAGAAGATGATAATGGATTACAAGTAGCTGCATATAAAGTACCATATGGATCAAAACTTTTCTTTGAGAATGGAGATAAAGTCAAAAAGGGTTCTAAAATATGTGAGTGGGATCCATACACAACACCAGTTATTGCCGAAAAAGATGGAATAGCAAACTATGTAGATTTAATAGATGGTGTATCTATTGCTGAAACAACTGATGATGCAACTGGGATTTCTACCAAAGCAGTTGTAGATTGGAAAACTCAATCTAAAAATACAGATTTAAAACCAAGAATTACTTTAAGAGATTCAAAAGGAAACGTTGTTAAAAAAGCTGATGATAATGAAGCGAGATACTACCTAGTTCCAGACTCAATTTTATCCGTTAAAGACGGACAAAAAATTTCGGCAGGTGATGTAATAGCTAGATTGCCTAAAGAAACTACAAAGACTAAAGATATAACAGGAGGTCTGCCGAGAGTTGCTGAATTATTCGAAGCAAGAAAAGCGAAAGATAGTGCAATTATTGCAGAGAATGATGGTAAAGTAATATTTGGCAAAGAGGTAAGAGGTAAGCAAAGAGTAACAATTGAATCTGAAAATGGTGATACTTCAAGTTATTTAATTCCAAAAGGAAAACATATTAATTTTAATCAAGGAGAAAAAATAAAAAAAGGTGAGTACCTGTTAGATGGTCAACCATTACCTCATGACATTTTAAGAATATTAGGTATAGAAGAATTAACTGAATATTTTGTTAACCAAGTTCAAGATGTCTATAGACTCCAAGGCGTAATTATCAATGACAAGCATATTGAAGTTATTTTAAGACAAATGTTGAAAAAAATTGAAGTTAAAACACAAGGTGACAGCTCTTTACTTCCTGGAGAAATTATCGACAGAATAAGATTTGAAAATATGAATGAGCAGCTAATTAAAGATGGTAAAAATCCAGCAGTAGGAGAAAGAGTTTTAATGGGAATAACTAAAGCCTCACTTCAAACAGAGTCATTTATTTCAGCTGCTTCTTTCCAAGAAACAACAAGAGTTTTAACAGACGCTGCTATTAAAGGTAAAGTAGATAAACTATCAGGATTAAAAGAAAATGTAATTGTTGGTAGATTAGTTCCTGCCGGAACTGGATCTGTTAAAAATTTGTGGAACAAGAAAGCTCGTTTAGACGACGAAAAATTCATTGCTGAGAACGAGAAGATTGAGCAAGCAGAAAGCCCAGTAAATCAATAAAAATTCGTTATTTTGCCATGTCTTTTGATTTGACAAATGGAATTTCTATAGTATTTTGTCCGTGTTTTTGGTTGGAATGTAGTGTCTAGTGCACTAAACGCTGCCACAAATAACCTGACAGTTATTTCATCTAAAATCAAACGTATATAAAAAATTTTATGCCAACAATTAACCAGTTGTTAAGAAAAGGACGAGAAAAACAAATTGCTAGGAACAAAGTTCCAGCATTACAAAAACAACCTTTGAAAAGAGGTGTTTGTGTAAAAGTTTATACAACTACTCCTAAGAAACCAAACTCAGCATTAAGAAAAGTTGCAAGAGTTAGATTATCAAATGGATTTGAAGTTACGGCATACATTCCTGGAGAGGGACATAATTTACAAGAGCACTCAGTAGTATTAATAAGAGGCGGACGTGTTAAAGACTTACCTGGTGTGAGATATCATATACTTCGTGGAAATTTAGATACCCAAGGAGTTGCAAACAGAAAACAGAGACGTTCTTTATATGGAACGAAAAAAGGTAAATAATCATGTCTCGAAAAAGAAAAGCTCCAAAAAAAATTCCAGTTGTAGACCCTAAATATAAATCAGTAATAATTCCAAAATTAATCAACTCTATAATGTTAGATGGTAAAAAAACCATCGCTGAAAAAATTGTTTATGATGCAATTGATAAAATTAAATCAAAATCAAAGGACGAACCTTTAACAGTATTTAATGATGCAATAAATAATGTAAGACCAACTGTAGAAGTTCGATCGAGACGTGTCGGTGGAGCTACCTATCAAGTTCCAGTAGAAGTTAAAGCTAAAAGGTCACAAGCATTAGCATTAAGATGGATCATTGATGCATCAAGAAAAAGAAAAGATAAAAAAATGTCAGATAAGTTATTTAATGAAATTTTTGATGCTTATCAAAAAAGAGGTTCAGCAATAAAAAAGAAAGAAGATACACATAAAATGGCAGAGTCAAATAAAGCTTTCGCACATTTTAGATGGTAAATAATATGGCAAAAACTCATCCACTAAATAAGTATAGAAACATTGGGATTATGGCGCATATAGATGCTGGAAAAACTACAACTACAGAAAGAATTTTATATTATACAGGTAAAAGTCATAAAATTGGTGAAGTTCATGATGGTGCTGCCACGATGGATTGGATGGAACAAGAGCAGGAAAGAGGCATTACAATAACATCAGCTGCAACCACTTGTTTTTGGAAAGAGCATAGAATTAATATTATTGATACTCCTGGTCACGTTGATTTTACAATTGAAGTTGAACGATCTTTAAAAGTTTTAGACGGTGCAGTTGCAGTATTTGATGGCGTTGCTGGTGTTGAACCACAATCTGAAACAGTTTGGAGACAAGCTGATAAATATAAAGTTCCTAGAATTTGTTTTGTCAATAAACTTGATAGAACTGGTGCAGATTTCTTTAGATGTGTGGATATGATTAAAGATAGACTTGGAGCTAAACCTTTAGTTATGCAGATACCTATTGGAATAGAGGCATCATTACAAGGTGTTGTTGATTTAGTTAAAATGAAAGCAATTGTTTGGAAAAACGAAGACCTTGGCGCTGAATGGGAAGAAAAAGATATCCCAGATGATCTTAAAGAGACATGTGATAAATACAGACAGGAACTAGTTGAGACAGCTGTTGAGCAAGATGAAAAACTAATGGAGGCTTATTTAGGTGGCGAGGAAATTAAACATGAGGATTTGATTAAATGTGTAAGAAAAGGATGTTTAAATTTCGAATTCGTCCCAGTTTTAACAGGTTCTGCATTTAAAAATAAAGGTGTACAACCATTATTAGATGCAGTTGTAGATTACTTGCCGAGTCCAGAAGATCTTGGATCTATTATGGGGACAAAACCAGGATCTGATGAGGAAATTGAAATGAAATTTGAGGATAGTGCGCCTTTCTCAGCCTTAGCTTTTAAAGTAGCTACAGATCCATTTGTAGGAAGTCTTACATTTATTAGAATTTATTCAGGCACTGTTAAATCTGGAACTGGAGTTTATAATACTTCCTCAGATAAAGAAGAAAGAGTTGGAAGAATGCTTCTAATGCACGCTAATTCAAGAGAAGATATCAAAGAAGCAAGTGCAGGTGATATAGTTGCGCTCGCTGGATTAAAAAATACAATAACAGGTCATACATTGGCAAATAAAGATGCACCAGTATTACTTGAGCCAATGGAATTTCCTGATCCAGTTATAGAAATTGCAGTTGAGCCTAAATCAAAAGCTGATCAAGAAAAAATGGGTGAAGCACTAGGAAGATTAGCTAAAGAAGATCCGTCATTTAGAGTTTCATCAGATGAAGAGTCAGGTCAAACAATAATTAAAGGTATGGGTGAATTACATTTAGATATTATTGTTGATAGAATGAAAAGAGAATTCAAGGTTGAAGCAAATGTAGGAGCACCTCAAGTTGCATACAGAGAAACAATATTAAATGCTGCTGAGTTTGATTACACACATAAAAAACAAAGTGGTGGAGCAGGACAGTTTGCGAGAGTTAAATTGTCTGTTGAGCCATTAGAACCTGGAAAAGGTAGGGAAGTAGAAAGTAAAATTAAAGGTGGAGCAATACCAAAAGAATTTATACCGGGTGTAGAAAAAGGTGTTGAAACAATAGCTGACAGCGGAATTTTAGCTGGTTTCCCTTTAATTGATTATAAAGTTACAATCTTAGATGGTTTGCATCATGATGTAGACTCAAGCGTATTAGCTTTCGAACTAGCTTCAAGACAATGTTTTAAAGAAGCATGTGCTCGTGGAACATTAAAACTTTTAGAGCCAGTGATGAGAGTAGAAGTTGTAACTCCTGAAGATTATATGGGAGATGTAATTGGTGATTTAAATAGTAGAAGAGGTCAAATAAGTACACAGGAACAAAGAGGAAATGCAACAGTAATAACTGCTATGGTACCCTTAGCAAATATGTTTGGTTATATAAATAGCTTAAGATCCATGTCACAAGGTAGAGCTCAGTACTCAATGTTTTTTGATCATTACGATAAGGTTCCACAAAATGTTCAAGATGAGGTAACCAAGAAAACAGGTTAAATATGGATAAACAAAATATTAGAATAAAATTAAGAGCTTACGATAATAAGGTTTTGGATCAGTCTACTGAAGAGATCGTAAATACTGTCAAAAGGACAGGAGCTAATATTAAGGGCCCAATTCCTCTACCTACAAAAATAGAGAGATACACCGTTTTAAGATCACCACATATTGATAAAAAAAGTAGAGAACAATTTGAAACAAGAACTCATAAAAGATTGATTGATATTATTGAACCGACACCTGCAACAGTTGAAGCACTAATGAAACTTGATTTAGCATCAGGAGTAGATGTGGAGATTAAAATATAATGGATAATTTAGCTTTGATAGGAAAAAAAATTGGAATGTCTAGAGAATTTTTTAAAACTGGTCAATCAATTCCAGTTACTGTGTTAAAAGTAGAAATTGGAAGAGTAATAAACGTTATAAACAAACAAAACCGTGGATATAGCGCAGTCCAAATAGGATTTGGAAATATAAAAAACTCAAAATTAACCAAAGCTATGAAAGGTTATTTTGCCAAAAAAAATACTGAGCCAAAAAAAACACTTAAAGAGTTCAGATTAGAAAATATTGAAAACTTCAAAGAAGGAAATGAAATAGGATTGGAAATTTTTGAAAATGTTAAATTTGTGGATGTTAAGTCAAAGACAATTGGTAAAGGATTTGCAGGAGCAATGAAAAGACATAATTTTGGTGGATTAAGAGCTACTCACGGTGTTTCAATTTCACATAGATCGCATGGTTCAACAGGCCAAAGACAAGATCCAGGAAAGGTTTTTAAAGGTAAAAAAATGGCTGGTCATATGGGAGATAAAATTAGAACTATACAAAATATTGAAGTTATAAAAACTGACAAAGAAAACAATTTGCTATATTTAAAAGGTTCTATTCCTGGATCAAAAAATACAGAGGTTTTAATTAAAAAATCAGTCAAAAATATTAATCGAATGTCAATTGAAGAAAAAATTGAGCAAATTGAAAAACAAAAAAAATCAGCTGATAAAAAGAAAAAATAGATGAAAATAGATAAATTAAGTATTGATGGTAAAAAACAGAGTATAGAAGTGCTAGATAAAATTTTTAGTGCTAAAGTTAATAATCAATTGGTAAGTGGTGTTATATATAAATTAAATGCTAACTTTAAAGGTAGAAAAGCAAAGACAAAGCAAAGAAATGAGATTACAGGCTCAACTTCTAAAATTTATTCACAAAAAGGCACTGGTAATGCAAGACACTCTAGCAAAAAGGCTCCTATATTTGTCGGTGGGGGAATAGCTCATGGACCAAAAGGTCAAGATAATTATAAAACTAGAAAGATGAATAAGAGTGAAAAAAAAATGAGTATAGCCTCACTTATTACTGAAAAAAATAAATCGAATAACTTAATTATTTTTGATGATTTTGGAAAAAAAATTGAAAAAACAAAAGAAATGTTTGAACTTTTAAAGAAGTTTGATGCAAATAACTCTTTGTTAATTTTGGATACAAAATCAAAGGATAATATCTTAAGGTCAACAAAAAATATTCCAAATGTCAAATTAACAGACGCAAGTCATTTCAGTGCATTTGATTTAGTTAAATATAAAAAAATTATTTTTACTGAGAGTTCAGTTAAAGAATTGGAAAAAAGGTATCAATAATGGATAAACTAAGCTTATACGATAAAATCTTGTTTCCTGTTGTGACTGAAAAATCAACAAATTTATCAGAACAAAATAAAATTGTTTTTAAGGTACCTCAAAGTGCTAACAAAAAAACTTTAAAAGGATCAATTGAAAAAATTTTTAAAGTCAATGTAACGAAAATTAATATTATTAATAAAAAAACACTAATTAAATCTACTAGAGGAAAAAAAGTTAAAAAGAAGGGTTTTAAGAAAGCAATTATTACCCTTAAAAAAGGTCAAAATATTGACTTAACAACAGGTATTTAAATTATGGCTTTAAAAACATTCAAACCTTACACGAAATCTACTAGAGGTACTATTTTAACTAGTAGAGAAGGTTTATGGAAAGGTAAGCCTTATAAGCCGCTAACAAGTGCAAACTATTCTTCAAAAGGAAGAAATAATTATGGTCGTATAACATCTAGAAATCATGGTGGAGGACATAAGCACAAGTATAGAAAAATTGATTTTTATAGAAAAAAGAACGATATGAAAGCTACTGTGGAAAGAATTGAATATGATCCAAACAGATCATGCCATATAATGTTAGTTAAATTTGAAGACAATCAAAAATTCTATTATCTTGCTCCACAAAAAATAAAAGTTGGTGATCATATTCAAAATGGCTCTTCTTCAGAAATTAAAATAGGAAATTGTTTACCATTACAGGACATTCCGGTAGGTATTGATATACACAATGTTGAAATACAACCTGGAGCTGGTGGAAAAATAGCAAGAGCAGCTGGTTCTTCTGTAACGATCTCAGGCATTGATGGAAATTACTCAATTATAAAAATGACTTCAGGGGAAGTTAGAAAAATAGATTCAAGAGCTTTGGCTACAATTGGAGTATTATCTAATCCAGATCAAAAAAATATTAAAATTGGTAAAGCTGGACGATCAAGATGGTTAGGAAGAAGACCACATACCAGAGGAGTTGTTAAAAATCCAGTGGATCACCCTCATGGTGGTGGTGAAGGAAAATCTGCAGGTGGTAGACATCCTGTTTCTCCTACAGGACAATCAGCTAAAGGATTAAAAACAAGAGATAATAAAAGAACTGATAAATTTATAATAAGAAGAAGAAAGAAGAAGAGAGCTTAATTTATGGCAAGATCTGTTTGGAAAGGACCGTTTGTTGAGGAAAGTTTAATTAAAAAAGTTGAAAAGATTAAAAATGATCCTAATAAAAAACCAATCAAAACTTGGTCTAGAAAGTCTACAATAATACCTGACTTCGTAGGATTTAGTTTTTTAATTTATAACGGTAAAAAATTTATACCAATAACTGTATCTGAAGACATGGTGGGACACAAATTTGGAGAATTTGCTCCAACAAGACAGTTTTTTGGTCATACGCCTGCTGATAAAAAAGCAAAAGTTGAGGGCGGAGCTAAAGGAGCTGATAAAAAATAAATATGATTAAAAATAAAGATATAAATTTAAAGCAAGTTAGATCAACAAATAAGAACGTAAGATCTAGTGTAAGAAAATTAAAACCTATACTTAAATCAATAGTTGGTAAAAAGGTAGAAATTGCGATTAGAGATCTGTCTTTCTCAGAAAAAAGAATTTCTAAAGATGTAAAAAAAACAATCTCTTCCGCAGTGGCTAATGCTGAAAATAATTTTCAATACGATATTGACAATTTAGTAGTTAAAGAAGCTTTCTGTGGAAAACAGGTAATAATGAAAAGATTTAGAGCTAGAGCAAAAGGTCGAGCTGCAGAAATAATGAAACCGTACTCAAATGTAACAATAGTTTTGAGCGAACAAATGAAACAAAAAGAGAAAGAACATGGGACAAAAGGTTAATCCAGTAGGTTTAAGATTAGGTATCAATAGAGGATGGGATTCCGTTTGGTATGCAAAGAAACAAGATTTTGGCAATTATTTAATTGAAGATTTTAAAATCAGAGAATTTATTAAAAAAAATGTTATCAATTCAGGTGTTTCAAAAGTTATGATAGAGAGATCAGCAAAAAAATGTTTTGTAACAATTTATACTTCTAGACCTGGATTTGTAATTGGAAAAAAGGGTAGTGATATAGAAAAAATTAAAGGGAAATTATCAAGATTGAGCGCAAATGAAATAGTCCTAAATATTAAGGAAGTTAAAAAACCTGAGACAAATTCATTTTTAGTAGCTGAGAACATTGCTCAACAGTTAGTCAAGCGTGTTTCATACAGGAGAGCAATGAAGAGGGCAATGCAATCTGCATTAAGATTAGGAGCAAAAGGAATTAAAGTGTCTTGTAGTGGTAGACTTGGAGGAAACGAAATTGCAAGAACAGAATGGTTAAGAGATGGAAGTATTCCATCACATACTTTAAGAGCAGATATTGATTATGCTGAAGCAGAAGCTTTGACAACTTATGGAATAATTGGAATAAAAGTTTGGATTTATAAAGGAGAAATTTTTACAAAAGAATTTAGCCAGGAAAGGAACAAAACATAATAATGTTACAACCAACTAGAACAAAGTTTAGAAAAGCACATAAAGGAAGAATTCATGGTAATGCTTCTAGATGTAATGCTATGAATTATGGTTCTTTTGGATTAAAAGCAGTCCAGCCAGAAAGAATTATATCGAGACAGATTGAGGCAGCTAGAGTAGCATTAACAAGACACATGAAAAGGCAAGGAAGAGTTTGGACAAGAATGTTTCCTAATATACCTGTATCAAAAAAACCTACAGAGGTAAGAATGGGTAAAGGAAAAGGCTCACCTGAATTTTGGGCATGCAGAGTTAAACCAGGAAGAATTTTATTTGAGGTTGATGGAGTAACAGAAGAAATCGCTAGAGAAGCATTATACAAAGCATCCGCAAAACTTCCAATTAAATGTAAATTTATTAAGAGAATTTAGATGAAAAAAAGTGATATAAAAAAAATGACTAAAGAACAAGCTTTGAAAGATATTGAAAAATTAAAAAAAGATCTTTTTAATTTTAGATTTCAAAAAATTAATGGCCAGATAAAAAGTCCATCAAAAATAAGTGAAACGAAGAAGAATATTGCGAGATTAAAAACATTAGTAGTGAGAAAAGATGCCTAAAAAAGTATTAAATGGAATAGTTGTCAGTGATAAACCAAATAAAACTATAACAGTTTTAGTTGAGAGAAAATATCAACATCCAGTATTAAAAAAAGTAATTAAAGCTAGAAAAAAATATAGTGTTCATGACGAAGAGAATAAATATAAAAATGGTGATAAAGTATCAATACAAGAGTGTAAACCTTACTCAAAGTCAAAAAAATTTGAAGTAAAAGGAGTTTCCAAATGATACAAGTTCAGACAGAATTATTTGTTGCAGACAACACTGGAGCAAAAAAGATTGAATGCATAAAAGTATTGGGTGGATCTAAAAGAAGATATGCAAGTATTGGTGATACTATAGTTGTAGCAGTTAAAGAGGCAATTCCAAAAGGAAAAGTTAAAAAAGGTGCGGTTCATAAAGCTGTTGTTGTTAGAGTTAAAAAAGGAATTCATAGGAATGATGGATCTAAAGTAAGATTTGATAATAATGCAGCTGTTCTGACAGACGATAAAGGAGAGCCAATAGGCACAAGGATTTTTGGACCTGTAACTAGAGAATTAAGAAATAGAGGGCAAATGAAAATAATTTCGTTGGCACCAGAGGTACTATAATGATTAAAAAAGGTGTGAAAGTAAAAATATTGAGCGGTAAAGATAAAAATAAAGATGGAGATGTTATTGAAATTGACAGAAAAAATAACAGGGCAAAAGTTAAAGGTATTAACATGGTAAAAAAACATGTGAAAACTACAAAAGAAAAGAAAGGTGGAATAGTTTCTAAAGAAAACTTCATACATCTCTCGAATATAGCAATCTTTAACATTAAAAATAAAAATGAGGCTAAAAAATAATGATACCTAGATTAAAAATAAACATAACTAAAAATATTGAGCCAGCATTAAAAGAAAAGTTTGGTTATAAAAATTTATATATGGGTCCAAAAATACAAAAAATTGTTTTAAATATGGGTTTAGGTCTTGATGGAAATGATCAAAAAATTTTAAAATCGTGTCAAGAGGATCTAGCAAATATTACAGGTCAAATGCCAGTTGTAACAAAATTCAAAAAATCTATTGCAAATTTTAAAACTAGAAAAAATTCTAACTCTGGTTTGAAGGTAACATTAAGAAAAAATAAGATGTACGAATTTATTGATAGACTAACAAATATAGCATTACCAAGAATAAAAGATTTTAGAGGATTAAGTCCAAACGGTTTTGATAAATTTGGAAATTATACTTTTGGAGTTAAAGAACATATCATATTTCCAGAGGTAAATTTTGATAAAGTTGACAAAATTAGAGGTTTAGACATTACAATAGTTATTAAATCAGAAAAAGTGGAACACAGTTTTGAATTATTAAAACATTTAAATTTTCCATTTAGAGAAAAAAGGAGCAATTAATGGCTAAAATGAGTGCAATAAATAAGAATAACAGAAGAATAAAGTTGTCAGACAAATTTTATAAGAAAAGATTGAAATTAAAAAAAATAATAATGGATAAAAAATTATCTTTAGAAGAACGATTTAAAGCTCAGCAAAAGCTGTCAAAATTACCACGTAATTCTGCAAAAGTTCGAGTTATGAATAGGTGTCAAATAACAGGTAGACCACACGGTGTTTACAGAAAATTAAAAATTTCAAGAATAGCCCTTCGACAACTTGGTTTAGAAGGTAAAATTCCTGGTATGGTAAAATCGAGCTGGTAGAAAGGAAAATATGAGTTTAAGTGATCCAATAGGTGATATGTTAGCAAGAATTAAAAATGCACAAGTGAGAAATCACAATAAAGTTTCATTACCATCCTCAAAATTTAAGGCTAAAATTGCTGATGTATTAAAGTCTGAAGGTTACATTATAGACTACAAAATCAATGATGACAAAAAACCTTCAATTGAAATTAACTTAAAATATAACTCAGGAAATCCAGTTATAAATACTATTGAAAGAATTTCCAAACCAGGTAGAAGAATTTTTTCTAGCGCGAGCAGTCTACCAAAAATAAATAATGGCCTTGGCATTGCAATTGTATCCACACCACAAGGTGTAATGACTGATGTCGATGCAAGAAAGAAAAAACTTGGTGGTGAAATTATTTGTAAGGTATTTTAATGTCTAAAATAGGAAAAATAAACATACCAATTCCAGATAAAGTAAAAGTTTTATTATCTGGTAATATAATTAATATTGAAGGTCCACTAGGTAAACAAGCTATAAAATTAGATTTAGAAATGTTTGAGCTTAATATTAATGAAGGTAAAGACGTGTCAATCAAACCTAAAAAACTTGATGATACATCTAAAAGATTATGGGGCATGAATAGAAGCTTACTTAATAATGCTATTATTGGAGCAAGTAGTGGTTATGAAAAAATACTTGAACTTACAGGAGTTGGTTTCAGAGCAGCTTTAAAAGGAAATGTTCTAAATATGCAGCTAGGATTTAGTCATGACATTAATTATGATATTCCAGAGGGTATTAAGATAGCCGTTGAAAAACAAACAACTTTAAAAATAAGTGGCTCAAACAAACAACAAGTAGGTATGGTTGCATCTCAAATAAAAAGTCTTAGACCTCCTGAACCTTACAAAGGGAAAGGAATAAAAGAAAAAGGACAATATATTCTAAGAAAAGAAGGTAAGAAAAAATAATGAGATTAAATACAATTGAAAGAAAAAAATTTAGAGTTAGAAAAAAACTAAAAAGTGTTTCAAAAAATCGATATAGATTAAGTGTTTCAAGATCATCAAAAAATATAAGTGCTCAAATTATAGATGATGTAAAAAATATTACTTTAGTTTCTTCATCATCAATAGAAAAGGGAATTAAAGGTCAAAAAAAAAATAAAACAGAACTATCAACCATCGTTGCAGAAATGCTAGCAAAGAAAGCAAATGAAAAAAATATCAAAAAAATTTACTTTGATAGAGGTATTTATAAATATCATGGTAGAGTTAAAATTTTTGCTGAAACATTACGAAAAAATGGAATGGAATTTTAAAGTATGGAAAAAAATACAGAATTTGTTGAAAAATTAGTCCACATTAACAGAATAACTAAAGTTGTTAAAGGTGGAAGAAGATTTGGTTTTTCTGCCTTGGTTGTAGTTGGTAATCAGAATGGCAAAATTGGCATCGCGCATGCAAAAGCAAAACAAGTTCCAGATGCAATAAAAAAAGCAAACGAACTTGCTCGAAGAAAACTAATCCAAATTCCACTTAGGGACGGAAGAACAATTCATCATGATATTTATGGAAAAGATGGTGCAGGAAAAATTAAGTTAAGATCTGCTCCAAAAGGAACTGGTATAATTGCGGGTGGCCCAGTAAGAGCTGTTTGCGAAGTTCTTGGCATAAAGGATATAGTTGCAAAATCATTAGGTACTGCAAATCCTCACAATGTAATTAGAGCATGTATAAAAGCATTATCTAAGCAGAATTCACCAAAAAATATATCAAATCTTAGAAATAAAAAAATTTCTGAAATAATTGGAAAAAGAGGATAATGACTACTTTAAATACACTTAGCTCTGTCAAAACAAAAAAAATTCGTGTTGGAAGAGGCATAGGATCTGGTAAAGGAAAAACTTCTGGAAGAGGTGTAAAAGGTCAAAAATCAAGATCTGGTGTAGCTATAAAAAGCTTTGAGGGTGGTCAAATGCCATTATACAGAAGATTACCTAAGAGAGGTTTTAACCCAGTAAACAAAAGTGACGTTGCTGTAATAAATTTAGGATATTTACAAAAGCTTATAGATACAAAAAAAATCAAAATAGAGGGAAAAATAAATATTGAAACATTTAAAAGATCTAAATTATTTAGAAAATCAGTAAGTAAGATTAAAGTATTATCGAATGGTGATTTTAATGCTAAAATTGATATTGAAGCTGATTATTCTTCTAAGATTGCAAAAGAAAAAATTGAAAAAGCTGGTGGTCAAATTACTCTCAAAAATCAATCTAAATAATGAGTGCTTCAACACAATCCAACGATTTAAGAAATAGAATATTATTTACACTACTTGTTTTAGCAGTTTATAGATTGGGTACTTTTGTGCCTCTTCCTGGAATTGATCCAGATCAACTTCAAATAATGATGGAAGGTAACCAAAAGGGCTTATTAGGAATGTTTAACGTTTTTGCAGGGGGTGCAGTAAGTAGAATGGCAATTTTTGCTCTTGGAATAATGCCATATATATCATCATCTATTATTGTCCAATTACTTACAGGAGTTTCAGAATATTTTAAAAATTTAAAGGCACAAGGGGAAATAGGAAGACAAAAAATTACTCAAATCACCAGATATGGAACTGTATTGTTAGCAACTATACAAGGTTATGGATTAGCTGTTGGATTAGAATCCTCTGCAGATTTAGTGATTAATCCAGGAATATTTTTTAAAATTTCAACAGTAACGACAATTGTTGCTGGAACTATATTTTTAATGTGGCTTGGTGAACAAATAACACAGAGAGGCATTGGTAATGGTATCTCATTAATAATTTTTTCTGGTATTGTGGCTGAAATTCCACGAGCCCTAGTAACAACCTTTGAATTAGGAAGAACCGGAGCAATCTCAACAGTAATGATAATTTTCATATTTTTGTTACTTGTAGCAACAATAATGTTTATTGTATTTATGGAAAGAGCATTAAGAAAAATTCTTATAAATTATCCTAAGAGGCAAATGGGTAATAAAATGTATGGAGGAGACTCTTCACATTTACCTTTAAAAATTAATTCAGCAGGTGTAATACCTGCTATTTTTGCTTCAGCTTTGTTATTACTTCCAGTAACTTTTTCAAACTTTAATGTCTCGCAAAATGAAACATTTTTAAACATTTCATCATATTTTTCTCAAGGTCAACCACTGTATATGATACTTTATGCGTCAGGGATCATATTTTTTACTTTTTTTTATACTTCTATAACTTTTAATCCAACTGAGACCGCAGAAAATTTAAGAAAATATGGTGGATTTATTCCAGGAATTAGACCAGGAGAAAGCACTGCACTTTATATAGATACAATACTAACAAGATTAACTACAATTGGAGCATTATATCTCGCATTAGTCTGTTTAATGCCAGAATTCCTAATTGCAAATTATCCAATTCCATTTTACTTGGGTGGCGCATCAGTTTTAATTGTTGTAGTAGTCGCAATTGATACTGTAACACAAATTCAAACAAGGATGATGAGTTCTCAATATGAACAACTCATTAAAAAAACTAAATTTGGTAGATAGGTGAATATTATATTGTTTGGTCCACCAGGTGCTGGTAAAGGAACTCAAGCTAAGTATCTAGTAAAAAAACTTAATGGATTTCAAATTTCAACTGGTGATATTTTAAGAGAAGAAATAAAAAAAGACACTGAAATTGGAAGAAAAATTATTAATAATATGAACGAAGGAAAATTTGTAAGTGATGAAATTGTTAATAATCTTTTAAAAAAATATGTATTTGACCAAAACAAAAAAGAAAAATTAATATTTGATGGTTATCCTAGATCTTTAAGCCAAGCTAAAAATTTAGATTTGTTATTAAATGGATCAAATCAGAAAATAGATCACATTTTTTTTTTAAATGTAAATAAAGAAACAATCATAGAGAGAATAAAAAAAAGAAAAATAATAGAAAAAAGATCCGACGATGATTTAGACACGATATTGAAAAGATATGACACTTATATAGAAACAACAAGACCAGTATTAGATTACTATTCTAAAAATTCAAATTTTCATGAGATTGATGGATCAATGGAAATTAACCAAATTACCAGCAAAATAGAGACTTTTTTGAATGTTTAAGGCGTTGACTTTGACTAATCTTCTTATATAAAAGGCACAATTTATCACAAAATTATGGCTCGTATTGCAGGTGTAAACATACCACAAAATAAATTAGTTCATATTGGACTTACATATATTTATGGTATTGGAAATAAATTTTCTCAACAAATTTGTACTGATTTAGAAATACCAAAATCAAAAAGAGTTAATGAATTAACAGATGATCAAATTTTGAAAATTAGAGAGTACATTGATCAAAAATTTACTGTTGAAGGTGACCTAAGAAGAGAAACATCACTTAGTATAAAAAGATTAATCGATCTTGCGACATATAGAGGATCTAGACATAGAAAAAAACTTCCTGTCAGAGGACAAAGAACAAGATGTAATTCTAGAACAAGAAAAGGTAAAGCTATAGCTATCGCGGGAAAAAAATTAACACCACTTAAAAAATAATGAAAAAAGAAGTTACTGAAAACAAGGAACAGAAATTAGAAGTTAAGTCTAAAAAAAGTTCATATTCCAAGAAGAAAAAAGGCAAAAAAAATATTTTGAATGGAATTGCATATGTCCAATCCACTTTTAATAATACTATAGTTTCAATCGCTGATACAAATGGTAATGTTGTTTCCTGGGCATCTGCTGGACAAAAAGGATTCAAAGGTTCTCGAAAATCAACACCATATGCTGCTCAAGTTGCTGCTGATGCTGCTGCAGCAAAAGCTTTAGATGTTGGTATGAAAATATTATCTGTTGAAGTTAAAGGACCTGGTTCAGGTAGAGAAACAGCATTAAGAGCCTTACAAGCAAGAGGATTTAAAATTATATCAATTAAAGATACAACACCAATGCCACATAATGGTACGAGACCACCAAAAAAAAGGAGAGTTTAATGGAACAAGCTGAAGTCAATACTAAAAACTGGAAATCATTAATTAAACCAGCAAAATTAGATGTTCAAATAAGTGATGATAGTTCTTTTGCAAAAATTACTGCTGAGCCATTAGAAAAAGGTTATGGTTTAACTCTGGGCAATTCATTAAGAAGAATTCTTTTATCATCAATTAGAGGTACTGCAGTTACGTCAATTCAAATCGATGGAGTATTACATGAATTTACATCAATTAAAGGTGTGAGAGAAGATGTTACAGATATTGTATTAAATGTAAAATCTTTAGCTCTTAAAAGTTCATCAGATGAGGCAAAAAAATTAATACTTGATGCAAAAGGTCCTGGAGAGATTAAAGCTTCTGATATAACCTCCGTTGCTGATATTGAAATATTAAATCCAGATTTAGTTATATGTAACTTAGACGAAAATACTAAGTTTCATATGGAAATGACAGTAGGAACTGGAAAAGGATATGTCTCAGCAGATATGAATAAACCTGAGGAACCACCTCTAGGTTTAATTCCAATAGATTCCTTATTTAGTCCAGTTAAGAAAGTATCTTACTCAGTGAGCACTGCTAGAGAAGGAAAAGCATTAGATTATGATAAATTAACAATGGAAGTTGAAACAAATGGGTCAATTTCAGCAGAAGATGCGGTAGCTTATTCAGCGAGAATTTTCCAAGATCAACTAGGAATGTTTGTTAATTTTGATGAACCACAAGAAGTTATTGTTAAAGAGCAACCTTCAGAGCCAGAATTTAATAAGAATTTGTTAAGAAAAGTTGATGAGTTAGAGCTTTCTGTAAGATCAATGAACTGTCTAAAAAACGATAATATTATATATATTGGTGATTTAGTTCAAAAATCAGAAGGGGAAATGTTAAGAACACCTAATTTTGGAAGAAAATCGTTAAATGAAATTAAAGAAGTTTTGACAGGAATGTCATTATATCTTGGAATGGAAATTCCAAACTGGCCACCAGATAATATCGCTGAATTATCTAAAAAACTAGAGGAAGCTATCTAATGAGACATAAAATGGGCTATAAAAAGCTCAACAGAACTTCAGAACATAGAAAAGCTTTAATTAAAAATATGCTTAATTCATTAATAAAGTATGAGCAAATAACAACTACTTTACCAAAAGCTAAAGTTTTAAAGCCTCAAGCAGACAAAATCATTACACTAGGCAAAAAAAATACTTTATCTAATACAAAAACATTAATCTCAAAGTTACAAGACCTTAAATCTACAAACAAAGTTAAAAAAACTCTTTCTAAGAGATATGAAAATAGAAAAGGTGGATACACTAGAATTATAAAGGCTGGATTTAGATATGGTGATAATGCACCAATGGCAGTAATAGAGTTTGTAGACAGAGATATTGAAGCAAAAAGAGTTGATAAAAAGAAAAAGAGCCAAACTAAAGATACGTCAAAAGTAGAAGACAAAAAGCAAGCTACAGCTTAGTCTTTAATTCATATTTTATTTAATTGATGTTGTAAAACAATCATCTAGTATTTTATATTAACTAAATGAAAAATATAATTTTTCAAATAATTATAATATTTTTTTTTATAACTAATAATTTAAAAGCAAATCCACCAAAAATTGATGGGTTAAAATTTTATACCTTAGATAACGATAATATGCCTTGGTTTAATTTAGATAATGAAAAAGATTTAATAGACTTATCAAATATTGACTGTCAATGGAGTCATGGAAAAAAAACCAAATGCAGAATGCACCTGTCACCTTTATATAATTTTCCTAAAGATGGATTATTAATTCAAAATAAAATTGTTAGATCTGGCAAAATTGCTTGGAAATTTAAAAATGGTGATGGTGATTGTGGTCAACAAAGAAAATCGGACGAGTGCAATACCTTTAGAGAAAGATCTGAAGTCAGCATGTTAGGATTAAAGTCTAAAAATACATGGTTTAAATTTAGCATTTATATCCCTGACAATAGTGAATTTACTATTCCTATAAGTAATACTATATGGCAAATACATTCAAAAGCGGGTCCAGTAAATTTTATGTTTAGAATAGCTCCAAATGGAGATTTACAATGGACAGATTTTGTAAATCATAGTTTTGGAGGTTTTGACACTTATAAAATTTTAGAAGCAAACAATGTAAAAGGTAAATGGAATGATTTTGTTATTAATATAGAATTTGTTGATTGGCCAAATAAGAGTTTTATTAAGATTTGGGCTAATAACAAACTTGTAGTTAATTACAATGGATTGACTAATAATAATATAAGCAAACAGTCGTATATGAAGTTTGGAATATACAAAAGCAATATTAATAGGTTTAATATAATCCATAAAGGCAATCCTCCAAAAAGAGCAGATACAGTTGTATATTATGACGCCATAGCTATAGGTAAAAAATGCAAAGACCTTAAGCTAGATGAAGAAAACAATAGTTGCAAAAAATTAAAATAAAAATGAAAAAATCAATTAACGTAGATAAATCTTTTAACGATATGCGTATTGATAGATTTATTCGAAATCATTTAGGAAAAATTCCACAAGGACTTATTGAAAAAAACCTAAGAAATGGAAAATTAAAATTAAATCAAAAAAAAGTAAAAAGCTCCCAAAAAGTTAAAACTGGTGACAAACTTAATATTTATAATTTAAATTTTGAGGAAAAAATTGAGCAACTCAAAAAAAAATATAATCCAAGTAATGAAATTATAAAAGAAAATGAAGATTTAATTATTGAAAATAATGATAATTTTGTTGTTCTAAATAAACAATCAGGAATTTCAGTGCAGGGTGGCACAAAGTCTAAAAAAAATATAATTGATATATTTGCAAAAAGTAATTTATTTAGAGATGAGAAACCTTATTCTGTTCATAGATTAGATAAGGATACTTCTGGTGTTTTTATAATTGCAAAAAATAGGGAAACAGCCCAACTACTTACTTCACTTTTTAGACTAAGAAAGGTTTATAAAACCTATTTAGCAATATGTAATGGTGAGTTAATTTTAACCGATAAAGGTATGTTAAATGATGATTTGATAAGATTTGAAAATAAAAAAAAAATTGTTGAAAAAGCTGAAACAAAATATGAAATCTTAGATAAAAATAATAATGCAACATTCATTCAGCTAAATCCAATTACAGGAAGAAAACACCAACTAAGAAAACAATTATTTAATTTAGGAAACTCTATTATTGGAGATAAAAAATATAATTCAATAAATAACTCAAAAATAAATAATAAAAATTTAATGTTACATTCTTATGAAATAAAATTTAAAATAAATGAGAAAAAATATACTTTTAGAGCCACACCTCCAGATTATTTTAGAAATTTGTTAAAAATTAAAAGACTTAATTTTTAATATTTGATAAAAAATTTTTTATCAATTCATTCTCAATATTTTTATAATTTTGTTTTTTAATCTTATTTAAATTTGAGACCCCTCTATCTCTAATTCCACAAGGAACTATCTTTTTATATACATTAAGATCATTAGAAATATTTAATGCAAAACCGTGATAAGCAATCCATTTCTTTACTTTTATACCTATTGCAGCAATTTTATCTATTTTACCAGATTTGTGCTCAAACCAAATTCCAATATTTTTTCTATCAGCAAAACACTTTATATTATAATTTTTTAAAGTATCTATAATTGTCTTTTCGATTGCATTTATAATTTTTTTTATATTTTTACCTCTTTTGTTTAGGTCAATCACAAAATAAAAAACTAATTGGCCAGGACCATGATATGTTATTTTTCCACCTCTATTCGTTCTAATTAAGTTTATCGATTTATCTAAAATCTCATTATCACTAAAACTTGTTCCACCTGTATAAATCTCTTCATGTTCAAGTATCCAAATAAGTTCTTTATTTTTATTTACTTTGATTTGCTCCAATCTATCTTCAAGTATATCTATCGCGGATTTATATTTTATTGGTTTTACTGACTTTTTGATCTCTATTGTCATTATAAATTTGTATTATTTTTATTTTGTATTAATAGTGCCAACTAAATTATAGGTAAATTTTATGACTATAGTGAAAAAAATAAAAGATAAAAAAGTTAACTTTGAATTTAATAAAGAATTCATCAAAGTTGTCACAGATAAAATTGCCTCAAATGATGCTGGATTTATTACAAATTCGTTCAATGCTATGCATCCAGCAGATGCTGCTGATATAATTGAACATTTAAGTCAAAATGATAGAGAAAATTTAATAAAATTAAATAGTTTCAAAGTTGATCCTGAAGTTTTTGTTGAATTAAATGAGTCGATTCAATCTGAGATGATTGCTTATTTATCATCTGATTCAATTGTTAACATACTAAAAAATTTAGAGTCAGATGATGCAATTAAGATTTTAGAAAATGTTGATGAAAAAGATAAAAATACAATCCTTAGTTCATTACCTCCAAAAGACCGATTTGCATTACTTGAAAGCTTAAGTTATCCTGAAGATTCTGCTGCTAGATTAATGCAGCGTGAATTTACAGCTATACCAAGTAACTGGTCTGTTGGACAAACGATAGATTATTTGAGAGAAAATAAAGAACTTCCTGAAGAATTTTTAGAAATATTTATAGTTGATCAAGAATTCAAACCCATTGGTACAGTTCCATCTTCAAGAGTATTAAGAACGCCAAGAGACACAAAAATGATGTCTATAATGGCCGAATCTCAAACTTTAATACCAGTTGATATGGACAGAGAGGAAGTCGGTAATTTATTTGAAAATTATAATTTGAGTTCAGCAGCTGTGGTGGATAAGTCTGACAAATTAGTTGGAATGATAGCTTATGATGATGTTCTGACAGTATTAAAAGAGGAAGCTGAAGAGGACGCACTTAGATTAGCTGGAGTAGGTGATGAAGAAATAACTGATGGAGTAATAACAAAAACTAAGAGAAGATTTAATTGGTTGTTATTAAACTTGTTTACTGCTTTTCTAGCAACTTATTGCATTAGTCTATTTGGTGCTACTATAGAACAAATGGTAGTATTGGCTTTTTTAATGCCAATTGTTGCATCAATGGGTGGTAACGCTGGCATGCAAACATTGGCTGTCACAGTAAGATCTTTAGCGACACAGGATTTAACAAAAAATAATTTTACGAATAATATTATTAAAGAATTCAATATTGGAGTTTTAAATGGAGTTATTTTTGCAATTATAAGTTCTTTGATAGTTCAACTATGGTTTAATGATATCCAGCTCTCCCTAATAATCTCAATTTCAATGGTTTTAACTATGATAGTTGCTGGTCTTTTTGGTATTCTAGTACCTGTAACATTAAATAAAATGAAAATTGATCCTGCAATTTCTTCTAGTGTATTTGTTACGACAATAACAGATGTAATTGGATTTGTATCTTTCTTAGGTGTAGGAGCTTATTTCTTATAATCAAAAATTATCAATTAATCTTACTCCATTAATATGATAGGCAATAAATAGTCTGTATTTAGATTTAAAATTATCTAATTTCATTTTTTTCTCATCTCTAAATTCAAGATAATCAATTTTAATTTTGAATTTATTTTCAAGTTCATATTTGGATTTTGACAAATCCACAAATTTATTCATTTTTGATAATTTTTTTAATTTATCTAATTTGATGGCTATTTTTGATGCTTTTTTTATGTATGATTTATTTAACAATTTGTTTCTTGTGGATAAAGCAATTTTATTATTTTCTCGAATGGTAGGACAACCAACAATATTTATTTTATATTTTTTACCTAATATTCTTTTAATTAACATGTATTGTTGAAAATCTTTTTCACCCATATAAACAAACTTAGATTTAACAATAGATAACAATCTATTCATAACGTTTAATACACCTTCAAAATGACCTTTTCTATATTTAGCACATAAAATTTTATCAGATTTATTAAGTTTAAAATTCTTCATTCTATTTTTATAAATTTCATTGACCTCGGGTAAAAACAAATAATTAACTTTTAGTTTTTTTAATATTGAAATATCTTTTCTTATATTTCTAGGATAATTCTTAAAATCTTTTTTTTGATTAAATTGTGTTGGATTGACGAAAATACTTACTATCGTTTCTTTGTTATTATTTTGTGAAATTTTTATTAAAGATACGTGGCCTTTATGAATTCCCCCCATTGTAGGTACAAATCCAACATTTTTGTAATTTTTTACTGCCTTATTTAGTTCAAAAATATTTTTTAAAATTTTCATTTTTAATAAATATGATTATAAGTAAAACATCTTAATGATTAAACAAGCTATTATTCCTCTTGCCGGTTTGGGTACACGTTTGCTACCTTTAACAAGTGTTTTTCCTAAAGAACTGCTCCCAATAAATGGAAAACCAGGTATTGAGTATATTTTAGATGAATGTATTGAAGCTGGTGTAAGTGAAATAATTTTTATTATTTCAAAAAAAAAAGAGATGATAAGGAAATATTTCAATAATGATAATTTTTACAAATCAATTATTAAAAAAAAGAAAGATCCAAGAATAATTAAAGAGTATAAAAAAATTCTTTTTTTTAGAAAAAAAATCAAATTTGTTTATCAGAATAAACCCATGGGGACTGGTGATGCTGTACTCAAAACAAAAAAGTTTATAAAAAATGATTATTTTTTAATGTTGTTACCTGATGATTTAATTATGAAAAAGAATTGCTCAAAAGATATGATAAAAATTCATAAAAAATTAAAAGGTTCTGTAATGGCTAGCATGAAAGTTAAAAAAAATAATGTAGATCGTTGGGGAATTTATTCAATTAAAAAAAATATTGACAAATTAAATTTTAAAATTGCAGATGTAATTGAAAAACCTAATACTAAAGATGCACCTTCAAATAACGCAGTAATAGGTAGATATATATTATCAAAGAAAATTTTTCATTATTTACAAAATCAAAAAAAAGGTAAAGGTGGTGAAATACATATTACAGATGCAATAAGACGAATGATATTAGATCAATATTTATTTATTGGACACAAATTTAGAGGTAATTATTTAGATTGTGGATCTATTAAAGGTTATATTAAATCTGGAATCGAAATTTCTAAGCTATGAAAATTTGCATTATAGGATCTGGTTATGTTGGTTTAGTTAGTGGGGCTTGTTTTTCTGACCTAGGTAATACAGTTACATGTGTTGATATTAACAGAGAAACTATAGAAAAATTAAAGAAAGGAATAGTACCAATTTATGAACCTGGTCTTCAAGAATTAGTTGTAAGAAATTTAAAAAAAAAAAGACTTTTATTTACAACAGATATTTCTAGCTCAATAAAAAAGTCAGATATCATATTTATTTGCGTTGGAACTCCTACCAAAAATAATAAAGCTGATTTGAATTATGTATTTAAGGTTACCAAAAGTATAAAATCTAATCTAAATAGGTATAAAATAATAGTTACTAAATCTACTGTTCCAGTGACCACAGGTGATAAAATAACAAAAATTATAAAATCAAATAAAAATAAAAATAAGTTTGATGTTGTATCTAATCCTGAATTTTTAAGAGAAGGTGAAGCTATTAGAGATTTTCAATTCCCAGATAGAGTTGTTGTCGGCACTAACAGCAATAAAGCAAATAAAATTATGAAAAAATTATATCTACCTTTAATTAAGAAGGGTGGAAGATATTTTCATACTTCTAGACGATCAGCAGAACTAATTAAATATGCATCAAACGCTTTTTTAGCAACTAAAATTACATTTATTAATGAAATAGCCAATTTATGTGAAAAATCAAACATAGACGTTAAAGAAGTTGCAATTGGCATGGGTTTAGATGAAAGGATTGGAAGCAGATTTCTACGAGCTGGCCCAGCTTATGGTGGATCATGTTTTCCAAAGGATACAAGGGCACTCGTTTCAACTGGTAGAATGTTTAATACAAATCTTTCAGTTGTAAAATCAGTAATTAATTCAAATGATAAAAGAAATAATTTATTATTAAATAAAATTAGCAAAATAATGAATAACAAAATTAAAAATAAAAATATTACATTTTTGGGTGTTACCTTTAAACCAGGTACTGATGACATGAGAGAGTCCTCTTCATTAAAAATGATACCATCTTTGATAAGGAGGGGTGCACATATAAATTATTACGAACCAACCGGCAAGAAAAAGGAATTAAAATCTAAAAATATAAACTTTTTTGAAAATATAAAAGATGCTTGTAAAAGCGCAGATTTAATAATTATCCATACAGAATGGAATGAATTTAAGCAACTAAACTTTAAAAAAATTACAAAAAAAAGAAATTTTAAAGTTTTTGATATGAGAAATCTTTACTCAACTTCTGAAATGAAAAAAAATAAAATAAATTATTTTAGTATTGGTAGATAATTAATTAAGATCAAATATTGCATCAACTTCAACTGCAACACCCAATGGAAGGCTATTAGTGCTGACAGCAGCTCTTGCGTGTGAGCCAGCTTCATCAAATACACTTTTTATTAGATCTGAGGCTCCATTTATGACTTTTGGCTGCTCAGTAAAATCATCAGTAGAATTAACATATCCAGTAAGTTTCAAACATGATTTAATTTTGGATAAATCATCACCACACGATTTTTTTGCTTGAGATATTATGCTTAATGCACATCTTTTAGCTGCCTCATAACCTTGTTCAGTATTAAAATCTTTTCCGAGTTTTCCCTTAATTAATTTTCCATTCTCATCAATTGATATTTGACCAGATATGTATAGTAAATTTCCAGATATTCTTGTAGCAGCATATGATCCAACAGGATCATTAGCTTTTGGCAATTTGATATTTAAATTCTTTAAATTTTCATCTGCTGACATTATTTGCCTTTCTTTTTCTTTTTATTTCTATCGTATTCTTTTCTTTTCTCAATTAAAATTAATGCTTCTTCCATAGTTAATTCAACAGGATCTTTTTCTTCAGGTATAGTCGCGTTTAAAGATTTGTATTTAATGTAAGGTCCATACTGACCTTTCATGACTCTAACTGGCTTTTTATCTTCAGGGTGCTCTCCTAAATCTTTTATCATAGATGATGAAATTCTTCCTGGTTTAGCTTCAGCAATTAATGTAACAGCTCTATTTAATCCAATTGTGAATAATTCGTCCACATTTTCTAGCCTAGCAGATTTATTTTCACATTTAAGGTAAGGACCAAATCTTCCAACATTCACAGTAATATCCTTATCATTTTCAGGATTTTTACCTAAACTTAATGGTAATGAGCATAAGTATTTTGCCTTTTCTAAATCAAGATTTTCAATCTCAATTCCTTTAGGGATAGAAACATTTTTTAAATTATTTTCTTCTTTCTTTAATTTTCTTTTTTTCTTTTTAGTTTTTTCATCTTCCTCTATGACTTCTTTTTCAAATTGCAAATATGGGCCAAATCTTCCATTTTTAAGATAAATATCTTTACCTTTATCATTTTTTCCAATGAATTTAGGTTCTGCTAGTGTCAATTGTTGTGCTGCTTTAGATTTTGATAGTGGTCTTGTAAATTTGCAGTCTGGATAATTTGAACACCCAATAAAAGCACCACCTCTAAAACTATTTTTTAAACTTAATTGCCCAGATTCACAAAGCTTGCATTTTCTATCAATATTTCCATCCTTATCGACCTCAAATATTAGTGATCCAAGACTTTCATTTAATAGGTCTAATACTTCTCTGGTTCTTTTTTCTTTCACACCTGAAACATTAGAATTAAAATCTTTCCAAAAATTCTCTAAAACTTTTATCCAATTTTCTTTACCTGAAGTTATATCATCTAATTGATCTTCTAATTTTGCAGTAAAATCATAATCAACATATTTGGTAAATAATTTTTCTAAAAACGCAGAAAGTAATTTCCCTCTATCAGTTGGGAAAAATCTTTTATTATTTATGTCAGCATAACCTCTATTAGCTATTACTGAAATAATACTTGCATAAGTAGATGGTCTTCCAATTCCTAGCTCCTCTAATTTTTTAACTAGACTTGCCTCTGAATATCTAGGCGGTGGTTGTGTATAGTGCTGTTCATCAATATGATCTTCAAACATTACATCACCTTTTTCAACATCTGGCAAAATATTTTCATTGTCATCATCATTTTCGTCGATCTTATATAGTTTAAGGAAACCATCAAATTTTAATGTTGAACCACTAGCTTTGAATATATTTTTATCATCATCTGAGTTGATGGTAATAGTTTTTCTATCAAATTTGGCTGACTGCATTTGTGATGATAAAGATCTAGACCATATTAAATTATAAAGTTTATATTGATCAGTACTTAGGTATTTTTTCATATCTTCTGGTTTTCGAATTATTTCTGTTGGACGTATAGCTTCGTGAGCTTCTTGAGCATTCTTTGCTTTTTTGCCACTATAATTTAGAGGTTGTTCTGGTAAATATTTATCACCATAATTCTGCATTATAAAATCTCTGAAAGATGTTATCGCATCTTTTGAAATATTAGTTCCATCTGTTCTCATATAAGTAATTAATCCTACAGTTTCACCTTCAATATCAATTCCTTGATATAGTCTTTGAGCAATTTGCATTGTCCTTGATGCTCCAAAACCAAGTTTACTCGATGCTGTTTGTTGTAATGTCGATGTAGTAAAAGGTCCTGATGGATTTCTGTTATAAGTTTTTGAACTTATATCTGTTATATTATATTTTTTATTTTTTATTTTTGATAAAGCGTCGCTAATATCTTGTTTGTTTTTAAATGAAAATTTCTCAACCTTATTTCCATCTAATTGTGAAATAGTTGTATTTATTTTTTCATTTTTGTTATTTTTAAAAATTATATTTAAAGTCCAAAATTCTTTAGGTTGAAAAACTTCTATTTCCTGTTCTCTTTCGGTTAAAAGTCTTAGAGCTACAGACTGAACTCGACCAGCAGATTTAGAACCTGGTAATTTTGTCCATAGAATGGGGGAGATATTAAAACCTACTAGATAATCTAGAGCTCTTCTTGCCATATAAGCATCAACTAAATGTGGTTCTATTTTTCTTGGATTATCTATTCCATTTGTAACTGCTTTTTTTGTTATTTCGTTGAAAACAACTCTTTCAACTTCTTTATCTTTTAATAATTTTTTTTCTTCAAGAAACTCTTTTACATGCCAAGCTATTGCTTCACCTTCTCGGTCAGGGTCAGTAGCTAGAATAATTTTTTTTGAATCTTTAGCACTATCTGTAATTTCTTTTAAATATTTTTTTGAAAAACTATCTACTTCCCAAATCATTTTAAAATCATTTTCAGGATCAACAGAGCCATTTTTCGAAGGCAGATCTCTTATATGTCCATAGCTTGCAAGAACTGTATAATCTGATCCTAAATATTTATTAATTGTTTTTGCTTTTGCTGGACTTTCAACAATTACTAGATTCATATTTAGAGAACGTACTTAAAACAGTTAAACTGTCAAATTATTAAATTTTTGTCTTAGTTTCTTCTTTATTTATCAAGCGTTTAACGTTTTCTCTATGAGTGTAAAAAATTAAAATAAACATTATGAAGTAAAACATAATGTTATCATTACTATAAAAAAATATAAAAATAGGAACACTTAATGATCCAAGAATTGATCCTAATGATGAGTATTTAGAAATTAAATATGTAATTACCCAAACAATACCAAAAACAATACCCAAAAAATAATTTAAAATAATCAACATTCCAACATATGTTGCAACACCCTTACCACCTTTAAATTTTAACCATATTGGAAAAACATGTCCTAAAAAAACAGATAATGAACAAATGTAAATAAATTCTGGATAATTTAACTTAACATAAATTATTGGCAAAACCGCTTTTAAAATGTCTAGTAATAAAGTTGAGTAACCTAAAAATTTATTGCCAGTTCTTAATACATTGGTGGCGCCTATATTACCCGATCCTGTTTCTCTTATGTCTTTTTTTAAAAAAATTTTTGTTAATAAAAAACCAAAAGGAATAGAACCTAATAAATATGATAAAAGTGATAAAATAAATATTTCCATTTAAATATTGTAAAGCTCTTGTCCTTTTACGAATGTATTGGTTACTTTTCCTTGTAATCTCTTATTTTCAATTGACGTATTTTTTGATTTAGAAACCAAATTTTCTTGCTTTACTATCCAAGGTTTATTTATATCCACAATACAGAAATCTGCATCATTACCTACAGATAAATTACCTTTATTAATTTTCAAAATTTTTGATGGATTGGAGGTTAATGCAGCAATAATTTTTTCAAGTTTTACAGATCCATTGTGATATAATTCTAATGACAAAGATAATAACGTTTCAATACCAGTTGCCCCTGTTGCGGCTTGAGCAAATGTTAATCTTTTTTGCTCTTCATCTTCAGGTTTGTGATCTGAAACTATTACATCGATTGTACCATCATTTAATCCTTGCACTAAACTTAATCTGTCGTCTTCAGTCCTGAGTGGTGGAGACAATTTTAAAAAAGTTCTAAAGTCACCAATATCATTTTCATTTAAAGATAAATTATTTATTGATACCCCACAGGAAAATCTTACTTTATCTTTTCTATCTCTGATAATTTCAACTGCTTTTCCTGATGAAATCTGAGAAATGTGATAACGACAATTATATTCTTCTAATAATGTTAAATCTCTCTCTATAATTATTAGTTCAGCTATTTCTGGGATACCTTGCAAACCAAGTTTTGTCGAAATTATTCCATCATTTATCATGCCATTTTCAGCTAATTCTTGATCTTCCGCATGTTGCATTATTAAAGATCCTAAATCTTTTGCTGAATTCATTATTCTGGACATAACTCTTGTATTCTGAATTGTTCTAATTCCATCTGTAAATGCTATTATCCCTTTACTTTGCAGAAGACCAAACTCTGTCATATTTGTACCTTCAGTACCCTTTGTTAGAGATGCTGTGGGAAATATATTTATTTTTGATTTATCTCTGCCTCGTCTTTTTAAAAAATCTACTATTGAAACGTTGTCGATTATTGGATCAGTATTAGGCATTGTTACAACTGAGGTTACTCCCCCGGATAATGCAGCATTGCTCAAAGTTCTGAAATTTTCTTTATATTCATAACCTGGTTCACCCACAAATACTCTCATATCAACTATACCTGGGAAAATATAATTCTCTTTTAAATCAATAACTTTTTCTCTACTAGGAATGTTGTTTTTATTCACCTTTTTTCCAACACCTTCAATTTTTCCATCTTCACCTATTATTAATCCTCCTATCTCACTTATGTTGTTATGAGGATCAATAATATTTGCGTTAATAAAGTATTTCTTTTTCATCATTCACAAAAAATTTTTAAACATGCCATTCTTATCGCAACACCTAATTCAACTTGTTCTTTTACAACACTCATATTGGTGTCATCAGCTAGTTTTGTATCAATTTCAATACCGCGGTTCATTGGACCAGGATGCATAATAATTGAATCTGATTTTGCATATTCTAATTTATCCTGTGTTAGTCCATAGTATTCATAGTACTCTCTATTAGATGACAGGAATGAACTACTCATTCTTTCATTTTGAAGTCTAAGCATCATTACTATGTCGCAATCTTTTACACCTTTCTTCATATTTGAAAAAATATTAACCCCAAATTTTTCTATATCTTTTGGTAAAAGGTTTGAAGGAGCTACAATATTAACTTCGGCACCCAACATGTTTAACAGGTAAATATTAGATCTTGCTACTCTTGAATGCAGAATATCTCCACAAATTGCAACCTTTAATCCTTGAATTTTTTTTTTCCTATTCAATATAGTTAATGCATCAAGTAATGCTTGGGTAGGGTGCTCTCTCCTTCCATCACCAGCATTTAAAACAGCACAATTAACTTTTTGAGATAAAAGATTACAAGCTCCTGAATCTTGATGTCTAATAACTATTATATCAGGATGCATTGCATTTAATGTCATTGCAGTGTCTATTAACGTTTCACCTTTTTTAATTGCTGAGTTTGTTATATTCATTGACATAACATCTGCACCTAATCTTTTTCCTGCTAGCTCAAATGAGCTTTGTGTTCTTGTTGATGGTTCAAAAAAGAGGTTAATTTGAGTTTTCCCCTTAAGTAAATCTAATTTTTTATTTTTGCTTTTGTTTAATTCAATAAATTTTTCAGCTTCTTTTAAGATTAAATTAACATCATTTATTGATAAATCTTGAATACCTAGGAGATGTTTTTGAGAAATTTTAATAGCTTTGGTTTTAGTTGCCATTAAAACCAACTCTATAGCCACAAAGGTTGATTAATGCAAGTATTAATTATTAATAAAATCTATGGCACCCTGTAAGATAAATGCAGCAGCATTTTTATCTATATTTTTTTCTCTTTTAGTTACGTTAATACCTAAATTTTCGGTTAATTTAAACGCTCCAACTGTTGATAATCTTTCATCCCAAAGACTTATTGGAAGATCAATTTCTTTTGATATTGCTTTTGACACATCATTTACTGATTGAGAGGATTTACCTAAGCTACCATCCATATTAATTGGATTTCCAATAATTATTCCTTTAATATTATTTTCTTTAATAATATCCTCTAATTCATTGATAAGATCTTCAAATTTGGATTTGTTTATTGTTTTAAGCGGTGTGGCAATTTTTTGATTTTCATCACATATAGCTACACCAATTCTCTTTGAACCTAAATCAAGACCAATTAATCTAGATGTATTTAGCTGTTTCTTTTTAAATTCCTCAATTGTGATCATATTGTATATTATTTACTTAAGTGATAGTTTGCGGCAATATTTTTACCATATGAGTATAGATCTTAAAACAGTAAAGCACATTTCGAAATTAGCAAGAATTTCTATCGATGATGAAAAAGCTAATAAATTAAAGGGCGACTTAAATAATATATTTGAATTTATAGAAAAATTAAATGAATTAAATACTGATAATGTTCAAGCCTTAACATCAATTGCTGAAACCACCCTAAGATTTAGAAAAGATGAAATTAAATCAGAAAATATTAGAGAAAAAATTTTAAAAAACTCTCCTGAAGAAAATAAAGATTTTTTTGTTGTACCAAAGGTTGTTGAATAATGTCAGATATAACAAGTCAAAGTTTATTCGAATTAACATCGAATGTAAAAGAAAAAAAACTATCTTCAGGGGAAATTACAAAAGCATTTATAGACCGTGCTGAAAAATCAAAAAAATTAAATGTTTATGTTACGGATAATTTTGAAAAAGCAATAGATCAATCAAAGAAATTTGATTCTAATCCTAACTTTGATTTAAAACTACCAGGTATTCCCATTGCTGTTAAAGATTTATTTTGTACAAATGGAGTTAGAACAACAGCAGGTAGCAAAATATTAAATAACTTCGTTCCAACATATGAGTCTACAGTTACTCAAAATTTGTGGAGTCAAGGAGCAATACTTCTTGGTAAACTTAATTGTGATGAATTTGCTATGGGCTCTTCAAATGAAACTAGTTTTTTTGGAAATGTTCAAAATCCGGTAGGAGAAAATTTAGTCCCTGGTGGATCTTCAGGAGGTTCTTCTGCAGCTGTCGCTGCAAATTTAACTCCAGTTACCATTGGAACAGATACAGGTGGATCTATTCGTCAACCAGCATCATTTACAGGAACTGTTGGACTTAAACCTACATATGGAAGTTGTTCTCGTTATGGAATTGTAGCATTTGCTTCATCTTTAGACCAAGCAGGACCTATGACGAAAAATGTAAGAGACTGTTCTATTCTTTTAGAGGTAATCTCTTCATTTGATCAAAAAGATTCAACCTCAATTGATTACAAAAGAAATTGTTATTCAAAAGAATTATCAAAAGATATTAAAGGAAAGAAAATTGGTATTCCTAAAGAATATAGAGTTGACAATATGCCTGACGAAATTGAACAGCTATGGAAAAATGGTATCTCATATGCAAAAGATTGCGGAGCAGAAATTATCGATATTTCGCTTCCACATACTAATTACGCATTACCAACTTATTATATTGTTGCACCAGCTGAAGCATCTTCAAATCTAGCAAGATATGATGGTGTTAAATATGGATTTAGATCTCCTGGTCAAAATTTAATAGAAATGTACGAAAAAACTAGATCTGAAGGTTTTGGTGATGAAGTTAAAAGAAGAATTATGATTGGAACTTATGTTTTATCTTCTGGTTACTATGATGCCTATTATCTAAAAGCGCAGAAAGTAAGAAAATTAATAAAAAAAGATTTTGATGATGCCTTTTCTAAAGTTGATGCAATTTTAACTCCATCTACTCCAAGCTCAGCATTTAAAATTGGTGAAAAAACAAATGATCCAGTATCAATGTATTTAAATGATATATTTACAGTTCCAATAAATCTAGCGGGCTTACCAGGTATTTCTATACCAGCTGGTAAAGATAAAAATAATTATCCTTTAGGCCTTCAAGTAATTGGAAAACCTTTTGATGAACAAAATATACTTAATATTTCTTATGCATTAGAAGATAAGATTAATTTTAAAAATGATATTTCAGACTGGTGGTTAAGTGAGTAAAAATAGTGAATATCTTATTGAAAGAGAAAATAAACAATATGAAGTGATAATTGGTTTAGAAGTGCACGCTCAAGTTACTTCAGAGTCAAAACTTTTCTCTCAATCATCAACAAAATTTGGTGCAGAACCAAACACACAAGTTAGTCTCGTAGACGCAGCATTTCCAGGAATGTTACCAGTTATAAATGAATTTTGTATTGATCAAGCAATTAAAACTGGAATAGGACTTAAAGCCAAAATAAATAAAAAATCTGTCTTTGATAGAAAAAATTATTTTTATGCAGATTTACCCCAAGGATATCAAATCTCTCAATACAAATATCCAATTGTCGGTGAAGGAAAAGTAATTTTAGATATGCCGTATGGTCAAAAAGAAATTGGAATTGAAAGATTACACTTAGAGCAAGATGCAGGTAAAAGTATTCATGATATTGATCCAAATAATACATTAGTTGATTTAAATAGATCTGGAGTGGCTTTAATGGAAATAGTAAGTAAGCCTGATTTGAGATCTCCAGATGAAGTCAACGTTTATATAAAAAAATTAAGATCGATAATGAGATATTTAGGAACATGTGATGGCAATATGCAAGAAGGTTCTTTGAGGGCAGATGTTAATGTATCAGTAAGATTAAAAGGGGAGACTGAATTTGGCACCAGGTGTGAAATTAAAAATGTTAATTCAATAAAATTTATGCAAATGGCAATAATATCTGAAGCAAATAGACAAATAGATTTGTTAGAGGAGGGGAAAGACATAGATCAAGAGACAAGACTTTTTGACACTAAAAGAAATGAGACAAGATCTATGAGATCAAAAGAAGACGCGCATGATTACAGATATTTTCCTGATCCAGATCTATTACCGCTTGAAATAAGCCAAGAGTTAATTGAAAAAATAAAATCAGATATACCTGAATTACCAGATGAAAAGAAAAAAAGATTTATAGATAAATTTAATCTTTCACCATATGAAGCAACAATTTTGGTATCTGATATTGAAACATCAAATTTCTTTGAAGAAGTTATAAAAAATTCAGATGTTAAATTAGCAACAAACTGGATTACAGGTGAATTATTTGCAGTTTTAAATGAAAAAAATTTAGAAATATCTCAAAGCCCAGTTAGTGCTAAAAATCTATCAAAACTTATAAACCTTATAAAAGATGGAACTATATCAGGAAAAATAGCTAAAACGGTTTTTGAACAAATGATAGATGGAGATCAAGATCCATTAATAATAGTAAAAGAAAAAGGTTTAAAACAAGAAAGCGATCCAAAAGCGATAGAGGAATTGATAAATAAAGTTATTGAAAATAATTCAGATAAGGTTGCTGAATATAAATCTGGTAAAGATAAATTATTTGGTTTTTTTGTTGGTCAAGCCATGAAAGAAAGTAAAGGAAAAGGCAATCCTCAATTAATAAACAAAATATTAAAAGAAAAGTTGAATGGATAAAAATTTCATAATTGATCAAAATATGATCAATTATATTTTTTCACATACAAATAATCTTCACAAAGTACAAAAAAAATTATTAAAATATAACGAAAAACTTGGTCATATTAAAAAATTACAAATTTCAATTCTACAAGCTAACTTCATACAATTTATCATAAAAATTAATAACTATAAATCATATTTAGAAATTGGCACTTTTACAGGTTACAGCATTTTATCTGCTGCACTTGCTTTACCTAAGAATTGCAAATTAATTGGCATAGATAAAAATTTAAAAACTAACAATGAGGCAATTAAGTTTTTTAAAGAAGCAAAGCAAGATAAAAAAATAAATCTTCTCTGTGAAAATGGAAAAATTGCTCTTGAAAATCTAATTAAGAAAAAGGAAAAATATGACGTGATATTAATTGATGCAGATAAAGAAAATTATATAAATTATTTTAATCAGTCTCTTAAATTAAAAAGCAAAAAGGGTATAATTTTAATTGATAATACACTTTGGAAAGGAGATGTTGCAAATCCAAAGATAAAAGACAAATTAACTATAAAATTAAGAAAATTTAATAAATACATTAAAAATTCACCTATTAATAAGTATATTTTACCAATTGGTGATGGTTTTACAGTTTGTTGGTAATTATGTTTGAAATCCTATCTTTTTATAAAATATCAAAACTTAATAAATTAAAAATTATTAAAAAAAATATTTTAAAAGAAACTAATAAGCTTGATATTAAAGGTCTTATAATATTATCTCCTGAAGGAATTAATGGTACAATATCAGGTAGTCATAAAAAAATTAAACTTACAATTACAAAAATAAAGAATATCTTATCAATTGATAGATTTGATATTCAAAATAAATTTAACTCAAAAATATTACCATACACAAAAAATAAAGTTAAAATAAAAGATGAAGTAGTTCCAATTAATGAAAAAATTAATTTTAAAAATTTTTTTAATAAGAAATATTTATCACCTAAAAAATGGGACGAATTTATATCTAAAAAAAATATTAAACTGATTGATGCCAGAAAACCTTTTGAATATAAGATTGGTACATTTAAAAATGCTCTTAATCCAGAAACTAAAAATTTTAGAGATTTTAAAAATTATTTATCAAAATTTAGTAAAGATGAATCAATAGGGATGTTTTGCACCGGAGGTATCAGGTGTGAAAAAGCGTCTAATTATCTTAATAATAAAGGTTTTAAAAATGTTTATATGCTTAAGGGTGGTATCTTAAATTATCTTAACAAAACTGATCCAAAAAAAAGTAAGTGGAATGGTGAATGTTTTGTTTTTGATAAAAGAGTTACTATTAAAAAAAACCTAGAAATTGGAAATTATACTGTTTGTGGTGGTTGTAGAATGCCATTGCATAAAAAACTAACCAAATCAAAAAAGTATAAAGTAGGCCTATCATGTCCAAATTGTTTTGATAAATTGACAAATGATCAAATAAAACGTTTCACAATGAGGCACAATCAAATGATAAATTCAAAAAAATAATATCATGAATATATTAAGTGATGACATCAAAGAATTAATTAAAAAATTAGCGATACCTGCATCTGTAGGTACACTCTTTCAAACGTTATATAATATTGCTGATACATATTTTGCAGGAAAAATATCACCTGAAGCTTTGTCAGCTTTAACAAAATCTTTTCCAATTTATTTTATTATTATTGCCTCATCTATTGGTATCACAGTTGCAGGTACATCACTGATAGGTAATAGCATTGGAGAAAAAAATAATAAAAATGCTTCAATTTATTTCTGCCAATTAATTTTCTTTTCTTTTTTGATAATTCTGTTGATTACTTTTATTGGTTTAAATTATGCATCAGACCTTTTTTCAATTATGGGTTCAACTAACGAGGTAATAAATCTTGGCTTACAATATACAGATATCATTTTCCTTGGTTCATTTATTTTTATTTTAGTTGTTGCATTAAATTCATTACTTCATGCAGAAGGCGATACGAAAACTTATAGAAATGCTTTAATATTATCTTTTTTTTTAAACATATTGTTAAATCCAATTTTAATATTTGGATTTTATTTCATACCAGCTTTGGGTATGAAGGGTATTGCAATAGCAACTCTAATTGCTCAAACGGTCGCTTTTTTAATCATATTTAAAAAAGTTTTAAAAAGTAAATTAATTAAAAACATACTTATTTCTTATTTTATTCCTAAATTTTTTTTTTTAAAAAATATTTTTTTTCAATCTATGCCAATAATAATTTCAATTTGCGGTTATTCTATTGCTTCTGCTATTGTATTCAAATATGCAGGTTTATCAGGAGAATATGCAGCAGCTGGTTATGGAGCTGGCACTAAAATAGAACAAGTGGTTTTATTGCCAATCTTGGGAATAAATACAGCAATTATCACAATTATTGCTCAAAATTTTGGTGCAAGAAATATTTTAAGAATTAAAGAAACGTACTTCCAAGCTATAAAATATGCTTTCATTATAATGATTATTTCTTCTTTTATTATTTATTTTGGTGCTGAAATGATAACAAAATTATTTTCAAAAGATTTAGAGGTCGTTGAATTTGGAAAATTATATTTAGAGATTTCAGCCTTTGTGCTACCAGCTTATCCAATATTTTTTTTATCAAATGGTTTTTTTATGGCTTTAAAAAAAGCTGAAAACGCATTAATTGCTAATATTTGCCGAAATGGAATTTTTCCATTTGTTGTATTTTATACTGCAATTTATTTTAATTCTGACTTTTCTGAATTTTTTTGGTTATGGGTAATATTCAATTGGATTTTCTCTCTGATGTATCTTGGTTATACTTATTTTTATTTGAATTATAAATTAGACAAAATTAGAGCTATCAACTAACCATTCATAAAGGTGTTCTGAAAACGATCTTCTTACAAATAAATTAACATTATTCTTTGACTTGTGATGAAGAATTACATCAATATGATTTACTATCGTTTGAGTTGATGAACCAACATTATTTTTAAATTTTTCGAAATTAAAAGGTGATCCAGATGATAATAATTCAAATATATTTTCTCCTTTTATATTTATGCTAATTAATTGTGAAGAGATATCAGTAATTGATCCAAAATTTAAAGACGAAATATCTTTATAAAGTTGATCAAAAATATTTGAATTTTTATTTTCATCAAAATATATCATCCATTCATCCGGACTTAGCCACAAAACATCATAGTTTTCATTTGATGAACTGGTATTTGACTCAGAAGGTAAAATAATAGATAGAATTTTACCCACTTTGGTAAAAAATTCTTTATTTTTTCCCCTGATATTAATTTTAATTTTTTCTTCAGATAAATTAATATCGATATTGTTTTTATTAATATTCGAAATATTTGGATGTAAAATGTCAAGCATTTAGTCTTTTATTCTCCTTGTCTAAAAAAATTGTGTCAGAAACGGTCACATTAATATTTTTGTTTTCCATTGGAATAATTAACTTTTGACCCTTCATTGTTTTACCACTTCTAACTACAGCCAAGGCAATTGATTTATTTAGGTTTGGACTAAAATAGCTTGAAGTTACATGTCCTAGCATATCTATAGGCTTTGATTTAATGTCTGAAACAATTTGAGCACCTTCTTCCAAAATTTCTTTTGGATCATCTGTAAGTAGTCCTACCAATTGCTTTCTATCTTCTCTAATAGTATCACTTCTGTATAAAGATCTTTTACCAATGAAGTCATATTTCTTTTTACTTACAATCCAATCCATCTGTAAGTCTGAAGGAGTCATTGTGCCGTCTGTATCTTGTCCAACAATAATGAAACCTTTTTCAGCTCTGAGTAGGTGCATTGTTTCAGTACCATAAGGTGTCAAATTAAACTCTTTCCCAGCTTCTATACACATTTTCCATAATGAATTTCCATATTTCGACTCTATGTTAATTTCATAGCTTAGTTCACCTGTAAAACTTATTCTCATTATTCTACAATTTATATTTTCAAGTTTATCTTCTTTAAATGACATATGAGGAAAGTTTTCATCACTTAAATCTAAATTTGGAAAAAGTTTGTTAAGAATTTTTTTTGAATTTGGACCACAAATACTTGCTGTAGAATAATGATCTGTCACTGATGTTAAATAAACATCTAGCTCTGGCCACTCCGTTTGTAAATAATCCTCAAGTTTGCTTAATACATTTGCGGCTCCCCCAGTAGTAGTTGTCATAAGAAAATGATTTTCAGATATTCTTGTAGTAACACCGTCGTCATAAACCATACCATCCTCGTTTAACATAAGTCCGTATCTACATTTTCCGATTGCAAGTTTTGACCAAGCATTTGTGTAAACTCGATTTAAAAATTCTGATGCATCTGTTCCTTGGATATCAATTTTTCCTAGAGTTGATGCGTCTAAGATACCTGCACTGTCACGTGCCGCTTTACTTTCTCTTTGAACAGCATCATGCATATTTTCTCCATTTTTTGCATAGTACCAGGGTCTTTTCCACTGACCAACATTTTCAAATTCTGCATTATTTTCTACATGCCATTCATGCATAGATGTTTTTCTTACTACTTCAAAAAATTTTCCAACATTTCTCCCAACTAGTGTTCCGAAGGTTAATGGTGTGAATGGTGGTCTAAATGTTGTTGTTCCCAATGTACCCATTTTTACACCAGCTGTATCAGCTATAATCCCAAGTGCGTGCATATTAGATAACTTTCCCTGATCTGTTGCCATACCAGTCGTTGTATATCTTTTTACATGTTCAATTGATCTAAAGCCTTCTTTTAAGGCTAATTTAATATCTTTTGCAGTTGAGTCATTTTGAAAATCTATAAAGCATTTTGTTTTACCTAAAGGTATTTTATTTGGTAAAAGCCATATGTTTCTTTTATCATTTTCTTTAGAGCAAATTATATTTGTTTCCTGGTAATCTTGATTATCTATATCTAAGAATTTATTAATTTTATTGACTGTTTTATCTATAATATTTTCTAAATCAAAATCTCCATTGCATGAACCAACAGAAATTTGATCTTGACTATTTTCTTTTGGTAAGAATACTTGGTCTTTATCTCTAAAATCTAATTTACCTCCAGATTGAGTATGCATATGCACCATAGGTGTCCATCCACCACTCATACCTAAACAGTCACAACTTAATTTAATCTTATCACCTATAGTTGTATTTCCATCTTCCGATAGTTTCATGATTTCTAATGAATTTATTTTTCTGTATCCAAAAGTATTTGTTACAACATGATTGAAGTAGATTTTTATTCCTAGACTTTCAGCTTGTTTGATTAATTCAGAACTAGCAGATTTTCTTAAATCAACAATTATATTCTTTATACCTTTTTTATGAAGTGAGATTGAAGTTTCGTATGCACTATCATTATTTGTAAATAATATTATATTTTCTCCACAGGTAACGCCGTAATAATCCAAATATTTGTTTATAGAATTAGATAGTAATATTCCTGGTCTATCATTATTATTGAATACAAGTGGTCTTTCAATTGATCCAGTTGCAATTACAACTTTTTTTGCTCTTATTTTCCATAATCGTTGTCTAATCTTATTTTTCTTTTTTTCCTCTGGTAAATGATCTGTTAAATTTTCTTTAGCTAAAAGAAAATTGTATCCATGATAAGCTGCAATACTTGTTCTTGTCTTAATTGTTAAATTACTTAATTTTTTAATTTCTTGAATTTCATTTTTTAACCACTCACTTGATAATTTATCATCAATCTTAATAGACTCATTGTTTTGATAAATTGTAGAACCACCTAGTATTTTTTTGTCATCTACTAATAAAGTTTTTAAATTATTTTTTGCAGCCATTTTTGCAGCAATAATACCTGAAACTCCACCACCGATTACCAATACATCGTAGTGAACATATTTGTGATCATAGATATCAGGATCTGGTTCTGTAGGAGATTTTCCTAAACCTGCAGATAATCGTATTAATGGTTCATATACTTTTTTCCAAAAACTCTTTGGCCACATAAATGTTTTATAATAAAAGCCTGCAGGAATTAACGGTGATATAAAATTATTAATACCTCCAATGTCAAATTTTACGTTAGGCCAGCAATTTTGAGAACTTGCTTCTAATCCTTCATACAATTCTAACTCGGTAGCTCTTACATTTGGTTCTGTTAGGTCTTTTTTACTACCAATTTGACAAATTGCATTAGGCTCTTCTGCTCCACAAGAAACTATACCTCTTGGTCTGTGATATTTAAAACTTCTACCGACTAAATGAATACCATTTGCCAAAAGTGCAGATGCCAAGGTATCACCATCATATCCAAAATAAGTCTTGCCATCATATTTAAATGAAACTCTCTTAGTTTCATCAATATATTCGGTTTTATGAATTCTATAATTGGGCATTACTTATAATTAACAGGAGGTTTTTCACCCATTTTATAAACGGATAATATTTTATCATTCGATGTGTCTCTAACGACGTTGAACCATTTTCTGCATCCGTGAACATGATTCCATCTTTCAAATTGAATACCTTTAATATTTTTTCTCATAAATAGATATTCCGCCCATTCATCATCGCTAAGTTCAGTTGGTTGTTTTGGTCTAACTATATGAGCTTCGCCACCTGAAGAAAATTCACTTTGATCTCTCTCTCCACAAAATGGACAATTAATTAAAAACATTACTAATGTGCAACTGCTGCAGCACCATGTTCATCAACAAGATCACCGCTTACAAATCTATTTAAATTAAATGCTGCATTTAATTTATGTGGCTCATCATTTGCGATTGTGTGCGCAAACAAATCTCCCGATCCCGGAGTAGCTTTAAAACCACCGGTACCCCAACCACAATTAAAATATAAACCTTTTATATTAGTTTTACTTATAATAGGACTTGCATCTGGACATATATCAACAATTCCTCCCCATTGTCTTAACATTTTCATTCTACTAAAAATAGGGTAGAGCTCTAGAATAGCCTTTAAAGTTTCTTCTACAATATTATGACTACCTCTTTGTGTATATGAAACATATGAATCTGTTCCCGCACCTATAACTAATTCGCCTTTATCCGATTGACTTACATAAGCATGAACAGCATTTGACATTACAACAGTATCAATAATTGGTTTTACTGGCTCTGAAACTAACGCTTGTAATGGTTTACTCTCAAGAGGAAGTTTTAATCCAGCCATATTTGCAATTACACTTGAGTGGCCTGCTGCAACAACTCCAATTTTATTAGTTTTTATAAATCCTTTAGTGGTTTCTAATCCTTCAACTTTATCTCCATTTCTTTTTATTCCTTTAACTTCACAGTTTTGAATTATATCAACACCCATTTCGCTTGCGCCTCTTGCATAACCCCAGGCAACAGCATCATGTCTTGCAGTTCCCGCTCTTCTTTGTAACGTTCCACCCAAAACAGGGTATCTGATATTAGGTGATGTATTTATAATTGGGCAAAATTTTTTAACTTCCTCAGTATTTAACCAAACAGCATCAATTCCGTTTAGTCTATTGGCATGTGTTCTTCTTTTTAAATCTCTTACATCTTGAAGATTGTGAGCTAAATTCATTACACCTCTTTGACTGAACATCACATTGTAGTTTAGCTCTTGAGATAAATTTTCCCATAGTTTAAGCGCATGATCGTATAAACCAGCACTAGCATCCCATAAATAATTTGATCTAATAATTGTAGTGTTACGCCCTGTATTTCCACCACCAATCCAACCTTTTTCTAAGACAGCAATATTTTTTAAATTATGTTTCTTTGCTAAATAATAAGCAGTAGCTAAACCGTGTCCACCACCACCCACAATAATAGCTTCGTATTCTTTTTTTGGCTCTGGATTTCCCCAAGCTTGTTGCCAATTCTCATGCTGTGATAAAGCATTTTTTATTAGAGAGAATACTGAATATTTGTTTTTCATATTTTGGAGAAATTACTTGAATATGATTGAATATTCAATGATTTCAAGTTACACATATTATCGTGGAAGGATGGGTGAGCTGGTTTAAACCAGCGGTTTGCTAAACCGCCGTACGCTTGAAAAGGTGTACCGAGGGTTCGAATCCCTCTCCTTCCGCCACTAATAGAGCGGATTATTTCTAAAAAAATCTTTTAAAAATATTGGTTTTTGAGACAAAATGTATCTATAAACATTGTAATTCTCCATAACCCTCTGAACATAGTTTCTGGTCTCTTTAAACTTAATAAGTTCTACCCAATCAACATAATCGATTTGTTTCTTTTGAGGATCTTTATTTATTTTTTTCCAATACTTCACTCTTTTAGGTCCTGCATTATATGCTGCTACAGCGAAAGGGTAGGATCCATCATAATCAAGAATTAAACCTGCAATATAAAAAGATCCCAAATTTATATTATACTCAGGACTTGTTGTTAAACGAGATTTTGAATAAGAAACTTTTGCCTGCTTAGCAACTGTCTTTGCAGTATAAGGCATCAACTGCATTAAACCTTGTGCTCCAACTCTACTTCTTGCAGATATATCAAACTCACTTTCTTGTCTTATAATAGATAAAATTAAAGCTTGTTCTGGTATTTTTCTTGATCCAACTTTATTAGGAGTGCTTATTACTGGATAATTATATTTGTTATGAAACCTTTTTTGATAAGATGCTATTTTAGAAACCTGAATAGCAAAATCAAATCTAGAGATGTCAGTTGCAAGTTTTGCTGCCAATATTTCACTCCCCGCTGAAACATTATCATTTGCTAGAAATCTTAAAATATGTTTCGTATATTTATCTTTTTTTACCTCATCTAATAAATGTACTATCGCGACCAATTTATTTTTGTAAAAACTTTCAGCATAATTTTTATCAATTTGAGTACTTTCTTGAAGTTCAAAAGTTTTATTTGGATATATTTTCATATGAGATAATTGACCATAATAGGTTGTTAGATATTTTGAACCTTCTTTAAACCATTTATCTGCTTCTTCCTTATTATTTAGTGCTAAGTTCGCTTTTCCAAGCCAATAAGCACCTCTTGATAAACTAATTGGATATCCAACATTATTATAAAATTTAGTAAAATGACTTTTTGCTAAAATTGGGTCTTTTAAGAAACTTAAAGCAATCCATCCACTCATCCATTCTGCCTCAGCTAATTCAGCACCCTCTGATAGTCCATGTTTACTTGTAATTTTATAAGCTTGCTCATATCTTTTCTTATAGATAAGTGATCTCGCAATTATTGATCTTTCAACCCACCATTTATCTGGGCGAACCATATAATCTTTATTATTTTTGATATTTAACAAAATTTCTAGAGAACTATCAACTCTTCCTCTTTTTCTTCTCCATTTGAGTCTATCATAATTTAAACCTGAATCTTTTTTTAAACTTGCAGGTACATTCGAGATAGCGCTATCAACTCCATAAGATCTGCTCATTAACAATTGTCTTGCTGTATATAAAAGTTGATAATCTTTTGGTAGATATCTTAACATTCTTTTAAGATCCCAATATTTATTTTCCCAAGCTAAATAATCAGCTCTTTTAATATAATCACTACTGTTCAAATATTTTTTAAATTTCTTTCTAAAAAAAATAAGATCATTTTTACTTAAATCAGCTGTAATAAATCCTTCCTTTATTAAATTTATAGCTGACTCTTTGTTTTTTGATAACAAAGCATCGCCTAGCATCATTTTTCCAAATCCACTTAAAGGAGGGTGTTTATCGAACCACTGTATAATTTCATTTTTAGTATGATTTTTAGAATTTATTTTATGCTCTCCTAAGTAACGAACTCTATCTATTCTTGGATAATCTTTTACTCTTTCGATAAACTGTTTATATTCTGTAAAAGTAGCACTGTTACCAGTTGTAAGTAGATGTCTCCATTGAATAAAGTCATAAATAGATTTTGCTCTTGCTTTACTTGCGGCTTTTTTCGCATCCTTCCAATTACTTTTCTCCATAAATGAAATAGCTTGTTTTGCATATCTCAAATCTCTATCGCTATAAAATTTTTGTTTTTTTATCTTTCTTAATTTTTCTTTAACTATTAGAGGCTTATTTTTTGGAATTATTACACCATCAATTTTCTTAAATATCTCCGTGGTAGTAATTTTTATTTCCTGTTGAATTTCATCTTCTTTTTCAGATGGTTTTGGTAGAGGAATGATTTCAGCTATTTTTCTTGTTGTATTTTTTTCATTTAAATCTGGTTTTTTAATAGGAAGTATAGTTTCATTTGAAAAAGCAGATTGAAACGATAAGAAAAAAAGGATAATTGTTGTTAATAATTTTAAATACATTTTATTAAATCAAACAACTTATGTTATAAATAATTATGTTTAAAGGATCAAATGTAGCATTAATTACACCGTTTAAAGACAACAAGCTTGACGAAGAAAGTTACATAAAAATTATAAATCATCATCTGGAAAATGGAACAAATGGGTTAGTTCCAGTTGGAACAACTGGTGAGTCACCAACTTTATCACATGATGAACATGAGAGAACAATTGAATTATGCATAAAAGAAGCTACCGGTAAACTTCCCATTATAGCCGGCACTGGATCTAATTCTACAGAAGAAGCCGTATCATTAACTAAACACGCTGAAAAAGCAGGTGCAGATGGTGCTTTGGTTGTTACACCATATTATAACAAACCTACTCAAGAAGGACTATATCAACATTATAAATCAATTAACGATAACTGTGGAATTCCAATTATAATTTATAATATTCCAAGTCGTTCAGTAATCGATATGAGCGTTGAAACAATGGCGAGATTATATGAACTAAAAAATATAGTTGGAGTTAAAGATGCTACTGGTGATCTAAATCGCGTTGATCAACAAAAAGAAAAAATGGGTAATGATTTCATTCAACTTACTGGAAACGATGATAATGCTTTTGAATTTAATAAACGAGGAGGAGTTGGAACAATTAGTGTTACGGCAAACGTAGCTCCTAAATTATGTTCTGAATTTCAAAAATTATCAAAATCTTCAAATGAGGATGATTTAAAAAAAGCTCAAGAACTTGATGATTTGTTGCAACCGTTGCATAAAAATTTATTTATAGAAAGCAATCCTTCACCAGTTAAGTATGCTGCTAAATTACTTGGACTATGCGATGATGCTGTAAGATTACCTTTGGTAAAAATAACTGAAAATACAAAAAAGGAAGTCGAAATAGCATTGAAAGTAGCAAAACTTATTGATGAGTGATAAATCCACATTTGGCATCAAGATAATTACAATAAATCGAAAAGCATCTTTTAATTTTTTCTTTAAGGAAATCCTAGAAGCTGGAATTGTGCTAAAAGGTTCTGAAATAAAATCTGTAAGAGATGGAAAAGTAAATATTGCAGAGTCATACGCAGTAGAAAAAGAAGGAGAAATTTTTTTAATTAATTCACATATACCCATATATAAACAAGCCAGCTATTCAAATCACAATCCTTACTCAGAAAGAAAATTGTTATTTAACAAAAGGGAAATTAACAAACTAATTGGTAAAATGAATGAGGATGGTCTAACTTTGGTTCCAACTAAAATGTATTTCAAAAAAGGTAAAGCTAAAGTTGAAATAGCTGTTGCAAAGGGAAAAAAACAATACGATAAGCGACAAACCAAAAAAACTAAAGATTGGAACCGTGAAAAAGCTAGATATTTCAGACGCTCAAGTTAATTATGTATATCTATCAATAGGTTCTAATTTAGGAAATAGAATACATTTTTTAGAAAAATCTAAATATTTATTGGAAACTCATGATATTAAAATTATCAAAACATCTAGTTATTATGAGTCTGAGTCATGGCCAGATCCAAGTTTTCCAAAATTTATTAATGCTGTATTATTGATAAAAACAAAATTAAATCAATTTGAACTCTTTAAAATAATTAAGTCTATAGAAAAAAAATTAGGCAGAAAAATATCTCCTCAAAATCATCCAAGAAATTGTGATATTGATATATTAGACTTTAATGGAAAGATAACTAAATCAAATAAAAAATTGATCAATTTAGAGATCCCGCATCCAAGAATGCATAATAGAAACTTTGTACTTATGCCGCTGTTTGAAATATGTAAGAATTGGTCTCACCCAAAATTAAAAAAAAATATAGTAAAACTCTTATCTTCTTTAAAAAAAAATAATTTAAGAAGTATTAAAGTTATCTAAATAAGTGATATAATAAATTAATGTTAAATTCTGACGAATTAATAAATAAGGTTAAATCATACAATAAGTTTCTTAACCCGGAAACTCTAAGTAAAGCATATAATTTTGCAGTAAAAGTTCATAAAGATCAAAAACGAAAATCAGGAGATCCCTACGTTATTCATCCTGTTGCTGTTGCAAATATTTTAACTGAACTTAAGTTGGATAGTGCAACGATAGCAACTGGCTTACTTCATGATACTATAGAAGATACTTATGCAACTTACAAAACTATAGAAGAACAATTTGGAAAAGAAGTTGCTGACTTAGTTGATGGAGTTACAAAAATTTCAGTTTTTGAAAACCAGGCTATTTCTAATTCAAAAGCTGAAAATTTTAGAAAGCTCATCTTAGCAACATCTAAAGATATCAGAGTCCTTCTTGTGAAGCTTGCAGATCGTTTACATAATATGCGAACCTTAAAGGCTATTGATAAAGAGGAAAAAAGAAAAAGAATTGCTAAAGAAACTATGGAAATTTATGCTCCCCTAGCTGATAGAATGGGAATGAATAGAATAAGAGATGAACTTGAAGATCTTTCTTTCGATATTTTAAATCCTGAAGCAAGAAAAATGATCAAAGATAGATTAGACACAATAAAAGATAATAATTTAATTAATTATAATTCAGTTCTTAGTCAATTTGAAAATTTATTAAATGAAAATGATATCGATTTTAAAATTCATTCAAGAGAAAAAACTCCTTTTTCTATTTGGAGAAAAATACAAAAAAAAAGGACTTCACTAGAACAAATTACAGACATAATTGGTTTTAGAATAATTTTAGATAATGTTGAAAATTGTTACAAAACCTTAGGCGTAATTCATAATAAATGGAATTGCATACCTGGTAGATTTAAAGATTACATTTCATCTCCAAAAATAAATAATTATAAATCTCTTCATACAGCAGTGATTGGTCCAAATAAAAGACCTATTGAAATACAACTAAGAACACAACAAATGCATGAATTTGCGCAAAGAGGTATAGCTTCTCATTGGAAATATAAATCGTCAGAAAAGTTTAATTCTTTAACTTGGAAGGAATATGATTGGTTAGCAGATCTAGTAGAAATTATAGATAAAAATGAAAATCCTGAACATTATTTTGAGTATACAAAATTGCAAATGTTTCAAGAAAATGTTTTTTGTTTTACACCAAAAGGTTCAGTTATAAAATTACCCAAAGAAGCAAGTCCAATTGATTTTGCTTATGCAGTTCACACTAAAGTAGGTGATACTGCGATTGGATGTGAAATAAATGGAAAGGAAAGTCCTTTACAATCAATATTGCGAAATGGAGATGTAGTTAAAATATTAACATCAAAAAAAGATTCACCTTCTTTGCATTGGATAACAAGTGCTAAAACCGGTAAAGCTAGAGCCGCTATAAGAAGATACTGGCAATACAAAGAAGACAGCAAGCCTACAGAAAAAAAATATAACACTACACTTTGGATGTCTTTACCTGACAGACCTGGAATATTAGGTGACGTTACAACAATGATTGGAACCAATAATGTAAATATTTCAAGTGTTGAAATGGTGGAAAAGACTAAAAGAACCATTAATTTTAGGTTCAACCTAATTATTCAAGATTTGAAAAACTTTACAAAACTTATTAGTGAGCTAAAACAGAAAGAATATAACTTCAAAATAATTAGACATAAAAACAAAAAATATGCTTTCTTTAAAAGATTCTTTAGCGGTTTTAAAAAAAACTAAGGCACTTTTAGAGGGACATTTTGTTTTATCTTCAGGTTTACATTCACCCCAGTATGTTCAGTGTGCTAAATTATTAAGTTATCCAAAAAAATCAGAAGAATTTTGTAGATCCTTAAGCACTAAAATAAAAAAAAAATTCAAAAAAATCGATATAATATTGTCACCAGCTATGGGCGGTATTGTAATAGGTTATATCGTTGGAAATTTATTGAATAAGGAGACAATATTTTGTGAAAGAGTTAATGGGAAATTTATTTTAAGAAGAGGTTTTTCAATTAAAAAAAATTCTAAAGTTTTGATAGTAGAAGACGTAATTACTACAGGTAAGTCAAGTTTAGAATGTGCTCGACTTGTAAAAAAATATAAATCAAAAGTTGTTGGATATGCGTGTTTAATTAATAGATCTAGCAAACCAAGTTTGAAAATTAAAGATAAAAATATTGTTTCTCAAATTAAATTAGAAATACCAACTTATAAAAAAAATAATTTACCAATTGAGTTAAAAAAAATTCCAATTACAAAACCTGGAAGTAGATATTTAAAATGAAATCTAGACTAGGTGTTAACGTAGATCATATTGCAACATTAAGAAATGCCAGAGGAGAGGGACATCCTGATCCTATTTCATATGCAAGGCAAGTTATGAATTTCGGTGCAAATTCTATTACTATTCATTTAAGAGAAGATCGTAGACATATTCGAGATGAAGACGTAGCTATATTTTCAAAAATTAAAAGAGTACCAATAAATTTAGAAATGGCAGCTAACAATGAAATGCTTAAAATTGCATTAAAATATAAACCTAATTTTGTTTGTATAGTTCCTGAAAAAAGGAATGAAATAACCACCGAAGGAGGTTTAAATATCACAAAAAATAAAAAAATAATTAAAAAAGTAATCAGTAAATTAAATTCAAAAAAAATTAGAACAAGTCTTTTCATCAATCCAAATATTAAAGATGTTTTTGTATCAAAAGAATTAAATGCAAAGTGTGTGGAACTTCATACAGGCAAATTTGCTTTAAAAGTTAAAAATAACAAAAATTATTTAGTCGAGTTAAAAAAAATAAAAAATTGTGCCATGCTAGCAAAAAAACTAGGAATGGAAGTTCATGCAGGCCATGGCCTTGATTATAAATCAACTAAAATTTTAAGAAAGATTAAATCTATAGAGGAATTTAATATTGGACATTTTATAATTGGAGAGGCCATCATGTTTGGTATGAAAAAAGTAATAACTAATTTTATAAAAATATTAAACTAATGATAATTGGTAACGGTGTTGATATTATTGATAATAAAAGAATAGAAAAATCCCTAAAAATTAAAGGTTTTAAAAAAAGACTCTTTACATTGAATGAAATTAGCCAATCAAAAAAATACAGAAACAAAACGAATTATTTTGCTAAAAGATTTGCTGCTAAAGAAGCTTTCGTTAAATCGATAGGCACAGGCTTTAGAGATAATATTAATTTTAATGATATTGAAATATACAATAATAAGAAAGGATTACCTAAAATTAAAATTTCACAGAAAATAAAAGATATATTAAAAAAAAAATTTAAATTAAAGAATTACAATATACATCTTTCACTTTCAGATGAAAAAAACCACTCAATTGCATTTGTTATTTTGAATAGAAAAAAATGAAAAATTTCATAATTGATAATACTAAAACATTATTTTATGCATTAATAATTGCAGTATTTATAAGATCAATATTAATCCAGCCATTTTATATACCATCATCATCAATGGAAACTAACTTGCTTGTGGGTGACAGATTATTTGTTACAAAATTTTCTTACGGATATAGTAAACATTCATTTCCTTTTAGTCCTCCTATTTTTAAAGGACGTATATTAAATAAAAACCCTAAAAGAGGAGATGTTATAGTTTTTAAAACACCTGCTGATAATCGTACAGATTATATTAAAAGATTGATTGGTTTACCAGGTGATACAATACAATTTATTGATGGTGATTTATATATAAATTCTAATCAAGTATTAAAAACAATTAAAAGCAAAAATGATAAGTTATATTGTGGATCATCCCAAATTGATGTCAATATATTTGAAGAAAAACTTCCAAATGGAAAAAGTTATTTAGCTGCATATAGAACTGATATAACTTTTTCCAATTCAGATAAATACATTGTTCCTGAAAATCACTTTTTTTTCTTAGGTGATAATAGGGATTGTTCTAAAGACAGCAGATTTCTATCTGAAGTTGGTTATGTTAATCAAAATAATTTAGTTGGAAAAGCACAAATTTTATTTTTTTCATCTAATCCAAGGAAAGGAAGTATATTTAACATTTTCAAATGGAATGAAATAGTTCGATTTGAAAGATTTTTTAATAAAATAATTTAAATAAATGAAGTTAAACAAACTACAAAAGAAAATAGGTATTAACTTTAAAGATGATAAACTATTAACACAAGCCTTAACACACAAAAGTTTTGATACAAAAAATAATTATGAAAAATTGGAATTTTTAGGTGATAGAGTTTTAGGGTTTGTTATATCAAAGAAACTTTTAGAGTTATATCCAAATGAAAAAGTAGGTATGATTGATAAAAAACTTGCAAATTTAGTTAATAAAAACAAATGTTTTGAAATTGGTAAAGAATTAGAGTTAGATAATTATATTTTAACAGGAAACACTGAAAAGAAAAAAAAGGTTAATATTGAAAAAAAAATTATATCAGATTGTTGTGAGTCTCTGATAGGAGCAATCTATATAGATAAAGGTTTTGAAGTTTCATCAAAATTTATATTAAATTATTGGAAAAATTATTTAAACTTATCAGATGTTACAGTAATCGACTCAAAAACAAGATTACAAGAATATTCATTAAAGAAATTTAAAATATTGCCAATATATAAACTTATTTCTAATACGGGACCAAGACATAAACCGAATTTTAAAATTAGTGTAAAAATTAAGAATAGCAAAACAGTTATCGCTGATGGTAGTTCAAAAAAAAATGCAGAACAAGCTGCCGCTCTGAAACTTTTAGAAACTATTAAAATATAATGAATTGGCAAGATAAAGGCTACTTACTTTCAAAAAATAAATATAACGAAAATTCTGTAATCTCTGAATTTTATACTGAAAATCATGGAAAAATTTCAGGAATAATTTTTGGAGGAACTTCAAAAAAAATCAAAAACTATTTATTAGAAGGTAATAAATTGCATATAAATTATAATTCTAAATCTCAATCTAAAATTGGCTCTTTAAAAATTGAAATAGATGAATTTAAAACTCCATACTTTTTAGAAGATAAACAAAAACTACTTTGTATTATTTATACAATGAATTTGATTAAAATTTTAACAGTAGAGAATGAAAAAAATAGTGAGATTTATTTCTTAATTGACAAATATTTTGAGATATTAAAAGATGAATATTGGCTTTCAAAATTTGTAAATTGGGAATTAAACTTTTATAAATTGATTGGATATGACATAGATTTTAATGATTATGTAGAAGAAGTTCCCGATGGTAATAAAATTAATTATAAATTAAAAAATTCTGACAAAATTATACCAAACTTTTTAGTAAATAAAGATGAAGTAGATATAAGTTTTGAAGATACTTTTAATGCTTTAAAAATTGTAGGAGACTTTTTAGATAAAACAATAGTTAAACCGAATAATCTTAATTTTCCTAAAACAAGATTTAATTTTCAAAATTCTTTAAAATTAATCTAGTTTTATTTGATCAGCAAAATATGTTATAATTGCATTTGCACCAGCTCTTTTAAAAGAAGCAAGGCTCTCATATATTGATTTTTTATCTAATATTTTTTTTTTAATTGCATTTTGTATTAGACTATATTCTCCTGATACTTGATACGCTATAACTGGAATTTTAAAATTGTTTTTAACTTCCCTAATTATATCAAGATATGGCATTCCTGGTTTTACTATAATCATATCTGCTCCTTCTTTAATATCTAATGCTACCTCTCTTAAAGATTCATAATTATTTTTAAAATCCATTTGATAAGTTTTTTTGTCTCCTTTTAAGAGACTTTTTGAACCAACGGCATTTCTGAATGGGCCATAAAAACTTGATGCATATTTAACTGCATAAGATAGAATTTGAACATCTTTAAGATTATTTTTATCTAAAGCTTTACGAATTTTTAAAACTCTACCATCCATCATATCTGATGGGGCAATTACATCGCAACCCATTTTTGCCTGCAATATTGATTGTTTAATTAAGATTTCTAATGTTTCATCATTTAAAATTTCATTTTTTCTAATTATTCCATCATGACCATGTGATGTATATGGATCTAATGCAACATCACACATTATTCCAATTTCGTTTTTATAATTTTTTTTGATGAATTTTATTGCTTGGCAAACTAAATTATTTTCATTTAATGCTTCGTTTCCATATTCATCTTTTTTTTTTGGATTTGTATGAGGGAATAAAGCTACCATTGGTATTCCCAATCTTAGTGCTTTATCAACTACACTTTTTAATTTATCAATAGAGTACCTAAAAACATTTGGCATTGAATTAATGGGAACTTTTTTTGCTTTTCCTTCAGTAAGAAAGATAGGTAAAATAAAATCATTGTAAGATAGATCATTATCTTGAACTAATCTTCTAGACCAACTGAATTTTCTTGATCTTCTTAATCTTAAATTAGGATAGCTACCTGTGATAATCATTATCAATTAATTTTTTTGATGCGACAATAGTAATATTTAATATAATAGTCTATAAGATAGTAGAGCACCGATGTCACAATTATTCAATGATTTCCAAAAACAAGATGTTAAATTTGATATCATAAAATTAAAACAAGCTTGTGATGAAGTATTAAAAATAAAAGGTTTTGATACAAGTCTTGGAATACCTCACTTCGCCGGTATACCTCTAAATCAAATTCCAGGTGATCCAGATTCTGTTAAAGGAAGTAATGTAAGAGGCATTTATTGGACTAAACCAGATAGTACAGGTGTTGAGGTACAGAGGGAAAGTAAAATTGATGAACATAAATATACAGAATTTGTTGACGACTTTAAAAATACTTATTTCAAAGAAGTTTATGATCAATTAACAAAAAAGTATAAATTAGGCAGGATGAGACTTCTTCTTAAAGAGCCAAGATCAACATTGAGTTGGCATAGAGATCCTGAGCCAAGGCTTCATATACCTATATACACAAATCCTGGAGCAATAATGGTCGTTGATAATGTTGCAAAACATATGCCAGCAGATGGCTCTGTATGGATTACTAATAATACTAAATATCACAATGCATTTAATGGCGGTGAAGAAAATAGAGTTCACCTTGTTGCTTGTGTTTTAAATTATAAATTTAATTAAATTGAAAAAAATTTTTATTGCTTCAGATCATGGTGGTTTTAATTTAAAGATGAATATTTTTAAATATTTGAATAAAAATTATTCTATAAAAGATTTAGGACCAAAACAAAATAAGAAGTCCGTTGATTACCCTGATTTTGCTCATAAACTTTGTAAACAAGTGGCGAAAAATAAGAATCATGTAGGAATACTTGTTTGTGGTTCAGGAGTAGGAATGTCTATTGCTGCAAACAAAAATAAGGGAATACGTGCAGCTTTATGCTATTCATTAAAAAATGCCAAATTATCGCGATTGCATAATGATGCAAATGTTATAACATTAGGAGAAAGGCTTATTAAAAAAACAGTTGCCTTAAAATGTGTTGAAAGCTTTCTAAAAACTGAGTTTGAAGGCGGTAGACATATAAAAAGAATTAAAAAAATATAGGTAAATAAATGTCTAGTGAAAAAAAATATTTAAATACTCAATATGAAAACTTTTTTGAAAAAAAATTGTCTGAAGCTGATCCAGAAATATTTGATGCAGTAAATAAAGAATTAATCAGACAACAAAATCATATCGAATTAATAGCATCAGAAAACATTGTTTCACAAGCTGTTTTAGAGGCACAAGGTTCAGTACTAACAAATAAGTATGCAGAAGGTTACCCAGGTAAAAGATATTATAACGGTTGCGAACATGTTGATGTTGCTGAGTCACTTGCTAACGATAGATTAAAAAAACTCTTTAATTGTAAATTTGCGAATTCACAACCTCACTCAGGTGCGCAAGCTAACGGAGCAGTGTTTTTAGCACTATTAAAGCCAGGTGATACATTTATGGGAATGAGTTTAAATTCTGGTGGCCATATTACTCATGGTCTTAAAATTGCAATGTCAGGCAAATGGTTTAATGCAATAAGCTACGATGTGGACAAAACATCTGAATTAATCGATTATGATGAAGTTGAAAGATTAGCAATTGAAAATAAACCTAAACTTATTATTGCTGGAGGGAGTGCATATTCTAGGGTGATTGATTTTAAAAAGTTTAGAGAAATTGCTGATAAAGTTGGAGCATTCTTTATGGTAGATATGGCTCACTTTTCAGGTCTTGTTGCTGGTAAAGGTTATCCAAATCCTGTTGATCATGCTCATGTCGTTACATCTACAACTCATAAAGTTTTTAGAAGTGCCAGAGGTGGAATTATTTTAACAAATCACGAAGATATTTATAAAAAAATTAATACTGCTGTATTTCCTGGTTATCAGGGTGGCCCTCTGATGCATATAATAGCAGCAAAAGCAGTTGGATTTAAAGAGGCATTAGAACCTTCCTTCAAAGAATATATATCTAATGTTTTAGCTAATGCAAAAATTCTTGCTGAGACATTAAAGTCAAATGGATTTAAGATTTATTCTGGAGGAACTGATACTCATTTAATGTTGGTAGATTTAAGACCTTTTGGTGTTAAAGGCAATGCTGCAGCTGAAAGTTTATCACGCGCTAATATAACGTGTAATAAAAATGGAATTCCATTTGATACAGAAAGTCCAATGGTAACGTCAGGCATAAGACTAGGTTCTCAGGCAGCAACTACTCGAGGATTTGGTTTAAATGAATTTAAAATAGTTGGTGAGTTAATTACTAAAGTAATTAAAGGTTTGTCATCCAACCCTGATGATAATACTAAAATAGAAGACGAAGTAAGAAAAGAAGTTGTTGATTTATGTTCAAATTTCCCAATTTATAAAAATTTGGGATAATGAATTATGATTTGTCCCTGTGATAAAAAAGGTGAAACTTCAGTTGTAGATTCTAGACCTACTGAAGATGGAACAGCTATAAGAAGAAGGAGGCTTTGTAGCTGTGGACAAAGATTTACTACATTTGAAAGAGTTCAATTTCGTGAGCTAACTATTGTTAAAAAAAATGGAAGAAAATCACCATTTGATAGAGATAAATTGTCTAAATCCATTTATGTAGCTCTAAAAAAAAGACCTCTTGATACTGAAACAGTAGAAAAATTTATTTCTAAAATTTCTCGATCATTAGAAGAATTTGGTCAAAGTGAAATTTCTTCGAACACAATAGGCACAATGGTAATGGACGGATTAAAAGAATTGGACCCAGTTGCTTATGTAAGATTTGCATCAGTATATAGAAATTTTAGAGAAGAAAAAGACTTCGTTCAATTTGTTGATAAAATCGATGTCTTTAAAAAAAGATAAATCATCAGAAAAAAATAAAGCATTCATGAGATTGGCACTAGAACTTGCTAATCAAAATAAAGGACTAACAGGACTAAATCCTTCGGTTGGATGTGTAGTAACACATAAAGATGAAATTATTTCTTACGGAAAGACAGATATTAATGGCAGACCTCATGCTGAAGTAGCAGCTTTAAAAAATAATAAAATAAATTTCAAAAATTCAAATATGTATGTAACATTAGAACCCTGTATCCATTATGGAAAAACACCACCTTGTACAAACATTATTATAAAAAATAAAATTAAATTAGTTAATTATTCGATCGAAGATTTTGATAAACGAACAGCAAAAAAAACAAAAAATGTTTTAAAAAAAAATAATATTTCATCTAAAATTGGTTTGATTAAAAAAGAAGTAAATCGATTTTACAAAGATTATAAATTCTCAAAATTTAATAATATTCCTTATGTTACTGGAAAATTAGCTGTTTCTAAAAATAATAGAATTTATTTATTTAAAAAAAAAATTACAAATGAACATTCTCATAAAGTATCTCATCTATTAAGATATAGAAATCAAGCAATTTTAACATCTTATAAAACAATTAACTCTGACAATCCTATTTTGAATTGTAGAATTCAAGGTTTAGAAAAGTTTTCACCAGTAAAATTTATTATTGATAAAGATTTAAAGACTAAAACAAATTCAAATGTATTAAAAACTAACTCAAATAAAACTTATATTTTTCATAATAAAAAAAATAAAAATATTATTAACAAATTTAAAAATAAAAATGCAAAACTCATTTTTATGAACCTAAAAAATAATAGTTTTGATTTAATTACAATTTTAAAAAAAATATACTCCCTAGGTTATGCAAATTTATTAGTTGAATCAGGTCCAAATCTTTTAAAATCTTTTTTAAACAATAATTTAATAAATGATTTCTATTTATTCAAAGCTGATAATAAAATTAATTTAAAAAATTCAATTTCTTTAAATTCTTTTATTGATTTATTATCTAAAAAATTTAAAAAAAGATCGAAAATTAATACTTTTTTGGATAAAGAAAAACTTTTTAGGTATCAGTAAATGTTTAATGGAATAATTTTTAATAAAGGTAAAATTACAAATATTACCAAAAGAGCCAAAGGAATAAATATTTTTATCAAATCAAAGTTAAAATTAACTAATAGACAATTAGGTATATCTATTTCCTGTGATGGTGTCTGCCTAACATTAATATCATATAAAAGAGGTATATCTGAATTTTATTTATCAAATGAAACTATTAGAAAATCAAAATTTAAGAAATCTAATGTTGGCGATTATGTTAATTTAGAATTACCTTTAAAGTATGGACAAAATATTTCAGGACACATCTGTCAAGGTCATGTTGATACAGTAAGTAAAGTCACAAATTTAACAAATGTAGATAAATCTATAATTTACGAATTCAGTATTAATAAAAAATTCTATAAATATTTAGTTGAGAAAGCATCAATCTTGATAAATGGTGTGTCTTTAACTATAGCCAAGATAAAGAAAAATAAATTTGAAATTTGGGTTATTCCACATACATTAAAACTTACAAATTTAGCAAACATTAAAAAAAATGATTTAGTTAATATTGAAATAGATATTTTGTCTAAATATGTAAAAAAATTTATTAATGATAAAAAATAAATTTAGCTCAATAGAAAAAATTATTTCCATCTCAAAAAGAGGAGGAATGTATATTCTTGTTGACGATGAAAATCGAGAAAATGAAGGCGATTTAGTATTTAATGCCAGTGACGTTAATTCTAAAAAAATTAACTTTATGGCAAAAAACGGCAGAGGTTTAATTTGTCTAACGCTAAATAAAAATCAAGCAAATAAACTTGGGCTAACTTTTATGGCTCCTGTTAATCAATCAAGAAATCAAACAGCATTTACCATTTCAATAGAGGCCAAGAAGGGTATAACTACAGGAATTTCTGCTAAAGACCGATCACGAACAATAAAAGTTGCTACAAAAAAAAATGTATTAAAAAAAGAAATAGTTTCTCCCGGTCACGTATTTCCAATTATTTCTCGAGAAGGAGGGGTGCTAGTTAGAGCCGGTCATACAGAAGCTTCTGTCGACATAGCTAGACTTGGCAACAAAATTCCAGCGGCTGTAATATGTGAGATTATGAACGAAGATGGTTCTATGGCAAAAGGTGATGACTTATTAAAATTTGCAAGTAAATATAAACTTCATATTGCAAAAATTGAAGACTTAATTTCATACAGATTAAGAAAAGAAAATCTTATTAAATTAAAAAAAACATCCACAATTAATTTAAATTATCAAAAATTTAAAATTTATGTTTTTGAGAACTCTATTGATGGTTCTGAACATTTTGCATTAGTTAAGGGCAAAGTTAATAAAAGTAAATTACCAAGAGTTAGAGTTATCTCTTCTAATGTAGTTCAAAATTATCTAATTAATCAAAAACTTCCTAACTCATTTGAAAAAACTTTAAAATATTTTAAAAAATACAGTAATTGTGTTATGATTTTTATTAGAGATCCAAATTTAAAATCTGTTACTCAAACACTTAAAGAATTTAAAGATAAAAAGTCTAAAACCAAAGAAAAAGATCAATTAATAAAAAGTTATGGTATTGGAGCTCAAATAATTAAATCTTTAAAAATAAAGAAAATGATACTAGTTACTAGAACTCTAAAAAAGGTTGTTGGGTTGGATGGTTATGGTATCAAGATTATTAAACAAGAAATAATAAAATGAAAAATAAAGTATTAATTATACAAGCAAACTACTATAAAGATATTTCAACTGCTCTTCTTAAAAGTGCTAAGAATGAATTAAAGAATTTTGCAAAGATCAATATAGTCTCTGTTCCAGGTGTATTTGAGATACCTGTAGTTATTTCAAAAAATTTGAAAAAATATGATGGTTTTGTAGCACTTGGATGTGTAATTAAAGGTCAAACACCTCATTTTGATTTTATATCTAAATCAACTACTGATGCAATTATGAATATATCTGTTGTCTCAAAAAAACCTGTTGGCAATGGAATAATTACTTGTTTAAATAAAAACCAAGCTATAGCACGTGGCAAAAAGGGTAGAGAGGCAGCCAACGCAGTAAAAACAATATTATCATTATAGAATGCCACTTCATTTTAGTAAAAAAAATAACCCAAGAGTTATTATAATACAGAAGCTTTATAGCAAATATTATAACAATGAAGTAGAGTTAAATTTTCCAAAACATCGTTTCAAAAAATTTATAAAAGATGTAGTCAATGGAACAATTGAAAGAGATGATTTAATTCATGAAGAAATTACAAATCATTTAAATGAAGATTTAAAAATATCAAACCTAGACAAAGTTTTTCAAGTAATAATTAAAAGTGCAATATTTGAATTAATGTATAAACCAAAAATATCTTCAAAAATAATTATTAAAGAATACCTTAATGCCTCTAATTTCTTTATTGATCTATCACAAACAAAATATTTGAATGCTTTGCTTGATAAAATTTCAAAGAAATTAAGAAACTGATGGATGAAGAATTCTTAATAAATAGCTATTTAAAAAAATTATCTAAAAATAATCCACCTTCACTTAATTTAAATGATGATGTTTTTTTTGATAAAACTAAAAAACTAGTTATTTCTGTTGATACTTACAATGAGGGTATACACTTTTTAAATTTTAGTAAACCAGATCTTGTCATAAGAAAAATAATAAGATCATCTATATCGGACATTTATGCTAAAGGAGTAAAACCAAATTATTTCTTTTTAGCTGGCTCAGGTAACAAAAAACATTTTACAAAAAAAAATATGTCATTAATTAAAAAATCTTTGTCCAATGAACAAAATAGATTTAATATAAAATTATCTGGTGGCGATACTACATCATCAAAAAATCTTAGTTTTACAGTTATATCTTTAGGATATTCAAATAAAATCGTTTATAGAAATAAAGCAAAAATTGGAGATGACATTTATTTAACTGGTAATGTAGGTGATAGTCACGTTGGTTTAAAAGCTTTGAAAAAGAAAATTAATTTAAACCCAAATCAAAAAAAATATTTTATTGATAAATATTATTCACCTAATTTACCTATAAAATTTAGTTTACATCTTTTGAAAATTGCAAACTGCTCTATGGATGTCTCAGATGGACTGGTAATTGATCTAAATAAATTAATAAATAAACAAAAACTTGGTTATTTAATTGATATAGATAAGATCCCGATATCAAATCAACTAAAACAAATAATTAAACACAAAAAACTAAAAACATTAGACTATTTATTCAATGGTGATGACTATCAAATCTTATTTACAGCTTCTAAGTCAAAGAGAAAATATATAAAAACTTTATCTAATAAAATGAATCAAAAAATTTCTATTATTGGGCAAATTAATACTAAATCAAAAAATTACCTATTAGATAATAGGAGAATTCCAATAAAATACCTTAAATACCAGGGTTATTCTCATATATTCTAATAAGTTAAATATTGCCTTTTGTAATCTTTTTTGTAATGTCCGCATTTTAAAAAATAACTAAAACACTTATTTAAGGAATTATATGTCTGTTGATACCATTTTATTATACACAATTTTTGCTGGAATATTATCCATTGTATATGGATTTGTAACAGGATCTTCAATTTTGAATGCAAGCGCGGGTAATGCAAAGATGCAAGAAATTGCTTCTGCTATTCAAATAGGGGCAAAAGCTTATTTAAACAGACAATACAAAACAATTGCTATCGTTGGTGTTGTAGTTTTAGTTATCATTAGTTTTGCTTTTTCTTTATTAGTTGGAATTGGATATTTAATTGGTGCTGCATTGTCTGGTATAGCTGGATACGTTGGAATGTTAGTATCTGTTCAAGCAAATGTCCGTACAGCAGAAGCTTCGAGAAAAGGTTTATCTCAAGGTCTTTCAATAGCGTTTAAATCTGGAGCAATCACAGGAATGCTAGTTGCTGGTTTAGCTTTATTAGCTATAGCTGTTTATTATTATATTTTATTATCAGCCGGTGTCGATGAAAGAGAAATTGTAAATGCACTAGTAGCCTTAGGTTTTGGTGCTTCTTTAATATCTATTTTTGCAAGATTAGGCGGTGGAATTTTTACAAAAGGAGCTGATGTTGGTGCAGATTTAGTTGGAAAAGTAGAGGCAGGTATTCCAGAAGATGATCCTAGAAATCCAGCTGTTATTGCAGACAACGTAGGTGATAATGTAGGAGATTGCGCAGGTATGGCAGCTGATCTTTTTGAAACATATGCAGTTACAATTGTTGCAACAATGGTTCTTTCATCAATATTTTTTGTGTCAGATTTAAATATGATGGTTTACCCATTAAGTATTGGTGCAGCTTGTATTTTAACATCTATTGTAGGTACTTTTTTTGTGAAACTTGGAAAATCAAAAAATATAATGAATGCATTATATAAAGGTTTTGTTGCTACAGCTATTTTATCTTTAATTATTCTATATCCCATAACAGACTACGTAATTGGATTAGAGACCAACTATTCTGTAAATGGAGTTTCTTTTAATGGTATGAGCTTATATTATTGTGGTGTTATAGGTTTAATTATAACTGGATTGTTAATTTGGATAACTGAATATTACACTGGAACTGATTATAGACCTGTTAAAAGTGTTGCAGAGTCATCAACTACAGGGCATGGTACTAATGTAATTCAAGGTTTAGCTATATCAATGGAAGCGACAGCAATTCCTGCGATAATAATTGTAGCAGGTATTTTATTAACTAATTCTATTGCTGGATTATTTGGTATTGCTATTGCAGTGACTACTATGCTTGCATTGGCTGGTATGGTTGTAGCACTTGATGCATATGGTCCCGTAACAGATAATGCTGGTGGAATTGCCGAAATGTCAAATCTTCCAAAAAATGTAAGAAAAACTACTGATGCCTTAGATGCTGTTGGAAATACAACAAAAGCAGTCACAAAAGGTTATGCAATAGGTTCAGCTGGATTAGGAGCATTAGTTTTGTTCGCTGCATATACTGAGGATATTAAACATTTCTCAAAAGAAGCAGGATCTAAGTTGGAAGGTATTGTTGTTACTTTTGATTTATCAAATCCATTTGTAGTAGTTGGTTTATTAATTGGAGGAATGTTACCATATCTTTTTGGGTCTATGGGAATGCAAGCTGTTGGTAGAGCAGGTGGTGCTGTTGTAATTGAAGTTAGAAGGCAATTTAAAAAAATTCCAGGTATTATGAAACGTAAGTCTAAACCCGATTATGGTAAACTTGTAGATTTACTTACTAAAGCAGCTATTAAAGAAATGGTTATCCCATCATTATTGCCTGTTTTATCACCAATCGTTTTATATTTGATAATACTGCCAATTGGAGGTCAAGTTGCTGCATTATCATCAGTAGGAGCAATGTTGCTGGGTGTAATTATTACTGGATTATTTGTTGCAGTTTCTATGACAGCTGGTGGTGGAGCTTGGGATAATGCAAAAAAATATATTGAGGACGGTAAATTCGGTGGAAAAGGATCTGAGGCACATAAAGCTGCAGTTACAGGTGATACCGTTGGAGATCCTTATAAAGACACAGCTGGTCCAGCAGTTAACCCGATGATAAAAATTACTAATATAGTAGCATTATTATTATTGGCAGTTATAGCTGGTTAAATTATTATTTTATATTTCTTGTTGGTGCGTTTATTTTTTCTCTTAACGAGCTAAATACCTCATATAAAGCATTGTTCTTTGAAAAATCTTTACCGGTTGTATTTTCTAAAAATTTAATGTCGTTCATATCATCTAGATTTAATAGTTTCTTGCTTTTAAGAATTCCATTGTCATTTAATTGAACAATTAAAACATTATTTTTTTTAATTTTTTGTCTTCCTAATTTAAATAAGGATTGATTTGTTTTCAGTCTTTCAATGTAAAACCATTTATTTTCATCAAAATCACTAACAGTAGAAGGGTATCCCATTATTTTTATTAAATCATTTTTATTAGTAAAATTCTCTTTTAATATATCATATTTTTTTTCAAGAGATTTGTTGCCATGATAATTTGTTACTTTATTTCCTTGGCAGTTGATTGTAAAAATAAATAATATAATTAGTAGAAATTTCATGATCGATATATATTTAAATATCTACAACAATTTAATTAAACTCACCAGAAATAAAAAATTATATAATATAAATAAAACTGATACTTTTTATGACAGAATGATTATATTTTTTTTTCATTTGGGTTTACTACTTAAAGTATATAAGAATATTGAGCAAAAAGATAATTTACAAAAATTTTTTGATTATTCCGTGAGACAAATAGAATTATCAATTAGAGAAATCGGATATGGCGATGCAACTATAAATAAAAAAATGAAAAATTATATAAATTTACTTTTTTCTATAATAGATAAAATTGATAAATGGGAAGAAATGGATTCTGTTCAAAAAATTGAAATTTTTAAAATATATATAAGTGATTTAAATAATAATGAATATTATGTTGAATATTTTGATAAATACGTACTTTTTTTAAGAAAAAATACTTTCAAAAATCTTTCAAAAGATATATTAACCCTGTAAATTTAATATTATGGCTGTACCAAAACGTAAAACTACAAAGTCTAGAGCAGGCAAAAGAAGATCTCATATAGGTGTGAAATCAAAAAATATAATTGAAGATAAAAAATCTGGTGAATATAGACTTTCGCATCATATGGATCTAAAAACAGGATTTTATAAAGGTAGACAAGTAATAGATCCTAAAGATTAAAATTTTATGATCAACTCAATTAAAATTGCAGTTGATGCAATGGGTGGAGAGAATTCTCCTAAAAAAGTAATTAAAGGCATAGAAATTCATAGTTCTGCATCAAGTAATATTTTTTATAATATTTTTGGTGATCAAAGAATTATACAGCCGATGCTATCTGAGACTAATATAAATAAAAATAGTTATAAAATAATACACACTGAAAAATTTATTAGAGATGAAGATAGTCCATTAGCAGCAGCAAAAAAAGGCAAAGATACAAGTATGTGGCTATCTATAGAGAGTTTAAAAAAAATGGAGTCAGATGCAATTGTATCTGCAGGTAATACTGGTGCACTATTTGTTATTGCAAAGTTAAACTTAAAAATGATTGATAAAATTGAAAAACCTGCATTATCAGCGTTATGGCCAAACAAAAATGGAATGAATATAGTTTTAGATTTAGGGGCAAATATTGAATGTAATGAAAAAAATTTAGTTGATTTTAGTTTAATGGGATCAGCTTTACACAAATCATTATTTGAAAATGAAGAGTCAAAAGTAGCATTACTAAATATTGGATCAGAAGAATTAAAAGGTAATAATGTCATCAAAAATACTTACCAATTATTAAATGAAACAAAAAATTCTTTGTTTGAATTTAAAGGTTACATAGAAGGAAATCATATTATGGATGGTGATGTAAATGTAATTGTTACAGATGGATTTACTGGAAATATAGCTTTAAAAACTGCCGAAGGTACAGCTAACTTTATAACTTCTGAATTAAAAAATGCATTAAACTCCACACTTGTAGGTAAATTATCATCATTATTAAATATAAGTAATTTGAAAAAGTTTAAAAAAAAACTGGATCCAAGATTATATAATGGTGCAATATTGTTGGGTTTAGATAAACCAGTTATAAAAAGTCATGGTTCAACAGATGAAGTTGGTTTTGCAAACTCTTTAAAAGTTTGTGAAAAAATAATAAAAGGTAACTTAATTGATAAAATCAAAAAAAATATAATCTAAATGAGAATTAATTTAACAAAAAAAGACATTATTAATTCTATTTATATGCAGTTAGGCTTTTCAAAAAAAATTTCTGAAAATTTACTTGAAGACTTTTTATCAATTATTTTAGATGAACTCATAAGAAAAAAAAAAGTAAAAATAGCAAAATTTGGTACTTTTGAATTAAGGTTTAAGAAAAGCAGATATGGTAGAAATCCCAAAACTCTTGAAAAAAAAATTATCACTGAAAGAAATGTTGTATTGTTTAAACCATCAAATGAATTAAAAAAATACATTAACTTAAATGAATAATTTTAATAAAACATATAAAACTATTGGTGAAGTAACGAAAATGCTAAATTTAATTGACAAAAAAACAGGCAAATTATTAACTCACACTTTGAGGTATTGGGAAAAAGAGTTTAAACAAGTAAAACCAAGTATTTTTTCTGGAAAAAGAAGATATTATGATGACAAAACAATAGATATCTTAAAAAAAATTCAATATCTTCTAAAAGACAAAGGTATGACGATTAATGGTGTTAAAAAATACCTTAACGAAGGAGAATCGGAGCTTGACGAAAATAATAATAAAACTATAAACAGCACTGTTATTAAAACAAAATTAAATAAAATATCAAAAATATTAAAAAACTTAAAAAGTAATGGCTAAAAAAACTCACGTAAAAGTTAGATTGGTTCCCGAGGCAAAACCTGATAGTCCATTCTTTTACTATGTTAAAAAACCTGCTGGTGGGGAAAAAGCTAAAGTAAAATTAAAGGCTAAAAAATATAATCCAGCAACAAGAAAGCACGAAGTTTTTGTTGAGAAGAAGCTACCACCTCACAGTAAGTAATTATTTTTTCTTAAAATTTCTTCTTTCAAAATCAATATAAGACATAATCATATTTTTCCATATTCTATTTGTAATTTTTGGATCAATATTATTTTTAATTGATTTTTTTTTTATATTTTTAAGAATTATTGATATTCTTTTCTTATCTACTATCTCGTGTTTGTAAGTTTTAAGTTTAAGAACATCTTTAACAATATTAGTTCTTATTTTTATCAATTTAATTAATTTGTTATCAAGAAGATCTAATTTTTTTCTTAATATGTTTAATTTTTTTTTTTTATCAGGCGACATTTGATCAATTGGAATTACCAATAAATATTATATTTAAACAATTATGTATACCGAAATTAATAAAAAATTTAAAATTTACATATCTAATTGGTTGTTATTTATGTTTTTTTTGGTTTCAGCAATGATAGTTGTCGGTGGTTTAACAAGACTTACAGATTCTGGATTATCAATTACAAAATGGGAATTTTTTAAAGGTTTTTTTCCACCAATGAACAATGCTTCTTGGTTAGAATATTTCGAATCTTATAAACAAATTCCTGAATTTAAAATTCAAAACTATTCTATGACTTTAGCGGAATTTAAAGTGATATTTTGGTGGGAGTGGGCACACAGATTTTTTGGACGAATTATTGGTTTGGCTTTTTTGATACCCTTAATTTTTTTTACTATCAAAATAGGCATTAAAAAACTTTATAATTTATATTTCATATTTTTTTTGATTTGTTTTCAGGGTTTTTTGGGTTGGTACATGGTGCAGAGTGGTCTTGTAAATAATATAGATGTAAGCCATTTTAGATTATCTATACATCTTTTTTTTGCATTTATAATTTTATCTTTAATTTTTTGGAATTATTTGAGTTTAGCAAACTTTCAACAAAAAGATAAAAAAATTAATTACTACTTACCAGAATTCTTTTTATTACTAATTTTCTTACAAATTATTATTGGTGCATTCGTTTCGGGTATGGATGCTGGAAAAATATATAACACTTGGCCGCTAATGGGAAATTCTTATTTTCCTGATGACAATAAATTTGTTAATTTATTTAAAGTATCTGCTTTTAGCGATCCATCATTAGTTCAATATTTACATCGAAATCTAGCTTATATAATATTTATTATATACATAGCAATTTCTTTCATAACTTATCGGTATAAATTTTTTTATTTATTTAAACCTGTAATCATTTTAGGTTTAATTATAATATTACAAATTGTATTGGGAATTCTTACTGTTTTGTCTGGTGCTAATATTTTAACAGCTTCTTTGCATCAGTTTAGTTCAATATTATTAATCACATCATCATTGTATTTTGTATACAGGAATAGATTTAGTTGATTATTTTTTTTCAATTACAAATATTTCATTGTTGAAATATAAACCTTTGTTTTTATTGACTATATCTTTTACAACTTTTTGATAATATTTTTTCCTTTCAGCATTCATTATTTGCTCATCTGAAATTTGATTAACATACACAGCGGCATTCCATGCTGAAAATATTAATGACGTAGCGATACCACCACTAATTTCATTTGGCAACGCTCTCAAAACATACTTAATAGTTTGTTTTTTATTAAATTTTAATTTTTTTAAAATTTCTTTGTCAGTATTGCTTTTTATATATTTAATAATTGATCCGTATAGTGAGGGAAATGGTTTTTCTTTAGGCCAAATTTTTTTTATAATTTTGTTTCCAGGATCATTTCCACTTGCATGTACTACCACTAATTTACCTTTTTTATCTAACGATTTTATCATTGGATCTATAACATATTTAACTTTTTTCTGCGCAGATATCCTTGATCTATATGGTTGTGATGCAATGATTAAGTCATAATTATTCTTTCCGTTATTTTTTTTTGGAATAACATTTTTCAAAGAAAATTCTTGATCTTTTCTATAAATTACTATCACAGATGGCTCTTTATACGTAGGATTTCCATTTCTAGGATTTCTTTCAATTTGCCATTTTTTATTTAAAAATTCTTGATTTAATTTCCTTAATTGATTTGAAAAATCGAGTGATGAATTTCCTTTAAGTTTAACTATTTTCCAATTCATTTTTTTTTGTTTATTCTTGTCATTTGATTTAAGTGCTGTCGATTCTACATAATTCAGATTTGATATAACAAATACTGTATTTTTATGTTCAACAAATCGATCTGGAAGTTTTTCAAGTCCCAATCTAACATCTTCCATACTTATCTCTTTTGTACTTACTAGTAGAGGAATATGAGGCATTTTCTGATGACATTGCCTCATTACACTCATTAATAATGATCCATCACCCATGCCTGCATCAAATATTTTTAATGCTGGAAATTTTGGTTTTAACTTTTGTACAATTGGTTTTAACGCATCAGCAATCTTGTTCTTTTCATTAGTTGTTGTAACAAAAAGTAGATATTTTTGTCTATTATCAAAAAATCTAAAATTTTTTTTCATAAGTGCTTAAAGGAGTTACTTATTTGGTGGATAATTTGTTGTTATAAATTTTTTCAAAACATTTAATACTCTATCTGCTTCCTCCAATAACATCATATGTCCGCAGTTATCAATTATATCTATTTGACTTCCTTCAATTAAATTAGCTAATTTTTTCCCTTCTTTAACTGGACACATTTTATCGTCAGTAGCAAGTATAGAAAGGGTAGGTATCTTAATTTGTTTAGCGGCTTCAAAACCATTTTTGTAATTATCACATGCTCTAAAATCTACACCGAGGGTATTTTTTATTGTTCTGGTTTTAGCTAACATTGAACCAGTGTTAATATGATATAAACCTGGTACAGGATGACCTCCAAAGTGACCAGCTGGTCCATGAGCCCAGTCCATCATTAATTCAACTGCTTTAGGATCATTATTTTCTGCTAAAGATAATAGTTCAGGGTTCATTGGAATTGCACCAGCACCACCCATCAAACTTAAAGTTTTTATTTTATCAGGATTCCTTGCGGTACACTCAACAGTAACTAAGCATCCTTGTGAGTGACCAACTAGCGAAGCTTCTTTATAACCAACTGCATCAATAACATCACTTACCCAATCAGCCATATCCTCAATTGATTTTAAACTTTCACCACCTGATAAACCATGACCTGGCATATCTAAAGCTAAAACACTATATCCATGAAATGCAAAATATCTTGTTTGCAAAACCCATGTCATATGAGTTAGTCCACTACCATGCACAAATATAATTAATGGTTTATTTTTATCAAATGGTCTACCTCCTGTTGAAGCATAAACCTCATTATTATTTACTTGAAACTTCATTGATTGGATACGAGTCTAGGTTTCCTAGCAGCTCTAAATCCATTTTCAAAGTCGTTTTTAATATCATCTATATCTTCAATACCTACAGATAATCTGATCATATCGTGTGATAAACCTGCAAATTTTAATGTAGCTTCATCCATTTGAGAATGTGTAGCTGATGCAGGATGAATTACTAATGTACGTGTATCTCCCACATTTGCTAAATGAGAAGCAAGTTTAACGTTGTTAATAAATGCTTCACCCGCAGCTTTTCCACCCTTAATTCCAAATGCTATCATTGATCCTTTACCGTTTGGTAATAATTTGTTTGCTAAATCATGATCAGGATGATCTGGTACACTCGGATGTGAAACCCAAGCAACACTTTCGTGACCTAATAAATATTCGACCATTTTTTCAGCATTCTCGCAATGCTTTTTCATTCTTACAGAAAGTGTTTCAATACCTTGTAATACATTCCATGCATTTTGAGGGCTTAGACATGGACCAAAATCTCTCATACCTTCAGCTCTTGCTTTCATTGTAAATGCTGTTGGTCCAAATTCTTCTGCAAAAGATAACCCATGATAACCTTCATATGGTTGTGTCATTGTTGGGAATTTGTCATTTTGCATCCAGTCAAATTTTCCACCTTCAACAATTATTCCAGCCATTGAAGATCCATGACCTGCCATCCATTTAGTAAGTGAATGAATAACAATATCAGCACCGTGATCTATAGGTTTGCATAAATAAGGTGTTTGGTACGTTGCATCTACCATTAAAGGAATACCAGCATCGTGAGCAATTTTAGCAATCTCAGGCATATTCATTATTTCATTTCCTGGATTTCCTACTAGTTCTCCAAAAATACCTTTTGTGTTTTTTTGAATTGCTTTCTTAAATCCTTCTGTGTCTCTCGGTTTTACAAAGGTTGTTTTGATACCAAATTTTGGAAGTGTTAGTCTAAATAGATTTACAGTTCCACCATAAAGCTGTGATGATACAACCAAATGATCTCCTGCTTCACAAAGAGTCATTACTGCAAGAAATATTGCACTCATACCAGACGAAGTAGCAAGTGCAGCTGTTCCACCTTCTAATGAAGCTACTCTCTCTTCTAAAACGGCAACTGTCGGATTTGATATCCTACTATAAATATGTCCACCTCTTTCTAAATTAAATAATGCCGCTGCATGATCTACGTCATCAAATAGATAAGAAGTTGTTTGGTATATTGGCACTTGTCTTGAACCAGCATTTTTATGAGGTTGATATCCCGCATGTAAACTAAGGGTATCGAACTTATATGTTTTAGGATCCATTCCTTTTTTGTCTGACATTTAGTTGCTCCTGTTTAAATTTTTAAGATATTATTATAATCAAATATTATCGCTTATTTATAGCTTATTTATTAGTTAAAACTATCAAAAATGACTTAAGTTCTAACTGTATATCGTTTGACAATATATCGATTTATAAGTATTAATCCCGCAATTATGACTAAATTTCTTAAAAAAGATGACCTAAATAGTAAATGGTTTGAAATTGACGCAACTGGAGCTGTGGTAGGAAGACTAGCAACCGTTGTATCAAAAATTCTTAGAGGAAAAAATAAAGCAACATTTACTCCTCATATGGATAGTGGAGATTTTGTTGTTGTTAAAAACGTAGATCAATTAAAATTTACAGGAAACAAGTTTTCAAATAAAAAATATTATAGACACACAGGTCATCCCGGGGGAATTAAAGAAACAACACCTGAAATATTACAATCTTCAAAACCAGGTGAAGTTCTAAAGATGGCTGTAAAAAGAATGTTGCCTGGAGGTCCTTTAGCTAAAAAACAATTGACTAAACTTAAGGTTTATTCAGGATCGGATCATCCTCACTCAGCACAAAACCCTGAGGTAATAGAGATTGGAAAACTTAATTCAAAAAATATAGTAAGAAATTAAAATGGAAACAAATCAATCAACATCTTCAAAACTAAAATTAGATTTTAAAGATGCAAAATATGCAACAGGTAGAAGAAAGACTTCAATTGCTAAAGTTTGGTTAAAAAAGGGAACCGGTAAAATTTACGTTAATGGTAAAAATCTAGATGATTATTTCACAAGAGCTACTCATAAAATGCAAATTCTAAGACCTTTTGAAATTATCAATCAATCTACAGAATACGATGTTAGGTCTCAAGTTGTTGGTGGTGGTCATACAGGTCAAGCGGGAGCATTAGTTCATGGTATATCAAGAGCACTATTACAATTTGATGAAAATCTAAAACCAACACTTAGAAAAGAAAAACTTACTACGAGAGATTCTAGGTCAGTTGAGAGAAAAAAACCTGGTCGCGCAAAAGCTAGAAGAAGTTATCAGTTTTCTAAAAGATAATATCATTTTAATAAACAACTGTTATATTACAATATGTCTAAGATAAATGCATTAGTTGCTGGAGCCACAGGATACATAGGTATTCAATTGGTTAAATTATTAGCTAAACATAAGAAAGTTAAAATTAAATATCTTTGTGGTGATACCTCTGTCGGTAAGAAAATTAGCTCTTATGATAAATACTTTAATAAATATAAACTACCAAATATTGTTAAATTTAATAAAGAGTTATTAAAAAGTGTTGATGTTGTATTTACTGCATTACCCAATGGAGAGGCTCAAAAAATTTCAAAAAATTTAAATAATAAAAATATTTTAATTGATTTAGCAGCAGATTTTAGACTTAAATCAACTAGTGATTACTTTAAATGGTATAAAATCAAACACAATGCTCCTAAATTAATCAAAAAAAGTATTTATTCTTTACCTGAGTTAAATAATAAAAGTATTAAGAAATATAAAATAATTTCTTGTCCAGGCTGTTATCCAACATCAATTTTGTTACCCCTAGTACCGTTAATTAATAAAAATATTGTTAAATCAAATAATATCATAATTGACTCTAAATCTGGTTATTCAGGTGCAGGCAGAAATATTCATAAAAAATATAACAATAAATTTTTAAATGAGACATTGAGTGCTTATGGTTTAGCGTTTCACAGACATAATTCAGAAATTGATCAGGAACTAAAAATAAAAACTGGCAAAAATGTAAAATTTCAATTTACACCTCATCTTTCACCAATGTTTAGAGGAATATTAACTACAATGTATTTAGATCTAAAAAGAAATGATTCTCTTAAAAAAATTTATTCTTTTCTAAAAAAATATTACAAAAATCATAAATTCATTAAAATTTTGAAACCAAATACTTTTTTAGGAACTAATGAAGTAATAAATACAAATAACTGTTATATTTCCGTGTGTGAGAGTAAATATAAGAATAAAATTATTATATTGTCAGCAATAGATAATTTGATTAAGGGTGGTAGTGGACAGGCTGTTCAAAATATGAATATTTTATTTGGATATAAGTCTGACGAAGGATTAAATTGATGAGAATACTGATAATTTTATTAATTTTTTTATTTATAAATAATTGTTCTAACCAAAACATTGGTTCTTTTTTAAAGAAAAAAAATGATGATATGGTTGAAAAACCAAATTTAGATATTGATAAAAATATTTCTTTCGAGGATTTTAAAAATAAAATTATTAATTATGGAAAAAATAGTAGTTTTCCAAGTTTAGATGATTGATATGACTAAAAAGCTTAATATAGCAATTGTTGGATTAGGGCAGATTGGTAATTATCTCTATAATGAATTAAATACAAAAAAAAAAGATATACTAAAAAAAACTGGAAAAATTATCTCTGTTTCTGCAATTTCAGCTAAAAATATTAATAAAAAAAGAAAATTTAGAATTAATAAGAAAATATTTTATAAAGATCCCTTTAAAATTTTTAAAAATAATAAAATTGATATTTTAATTGAAGCCATTGGTCAATCTGATGGTATATCTAAAAAAATTGTAGAATTTGCACTTAAAAATAAAATTCATGTTGTAACTCCTAATAAGGCATTAATTTCTAAACACGGTAATAACCTTTCTAAACTTGCTGAAAAAAATAAAGTTAATTTAGAATTTGAAGCGTCAGTAGGAGGTGGAATCCCTGTATTAAGAACAATTAAAGAAGGGCTGGCAACCAATAAGATAAATAAAGTATATGGAATATTAAATGGCACTTGTAATTATATATTATCTGAAATGGAAGAAACTAAGTCTGGATTTTCAACTGTATTAAAAAAAGCTCAACTATTAGGTTATGCTGAACCAGGTAATCCAAAATTAGATTTAAATGGTTACGATGCTTTAGCTAAAGTTAAAATTCTTTCTGCTTTAGCATTTAATAATAAAGTATCAAATTCAAAATGTTTAATGGAGGGTATTGAAAATATAGAATACAAGGATTTAGAAATTGCAAATCAATTAAATTATAAAATTAAATTATTGGGAATAACAGAAATTGTTAATGATAAATTATTTGAAAGAGTTCATCCGTGTTTAATTAAAAAAAATACTTACATAGCAAATGTTAATGGTGTTATGAATGCTGTTATAATTGAAGGTAATCCAGTAGGGGAGAGTGTTTTGCAAGGAGAAGGTGCTGGGCCAGGTCCAACATCATCTGCTTTAATGTCTGATCTTTTGTCAATTTTACGTGGAAATATCAAATACCCTTTTGGGATTTCTGATAATAAAAGAAAATCTCCTTCAATATATAATACTGATAATTATTCAAATGCTTTATATATTAGACTTGAAGTTAAAGATAAACCGGGTGTTCTATCTGAAATCACAAAAAAATTTGCTAAACACAAAATATCCGTTCAAAGATTAATACAAATACCAAATAATAAAAATAAAACCGCTTCTATTGTAATTATAACTCACAAATCTTTGGAAAAGGATTATCAGAAATGTATTAAATCTTTTAAATCAAATTTAAATATTATTAAAAACCCTGTATTATTAAGACTTTTTTAATGGAACTTTATTTAAAGCTCTTTGAAGTTCTATTCCCTGTATTTTTTATTGTCGGAATTGGTTTTTTATTAGGGAAAAAAAATCCAAATTTCGATACTTCGTTTATAACATCTTATGCAGGAAATTTTGGAACTCCAGCTTTAGTAATTTTTTCTCTTACATCTACAGGTGTTACTTTTGATATATTTGCAGAATATTTTATTTACGCATTAATATTACTATCATCATTTGCGTTAATTGGTCTTGTTTTTTTAATTCTTATGAAAAAAGATTATATTAGAGAATTACCTACTTTTTTTTTACCTAATACTGGTAATATGGGTATACCAATATGTCTTTTTGCATACGGTAAATTGGGAATGGGTGTAGCTGCAGCTATATCATCTTTGGTAATACTCTTACATTTTACTGCTAATATATTTCTTGCAAAACGAAAATTTGATTTTTCAATAATCGCAAAAAGTCCATCCTTCTATACAATTATTTTAACCGTTATCTTTTTATTCTATGGCAAAGAAATGCCAGTTTTTGTGATTAATACAACAATGCTTTTATCTTATGCAATGATTGTAATGATTTTAATGTCTTTAGGTATTGCTTTAACCCAAATGAAAGTATTTTCTTTGAGAGACTCAATTATAACATCAATTGGTAGGGTAATCCTTGGTCCTATTGTAGGTTTTTTTATTATAAAATTTTTTAATTTATCTGGTTTTGCAGCTGGAGTTTTACTAATTCAATCCTCTATGCCTAGTGCGATATTATGTTATTTGGTTGCTTCAATGTATTCACCAAAAAAAAATGTAGATAATATTTCCAGCACAATTGTTGTTTCTACTTTAATGTCATTGGTTACAGTGCCAATAACAGTATTTATCGCTCTTAAATACTTTGCTTAAATGAGAGCAATATTTTTAAATTTATCCGCATGGATGGTTTTGCCCTTTATGGATGCCATTGCTAAATACTTATCTTCAGATTTATCTTTTTTTCAAATAACGTGGGCTAGATATTTTTTTACAGTTGTATTCACAACTTTTTTTATGTTTTTATTTTATAGGGAGCAATTGAAGTTTTCTCAAAATATCAAATTACAAATAATTAGAGGTTTGTCTTTATTTTTTGCAAATATATGTTTTTTTTACTCCATTTCTGTAATCTCAATGGCAAAAGCGTTAACATTGGCATTCGTTGCTCCATTGGTCACAACTGCTCTTTCTCCATTTTTACTTAAAGAAAAAGTCGGATATAGACGGTGGACTGCTGTATTAGTCGGTTTTTTTGGTATTTTAGTTGTTATAAGACCTGGAATTATAGAGATTAATTTTGCTAGTTTAGCAGCTGTTGGAACAGGCTGTTTTTACGGGTTTTATCTAATAATAACTCGAAAATTGCATTCAACAGATAGTCCTTTACTCACATTGCTGATTACAGGCTTAGTAGGGGCCATTATCGCATCTTTTTTTGTTCCTATTGTTTGGATTAATCCCTCTCCAATTCAATGGTCTTGGATGGCTCTGATGGCTATATTTGCCTGTTTGGGCCATATATTAATCATTTTGTCTCTTCGTTACGCTGATGCTTCAAAATTAGCACCATTTGGTTATTTCGAGATAATTAATAACCTTATTTTAGGGTATTATGTTTTTTCTGATTTTCCTGATAAATATACTTTTATTGGTCTTTTCATAATTGTTTCGTCAGGATTATATATTTTTAAGAGAGAATATTATAATAAATATAAGTAAATTTATCTGTACTATATATTAATATAATACTTTAATTAATATTTTTAAACTATTGTATTTATTATATTTTAATAGTTTCTTAATAAAAGATTTATTTATATAAAATATAAAAACAATGGAGTAAAATCATAAAATTTTCAATTAAATAAACTGTTAATTAAAAATAATCAATAAATATGCAGTAATTTGAATTAAAAAAATAGACAATAAAATTGGATAATGAGATAGGGGGCAATAATTCAATAAAATCAACAATTCTGAGGAAATTTTAAAATAAATCTATTAATAACAAAACTTAGTTTTAATTTGTTATGGGAACTTCTTAATATTAAATGATATAAATATACAAAAAAAATCATATTTTTCTTAATAATTACCTAAGTAATGCAATTTATGAATATAGCGTTTAATGCCCCAAATATAGGGCTAATTTAGAGATTTCAATTTATAAGCTGCAACTAATAGGGGAATTTAAAATTATATTACTAAATGTTGTTAAATTTAAAAAAAATGTTGGTATTGCTAGCTTTTAGAGCAAAATTCCTTCGGATTTGAGCAGTTTTTTCTTGGTTTTTATACCACCTTTTCCAGAATATCCTCCTAGAGATCCATCAGACCTGATTACTCTATGGCAAGGTATTTTAGGAGCATATGGGTTTTTTCCAATAGCATTAGCTACAGCTCTAACAGCTCGAGGCCTTTTAATACCCCTAGCGACGTCAGAATAGCTTAAAACACTACCTTTTTTAATAGTCTTTAAGTATTTCCAGACTTTAATTTGAAATTTCGTACCTTTAAAGATCATATAAAGAAAAAACCCTGTATCTCTGCACCTTTTCAGGTACAAAGATCAGTAGTTTTTTGGCACGTCGTTGTATGCGCTACCGCCATGCCTTCCACCCCGCAATTTTAGCGCTACTCTGCGTGGTTTTCTGCCCTCTGGGCTTGAATCTCTCGATTTTTCCCCAGATGGTCAGTTAAGAGTTGCCTCTTAATTCATTTATGACAATATCACAGTGCAAATTATATTAGTATCACTTTATAGTTGATAATTAACGGTTTTTAACAGCTGTGGATAGCGTTAATAAACTATCTAGGTCCAACAAAAATAAGAATAAAATAGGAAAAATAGAAAATTATTGTTAGAATAGATAAGAAGTATACTTCTAAAGATTTTCCATTTTTTTTGTAAACCAGATAACTCAGTATAGTTAAACCTATAGATATTATTAAAAAATAGCTTGTAGGAATTTCTCCATCTAAAGTCATTAGTGTTTGTTTTATTTCATTTGACATTTAAAATCACTTGATATATTACTAATGATAATTAATTGTTATCAATAATAATTATATGAATAAACTGACAACAGATCTAAAATCTCTTCATGAAGCTACCATAAATAACCTTAAAAGCTCAAAGGCAGATAATACTTTAAGAGCATATAAATCTGACTTTAAAGACTTCGGTGCTTTTTGTACAAAACATGGATTAAATGCATTGCCAACAGAACCAAAAATAGTTTCCTTATACCTTACCCATCTCTCTAAAAACTCAAAAATAAGCACTTTAAGAAGAAGATTGGTTTCGATAAGTATGGTTCATAAGCTGAAAGGGCATTATCTAGACACTAAACATCCAATCATAGTTGAAAATTTTATGGGAATAAGAAGGGTTAAAGGCAGCATTCAGAAAGGTAAAAAACCTATATTAATCAATCATTTAAAATCAATTATTAATGTAATAAATGAACAAAAAACTGAGGAAATAAAAAAACTTAGAGATAAATCGTTAATCTTAATTGGCTTTGGAGGTGGTTTTAGAAGAACCGAACTGATTTCAATTGATCATGAGGATTTAGAATTTGTTCCTGAGGGTCTAAAAATAACTATTAAAAGATCAAAAACTGATCAATTCGGAGAAGGAATGACTAAAGGACTACCCTACTTTGATAATGAAATTTACTGTCCTGTTACAAATCTAAAAAAATGGTTAGAAATTTCGAAAATTAAGTCTGGACCTATTTTTAGAAGATTTTCTAAAGGTTTATCATTAACAGATAAAAGATTAACGGACCAAACTGTAGTTTTATTAATGAAACACTATTTAAATGTAGCAGGTATCGAAAACAAAAATTTTGCAGGTCATAGTTTAAGATCTGGTTTTGCAACAGTAGCTGCTGATTCAGGCGCTGATGAGAGAAGCATAATGGCTATGACAGGTCATAAAACAACTCAAATGGTTAGAAGATATATTAGAGATGCAAATTTATTTAAAAATAATGCATTAAATAAAATTAAAATATAATAATATTAAATTAGCTTATCTCTGTATCTATCAATTTTTTTTGAAATATAATTATTAGTTAAGTAAAAATGCTTATATATCCTTTTTTGTAATGACTTTCTGAAAGACACATTTCTAATTAGTTTTTTTATAGATTTTTCGACATTCTTAGTTGTTAATGTCTTTAATTTCATGGCTTTTGGAGATGCCTCCCTGAGACCGCCTTTATCTGTTATAATTAAAGCACATCCGGCACTTGATGCTTCAAGAGCTGTTCTACCAAAGGGTTCACTCTTTCTAGGACAAACAACAGAAATATCTGACCTAATAAACCATTTTGTAACTATAGTATTATTTTTAAAACCTAAAATTTTCAAATTTCTGTGTCTAAAAACATGCTTCTCTCTTGGTTCATCACCAATAACAATAGCTTTCCAATCTGGGTAATTATTTAGAACATTAATAATTGCTTCTCCAAATATATCGTAACCTTTTGAAATATTTAATCTACCAACAAATAAAACTATTTTTTTTTTATTTTTGAAATTAATTATTTTTTTACTAGTTGATTGACTAATAACCTCAAGTTTGTTTGTAATATATTTTTTATTTAAACCTTTAGTAAATTGTTTCAAAGTCCAATTACTATTAAAAATTATTTTTTTCGTTTTATTGTATAAATTAATTCTTTCATTTACAGTTTTTGCCAATTTCATTTCAAGTGGATTATTGTGGAAGTATAAAACAATATTTTTATTTTTCTTATAAATAGAGTCTATATATTCGGGCCTATTATGAATTTCAATTAAATTTGATTTTTTTATGTTTTCTACTTCTAGAAATTTTTTTACATAAGCACTACTACTGCTTCTAAAAAAAAATTTTTTAAATTTTAGATTAGTATAATTTTTTAATAATTTTTTTTTAAATGAAGTATTTCCAAATACTTGTATATTTTTTTTATATTTACTTAGTTTGATCGTATCATTTAAAAAAAGTGAAACTGCACCAGCGTAATCAGGTGTAAAATCTTCTTTATATGGAAGTAGAATTGAGATTTTCATTTATAAAAATTAGATTTTATTTTATTTCTAAGCTTGTAGTTTTTTTTCAGTTTATATTCTTCTCTCATAGCTTTAGATTTTGAATCATAACTTACACTATAGGCCAATATCCACTTTCTACCTCTAGTAAATTTCGCTCCTTTAGATGCGTTATGTTTGGCCAATCTTTTTTTTAAATTGTTAGTATACCCAACGTAGCTAAGATATTTCTGTTTATTTTTAGATATGATTAAATAAACAAAATATTTCATTATGGCGGTCCCTAGGGGAATCGAACCCCTCTTTCATGGATGAAAACCATGTGTCCTAACCGATAGACGAAGGGACCAGAGATGGAGTTTCTATTGCAATTATTAAAAATAATCAAGCTATAGCTTCCTCACTTTTTATAATTTCTATTGTAGATTCTTTGTGTGTGACAAGAGTTTCTGTAATAAATTTTGTATTTTCTTTTTTTATAGCTGACAACATTTCAGTACTGGTAATACCTGTCGCACAAAAAATACTATCTCCTTTAACTATTTCATTTAATTCATATTTTTTATTTAGGTCAGATATTCCCATTTTTTTTGCTCTAGCTATATCTTGATCAGTTTTAAATAAAAATCTTCCCTGAAATTTACAACCATAAGCATCCAAAGCTGCTGCAGAGATTACTCCTTCGGGACCTCCTCCAATCCCTAAAAATAAGTCTATATTATACTTATTATTAGTAACCAAGAGAGCTCCACAAATATCACCATCTGAAATTAATTTTAATTTTACTTTTAAAGATTTTAATTCTTCTATAATCTCTTTATGTCTTGGTCTATCAAGCATGCATACTGTTAATTCATTAATATTTTTGTTTTTGGCTTCTGCAATATTAGAAATATTTTTTTTTATAGGATAATCTAAGTCTGTTGCATCAAATGGAACATCTTTACCTACTGCAATTTTATTCATATAGGTTTCTGGTGCATTAAATAAATTTCCTTTTTCTGAAATTGCTAACACTGATATGGCCCCTGGAATATTTTTTGCAGCAAAATTTGTTCCTTCAAGAGGATCAACAGCTATATCCAAGTTCGGCCCATTACCTTTTCCCAGTTTTTCACCTATATATAGCATTGGTGCTTCATCCAGTTCACCCTCACCTATCACTACTTCTCCGTTAATTTCTAAATTATTTAAATCATTTCTCATTGAGTCCGTTGCTGCTTTGTCAGCTATTTTTTTATTTCCCTTACCAAGAAATTGATAACAATTTATTGCAGCCCTTGAAGTAACTTTTACAAGTTTATTAATCAGATCTTTATTTAAAGACATTAAATATTTTCAACAGTGGTTTCTTCTGAATTATATTTCAATCTAGATTCAAATTCACTTAATCTTTTCCAAACTGAAATCAATTCCACTATAGTAGACCAGCTTCTAACTAAGTATTGTAACGAATTTTCAACTCTTCCAAATGCTCTAGTTATCTGTTGAACGAAACCTAATGTTATCGCACCTGATACTATAGTTGGTGCTAAAGCTAAATATGGAACAATTACCATTCCTTGAAAATAGCTCCATTTTACTGCATTGAAATATAAATAATGAAAATATGATTTATAGTGAATACCTCTTACTCTATCATATAATTGACCAATTGTTGGCGGAGCTGCTCTTATTGGATCGTCTTCACCATGGACTAATTCTTTTCTATAACCTGCTTCTTCTTTTTGAATATCGTATTCTATACCAGGCAACTTTATTCCTACAGCAGCTAACAAAACTGTTCCACCAAGTGCAGATATTATTGCAACCCAAACTAAAGCATGATCAACTTCACCAATCCATGGGAGTACATCGACCTGTTTAGATAATCCCCATAATATTGGTAGGAAGGCTACTAATGTCATTATACTATCTAAAAGTCCAACACCAAGGCCCTCCATTATTCTTGCAAATTTTAAAGTGTCTTCTTGAACTCTCTGCGAAGCCCCTTCTGTCAAACGAGCTTTTAACCATTGAGAGTGATAATATTCAGCCATTGAAGTTCTCCACCTAAACACCCAATGAGATACAAAAAATCCAGTTACAATTGCAATTATAATCCAAAGTCCCGCAACTTTTGCAAATGTAAACAAATATCCAATAAATTCAGTTTCTGTGACTGAACCAGGTTCTGTTAAAGCTTTTTGAAGAGTATCGTAAAATTCACCAAACCATTCATTAATTTTTACATCTAATTGTACTTGATACCAAGTTGAAACTAATATGAAGATTGATCCAAATATGCTCCAACCGTACCATCTTCTTTCTGTAAAAAATTTAAACATTATTTTGTAAAATTATCAGCGTAAGATTTTAAAGTAACTTTTCTTTTATTCGGTTCTATTAGTTCAAAATCAATGTTATTTTTTTTTGCATACTCAATTGCTAATTCTTTAGTAGAAAACTCTAATTTTAATTCGCCATAAGTATCAGTAGAACTCTCCCACCCCATCAAAGGATTCGTGCCTGGATCATCAGTAATGTATTCAATAATCCACTTATCAAATTTCTTTAATCCTGACTGCATAGCAGTTTTAGATGGTTTATAAATTTTTGCTTTTTTCATAAAAATGGTCGGGGTGGTAGGATTCGAACCTACGGCCCCTTGGTCCCAAACCAAGTGCGCTACCAGGCTGCGCTACACCCCGAATGCAGTACTAATACAGTAGATAAAAAAAATTTCAAAGTATATTAATTACTATTTAAAAGGAAATTTTACAAAATTTGCTATATATAAGTATCTATGATCATTGAATGTCCAGCTTGCTCTAAGAAGTTCAATATTGATGAAAAATTAATTCCAGATGAAGGTAGGCTTTTAAAGTGCGGCAATTGCGATCACACATGGTTTTATAAAAAGGAAGATAATTTAAAATTAGAAACTGAAACTATAAAAATAAATGAAATTAACGAAAATAAATCAGAGATTAATATAGAACCAGTTGATGTCCCTATAAAAGAAACAAAAAAAATAAGAAAAAAAATATCAAAAAAATCTTCAACAAAAGAGAGTACATCAAAAGAATTAGTGTCTATTGATAAAAGTTCGGTTTCAAGAGAAAACAATATTATTAAAAAAATATTTCTAATAATTATTTCAATTATTGCCTTTATTTTGCTTATAGACACATTTAAAAATCAATTATCCGTTATATTTCCTGGCATAGTGCGAATGTCAGATAGTTTGTATCAAGTAATAAATGACTTGAAATTATTTATTAAAGATTTAGTCAGGTAAAAATGATTCAGATAATTACAAAACCATTTAGATGGTTTTTCAAATTAGAAGCTGCTAGTGGTCTCGTTTTACTTTTTGCAGCCATAATAGCTTTAATTGTAAGTAATTCTAATTTATCTGAATTATATTTTTCTACATTGAATAAATATTTATTTTTAGGAATAAATAATTTTGGATTAAAATTATCAGTTTTACATTGGATAAATGATGCTTTAATGGCAATATTTTTTTTCTTTGTAACATTGGAAATTAAAAGAGAATTCTTACAAGGTGAACTTTCAAATATAAAACAAGCCCTTCTTCCAATTATCGCAGCAGTTGGTGGAATGTTAGTACCTGCATTATTTTATGTTTTTATTAATTTTGGAGATAGTGAAACAATGAATGGTTGGGCAATTCCATCTGCAACTGATATCGCTTTTTCTTTAGGAGTGCTCTCATTATTAGGTAAAAGAGTTCCATTATCTTTAAAAGTTTTTCTAACTGCTTTAGCTATTATAGATGATTTAGGAGCTATAGTAATTATTGCATTATTCTATTCAGGTGATCTGAGTATTAAATATCTAAGCTTAATGCTTTTAGCCTTTATTGTTCTTCTAGTAATAAATAAGTTTAATATAAAGAAATTTTTACCTTATTTAATTGTTGGGATATTTCTTTGGGACTTCACTCACAATTCTGGCATTCACGCAACGATTGCTGGTGTTTTGCTAGCAATGACTATACCTCATAGAAAAAAAGACAAAGACTTTTCGCTACTAATAAAAATTGAACATGCGATTAGTCCATATGTTGCATTTGGTATTATGCCATTATTTGCTTTTGCAAATGCAGGTGTTTCATTAGAAGGTTTATCTTTTGCATCATTACTTGATAAAGTTCCATTGGGAATATTGTTAGGATTGTTTGTTGGAAAACAATTAGGTGTATTTGTGTTTTCTTATGTTTCAATAAAAATGAAAATAGCCCAAATGCCCAATAACTCTAACTGGTTTAATTTTTACGGTGTTGGAGTATTAACGGGTATTGGGTTTACAATGAGTCTATTTGTTGGAAATTTAGCATTTGTTGAAAATATGCAATACATGGATGGAGTTAAAATTGGAGTTTTGACTGGGTCATTATTATCCACTTTATTTGGTTACTTCTTAATACTACTTACACCAAATAAGTAAGTAGTTTATGAAAAGATTAATAATAATAAGTTTAACAATAATAATGTTTTTTTTTAAAAATTCAGCAAACAGCAAAGATCAGAAAAGTTTATACGATCTAGAAATTGAGAGTATTAGTGGAGAAATCATTAAACTTAAAGATTATCGAGATAAAGTTATACTTATAGTAAACACCGCTAGCTATTGTGGTTTCACAAAACAATACCAAGATTTGCAAGATTTATGGGATGAATACAAATCTAAGGGTCTTATTGTTCTTGGAGTGCCCTCAGACTCTTTCAATCAAGAAAAAAAAACCAATAGTGAAGTAAAAGAATTTTGTGAGGTCAATTTTGAAATAAATTTTCCATTAACAACTATTACTGAAGTAAAAGGAAGGGATGCTCATGAGATTTTTGTGTGGGCACAAAATAATTTTGGCAAATCTGCAATTCCTAAGTGGAATTTTCATAAAATATTAATCAATAAACAGGGAAATGTAGAGGAAACATATGCTTCTTTTACAAAACCTACATCAAATAAAATCATAAATAAAATTGAAGAAATACTATAGTTCTACAGTTAAACCATCATGTGCTGGTATAACATTTTTAGGTATAACTTTCTTTAACTGATTATAATCTAACACTGGTGATAAATTTGAAAGAATAGCATTTTTCGGTTTAAATTTTTTGATGAAGTGTAAAGATTTTTCTAAATTGAAGTGTGATGGATGAAAATTGTACCAAAGACAATCAATTATTAAATACTTAAGATTTTTAAAATAAAAATAATCTTTTTTATGAATATCACTTACATCAGTAATGTATGCAAGTTTTTTGTCAATTATAAAACAATTAGATTTGACTGAACCATGTTGAACAACAATCGATTTAAATTTTAAATTTTTATTTTTATGTTTAATAAACGAATTTTTTTTTAATTTATTTAATTTTAAAGTAGCTGGATATTCTTTTGAGAAACTTTCAAAACAATATGAAAAACTTTGTTTTAAATATTTGGATGTTTCATTATCAGCATAAACATTAATTTGTTTTCTACTATTAATAAAAAAAGATCTTAAATCATTTATTCCATGTGTTTGATCAGCATGCATATGAGAATAGAATACTTTGTCTATTTTCTTAATTTTATGTCGTAATAACTGTTGTCTTAAGTCTGGAGATGTATCAATTAAAATGTTTTCATTAAAAGTTTTAATAAGCGCTGAACATCTTGTTCTATAATTTTTTTTATTTTTGGGATCGCAATTTCCAAAAAAACCATCAGGTCTTGGAACACCCATTGAGCTTCCACAACCTAATATTATAAATTTTATAGTCATTTTTGAAAAAATAATCGTTCAAAATTATCATTTGTAATAGTTTCTAATTCATCAAAAGTTTTTGATTTTAATTCTGAAAGTTTTTCCAATGTATATTTAATAAAAGAGGGTTCGTTTTTTTTACCTCTCATTGGTATAGGTGCTAAAAAAGGACTATCTGTTTCAATTAAAATTTTATCATTTTCAATCATTTTAAATGTTTCTTGAAGATCAATACTATTTTTAAATGTTATTATTCCACTTGCAGAAAAATACGAATTTAATGTCATCATTTTTTTAGCAAACTCTTTTGAACCTGTAAAACAGTGCATGAGTATTTTAATATCGCTATTTTTATATTTATTTAAAATATCAAATGTTTCTCTTTCAGCACTTCTAGAATGAACTATCAAAGGATATTTAAGTTCAATAGAGGCTTCTATATGTGTCTCAAAACTTTTAATTTGATCATCTTTATGACTATTTTCATAATAGAAATCTAATCCTGTCTCCCCTACCCCAATTATCTTTTTAAATTTATTAGCATTTTCAACAATGAATTTTTTATCCATCTTATCATTGCTAGACTCGTGGGGGTGAATACCTATACTTCCATAAATTATTTCATCAAGATTTATAATCTCTTTAATATTTTCAAAGCTTTTTGAATTGGTTGAAATAGTTAAAATTTTCTTTAATCCATTTTCTTTGGAACGTTTTATAACATCATTGATATTTGAATAAAGAGGTTCGTGATCAAGATGACAATGAGAGTCTATCATTTTTCAATTTTTTTAAACAAAATATCTAATTTATTTATTTTTAAATCTTTTTTTAAAATTTCATTATTATCAATTGATGTAAAATCAATAGAATTTTCTGTTTCATTAAAAACATTTAGGACTTTTACTGATGTTTCTGGCATTACTGGATAAAGCAAAATAGTAATTTTTCTAATTAATTCTAATGCAGTATAAACAATCGTATTCAACCTTAATCTATCGTCTTTCTTCTTCCAAGGTTCCTGATCATTAAAATATTTATTTGCAGAAAACAATCTATCAACAATAAAACTCATATATTGGTTTATATCTTGATTATCTATAAATGATCTTATTTTATCTAGATTATTTAATGGTTTTAAAATTTCTAAATCATCATCAGTAAATTTATGATCAGGTATTAAAGATGAACAATTTTTTTCAGCAAAAGAAAGTACTCTTTGACAGAGATTTCCAAAATTATTTGCCAAATCGCTATTAATACAATTTTCTAATTTTTCCTCAGAAATATTACCATCATTACCAAAAGAAACTTCTTTAAGTAAATAATATCTTAATGGGTCTAAACCATAAATATTTATTATTTCTAATGGATCTAAAATATTTCCTTTTGATTTTGACATTTTCTCGTCACCAGAGAGTATCCATCCATGTCCGTATACCCTTTTTGGCGGTTCTATTTTTGCAGCCAATAAGAATGCTGGCCAATAAATAGCGTGAAATCTTAATATGTCTTTACCAATAATATGTAAATCTGCTGGCCAAAAACTTTTATATAATTCATTATTTTCATCGGGATATTTTAAAGAACTTAAATAATTTGTTAATGCATCTAGCCATACGTAAACGACATGATTTTCATCACTTGGTACTTTTACACCCCAAGAAAATGTTTTTCTACTAACAGATAAGTCTTTTAATCCACTTTTGACAAAGCTTACTACTTCATTTCTTCTACTTTCAGGTAATATGAAATTTTTATTTTTTTCATAAAAATCTAATAACGGTTTTTCCCATTCTGAAAGTTTAAAAAAAAAAGATTCTTCTTCAACCCACTCAACAGCTGAACCGGATGATTTAGCAAATTTTAAACCATCTTTTTCTTCGACCTCATCTTCATTATAAAAAGCCTCATCTGATACAGAATACCAACCAGAATATTTAGACAAAAAAATTTGATTATTTTTTTCAAGTATATTCCATAAATTTTGTACAGATACTTTATGTCTATCTTCTGTCGTTCTAATAAAATCTGTATTAGATAAGTTTAATGTTTTAGTTAAATCCTCAAATGTTTTACTTATTTCATCACAAAAAGATTTTGGATCCTTATTTAACTTTTCAGCAGATCTTTGTATTTTCAAACCATGCTCATCTGTACCTGTTAAAAAATAGACATTAAAACCATCAATTTTTTTGAAACGTGCAAAAAAATCAGCAATTATACTTGAATATGCATGTCCCATATGAGGTTTTGCGGAAGGATAGTAAATTGGTGTTGTTATATAATAATTTTTATTCACTTAATAATTTATCCTTAAATTCTAAAAAAAAAGTTTCATAATCAAGATTATATTTTTTTACATTAGATAATTTTGAATAATAATATTCTTTAACTTTATATGACAATTTTTTTGTTGTGTTTATATGTTTATAAAAAAATAATTCAATAATCATATTTAAATTATCTCTTATAAATTCTTGTTTAATATAGTGCTTATTATTAATTAAATTAACTAATAAATCATCAACTGTGGTTTCGGATACTGATAATTCAAATTCATTCATATAGTTTATTAAGGATATTAAAAAAAAAGGTGTTGAGTAATAATTTATTAAATTTGAATTTATTTGTTCATAAATATTTTCATTAAAGTGATTATTGATAATCAATCTAGTATTCTCATTAGATAGACTTAATTTAAATTCTATGCATCGGGATTTTATTGTATCTATTAAAAACTTCTCTGAATTAAAAATTAAAATAAAAAAAACATTTTCATTTGGTTCTTCTAAATTTTTTAATAAAGCATTTGATGAATTAATATTTAAAAATTCAACATCGTCGAAAATTATAAATCGTGATTTATTATTAAAGGAGGATTGATTTGTAAACTTTATGATTTCTCTAATTTGATCAATTTCTATATTTTTTTTATCATTATTTTTTTTTATATTTAAAATATTAGGATGGGATTTGTTTTTTATTAGCTCATTATCGTTATTAGAATTAAAAATTTTATATAAAAATTTTTCTGTAAGTAATGATTTTCCAATACCTTTTTTACCAGATAACAAAATTTTATTTGGAAGTTCATTATTTTCGTAAAGTGTTACAAATTTTTCTAAATATGTTTCATGTCCTATTAATTTATATTCAGACATTTATATCAATTTCTCAAGTTTATTTATTATGATTTTTTTTACTTCGTTAATTGTATTAGTGTTTGAATTAATTTTAATATATTTGCTCTTATTGCTTGATATTTTTTCATACCCGTTCTGAACTTTGTTATAAAATTTTAGTTTAAATTTATCATATCTATTTAAGTTAGATCTATTTCTAAGCCTTTTTTGTAAATTTGTTGAATTTACAGTACTTAAAAAAACTATATCAGGATTAAAATTTCCAATTATAAACTTATTCAGCATTCTGATTACCTTTAAATTAATTTTCATTCCATAATGTTGATACGCAATAGTAGAATCTGTAAAACGATCAATTAATATTATTTTTTTTTTATAATTTTTTTTAATAATTTTCTCAAAATTTTCTGATCTTCCAGCATAAAATAGTAATAGATCGGTTTTATTATTTAAATTTAGTTTCTTATTTAAAATCAATTTTCTTATTTTTTCTGAAAAAATTGAACCACCAGGCTCTCTTAATTTTATAAAATTTTTTCTTCGCTTTTTTAAATAATTTGCAGCAATTTTAAAATTTGTAGTTTTTCCCGAGGCCTCAATGCCTTCAAATATAATAATTGGATATTTAGACATCGCCCCATATCAAAAAATTGATAGAAGTTATCAATCTTGATATTGCATTTTGTTGTTTGATATTTTCTGTAGAAAATAAGTCATGATTAGATATTACTTCATCTTTATATAATACTTTTATTTCTGCTAATTTTTCTCCCTTTTTAATAGGTGCTTGTATAGGACCGTCATAAACAATCTTCACTTTCATATATTTTTTTTTAGCTTTTGGAATGGTCTTATATATTATGCCTTTAGTATTAACTTTTACTTTTTTCTTATTTCCCTGCCAAACATCTAGTTCGTAAAGATATTCGTTATCATTACTTATTTTTATCGTATCGAAATTTGTAATTCCCCATGTTAACAATTTTTGTGATTGCTTTGATCTAGAATTTTTAGTTTCAAAACCACTTGCAACAGCAATTAATCTTCTCTCTTTTCTTAATATGGAAGATGCAAGTGAATATTTTTCTGAACCAAGGTAGCCTGTTTTAATTCCATCTACACCCATATTTTTATATAATAATGGATTTCTATTTCCTTGTGTAATTGGATCCCCTCCAGTCCTACTCCAAGTAAATTCTTTAATTTTAAAATACTCATAATATTTAGGATGTTCTTTGATTAAATAATTCGACATAATTAAAATATCTCTAACGGTTGAATAATTGTTATCATCATTAATCCCTGACGAATTTGAAAAATTAGTATTTTCCATCCCAATTTCTTGAGCTTTCTCAGTCATTAGCAAAGCAAACTCGTCCTCCGTTCCTGCAATACCTTCAGCCAAAGCTACACAAGCATCATTACCTGAAGCAACAATTATACCTAATAATAAATCTTCTACCGAAACTTCATCTCCAACCATTATAAACATTGATGAATAACCAGATGAGGATAATCTCCAAGCATTTTCAGAAACAATAAATTTTTCATCTAGTGTGATTTCACCACTTTTCAATAAATCAAAAACAACGATTGAAGTCATTATTTTTGTCATAGAAGCAGGAAATATTCTTTCATCAGGATTTTTTTCATATAAAATTTCACCAGATAAATAATCTTGTAAAATTGCAGTTCGTGCATTTATGTTAAATTTTGCATAAGAAATATTAGTTATAACTAAAAATGAAAGGACAAAACTTAATAGTACTTTTATTTTCATAATTTTATTAATTCAATATTTTCAAAATTTATATCAGCAATCTCATTATATACATTTTTAATTGATCCTAAATTATAAAAAGGACCCTTGTAAACCCTATATAAATTTTTAGACATTTTTTTGATATTTATGTCTTTTAAATTGTATTCATTCTCAAGTCTTTTTTTCAATGTAATTGCAGATTCTTCAAAAAATAAATCGGCAAATTTAATTATAAATTCAAATTTTGTATTTTTCACCTTCTCAACTTTTGAATTATTATCTTTTTCAATTGATATATTTTGGATCGAAATGCTGTCTACTGGAGCTTTATTAGCTACTTTTTTTTCCTCATCAAACGTTTTAGCTTTATTTGCAACAAAAGTATTACTAGAATTTATTGTTTCTACACGTACATAGGGTTGATCAGGATCAATATCAAGTTCAGTCGCAATCCTTTCAGAAATTACTGAATTATAAAAAATTGGATATTTCGAATTTTTTCCTACTTTAGCAATCAAGTATTTTTCATTTAACAAATTTGTTATTTTTATATCTGTATCTTTTTTTAGTTTATTATTGAAAATAACTAATGATCTTTGATCAATTTTTTTTGAAACTATTCGTTTTTTGAAAATATCATTATTAAATATTAGAGCAAAACCATCATTTGAATAATTTTTGAAATCTTTATTGGTGATTACTTTTTTATTAGTAGTTTCACATGATGTTAAAATTATTGCTAAAAAAATTATTATCTTAAGTTTCATTTTCAAAACTATTTTTTAATGTGCATACAGCCAAACTAAATCTTAATGACCTGTTCCACTTTAAGATTAGCTTATAATTATTAAAAATAATATATGCTGGTTTAAGTTTATTTGCATTTTCTACTATTTCAGCATCAGGAGTAACAATTGCTGCTGTCAAATTGTCATATTTGTCCAAAAAAGACGAATTTTTTATATAATTTTTTAAATATTTTACTTTTCTTTCATGTTTAATTTTTTTTGCTGATGTATTTAAATATTTATCAGGAATATTTTCAATTAGATTAATTCTATAAAAACACGGAGTATTATCATTCCATCCAAGATTACTTAAATAGTTTGCTGCCGATGCAAAAGAGTCCTCAATATTTTTTAGATCAATTGATCCATCTTTATTATAGTCAATTGCATGATTTTTAATTGTGGACGGCATAAATTGAAAATTTCCAAATGCACCTGCCCAAGATCCAAATAATGTACTCGGATCTATAATTTTTGCATCTACTAATTTTAAAAGGGTGATTAATTCTTTAGTAAAAAATTCACTTCTTCTTTGATCGTAGCTTAATGTTGCAAGTGAAGAAACTATATCCATTTTACCTAAGTAGTTTCCAAAATTAGTTTCAATACCCATAAGTGCCAATAGCAAATTTTTATCTACTTTGTATTCAGAAGATACTTTATTAATAATATTGTTTTCTTTATTTAAAATAATTTTTCCTAGTTTTACTTTTTTTGAAGAGGTTCTTTTTGAAATATATGTCTTTGTGTCTTCATAGAATTCGGGTTGGTATCTGTCATACTTTATTACATCGGGTAAGAACTTGGAGTTATCTATTAAATTATTAACTGTATATTTACTAATACCTTCATTAATTGCTCTTTTTTTAAATTTAATTTTCCAATCATTGAAGTCATCAGCAATTAGAGTTGAAGAGCTAAAGATAATAAATAGCGATATAATTAATAATTTAATTTTTTTCATACAAATCTTTTAGGTATATCGATACAGCAATCCATATCAAAATAAAGCTGATTAATTTATGTATATCTAATTCCTCATTATATAAGAAATAACCCAACAAGAATTGCAAAGTTGGAGTTATATAAAAAACCATACCCGTTGGACCTAAACCACATAATTCAACACCTCTAACATATAAATATAAAGGAATCACGGTCATAGGGCCTGCCAGCATGAATATGAACATTAATTTAACATTCGATATATCAAAATCATTTAAATCATTTTGTACAATTAAATAAAAAGCAAATATTACCGCTGGAAAAATAAATAAACTTTCAACTAATAAACCAATATCTGTGTCTACATCAATTTTTTTTCTTACTAAATTATAAAAACTCCAACTTAAAGCTACTATTATTCCAACCCATGGTATTGATTGGAAACTAGAAATTACTAAATACAAAATTGATATGGTTACGATTAAAAGTGAAATTTTAGTTTTGAAACTTAATTCCTCTTTTAAAAAAAAATAACCTAAAAAAACACTTATTATAGGCATTATAAAATATCCAAAACTAGCATCTATAACTTGATCATTCCCTATTGCATAAATCCAAACAGCCCAATTTGTAAAAATTAATAATCCAGATAAAAAAAGCATCATAATTTTTTTTTTATCTTTAAAAACCGAGCTAAATTTTTTCCACTTTGATAAAATGATTGTTGTTAAAATTAGCATAACAGTTGTCCATGCACTTCGATGTAGGACAACTTCAATGTGGCCAGCAAAAGCAATATATTTAAAATATATAACTCCAATAAAACCCCACCAGAAAGAACCAAATGCCGTTAAAATTATACCTTTATTAAATTGATTTTTGCTTAACATTATATTGATCAATTAAACTATTTTGTTTATGAAATATAGAATTTTAATTATTACAAATTAGGAGAGATGGCTGAGCGGTTGAAAGCACCGGTCTTGAAAACCGGCAAAGGGGCAACTCTTTCCTGGGTTCGAATCCCAGTCTCTCCGCCACTAATATTTATTTTTAAATTCTATAAGTTTTCCTAAGATGATTTTATCTTCAAAATCTTTTGAATTTTTACCTAAACTTAAGTTGACTAAAGTTTCGTCATCAAAATTAATTAACCTATCTAAGGAAACTAATTCTTTATAATCGAGATTATAAATAATCGAATTAACAAATTTAGAAACAAAGATATCCATTTCTTTGGTTCCACGATATTGAGCTCTGTATAAAATTTTATTAATTAAATTTTGTTTATTTGAATCCATTAATTAAATCTTTATATATATAAATCATGAATGATCACGAATATTTATTGTCAAATATTCAGAATATTAAAGGTATAGGGAAAAAAACAAGCCAATTATTTAAAAGAAAAAATATAAATACAATTTTTGATTTATTGTGGCATCTACCTACGAGTAAAATTGAAAATTCAAAAGTAACAAATGTTGGAGATATACAAATAGGCAAGTTACAAACTATTAAATTAATACCGCTAAAATATAATTTTCCTAGAATAAGACGATTACCCAACAGAGTTGTGTGTCAAAGTAATGATATAAAAATTGATTGTGTTTTTTTTAATTCATATGAAGGATATATAAAAAAAATCTTACCGTTAAATACTGAAATAATAATAAGTGGAAAAATTAATTTTTTTAGAAATAAATATCAAATCACTAATCCGACTCAGGTTAAAGAAAGTAATGAAAATATCTTAGAGACTCAAAATAAATATAGTCTTACAGATGGTCTTACAATCAATAAATACAATAATATAATTAATGAAGTTTTAAAGGAACTACCAGATTTAGATGAGTGGCTAAATGACGATATAAAGAAAAAATTTAATAATATTAAGTGGAAAGACGCAATCTTAAAAATTCACAGTCTAGATAATAAAGAAATTTTAAAATCTAAGTATTATAAACGGTTAGTTTTTGATGAATTGTTTGCTCATTTTTTAATATCCTCAAAAATAAGAACTAAAATAAAAAAAATAAAGAAATCACAAAAAATTTTTAAAGATTGTAAGGAAAAATTGATACAAGATTTAAATTTTAAATTAACAAATGATCAAGAGGCAGCAATAAAAATTATAAACGAAGATCTTAAATCAAAAAGTAGAATGTTTAGACTTTTACAAGGAGATGTTGGATCTGGTAAAACAATTGTATCAATGATAGCAGCGGTAAATTGTATAAATGCTGGATATCAAACAAGCTTTATGGTGCCTACTGAAATTCTAGCAAAGCAACATTTTTCTTTTGCTAAAAAATATCTACCCAAAAATGTAAAAATTGAAATGTTAACAGGGAAGTCAAAATATGCTGATAGAAAGAAAATTTTAGAAAATCTTAAACTTGGTAAAATAGACTTTCTGATAGGAACACATGCGTTATTCCAAAAAAAAGTTGAATATAAAAAACTAGGATTAATAATAATTGATGAACAACATAAGTTTGGTGTTCGTCAACGTAAAGAGTTGTCAGAAAAAGGTGGAAATAACTGCGATGTTCTAGTCATGTCTGCAACTCCAATACCAAGAACAATGATGATGACGGTTTATGGAGATATGGACTTAACTTTAATTAAAGAAAAACCAAAAAATAGAAAAAAAATAGTCACATACAGTAAGTTAGAAGATAAAATATCTGAAATAATTAGATTTGTTAAAAAAGAAATTTCTAATAAAAATCAGATTTTCTGGGTTTGTCCTTTGATAGAAGAATCGAAAAAAGTTGAACAGCAATCTGTTGTAAATAAATTTAAATATTTAGAAAAATATTTTAAAAATAGAATTGGATTAATTCATGGCTCTCTTGATAAGGATGAAAGGAACAAAATTTTAAATAATTTTTTAGATAGAAAGTTGGACATATTAGTTTCAACAACAGTAATTGAAGTTGGAATTGATTTTCCTAATGCTAACGTAATTGTTATTGAAAATGCTGATAAGTATGGTTTATCCCAATTACATCAGTTACGAGGTCGTGTCGGACGTGGTAGTAAACAATCTTACTGTATATTGATGTTTAAATCCTCACTAAGTGAAAATGCAAAAAAAAGAATTAATATTCTCAAAAGCTCAGATGACGGTTTTATAATTTCTGAGGAAGATATGAAATTACGAGGATATGGAGATTTGTTAGGATTTAAGCAAAGTGGAATTAAAAATTTTAGATTAGCTGATCCCATATTAAATGAAGATTTATTCTTACTTGCTGAAGCAGAAGTAAAAAAATTAGAGATGAAAGGTGATAATTTCAGTAAATATAATAAATTATTAAAATTATACGATCGAGCCTCAATAATTAACGAAATTTCTTAAATTTTTTTTGGATCTGAAGTACCGGCTGAAACAATAAATTTAGACGCTTCTTCAAAAGTCATATCTAAATAAATAACTTCATCTTTGGGAAACATTAATAAAAATCCACTTGTAGGATTTGGTGTTGTTGGAACAAATACATTAATAAGATTAGTATTTGTTTTTTTTGATATTTCACCATCGTTTTCTCTGGTTGCGAACCCTACTGCCCAACTACCCTTTCTTGGATACTCAACTAAGACTACACTTTTCTTTGATCCTTTTTTTGGTGCCAATGTTTCAGTCATTTGGCCAATTGCTGAATATATTGTTCTAAGAATTGGTATTCTTTTTAATATATCATTAAATATTTTAAGTATTTTCTTTCCAATAAATGAAAGAGATAAACTCCCAACTATTGTAATAAAAATTATAGCTAACAATATTTCCAAACCTGGTATTGCAAAAGGCAAATAACTATTTGGATTTAATTCGTTTGGTATTAATTTTGACGATATAGATATAAAAAATCTAGTTAAATATAATGTGATACCTATTGGTACAAGAACAACAATTCCTGCTATAAAATAGTTTCTAAGTCTTCCAAGAATTGAAATGCCTCTTCTTTTTAATTTTGCCATAAATTAACTGTAACTTGCATACAAAACAAATACGACTGCCAGTACAAATAGTACTATTAAAATTTTGTTATTAAGTATCATATAAATTATTATAAAAAAGGTGTAATATATTAAGTAAAAAAAGTGAATAGAAGAAATTTCATACATTTATTTGGTTGTAGTTGCTTATCTTTTGGCCTATCTGCATGTGGTAGTGCACCAATAACAGATCGAAAACAACTAAAATTAATTCCCGAATCTAACCTCAATGCGAAAGCTGCTCAATTATATGAAAAGGTAAAAGAGAAAGAAACTTTAAGTGATGATACTAAAACATTAAATCAAATAAAAGAAATTGGATCTAAAATTGAATATTCAATATCAGAATACTTTGACCGCAATAATATACCTGACCCAACTATAAATTTTGATTGGGAATATATACTTATTGATAAAAAAAAAGTTAAAAATGCTTGGTGTATGCCTGGAGGTAAAATTGCCGTTTATACTGGTCTATTAGATATAACTAAAAATGAAGATGGATTGGCAGCTGTAATGGGTCATGAAATAGCACATGCTGTTGCAAAACATTCGGTAGAAAGAGCAAGTAGAGGTGTTTTATTAAATACCGGTACAGCAATTTTAGATATAGCCACTAAAGGTAAAGTATCTCAGATAAATAGAACTACAGGGATGAATGCTGTCGGTTTATTATCGCAGATAGGTATTATGAATCCTTTCAATAGAAAACAAGAGAGTGAAGCTGATTATCTTGGTTTGATATTTGCATCACTATCTGGTTATGATATTAGAGAAACAATAAAAGTTTGGGAAAGAATGAAGGAAGCTAAAAAAGGGCAAGAACCGCCAGAATTTATGTCTACTCACCCATCATCAAAAAATAGAATTAATAATATTACAAATTGGATAAACGAAATTATTATTAAATATCCGCCAATTGCATAAGTGGTGAGCCCTGATGGACTCGAACCATCGACCCATTCCTTAAAAGGGAATTGCTCTACCAACTGAGCTAAGGGCCCCCAAGAAGCGTTTTTATATTGATTTTTTTTTATTAATCAATGTTAAAAATTTACAATTTATTGATGTACTTATCGTGAAATTCATTAAAAGTACCTTGTTTTATATTGTCTCTTATGTTTCTCATTAAATCTTGATAAAAATTGATGTTATTAAGGGTCAGAATCATTGAAGCTAACATTTCATTAGTATTAAATAAATGATTTAAATAATTTTTAGAATATTTATTTAAATTGAACTTTGTGACATTTTTGTCCAGAGGTGTATTATCATTTTTATATTTTGAATTTCTGATTTGTATTTGACCACCCCAAGTAAAAGCTAAACCAGTTCTGCCAGATCTTGTGGGCATTACACAGTCAAACATATCTACACCTCTCTTAACTGCTCCTAGTATATCAGATGGAGTGCCAACACCCATTAAATATCTTGGTTTATCTTTGGGCATATGATCTTTTATTCCATCAAGAACATCAAACATTTCATCTTGTGTTTCCCCCACTGCCAAACCTCCTAGAGCATATCCATTAAATCCAATATCGGTAAGATAGTTTAAAGATTTGATTCTTAGATCATTAAATAATCCACCCTGCACTATTCCAAATAAACCTTTGTGGTCATTTAATCCAAATGCATCTTTCGATCTTTTTGCCCACTCTGATGATAATTCCATTGATTTTTTAATCTTATCATAATCTTTAGTGTTTTTAGGGCATTCATCCATAACCATTACTATGTCTGAGTTCAAGCCTTTTTGAATTCTTATACTTTCCTCAGGGCTTAAAATAAAAGTTTTACCATCTATATGTGATTGAAAAATTGCACCTTTATCTCTATCGATTTTATTTAATTTTGACAGAGACATAACTTGAAAACCACCTGAGTCAGTTAAAATTGGTAAATCACAATTCATGAATTCATGAAGTCCTCCGACACTTTCGATTCTTTCAACACCAGGTCTTATCATTAAATGATATGTATTTGATAAAATTATCTCACTACCTGTTTTTTTTATATCTTCTAAAAAAACACCTTTAACAGTTGCTTGAGTACCAACTGGCATAAATGCAGGAGTGTTTATATTGCCTCTATGGGTCTCTATAATTCCTACTCTTGCATAATTTTGAGTATGATGAACATTAAAATTGAAATCTTTTAATGACATTCATTATTTATTTATTGAGATTTAAAACTAATAATTTTATCTGGATTTGAAACTGCTCCGTTATCGCCATCACCTTTTGTAATCATATCAACAAATTCCATTCCTTCTATTACTTTTCCAAAAACAGTATATTGTCTATCTAGGAAAGGTGCTGGTTTAAAACATATAAAAAATTGACTATTAGCACTATTAGGATCTGACGATCTTGCCATAGAAACGGTTCCTCTATCATGAGGAAGGTCATTAAATTCTTGATTTAAATCTGGTAAATCAGATCCACCAATACCCGCTCTTCTTAAATCGAAATCGTTTGAAGATGAATTTCCAAATTTTACATCACCTGTTTGTGCCATAAACCCATCAATTACTCTATGAAAAACAACATTATCATATTGTCCAGAATCAGCTAATTCTTGAATTCTTTTAACATGATTTGGTGCAACATCAGGATACATTTCAATTTTTACATCACCATCTTTTAATTTTAAAATCATTATATTCTCCTTTGCTATTAAATTTGTTGATAAAAAAATAAAAAAAATAATTAAAATATTTAAAAATTTATTCATAAACCTCTTTCAATGATTTAATTGTACTTTTGGTCGTAAATTTTTTTAAATCACCATTATGTTGAGCGATTTCTTTAACAAACCTAGATGATATTATTTGATTTTCAACATCTGACATTAAAAAAATTGTCTCAACTTGATTATTAAGTTTTCTATTCATTCCAGCTAATTGGAACTCATACTCAAAATCCGAAACAGCCCTTAGGCCTCTTAAGATTATATTTGATTTATATTTTTTACAAAGGTCTGTTGTCAAAGTATTAAATTTTATAACATCAACCTTATTCTTTTTAAATTTCAGATCTTTATAAAGAGCTCTTTTAACAATTTCTATTCTTTCATCTAATGAAAATAGGAAGTTTTTCTGATTTCCATCTGAAATACCTACAATTACTTTATCTACTATCTTAAGTGATTTTTTAATGACATCTATATGGCCAAAAGTAATTGGATCAAAAGTTCCTGGATAGATAGCTATATTTTTCATTAGATGAGATTATCATCTAATTTAATTGCAGAAACTACTTTTTCATCCCCAGTCAGTTTAATTATTCTAACACCTTGTGTATTACGACCGGCTATTCTTATTTCTTTAACAGCTGTTCTTATTACTCTACCTTTATTTGTTGAAATTAATATCTGATCTCCTTCAAAAACAGGAAAGGATGAAGAAACATTCCCGTTTCTTTGTGAATTTACAATACCAATAATTCCCTTTCCTCCTCTATTTGTAACTCTATAATCATAATGAGATGTTCTCTTACCGTAACCATTTTCTGTGATTGATAATATGAATTTTTCTTTAGCTTTAATTTCTGATTTTTGGTCTTTATTTTTTGCTTTCTTATTTGAATCATGATCAATAATAGACAGAGATACAATAGTATCATTTTCTGCTAAATTGATACCTCTTATACCTTTTGATGATCTACCTTTGAAAACCCTAAGTTTTTTAGACTCAAACCTTATACATTTTCCTAATTTAGTACTTAAAATTATATCCTGATCATCTCTACAAATTTTAACACCAATAATTTTATCATTACCGTCAAGTTTCATTGCAATTTTACCTGAAGCATTAATTGAGGTAAAATCTTCAAGATTATTCTTTCTAATTTTTCCTTCACTTGTTGCAAAAATGATATGCATGTCTTTTGTATCAACGTCGCTGTCTGGAAATGGCATAATTGAACTAATTGATTGATGATTTTTTAGAGGAAGAATATTAAATAAAGACTTACCTTTTGATGCAGCCGATCCTTCTGGAATTTTCCAAGCTTTGACTTTGTATGCTAATCCTTCTGTGGAGAAAAATAGAACGGATGTGTGAGTATTTACTGATAATGTTTGTACTACAGAATCTTCATCTCTTGTCTTAATCCCTGTTTTACCCTTTCCACCTCTTTTTTGTTGTTTAACATTACTTAAGGCACCTCTTTTAATGTATCCTTGTAAAGTAATTGTAATTATTACAGACTCTTTTTGAATAGTTTCTTCAATATTATAGTTTAAAACAGCATCTATAATCTGTGTTCTTCTCGGAGACGAAAATTTCTCTTTAATTTGAGATAACTCATTACTAATTACTTTTAATAGTTCACTTTTAGAATTTATTATTTTTTTATACTTTGTAATCAATTCAGATAATTTTTTTATTTCTTCTTCAATTTCGTTAATTCCAAGAGCTGTTAATTTTTGTAATCTAAGTTCTAATATTGATGTAACCTGAGTTTCAGATAAGTTATAAGATCCTTTATAATTTTTACTATCTACTAATTTAATTAATTTTGCAGATTTTGTTATTTTCCATTTAGTTTTTATAAGAGTATTTTTTGCTTCTTCCGGATTTTTTGAAGATCTAATAATTTTTATTACTTTATCAATGTTTTCTACACTAACGGATAAACCAAGTAAAATATGAACACGATCTTCAGCTTTTTTTAAATCATATTTAGTTTTTTTAATAACTACATCTTCTCTAAATTTTAAAAAGTTCTCTAAAAAATCTTTTAATGAACATGTTTTAGGTTTGTTATCAACAATTGCTAATGAATTAAATCCAAATGAAGTTTCAATGGATGTATATTTATAAAGTTGTCTTTTTATTGTCTCAGGCTCAACGCTTCTTCTTAGATCGATAGCAACTCTTATACCTTCTCTATTAGACTCATCTCTAATGTCACTTATACCCTCAATCTTTTTATCTCTAACTAATTCTGCAATTTTTTCATTTAAGTTAGATTTATTCACTTGATAAGGTATTGAAGTAATTACTAATCTATCTTTACCATTTTTAAGATTTTCTACATTTATTTCACCTCTAATTTTAAAAGAACCTCTGCCAGTTTTGTATCCTTCTCGAATAATATCTTTACCAATAATAACTCCTCCTGTTGGAAAATCAGGGCCAGGTATATGCTTCATTAACTCTTTAACTTTAATATCTTTATTTTTTATAAGCGCTAAAGTTCCATCAATAATTTCACCAAGGTTATGTGGTGGTATACTAGTAGCCATACCAACAGCGATACCTCCAGCTCCATTTACCAAAAGATTAGGATATTGAGCTGGCAGCACAGTTGGTTCTTGCTCAGTTTCGTCGTAGTTACTTTTAAATGAGACAGTATTTTTTTCTATATCATCAATTAAAAACTGAGAAATTTTTGCAAGTTTTGTTTCTGTATACCTCATTGCTGCAGGTGGATCTCCATCTATTGAACCAAAATTCCCCTGACCATCAATAAGTGGAAGACTCATTGAGAAATCTTGAACCATTCTTACTAGAGCATCATATACAGCTTGATCACCATGCGGATGGTATTTACCAATTACGTCTCCAACAATTCTTGCAGATTTTCTAAATTGTTTTGTCCAATCAAAACCACCTTTGTGCATTGCATATAAAATTCTTCTGTGAACAGGTTTAAGTCCATCTCTTATGTCGGGTAATGCCCTACTAATTATTACGCTCATGGCGTAAGATAAATATGATGAACTCATTTCATCATACATTGAAATTGGTTTGATATTTAAATCTTTAGTTACTTCGTTTTTTTGCATTTATTTAGAAAGGGATATCATCGTCTAACTCGTTTTGAGCCATAGAACTATCATCAAAACTTTGTTTGTTATCTTGAGATGGAATTGAATTTTGATTTCCTCCACCTAACATTGTTAATGATGAATTGTATCCTTGAATTAAAATTTCAGTAGAATATTTATCCTGACCTGATTGTTCATCTTTCCATTTTCTAGTAGTCAGTTGTCCTTCAACGTATACTTGTGCTCCTTTTTTTAAATATTGTTGAACTACATTTACTAGTCCTTCATTGAAAACAACTACTCTATGCCATTCAGTTTTTTCCTTTTTTTCACCGGTATTTTTATCTTTCCATGATTGACTAGTAGCTAGGCTTAATCTTGCTACACTTTTACCGTTAACCATTTGTTTAACTTCTGGATCTGCGCCTAATCGACCGATTAAAAGTACTTTATTTAAGCTTCCTGCCATAATATTTATATATATTTGAAATGTTATTTATAACATTAATAGGCTTGAATATTAATTTTATTAATCTAAAGCAACTAAAATTATGCTTAAAAAGATACTTATTAAGGGCGCAAAAGAGCACAATTTAAAGAATATTTCACTAGAGATTCCTAAAGACAAATTTGTTGTCATAACAGGTCTATCTGGATCGGGAAAATCATCATTAGCATTTGATACTGTCTATGCAGAAGGTCAAAGACGATATGTTGAAAGTTTATCTGCATATGCAAGACAGTTTTTAGACAAAATGAAAAAACCAAATGTAGATTTAATCGAAGGTTTGAGTCCAGCAATTTCAATAGAACAAAAAAATACTTCTAAAAATCCAAGATCAACAGTTGCAACTGTAACAGAAATATACGATTACATGAGAGTACTTTATGCAAGAGCTGGAATACCCTACTCTCCATTCACTGGTAAACCAATTACCTCACAAACAATTAGTCAAATTGTTGATAAGATTAAAGAATTACCGAAAAAGTCGACTATATATTTATATGCACCTGTTGTACGAGGACGTAAGGGTGAATACAAAAAAGATATATTAGGATACAAAAAAAGAGGGTTTAGAAAAATTAAAGTTGATGATCAATTATATGATATTGAAAGTGTTCCAGAATTAAATAAAAAACTTAAACACGATATCTCAATCTTAGTTGATAGAATTGTAATAAATTCCTCATTAGGAAACAGATTAGCTGAAAGTGTTGAAACAGCCGTAAATTTAGCAAATGGATTACTTTTTGTTGAATATGAAAATGAAACACTTCCAAAAAAATACAGAAAAATTGAAAAACTAATTTTCTCAACCAAATTTGCTTGTCCTGAAAGTGGTTTTACTATTGAAGAGATTGAACCAAGACTTTTCTCATTCAACAGTCCGTATGGAGCTTGTGAAGAATGTGAAGGTATTGGGATGAAATTAAATGTTGATCCAAATTTAGTTGTTCCAAATGAAAAAAAATCTATCGCAGATGGCGCTATTGAACCTTGGGCAAAATCTACATCAATGTATTACGCCCAAACATTGGCATCTTTATCTAAACATTATGGTTTTTCATTAGATGATAAATGGTCAAAACTACCAAAAAAAATTAAGGATGTAATTTTGTATGGATCTGATGATGAAGAAATTAAATTTACTTATGACGATGGCTATGAGAAGTATTCGCATAAAAAAACATTTGAAGGTGTTGTTAATAATCTAGAGAGAAGATATTTAGAAACAGATAGCGATTGGAAAAGAGAAGAAATTGCTCAATATCAATCTGATACAAAATGTGAAAGATGCAATGGTTATCGATTAAAAGATGAAGCTCTTTGCGTTAAAATAAATGAATTAAACATAAGCCAAGTTACAGAAAAATCAATTTTTGATGCTAAGGAATGGTTTAGATCTTTAGAAGTTAAATTAGACAAAAGACAAATTAAAATTGCTCAACATATATTAAAAGAAATTAATGAACGTTTAGATTTTCTTTTAAATGTTGGTCTTGATTATTTAACTTTATCTAGAGAGTCTGGAACATTATCTGGTGGTGAAGCACAAAGGATTAGACTAGCTTCACAAATAGGATCAGGTTTAACTGGAGTTCTATACGTTTTAGATGAACCATCAATTGGTTTACATCAAAAAGATAATGTTAAGCTTATAGATGCATTAAAAAGATTAAGAGACTTGGGTAATACTGTTATTGTTGTTGAGCACGATACAGAAACAATGGAGAATGCAGATCATATAATAGATTTAGGACCTGAAGCTGGAAATAAAGGTGGAGAAATTGTTGCTGAAGGTACATATGATCAAATTTTAAAAAATGACAAAAGTATTACAGGAAGATATTTATCAAATAAGAGTTTCATACCTATTCCAAAAAATAGAAGACTTGCAAAAAATGGAAGATTTTTAGAAATCAATGGTGCATCTGGAAATAATTTAAATAACGTAAATTTAAAAATACCTTTAGGTAGTTTCACTTGTGTTACTGGTGTATCTGGAAGTGGTAAATCTACTTTGATACTTCAAACTTTATACAATGCATTAAATCTTACTTTGAATAATAATAAGTCTAGAAAAATTCCTCAGCCATTTAGGGGATTTAAAGGAATAGAATTAATTGATAAAGTTATAGATATTGATCAATCACCTATTGGTAGAACTCCTAGATCAAATCCTGCTACATATACTGGAGCTTTTGGTCCTATAAGAGACTGGTTTACCAATTTACCTGAAGCAAAAAGTAGAGGCTATAAGCCTGGAAGATTTTCTTTCAATGTAAAGGGTGGAAGATGTGAAGCATGTGAAGGAGATGGTGTAATTACTTACGAAATGCACTTTCTTCCTGATGTTTACATAACATGCGATGAATGCAAAGGCACTAGATACAACAGAGAAACATTAGAGATTAAATTCAAAGATAAGAGTATTGCAGATGTTTTGAATATGACTGTTGATGAAGGTTGTGAGTATTTTGAAAATATTTCAAACATCAAAACTAAACTTCTAACGTTAAAGAAAGTTGGTCTTGGCTACATAAAAATTGGTCAGCAAGCTACAACTCTTTCTGGTGGAGAGGCTCAACGTATAAAGCTTGCTAAAGAATTATCTAAAAGGTCTACAGGAAGAACAATGTATATATTAGATGAACCAACTACTGGATTGCATCAGCATGATATAAAAAAACTTTTGGAAATTTTACACACATTTGTTGCAACGGGTAATTCAGTTGTAGTTATTGAGCATAATTTAGATGTTATTAAAACTGCCGATTATATTGTAGATATGGGACCTGAGGGCGGTGTTAAAGGTGGAAATATTATTGCTGAAGGCAAACCCGAGGAAGTTGCAAAAGTTAAAGATAGCTATACAGGTAAATTTTTAAAGCCTTTATTAGATACAAAATTTAAAAAAACCGCTTAATCTTTATAGAAAAATAATATAAAATCATCTTATAGATGACTTCGATTTTACAATCATTATCAAAGACTGTTCATTTATCATTGGCTATTGCAATATTACTATTCATTGGTCTTTACATAGGTAATGGTGGATTTGATTTTGATGTTTTATTTTGGAGCTGGTTATTAAGATACGTACATGTAACTGTAAGTATTATGTGGATTGGTTTACTGTGGTATTTCAATTTTGTTCAAATTCCCAACATGGCTAAAATTCCAGACGAACAAAAACCAGCAATAGGCAAAGTTATAGCTCCTGCAGCATTATTTTGGTTTAGATGGGCAGCGCTATTTACAATCATATCAGGATTATTATTAGCCTATTTTAATGGATACGTTCATCAAGCGATGACATTAGGAATTGGATCAGGTGGCGGAAAAAATACTGCAATAGGAATTGGAATGTGGTTAGGATTAATAATGGCATTCAATGTTTGGTTTGTTATCTGGCCAAATCAAAAAAGAGCTTTAGGTATGGTTGAGTGTGAACCTGAAGTTAAAGCTAAGTCAGCAAAGACTGCTATGTTGTTTTCTAGAACAAACACACTTTTATCATTACCAATGTTATTAACAATGGTAGCGGCACAAAATCTTTATTAATTATTCTTTTTCTTCCTTAACAATTGTTCTTTGGCTAACTTTTAAAGAGACTAGTACTGGGTTTGCAATATAAATTGATGAGTAAGTTCCAAAAATTACTCCCAATATCATTGCTAAAGAAAATCCTTTTAATATTTCTCCGCCAAAAATAAATATAGATAAAAGTGCCAACAATGTAGTAACTGAAGTTATTATTGTTCGGGATAAAGTTTCATTTATTGAGATATTTGTTAATTCAAATATTTTAACATCTGCATATTTGCGCAAATTTTCTCTAACTCTATCGAATATTACAACTGTATCATTCATTGAATATCCAACAATTGTTAAAACAGCTGCAACGATAGAAAGATTGATTTCTAATGAAAATACAGAAAATACTCCTAATGTAATTATAACGTCATGAAATAAAGCTAAAATAGCTCCAAGACTAAATTGCCACTCAAATCTAATCCATATATATAAAAGCATAGCTGCTAAAGATAAAGCTATCGCAATTACACCTGATCTCAAAAGTTCTGCACTAACTTTTGGCCCAACATTTTCTACTCTTCTAAAATCAACCGTGCCTATCGAATTTGATAGCTTAGTTTTTATCTCTTCTATAAATTGTGGGTCATTTGAATTTTGTTTTTCAAATTTAACTACAAAATCTGTTTCATTACCAAAATTTTTTACTGAAACATCACCAAGATTCATTTGATTAAAGCTATCTCTTATTTTTGTGATATTAGCAGAAGATTTGTCAGTCCTTAGCTCTATTAAAGTTCCCCCTTTAAAATCAACACCAAAATTCAATCCTTTAAAAACTAAGAAAACTAAGGAAGAAATAATTAATATACCTGAAAGTATATTAAAACTTTTATAAAACTTATTAAAATAGATTGTTTTCATTATATAAGTTTTTCCTTATGTTTATTTTTGATGACATAGTAAGCAGTAATCAAACGAGCAATGAAATATACTGAAAATAGTGTTGTAAGTATTCCAACTCCAAGAGTTATAGAAAATCCTTTAATTGGACCTGAACCCATGAAAAAAAGGATTACTGCAGCGATTAAAGTTGTAATATTGGCATCTAAAATTGTTGTTCGTGATTTTGTATAACCAGAATCAAAAGCTACAATTGAATTATTTTCATTTTTTAATTCTTCTTTAATTCTCTCAAAAATTAAAACATTTGCATCAACAGCCATACCTACTGTTAAAATAATACCTGCAATTCCAGGGAGTGTAAGAGTTGCTTCAAATAATGTTAGAATACCGACTAATAAAAATAAATTAGAAATTAAGGCTAAGTTAGCAATTAAGCCAAAAAATCTATATTTATAAAACATAAAGGCAACGACTAAGATAAATCCTATTATCAATGACATAATTCCTGCATTAATTGAGTCTTTTCCAAGGTCAGGACCTACAGTTCTTTCTTCGATAATATTAAGTGGAGCCGGCAAAGCACCCGATCTTAAAAGTAAAGCTAAATCTGTTGCTGATTGAAAGGTGAAATTACCAGATATCTGTCCATTTCCTCCAATAATTGGTTCTCTGACTTCAGGAGCGCTAATAATTTTTCCATCCAAAACAATTGCCAACCTTTTTCCAACACCATTTGAAGTCGCTTTACCAAACTTTTTTGCTCCTACCCTATCTAAACTAAATGAAACAACAGTCTCATTAGTTTGATTATTCATAGTTGGCTTGGCATCCATAAGATTATCACCACTTAAAACAATTCGTTTACTAACAATGGCTTCACTAGAGCCATCTTCAAAAGAAAGTTTTTCTGTTCCAAATGACTCTTCAGAACTACTGGATATAAATTGGAATGTTAGGTTTGCTGTTTTACCTAATAAAGATTTAATTCTACCTGGATCATCTAATCCTGGCAACTCAACAAGAATTCTATCATTACCTCTTTTTAAAATATTTGGCTCATTAGTTCCTACTTCATCAACTCTTCTTCTTACAATTTCAATTGCTTGATCTAATGATGAATTTTTTAACAATACTAATCCATAGTCAGAAAATTCTAACTTGAATGAGGTATCCATGTTTTCAAAGTTAAATTGATGGGATTTATATTGTTGAAAATAAGGATTTATCTCACTTTTATCATCATCTAAAAGAGATTTAACATCCTCAATTTTAGAATTTTCAACATCGAATATAATTGACTTATCCTCAATTACAAAATTTCTAACCTTAATATCTTTATCTTTAAAAAATTTTTTAAACTCTAATACTTTGCTTTGCAATCTTTGAGTAATGACTGGTTCGTTATCTATCTCTAACAATAAATAAGAGCCACCTTGCAAATCTAATCCTAATTTAATATTTTTTGAGAAAAATTCATCATCAACTTTTGTAAAGTTGGAAATAGTAAAATATGAAACAATAAGTGTAAAAATTAAAACACTAAAAACTCTTAATTTAGAAAAATATAACACTTTAGGAAGTTATTATTTTTTTGGTTCAGCCTTAGTAACTAGTCCTTGAATTCCTGTAGCTCGAACAATTTCAACTTTAACATTATCAGCTATCATAACTTCTACTTTTTCATTATCGATAACTCGTTCTACAGTGCCGACGATACCACCAGAAGTAATAACTTTATCTCCACGTTTTAAAGCTTCAACCATAGCTTTATGTTCTTTAACTTTCTTTTGCTGGGGTCTAATTAAGAAAAAGTAAAATATTACGAATATTAAAATTAGGGGTATAAATTGTCCAATTCCTGCGTCCATGTTAAGTCCTTAAAAAGTTAACGATTATTTATACTATATACTTTTAGAAGACAACTCTTAATTGATACCTATTTTCTCCATATTGTTCATATATGGTCTTAGTTTTTCAGGAATAATTATTGAACCATCCTCAGTTTGATAATTTTCTAATATTGCAATTAAAGTTCTACCAACGGCAAGTCCGCTCCCATTTAAAGTACCAACAAATTCATTTTCGTTTTTATTATTTTTATATCTAGCTTTCATTCTTTTAGCCTGAAATGTTCCACATGAAGAACAGCTTGATATTTCTCTATATTTATTTTCAGATGGAAGCCAAACCTCTATATCATAAGTTTTTTCTGCACTAAAACCCATATCACCAGTACTTAAAATAATTTTTCTGTAAGGTAATTGTAAATCATCTAAAATTTTAGTTGCACAATTAGTCATTCTCTCTAGTTCTTCAATGCACTTATTATTTTCTACAATACTGACTAGTTCAACTTTATAAAATTGATGTTGTCTAATCATGCCCTTTGTATCTTTACCATAACTTCCTGCTTCTTTTCTAAAACAAGGTGTTGATGCAACTAATCTCATTGGCAAAGATTTTAGATTTAATATCTGATTTTTAACCATATTAGTTAATATCACTTCAGCGGTAGGGATTAAAAACTTTCTATCATTTTTATCATCAAACTTAATTTCGAATTGATCATTTTCAAATTTTGGCAATTGGCCAGTTCCAAACATAGTGTTGTCTGTAGCGATTAAAGGTGGAGAGATTTCAGTGTAGCCATTATTATTGACATGTGTATCAATCATAAAATTAGAAATTGCTCTTTCTAATGATGCTAATTTGTCTTTAACAAAAACAAATCTTGATCCAGTTGTTTTTGTTGCTAAATCAAAATCTAACATATTCAGTTTTTCACCAATTTCATAATGAGATTTTGGTTTAAAACTCATTTCTTTAATTTCACCAGATTTTGCAACCTCTTTATTGCTATTTTCATCCTTACCTACGGGGACATCATTCAATGGTAAATTAGGAATATTACTTAATATCTGATCAAGTTGGTCTTTAACACTTTTTTGATTTTTACTTAAATCATCTATTTTATTTGAAATTTCTTTAGACTTTTCAAAAAGGGTTTCATCTTTAGATTTAGAAATAGATTTTTTTTCCATTTCTAATTTTTCTTTTTCTTGAATAAATCTTCTATTTTCTTCATCAAGATTTAATATTTGGTCAAAGTCTACATCAACGTTTCGATTTTTAATTGTATTTTTAAAATTATCGATATCTTTTCTAATATCCTTAATATTGTGCATTTCTCTCTTGAGCTTTCTTTTCGATAATATTTACAGAAAAAATTGATAATTCATATAAAATTAACAAAGGTATTGCTAAACCTATTTGCGTAATTGGATCTGGCGGAGTTAATATTGCAGCAGCAGCAAATATTATTACAACGAAATATTTTCTTCTTTCTCTTAAATAAGTTGAATTTACAACTCCGATTCTTGCAAGCAAACTTAATACAACTGGTAGCTGAAAACTTAATCCAAATGCAAAAATTAACTTCATCACAAGAGATAAGTATTCATTTACTTTAGCTTCTAATTGAATCGGTAAGCTAGTCCCAAGTCCCGCACTTTCAAATGATAAAAAAAATTTAAATGCTAGTGGCATAATTAGATAATAAACAAGCATACCTCCTAGTAAAAAAAGTATAGGTGTAATTACTAAGTAAGGCATAATTGCTTTCTTTTCATGGGTGTATAATCCTGGTGCAATAAATTTCCAAATTTGAATAAGGATATATGGACTGGTCACAAAGAAAGCAGCAAAAAAAGAAACTTTAAGATATGTTAAAAATGTTTCTTGAAGAGCGGTAAAGATTAATCTTCTATCAACATTATCATCCTTTACAGCATTAGCGTACGGTTCAACTAAAAATCCATATATGTATTCAGAAAAATAGTAACAAACTACAAATAATACTGCTAAGAAGATAAATGAATGTATTAGTCTTTGTCTTAATTCAGTAAGATGACTTATAAAACCTGTTTCTTTTTTTTTAGCTGTCATCTTTAGGTTTATCCTCTTTCATAACCTCAGTATTTTTTTTTAATTCTTCTTTAATTGAAACATCAGTTATTTCTGTAACTTGATTTTGAACATCTGAAAAATATCTCTTAGCAGAACCTATCCATGATCCAACTTTTTTTAACATCACAGGAAAGTCTTTTGGTCCTACAACTATTATTGCAATAGAAACTATTATTAATATTTCAAACCAGCCGATCTGTGGCATTGATTACTCTTTTTTGTCTGAGTCTTGATTTTCAGATATATTTTTTGGTTGGCTATCTTCTGTAGCATCTGTAGCCATACCTTTTTTAAAACTTTTAATTCCTTTAGCAACATCACCCATAAGACTAGAGATTTTACCTCTACCAAAAAGTAATACTACTAAAATTACTACAATTGCAATTTGCCAAAAACCTATACTCATAATTACTTATAACCTTATAATTTTAGTTTTAAAACTATTTTTTTATTTATCGTTATCGGTATTAAGAGTGCTATTAAGCATCTCATCTATATCGGAGTATATATTTTCCTTTTTATCCTCTTGTTTTTCTTTATAGAATTTGCCTGTTCCAAATATAGATGCATCTACACTAGATGTATCAATAAGACCTGCGGTTCCTAATTCATCAACGGTTGGAAGATCTGACAATTTTTGCAGATTGAAATGACTTAAAAAGTCATCTGTTGTTCCGTATTGAATAGGTTTACCAGGGGCATCTTTTCGACCTTGAGGTCTAACCCAGTTCAATTCCATCAATATCTCAAGTGTATTATTTCCAAACGCAACTCCACGAATTTCTTCTATTTCAGCTCTAGTGACTGGTTGATGATATACAATAATTGCAAGTGTTTCTATTGCAGCCTTTGATAATTTTTTTTCAACAGTTTTTTGTTGAGACATTAATGAAGATAAATTTGGTGAAGTTCTAAAAGACCATTTATTGGATATGCAGACTAAATTTATTCCACGATCAGAATAAAAATTCTGAAGTTTTAGTAAAGATTTTTCAACATCTGTCTTTTTTGAAATTTTATTTTCAATAGTTTCAATATTTAAAGGCTCTGCAGCTGCAAAAACAATAGCCTCTATTTCTTTATCAACATCACTTAATTTAGATGGAAAGGATACAACATTATTTTTTTTTAATTTATTCATTAGATTTTTTTAATATATATATCTTCAAATAAATTATTTTGTTTAATAGATATATTACCTTCTTTTGCAAGCTCTAAAGATCCAGCAAAAATTCCTGCATTACCAGTCTTACTTAAAGTTTTAGAGTTTCTAAAATTTTTTGGTATTAGATCAGTCATATTTTTCCAATCATTTAAATTATTGTAAAACTCTTTTATAACTTTAATACCTTCTTCAGTAGTAAATACTGGAAGTTTAGGAATATTCATTCTCTGAAAATCTTTTGTCATTACGATACTCGAATAAGTTTTTAATAATTCAAATAATGTTAAAGAATATTGAGAGTTATATATTGATCTCATTCCACTTTTTGAACCTCTCATAAAAATATCTTTGCCTAATCTTTTTCTACTCAACATCTGAGAAGACAATAATCTTATTAATTCCAGTTTTTTTAGTTGGAGTTTTAATTTTTCTGCCACTTCAAGTGCTTTAAATTCCTCTTCCTCTGTTTCTGGTAATAGTAGTTTAGATTTAAGATAAGTTAACCAAGTAGCCATTAGCAAATATTCTGAGGCTAATTCTAAATTTAAATTTTCAGTTTTTGTTATAAAATCATGAAATTGATCTGCTAATTTAGTGATTGATATATTTTCCAAATCAACTTTTTGTGATTTTGCTAAATCTAAAAGTATTTCTAATGATCCAGAGTAATTACTAAGATCAACATTAAATTCTAAAGAATCACTCATGGATTTAAATTTAACTTATTATTTGAATTAATTTAGAAGTTTTTTTTACAATAAAATCATCGATATAAGGTGAATTTTGACCTACCACATTCATTTCTCTCATTTTTCCATTGCAATGAAGCACCAAATTACAACCTGCACGAAAAGATTTAATAACGTTATTTTTTAAATTACCTTTAAGAGCACCCATTGAAATATCATCTGACATTAATATTCCCTTGAATGATATTTCTCTTCTAATCATTTTTATGATTATTTTAGAATGTGAAACGTTATTTATCGGATCAAGTTTCTTAAACAACAAGTGACCGGTCATACCTAAAACAGATTTTTTTTTGGTAAATGGAAAAAAATCATATTTTTTAAGATACTTTAAATCTTTGTCTATAACTGGTAATTTATAATGACTATCAACTTTAGCTAAACCATGACCTGGAAGATGTTTAATTACTGTACCAACCCTATTTTCGTGAAATTTTTCGATAGATATATCGCCAATTTTAGACAGAGTTTTTTTATCATTTGAATAGGATCGATCACCTATAATTTTATGAGACTTATTTCGTCTTAAATCCAATACGGGAACTGTATTAATATTAATACCAATAAGTCTTAACAAATAGGATATTTGCTTAACATAAACATTGAAATAAATATCAAATTTTTTTCTATCTTTTGAATATAAATCACCAAAATATTTTGCACTAAAAATGGAATTATCTATGAATTTTCTTAATCTACTTACTCTTCCACCTTCTTCATCAATTAGAATTGGATAATTAGAGTTTTTAAATATTTTTTTAATCGAACCAGTTAATTTTTGAACTTGATTGATTGATTTTATGTTTCTTGAAAAAAGGATTATTCCCCATGGCTTATATTTTTTTAAAAAACTTACTTCACTTTTTTTTAAATTATGTCCACTAATACCACATATAAAAGCTCTAGTTTTTTTAATCATTATATAACAATTCCCAAAAAGAATATTTTTTTGTGTTTTTATTTTTGTATTCTACATATTCAATAATGTTGTCCGTGTCATTTTTAAGAATAAATAGATTATTTTCGATAGATGATATTTTTTCATCAATACTTGAAACTGCTCTATATGATTTCTTGTAATTATCGTCTGAAAAATAATATCTTAGAGTAAAAAATAGAAAGAAAAATATAATTATTAAATAAAATAGATATTTGAGCTCTTTTAGCATTACATTTTTTCAGGTGTATCAACACCTATAATATCCATTCCAGTTTTAATTGTTTTTGCAATAGATTTTAAAAATATTAGTTTTTCTATATTTATTGTTTTATCATCATTGATAAATCTTTTTTCAACATCATCTTTTCCCATATTCCAATAGGAATGAAACTGAGATGATAACTCATATAAATATACAGGGATCCTATGAGGTTCTAGTTTTTTAGTGGAAATTTCTACACATTTAGGCCATTCAGATATTTTTTTAAAAATTTCAATTTCTTCATTATTAAATTGCATATTATTATTTTTATTATCAATCTTGTCATCAATATTTTTATTTATATTTCTAAAAACTGATGAAATTCTAGCATAACAATATTGAACATAATAAAGCGGATTGTCTTTAGATTTTTCTTTTACTTTTGTAAAATCAAAATCTAATTCAGCATCATTGCTTCTACTTAGCATAATAAATCTTGTTGCATCTTTTCCAACTTCAGAAATTAAATCTTCAACGGTAATGTAATCACCTTTTCTTTTAGACATTTTAAAAGGTTTGCCATCTTTTATTAGCTTAACAAGTTGGCTTACTTTACAAATTAATTTATTTTTTTCTCCAGATAACGCTTCAACAACTGATGTAATTCTTTTTATATAACCCGCATGATCCGCTCCTAAAATATTTATTAATTTATCAAATTTTCTGTTTAGTTTTGTATTATGATACGCAACATCTCCAGCAAAATAAGTCCATGTGTTGTCAGATTTTTGTAATGCCCTATCTTTATCATCCCCAAAATCTGTTGATCTAAAAAGTAACTGATCTCTTTCTACCCAATTAGTTGTGTCTTCTCCTTCGGGAGCTTTGATTTTTCCTATATATACAAATTTATCTTTTTTAAGTTTCTCAATAACCTTATCAACCTCTTTATTTTCAACTATTTCAGTCTCACTCGCAAAATTATCATGAATAATTCCCAAATTATTTAAATTGGTCTTAATGAGTTTAAGTGACTCTGTAATTGCTAATTTAGTAAGTGTTAACTTTATTTTTTCATAATCATCAAATTGTAAATCTTTATTATTATCTATAATATGTTGGGCTATATCCTTGATGTATTCACCTGGATATAAATCATCCTCATTTAGTGGAAAGGTTTGATTATCTAATTTTTCTTTTATTCTCAAATATACAGATCTAGTAAAATGTAAAATTTGATTACCATGATCATTTACATAATATTCTTTTACAACTTCTTGATTGTTAAATTTTAACAAATTAGAAATAACATCACCTAGAATAGCACCTCTGCAATGACCAACGTGTAATGGTCCAGTGGGATTTGCAGACACAAATTCAATTAAATGTTTCTTTTTAGAGCCATTAAGTGCTGCGCCAAAATTATTAAGATTATTTATATTTAAAAGAAATGAAGTCCAAAACTCTTTTTTTAAAATAATATTTATAAATCCAGGCTTTGCTATTTCTATCTTCTCAATATTATTATCGTCTTTAAAAATAATATCTTTCAATTTTTCAGCAATTTTAATTGGTGGTTCATTATTTGTTTTAGATAAAACCATTGCAACATTAGTTGACAGATCGCACTTAAATTTTTTAGGAGGTATGTCTACGTTTATACCAGATAAACTTTCAGGTAATAAAATTAGCTTTTCTTCACTTGCTAATTTAATTTTATCTAAAATTTTATTTAAGTATTCCTCAAATATATTCATTTTGATGCTCTATATAATTGTATGGCGTACCTATCTGTCATGCCAGAAATATAATCAGATATAGCTCTTTCTTTGTTAGTTTTTAAATATTTAGTTTTAATATACTTTTTTGGATTTTTGTTAATTACACTAAAAAGCTTTTTAATTATCTTTTTTCCTTCGTTATTTTTTTTTAATACATCTTTATTATTATACATAGTTATTCTAAGGAAATCTCTAATCTCATTTATAGTTATTTTTAATTTGTTGGAAAAATCAACAATTTGATTTTTTTTATTTGATACATCTTTTTTTGTAGATATTTTATTTATTAAAATATTTCTTGTCGTTGTTTTTATTAAGTCTTGAACCATTAAATTTATAGAGTCTCTTATAGTTTGATATACGAGAATATCATTATTTTCACTTTTTAATTTGTTTTTATATGATTTTAAAATTTCATCAAAAAAAGAGATTTGTTTAAGATCGTTTAAAGTAAATAATTTAGCTTTTATTCCATCTTGAATATCATGGTTATTGTATGCAACGTCATCAGATATAGATGCAATTTGAGCCTCCAGTGAGGAGTTTTTTGAAAAATTAATTTTATTTTTTAAATTTTTCAAACCAATTAAATTATTTATTTTGACTAGCTTTGTTATCGGACCATTATGTTTAATAAGTCCATCTAATGTTTCTAATGTTAAATTAAGACCTTCAAATTTAAAATATTTATTTTCAATGAACATTACTATCCTAAGTGTTTGAAGGTTGTGGTCAAATCCCCCATATTCATACATACATTCATTTAGGGACTCTTCTCCTGCATGACCAAAAGGGGTATGACCTAAATCATGAGCTAAACTTAATGTTTCAGCTAAATCATCATTTAAACCTAAGTATTTAGCAATTGTTCTAGCAATTTGTGAAACTTCAATGGAATGCGTGATTCTGGTTCTATAATGATCTCCTTCAGTATTCACAAATACCTGAGTTTTGTGCTTCAATCTTCTAAAAGAGGTAGAATGAATTATTCTATCTCTATCTCTTTGAAAAGGTGATCTGAAAGGATTGCTCGCTTCTTTGAACAGTCTACCTTTTGAAGCAAATGTTCCTAATTTTGAGTAATTTTTCATTCTTTAAAAATGGCAAAATATTATTATATTGTTTTTATCAATGTTTAATTATGATTAAAGAAATTAAATTTACAGATAATGCTATAAAGCAGATAAACCATCTTCTATCATCAAAAGATAAAGGGTCATTTTTTAGAATCGCCATTAAAGGTGGTGGATGCTCTGGATTTCAATATGATTTCTCATTTGATAACTCTGCTAATGATGATGATCTACAACAAGACAATATTCTTATCGACAAAACATCGGCTGATTTACTAAAAGGATCTGAAGTTGATTTTGTAAAAGAATTGATCGGAGATTCATTTAAAATAAACAACCCACAAAGTAAATCTTCTTGTGGTTGTGGCGTATCTTTCTCGCTTTAATGATAATTAGTTCCTGGAATGTTAACTCTGTAAGAGCAAGAATTGAAAATATTAAAGAGTATCTAAAAAAATATTCACCAGATATTTTAATGATGCAAGAGATCAAAGCTCAAGATGAAAACTATCCTTACGAAGACTTTGAAAAATCAAATTACCAGAATTATGTATTTGGTCAAAAATCATATAATGGAGTTGCGATAATTTCTAAAAAAAAATTAGACAAAATTGAAAAAGATATTTTTAAAGACAAAAATAAACAATCTAGAATTATTACTGCAGATCTAAAACATAAATCAAAAACTATTAAATTAATAAACATATACACACCCAATGGAAATCCTGTTGATACAGAAAAATATACTTACAAATTATATTGGCTTGAAAGTTTAATTAAGAAGTTAAAAGGTTATTTAAAAAAAAAGGAAAATATTATTATTGGTGGTGATTTTAATATAATTCCATCTGCAGAAGATGTTCATAATCCTAAAGGATATGAAAATGATGCTTTGTTTAGACTGGAGATAAGAAAAAAATTAAGAGAATTATTAAGTTTAGGTTTTCATGATGCATATAGATATATTCATCCTGACAAAGAAGGATATACGTTTTGGGATTATACAAGCGGTGCATGGCAAAAAAATAATGGCATGAGAATTGATCATTTCTTAGTTTCAAACTCAATTATAAATCTTGTGAAAGATGTAAAAATTAATAAATTTCCTCGTGGCAGACAAAAACCTTCGGATCACACACCAATTGAAATTGAATTAACTTAAAGATTTTATTTTATTAACAAGTTCCTCATTAATATTTCTAGGTCCAGTATCTAATCTGTTTTTGTGACGTCTTTCACCTGGTAATCTAACCTCTCCCATTGATTTCATTTTCTCAAAGAATTTATTTGAATGACTATCCCAATTAGAATTTGATAATTTGTCAGGAGATATAGCTAAAATAAACTCTCCACCACTAGGTGGTCCACCATCATTTGTATCCTTCTCAGCCGTCTCATAACTAAAATTATCACCTACTAAGGGTCCAGCAAGTAATTCAACCATCATTGCTATTCCTGAGCCTTTATAGCCGCCAAATGGCAACAAAACTCCACCATCTGCTATTTCACCAGGATCTGTTGTTTCTTTTCCATCTTTATTTAAACCGGTTCCAATTGGAACCTTGTGCCCTTCCCTTTTTGCAACTTGAACTTCTCCCATTGCCATTGATGCAGTAGCCATATCATAAACTACAGGTGGTTTATTTTTTCTTGGCCAAGCAAATGAAATTGGGTTTGTTCCAAATAAAGGTTTAATTGCTCCTGCTGGTGCAACTGCTGGCTTGTATGATGTACAAGCAAAAGCAACAAGCCCTTGCTCTGCTATTGCTTCTGTCTCAGGCCACATAGCAGCCATATGATGAGAATTAGTAATTGCTAAAACCGCAACTCCATTTTCTTTTGCAGCTTTTACGAGTTCTGGTATTCCATATTTTAAAACCATTGGGGCAAGACTACTTTTCCCATCTACTTTAACAACACTAGGAGTTAATTTTGAAATCACTGGTCTAGCCTTGCCATTAATTTTTCCGCTTTTTAAACCAGATACATAAGCCGGTAATCTAAATAGACCATGAGATAATGATCCATCTCTTTCAGCATTTTTGATTAAAGTAGATAAAGTATCTGCTGTTTCTTCATCACATCCATTAGCTATTAATGTTTTTTTAGCTAAATGAAAAATTTCTTCTAAACTTAAAGGAACGGTTGCCATAAATAATATTAGATATTATTTACGGCAAAAGTTCAATTTTTAATTAACAACCTTTAAAAGATTTAGACATATTTCTGATTAAATCAAAATATAAGTCTTTTCCAGGATCCAAAGTAGCTCCTAATGGGTCTACAACACCAGTTTTAATATTCATATCTTTTGCTACAGCTTTAATGATATTTGGATTAAACTGTGGTTCAGAAAATACACAAGCTACTTTATCATGCTCAATTATTTCTCTGATTTCAGCCAATTGTTCTGCTCCTGGCATTACATCTGTATTAACTGTAAAAGCACCCAATATATTAACATTAAATCTTTTCTCAAAATATTGGTAAGCATCATGGAAAACAATTGATGCAACACTCTGATTTAATTCAGAAGAGACGTCACTAACAAGTTTATCAATATCTTTTAGTGCTTTCTTTAAATTGCTTTTATATTTTGATGCGTTCTTAGCATCGTTTTCAATTAAATGCTCTGCCATTTCATTTAATATAACTTTAGCATTCATTGGATCTAACCAAATATGTGGGTCATGCTCACCGTGGTGGTGACCTTCATGTCCTGCATGATCATCGTGGTCATCATGGTCATCTTTCTTTTTATGTCCATGGTCATCATGATCGTCATGCCCATCTTTCTTTTTATGGTCATGATCATCGTGGTCGTCATGTCCATCTTTCTTTTTATGGTCATGATCATCGTGATCATCTTCTTTATGGCCATCTTCTTTATGTCCGTGATCGTCATGATCATCATGATCACCAAAAATATTTCGTTCTCTGAATTTTAATTTATTAAGACCTTTAATTTCCATTAATTCAATTTTTTCAGCTTTTTTTGCAATTGAATCTAATGGTTTTTCCATGAAGTTTTCTAGATCTTCACCTACCCAAAAAATAAGATCAGCTTCTTGTAACATCTTTGCATGAGATGGTTTTAACGGAAATCCATGTGGTGAAGAATATCCATCGACTATTAGGTCTGGTTTAGCAACTCCATCCATCAGATAGCTAGCTAAAGAGTGTATAGGCTTAATTGAAGCTACAACTTTTATTTCTGCTTTTGCTGATGTAAAAAGAGCTAAAAAAGATAATATTGTAATTATTAATGTTGATTTTTTTAAGTTTTTCATAATTTAATTTAGTGTTAATTGTTATAATATAACATTGTGTAATAATATAACATTAATAAGTCAAGGTAATAAATGACAATTGAGAACAATGTATTAGTAAAATTAACTGAAGTTGGATTAAAACAACGGAATAAATGGCTTGTAAAAGGCGTTTCTTTAATTGTTGAAAGAGGAAAGATAGTAACATTAATTGGGCCAAATGGTTCTGGCAAAAGCACAACTGCAAAAATTGCGATAGGACTTCATAAGAATATAGAAGGCAATGTAGAAAAATTTACTGATAAAATTGGATATGTTCCTCAAAAGATTTCAATTGACTGGACATTGCCACTTAAAGTGAGTGATTTTATGGTTTTAACAGATGAACTCGATGAAGAAAAAATAAATGAAGCTTTAAAATTAACGGGTGCAGATCATCTTAAAAACCAGAATTTAGGAAATTTATCTGGTGGAGAATTTCAAAGAGTGCTTCTTGCAAGAGCAGTTTCAAAAAAACCTGATCTTTTAGTATTGGATGAGCCGGTTCAAGGAGTTGATTTTACTGGGGAGATTGCATTGTATAAATTAATAAAAGAAATAGCAGATAAATTAAATTGTGGAATTTTATTAATTTCTCATGATTTGCATACTGTTATGACAGCAACAGATCATGTTATTTGTTTAAATGGCCACGTGTGTTGTTCAGGAACACCAAAAGACGTTGCAATGAATAATGAGTATAAACTGTTATTTGGCGAACAAGCTTCACAAACTCTTTCTATATATGAACATAAGCATGATCATGTTCATTCAAATGATGGAGATATAAAAAAAAATTAAATGTTTGATGATTTTTTTATAAGAGCTTTAATTGCTGGTATAGGTGTTGCTTTTGTAACAGGTCCTTTGGGCTGCTTTGTAGTTTGGAGAAGATTATCTTATTTCGGAGATACATTAGCACATTCAGCATTACTTGGTGTTACAATGGCATTGGCATTCGAAATTAATATAGCAATTTCGATATTTATCATTTCATCAGTAATAGCAATCATATTAGTTAAACTTGAAAAAAATACTAATTTGCCCGGTGATGCTTTACTTGGTCTTTTAGCTCACTCAGCATTAGCAGTTGGCTTAGTGGTAATTGGTTTTCTCTCATTTATAAGATTTGATGTCATGGGACTATTATTTGGAGACATATTAGCTGTTAATGTTGATGATTTGATAATTATATGGGGAGGAGGAGCAATAATTTTAATTGTATTAAAAATAATTTGGAAACCTTTATTTGCTTCAACAGTAAATTATGAACTTGCAGAAGCAGAAGGATTAAATCCTGATAGAGCAAAAGCAATATTTACTATTTTAATGGCAGCAATAATTGCAATTTCTATAAAAATTGTAGGACTTTTATTAATAACTGGGATGTTAATTATACCAACGGCTATGGCTCGTAACATATCAGATACTCCCAAAAAGATGGTAATTTTTTCTATATGTGGAGGATTATTATCAGTAATCATGGGTTTATTTTCTTCATTGCAATTCAATACTCCTTCGGGTCCATCTATCATTGCTGCAGCGTTATTATTATTTGTAATATCTCTATTTAAAGTTAAACAGACGATACAATTGAAAAACTAATGGGAAATTGATAAAAGAAAAACTATGCTTAAACAGGAAACACTATCAAAAAATCAACAAATAGTTCTTGATTACATTGAAAAAGTAAATGAGCCCATAAAAGCTTATTCAATTTTACATAATTTACAAAAAAAAGGTATTAAAGCCCCTCTTCAAGTTTATAGAGCGCTTGATAAATTGGTTGAAATTGGAAAAATTCACAAAATTGAAAGTAGAAATGCTTTCGTTGCATGCAAAAATTCAAATTGTCAGATTTCTAAGGCAACAGCATTTTCAATATGTGAAAGCTGTGAAGAAGTAAGTGAAATTAGTGACAGCAAACTTTCAAAATATTTAAAAAATTTTCAAGACAAAGCGGGTATGAAATTCAATAAATATAATCTTGAATTCTTTGGGCTTTGCAAAAAATGTTCTGTTAAATAATTTGTATATAACTATAAATATTTACAACAATGTTATTCTTTCTTTTTAAAATTATTGCTGGGGGTTTAATTATCGCATTTTCTAGTTGGTTGGCTGGTCAAAATCCTAAGCTCGCTGGATTTATTATTGCATTACCCTTGGTATCACTAATAGCGATACTGTTTTCGTATTATGAGCATAATGATACAGAAAAAACAGTAATGTTTACAAAAAGTATATTTATTGCAGTACCAGCAAGTTATTTATTCTTTGTACCCTTCTTTTTTGCAAAATCTTTTAATATGAATTTTTTCATAATTTATATTACAGGTTTAATATTGCTAATCGGAGGATATTTTATCCATAGATACATAATCAATTTAATATAAAATAATAATTTTAATAAATCTTTAACATAACTGTCATAAGTATAGAGAAAGGAGTTTTATGTTTTTAAAAAAATATCTCAAATGGATAAGCACGTTTTTAGTCTTAACAGGAATATTGCTTACAAATTTAAATATATATCCAATTAATATATATTTTCATGGTCTTGGTGTAGTTGGATGGACAATATCGGGTTTTTTATTAAAAGATAAGGCCATATTAACTAATTTTGGATTACAAATTCCTTTGTTTGTAATTGGTATTTATAAAATTATTTTTTAATGAAAAATATTTTATTTGTATGCACAGGAAATTCAGCGAGAAGCATTATCGCTGAGAGTATTATTAATAACGAATACTCAAATAAATTTAATGCTTTTAGTGCTGGTAGTAATCCATCTGGAAAAATCAATGAAGATGTTAAAAGTTTTTTAGAAAAAAATAAAAGTTATGATCTAACTAATTACAGTTCTAAAAACTTTGAAGAATTTATCAATAAAGAATTAAAAATGGATCATGTAATAACAGTATGCAACAACGCAAATAATGAGGTATGTCCTATTTGGCCTGATAAAAACCAAATTATACATTGGGATATAGAAGATCCGGTAGCTAAACTTCAAAATGCAAATGACGAAGAAAAGCAAATAATCATTAGAAAAACTTTCAATATTATAAGTAATAAAATTAAAGATTGGATAGATGAAAAATAAAAATAGATATTTTCTTTCAGAGTTCATTGGAAGTTGCTTTCTGGTCATGATCATAGTTGGATCAGGTTTAATGGCAGAAAATCTAACTAATGATATAGCAGTAATGCTAATAGCAAACACATTGGCAACCGGAGCTGGATTGTTTGTGCTAATAACAGTATTTGCTGATGTATCTGGGGCTCATTTCAATCCATTTGTAAGTATTGCTATGACAATTACAGGAAAGTTAAAAAAAAACCTTCTACCCTTTTATATTTCTGCTCAGATACTTGGATGTTTGCTAGGTGTAGCATTAGCTAATTTCTTTTTTGAACATCAGGTTTTTGAATTATCAACAAAGTCAAGGAGTGGGATTTATATTTTTACTTCTGAAATAGTTGCTACGTTGGGTCTTATTTTAATTATTTTTGGTTCAATGAAATCAGGTAAAATAGCTGTTGCTGGATCAGTTGGTTTATATATCACTGCTGGTTATTGGTTTACCTCGTCAACTTCTTTTGCAAATCCTGCTGTAACAATAGCAAGAACATTCACAGAGTCGTTTACTGGTATAAGTTATTTAAACACTCCTTTTTATATAATTGCAGAATTAATTGGTATGTTAATTGCTGTTTATATCGCAAAAAAATTATTCTTAGAAAAAGATTGAAAAATTTAAAACTAACAAACAATATTAAATTAATTAATAAAAAATTTAAAAAAAAAGAATTTTATCATTTTTTAAAAACCTCAAACCTTTCAATAGTAATACCCAAAATTAAGAACAAGTATATTTTGGTTTCACAAAAAAGAATTCCTATAAATCAAATTAATTTTGAGTTTCCATCTGGTATAATTGAAAAACATGAAACAGCTTTAATATCTGCTAAAAAAGAATTAATTGAAGAAACAGGATATAAATCAAGAAATAAATTAAGAAAAATTACTTCATTTTATTCTGAACCAGGTCGACTCACCACTAAAATTACTGGTTTTTTTTGTAATAATCTTATTAAAATTTCAAAGCCTGAAAAAGGAATTAAAATCCACATAGTTTCAGATCATCAAATAATTAAATTAATTGAGAATGGTAAATTTAACAATGCATCTCATATAGGAATGTATTTGTTTTATAAAAAGAAATACGCTCAATAATAATACCGAGCGTATTTCCAGGGGTTTAATATTTACAATTTAATCACAGAAGAATATTACATTTGGATTAAAGATATATTTCAATAAAATTAAAAATATATTAAAGAAGAAAAATCACTAACCTGTAAGTTGTAATAAATTAAATTATATATTAATTATTTGAATAAATTACTCTTGGTTCTAAAAATAATTCTCTCGCCAGAGCTTTAAATCTTTTTGTAACTTGTTTAGAAATTATTTCTTGGTGTTGTGCTGGAATTTTTAAAAATACAGAGTTACCTCTTTTATACAATTTAAATTCCTCTAAGAAGATAGTTGAAATAGATGTAAGTGAATGTGCAAATCTTAAGGCTGCACCAACTTGTTTACTAGAAAAAATTTCATTATTATTTAAAAAAGTTAAATATTCTATTTTAGGGTTGTATTTAATGCTGCAGTACCTCCAATAACATGAAAGAGCTATTTGAATTCTTTCTTTATGTGAAAGTCTCAATAATGGAGTATTTAATGTTTCTTGAAAAACTAATTCTGCTTTTTGAAAAGCACCAAGTCCCCAATCCATATGACTTAAAACACAAGCTAAATTAAGCAATTTTTCATCAAAATGTTCATTACCATCAAATACAGGTTTGATAAATTCATAATACTTTTTGTAGGTTAATCCCAAATCACCTCTCTTCTTAGAAATATATTCTAATGATTTTTCAAAAACTTGAGAGTTATCAATATTTTTAAAGTAATCTTTCGTCAAAGATCCCTCCCTAATACCGCTTATGGAACATATTATGTTTTTTGGATTTGTTGCTCTCATGATCTCATCTAAAATTATAGAGCTATATGGTAGATAAGGTGTTCTAGATTTAGATATATATTCAACTGTTTTTAGTTTTGCTTTATTGAACGATGCTATTTTTTCTATAAATGTTGATAAAGTTTCATAATTTACTGAATACTGATGGATTATGTGGACAGGGTGTTTATTTTGAAAAAGATGAAGTTTAAATAAAGCTCTCCATGTTCCACCAACTAAATAAAGATTTTCAAATTTTTTTTTAGATAACCATTTTTCATCTCTCAAAAGTTTTTTTATATATTTAGAAAGGTTTCTCTTTTTTACAATTGGATTATTAATTAATCTTAAAACACCTAAGGGTAAAGATGTTTTATTAGTGATCAAACCATTTTCAACTCGAGCTAATTCTAAACTACCTCCACCAAGATCAGCAACTAACCCATCTACATTATCAAATCCAATTTTAACACCTTCAGCTGAACAAATTGCTTCTTCCTCTCCACTTAAGATTTCTATTTTTTTCTTAAAAAGATTTTCTACGTATTCAACAAATGGTTTTGCATCAGTTGCTTCTCTTAAAACTGCGGTTGCTATTATTTTTAAATTAGAAATTTTAGAAACATTTAAAATCTCTGAAAATCTCTTCAATACTTTTTGAGCATAATCAACACCAGACTTATGAAGTTTTCTTGATTTATCTAAATTTTTACCAAGTTCACAAACAGCTTTTTCATTGAAAAAAGGCACACGAGAAGAGCTAAAATCTTCATAAATTAGCATCCTAATAGAATTAGAGCCTATATCAATAACTGCTAATTTAGCAGGTTTTAATTTTAAATTTTGTTTATTTTTAAAAACTTTAATTTCCACTTTTAATAAGTCTTAAGTTTAATTTTTTCGGTTTCATTTTTAATTTAGCTTTACCTCTTCCAGATAAACTAGGATTATTCATAAAATAATCATGGGCTGAAAAAGAATCATTTTCACTATATTTAATTTTTTTATAATTTCCACTAGCATCAAGTTCCCAACTTTGTTTTTTATCTAAATAATTAGCTAACATAATTTGATCAAGAACTTGTTCGTGGACTGTTTGGTTTTCAATTGGAACTAGAAGTTCTACTCTTCGATTTAAATTTCTTGGCATTAAATCTGCTGATGAAATAAAAACTTTTGCATCTCTACTAGGCATTGTTTTTCCATTTGCAAAACAATAAATTCTTGAGTGTTCCAAAAATCTTCCAATCATGCTTTTAACAATTATATTTTCAGATTTATCTTTAACTCCAGGTCTTAAACAACAAACACCTCTTACAAATAAAAATATCTTTACTCCAGCATTTGAAGCTTCGTAAAATTTATCAATTATCGCTGGATCTACCAAGGAATTCATTTTGGCCCATATTTCACCTTTTTTACCTTTTTTGACATTTGTTATTTCGTTAGCAATACATTTGTTCAAGGTTTCCCTAAGATTAATTGGTGATATAGATATTTTACTAAGATTTCGTGGTTTTGAATAACCAGTTACATAATTAAAAAATTTTTCCACATCAGTTGCTATTTTTTTATCAGAGCTAAATAAAGATAAGTCAGTATAAATTTTTGCATTAACTGGGTGATAATTACCAGTTCCCAGATGTATATAAGTTTGAATTTTTCCCTGCTCTTTTCTTAATATTAAAGATGATTTTGCATGTGTTTTATATTTTGCAAAACCATAAACTATTTGAATTCCTGCATTTTCTAAACTTCTTGAAAGTTGAATGTTTGCTTCTTCATCAAATCTTGCTTTGATCTCTATTAAAGCGGTTACTGTCTTTCCATTTTCAGCTGCTGTTATTAAGGCTTTAACAATTGGAGAATCTAGCGTTGTTCTGTATAGAGTTTGTTTAATTGCTATAACTTTTTTATCATATGCAGCTTGATTTAAAAACTCAACGACAGCATCAAATGTTTCAAAAGGGTGATGAACTATTAAATCTTTTTTTTTTATAGTATCAAAAAAATTATTATTAAACTCCTTTAATCTCTCAACCTCCCTGGGATTAAAATTTTT
>CACNPC010000002.1 GCA_902622245.1 uncultured Pelagibacteraceae bacterium | reverse complement strand
GATATAAAAGAGAAGATGGAAGAACAGGTACAAGAAATCATGTAATAATCTTACCTGTTGATGATATCTCAAATGCTTGTGCAGAAGCGGTTGCTAATAATATTAAAGGTACAATTGCACTTCCTCACTCTTATGGAAGATTACAATTTGGAGCAGACTTAGAACTTCATTTCAGAACAATGATTGGAACTGGAAAAAATCCTAATGTTGCAGCAGTTATAGTGATTGGTATTGAGCCTAAATGGACGAAAAGAATTGTTGATGCAATTGCAACAACTGGAAAACCAGTTGAAGGTTTTAGTATAGAAGGCGTTGGAGATATAGACACAATTGCAAGAGTTTCAAAGAAAGCTCAAGAATTTTCAATTTGGGCATCTGAAAAACAAAGAGAAGAACGTCCTATAAGTGATTTATGGATATCAGTTAAATGTGGAGAGTCTGATACAACATCAGGATTAGCATCAAATCCTACAGTTGGAAATTTAATGGATAAATTAGAGCCGCTTGGTGTTCATTTATGTTTTGGTGAAACATCTGAACTAACAGGTGCTGAAACTGTTTGTGAAAAAAGAGGAAAAACACCTGAGGCTCAAGAAAAGTTTAGAAAAACGTGGAGTTCGTATAATGATTTTATTTTGAAAGAAGCCACAGACGATCTTTCTGAAAGTCAACCAACAGCTGGAAACATAGCTGGAGGACTTACTACAATTGAAGAAAAAGCATTTGGAAACTTCCAAAAAATTGGTGGATGTAAGTTCATTGATGTTCTAGAGCCAGCAGAGGAACCAACTAAAGGTCCTGGATTATACTTTATGGATACTTCATCTGCTGCTGCAGAATGTGTAACTTTACAAGCCGCAGGAGGATTTAATCTTCATCTATTTCCAACTGGACAAGGTAATATAATAGGTAACCCAATTGAGCCAGTAGTTAAACTTACTGCTAATCCCTTAACTGCTAGAACCATGAGTGAGCATATAGATGTTGATGTTTCTAAAATTTTATCAAGAGAAATGAATTTAGATGAAGCAGGTGATGAATTAATTAAAGCAACAATTAGAGTTGCAAACGGAAGATTAACTTGTGCTGAAGCATTGGGTCATAGAGAATTTGTTATGACTAAATTATATAGAAGTGCTTAAGCTTTAAGCTTAGCTTCTCTAGCTTTGTTCCACTTAGAAATATAATTTCTTAAAATTGCAGCTCCAATTCCAAGAACTACTGCTAATACAACTGATGTAAGTCCATAAAACACAGGAAGGTCTTTTGAATAATCTAAAATAAACTGTGCAATGTTACCAAGGTTTTTAGTTCCATTAACTATAGTTTCAACTATCACATCTTCTTTAATAAAAGTGTCATAAGCAATTGCAATTCCAACTAATAATAAAAGCACTGCTAATATTGTTTTAAATTCTGAGCTATCAACTTTTTCACCAATTTTTTGACCAAACTGAACACCAATAATTGAGCCAAGTATAAGTACAAAAACTAAAACAAGATCAATTGTTCCATAATTAAAAGCATGAAGAACAGTTACGATTGCACTAACAAAAATTGTAACAAACAAAGATGTACCAGGAATTAATTTGGTTGGCATTCCAATAATATAAATCATTGCAGGAACTAATATAAATGCACCACCTACTCCCATAATTGCAGCGATGTATCCTACAATTAAACCAATAATAATTGGAGTAAATGCACTTTCATAAACTTTTGATTTTTTAAAACGCATTCTAAAGGGTAGTCCATGTATCCAATAATGAGTATGTAATTTTTTTCTAACAACAATTTTTTTTCTAGCCTTATCAATTTCTGATACTCCTTGAATAAGCATTAAAGTTCCAAGTATAGCTAGGATATACATGTAGGCTAAAGAGATAACGATATTTATTTTTCCAATATCCTGAAAATAGGAAAAGGTTAAGATCCCTAGTAATGTTCCAATAGTTCCTCCCACTACAATCATCAATCCCATTTTATAATCTAATGTACCTTTTAAATAATGAGTAGTTGAACCGGATACCGATGTTCCTAAAATATTGCTTGCTTCATTTGGGACTGCATAAGCTGGTGGAATACCTAAAAATATTAAAAATGGTGTCATTAAAAATCCTCCGCCTACACCAAATAATCCTGAAAGAATACCGACTGCTAAACTTAAACCAAATATAAAGAGTATGTTAATCTCGACTTGAGCTATTGGAAGAAAATATTCCATATAATCTAACTATTCCTCTCATAATCCAAAGTCAATGATTATAAGAATAAATTAAATAAAATTTTGAAATGTTCCTAGGATTATAATTGCCCAAGTAAAAAATATAAAAAGATAAAGAAAAGATTTAATTATTTTTGAAAGCTGATTTGAAACTAATAAAGGGATTTTCTTAATATTTTGATTAAAAGCTTGAAGCATACCCGCGAAATACCACAAGTTTTATTAAATGCAAATAATATTTAATTAAATTTAAAAAATAGTTGCTCCGAAGACTTTGACCTCATCTCCCTCTTCTCCAAGGACAAGTCGACCTAAAAAGTCTCCTGGTATCTCAGTACTGTTTTGTTTATAGATAACAGTTACGTACAAGCCTCTTCTTAGACAGCCTATAGCCTTACACCCCTCTTTAAGGCTTGAGATTAGCTTATTGCTTGCCCATTGCTTACCAAGCTCTACTTCGTTAGCCCCGTAAAGCATTTGTGATGATAAATCTCTTGTAAAACCACCGTAATCTTTCATGTTGGAACATCTAACCATGTTATCCCAGATAGGATCAGCAATTTTAATGATTTCTTCGTCTGATTTGTCGACAATACTCATCTAAAATGGTTAGGAAGCTTGCTTCTTCTCTTTATCATCAACTATATGATAAACAGGCTTTTTCTCCATTTCAAATTTTCCAGTTTCAGGATCTCTTCTAGAAACAGTTAAACAATGCCAGTTTTCATCATCAAGTTTCATATGATCGCCTCTATAATAATAGCCTGGCCAACGCGTTTCTTCTCTAAATAAAGTATGATGAGCAACACATTCTGATGTTACAGCTCTATGCTTAAGTTCCCATGCTCTCATCAATTGGTGATAATCTTCTGCTCCGACGTGATCTAAGTCTTCTTGAAGTAATTGTAGCTGTTCTAAGCCTTTTTTAAGTAGATTATCATTTGTCATGTAATTATTTGTTAATCCACCACAATATTCATCCATAATTTTTTGTAGTCTTTGTAGTCCTTGTATAGGTAAAATATAGCTTGGAGAAACAGTTCCTCCAGTAATTTCATTTCTTCCCACGGTATAGTTCTCAATTGGCTTAAATATTTCTTCTTTAAGCTTCTCTAATTGTGCATCAGAAACTTCGATATCATCAGCTTTTTTATCTTGAATATATTTAACAGCAGCTTTAGACGCTAACCTTCCTTCCGTGAATGAGCCAGATGAAAACTTATGAGCACTTCCGCCAACTGCATCTCCTGCTCCAAATAATCCATCGATAGTCATCATTCTATTGTATCCCCAGAAATATTCATCAGGTGCTATATCTTCTGGTCCACTAACCCATGCTCCTGAACATGTAGCATGAGATCCCATTACATATGGCTCCGAGGTTGTTAATTCAGGATTTGTATATTTTGGATCAATATTTTGAGATGCCCATACAACCGCTTGGCCAACTGTCATTCCTAAGAAATTTTCCCATCCAACCGTTTCTAAGTGTGGATCTTGGAATGCTTCTTTTGTAACCATGTGGATTGGTCCGCCACCAGCGGCTGTTTCTTGAATAAATGCGTGATTTCTTAAACAAGTTGGTGTTGGATGGTGGTCTATATATTCACCTACTAATTCTTTAGTAGCTTCATACCATTTCTTCTCATAATTTTCGCCATTGGCGTTTTGCGTATAAGTTTTTAAATGTAAGAAATATGCTCCAACTGGACCATAACCATCTTTAAATCTACAAAGTACAATTCTATTTTCCATTTGAGTCATTTTTGCACCTGCTTGAATAGGTAATGCATAAGCAGATCCATTACTCCAAGGTGCATACCAAGTTCTACCCATACCTTCACCAACTGCTCTTGGTTTAAATATGTGCGATGCTCCTCCAGCAGATACTACTACTGTTCTAGATTTAAATACGTGAAAATTTCCAGTTCTAACATTAAATCCAACTGCACCGGCTATTCGGTTTGGATTTTTTTCATCTTTTAAAAGATGAGTAATCATTATTCTGTTATAAATTTTATCAGCAGATTTTTTTGCAGCTTCAGCTACAATTGGTTTGTAACTTTCGCCGTGTATCATTATTTGCCACTTACCTTCTCTTTGATATCTTCCAGTTTCTTTATTTTTCATCATTGGGAGACCCCATTCATCAAACATGTGAACAGTTGAGTCTACATGACGTGCCATGTCATAACCTAAATCTTCTCTAACAAGACCCATCAAATCATTTCTAGCGTACCGTACATGGTCTTCTGGCATATTCTCGCCCCACTGCATTCCCATATAACAGTTAATAGCGTAAAGACCTTGTGCAACGGCACCACTTCTATCTATGTTTGCTTTTTCAACACAGATAATTTTTAAATCTCTTCCCCAGTGTCTTGCCTCAAAGGTAGCACCTGTTCCAGCCATACCTCCACCGACAACTAGTACGTCACATTCTTCGATGATAGTTTTGTGCTTAGCCATTAATAGTAAACGCCTTGCTTAAATGAATTCTTATCTAATGTTGGTAAATCTTTTTCAGTATTTAAACCATGTGGCTCGTTATATAAAATTTGTGAGTTAATCTCTCCTTGATTAGGAGTATCAGCTTCAGCTAATTTTGGTATGAATTTCCCCCAAGGTTTTGTAGTTATTGGTGATACAAAATTTTTCTCTGTACCGTTTCTAAATTTAATTCTCCAAGAGATGGTTCCTTTTTCTTCTTCTCTTCTAACTCTAACACTATGACCCATTGGAGCAAAGTCAGCATATCCTCTTACATCAATTGCATGATTAGGACATGCCTTAACGCATGAATAGCATTCCCAACAAAAATTTGGTTCTATATTTTTTGCTCTTCTAATAGTTTCGTCTATATGCATAATATCTGATGGACATATATCTACACAATGACCACAACCATCACATCTCGTCATGTATACAAAAGTTGACATATCTACTTATTACCTTTCTTTAAAATTTTATCAATCATATTAATAGTGCTTTGGTGCCTCACGTTTAATTCCAAGTCCAAATTGTTCTGGAGCATCTGCAGGTGGAGGTAAATTATCTCTAGAACCATCTGCTTCTGCTAAATTTTTTTGGATTGCAGCACCTGGTTTGTAGAACATATGAGCAAATTTAGACCAGTAAACTCCTCCAAATAAAACTATGTTAGCAACCGCGAACAAAATTAAAAATATAATACTTAAACCAGTAGATCCTGAATATTGGAAATACGACCAAGCTAAACCAAACGTAGAAGATAATACTAAAGCTAAAACAAATAAATCTGCTTTTATGATTCTAAAAACTGAGTGAGCTTCAGCAGATACATCTACTCTTAAAAAAAACCAAAACCAATATGCTCCAAGGCAAGTTAAGATTGCACCAGCATGCCAAATGATTGGCCATATAGATGGGGTTACAGCATTAGGAGAAGAATATCCAAATATCATAACACCTGAACCGATCCAAAATAATATTGTTCCATACATTCCTAATACATGTGCAAATCTTCTTTTACCCAAACCTAATTCAGATGTAGTTCCAATATCGTGTACTACTGTTTTAGAAATTATTGCTGTTTTCTCTCCAAGACTTAATTCTCTACTTGCTGCTTTTTTTGCTTTTTTAGCATTATTAAAAAAATATTTTACATTCTTCTTATGAATAATATCCATCAGTGTTCCAATCACCACTAATGCCAACATCAATAAAACAAATGCTTGCAAAGCAATTGAAGGGACTGTTGAGGAAAGTACAGCAAATGGATTTGTTGTGAACATATTATTATCTCCGCTAAATATAATACTAAACTGAGTTCTTAATCTATAAAAAATATTAGTTCAACTGACTAATAATCTCATCTCAATAAAAAAATGTTAATAAAAGTTACTTTTTCCTTACATAATGCTGTTTAGAAGAAATTACAGCTCTAACACCACCTTGAGGATTTTTAACATCATTTTTTCGTCTTGGAATCAAATGAATATGACAATGATTAATAGATTGTCCAGCAACCTTGCCGGAGTTAGTGCCAATGTTAAAACCCTTCACAGATTTATCACTCTTTTCAATTTTTTTTTTTAGTTTCTTTATTAATTTATTACACGCTAAGATTTCATTTGAAGTTAGATCAAAATAATTTTTAACACACCGCTTTGGGATTATAAGTGAATGAAATTTTGATACAGGATAAGTGTCGGTAGTTGCATAAGCTAGTTCGTTTTCAAAAAGATATTCCTTTTTCTTTGTAAAACAGAATATGCACGGATTATTAGGATTTCTCATAAATAATTACTCAATTTTTTTTGTTTAAGTATTTGAGTTTTATATTTGCTTACAAAAGTTTCATAAGATTTATATTTTTTTCTATTCCAGTTTTTCTCTTTTATAGATGAAACAGTGGAAACTCCCTTTCCAGATCCGATTAGAAGTATTTCCTCATATTGATTTAAATTATTAATATTAATATTAGTTTTTTTTATCCTAAAATTTTTTTCAAAAAACTTAAGATTTACTCCTCGATAAAATTTTCTTATTGGTGAATAATATTTATTATCTTTTATAAAAATAATATTTGAAGTTCCTGTTTCTAAAATTTTTCCATTTGAACAAAGTGCAATATCAGATTTTGAATTATCTATTTTAGATAAATTTTTTAAAATAAATTTATACTTTAGATTTTTATGTTCAGGCTTAATTCTATTGTAATTGATTAGCTTTAACTGAAGATTTTTTTTAATTTTTAATTTATCTCTTAAAGAAATAGAAATTAAACTTTTGGTAACTGCAATTCGCAATAAATGATTATAATTTTTTCGTTTATTTAAATTCGATTTAATTATTTTAAATATATTTTTTTTTAAATTTCGATCGTAGACTTTATAATTTTTAGTTGACTTAATAAGATTTGTTATGTGTTCTTTAAAAAATAAAATCTTTTGAGGCTTTCCATAGATCCACATAGTTGTGAAAACCCCGTGGGCATTCCATAGATCTTTAAATTCTTTTTCTTTAAGATCTTTTCGACTGTAAGATTTTTTTAATAAGAATTTTACCATTTGTTGTTAAAAAAGATTCTGGATGAAATTGAAAACCATATACATCATCTCTTTTGTTTTCAAAAGCCATAGCAATATTAGTTTTAGCGCATCTCATAGTAATATCAAAATTTTCTTTAATAAATGGCTCTTGAAGCTTAAGTGAATGATATCTTCCGACTTTAAATTTAGAATTCTTTCTAAAGATAGATTTATTCGAAACAACTTTTACTTCAGATTGATAACCATGGAATATTCTCCTTTGTTGAATAATTTTGGCATTTTCACAATGTAATATTTGCTGGTACCCTAAGCAAATTCCTATGATTTTTTTTCTTCCTTTAAATTTATTATAAATTTTTGAAGTATTTGGATAATCTTTGGGTGAACCGGGTCCAGGAGATAATACAATTGTATTAGATTTATTTAATAAACTGTTATTTATTTCAAAATAATTTGAACAATAAACTTTATCAAACTGAGAGAATTGATGAACTACATTCCATGTGAATGAATCCTGATGGTCTATTATATAAATCATTTAAATAATTCTAATAATGATTTTGCTTTGATAAAATTTTCATTAAATTCTTTTTTTGCTGCACTATCTAATACAACTCCAGATGCTGCAGATATTTCTGATGTATTTTTATAATTTAGTATAGATCTTATTATTATGTTAAACCTCATATCTTTATTAAATTTTATATAGCCAAAACTACCTGTAAAAATATTTCTATTCTCTTTTTCTTGTTGATTTAACAATTCCAAAGTTCGTACTTTTGGACAGCCTATGACTGATCCACCAGGCATCATAGATTTGATAATATTTTTTATAGTCATACCTTTTAATAGGCTTCCAGATATGGTTGTAACATAATGAAATAAGTGTCTGTATTCCTCAACATACTTTTCTTTATCAATTTTTACTGTTCCTGGAATACAAACTCTGGATAAATCACTTCTTTCCATATCAACAATCATATTGTGTTCTTTAGTCTCTTTAATGTTATTTCTAAAAAACTTTAAGGCACTAGATCTGTTAGATTTTTTACTTTTTCTTAATGTGCCAGCAATAGGCTTGGTAATGATTTTGTTACCTTTTTTTAATAATAAAGTTTCAGGTGAGCAGCTTACAATAGAATAATTTTTATCTCTTATCATAAAAGATTCTGGTGAAGCATTTGACTTCATCAATCTCCAGAAAAAATTAATTGGATTTATTGAAGATTTATTACGATATTTTGTACAAATTTTTATTTGATATGTTTCTCCTTGTCTTATTTTTTTTGAAAAAATATCGAATATTTTTTTGTATTTTTGATATTTAATATTTAATTTAAAGGGTGATAAAATTTTAGTTGGTTTAAAATAATTATTAAATTCGTGCTTTTTTTTATTTGAAAATATTGAAATATTATCTCTTATTTTAATGATTGTTTCTGGTTTGTAAAAAACTCCTTTATAAAATCCATTTTTAGACTGTTTGCTAATTTTAATACCAAGTAAATAATTTAAAATTTCATATCCAAAAAAACCAACATATTGATCAGTTTCTTTTTTATATTTCATCCTTTCAAAAGAGTTTAAAAATTTATGTATATTTTTTTTTGTTAAATTAATTTTTTTAGAAAAATCTGTATAAATGTCATAACCATTATCAACTTTGTAGATTATCAGTGGCTTATCCGACTGATAAAGTTTTTCTAAATACGGGTTAAATTTAAGTTTATGCGATTTGCGGTCTTTCAATTGGCTTCTCTTTTATAGGTAAATGTATCAAACCAGCAAAAATAGATAATGCGATAGATATGTACCAAGCATAATCAAAATTGCCGTTAAGTTCGTAGAAAACTCCACTCAAATAAGCTCCTAAAAAAGATCCAATTTGATGACTTACAAAAACAATTCCATATAATAATCCGATATACTTAGTTCCAAATACCTTGCCTATTATTCCATTTGTTGGTGGAACTGTTGATAGCCACAACATTCCAAATGTTATTCCAAAGATTACTGAATTAAAAACACTTGGTGGTAGGAATATGAAATAAATAATTGATACTCCTCTTAGTAGATAAATTGCACTTAATAAAATTTTTTGACTGTATCTAGTTGCAAGATATCCACTTGTAATTGTTCCAACCATATTAAAAAGTCCAATTAAAGCCAAAACCATTGCTGCACACCAATCTGGTAATCCTTTATCAATCATGTAAGTGGGTATATGAGTTGCTACTAAAGCAATGTGCCAACCGCATACAAAGAAACCTAAAGTAAGATAGATGTAACTTTTATTTGAAAAAGCCTCTTTTAAAGCTTCTCTAGCTGTTTGATTGTTATTTTGATTTGTACCAACAGGTATTTTTGGTGTTGAAACAAATAATGCTACTATTAATCCTAGACCTAAAAAGAAACAGAAAAATAGCATTGTATTTTCCCACCCATGTTCAACAAGTGAATATCTAGTGATTAATGGTGATATAAAATATCCAAAAGATCCTGCTGAGGTTACTATTCCTGTTGCTATTGTTCTGCTTGATACTGGAAAATGTTTTGCAACAACTGAAACAGGTATACTGATAGCTGTAGATCCCAGTCCAACTCCAACTAATATTCCAATTGTTATAGTAAAATAATAACCAGTATTAAAACCTGAATAAAATAATAAAATTGCTAATAAATAAAAAACAAATCCAATAAAAATTGCAATATTGCCACCATACTTGTCCGTAATAATTCCAAACATAGGACTGAAAACACCCCACAATAAGAGCTGTAATCCCATTGTAAAACCAAACTGTGTTATGGTGATATCTAAATCAGTTGCAAAATCAAAATAAAACATTCCAAAAGTTTGTCTTATTCCTAGTGCAATAATAACAACAACAGATGCAGCTATTACAGTAACTAATGCTTTCTTTGTTGGAAAAAATTTGGTGTGATTCATCTTACAGATTTAATAGCCTGTTTAATGTCAGCAATCAAATCATTTGGGTCTTCTAAACCAATATGTAATCTTATTATATGTTCGTTATTACTCAGCTTTGTGTAGCTCCTGTTGCCCAGTGCCAATTTGTCTTGATATAAAGCAAGACTTTCAAATCCACCCCAACTGTAACCATGGGCAAATAATTTTAGTTTATTTAAAAATTTAATTACAGAATTTTTATTTCTAGAAATAATTTTTACACCCATTAACCCAGATGATCCTGAATAATACTTTTTCCACATTTTGTATTGTTTAATATTTTTTTTAATTGGGTAAAAAACCTCTTTAACTTTTTTTTGTTTGCTCAAAAAATTAGCTACCTTGATGGTATTATCTTGATGCTTGTCTAACCTAATATCTAATGTTCTTAGTCCTCTCATAATTAAATAGGCATCATCAGGGCTTAGTCTTAAACCAACAGCTTTTTGACTTAATTCTACTTGTTTAAAAAGTCTTTTTTTAATAGCTAAACTACCACCCATAACATCTGAATGACCAGAATAATATTTTGTCGCTGAAACTATAGACATATCAAAACCTAAGTCTAAAGGCTTGATTAAATAAGGTGTTCCCCATGTATTATCAATAGCTGTGTAAATATTCTTATTCTTGGCAAAAGATAATATTTTTTTTAAATCTTGAAATTCAAATGTGTTACTTCCTGGGTTTTCAACAAAAATAAGTTTAGTCTTATTTGTAATTTTTTTTTTTAATTCATCTAAGTTTTTTGGATCATAAAATACTGCTTTAATATTGAATTTTTTTAAATAGTCTTCTGTTAGAAATCTTGTAGGAGAGTATACCGAGTCTGTTACAATAATTTCATCACCAGGTCTTACAACGCTAATCATTCCAAGAAAAACTGCACCAAATCCAGTTGGAGTTAAATAAACTTGATAAGCATTTTCAATTTTTCTTAATAGTTCTTGTAGTGCAAAAGTTGTTGATGTTCCTTTTCGACCATAATCAAAATTTTTGCTTAAAGGATTTTTATTATAATTACTTTGTGTTTTCTTTATATCTTGAAGAGTTTTAAATATTATAGTTGAAGCTCTTACTACTGGCGGATTAACTGACTGATTTTGATAATCTTTTCCTACTTGTTTTAAAAAAGTTTTAACTGAATTAACCATAAAAAAATTGATTAGTTATATTGACAATGCTATATCCCTCGAATAAGTCAATAAAATTGTAAAACTAAGGAGATTATGGGATACCCTAAAAAGCATAGAGGCCGAAGGAAAATGGGCTCTAAAAAAAGACGAGCAAGAAAGAAAAATAAGAAAAAATAGAAAAAATAAATTAAATGCTTAAATACATCAAAGCATTTGCCATAGGCTGTTTTATAATACCCATATCAACGGTTACAATTTCCTACTTAATATCCATACATTTAGATTTAGTTCCAAAATGTATTCCTTTCTTTGAAGGCTGTACATCTATTTCGAGAACTGGAAGGTATGAACCAGTAAAATATTATTTTAAGTTTTTTATGTTTGTATACGTTTTATTTTTATTTTTTTATTGGAATTGTTTAATCGGTTACATACAAAACGAGAATAAAATACTTTTATATACTTTGTCATTTTTAAGCTTAATTTTTTTAATTTTATATTTAACTTTTCTTGGAGAAGGAAAGGCATATGAGTTTTTTAGAAGAATTGGTATATATATTTATATTTTATTTATAATTTTTACTCAATATTTTGTATCGAGGAGAATTATTAAGAATAAAGATTTTTTAAAAGATAAGTTTAATTTTAAATTTGTTAAATTAAAAAATTTACTTAGTCTATTTTTAATAATAGTTGGCATTTTGTTGCTGCCAGTTTTGATTATAAAAAATCGAAGAATATCCGAATATTAAAAATATAATATCTTGGAACTATTTTGTTTTAGTTCAGTTATATTTTCTAATATCATATTTTTCTTTAAAAGTTAGGTAATCCAACCTCCACCAAGAACTTTGTGGCCATATTGATCTTCTTTATAAAAAACACATGCTTGTCCAGGTGAAATACCATCTTCCGAGTTATCTAATATTACCTCTGCTTTATCATCATTTAAAATATTTACATTAGCACTTAATAGTTTTCCTGTAGATCTTACTTTTACAAGAATATTTTGACCTAATTCATTCTTTTCAGATAGTAGATTTATGTTTTTTAAATTAATTTTCTTTTTCCCAAGATGCTCTCTTCCACCAACAAATATCTCATTATTTTCAGCATCAATTTTAATTACATATAATGCCTCTTTATTAGCTACTTTTATTCCTTTTCTTTGACCAATAGTAAAATTGATAATTCCATCATGCACACCAATTACATCACCATTTAAATTTTTAATGTTACCTTTTTTTAATGAGTCTGGTTTAAATTTTTTTATTACTGAGGAATAGTCGCCGTTAGGAACAAAACATATATCTTGACTATCTGGTTTATCAGCAACATTTAAATTTAGTTTTTTGGCGATATCTCTAGTTTCTTTTTTTAACATTCCACCTAATGGAAATCGTAGATAATTTAATTGTTCTCTTGTAGTGTTGAATAGAAAATAACTTTGGTCTCTATTCTCATCAACAGCTCTATACATATTATTTTTTTCATTAATTGTTATATTTTTTACATAATGACCTGTGATCAAAGCATCAGCGTTTAAATCTTTGGCAACTTCATACAAATCTTTAAATTTGACAGTTTGATTACACTGCACGCATGGTATTGGAGTTTCTCCTTTTAAGTAACTTTCTACAAAATTATCAATAACTCCTTGCTTAAATTTATCTTGGTAATAAAGAATTTTATGATCAATATCTAATTTATGAGCAACTCTTTTTGCATCTATAACGTCTTGTCCTGAACAACATACTTTTGATTTAACAACTTCTTTACTATCGTTATATAGTTTTAATGTTATGCCGGTAACATTATATCCTTGCATTTTCATCAAACCAGCAACTGTAGATGAGTCTACACCACCAGACATAGCTACAATTACTTTTGTATCAGACGGTTTCTTATCTAATCCAATTGAGTTTAACTCTAAATTCATGTGGTGGTATTTATACTCATTTCTATTATAAGTAAAATCAAATGATTTTAGATTTTGAACCAGGTGATAAAGTTATAAATCCTAATAATAAAGATTGGGGAATAGGACAAGTACAGTCAATTATTAAAGAAAAAGTAACTGTGAATTTCGAAAATGTGGGAAAAAAAGTTATCAATGCTAAAAATATCGAATTAGAAAAGTTAGAATAAATGAAACAAATCGAAATAAAAGCAACAATTGAAAAGCTGATTGATACTTTTTTATATGCGGGAAAAGTTTCAATAAAATTGAGGGAAAAAGGATTAATAAAAGAAATTAAGGAAGATAATACACCTGTTAGCAATGGTGATCTTGAAGTTAATAGAATTTTAACTGAAAAAATAAATGACTTAACTCCTCAAATACCGATTGTATCAGAAGAAACTAGTCATAATAAATCCAAGAAAGATTTAAAAAATTTTTGGCTAATAGATCCAATTGATGGTACTTATGATTACATTAATGATCTTGACGAATTTACTCTAAATGCTGGTTTAATAATTAATAATCGAGCAGTAGCAGGTATAATATATGCACCCGCTAAAAGTAGATTATTTTATTCTTATGATAAAAGTTGTTCATTTGAAATAATTAATGGTAAACATGTAAAATTAGACTGTTCAAAAATTTCAAATAATAAACTTAAATTTGTATCATATTCAAATAAACTAAAACCTGAAATTAACAAAATATATCAAACAATGAATGTTAGCGAATTTAAAAGGATGAAAAGTTCTTTGAAATTTTGTGTAATAGCTTCAAATGAATACGACGGATATGTTGCAGAGCCTAGAGCATGTGAATGGGATATAGCAGCTGGGCATGCTATTCTTGAAAATGCAGGGGGTATAGTTACAGATTTTGAGGGAAATGAGATACTTTATGGAAAAAAAAATTTTAAAAATCCAAGTATAATTCTGAAAAGAAATAAGAATATATAATGAGTGAACAATTAAGAATAATATTAATTATAATAGTTTCTGTATCAATTTTTGGATTGATAGTATTTGTGATGGTAAAAAACTATATCAAAAGCAAAATTCAGTATTATTTAGAAGAAAAGAATAAAAAATCTAAAGAAGATTTATAATTTTTAAATATTCCTCTTTATCTAGTTCCATTACTCTTCTGGAAACTTCAAAATCAAACCCAGATCTTGCTAATATACCAATATCTTTTTTATAGAATAAAGGTCTATTATCTTCAGTTCTTGAAGGACCAATTCTTTTTTTTTTACAAACTTTTATGGCTGAAAAAAAATCTTGATCTTCATTATTTTCATTAATTTGTTCAATTGTATTTTTAATATATTTTTCTCCAACTCCTTTACTTATTAAATAATTTCTAATCTTATTTATTGATGAACCTCTTTGGATTAGACTTTTTGCTTTTGTTTCTGAATAAAATTTATCATTTATAAATTTAGATTTTTCTAAATCTTCAGCTACAATCTCGATTAGATCTGAAATATTGCTTCTTTTAACGTTATCAACTTTAGATCTTAAATATTTCTTTAAAAGATATGTTTTTAGCTGTTGTTTTGATGGTGCAAATTTTTCTACATAATTAAGTGCAAAGTTGCGCATTTCATCAATTGTCGCTTCTAAGTTTTTTTTTTTATTTTTTATAGGAATCATTATTGCATTTAATATAATATAACCCTGATGATTGGACAAATATCTGCATTTTTTACAGTAGAAATGATCTATATGTGGTTGAATATAGGTGTAATACCTTTTTGGTTAATGCTTATTATTTTTCCACAAACTAAAGTTTGTGGTTTATTTGTTACATCAATAATTCCAACATTTATTTTGGCAAGTGTTTATGTTTATCTATTATATATATTCTTTTTTGCAGGATATGATTTTAATAAAAACTTTATTTTATATTTAAGTTTTTATGATCTTGCTGAGCTTTTTGAGAATAATGAGTTTTTAATTTTATTTTGGACGCACTTCTTGGCTATAAATTTGTTTTGTGGATCTTGGATTGTTAGAGATAGCCAGAGGTTTTATATGTCAAAAATTCTAGTCTTTTTTCCTTTAATAATCACATATTTTATTGGTCCTTTAGGTTTATTTATATACTGGGTGATAAGAATTTTTTTCGCAAAGAGAATAAGTTTATTTGATTAATTTTTATTTCTCTACTTTAAAGCCACCGCTCTTCATTTGAGAAAAGCCACCATCTATATGTGAAATTTTTTCAAACCCCATATCTTTCAATGATTTTGTAGCTAGTGCAGATCTTAGTCCACCTGCACAAAATAAAACCATTTCTTTGTTCATATCTATCTTGCCTTCTTTAAAGTAAGGACTATCTGGATCCATCCAAAACTCTAACATTCCTCTAGGAATGTGATGAGAATTTTCTATTCTTCCCATTTTCTCAAGTTCTCGAATATCTCTTATATCAATTAAATTGCATTTATCACTGTTTACCATCTCTAATGCTTCCGCTGGGGAAAGTGTCTTGATTTCTGTCAAAGCTTCTGCGACTAATGTTTGTGCTGATTTAATGCTCATAAAGGTTTAATACATCATTATAAATTTTAATCTACGAAAAAATATGCCAAATAAAGCTCCTAATTTCAAAATCCCGTCAACCAATTCAAAACTTTTAGAGCTAAAGAAAATCAAAAGTAAGTATAAAGTTTTATATTTCTATCCAAAAGATAATACACCAGGCTGCACAGTTGAAACAAAAGACTTCAATTCTCTACTTTCAAAATTTAAAAAATTAGACTGTAAAGTTATTGGTATTTCTAAAGATAGCATGGAAAGTCATGAAAAATTTAGAGATAAATTTAAAATTAAGTTTGATTTGGTAGCAGACGTAAAAAAAGAAGCAATTAAAGCATACAAAGTTTGGGGTAAAAAAAAATTCATGGGTAGAGAATTTATGGGATTAATAAGAAGTACATTTTTATTAAAAGATGACAAAATTATTAAAGAGTGGCGTTCAGTAAAAGTTAAAGACCACGCAAAAGAAGTGTTAGAATTTTTAAAAACAGTTTAATAAAAAAAGGCCCCATTTACGGGGCCTTTTTAGTTTAACTTAAGGGAGGGAGTTAAATTTAGTCTCTTATAGCGTAAGCTATTACACCAGTTTCAGTTACGTCTGTACCTTTCAGTTCAGCCTCTTTACTTAATCTGATACCCATAGTGTTTTTCATAATTGCCCATACAATGTATGATACTACAAAAACAAATGCGTTGATCGAGATTACACCGATTAACTGTGCACTAAAATTTGCGTCAGAGTTTGTTAGTGGAACAGCTAATGTTCCCCAAACTCCAGCAAATAAGTGAGCTGGTATTGCACCAACAACATCGTCAATCTTAAATGAGAATAATAGTTTTGTTCCAAACACTACTATCAATCCACCGATTGCACCGATGAATATTGCTGCTATAGGTGCTGGCGCTAATGGTTCAGCTGTTATTGCAACTAATCCACCAATCGCACCGTTAAGCATTTGAACTACATCAGTTTTACCATACATTAATCTAGTAATTACTGCTGCTGCTAAAACACCACCACACGCTGCTAAGTTTGTATTAATAAATATGTTTGATACAGCTACTGCATCATCGAAAGTTCCCATAGCAAGTTGTGAACCACCGTTGAAACCGAACCAACCTAACCATAAAATAAATACTCCAACTGTTACCAAAGGTATAGAAGAAGCAGCAAATGGTCTCATTGGCTTAGCTGCACCTGATTTATCAAATCTTCCTGTTCTTGCACCTAACAACATAGCACCTGCTAAAGCTGCAGCACCACCAGTTGAGTGTACAAGAGTTGAACCAGCAAAATCAGAGAAACCTAAAGCGGCCAACCAGCCACCACCCCACTGCCATCCCATGACAATTGGATAAATGATTCCTGATAAAATTGCTGCAAATAAGAAGAAAGGCCATAATTTAATTCTTTCTGCTAACGTACCAGATACAATTGATACTGTTGTTGCACAGAATACCATTTGGAAATACCAATCCGAACCATCTGCATATCCTGTATCAACAGCACTTGCATCAGACCACGGAGTGAATGTTCCTATATAGCCACCTTCTGGAATTCCATATGCTAGATTATAACCAACCATCCAGAACATAATTCCAGCGATAGAAAATAATCCTATATTTTTTGCACAAATTACAGATACACTTTTTGAAGTTACCATTCCTGATTCTAGCATCGCAAATCCGCAAGCCATAAACATGACAAGAAAACCACAAACTAAAAATAGAAATGTATTAAAAATAAATCCAACTTCTGCAGAGACTGTAGATTCGGCATAACCTACACTTGTCATATTTAGTAAGAAAAACAAACTTACTAAAGGACCGACAAGTTTTTTTAAATGTTTAGTCATTTAACCTCCATTGTTAAAAAGAGGTTCTTATAATTTTAAAATAAATAAAAACTAATGATTGTTATTAAAAATAGATATGCAGTTTTTGCATGTAGAAACAGCCTTTATTAAGAATTTTAGGATTCTTAATAAAGGCTGTTAAATGAGATTTACTTGTTAAATACTTCTTTAAGTGCTTTAGCAGGTAAAAACTTTACCTTTTGAGAAGCAGCGATTTGGATTTGCTCTCCAGTTCTTGGATTACGTCCAATTCGGGCTTTTCTTTTAGCCACTTTATATGTACCAAAACCTGCAATCTTTACAGAATCGTCGTTTTTCAACGCATCTAGTATAGTATTCGTAATAGTATCAAAAGTACGCTCTGCATCAGCTTTACTTTGATTTAACGAACCAGCTAGCTTTGCTACTAATTGTTTTTTGTTCATTTTAGCTCCGGTTTTAAAGGTTTATGTAACTATACTTAACAAAATCATTGAAAATTCAAGCTTTTTTTTAGTATATATTTTTTTTTGAACAACAATATGTAGTGGTAAAAAAAGTCAATAAATACAATGTTTTTTTAGCTATTAAAAAAGCCTTAAAATAAGCCTAAATCTTTAAGGTCGTTAAATGTTGCGAAAAACATCAAAGATAACAACAAAAACATTCCGATTCGAAAAAAACCTTCCTGTGTTTTTTGACTTAAAGGACGACCTAAAACTTTTTCAAATGCATAAAACATCAGATGTCCTCCATCTAATAGAGGTATTGGAAATAAGTTAATTAGTCCTAAACTTATTGAGATATAAGCCATCATGCTGACAAAAGGTATAATTCCAAATTCTGCTACTTGACCAGAAATTTTAGCAATTCTAATTGGACCACCCAATTGAGAGCTGTCCCCTGCTCCTGTAAACATTGATCCAAGATATTTAAGTGACGAAGTCGTTACAAAATAAACTTCATTAAATGATTGAAGTAAAGCTTGTGCAGGTCCAAGTTTTTTGTGTGTTATTTGATTGTTATAAGGACTAAGTTTAATACCTACCATCCTTTTCTTTAATTTGTTTCCTAATTCATCAACACTATCAACAAAATTTGGCTTAACTTTAAAAATTATCTCTTGGTCATATCTTGAAACTTTAAAATCGATAAATTCTGATGTTGACATTGCTATTAATTTAGAAACATCAAGAATACTCTCTACTTTTGTATTATCTATTTCAATAATAACATCATTTTTTTTGCATACCGGCAACTTCTGCTGGACTATCTTTTAATACTTCATCAATTACAGCTGGTGTAAAATCTTTACCTGCAAACATGTATATGAAAGTAAAAATGACTAAAGCTAATACAAAATTAGCCAATGGTCCTCCAGCAACAATTAATGCTCTTTGGTAAAGAGGTTTTGTTACAAACAATTTATGTTGGTCTTCTTTACTATATTTTTTTAGTAGCTCCTCTTGATCTGCTTGTGAAAATACATTCCTATCTCCGAAAAATTTTACATAACCACCCAGTGGTATCCAACAAACTTTCCATCTTGTCCCTGATTTATCATTCCATCCAAATAATTCCCGACCAAAACCTATCGAAAAATCTGTTACACCAACACCATATCTTTTTGCAAAATAATAGTGTCCATATTCATGAATGAAAACAACAACAACGATTAATACAATAAATGGTAATATAAAATTGAGCATTTATTAAATTATACAATAATTATGTTTTTAATAAACATCAATTATTTCAATTTCCATGCAATTATTGGTGATAAAGTTGCCGCAATAAAAGAACAAAATAAAAGAGATTGAGAAATATACGACGGTGCTAAATCCATTGGCAAAATTATGCCAAATAATATTGATTTAGAAAAATCAGGACTTGGAAAAAATAATAGTCCTGCAATTAATCCTATTAATATAGAAACATATGCATTTTTTTCATCATAAGATTTAGAATAAAAAGTATAAAAAACACTTAAAACAGCCGCACAACAAAATAAATCTGCTATTAAGAATAAATAAAGAATACTAAATCCTTTTGATGCAACAAAAAAAGCTATGACCGAAAGAAAAATAACAAATTGTTTTGAGATATTTAAATGATTATTTTTTAAATTTAACACCTTATCTACATCTACTATTACCAAACTTGAAATAGCATTTATTAAAGTATCAATACTGCTTATTGTTAAAGAGATAGCTAAAATTATTACAATGACTGAAAATATTATTAAATTTTCTTTTAATAAAATTGAGAAAAATGCAAGATCAGGTATGACATTAGTATCTTGGGAGATAGCCACTAAACCACTAAATCCCATAAAAAAGACTATTGGTAATATTATTAAAAATGAAAATATTAAACTTTTTTTTAAAACCTCGTAATTTTTTGCAGCATAAACTCTCTGCCAATTACCTTGATGAAAAAGATTAGTTGCAGCAACAGCTATAAAGAAAGTTAAACCTGCAGTATAATTTGGAAGATAACTAAAACTTAACAAATGCGGATTATTATTTTTAATAATTTCAAAATTAAATTCGTTTGTTTCAATTGAGGTAATAAAAATTAAACTAATTATTAAAAGTGCTGTAAATACAAAAAATTGAATATTATCTGTGATTAAAGATGCTCTTAACCCTCCATACAATGTGTAAAGTAACGAACATGATATTACTATTAAAGAGGTAATCCACAATTCAGTACCAGATATGTAATTAATTAAAAAAGCTACAGCAGTAACTTCGGCAATTAAAAAGATTGTCATATAAAAAATAGAAAAAACTAAAATAAGTTTATAAAGATTTGGTCCAAATCTTAATCTTATTATTTCAATAATACTTTTGCCTTGCGGATAACTAGTTCTAAATTTTTTACCAAGATAAATTAAAATAAAAAGTGGAAATGCAGTTCCTAGTGAATAGCCAATTACTGCACCAATTCCTCCCCATGTTGCTGCTGATGCGGGTCCAAATAAAATCCAAGCACCAAGTGCTGAAGCAACAAGACTTGTTGTTAAGGATAAAGTTCCAATCGAACGGTTTGCAACTAAATAATTATTAAGTCCTTTAAATTTTTTTGAAAAATAAATTCCAATAAAAACAAATATTAGAGAAATTGAAATAATTAAAATTATTGCTGATGATTGATTGATTATATTTAAATTATTCATTTTCCCTTTCTGAATTACCGGACAGGTTCTAAGGGTATTTCTCAGCCTTCTGGCACCCCATTTACAACTTATTTCAAAGATTAAATGAAATCAATTATTAACTTAGCACTACTAACAAGAATTAAAGCGTAAATGATATTATAAAATAAATTTTCCTCAATTATTTTAAGTAATTTATAACCTATAAATATTCCAATAAGCGCTAGGGGAAAGAGAGTAACTGATTGATATAAAGTGTCAAAATTCATCATAGATAAATAAATATACAAAGGAAGCTTAATTAGATTAACACAACTAAAAAAAATAATTCTTGTGCCAACATAAATTTCTTTTTTCATTCTTAGTGGAAGCAAATAAAGACTTGTTGGAGTTCCTCCCGCATGTACACAAAAACTTGAAAAACCAGCAATGGATGAACAAATAGCACCTTTAAAAAAGTTTTTTTTTGCGGGTATAGTTTTTTCTTTTTTAAATAAAAAATAATGACCAGAAAATAAAAAACCCATTATTCCAACTATTAACTTAAGCAAATCCTCAGAAAAATAAGTAAATGTAAATGAGCCAATTATTATTCCAATAGCTGCAAATGGAACTATTAATTTAAGTGTCCCAAAATCAAACTCTCTTCTAAATCTATAAACTGCAATAATGTCTGAAAAAATTAATATTGGTAAAATAATTGCAAGTGCTTGATTTAATGGCATTACTACTGTCATTAATGGAACTGAAATTAATGATATTGATCCACCTAAACCTGATTTAGCAATTCCATATAATACGATAGCTGGAACAACGCTAACAAAGAATAATAAATTTATCTCCATTATAAATTAGAAATATAGTAATAAAGATAAAACCACTAATATTAAAACTAATATGATAACGGCTATGTAATTGAGTTTAATTTTAAATTTGCTTAATAAAAATTCATTAATTTTTTCCCAGAAAATAATAATTAAAATTAATAGTACTGCTGGAAGAATAAATTTAATCATAAATCTATTTACATCAAAAAATACATCAATCCAAATATAACAAGTATAATTATTATCCAAATTGAAAAATTAGATATCAATTGTTTAATATTTGAGTTTGATCTTAGAAAATTAGGTAGAACTAATATTAAGACTAATATTAAAAATATTGCAGGAATTATCTGGTCAACAGTCAAATTAATTTTTTATATGACAATCTTTTTTAAGTATAATTGAGACAAGAGTTACACATACAATTAAAAATATAAACATTGTTGAAATACTTATCCAAATATCAAAATCAGAAACTCCATAAAATGCAAACCTCAGCCCATTAATTAAATATACAACAGGATTAAAATAAGTGACTGTTTGCCAGAAACTTGGGAGCATATCTAGCGAATACAAACTTCCACCTAGGAATACCATTGGTGTTATGACAATTGTTGGTATTATAGACATTTGCTCGAAATTTTTACTAAGAAGTCCAATTAAAAACCCAAACAAAGCAAAAGTAAAAGCAACTAGAATTAATAAGAAAATCATTAGTAAAGGAAACTTTACATTTACTTCTGCAAAGAAAAGTGAAGTGCAGAAAATTACTGCAGCAACAATTAAGGTTTTAGTTGCACCTGCACCAACATAAGCGATTACAATTTCTACAGTAGAAATTGGAGCTGCTAAAATTTCATAAATTGTTCCATTAAATTTAGGAAAAAAAATTCCAAAAGAAGTGTTACTGATAGATTGCGTTAATAATGTTAACATCAATAATCCTGGAACTATGTAAGAGCCATAACTAATGCCATCAATTTTTTGTACATAATCCCCAATGACTGAGCCAAATACTATAAAGTATAATGAAGTAGATAAAACTGGAGAAAGAAGAGATTGTATTAATGTTCTTCTAAATCGATCCATTTCATGAAAATAAATTGCTCTTAATGCGTAAAAATTAATCCTCATTATTTTCCTTTACCAATGTCACAAAAATCTTTTCAAGATTATTTTGCTCTGTTTTTAAATCTCTCATCCTCAAACCTGCATTTTTTAAATCTTGAAGCATCTTTGTAATGCCTGTTCTTTCAGCATGTAAGTTATAGTTGTAAATTAATGAATAATTATCATTAGAGATTGATAGATTATATTCATCAAGTTCTGAAGGAATTTTTTCGACTTTATCCTGCAACTCAATAGTTAATTTTTTATGACCCATTTTTTTTAATAAATCTATTTTATTATCAACAACAATAATTTCTCCTTGATTAATTACAGCAACTCGGTCTGCGATTGCCTCTGCTTCTTCAATATAGTGTGTTGTTAAAATTATGGTTACTCCAGTTTTTCTTAATCCCTCTACAACTTTCCACATATCTTTTCTCAATTCTACATCTACGCCTGCCGTTGGTTCATCAAGAAATAATATCGAAGGTTCATGAGATAATGCTTTTGCTATCATTACACGTCTTTTCATTCCTCCTGAAAGCTGATTTAACCTTAAATCTTTTTTATCCCATAAACTAAAATCTTTTAGAACTTTTTCTATATGTTGGGGGTTTGGCTTTTTTCCATATAAGCCTCTTGAATATGAAACATTGTTAAAAACCGTTTCAAATTGTTCTAGTGAAATTTCTTGGGGGACCAGTCCTATTCTTGATCTTGTTTCTCTATAATCTTTTATAATATCAAAACCATCTACTGTAATTACTCCAGAAGTTGGTTTAACTATACCACATACAATACTTATCAGTGTAGTTTTGCCAGCTCCATTTGGTCCAAGCATAGCAATAATTTCTCCTTGCTTTATATTTAGATTAACAGTTTTTAAAGCGTTAAATCCATTGTCGTATACCTTTGAAAGGCCATCAATTGTTATTAAATCTTTAGTCATTATCTGAGGTCTTAATTTGATATAAAGATGTTTTTAGTGACAAGCAATATTATATTTTTTTAATCTCCAGTAATTGTAAGGCCATGGAGTTAAAAATCCAACTAAAAGCATTATTGGTACTACCCACCAATTTAAAATAGCTCCACCTGTTAAAATTAAATCTGTGAGGTTCATGGCTATTTCCATACTGACCATTGATATAAAGCTCATACCAAGTGCAGTCTTTAATGCTTTGGAAAAATCAAGTTTTTGTCTTAGTAAAATTATAGTTTCTAAAATAATACTTGTAATCAAACCATTTATAATTGCTAATGTCATGATGGCTAAAACAGGCCAGGGAATTCCTGTTATCTGAAAATACAATATAGTTCCAAAGTCACCAATTGCACAGCCTAGTAAACACCAAGCGGTATTTTTTGCGCTTCTTTTCCAAGTATGTTTGCATGACCAATTAAAATTAATTGCTTCTGAACTCATTGTTTGCTCATTTCTAAATGATATTCATAAATATCATCTTTCCAATAAGATTTAATGTACGAAAGAATGTTATCAATACCTTCATCACTTATTTTATCACCAAAACCCATCATCTTGCCTTCATAATTTTTTATCAATTTAGCAAATCCATACTTTATCATTCTATGTAGTAACTCATCTGTATGATGCCAAGTATGACCAGTTCCATTTAAAGGCGGTGCTTTTCTATGCCCATCTTCATCTAAACCTTGCCAATTTGTAGCTCCAGCTAAATTTGCTTGGTGACAAGAAACACAATATTGATTGTATAATATCTTGCCATTTTTAATTGCTTCTAATGAATCTCTAGTTATGGGGTAGTGCGAATGAGAGAAAGCAGTATCTGCATAAAATAAAACAATAAAAATAAAAAAATACTTTTTCATTAGTGTGGAGCCCTATATCTGCTATGACAAGCTTTACAGCTCGACCACATATATTGTTTCAAAGCTGCTCTAAAATCATCTTGGTCTTCGATAATTGAAGCTAGCTTTATCATTTGATCAGATGATTTTTTCATTAGAGCATTAAATTCATCTTTTTCTTCCCAAATAATTGGTAAAGCCTCTGTTCCGTGTCCCTCTTTTGTATTTTCTGGAAATAAATTTAGTAATTCTAAATAATTATCACTCATTCTAATCATCAGTTTTTTTGAGTCCTCAATTTCAACTTCGTTAAGTAAAATACTAATTCTTTTTGCTAGTTTATAATTTTGACTGAATAAATACTTTCTTTTCTTTATAATGTCTTTTGCGCTTTCTTCTGATAAAACATTAGAATTAAATGAAAAAGAAAGTGCTACAATAAACATTATTTTGAAAATATTATTTATTTTTATAAAATAACTCATGTCTGACAGTATAACATTACAATATAGTTGGTTAGCTAAATTTTTCCATTGGTTCACTTTGCTCCTTCTAATTGCTCAGATACCAATGGGGTTTATTTTGGTCAGATTAGATTTTTCGGATTTAAGAATAACTATTGAAAATGTACATGTAATTGTAGGAATATCCATATTTTACATAACCTTATTTAGGTTAATTTATAAATTTTTTAGCAAGTCCCCAAAACTAATGCCTGAGGCATTCTTTGGACAAAACTTGATTGCGAAATTGAATCATTTCGCTCTTTATGTCGCACTTTTAACAATAACAACATCAGGAATTTTAAAAAAGCTATTTAATGGTGAAAAACTAAATTTTTTTATTTTTAAATTAAGGATTGAAGATAACTTTGATTTAGCAGATCAATTTTACAATGTTCATGTTATTTCAAATTATACATTAATAGTTTTAATCTCATTACATATTTTAGCAGTTTTGTTTCATCAAATATTTTTGAAAGAAAACATCTTGAAAAGAATGACCAGATAATTAAATAAAGCTCATGAAAAAATATTTTATCTTTCTAATTTTATTCTTAATACCAAATATCTCATTTGGTTTTGAAAAAACTACAAATTTTGATCTGAAAAAATTATTAGAAATTCAAAAATCTGGTAAAACAATTGTTATTAATTCTTGGAACGAATATTGTTCAACATGTGCAGCACAAACAAAAGTTTTCGATCAAGCAATGAAAGACTTTAAAGATGTTGAGTTTTTATTTTATGAGCAAACAGAACATGAAGATATTGCTAAAGCTTTAGCTGTTAATTATTGGACCACAATAGTAGTTTTTAAAGGTGAAAAAGAAGTAGCAAGAGAAATTGGTTTAACTGACAAAGATCAAATATACAATCTTATAAATAAAGGTATATAATTCCTTTTTACCTCCCCTTTCGAGGAGGTGAATTCAACAAAAAAGAGAGAAATAAATGAATGTTAAATTCAGGAATAATTTTTTAAATTATAACTGCTATATAGAATTAATTTTTTTTTTGTCAATTTACGAAAAAGTAAGAGAAAATAGGGATTTTAGTTAAGCAAAGCTTTGTGAGCTGGTAAATAATCGTGGCCAAATACATCTGCTACAGCTTTATGAGTAACGCCTCCTTTAAATACATTTAATCCTGCTTGAAAATTTTGATCATCATTTAAAGCTTTTAAGTAACCATCTTTTGCTAATTTAGATAAAAAAGGAAGTGTTGCTTTATTTAAAGCAATTGTTGATGTTCTAGGAACACCACCAGGCATGTTTGCAACGCAATAATGAATTATATCATCTATTATAAAAGTTGGTTCTGCAAAAGTAGTCGGTTTGCTGGTTTCAACACATCCTCCTTGATCAATTGCAACATCTACAATTACTGATCCCCTTTTCATTTTTTTTAACATATTCTTTGTAACTAATTTTGGTGCCTCAGCACCTGGTATCAAAACTCCACCTACTAACAAGTCACATTCAGAAATTAATTTTTCTAAATCAGTTTTATCACTTAAATTGGGAATTATTTTATCTCCAAACATTTGGGTAAGTTCGTTTAATCTTTTTTCAGATTTATCTACAATATTAACCTTAGCTTTCATGCCTGTTGCAATTATAGCAGCATTTTCTCCTACTACTCCACCTCCAAGTATAACTACATTTCCAGGCTCTACACCAGGAGCTCCTCCTAACAAAAGACCACGACCTTTTTGATTTTTTTCTAAACAATGTGCACCTGCTTGTACTGACATTCTTCCAGCTACTGCACTCATTGGTGCTAACAAAGGAAGTCTTCCATTATTATCTGTAACTGTTTCATAAGCGATACATATTGATTTGCTGTCTATTAAACCTTGTGTCAGTTTCTTAGCAGCAGCAAGATGAAGATACGTAAAGACAACTTGACTTTCTCTTATCATTTTTACTTCGCTAGATTGTGGCTCTTTAACTTTAACAATGATGTCAGAGTCATTAAATATATCTTCAGCTGTATTAACTATTTTTGCTCCACTTGATACGTAATGATCGTTTTCAAATCCTGCTTCAAACCCTCCATTGTTTTCAATTAAAACTTCGTGGCCGTTTGAAGTCAATATCTTTACACTTTCGGGAGTGAGTCCAATTCTATTTTCCTGAGGCTTTATTTCTTTTGGAACCCCTATTTTCATAGAATTAAATTAATTTTTTTTGCTTTTTGAATAGTTGGTTATACCAGTTCTTAGTTTCTCGATTATTTCATCAATATGTTTTTTTTCACAGATAAACATTGGAGCAATAATTAAACAATCTCCAGTCGCTTTAAAGTTAACTCCTGCATCATAGCAGTGTTTGAAACATGTAAATCCTGCTGCGCCAGGTTTTTTATGCATTTTAATATCAATACCACCCATCATTCCATAACCTCTTATGTTATCAACAACATCAATATCTTTTAAAGACATTAAACCTTCTTGGAAATATGGAGATAAATTTTTTGCTCTATTAAAGATGTCATCTTTTTCAAAAATATCTTGTACCGCTAAGCCTGCAGCTACTGACACTGGAATTCCTGAGTAAGTATAACCATGAAACAGTTCAATTGTTCCTTTTGGAGTTCCGTCCATAACCGTATCGTAAATTTCTTCTTTACACGCTACTGCACCTAAAGGACTTATTCCATTTGTTGTAGCTTTAGCCATTGTTATAATATCAGGTGTAACTCCGTATTCTTGAGATGCAAAAGGCGAACCTGTTCTTCCCCATCCAGTAATAACTTCATCAAAAATTAATAAAATACCATGCTTATCACAAATTTCTCTTAGTCTTTGTAAATATCCTTTTGGTGGAACTAAAGTTCCTGTCGATCCAGCAATTGGCTCAACAATACAAGCTGCTATATTCTCTGATCCAAAATTTGTACAAATTCTCTCCAGATCTTCAGCCATCTCTGCGCCAGTTTCAGGTTGACCTGAAACAAATTTATGCTCTGGTAAATGTGTATGTCTCATGTGAAGAACACCTGGCATCAAAACATTGGCAAATGTTTTCACATTGTTAATCATTCCACCAACAGAAGTAGCTCCGATATTCATTCCATGATAGCCTCTTTCTCTTCCAACAAACCTAAATCTATGTCCTTCACCTCTTGCTTTATGATATGCAACTGCAATTTTTATTGCAGTCTCAACAGCAGTAGATCCACAAATTGTATAAAAAATTCTATTTAAATTTCCTGGAGTATGTTTTGAAATTTTTGTTGCAAGTTCAAATGAACCACCAAAACCTTGTTGAAATGGTTGAGCATAATCTAATTTTTTTAATTGATTTGTAATCGCATTAATTATTTCTTCTCTTCCGTGACCTAAAGGATTACAAAATAATCCCGAGCTTGCATCTATCTGAGTTTGACCTTGATGATTTTTTAAATAAACACCTTTTGCTTCTACAATTAATCTTGGAGACTCTTTAAAATCTCTATTTGATGTAAATGGCATCCAATGTTCATTTAAAGAATTTGGTATTTGAGGTTTTTCTGAACTCATAATTATGTTTAGATTCATAGACTAATTATATAAATTAACCAGTAAATTTTAGTCATACTTGCTATGTTAAATGACCGCAACTATAGGTTGTAACTTATGACTTTTGAAGCCTGTGTAATTTATTCATCATTTACTTAAAAGAAAATTTAAACTTAAATATCGATAATTAAATTTAATTAACAGGAGATGAAATGAAAAAAATAGTTAGTTTCATTTTAGGAAGTTTATTTGCTCTAAACTTAACAATCACAGCAGCAAACTCTGCTGCGAACGAAGTTAGAGTTGCATACTTTCTAGAGTGGCCAAGTCCAAATTTAGAGGACATGCAAAAAAAGAATTTTGCTAAAGCTTTAGGAGTTCCAGTAAAATGGACAAACTTCACAAATGGTGGAGCAATGACAGATGCAATGTTAGCAGGAGATATTGATATTTCTTACTCACAAGGTTTAGTACCATTTATTAATGCTGTAAAATCAAATGCACCTATCAAATTAGTTGATATTGCAATGGAATACGGAATGGGTGGAACAACTTGTGTAACATCTAATGCATCAGGAATAACAAAAGCAAATGCAACTGAATTAGAAGGTAAAAAAGTTGCTGTTCCGTTAGGTACTATGGCTGAGTACGTTTTCGACGAAAGTATGAAAGTTGTCGGAGCTGACAGAAGCAAAATGGATATTATTCAAATGGATCCAGAAGAAGGTGCGGCTGCATTAGTAAGTGGAGATGTAGTGATGGCATGTTTATTTGGTGGTAATTCTATCAAAGCTGCGGTTGCTGTAGGATCAAGACTTTTAACAGTTCAAGAAGCAAGAGATGCAGGTATTTTAGGAATAGATATTACTTCTGTAACAGACAAGTTTATGAAGGAAAATCCTGGAATGTTGAGAACTTTTATTGAAGTAACTCATGAAGCAAATGAAAGATATAGAAATGGAAAAAGTGATATGAATTCTATGTCAAAAGCTTCAGAAATGAAAATTGCTGATATGAAAGACACTTTAAGTGGTTTCAAATTCTTAACTCCAGAAGAAACTAAAAAATCTATGGAAAGTGGAAACTTAGATGCATTCTTAAAAGGAATGGGAACTCCAGGTGGAGCAGTAGACACTAGTTTCTTACCTTTATAATTTAAAGATTAGAATAATTAAATAGGCGCCAATTTTATTGGTGCCTATTTTTTTAAGTAAATATTTTATATAAAGACAACTAATGAGTGATTTAATATCTCAAAACTTAAACATGATTTTCAAAACTCCAAAAGGAGAGACTGTTCATGCTTTAAAAGATTTAAATTTCAAATTAAAAAAAGGAGAACTTCTAACAGTTCTTGGGCCCTCTGGTTGTGGAAAAACAACTTTGTTAAATATTGCAGCTGGTTTCTTAAGACCAACATCTGGAAATATAACTTTGAATGGTAAAGAAATTGATGGACCTGGAGTTGAAAGAGGCATGGTTTTTCAACAAGGTGCATTATTCGAATGGTTGACTGTTGCAGAGAACGTAAACTTTGGTCTTAGAATGAAAAAAAAAGATCCTATAGAAACTTCGAAAAAAGTTGATGAGTGGCTGGAGATTGTTGGCTTAAAAGGATTTGGAAATACCCCAACATATCAATTATCTGGAGGAATGCAGCAAAGAGTAGCTCTTGCAAGATGTTTAATCAATGATCCTGATTTGATTTTAATGGATGAGCCTTTAGGTGCTCTTGATGCTTTAACAAGAGAAAAAATGCAATCTTTAGTTTTGAAAATTTGGAAAGAAACTGGAAAAACAATTATTTTAATTACGCACTCGGTTGAGGAAGCACTACTGCTTGGTGAAAGGTTGTATGTAATGGCACCAAGACCAGGTAGGATACATAAAGAATATAATCTTCCATTTGCAGAGATGGGATTAAAAGAAGATTTAAGAGAAATAAAAAAAAATAAAGATTTTTCATCAAAAAGAGAAGAAATTTTATCCATGATTTGGAACATGGAGGAAGAAATTATGGGAAAAGAAAATTAAATGTTTACTCAAATAATAACAATATTAATTCTCGTATCAATTATCGGGTGCATACTTTATGGAAGACGTTTAATAAAAACTGAAAAAGTTGATGCAGTTTTTGGAAATCCAGAAAGAGCAAAAGGTGGAACTCATTGGATAATTGTCGGAAGTAGTGCAATATTGTTAGTTTGGCTTTATTATTCTTGGGATATTGCAAAAGGATTTTATCCAAAATCAGCAAATGAATTATGCCAGGTCGCAAAAATAAATGAGTCTTTATTAGGATTAAAATATCAATTTCCAATTGAAGAAAGAGAATTCAAAAGTACTTCAATAATAAAAATAGAAAATAAAAATCTTAAAAAAATAAGTTTAGAAATTCAAAATTCGCCAGATTTAAGCAACATACAGAAAACTGCATTAGTTGGTTTTATTAATAAAACAAACAAATTAATTCCATTACTTACTAACGATAATCTAATGGAGATTAACACAAAAATTAAAATAGATGAGATGACTGATGAAATTAGATTATTAAGTACTAATTTTCAAAAGAAAGATTATCCATTTGAAACACCAGAGCAAAAAAATGAAAGACAAAAAGCAATTGCTGAGCAAGGAAGCTGGGGCATAGTAACTGTAAGTGCCGGAACAGGATCAATAGAAAATACTATTGAAGTGCCTTTAGTGCCTGAAACAGATAGAGGGTTGAAATTTCACGCTGCAGCTGAACAATTAAAAAAAATTAATGATAAATTTTTTAAATTAAGAAACCATAATCCTCAATTCAAAAATGCAATAAAAGAACTTAAATCAGAGATAAAATTATATAGAAAAAATTTAGATGACACTGAGGAACTGGCATCTACTTACGCAAAAAACATTGTAAAAATTGCAAGAAGAATTGAATTTGCAAGTATTTATCCACCTAATGCTCTTAATGAAATGCAAAATGCAATTATTGAATTTGATAATCTTCAAAAAACTGAGCAAGGAGGTTTAAGATTAATTGACATTCTTTTATTCCCTGCTGGAACTATAGTTGCAAGTGGTCCTAGTTGTTCTGAGCAAGGTTCAGGTAGATGGTTACCAAAACCCTCCGATACACTTAATAAATTTATTTTAATGTCTAAGCCAAGTGTAGGTTACAAAAATATCCCACTTCTTTGGATTGATATGATGGATGTAAGCCAGATAATTGGCTTTATATTGCCGGATTGGATAGCCGATGTTTTGCCTGGAGAATATCCGGTTCACACTAAAGACGGTGTGGTTAAGCAAAATTTTAAAGGTAAAGTTTTAAAAATTGTTACTGGTGATTTTAAATTATTTAAAATCCCTGTTCCTTATGGTCATATTTGGGATTCATTTTTAAGAGTTTTTCTTGGATTAGTTTTTGGAATATTGATTGGTGTACCATTAGGACTTTTCATGGGCTTAAATAGATTTGCTAAAGGTTTCTTTGATCCATTAATTGAACTTTATAGACCAGTACCTCCTCTTGCGTGGGCTCCTTTAATAATCTCGGTTTTAGGGATTGATAATACAGGAAAAGTATTTTTATTATTTATGGTTTCATTATCTATAATGATTATTTCAGCCAGAGCTGGAGCATCAGGTACACAGTTATCTAAAATACATGCAGCGCATTCTCTTGGTGCTTCTAAAAGACAAATACTTAGATATGTTATTTTTCCAAATTCTTTACCTGAAATTTTAACAGGTATTAGAGTAGCTGTTGGTATGTGCTGGGGCACTTTAGTTGCAGCAGAATTTTTAGCAGGTACAACTGGAATTGGATTTGTTGAAAATGTTGCCAAAAAATATTTTCAATATGAAGTAATTTGGATCACAATTTTTATAATGGGTATGTTGGGTCTTCTTTTTGACGTAACTTTGAGAAAAATTATAGATAAGACGATACCTTGGAGAGGCAAAGGTTAATCCTTAATCGTCAAGTAACCGCAATTCTTTTTCGTCGAATTTTAAATAAACGTTTTCTCCAACATTAAATATTTCATTTGTATCGCTAGAAACTACGTAAATTTTACCGACTTTTGAATTAACTATGTACTGATAACTATTTCCAACGAATGACGCATTATTAACAGATGCATGTATTGAGTTTTCTTCAGGACTTTTTGAAATAGTTATTTTTTCTGGTCTTAAAGAGACGGAAACTGAACTTTCTAATTTTTGATCACTTTCTATATTAATTTTCATTTCTGCTAATTGAATCTCGTAAATATTGTTATTTTGATTAATGATTTCAGCTTTAACGACATTTGCGTCTCCTATGAAGTTAGCTACAAATTTTGTTTTAGGAAAGTTATACAATTCTTTTGGACTACCTTGTTGAGCAATAATAGCATTGTTCATTACAATTACTTTGTCAGAAATTGCTAATGCTTCCTCTTGATCATGAGTTACATAAATTGTAGTTACTCCAAGTTTTTGTTGAATTTCTCTAATATCCTCTCTTACTTGTCTTCTTAATTTTGCATCTAAATTAGATAAAGGCTCGTCAAAGAGTAGAACCTTTGGTTTTAGCACAATTGCTCTTGCAACAGCTACTCTTTGTTGTTGACCTCCAGATAACTCTGAGGGCATCCTATTTTCATAACCTTCTAAATTAACTAACTTAAGAGTTTCTAACGACTTTTCTGTAAATTCTTCTTTTGGAACATTTATCATTTTCAAACCATAAGATACATTTTCAAGCACACTCATATGTGGGAACAAAGCATAAGATTGGAATACCATAGATACATCTCTATCTGTTGCTGGTAATAATGTTACATCTTCATTTTCTACTAATATTCTGCCACTGGTAGCTCTTTCTAAACCAGCAATAATTCTTAAAGAAGTAGTTTTTCCACATCCAGAGGGACCTAATAATGTAGTCAGTGTTCCTGCTTCAAAAGTACAACTCACATTATCTACTGCTACAGTCTGATTAAATTTTTTTGTAATATTTTCAAATTTTACTTCTGCTTTTTTCATTATCCAAAATTTCCTTGTAATATTCCTGCTGTTTCTTCTCTTCTTCCTAATTTTCGTTTACCTATTATTAATTGCATTAATGTTATTGTAAATAACATAACAACAATTAATGCAGATGAGTAAACAATTGCTAGACCATAATCATTGTTTTCTAATCTTCCTAATATATATGAGACAGCTAAATCATAATTAGCACTAACAAGGAATATAACAGCACTAATTGCCGTCATTGCTCTAACAAAACTAAAAACTAAAGAAGCAGTAATTGCAGGTTTAAGCAATGGAAGAATTACATTCCTAAAAGTTTGAGAACTAGATGCATTTAATGTTGATGATGCTTCATCTAAATGAGGATCTAATTGATTCATTGAAGCTATACCTGCCCTAACCCCAACCGGCATATTTCTAAATACAAAAGCGATTACCAAAATAATTCCTGTTCCTGTAAGTTCAAGTGGCGGAACATTAAACGCAAAAACGTAACTCACACCAATAACACTTCCAGGTATTGCAAAACTTAACATTGTACCGAATTCGAAAGCATTTTTTCCTTTAAACTTGTGTCTTGTAAGTAGATATGCTGTTAAAATACCTATTGCAGCAGTAGGAAATGATGAAATTAATGCTATCGCAAAAGTAGTGTTAAAAGAATTCCACGCAGTACCAGTCCACAAAATTCCTCTTTCTTTAACCCATTCAACACTAAATGCTTCAACATAATGTCTTAACGTAAAACTGTGATCGACACCCCACATCTCTACAAATCCACCAAACATAATCATTATATAAATTATAAATGTAAGGAGTGCCCAAGGTAGAACAGTTGAGTAAATTATCCACTTAGTATTATTTGGTAATTCAGGATGAACTCCACTATCACCTTTCCCAGAAATTGAAATATAGGATTTTTTTCCCAACCATTGGTTCTGAAGATAAAATACTACCAGAACAACGGTTAATAAAATCATTGCTAATATTGCAGCTTTAGTTTCATCATACTGTGCACCTACAATTGCAAAGAATATTTCTGTAGATAAAACATCATATTCGGCACCTAGTACAAGTGGATTTCCAAAATCAGCTAAGCTTTCAATAAACCCAAGCAAAAATGCATTTGCAATTCCAGGTCTCATTAAAGGTAATGTAACAGTTTTAAAAACTTGCCATTTTGAAGCTCTCAATGTTTGTGAAGCCTCTTCCATTGCAGGACTTACACTTTCAACTACTCCTATTAAAACTAAAAAAGCAATAGGAGTAAAAGCAAGAGTTTGTGCAAACCATATTCCTGGTAAACCATAAATCCATCTCGAGGGCTCTATCTCGAAAGCCCATTCAAGAAAAGAACTTACAACTCCCGTTCTACCAAATAAAATTATTATCGCTAAACCAATTACAAATGGAGGAGTTATAATTGGTAAAACAGATAAAATTCTAATGGTTTTTTTAAATTTAAAACTTGTTCTTGCAATTAATAAAGCAAAACCTAAACCCAAAATTGTTGATGAGAAAGCTGTAAGTGTTCCCATAGTAACAGTGTTCCAAAAAACACCACATGCATAATCACTATATAGACAATCAAGACCCCAAATTCCTTTATTAAATATTTTGGTTGAAAAATTACTAATTTCATATCCACCTTCTGTGCCTTTAAAGGCAACAGCAAACATTCTAAAAATAGGAAAAAAAACGAAAGTTGAAACTAGAATAATTATGCTTCCTATACTTCCTACAATAAAATTATCTCCATTCAACCACCCACGCGAGGATAGCCCATGTGTAATATAAAAAATAAATGTAGAGCATAAAAGAACTGCACCAGACCCTACTCCAAATTGATTTTCTACATCGCCAAAAATCGATTGAAAGATTTCAAAATTCCACCCTCTTATGCCAATTGAAAACCCCTGAAGAATAAAATAAAAAATACCAAACAATCCTGAGTACAAGAAAATTTTGGAATAAATAGGATTATTCTGATTTAATTTTAAAGTTGATAATGGAAAAAATAAAGGAACAATTAAAGGAAGAAGCCAATATTTTTTATTTATAAATACCTGCGGTAATACAGAACCGTAATCTTCTAAAGAATATTCTAAAATCCAGTTTATTGAGAAAAACCCGTCACCTGTTACATACCATGGAAATATTAGGAAACCCAATACTCCCACGAGCATCCAACAGATAACGAGCCCTCTCATTATAATTCCTTATCTAGGAATTACAGAAACATCGTTATCCCATTTGGACAACAAACTCGCTCTAGTACTTTTATCTCCATAAACTTTAAAATTATAATCAATTAAGTTTATTGTTGATAAGTCTGGAGCATCAGGATCAGCTTTTGCTTTAGTATTAGATGGCACTTGCAAAGATTTTCCTGAAGTGAAGACCATAGTTTGAATAGCGGGACTTAAAGCCCAGTCATAAAACTTTTTAGCTTCCTTCATATTTCTTGCACCTGCAATAATACTCATAGATCCAACTTCATATCCAGTTCCTTCAGCTGGTGAGACCGTAACAACCGGCAAACCTTTTTTTGTTTGTTTCACACCATCATGTTGGAAACAAATACCGATTAAGTTTTCACCTCTACCAGTTGCCTTAATTGGTGCAGAACCAGATTTAGTATATGTATTTATGTTTGCATGAAGTTTTTTCATGTAATCCCAACCTTTATCTTCTCCAAATATTTGAAGAATAGTGGCTAAGGTAGTGTAAGCAGTTCCAGATGAGTTTGGATTTGCTACTTGTATTTCGCCTTTATATATTGGTTTTGTTAAATCCATCCATGATTTTGGAGCTGGAAGACCTTTTTTTGCTAAAAGATCTTTGTTATATCCAAAACCTAATGCACCAACATAAATTCCTACTGATTTAAAATCAGCATTTTTTGCTTGGTTCTGAGCTGCAGGTAATAAATCATTAAAATGAACAGATTTATATTTCTCAGTTAAATTTTCTTGTGCTGCAGTTAAATGTGGATCACCTGTTCCACCAAACCAAACATCTCCTTTTGGATTTGATGCTTCTGCTTTTATTTTCGCAAAAGTTTCACCACTACTTGCTCTTGTCATAGCAACTTTTGTTCCAGTTTCTTTTTCATAAGCTTGTTCAAGCATTTCACAAACATCTATTTCAACGCTGCAATATAAAGTTAGTTTTGCAGCTGAAGCTTTATTTGTAATGCCGAAAAGTGTTAATGAAAGAACTAGAGCCATAGAAGCTACTTTAAGTATATTTTTCATATATCCCTCACTTTTTTATTAGTTAATGATAATAAATTTAAACGACTAATGTTAATCTTTTGTTACTTTAAATTTAAAGATAATTTTAATAAATAAAAAAAATATTCAATTTATAGTTTAATTTTCAAATCAATTATGTTTACATAAATTATGAACGAAAAAGAGCTTAAAAATTTAATTATTAAAATTTTTACTAATTTTAAATTAAGTAGAAAACACTCTATAGTTTGCGCAAATGCAATTATGAATGCAGAGCTTGTAGGTGCGCCTTCACATGGATTGTCTCGTTTAAAAATGTATTGTGAAAGAATCTCAAAAAAAGTAATTAATCCGAGACCTAAAATAACTGTAAAAAATATATCAAAATCTATATCAATAATTGATGCTGATAATTCTATTGGTTTTGTTGCAGCAGATGAGGCTATTAAAAAAACTATTCAAAATGCAAAAAAAACAGGGATTGGGTTAGTTGCTGTAAAAAACAGTGGACATTACGGTCTATCTGGATACTACGTCGAGCGAGCGGTTAAAAAAAATTTAATAACATTCGCATTTACAAATGCTCCTCCAGCTATTGCGCCTTTTGGTGGAAAAAAATCAGTCTTTGGAACTAATCCAATATGTTTTGGAACTCAAACAAATAGTAAGGTTCCATTTATACTGGATACGTCAATGTCTATGATTAATAGAGGTAAAATTCGGATTGCAGAAAAGTTAGGAAAAAAAATACCATATGGAGTTGCTTTGAACAAATTTGGTAAACCAACTACAAATGCAAAAGAAGCTCTTGCTGGGGTACAACTTCCAATAGCTGGATTTAGAGGATCTGGATTAGCTTGGATGGTAGATATTTTAACTGGAGTATTTGTTGGAAGTAATCATGGTGGCAAAGTAAAAGACCCATTTGATGATTTCTCTGGCCCGCAAAATATCGGTCACTTATTTTTAGCATTTAAAGACAATCTATTTGTTAAAGATTTTAAAAAAGAGATAAAAAAAAATATTAAAAGAATAAAAAAAATACCTAATTTAAAAGGACAAAAAATCTTTTATCCTGGCGAGCAAAAGTTTTTAAGAACAAAAACAAACTCTAAAAAAGCTATAAAAATTCCAAAAAATATTAAAAAAGATTTAGATATTCTCTTAGCTAATTAACCTGCAAAATATCCTAGTATTCCGATAGATAAACAGACTGAAAGTATTATTATTTTTGACTGCATTGCCTCTTTTTTCTTTTCAGTGATTACTCGTTTCTTAAGAACATCTATATTTACTTTACGAGGGGACATTCGAATTGCTCTCGGTTTTTTTTCAGGTATTTCAATATTAGATGTCCTATTTAAGCTTTCAGTACTCATCAAAATTATTAAATCACATACTAAAAAAATTTTACAGAACCTAACTGTTCAAAATGGGTTGACTCAAGTTTTAAAATTGTTCAAATTGGGTTTTGATACATTATGAAGCAGCTACCAAGTGTAAATTCCGAACTAGATGATGAACTGATCGATAAAATATTCAAAAATCATTTTGATATTTTAAGTCCTTTTTTTTTAAAACTTATGTCTGAATGGACAATCGGTGCTTATAAAGTGTTTAAAGATATAGATACTTACACGATTTTAATTTATTTGATTAGTAAGCAGTTTGATTTTTACAGACGAAATAATTTAAATATTACTTTCAATGATTTTTATAAGGATAAAACATTAGAGATTGAGAAAATTAACCTTATAAGAATATCCAAGGATCTTCAAATACCAAAAGAAAGTGTCAGAAGAAAAGTTATATGCCTAGAAAAAAAGGGAATAATTAAAAAAAAAGGTAAGAAAATTACAATAGATAGAAGTGCTTACAATTCAACACAGCCAAATGATACATTAAAAAATATATGTACGCTTTTATCTGTTTTTAGTCAAATTTTAAAAGAAGAAAAAGTTATAAAAAACGAAATGTCCAGTAATGAAATTAATAGCTTAATAAAACATAATTTCTCATTTTGCTGGTATCAATTTTATAAATTTTTATTCCCTTATTGCTTAAGGTGGAAAAATTATTTTGGTGATATGGAAATATTTACTATTTTAGCAACTATAATTTTGAATAATAATTCAAAAATTGGAAGGCAACTTAAAGGAGTTGATAGTTATTTAGATAAATGGAGAGATAAAATTATTAATAAAAAAATAAAAGGAATTAATGCAATGTCTATTTCTGAAATAACAGGAATACCAAGACCAACAGTAGTAAGAAAAATCAAGAAATTAATTAAAAGTAAATTTATTTCTTTAGACAAAAATAAATTGATAAATTTTGATGTCAGCAAACAAAATTTTAAAGATATGTCGATAATCCAAGATGAAAATTTAAAATCAATAAATGTTTTTATAAAAAGAACCTACAATCAAATAAATCTTAATTAGAATTTTTAAGAATATATATAAATATAAATCCAGTTATATACATTACTAATGCATAAGCAGCGGTGGGAACCATGTAAGCGACATCATTGAAAATTTGTGTTGCTACAAATACAGCTAAAGTTCCATTTTGTAATCCACATTCTAAAGAAATACATTTTCTTTGTGGTATTCCAGTTGCAAAACCTTTTGCAATGTAAAATGCCAAAGTCATCATGACTACGTTTAATATTAAAACAGCTAAACCCGCTTGACCTAAGTATGATATTATATTTTCTCTTTCCTCAATCCATATTGCTGCAAATACAACAATAAACAAAATACCTGTAATTCTATTTACAATATTAATATTAGAAGAAATAAAGTTTTCAGCAAATCTTCTAATTATCATTCCTAGAATTACTGGCACAGTTACAACTAGTGCCATTTTAAGAGCAATACCAGTCATCGTAATATCTGAGGATAAATCAGTTACACCTAATAATTTTGCTGAAGAAAAAACAATAAATGGAACAGAAAAAATACTAATTAAACTACCTACTGCTGTTAACGAAATAGATAATGCAACATCTCCATTCGCAAATTTTGTTAAAACATTTGATGTTACTCCTCCAGGAGCTGCAGCAATAATCATTAATCCTAATGCTAATTCAACTGGTAATCTTAATATTAAAAGTAAAATATAAGCGACGATTGGGAGAAGGATTAATTGACAAATTATTCCGACTGTAAAATCTTTTGGATTATTTATAACTCTTAAAAAATCTCTAGTTGATAAGCCCAATCCAAGACCTAACATTATAAGGGCTAACGCTATAGGTGCAATTTTTGTAACTATCTCCATCGTTTGTTCAATTTTAAACTATTTTTATATCGAACGTAATAAAAAATATTGATATTTAGAACCATAACAAATATTTAAACTCATATGTTATCTGATAAATCCACAGTTTGTCCTGTAAATCTACTTAATATAGCTCATCAAAAAAGAGGTGTAAAAGCAGCCATTGTAAATGCAGGTAAAAAATTACCAATGATGTCAGTAATGGATGCTGTCTCTGAAAAATTGATCACCCCAATATTAATAGGTGATAAACAAAAAATACAAGAATGCGCAGATGAACTTAAATTTGATATATCAAATTTTGAAATAATTAATGAGCCAGTTGAAAATAATACAGCTGGAATTGCAACCAAACTTGCATCGGAAGATAAAGTAAAAATTATAGTAAAAGGACATATTCATACTGATATATTGATGAAAGAAGTTCTTAGAAGAGAATATAAATTAATTGGAAAAACAAGACTAAGTCATATTTGGCATATGACATTACAAAAAGATGATAAACCATTAATCATAACTGATGGAGCATTGAATGTTTCTCCTAACCTAAAAACTAAAATGCATATTTTAAAAAATGTTATAGATTTTAGTCATAGAATTAATATTCCAAGACCAAAAATTTCTATCCTTTCAGCGACAGAAGAAGTTATTGATAGTGTACAGAGTTCGGTTGAAGCTAAAGAATTAACTGAATTGGCAAGTAAAGAAAATTTTAATGCTGATATTTTTGGACCCTTAGCATTTGACAATAGTATTTCAAAAAAATCTGCTTCTATTAAGGGAATTGAGAATATAGTTGCTGGGGAAGCTGATGTATTATTAGTTCCAAATGTCGAAACTGGAAATGCGCTTGTAAAAATGATGATTTATTTTATGGGAGCATGTGCAGCAGGCGTAGTTGTTGGAGGTAAAGTACCTGTTGTTATAACAAGTAGATCAGATGATGCGACAGCAAGACTTGCTTCTATAGCTGCAGCCGTTGTTGCTTTAGATTAAACTTCTATTGAATAAACATCTTATATAATTTAAACATTTGTAAAATTAGAGAAAAAATAATGGCAATTACTTATATAAAAAAAGCTGAAAAAACTGCATTTACAGGAGAAGATGAAACAAGAACTAAGGTAAGTTCTATTTTAAAAGATTTAGAAAAAACTAAAGATCAAGGTGTTAAAGATATTTTAAAAAAATTTGATAATTATGAAGGTGATATAATTGTTAGCAAAGAAAAAATTGAGGAAATAAATAAAACTTTAGATCAGAAGATTAAAGATGATATTCAGTTCTCTCATGAAAGAGTAAGGAAGTTTGCAGAACATCAACTAGAAAATCTTGGAAAAGACTCAGAAGTTGAATTATCGCCTGGTTTAATAGCAGGGCAAAAATTAATACCTGTAAATACCGTTGGGTGTTACGTGCCCGGTGGAAGATATAACAATATCGCCTCTGCTATAATGAGTGTGACAACTGCAAAAGTTGCTGGAGTAAAAAATGTAATTGCAACAAGTCCGCCGAAAGATTCAAATGGTGCTAACCCAATTATAATTTATACAGCTAACCTTTGTGGTGCAGATGTAATTATGAACATTGGCGGTATAGGAGCAATTGGTGCGCTTGCATATGGTTGCTTTGGTAATCCAGAAGTAGATATGATTGTTGGACCTGGAAATAAATTTGTAGCAGAGTCTAAAAGGATTTTATTTGGAAAAGTTGGAATTGATTTATTTGCAGGACCAACCGAAATAGGCATTATTGCAGATCATACAGCTGACAAAGAAATAATCGCTTATGATTTAGTTGGACAGGCTGAACATGGTCCTGACTCTCCAGCTTGGCTTTACACTACTGATAAATCTTTATGTGATTATGTTATGAAAAGAGTTCCAGAAATTATTCAAGAACTACCTGAACATAACAGAAATAATGCTGATGCTGCATGGAGAGATTATGGAGAAGTAATTATGTGTGATACCAAAGAAGAAATGATGAAAGTGAGTGATGAATATGCACCAGAACATTTAGAGGTTCAAGCTGAAGACTTAGACTGGTATTTAAAAAATCTTAAAAATTATGGTTCTTTATTTTTAGGTGAGGAAACAACAGTTGCGTATGGAGATAAATGCTCTGGACCAAATCATATTCTACCAACAAAAGGTGCAGGAAAATATACTGGAGGCTTATACGTTGGAAAATTTATAAAAACAGTCACTTACCAAAAAATGAATAAAGAATCTAACAAAGAAGTTGGTGCTGCAGCGGCTAGAATTTCTAGATATGAAGGTATGGAAGCTCATGCTAGAACTGGTGATGTAAGACTTCGAAAATATGGTTTTTCAAATTAGAGAACTTTAGTTTTCAAGATTTAAAAATATCAATTCCGATCTGACTTAATATATGCGCTAGATCTATCGGTACCCAATTTTCTCTGATTTTTCCCTCATCATGATGATAAAAATCCATAACTCTCATAGTTACTTTATTTTTATTTGAATTATATCCTAGCCAATCATTTGAATCATACACTGCTTGTATACTGTGCCATCCAGCAGTAAGTGAAAATTTACCATCTCCTAATTCACAATAATGTCCTAATTCCCAGTAATTTCTTTCTTTAAATGTTTTTCTAAAAGGAAGTTGATGATGATCAATGAAACCTTCCAAAGAGCGTGCTGTTCCTATACCGCTAGGTCCATACCAAATCATTTTTTCATGCCAAAAATCTTTTTGTGGGTGATTAATAAGTTTTTCTTTTAAATCAGAGTCAGATGATGCTTCTAATTCTGGTTTAATATTTAAACTTCTTTGCATAGTAAGAGATTGATCTAGAGTGGCTTTTGAAACATCTAAATTGTTTTCGTAAAAATTTACACCATCTGTATTTATTGGTGTCATCCAAATGCCCTCATACCCTCTTGAAGGATTTATTGGAAACTTCCCTACTTGATTTAGAAAATTTATTGTGTCGATTAAAATGTGACTTTCAATAATTTTATCGTTTTTTAATTCGTGTATCTCACAGCATCTTAAATTTACCATTTTAAAATTTGGCTCTACATTTAGCCATTTCTTTTTAAAAATTCCTGATAAGGTAGATATTGTTCCAACTTGAAATTTATCTCTAAAGGCTCCGCCTATAACGAGTTGTTCTCTTCTCTCTAAATCAGGAAACGCATCAAAAAGTGGGGTCCAAAATTTATCCCTAAAATTAGACAAACCTTTAAATTCATTTAATGGAAAAAAACATTTAATATTTACATCTTCGCTAAAATATTTGCTTAAATTTTCTTCTATTTTAGATGGTCCAAGCTTGTAAATATTGTTCAAATAATTTCTAACTATTTGTTTATTTTGTTTATTTTCTTCAGCTGTGATTTTTAATTCTTGAAAATTATTTTGATTTTTAAGTCCTGTATCAAATTGTTCTATTTGCATAAATTGCAATTTATATTTAAATAGAGATAAATAACAAGAATATGATTGATAGATTGGCAAAATTTAATGAGCTCGTTCCGAGTAGTCTTCCTTTTGTAGAGGGTAGATTAGAAGGTCATAAACAAAGAAAAAATTATACAATTATTGGACGTGGTGTCGCTGAAGACACCAAACAACTAATAAAAATACAGTCTTTACATGGGTATAATTTAGGAGCAGTGAGTGCTATGCCAAAAAATGGATCTGGTCTTCATAGTCATACTACGGCTGAAGTATTTGTAATTTACTCAGGTAAATGGAGATTTTATTGGGGTGCTGATGGAAAACAAGAAACAATATTAGAAGCTGGCGATATAATTTCAATGCCTACAAATATGTTCAGAGCATTTGAAAATGTTGGAGATAAAGAAAGTTTGATGTTTGTTGTATTAGGCGGAGATGATCCTGGTATAATAACATGGGTTCCAGAAATTTTAAAAAAGGCAAAAGAGACCGGTATGGCATTGCTTGATGATAATTCGTTAATAGATTTAAAAAAGGTTGAAGTGCCTAACGGTAGAAAGATGATAGAGCCTATAACTCAAGATGAATTAGAAAGATTTGATAATTATTTGCCAGAAGAATTAGAAAAAAATATTTATAGAAATAAACAAAACAATATCAGCGATGAAATTAATGGTATTAAATTATATCAAGTATTAGGAAACAAATTTAATAAAAAAACTTATGAACCTTCAATCAAACAAAATACCGGATTTAATTTAACAACATTAAATTCTATATCTGGCGAAATTAAAGATATTGAATGTATAAAGCCAACTGTACTTTTTGCTCAAGAAGGTAATTGGAAAATAGTGATAGGAAACTCTAATATAAAATTAGAAAAAGGAGATACTTTTTCAGTTCCTTTGAGTAGCAAAATAAATATCTCTTGTAATAATTCAAAAAACAGTATTTTAAATTTTGTTAGTCAGATCTAATGAAAGGATTTGATAGTAATTATAAAAATTTAACTGATTACATTTTAAAAATTACTAAACAAATTTGGGAAGGGAAAGATGTCGAGTCGATATCTAAATATTATTCAGAGAATATCCCCGTAAGATCACCCTTTGGAATAACCTATGGTTTTAAACCTGTTATTGATGCAACTTATAAAACTTTAGACGAATTTCCAGACAGACAATTATTAGGTGAAGATGTAATTTGGAGTGGAAATGACGATGAAGGATATCATTCATCTCACAGAATTCTGAGTAAAGCTACACATTTAAATGACGGATATTACGGAAAAAAAACAGGAAACAAAATTGTTTATAGAGTTATTGCTGACTGTGCATGTAAAAATAATCAGGTTTATGATGAGTGGATTGTGAGAGATCAAGGCGCAATTGTTCGACAGCTAGGTTATACACCTGAGCAATTTGCAAGGCATTTAATTGATAAAGAAGGTGGCGTATCTAAAGCTATCAAAGTTTTTAATAGATCTTCTGATAAAAAGTCAGAGTATACTCCAGTAAAAGTTAATGAAGTTTCATCAGGCTATATATATTCTAATATTTTAAAGAAGATATTTAATAACGATTATGATTTTGAAGATTATGATAGAGCAGCCAGTCTATTTTGGCCAAGTAATAAAGTAGGAAATGGCAGTGAAGATATAATTAAATATTGGAGCTCTTTAAAAAATATATTTTCTGAAATAAAATTTACAATCGAACATGTTGCATCATTGGATGAAAAAAATAACAATCAAAAAGCTACGATCAGATGGTTTTTAAGTGGTAAACACTCTAAAGACAGTGAAGAATTTGGGAAAAAGACTGACAAAGATTTATTTATAATGGGTATAAATCATGCAGAATTAAGAGATGATAAAATAATAAGAGAATGGGTATTATTTGATGAAGTGGCTATTTGGAAACAAATATTAATGTAAAAACTATGGATAAAATTAAAACCACACATGTTGGAAGTCTGCCAAGATCAAAAAAGCTATCTGAAATACTTTTTAAAAAAGATAAAAATGAATTATTTGATCAAGGAAAACTTGATCAGATAATTGAAGAAGATGTAAACAAAATTGTAAAAAAACAAATTGATATCGGGATTGACATTATAAGTGATGGTGAAATGTCAAAAATAAGTTACGCCACTTATGTCAAAGATCGATTACATGGCTTTAGTGGTGAAAGTGAGAGAAGAGCTCCTAAAGACTTAGATGATTTTCCATCATATAAAGAAAAAATTGCAAAATCAGGGGGTACGCCTAATTATACAAGACCATGTTGTACTGGTGATTTAAAAATTAAAGATACTAAATCTTTAACTAAAGATATCAGTAATTTAAAATCAGCGTTAAAAAAAAATAACCATCCTCAAGGATTTATTAACTCTGCTTCACCAGGAGTAATTTCAAATTTCCTTCCAAACAAATTCTATAAAAATGATGATGATTATTTAGAGGCATTATCAAAAATGATGAAAACTGAATATGATCAAATAACAAATAATGATTTATTATTACAAATTGATTGTCCAGATCTTGCGCTTGCAAGACATATGACCTTTAAAAATGTATCAGATGAAGAATTTTTAGTTAGAGCTGAAAAACAAATCGAGTGTCTTAACGAAGCAATCAAAGATATCGATGCCTCTAAGTTGAGAATGCATATCTGCTGGGGAAATTATGAAGGTCCGCATATTCACGATATTGGATTAGAAAAAATATTACCCATTGCATTAAAAGCAAATATCCAAACTTATTTAATTGAGGCATCCAATCCAAGGCATGCTCATGAGTGGAAGGTTTTTGAGAACATAAAACTTCCTAATGATAAAGTAATAGTTCCTGGTGTAATAGACTCAACATCAAATTTTGTAGAGCATGAAGAGTTAGTAAAAAATAGAATAATTCAGTATTCAAAAGTAATTGATAAAAATCAATTAATGGCTGGAAGTGATTGTGGATTTAGTACTTTTGCTGGCTTTGGAAATGTGGATGAAAAAATTGTTTACAAAAAATTTGAATCTTTGGTCGCAGGTGCAGAGCTTGCGTCAAATGCGATTTAAAAACTACTTTTAAATTCCCTAAGGAATATATATCCTTTCATCTATAAATTTAAATTTAATGAGGAAAACAAATATGAAAAAAATATTAATATCTTTATTGTTTCTTCTTTTTGGAACTTCTGCTTACGCGGATTGTAACATTAAGAGTGGATCAATAAATATTTTAGCTAACGATTTTCCAGCTTTAAGAACTTTCGTGGAAACAGCTAAAGGATGTAAAGGAAGTGCTGATTTTAAAGTCACACACTCATCTGAGCACAATAAAATTGCTGTGCCAGCTCTAACTGCAAATCCATCAGAGTTTTCTGCAAGAATTGCAGCAAATAGCTCTATAGTTCCTTTGATGAACCAAGACTTAATTAGACCACTTGATGATCTTGTTAAGAAATATGGAAAAGGAATACAAGATTCTCAATTGATAACAATTGATGGGAAAATAATGGCAGTTGCTTTTATGGCAAACACTCAGCACTTATATTACAGAGAAGATGTTTTAAAAGAATTGGGTATAGCTGTTCCTAAAACATATGAGGAAGTAGTAGCGGCATCAGAAAAAATAAGAGCATCTGGTAAAATGCAATATCCTTACGCAGCAGCATACAAAGCTGGTTGGAATTTAGCAGAAGAATTCGTTAACATGTACATTGGACATGGAGGAGAATTCTTTAAAACAGGAACTGCTCAACCAAGCATTAACAATGCAAAAGGTGTAGCGACATTAAATATGCTAAAAAAATTAGCAGGTTTAAGTAACCCAGATTATTTAACTCACGATAGTGAAGCTATTAAAGTTGAATGGGAATCTGGAAATGTTGCATTAATGACTCTTTGGGCATCAAGATCAGGAACATTGCTTGATGATGATGGTGATGCAAAAATTACAGCAGCAACTAAATTAACTGGACCAGCAACGGTTGCTGGAGGAAACATACCAGCGGCGACTTTATGGTGGGACGGTTTCACATTAGCAAAAAATAGATCTGACGCTGATGCTGAAGCAACATTTAGAGCTTTGGCACATGCAGCTGCTAACAAAAAGATGGTTGCAGATGCAGCGGATCAAGCTGTTTGGTTAATTGAAGGTTTTAAGCCTGGACCAAAGTCAATTGGAGTTATCGAAGCTGTTAAAATGAAAGCTAAACCATATCCAATGTTACCACAAATGGGTTTAATGCATGGTGCATTAGGAAGTGAGATTGTTGAATTTTTACAAGGTAAAGAGTCAGCAGAACAAGCTTTAAAAGATGTGGAAGCAGCTTACATGAGTAAAGCAAAAGAACAAGGCTTTCTATAATCAATAAATTTTAAGTGGGGATGAAAATCCCCACTTATTACATTAATGCCTAACAAAACTTTTTTTTGGTTTTTCTTGCCAACTGGATTGGCAATGATTTTATTTATAGGTCTTCCTATTATTTCAACAGGGATACAATCATTTTATGCGCAGCACGACCAAGTAGTTAAGGAAGTAAAAAAATGTGATCCTTTTGGATGTACAGTTTCTATAGTTGTTGACCAAGAAAAAACCTCAAAAATTCGTGAAGAAAAGCCTTTAGGAAAATTCAACGGATTTGGGACTTATGTGGATAGAAATCATCTTGCAGTCGAAGAGATTGGAAATTTTTGGAATGAAACAAATAGTTTTGGGGAATTTGTGGATCAAGTTACTAACCTACCCTTTTATAAGGCTCTAATTTTTACTTTAACCTATTGTTTGTTTGTAACTCCTAACGTCTTACTTTTAGGTTTTATAATTGCTTTAAGTCTTAATGCAGTAACTAGAAGAATTAGAGGACCACTAATATTTGGAACCATATTGCCAATGATTGTCACTCCATTGGTAGGTTCTTTAGTTTTATTTTGGATGATAGATGCAGAAGGAATTATTGGAGCGAATTTGCAAATGTTGATGGATGACCCTTATTTATCCTTAAAATCCTCAAAAACTCTTACTTGGATAACTATAATAATTTATGGAATTTGGCACCATTCACCATTTGCTTTTGTAGTATTTTATGCAGCTTTACAAACTGTTCCTCAAGAACCTGTTGAGGCAGCTATTATTGATGGAGCATCAAGATGGCAGAGAGTAAGACATATTGTTTTACCTCATATTTATCCTGTAGTTACATTTGTTGCTCTCATATCCTTGATGGATAATTTTAGAGTTTTTGAGCCTATAATTGGTTTTAGTGCTGAAGGAAGTGCTCAATCTTTATCTTGGTTAATTTATGATAACCTCGTTAATGAGGAAGTAATATTATTTGGTTCGGCCGCAGCCACCTCAATGATGACGATTGTTGGGATAGCCATACTTTTAGCACCAGTTTTAATAAGAACATGGAAGGAATTTAGGACAGCGAGATAAATGGAATACGGACTTGATAAAAGATCAAATGCTTTAAAAATTTTTAATACAACCTTTATAATAGTTTGGCTTTTGGTTGCATGCTTTCCCTTTATTTGGACTTTCTGGGGGTCATTTAAAGTAAGAGCTGATTTTTTTTCAAGAGCCGACTGGTGGTATGCTATTACGGCATTCAATACGTTGTTAGAAACTGGAGGAAAGTTTACAACAGATGCTTATAGTCAAGCATGGACTGAAGGAGAGTTTTGGAAAGCATCTAGGAATACAGTTATAGTTACATTTTTTGTTGTAACCATTTCATTGTTCCTCGGGACCTTAGGAGCTTATGCTTTATCCAGATCAACAAGAAATTATGCATTTTGGATTTTAATTGCGGCATTAATTTTTAGAGCAATGCCACACATTACTCTAGTCTCTGGTTATTTATTTCCCTTTTTTCAATTACAAATTTGGGGAATACTACCTACGACCATCGTTGTTCTTGTTGCGATAAATCAACCATTTACTTTATGGTTATTGTATTCATTTTTTAAAACTGTTCCTAAAGAACTTGATGAAAGTGCTTTAATTGATGGCTGTTCTTATTTTCAAGCATTTAGACATATCATTATGCCAGTTATGTGGCCTGGAGTAATAACAGCTGGATTATTTAGTTTAATGCTTGCGTATAACGATTTTACTGTGACTGCTCTTTTATTGAATCAGGAAAATCATACTATGGTTCCTAAAATACAAAGTTATCTTGGAACAAATCAACATGAAGGTAATTTGATGTGGGCTGTTTCAGCAGTTGTTTCAGCTACTGCTCCTTTATTTATGTTAGTTATGTTTTTCCAAAGACAAGTAATCAGTGGATTAACAGCTGGTGCTGTGAAGGGATAATGAATTACAAAGCTGTTTTATTTGGTTCTATTGGAACTTTAGCTGAGACATCAGATCTTCAAAGAGATGCATTTAATCAAGCTTTTAAAATAAGTGGATTAGACTGGTTTTGGGATGAAGATATATACAGAAAACTATTGTCAAAATCAGGTGGAACTAAGAGAATCAATGATTACGCAAAAGATACTAGTGTTGAAATAGACGGAAAAAAAATAAGAAATTTAAAAACCAAAATTTTTAATGAATATTTAAACAAACACAAGGTTGAGCCTAGAGACGGTGTAAAAGAAATAATTCAATTTTGCAAAAAGAACAAAATAAAAATTGGGCTTGCTAGCTCAACAACGAGTAACAATATCAATTCTATTTTTAACTCGTTAAGAGGAAGAATTGAAAAAAAAGATTTTGATTTTATCGGCAATAATGAATTCATATTAAGAGAAAAACCATATCCCGATATTTATAATTATGCTTTAAAATACTTGAATATTAACTCAGACGAATGTGTGGCAATTGAAGATACAGAAGAAAGTTTAAATTCTGCTTTAAGTGCAGACATAAAATGTGTTGCATTTCCTGGAAAATATCACACTCAATACGGATTTGATGGGAACCATTTAAAGGTTAATAAATTATCAAAAAAAATCTTTAATAAATAATATCTCTAATAATGTAAAAAACTATACCTGACATAAATATTATAATAAAAATATTTATGTATTTCCAAAAACTTCTATTATTTAATTTGTTTGAGAAAATCTTAGATAAGTATCCTAAAGAAAAGAAAAATAAAAAAGAAGCTATAGAAGCACCTATTCCAAAGTAAAATTTGTTTTCAATATTAAAGGATTTTGAGAAATTTCCTAAAAAAAATACTGTATCGGAATATACGTGAGGATTTAAATATGTAAAACCTAAGGTCTTAATAAAGATATTAAATGAGCTCTGTGCTATGACATTATTTTTAAATTCTAAAGATCTAAATTTAAATATTTCTTTAATTTTTCCATAAATAAAAAAAGATAAAAAAATAATTAAAAGGATATTTAAAATCAGCTCCACTACATTATTAAAATAATTAGAAAAATAATTAAATAAAAAGATACCTAAGAAAATTAAAATCAAATCAGATAACGCACAGACTAAGCAAACTAAAAATATATATTGTTTCTTTAGTCCTTGCTCTATTACAAAAACATTTTGAGGTCCTATTGCAAAAATTAATGTTAAGCCCGTCAAAAAACCTAAAAAAAGGAAAGACATGTTTAAGAAACTGATTTTTTATCAGCAACAAAACTTACTAAAATAATTAATATTAAAAAAGGTATACAAATAATATTCATCATTTTCCATCCAATAGAATTTAGTAAAATTCCAGCAGATAAACTGGCCAAAGCCATAGTTGAAAAAACAATTAAATCATTTATCCCTTGTACTTTAAATTTTTCTTCTTTGTTATAAGTCAAAACTACTAAGCTGGTACCTGATATAAACAAAAAATTCCAACCGAGACCTAGAAAAATTAATGAGAGCATATAATTAAGATATGTCTGTTCAAATAAACTTAAAAGAACTGTAATAAAAAAAAATAAAACTCCACCATAAATTATTGCACTGTGTCCATATTTTTTTATTAAATTACCCGTTATTAACGACGGTAAAAACATTGCAACTACATGAAATTGTAATACTAACCCAGTTTCTTTTAAGCTCATATTTTCCATAACATGCATACTTAAAGGTGTTGCTGTCATTAAAAATGACATTACTGCATAAGCAAAAGCAGCTGCGGTAATTGCTTGTAAAAATCTTGGTTGTAATACTATAGATTTTAGATTTCTTACATTTCCTTCCTTTAGACTATCCTCCTGTACATTTTCTACATTTTTAAAAAAAAATAAAAAAACTCCAGGCATAAAAGATAGGAAAGATAGCAAAAGATAAGAACCAACATACAATTGATCTTGAATTAAATCTTTAGTGTAATTTGCAAGAGTTATACCTAAAAATGCAGAAACAATTCCTGCTAACAAGAGAGTAGAAACTGCTTTTGGTATTTTGTCTTTTTCAACACTTTCAGCTGCTGCAAATCTATATTGATGATTAAATGCAGCGCCCATTCCAAGAATTAAGCAAGATAGACAAAATAAATTAAAACTTTTCTGACTAATTGCAAAAGCAGAAAGTAGTCCTGAACAAGAACTTCCGATAGCCGCAAAGACAAAACCATTTCTTCTTCCAATTTTACTCATAATATTTGCCGCTAAAACAGTAAAGCTTGCTGTTCCAACTACGAATAAAGCGGTTGGTAAGGTTGATAAAGATTGATTTGAGCTAATTTGAGAACCAACTATTCCGCTAAGAAATACTGTTATTGTTGCTGTGGTAAAACCAAATATCTGACTTAACGTAAGTAATGATAAATTTCTGTTCATATTTAGCGATAATATATTTCTGCTGTTATTTAAATATCTATATAGATGTTTTGAATTTTAATATAGAAGATATTATTTAAATTATGATTGGAATATTAGGTGGCATGGGAACTCAAGCAGGCTTAGACTTTTGCGATAAGCTTGCAAAATTAAACAGGGGAAAATTAGATCAAAAATATCCGATGTTTGTCCTCTATAATAAATCAAATACACCACGAAGAGCAGAGAATTTAAAGCAATACAAAAATGTTTTAAAAGAATTAATTGCTGGTTGTCGAATGCTTGAAAAAAATAAATGCAAGTTTATTGTAATGCCATGTAACACAGCACATTATTGGCATGAAGATATTCAAAAAAAAATATCTGTACCATTTCTTAGTATGCCAAAAGAAGTATATTTAAACACACAAAAAAGATTTAAGAAAGATTCAACTATAGGATTGTTATGTACTGAGGCTACTTTGGTCACAAAAATCTACCATAAGTATTTTGAAAAAAATTATAATTTGATAAGTCCGAGTGAAAGATTACAAAAGAGTTCAGTAAATACTGCTATTAAATATGTAAAAAAAGGTAAAGTAAAAGATGCTGAAAAAGCTTTAAGACCAGCGGTTAAATTTTTAATGAAAAAAAAATGTAAAAAAATTATTCTTGGTTGTACAGAACTACCAATAGCTATTTTTTCATACAAATCTTTTAAAAAAGCAAAAGATTCAAAATTATTTATAGACCCAAATCTTTTGTTAGCTCAAGTTTGCATGAAAAAATACAAAAATTTAAAGTAAATTCAATTTTTTTTATTACAAATAAAATATAATTTTCTTGGAAATGATCCTTCTTCAAAATACTCAATATTTAAGTTTTTAAATCCATTTGTTAAATTCAGTATTTTATCTTTAGAAAAAAAATGAATAATAAAACCATCTATTTCGTATAGATCTTCTCCTCTATGAATTCCTTTTTTATAGTCTCCATCATCAGTATTTCTGACTGTGTAAATATTTAATCCTCCAGGTTTTAAAATTCTATGAATTTCGCTATTAAGTTTGTCCAAATCTTTCTGGGTTAAAGCCATGCAATAAAGCATATGTGAATAACAAGCGTCAACTGAATTAGTTTCAAATGGTAAGTCTTCTCTTATGTCAAATTTTAATGTTGAAATTGAAGATATTAGATTTTCTTTTTTTATTTTTTCATTGATAATTTTAATTCCATTTTCACTATAATCTAATGCAGTAACATTTATCGAATTTTTTCCAAAGTAAATGCTATCTCTTCCTAGGCCTGCTCCTAACTCAACAATTTTAGAACAATTGTTTTCTTTGAAAATATTTAAAGCTTTTTTTGCAGGTAAACTTGGTTCTAAACCAAACATCTCAGGCTTATTTGAGAAATTAGTTTCCCAATGCTGAGATTGTCGGTTTAAAATATTTTTATCCAATTTACTTAGAAGGATCTGGAACCTTTCTTAGATAAGGTTTTACAGTTTCCCATCCATCTGGATATATTTTTTTAGCTTCATCATCTTTAATCGCTGGCAAAATAACAACATCCTCTCCCTTTTTCCAATTAGCAGGAGTAGCTACTTTATGTTTAGCTGTTAGCTGCATAGAGTCTATTGCACGCAAAATCTCTAAAAAGTTTCTTCCAGTTGCCATAGGATATGTAAGATATAATCCAATTCTCTTATCAGGTCTGATTACAAAAATAGTTCTTACAGTTTCATTATCAACTGCAGTTCTACCCATTGAGGTTGTTCCAGCATCTGCTTCCAACATATTAAACAATTTTGCTACTTTTAAATCTTCATCAGCAATAATTGGATAATTTGGTTTTGTACCAGATACATCTTTAATATCATCTAGCCATTTTTTATGATCCTCTACCCCATCAACGCTTAAACCAATTACTTTGACATTTCTTTTATCGAATTCATCTTTCATTAAACCTAAAGCACCAAGTTCTGTAGTACAAACTGGTGTAAAATCTTTAGGGTGTGAAAAAATAACTCCCCAACTATCACCTAACCATTCGTGAAAAGAAATATCTCCTTCAGTTGTTTTAGCTTGAAAATCAGGACACATACTATTTATTTTTAACATTGTCTCCTCCTTATAAAAAAAATATTATATGAAAGATTGTTTTACTAAGCAAACTTTTATAAAGTTAGGTATTTATGATATTTGAACAACTTTTCGATCAAAAGTCTTCTACATACACTTACATAATTGCAAGTGGTGAAGGTAGAGAAGCATTAATAATAGATCCGGTCATTGAACATTCTGATGAGTATTCAACTATTTTAAATAATTTAGATCTTAAACTTGTAAAAGTAATTGATACTCACATTCATGCTGATCATATCTCAGCTTTAAATGAATTAAATAAAAGAACAAACTGTATAAGAGTTATGGGAGAAAAATCTAAATCAGAAGTTATAGATCTAAGAATTAAAGATGGTGAAAAGATTAAAGTTGAAGAAGTTGAACTTCAAGCAATTTATACTCCTGGTCATACTGACTGCTCTTATAGTTTTTTGATGAATGATAGAGTTTTTACTGGAGATACACTTTTAATAAATGGAAGTGGTAGAACAGATTTTCAAAATGGTAATGCTTACGATGCTTATGATTCTATATTTAATAAATTATTAAAATTACCCGAAAAAACTCTCGTATTTCCAGCTCATGATTATAATGGCAAGAAATTTTCCACTATTGAAAATGAAAAAAATAATAATCCAAGATTACAAGTAAGTTCAAAGGAAGAATACGCGGATATAATGAATAATCTAAATCTTGCAAATCCAAAAATGATGGATGTCGCAGTGCCAGCTAATGTAAAAGGGCTTACTTTAGACAATATTAATTAACTTTAAATTCCAACATTAATAACTATATAGGCAGTCTATGAATGACTATTTGCAATCAATTATTGATAGGGATCCAGCGGCAAGATCTAAGTTAAGTGTAATATTAACGTACCCTGGCGTTAAGGCTGTATTTTTTCACAGAATTGCAAATTTTTTTGCTACTGCAAAATTCGATCTTATAGCAAGAATAATTTCTCAATTTTCAAGATTTTTAACTGGTATTGAAATTCATCCAAGAGCTAAGATAGGTAAAAATTTATTTATTGATCACGGTATGGGCGTCGTTATAGGTGAAACATCTGACATTGCAGATAACGTAACAATTTATCATATGGTTACTTTAGGTGGAATATCTCCAAGCATAAATTCCAATGATCAAAGAGAAATTAAAAGACACCCTACTCTTCATGATAATGTTGTTGTTGGTTCAGGGGCACAAATTTTGGGGCCTGTAGTTGTAGGGAAAAATGCAAGAATTGGTGCTAATGCAGTTGTAACAAAAAATGTTCCTGAAAATGCTGTTATGGTAGGAATACCTGCTAAGAATGTTGGAACAGCAACTGAAGAATTTAAACCTTATGCTGTTACAAATGGCAATGAGGAAAAAGAATAATGAAAAATTACAAGGATGATTTTATCCAATCAATTGGAAATACTCCTTTAATAAAACTGAAAGCTGCATCTGAAATAACTGGCTGTAACATTTATGGTAAAGCCGAATATTTAAATCCAGGAGGATCTGTAAAAGACAGAGCAGCACTTGCTTTAATAAGGGATGCTGAACAAAAAAAATTAATATCTAAAGGTGGAATAATTGTAGAAGGAACTGCAGGAAACACTGGCATTGGTTTATGCCTTATTGGAAATTCACTTGGTTACAAAACGATTATTGTAATGAATGATAATCAAACTCAAGAAAAAAAAGATACATTAAGAAATATTGGTGCAGATTTAAAATTAGTTCCACCAAAACCTTATAAAGATGAAAATAACTTTGTTAAAGTTGCTGCTAGAATGGCTGAAGACCTAAAAAGTTCAAATAATCACGGAGTTGTTTGGGCAAATCAATTTGATAATACAGCAAACTCAAAAGGTCACTATAATACAACGGGTCCTGAGATATGGGAACAAACTGAAGGTAAAGTTGATGGATTTGTATGTTCTTCTGGAACTGGGGGAACAATTGGTGGAGTAAGTAGTTTTTTAAAAGAAAAAAATAAAGATATAAAAATTTATCTATCAGATCCAAAGGGATCCTCTCTTTACAATCACATTGAAAACGGTGAGTTAAAAGCTGAAGGTGGATCAATAACTGAAGGCATTGGATCCAGCAGAGTAACTGCTAATTTTGCAGAAGCAAAAATAGATGGAGCCTTTTCAATTGAAGATAAAGAGTCTTTGCCAATACTATATGATTTAATCAAAAATGAAGGTTTAAGTCTTGGAACAAGTTGTGGAGTAAATATTGCAGGCGCAATAAGATTGGGTAAAAAATTAGGACCAGGAAAAACTATTGTCACTATTCTTTGCGACAAATCAGACAGATACAACTCAAAGATGTTTAATAAGCCTTTTTTAATTGAAAAAGGTTTACCTTATCCCGATTGGATATAATCACGCATATCAGCACTGTAATAAAACCATTACATTTTTAACTTACAATAAATAATAATAATTAAAAAATTAAGGAAATTTTATGGACGCAAAAGAAGTAGTTAAAAAAGGATATGAACTTTTTGGCAAAGGAGATATGGAGGGATTTATGGAAATGGTACATGATGATATCACTTGGATTTATCCTGGGGATAAGCATCCAATGTCAGGAACTCATAAAGGCAAAGAGGCATATATGAAAACCATGATGCAAGTTCCAAATCTTTGGAGTAATTTTTCAGTAACCCCTGATATGATGATTAGTGAGGGGAATAAAGTGTTTGTTAAAGCAACTGCTAAGGCAGATGGCATGGATACTATTTTTGGTCATTATTTTGAAGTAGGCGATGATGGTAAACTGACATTATTTATTGCGTTTGATGACACACTAAGCATGTTCAATGCAATTAAGAAGTAAGAGTTTATGAAAAAATTATATTTTATTTTAATTTTCGTATTTATGTCGAGTACAGCTTTTGCTGAGCAAGGACAAATTAAACAAACTGGTTTTTTCTCTGGCACTTCTAAAGTTATAGGTGATGATAAAGGCAATTTTTCGATAATATATGAAGGAACTATTGGTAATAAAGCTATTGAGGGAACAACTTTTGGTGACAGATCTTCATCATATTGTGTTGGATCAATTGTTGGACTTAAAGGAAAAGGTTTTGAGACAGGCGTTTGTATAAACAAATTTGAAGATGGTAGTACTACAACAACACATTACGAAGGCGTAATGGGAAAAATATTAAGATGGAAGTTTGTAAGTGGAACAGGGAAATATGAGAATATTTCTGGAGGTGGAACAACATCTTATGCGCAAATTGATTCAGCTAAAGATGGAGTTGTACAATCTTACAATCAAATCGTTGGTACTTATAATTTGAACTAACTGAAAGGAAAAATGAAAAAAACAATTTTAGTATTAATTTTAAGTTTATTTACAGCTAATGTTTACGCAGATAGCCATGTAAAGAGAATTTTATCAACAAGTCAAACAGGAATGGGAAATGATATTGTATACCCTACAGGAAAAGCAAAAATAACAGCTTTTGAATTTACTGTACCTGTAGGAGCTCCAGTAACTCCTCATACGCACTCATTTCCAGTTCTAATTATGATTCAGCAAGGTGAAATTGAATTAATTCATGAAGGAAAAACCCAAGTGTTCAAAGCTGGTGATGCATTTGTTGAAGATGTTGGAATTGTACACGAGTCGAAAAATATTGGAAATGTTCCAGTTAAAGCGATTGTAGTTGCAATTGGTGTCGAAGGACAGAAAATTATGACACCGGTAAAATAAAAAGGAAAAAGAAATGATCATAAAAATAGAAGAAAATATAAAATCATTTTCATCTTGGATGAATATGGTAAAGGCGAATGCTGAAAAAATTAAAGGATTTGGTGCTACGATTATTTTTGCAGGTGTATCAAAAGAAGACCCTACAAAATTTACTGTAATCGTTAAGTATGCAACCATGGAAGGTTTTGAAGCATTTAAAAATGACAAAGAACTTCATGCAGCAAGAGCTGAAGCAGGCGTGGATTTAGATTCAGCAAAGGTTACACCGATGCATGAAGATTTTATGGAAAATTTTAGTGGATAAACAATCAATATAAAGAAAGGATAAAATATGGAAACAGAAACACTAGTAGTAGCTCATTTAAAAGAAGGTATGTTAGAAAAATTTATGGGCTTTATGCAATCAGATGCTGGTATGGCAGAAAGATCGAAAGTTGCAAATGTATCAAAAACAATTGGAACAGTTGCACCTGACAAAAAAACAGTAATGTTTAAAATTTTTGTGACTGATAAAGCTGCTCTTAAAGCTTTTATAGATGGAAGCAATCCAGTATCAGCTCCAGTTATGAAAGAAGTTATGGAAAGTTATAGTGTCTACGAATTAAATAAAGTAGATATGTAATAATTTTTGTAATAAGGTTTGTAATGCCTTCAGGATATATCATATTAAATATTAATGTGTTAAATCCTGAAAATTACAAAGAGTATTTGGAAAAAGCTCCTCCAACTGCTCAAATGTTTGGTGGCGAGTACATAATAAGAGGTGGCGAAAATGAAGTCATTGAAGGTGAGTGGAAATATCCAAGAACTGTTGTAATTAAATTCCCATCTTATGAAAAAGTTTTTGAGTGGTACAATTCAGAAATATATAAACCTATCAGACAAATTAGATTAGATAATACAGTATCAAATACATTAATAATTAAAGGAGCATAAAGGAGAAAAAAATGTCAATATTAGAAAAATATAGTGCTGCAATTAAAAATAAAGATGAAGCAGCAATGAACGAACTTTTGCATGATGATTTTAAATTCACAATGCATAAATCAGGGAGTGTTTTAACTAAAGGTGATGTTATCAAATGGGCAATGAGTGGTGATATCAAGCAAGATAAAACTAGAATTGTTTATGAAAATGATGAAGTTGGTGTTCACCATGCGTTCGTAACATTTGATGATGGTAATGTAGAAGCAGTTATGGCAGTCTACAAATACCAAGATGGTAAAATGATTAGTTTAGAGACTGGTGCAACGCCAATGTCAAAATAAGTGGACAACATAGATTTTTATTTTTCTATCGGAAGCACTTATACTTATCTTTCGGTTACTCGAGCACTAGAAGCAGAAAAACAACATCAAATTAAGTTTAACTGGACTCCTTTTAGTGTGAGAGCAATAATGAAAGAGATGAACAATGTTCCCTTTCCTAAAGAAAAAAAAAATAAAGTAGATTACATGTGGAGAGACATAGAAAGACGAGCAAAAAATTATGGATTTTTTGCCAAAACACCAGTCCCTTACCCTTTAACAGAATTTGATTTAGCTAATAAAATTGCAATATTAGGTTTAAAAAATAATTGGGGTGTAGATTACATTCAGCTTACGTATAAACGATGGTTTCAAGAAGGAAAAGAGCCTGCTGTTGAACCCAACTTGAGTGAAATCTGCAAAAAACTAAGCTTAGATAAAGAAAAGATTGTTTCAGAGGCAAGCTCTGAGGAAATAAATAATATTTATTTATCAAATACAGAAAAAGCTAGAAAAAATAAAATATTTGGAAGTCCGTCATTTGTTGTAAAAAATGAAATATTCTGGGGAGATGATAGAATGGAAGATGCAATCAAATGGTCGAAGGCAAATGAATAATATAACTGCTTATATAATTTTATTAATCGCAGTAATTCTTGGAACAGCATCTAACAGTTTTGCTAAAAGTGCTCAAGGTTTTACATTATTAATACCTAGTATAATCACAGCAGTAACAATTGTTGGATGCATGTATACTTTGTCTTTAGTTATGAAAAGTATACCAGTTGGAATAACGTATGCCTCTTTTGCGGGCCTATGTATAATTGCTACAGCTGCTGTTGGTGTTATAAAATTTAATCAAGTACCAAATTTTTATACAATAATTGGATTGATTTTAATTATATCGGGTGTCTTAATAGTTAACTTATTAGGAACAAATAAATGAAACCATTATCTGGTTATATTTATTTAGTATTAGCTATATCAACAGGAATTGCCGCAAATAGTTTTGCTAAAATTTCAGATGGATTTTCAAAATTAACTCCAACGATATTATCAATAGCTTTTATGTGTATAACTATGTATGGACTTGCAAAAGCTATGTCTATGATACCAGTAGGTTTTACTTATGCTACTTATAGTGGGACAACAGTGGCTGCTATTTTAGTCTTCGGGATGATTAAATATAATCAGATACCAAATATATACGGTTTAATTGGAATTTTTTTAATTATTATTGGTGTTGTAATGGTTAATTATCTTGGGAGAATTAATTAGCTCTTATTAAGTAATAAAATTAGTACACCTATTACAAATATAATTATCCCTAAAATTTCTGTAATTTTGACTTTTTCTTTAAACATATACTTTGAAGACACATAACTAAATAATAATTCTATTTGGCCGATAGCTCTAACAAATGAAGACTGTATTAATGTAAAAGCATAAAACCAAGATAATGTTGCAAGAAATCCAGCTAACCCTGCTGTCAAACATTCGTATTTGTTTTCATATAATTTTTTAAACTGTGACTTTTCAAATATAATTAAATAAATAGTAACTAATGTTGTTTGTATAACTAAACCAAAAAATAGTGTTGCTATAGCTTTTTCAAAGTTATTACTAAAATTTTCCAATGTTAATGCTGCAGCTCTAAAATATACAACGCTTAAACCTAAGAATAGTCCTGCTGATAAACCAATTAAAGTTGTTTTTGAAAATAAGTTTTTTAGAAATAAACTTAAATCTTTAATCGAAAGTATAATTACTCCAATTGTAGATACGATAATACCTGTTATTCCAAATTTATTTAATTTGTGCCCTATTATCAAATATTCAAAAATCGCAACCTGAATAACTTCAGTTTTGCTCAATGAAGTTCCAACTACAAAATTAGCAAATCTAAATAAATAGAGTAAAACAAATGTAAAAATTATTTGGAAAATTGAACCTAATAATACATTAAATATAAATTTTTTTTGACTAAGGATTTCAGGAATTACATTTAAATCTTGAAAATACAAAAAAAATAAAATTGTCCCAAATGGTAATGCAAAAGCAAATCTTACATAAGTAGATGCAATAGTTGATACCTTTTGATTAAGTTTTTTCTGTAAAGTTGATCTAAGATTTTGAAAAAAAGCCCCAGAAATAGCTACAATTATCCAATTCATTGATGATTATTAATATTGTATTTAATTTTAAAGTCGACTTAAATAGTCTCATTTAACAAAAAAGAGGGAAATAACATGAAAATCTTTAAAAGAATAATATTTTCTCTGATTTTCGTTTCTTTTGCCAGTGCAAGTTTGGCAGAAACAAAAATGAGAATTACACTTCAATTACCATTAAAGGCTCACTTAGGTCAGAACCTTTTGGTATTTAAAAAAGAATTAGAATCAAGATCAGACATTAAAGTTGAGATTTACGACTCTGCGCAACTTTACAAAGATAAAGAAGTTCCACAAGCTGTTGGTTCAGGAGCAATCGAAGCTGGTGTTGCATCTATAACAAGATTTGCAGGAACTAATCCTGAAGTTGATGTTTTCTATCTTCCATTCTTATTTGACTCAGAACAAAAAGTAAGAAAAGCAACTCAAGCTGGATCCGAGATAAGAGCTATTCTTGATCCTGCAATAGCTAAGACAGGAGCAGTTCCACTTTATTATCAAGCTTATGGGTCAGCAATTATGTTATCCAATGGTGGTCCAATGAAAACTCCAGCTGACTTTAAAGATAAAAAAATTAGAGTATTTGGAAAAACACTTGGAGCTTTTGTGAGTTCTTTAGGTGGTAAACCAGCATTAATATCTGGATCTGAGCAATATTTAGCTTACCAAAGAAATACAGTTGATGCAGGTATGACTGGTGTATCTGGTGTAAAATCTAGAAAATTATATCAAGTAATGGATACTTTAACTGTTACAAATCATGGCGATATCGAATTCGTTGTTGTTGCTAATGATAAATGGCTAAGTTCATTAACTCAAAAACAAAGAGACGCTATAGCTGAAGCATCAAAAGTAGCTGAAAAAGCTGTTAGAGATGACATGGCTAACATTGAAGCTGGGGCTTACAAAGAAGCAAAAGCAAATGGAATGAACATTGTAAACCTAAGTAGTTCTGAAGTTTCTGCTCTTAAAAAAGCATCGTCATCTGTTATTGATGATTACATTTCTAGAACAGGTGGAGCTGGTGGAGTTGGTGATCAACTTGTAAAAGCTGCAAACAAACTTTAAATCGTATAAATACCCCGTACTTAAGTGCGGGGTTTTCAAATGAATACCTACGACAAAATTGTAAAATATTCTGGCTATTTAGCTTCAGCGTTATTTATTATGATAGGCTTTATAGTTTCTTATGAAGTTATCATGAGATACATATTTAATTCACCTACTATTTGGGTAAACGAAATTTCTCGATTTTTACAAATTTGGGCTACTTATTTAGCTTTAACTTATACTTTTCATAAAAATGATTTTATCAGAATAACAGTTATATATGACAAAGTAGGAGATAAAGGAAAAAAGATATTAGATTTAATAAGTGCAATATTCATTTTAATTTTTAGTGGATTTGTACTTTATTATGGATGGTTAATTGCTTACGACTCTCTTAAAGTTGGAAGAACAAGCTCTACAATTTTAGATGTTCCATCCTTTCTTACAGAATTTGCGATACCATTATGTTTTGCATTTTTGGTATTAAGAGTGCTTTTCGAAGTACCTAAATACATCAAAGATATAATTAAATGACAGTAGCAATAATCTTATTTTTGTTATTTTTTGTGCTTTTTTTAGGAGTGCCAATAGCATTTGGTTTAGGTTCTATAGGATTGGGTTTAATGTTATTTGGAGATATTTCTCCTTTAATGATCCCACAAACTTTTTACAGTGTGGCAGATAACTTTATTTTATTAGCTGTTCCGATGTTTTTGATGATGTCTAATATATTATTAAAAGCAGGTGTTGGAGAAGATCTTTTTAATTTTGCTCAAAGCTGGGTTGGAAATTTTCCAGGCGGTTTAGCAATAGCAACTATAGTTTCTTGCAGTATTTTTGCTGCTATATCTGGATCATCAGTGGCTACTGCAGCAACAATCTCAACTGTAGCATTTCCTGCAATGATTAATAGAGGTTATCACAGAAACTTTACTTTAGGTATTTTGGCAGCGGGTGGAACTTTAGGGATTTTAATTCCTCCATCAATTCCAATGATTGTTTATGCATTTGTTGTTGAAGAGTCTGTACTAAGTATGTTTCTTGCAGGAATTGGGCCAGGAATAGTTTTAGCATTATTTTTTATTATCTTTTCAGTTTTTTACGTGAAATTTTTTAATAAAGAAGTTCAAAATGTATCCAGTACTTTAGAAGAAAAAATTAAATACACAAAAAGAGGTTTGCCAATATTATTAATGGCCTTCATTATGCTGGGAGGAATTTATGCTGGAATTTATACACCAACAGAAGCAGGTGGTATTGGTTTTTTAATATCATTTATCTATGTTGTGGCTAAAAAAAGATTGGATTTTAAAGGTTTTATCGAAGCCGGTTTGGAGACAATGAAAACTACAGTTACAATATTTATAATTATTGCAGGAGCTAAAGTTTTTGGTAAAGCAATTTCGCTTTATAGAATTCCTCAAGATTTATCATCTTTCATAGTTACTAATATTAATGAGACTGGTTTATTTATACTTGTTGTTTGTATTACTTTGCTAATCTTAGGATTTATAATGGAAACCCTTTCATTAATTTTAATCATGATGCCTATATTTTCGATTTCAATCGCTGCAATGAATATTGATTTAATTTGGTTTGGAATAATTTTTACACTAATGATTGAGTGTGCATTAATTACACCACCTGTTGGACTAAATATTTATGTTCTCCAAGCAATTGGTAAAGCAAAAATGTCAGAAATAGCTAAAGGTGTGATACCTTTTGTCATTATAATGTTATTTACAGTATTTGTTATTTACTTATTCCCTGACCTAGCATTATATATACCTTTTAAATTATAAATATGTTTTCAAAAATAAAATCAAAAGATAAAGCAGAACAACTAAGACAACTATTAGATGGACCAGAAATAATTGTAATGCCTGGATGCTTTGATGCATTATCAGCAAAATTAATTGAAAGAGAAGGTTTGAAAGTTGGATTTATGTCTGGCTTCAGTGTTTCATCAACAAAACTTGGTATGCCGGACACAGGTTTAATTTCTTTTTCTGAAATGGCAGAACAAGTAAGAAATATATGCAATGCTACATCAATTCCAATAATATTTGATGGGGATACTGGATATGGAAATTCAGTGAACGTATTTAGAACTGTAAGAGGGTATGCAGATGCAGGAGCAGCTGGTGTGATGATTGAAGACCAAAAGTGGCCAAAAAAATGTGGTCATACAAAGGGAAAAGATGTTGTCGATCTTGATGAGGCTAACTCAAGAATTAAAGCCGCAGTAGACGCAAGAGAATATGGAAATAAAGATATCTTAATAATGGCAAGAACTGATGCCATAGCAACTAGAGGATTGGATGATGCAATTAAAAGAATGCAATCGTTTTCAAAACTTGGTGTTGATATTTTATTTATTGAAGCTGTTAAAAATAAAGAAGATATGAAAAGAATTATCAAAGAAGTTCCAGGTCATCATATGTTAAATTTGATCGAAGATGGTGAAACCCCATTATTAGAAATTAATGAAATAGAGGAAATTGGTTATAAAATTGCTGTAATGCCTCTAACCCTAATGAGTGCATCAGTAAAAACGATGCAAGAATGTTTGAATAATATGAAAAATAAAGTTTATAATAAAAATGTTTCTAAATTTTCAGACTTAAGAGATATAGTTGGCTTCAACGAATATTACGATATTGAAGACAAATATAAATAATGTTTCCAAAAAAATTCTCTAAAATTCTTTTCGTTTTTTTTATGGGTTTAGGAATGAGTTTGTTAATGACCCTAATTATTACATTTATAAATACAGGTTATGATGAATTTTATTATAAAAGATTTTTCAAAGCTTGGTCTATTAGTTTGCCAGTTGCATTAGTTGCAACAACTTTTGTTGCACCGTTGGTTAATAAATTAGTGGAAAAAATTACTAAATAGAGAGGATGTCATATGAGTGAAAATATAGCTTTTATAGGAGTTGGTAATATGGGAAACCCAATGGCCTGTAATTTAAAGAACGCAGGGAAAAAGGTTAAGGTTTTTGATGTTTCTAAAGAAATGATTGATAAAGCAGTTGAAAATAATCTTGATGTTGAGAAGGATTTTGGAAAACTAATCAATAGTGAAACGTCTGTTGTAATCACTATGCTGCCTGAGGGAAAACATTCAAAAGAAGTTTATTTAAAAGAAAATGGTGTTCTAGATAAAGTTTCTAAAAATTGTCTACTAATAGATTGTTCAACAATCGATATAGATACCTCTAAAGAAATAGGAAAGAAAGCAAATGAAAAAGGTATTAAGATGATTGATGCACCAGTAAGTGGTGGAGTGATGGGTGCACAAAAAGCAACTTTAAATATTATGGTTGGTGGATCAAATGATGCATTTAATCAAGCTTTACCTATTTTAAAATTAATGGGTAAAAATATTTATCATGCTGGAGAGATAGGAAGCGGAAACGGTGCAAAGATTTGTAACAACATGTCTCTTGGAATAACAATGATTGCTGCTTCAGAGTCATTAATGTTAGCAAGAAGATTGAATATAGATATAAAGAAAGTTCATGAAATTATGAAAAATGCTTCCGGAAATAGTTGGCCTATTTCAGTTTACCCACCTTTACCTGGATTAATTGAAGGAACTCCATCTAACAATAAATATAAGCCAGGCTTTTCTGCAGGTATGATGAACAAAGATTTAAAACTTGCGAATGAATGTGCTAAAAATGCAAATGCATCTACTCCATTAGGAGAGATGGCATTAGAAATATATTCAAAGTTTTGTGAGGATGGAAACAGTTCGAAAGATTTTTCTGCTATATCAAAGGTAATTGGCGGAGATGCTTGGGATTATCCAATAGAATAATTACCAAGAGGAATTTGGACTCTCCAAAAATTTTAACTCATCTGGTGTAGATTTTCTCCCCATAACTTTATTTCGATGAGGATATCTATGAAATCGTTTAATTGCAGCGGTATGATCTTTCCAAAATTTTTTTATCTCATTATAGTTTGGATGATTAGATAAATAGTTATCCAACAATTTATATGCTCTATCATGATCTATAACTTCTTCACTGTGAATGTATGGCAATAGCATGAAAAAACGTTGATATTCATCCATTTGATCAAGATACCCGTTATAGACTGCATCATTTACAATCAGTCTTGCTTTATGATCAAACTCAAAAGCTTTTTTATCATCTCTATATAAATTTCTTGAAAATTGATCCAATAAAATAACTAAAGCTAGAGTGCTTAATGGTTCATCTTGCCAATCATCATATTCATTTAAAGTAGCTTTTTCATGATCATCTTTGAATTTGTCTCTAATCAATTGATCAAAATTATCATCTCTTTTAAATCGCTTTTCAAGGACCATATCATCAAACCAAAAATCTAATATTGCTTTGGCTCTATCATTCATAAACTTTGTCAACTTTTACCTGATATGATTCAACAAGTCTGTTTGTTTCATTTGCCATTGCAACAACTGCAATAAGTTCGCTTAACATCTCTGTAGTAGCACCTTTAGATTTAGCAGCGATACTGTGAGATTTAATACAATACTCACAACTATTTGTCATTGAAACTGCAACATAAATAAGCTCTTTTGTCATTTCATCCAAAGCACCTTTTTTCATCACTTGCTGTATAGAGGTCCAAGTTCTCTCTAAAGTTTCTGGGTTGTTGGCTAACATTTTCCAAAAATTGTTTATGTAGTCTGTATTTCTCTTCTTTTTTATATCTTCAAATACCTCTTTCACTTTTCCTGTAGCATCAGCTTCTTCAATCATATTAAAAACTGCCATTTCACCTCCTTAATTGTAAATTGTTTCTATTTTAGGCATTAATCTTAATAATTCCTTAGTATATTCATGATTTGGATTTTTAAACAACTCTTCCGTCTCAGACACCTCGCATAGTTTTCCATTCCTTAAAACTCCAATATCATCACACATTTGTCGAACAACTGGTAGATCATGACTTATAAAAAGGATAGTTAAATTAAGTTGTTCTTGTAAATCTTTAAGTAAATTTAGTATTTGAGCCTGAATACTCACATCCAAAGCAGATGTTGGCTCATCACAAACTAATAATCTTGGTTTTGTTGCTAATGCTCTTGCAATAGAAATTCTTTGTCTCTGTCCTCCTGAAAACTCATGAGGATATCTTTCAGCTGAAGACTTGGATAACTCCACAGAGTCTAAGAGATCATTTATATACTCATTTAATTCATTAGAGCTAATATTTGCATCATGTAACTTTATAGGTTCAGCAATGATATCTTTAACCTTAAGCCTACCATTCAACGAAGAGTACGGATCTTGGAATATCATTTGAATTTGTTTTCTAAATTTAAGTAATTCTTTGTTACTTTTTATATTATTAATACATACATCATCAAAATAAATTTCACCTGAGGTGGGTTTAAATAAATTAACAATCATTTTTGCAATTGTAGTTTTTCCACTGCCACTTTCACCAACAAGTCCAAAAGATTTTCCTTCTTGTATATTAAATGAAACAGTATCAACTGCTAATACATTATTTTGAGATTTTTCTGTAAAAAAACCTTCATTAAAAGTTTTACAGAGATTTTTTATTTGAACTAAATCTTTTTTTAAAATCTCTCTTTTATTCCATCTGTTTAAAATTTTTAAATTAATGTTTTCCTGGTTATTGCTTTCTTTCTCTATAATTTTAAATCTGGATATTTTTTTATTTGTTGGAGGAACAGAACTAACTAAACTTTTCGTATAAGTTTCTTTTGGTTCTGTTAATATTTGCTTTGTTGTTCCCAATTCTACCAAATTACCATTTTTCATGACAGCAACTCTATTGGTAGTCTCTGCTATAACTCCCATATCATGTGTAATTAATATAACTGCTAAGTTTCTCTCTTTAGTCAGTTTTTTGATAAGTTCTAATATTTGTGATTGTATTGATACATCAAGTGCAGTTGTGGGCTCATCTGCAATTAACAACTCTGGTTCACAACATAGAGAAAGTGATATAACAACCCTTTGTCTCATACCTCCTGAAAATTGATGAGGATAATCATTAAATCTTTTTTCAGCATCTTTTATGCCTACTTCTTTTAAAAGATTTATTGCTTTTTCTTTTGCTTTTGAGTTACTGAGGTTTAAATGAGTTTGGATTGTTTCAATAAGTTGTTGTCCAATTGTTAAGATAGGATTTAAAGATGTCTGAGGATCTTGAAAAATAAATCCAATTTTTTTTCCTCTTAAACTTAGAATATTTTTTTTATTTTCATGAATATTTATGTCGCTTAAATAAATTGATCCTTCAGATACTTTCCCTGGTTCGTCAATTAAATCAATTATTGCATTTGCTACAGTACTTTTTCCAGACCCAGATTCCCCAACTAATCCCACAATTTCTCCTCTTTTTATCTCAATATTAATATCTTTTGCAGCATGAACTGTCTCTTTTCTCAATTTATAATCTACACTTAAATTTTGTATTTTTAAAAAACTCATTTTTTCAATTTAGGATTAAGAGTGTCTCTCATCCAGTCTCCTAATAGATTAATGGAAAAAGCTAAAACAACTAAGAATATTGCTGGAAAAAAAGTTATCCACCATTCACCAGAAAATAAAAAGTCATTTCCAAGTCTTATTAATGTTCCTAAAGAAGGAGTAGTTGGAGGAACGCCAACACCTAGAAAACTCAATGTGGCTTCTGCAATTATTGCTAATGCAAGACCTATAGTTCCTATAACAAGTACTGGTCTCATAATATTTGGAAGAATATGTTTAAACATTACTATAAAATTAGAAACTCCAATAATTGTTGATGCTGAGACATAATCTTTATTTTTTTCAACTAAAGTTGCTGCTCTTGATACTCTTGCAAACTGTGGCCACTCTGAAATACCAATTGCAAAAATTAAAACATATATTGCCATCTCATCATGTAGTTCACGCGAAATTATACCTCTCGCAATACCATCAACAAGAAGTGCCATCAAAATACTTGGAACTGTTAACTGAACATCAGTTAATCTCATAACAATCATTTCATACTTACCACCAAAAAAACCAGCAGTAAGACCTAATCCAACTCCTAAAATTAAACTAAATAAAATTGCTGAGAAACCAACAATCAAAGATATTCTAGATCCATAAAGAATAGTCGATAACATATCTCTTCCTTGTCCATCAGTACCAAGTAAAAATTCTACTTTTCCTTCGCTAGTCCAAGATGGTGGGGTGAATGCATCCATTAAAGATAAAGAAGATGGGTCGAATGGATTATAAGGTGTAATAAATTCTACAAAAAATGAACAGAAAAATATTATTGTTAATAATATCGATGAAACTATTGCTGTAGGAGATTTTATAAAACTAAAATAAATTTCACTATCTTTTATTTTATCCCAAGTTGTTAAAGCTTTATTATCCACTAGCTGAATCTCCTTTAACTCTAATTCTTGGATCTATAAAGTAATACAAGATATCGACTATAAAATTTATCATTACAAAAACGAATGCTATAAATACTAAATATGCTGACATAATTGGAATATCTACAAACTGAACAGCTTGAATAAAAAGAAATCCCATACCTGGCCATTGAAATACTGTTTCCGTAATAATTGAAAATGCAATTAATGTTCCAATATTTATACCAGCAATAGTTATTACTGGAATTAGTCCATTTTTAAGTGCGTGCTTATAATTAATGCTTTTTTCATTAATGCCTCTGGCTCTTGCAAACTTTATGTAATCAGTCTGAAGTATTTCCATCATTTCAGCTCTGACGAGCCTGATTATATAAGTCATTTGAAAAAGACTTAAAGTAACTGACGGTAATATAATTGCTTTTAAACCTGATATGGTTAAAAAGCCTGTCGACCAAAATCCTAGATCTACTACCTCACCTCTTCCAAACGATGGTAGAACGCCTAATATAACTGCAAAAAGATAAATAAATAAAATACCAATTACAAAAGTTGGAAGAGAAACACCTAATAAAGAAACTGCTAAGATAAAATCACTCAAAAAACCTTTTCTTTTTATGCCTGTATATACTCCCAATAAAGTACCAGAAACCAATGCAATTAGAGCAGATATTAAAACTAATTCAATTGTTGCCGGTAATCTTTCAATGATTAATTCTGATACTGGTCTTCTTAATTGATAAGATATTCCAAATTCTCCTTTTGAGGCATTAATTATAAACCTAGTAAATTGTACATGAATTGGGTCCATTAAACCCAAGGTTTCTCTTAACTCAGCTCTTTCTTCATCTGATGTTTCCTCACCCACCATGTTATTTATTGGGTCTCCTACAAAATTAAAAAGAGAAAAAGATACAAAAGCTACGACAAGCATAACCATTGCAGATTGAAACAATCGTTTAAAAAAATACTTTATCAATTTATGAAATTTTATTTTTATACAAGCCCTTTAATTAAAAAGGGCTTGTAATAAATTATTTAGTCAAAGCTCGCAAAACGGAACAACGGCTCGTTATTCGGTCTTATCGGAACATTAACATCTTTTTTTGCAGCCCAAGATATAACTTGGTGATGTAAAGGAAGATAAGAAATATCATCTTTTACTATTTTCCAAGCTTCAGCTATTGCAGCATTTCTCTTATCTAGGTTAACTTCACCTTCCATAACTCTTATCGCAGCATCTACATCAGAGTTACTAAAGTTAACTCTGTTCCAGCTTGCTCCACTTTCATACAAGTAATGGAAAACATAATGACTATCTAAAGTTGGAACTCCCCAACCTAACATATAAAAGTCACCTTGATTATCTTTTAGTTCTTTAAAGTGCTTACTTTTTGTTTGGGCAAATAAATTTACTTTAACACCGATTTTACCTAACATACCAACAACAGCTGTGCATATAGCTTCATCATTTACATATCTGTCATTTGGACATCTAAGCTCAACTTCAAATCCATTCGGATATCCAGCATCAGCTAGAAGTTTTTTTGCAGCAGCTACATCATAAGGAAGTCTTTTATCAAGTTCTTCTGTGTATCCATTAACACCTGGAAAAGTAATTATTCCAGCAGGTTCACTTAAACCTCTCATTACTTTTTTCTTAATAGCTTCAATATCTATAGCTTGATAAAGAGCTTGTCTAACTGCTTTCTTTTTGAATGGATTATCACCTGTATTACCTGTTCTAAGTTTATCGGCTCCCTGATCCATACCAAGGAATATAGTTCTCATTTGAGCAGTGCTTTCAACTTTGTGAGCAGGTGAATTTTTAATTCTAGCTAAATCTTGTACAGGTGCATCAGTAACAACATCAATTTCACCAGATAAAAGAGCTGCAACTCTAGTAGCTGCATTTTTTATAGGTAGTAGATGAATTTCTGTTACTTTGTCATCTTTCATAGTACCCCACCATTTTTTATTACGTTTGAAAACTGTTTTAGTATTTGGTTCTCTTAATGTAATTTTAAATGGTCCAGTTCCCATAGCATTCGTAGCTGAAAATGTTTCTTGTCCAGCATCCCAGTTCTGCGCCATGACTGCAAAATTCTTTTCACTCCATTTTTTTGACATTATAAAAATGTTTGAAAGTTGGTTTAAAAGAATTGGATTTGGTTTACTTGTTGTAATTTCTACTGTGTAGTCATTAACTGCTTTTACACCTGATACTGTACTAATATATTCTTTAAAATCAGATGTTCTTTGTTTTGCTCTTAAAATACTAAATACAACGTCTTCAGATGTAAATGGAGTTCCATCAGAAAATTTAACATCTTCTCTTAATTTAAAGATCCAAGTATTAGGACCTTGAGTTCTCCACTCTGTTGCTAGTTGAGGTCCAATTTTCATATCTAATCCTCTGGTAACTAGAGCTTCGTATACTTGTCTAGATACTTGAGTGGTAGGACCTTCGTTTTGAGCATGAGGATCAAGTGTTAAACTATCACCCTGCATTGACCATTTAATAGTTTTTGCAAACGCTTGTGTTGGAGCAAAAGCTAGAAAAAAAGCCAATAAAATTTTTATAAAATACCCATACTTCATTTCTCTCTCCTATATTATTAAAATAAAAATCTAACTTATTAATTATGTAAACTAAAGTGATTTAATTGACTATTTTTTTGAAGTTTTCGTAAAGAATTTTAGAATATTTGTTCATAGATTGAATGTTGTCTTTCGCATCACTATCAAATTTATCAAGAGCTCCTTGTCCTAACTGACTCTCTAAAGCAGACTTATATTCAGGCACACATCCCCATTCTCCTACAGTGGTATCTTTTATCTCTATATGAAATTGAATACCGTAAGCATGTTTTTTGTATTTAAAAATTTGGTATTTCGTTTCAGGAGATGATGCTAAAAGAGTTATATCATTATTATTTTCTAGATTTTGAACTTCATATGAATGCCATTGGAGTGATTTAATAATATCAGGATATTCTTTAAATAATAAATCGTCCTTTTTACTATTTAAAAAATTAATATCTAAAATACCTATCTCTGGATTTTTTGATTTAACTACTTTACCTCCAACTACCTCCCCTAATAATTGACAACCTAAACAAAAACCTAAATATGGTTTATTTAAGTCTACTACAAATTCTTTAATTTTTTTTTTCTCTTCTATTAACCAAGGGTAATCTTTTTCCATCCAAGTATCCATTGGTCCGCCCATACAAAACATTGCATCAAATCCAGTTAAATCATCAGGTATTTTTTCTCCTTCGTCAAGTTCTACAGTTTTAATATGAACTTTATCCTTTAACATTAAATCTTTAATATAACCAGGATCCTCAATTTTAATGTGTTGAAGAACAATTATATTTTTCATGTAGCTGGCTTGAGTAATTTTAAAATTTTTTTATGATTTGATAAATTATTTGAAACAATTATGTTTCCACCTAATGAAGCATCTTTATTATCCCATGTAGTAATTATTCCACCTGATGCTTTAATAATTGGTATTATCGGATGTATATCCCAAATTTTGTTTGCACATTGAGCTACAATATCTAGTCTTCCCTCTGCTAATTGGCAATATGTTAGTGCATCAAAACATGGAAACTGCATTCTCTTAATAAATTTCATTATTTTTTTTTGTTTTTGAAAAGACAAAGTTCCGTGAAAAGCAGCAGCTAATTTCAAATAATTAAATTTTATTTTTTTGTTTACTTTTAATTTTCTTTTTTTTCCATTTTCAAACACAAAAGCAGATTTATCATCTTGATTTAAATAGTATCTTTTCATTCTTGGAAAATTTGCTAAACCAATTATAGGGGTGTCGTTATAATTTAGAGAAATTAAATTGCTCCATGTAGGATTTCCAGCTACAAATGATCTTGTCCCATCAATTGGGTCAATTATCCATGAAAATAGACTTTTTGTCTTTTTTGCTCCAAACTCTTCACCGATAATTTGATGATCTGGGAACTTATCATTAATCTTTTTTCTTATAAATTTTTCAAAAGCTTTATCAGCACTGGTAACAGGATCATAACCCTTGCCTTTTAACTTGTTATTAATTGTAAAAGTTTTGTTAAGTTTGGTGTAATAAAAATTAGTTAAATCCTTAGCAAGCTTATTCAAAAAGGTGTAATAAATCTTGAAATCTTTTGTTTTTTTGAAGGTCATTTATCTGATGAGTAATAGTTAAAATATACAACTAGTTCAAATAAAATATCTTGAAAATTTTAGAATTTGATAGATGAATCTAGATAGATGAAAATAGAAATCGATTCTAAAAAAGTATTTATAAATAGTGGAAATAATAAAGAAGAAATACATCCATTTTGGCTTAGAGAAAGAATAAATAACGAAGATGCTATGGATAAAGGAAATCAACAAAGATTATTTGATCCAAATTCTATAAATACTAACATTGATATAGAAAAAATTGAGAGTGAAGATGGATTGCTTAATTTATTTTTCAATGATGGAACCAATTATAAAATAAAAGAAGATCAAATATTAAATGAGTATAAATCACAAAATCTTGATCCTATTTCAATTGACAAAATTAAATGGGACTCAAATTTTAACAATTTTCAAAAATTTAAATTTGAAAATGATATTTTTGAAAAAAAAATCATGTATGATTTATTAGTATCATTCTATAAGTATGGTTTTGTAGTTTTAACTAATGTTCCAACTCAAGATAATTTTATTATCAAATTTGCAAATTCGATTGGTAGTGTCAGAAGAACAAATTTTGGGGAATTTTTTAATGTAAGATCTGTACCTAATCCAAATGATTTGGCTTATACATCATTAGCATTATCTCCACATACAGATAATCCGTATAGAAAACCAGTTCCTTGTGTTCAATTATTGCATTGTATTACAAATAATGTGAGTGGAGGAAATTCTACCTTGGTTGATGGTTACACAGTAAGTGAAAAAATTAAAGAGGATTATCCAGAATATTATGAAATTTTATCTTCAGTAAAAGTAAAATTTAAATTTATAGACAAAACAGTTGTTCTAGAAGATATGTCTGAGTTAATTAAATTGGATGAAAAAAATAATTTTAAACAAGTTAGATTTAGTCCAAGATTAGATTATGCTCCGATATTAGAAAAATCAAAATTGGATTTATTCTATAAAGCTAGAAATAAAATTTCTGAATTATATAACTCTGATAAATATAAAGTTGAATTTAAATTAGAAACTGGAGATTTATTAATGATGGACAATCATAGATTACTTCATGGAAGAACAAAGTATGATGTTAACGAAGGTGATAGATATTTACAAGGATGCTACATTGATTTCGACAGTACAGAAGGTAAACTTAGACATTTAAAAAGAAAATTTAATCTTTAAATAATTCTTTTATTTTTTCTTCAGCGTTTTTTATCGACTTTTCATAATCTAAAGCCATTTGATCTGCTGCAACTATATCGATTTTTTTAATACCAAAAAAATTTAACATATGTATCAACCACGGAGTTAAAAAGTCTTCTTCACCTTGTATTTTTGTTCCGCCAGAAGTAATTACTAAATAGACCTGCTTATCTTCTAATAAACCTTTTCTTCTTCCGTCATCCCCATATTTAAATGTCAACTTTACTCTGGCTGCAAGATCAGCCCAAGCTTTAAGTGTTGCTGGTGGGCCAAAATTATAAATTGGCACTGATATAATAATTACATCACATTCTTTTAACTCTGATACTAACTTATCAGACAATTCAAACATTTTTTTATGTTCATCTGTTTGCTCATTTTCTGGAATTTTCATTCCAGACTCAGTTAAACCAGATATAAAAAGCATTTCGTCATCTAGATCTCTATAAATGACTTCATCATCATCTTTTTTAACTTTATCAAGTATTTTTTTTGCAAGCATCCTTGAGGTAGAACCCTCTTTTCTAGCGCTGCAATCGATTTGGTATATTTTCATTTTTATCCAAGTTTCTGAAGTAAAGGAAAATACTTTAATATGTAAAATCCTAAAGCTTGCAACTGGTTTGTAATCATTAATATTCCTGTTATCAATAATAATCCTCCACCAATTCTTGAAATAGTTATCATTTTTGATTTTAGATTTTTTGTAACAACCATAAAACGTTGAATCAAATAACCTGATGCAATAAATGGTAGTGCTAAACCAAGTGAATAGAACACAAGTAACAATATACCTCGGTTCAAACTTTGCTCAATTGAAGCTAAAGCCAATATTGATCCCAAAATAGGTCCAATACATGGAGTCCATCCAAATCCAAATGCCATACCAACTAATATTGAGCTAAAATTTCCTGATTTAATCTCAGTATTAATTCTTTTTTCATAATTTAAAAACTTAATATTAATTAATCCCATAATATGAAGGGAGAAAATGATTATTATACTTCCTGCAATAATTCTTAATTCAAAAGAGTTACTTAAAATTAAAGAACCTAAAAAAGTTGCAGTAGCTCCAAAGCTTATAAAAACAATGGAAAAACCAAAAGTAAATAAAACTATAGGGAATATATTAATTGTTTTTTTTTCTAATAACTCATTTAAAGAGCTTCCAGAAATATAAGATATATATCCAGGTATTAATGGAAGTACACATGGAGATAAAAAGCTTATCAATCCAGCTCCAAATGCAACAAATAATTCTATCATTTAACCAGTATTTTTCATTGCAGCTGAAATACCTGCAATAGATGTTAATAATGCATCATTAAGATCATTTTTTTTTTCTGAATTTAATTTTTTATTTTTGATTTTATTCATAACTACTGCTTGAATTATATTTAATACTTCTGTGTAAATATTTCTTACAATAACTCCTGATCTAAACTTTTTTCTTTCATTTATAATTTCTTTAGGCGTAATCTTTTTATTTAATTTTTTAATAACTTCGAATTGGAACCTAAGTTTTTTTCCAACTCTTTTTAAATCTTTATCAGCTAAGTATTCCTCATATATTTTTGAAATATCTGGGTCCACTTTTGAAATTACCATATCCAAGATATCCATCATTGAATTGAAGAAAGGCCAATTTTTTTCCATATCTATTAGTGTTTTCTCAAATTTTTCTATCGATGAATATCTTAAAGCTTCTGCACTTCCAAGCCATGCTGGGAGCATTAGTCTTATTTGAGTCCAAGCAAATACCCAGGGTATTGCTCTTAAACCTTTGATATTATCAATATTCTTTCTTTTAGACGGTCTTGATCCAATTGAAAGTTTTCCTAAAGACACATGTGGCGTAACGGTTTTAAAATATTTAATAAAATCTGAACTTTGATTAATATTTTTTCTATATGAACTTTTTGAAATATCAGACATTTTTTCAATTAGATTCCTCCAATCTTTTTTAGGGACTGGAGGTGGTGTTAATGTTGCCTCCATTACTGCTCCTATATAGCTACATAAATTATAAATTGCTAAAGGCTGATATCCATATTTCTGCTGAATAACTTCTCCTTGATCGGTTATTCTAATTTTTCCATTAACTGTATTTGGCGGCTGAGATTTTAAAGTAGCTTGAATTGGGCCTCCACCTCTACCCGCTGAACCACCTCTTCCATGAAAGAAAGTAACATCTATTTTATATTTTTTTGCAATTTTAATAATTTCTTCTTGAGCCTTATATTGATGCCAACTTGCACAAATTTTTCCAGCATCTTTGCTTGAGTCTGAATATCCAATCATGACTTCTTGTTTATTTTTTATTAAATCTCTGTACCACTTTAATGAAAACAAGCTGGCCATTATTGATTTTGCATTAATTAAGTCATCTAATGTTTCAAATAATGGGACAACTCTTAATCTATTCTTAATATTTGCTTCTTTTTGCAAATATAAAACAGAGAGAATATCAGATGCAGATGATGTCATTGAAATAACATAAGCCCCCAAACATTCAGGTGGCTCTTCAGATAAAATTTTAAATGTTGACCAAACTTCTTTGTTTTCTTTATTTTTAAAATTAAAATTTTTGATGAAATTGGATTTTTTTTTCATCTTAGATGATAAAAATTTAATTTTTTCCTCCTCACTCCATTTTAAATAATTGTGTTTATTTTTTTTCTGAACAAGTTCATTAATTAATTGTGAGTGTCTAGATGATTCTTGTCTAATATCTAGTTTTGCTAAATTAATTCCAAAACATTTTGCTCTTCTCATTAAGTCTAATAATTCACCGCTTGCGATATTTTCACTTTGATTTTCCTCTAAAGATTCACGGACAATTCTAAGGGGTTTTAAAATTTCTTCTTTTGAGTTTAGCAATTTGTTATAGTCTAAAGGTTTTTTGTTCACTATAAACTGTTCAATTGCTCGATGAGTAAATCGCATTTTATCTCTTAAAGGTCTTAAGAAAACTCTGTAAGGTTCAAATGATTTTCCTGTAAGTTTTTGAATTTTTTTTGAACACTTTTTCATTGAATATGATCTAATTAATTTGGTAAGTTCTTTTTCATACAATTTTGCCGCTTCCCATCTTGATAATAACAAAACTTCTTTTGTTACTTTTGAAGTTACATTTGGATTTCCGTCTCTATCACCTCCCATCCATGATCCAAACTCAATAGGATTAAAATTTTTTGGCAAACCTTTACCCATATTTTTCAAAAATATATCATTGAGTCTTCTGTAGACTTTTGGAATAGTTTCCCAAAGACTATCCTCTATTATTGCAAGACCCCATCGCGCTTCATCGGCTGGAGACGGTTTTGATCTTTTTAAGTCATCTGTATTCCAGATAATGGTAAATTCATCATGAATTTTTTTATTTAAAGATTTTATTTTTGAAGAGTGATCTTTAAATAACTCTCTATCCTCAAGTATTTCTGTAATTTTATGGTATTTTTGAATTAAAGTTCTTCTTTTGACCTCTGTTGGATGGGCTGTCAAAACTATTCCAATATTTAAATTTTTTGCAAAACTATATATTTTATTATTATTAATTTTTTTATTTTTAAATAATTTCTCAAAAATTTCTTCTATAAAAATATTTTTTTGATTTTTGCCGTCTCTTTTATTTTCATATTGGTTTAGTTGTCTAGATGCATCAATAGACTCAGCTAGATTTATAAAATTCATAAAATGATTAAATGCTCTTGCAAGCTTGTAAGTATTTTTAGGATTAATACTTTTTATTTCACTAGAAATTTTTTTATATGATTTTTTTTGGATTTTATTTGCTTTTGATAACTTTCTAATTTTCTCAACAAGATTATAAAAGCTTTTACCTTCTTGTTCTTTAATTACATTTCCTAATGAATTTCCTAAAAACCTAACATCCTCTCTTAATGATTTTGTAGGAATTCTTTCGTAGTATAGGTCTCTTTTGATCACAATTTATTATATCAAAAAAGAGATTATATTTGGATTAAATTGCTACTACTTTTGATTTTTGTTCACCAAGAAGTTCAATTGAAAGCCTCATTTCATCACCTGCTTTTAAAAATTTTTGTGGCTTCATTCCCATTCCAACTCCTGGGGGTGTTCCTGTGGTAATGATATCTCCAGGTTGAAGAGACATATATCTGCTAACATATGAAACAATATGATCTACATTAAAAATCATTGTTTTTGTATTACCCGTTTGCATTCGTTCACCATTTAAATCTAATTCCATATTTAGGTTGTTTACATCATTAATCTCATCTTTGGTCACAAGATATGGACCAACAGGACCAAATGTATCGTGCGACTTTCCTTTTACCCACTGTCCCATTTTTTCTATTTGCCACTCCCTCTCACTTACGTCATTCACTAAACAATAGCCTAAGATATAATCTTGTGAATTTTTCTCTGGAATATTTTTAGCATTTTTTCCAATAACTAAACCTAGCTCAACTTCCCAATCTAGTTTGTTTGAATAGCTTGTAATTTCAATATTATCATTTGGTCCATTGATTGAACTAGTGGCTTTCATAAATACAATTGGTTCTGTTGGTGGTTTTGCTCCAGTTTCCGCTGCATGGTCAGAAAAATTTAATCCAATTGCAATAAATTTTCCTGGTTTAGTTATGCATGAACCAATTCTTGTATTATTTGAAATCTCGGGCTGTGATGATAAATCAATTTGTTTAATTTTTTCAAATGTTTCAAAATTTAAATGAGTTGGATCTAAATCAATTATATGTTTGGATATATCTCTCAACTTTCCATCTTTATCTAATATAGCTGGCTTTTCTTTATTTTTTTCTCCTATTCTTAGTAATTTCATTTCATCTCCAATAATTATTTATAGCTTTTGTATAACGAACTATGATCATAATTACCTAAACCCTTTTTAACAAGTTTATTATACATTTTTTTTACTATTTTAGATAAAGGTAATTCTAACTTTTTATTTTTTGCACAATCAAGGATGTTATTCATATCTTTTAATTGCGAAAAATTTTTTCCTCTTGGTTTAAAATCATTTTTGATCATTCTTAGTCCGTGAGTTTGCAATACTTTACTGTCAGCCCATCCTCCTTTCAATGCTTTGAGAATATTAATTGGATTTACGTTATTTTTTTGTGATAGTTTAATTGCTTCTGAAACAGATCCTATTGTAATTCCAACTATTATTTGATTAGCTAATTTTGCTATTTGACCTGCGGAATTTTTTCCAACTAAAACAGGATTGCCTAATTTCTTAAATATATTTAAATTTTTAGAAAAAACTTTCTTATCTCCACCAACCATTATGGCGAGCTCTGCATTCTCTGCGCCATTGGTGCCTCCGGAAACTGGTGCGTCTAAAAAATTAATTTTATATTTTTTTAATAATTTTGATAAATTAATTGCTGTTCTAGGGTTTGCAGAACTCATATCAATGACTGTAGATCCTTTTTTTAAATTTTTTAAAAATTCTGAATTAAAATATATTTTTTTTATAGCCCTATCATCAGACAACATGGTAATTATTAGATCCTGGTCCTTAACAACTTCCTTTAGAGAATTACATACTTTCGCACCAAATTTTTTTAGTCTAATGGCTTTATTTTTAGTTCTATTAAAAACTTTAACTTCATATTTTGATTTTAGAAGATTTTTAGCCATTGGAAATCCCATTAAACCTATTCCAATAAAACCGATTTTATATTTTTTCATTATTTAAATTTATATTGTATCGTTAGATCTTCCTAAATCTGCAGCTCCTCTTACGCCGCTAGAGTCACCGTGAATATGTTTTAATACTTTTGTATTTACAGTGTCACTAAACACATATTTTTTTAATTTAGGATTTATATTCTCATAAATTTGCTTCATATTTGAAACACCTCCACCTAAAACTATAGCTCCAGGATCAACAATATTTATGACTTGGGAAAGTCCTCTTGCTAGATAGTCTAGATATTGAGAAATAAATTCTAAAGATTTTTCATCTCCATTATTAGCATTATCTTGTATAATTTTAGCATCGAGATTAATTTTAAACATATCAAAAAAATGTCTTGAGAAACCTGGTCCCGATAGAAAAGTTTCTATACATCCTTTTTTTCCACAATAACAATCATGTCTATTCCATTTGTCATTTGAGCCCAGTGGCATCTGATTATGGCCCCACTCTCCAGTTATGTTATTATGACCATTGATAATTTTATTGTTTATAACGAGACCTCCACCAACTCCTGTTCCAATTATTACTCCAAAAACAACATCATCATTTTTTCCTGCTCCGTCAATTGACTCCGATAATGCAAAACAGTTTGCATCATTTTCTAAAAAAATATTTCGATTTAATCTAAGTTCTAAATCTTTTTTTAGTGGTCTATTATTTAACCATGTTGAATTACCGCCTTTTATACAGTCGTTTTCAAAAGAAAGAGCTCCAGGAGAACCTACACCTACACTACATTTAGATTTATATTTATCTTCTAAATAATTTACTAGTTCACAAACTATATCAAGTGTGCCATTGTAATTTTTTGGAGTTGATTTTCTTATTCTCTCTAACTCATTACCTTTATTATCTAATATAATCGACTCCGTTTTAGTTCCACCTAAATCAATACCAATATACATTTTAATATGAGCTTGACTGCTTCCAGATGTTAATATTACCATCTTTTGCAGTTTTATTAATTATTTTCATTTCAGAGGCTGAAAATCTAAGTTTGTTTAGACTTTCCAAATTCTCTTTTAATTGATTTAAACTTCTAACTCCTATTAGAGCAGATGTTACATAATTTTTTGATAAAACCCAAGAGATTGCCATTTGAGATAAAGATTGCCCTCTTTTAATTGCAATCTTATTTAAATCAGAAACAATCTTTAAGTTTTTTTTTGTTATTAATGATTTATCTAAGTATGATGTAACATCACTTGCTCTTGAAACTTTAGGTATCTTTTTTAAATATTTATCTGATAGCATTCCTTGAGCTAGTGGAGAAAAAGCAATACATCCAATTTTTAGTTTTCTTATTGTCTTAGTTAAATCTTTTTCAATCCATCTATTTATTAGCGAATATGATGGTTGATGAATAAACAATTTAATATTTCTTGATTTTAAAATTTTATAAATTTGATTTGTCTTTTTGGAGGAATAAGATGAAATGCCAATATATAAAGCTTTTCCAGATTTATAAATACTTTCTAAGGCATCTACTGTCTCTTCTAAAGGTGTATTTGGGTCAAATCTATGAGAATAAAATATGTCAAAATAATCAACTTTCATTCTTTTTAAACTTTGATCACAACTTGCAATAATATGTTTTTTTGATCCCCATTCTCCATAGGGTCCTTCCCACATATCATAACCAGCTTTAGATGATATGATGAGTTCGTCTCTATATTTTTTTAAGTCTTTGCTTATTATTTTTCCAAAATTAATTTCAGTACTTCCATATGGTGGGCCATAATTATTTGCCAAATCAAAATGAGTAATACCTCTATCAAAAGCGTAAAATAAGATTTTTTTAATACTTGAAAGTGGGATTTTGGCTCCAAAATTATGCCAAAGACCCAAGCTTATTAAAGGTAATTTTACACCGCTGTCACCGCAAGTCCTATATAACATATTTGAGTATCTATTTTTAGATGCAGAGTATTTCATAAAAAAAATATTATATTAAATACATTAATAAGTAGCTCTTCCCCCGCTTAGATCAAACACTGCTGCAGTTGCAAAAGAGTTTTCTTCACTAGCTAAGTAAGTTACTAAAGAGGCCAATTCATTAACTTTTGCAAACTTATTTCTTGGAATCTTTGAAAGCATGTAATTTATATGCTCTTCGGTCATTTGATCAAATATTCTTGTTTTTGCAGCCGCTGGTGTTACGCAATTTACTGCTATATTTTTTAATGCTAATTCTTTTCCTAGAGATTTTGTTAAACCAATAACTCCAGCTTTTGATGTACTATAAGCTCCAGCATTAGGATTGCCTTCTTTTCCAGCAATTGATGCAATATTAACTATTCTTCCATAATTATTTTTTTCCAAATAAGGAACAACTGCTTTGCAACAGTAAAATACTGCATTTAAATTTAATTGAATTACTTTTTCCCATTCCTCAATAGGATATTCTGCAACTGTTTTGTTCATGCCGGTTATCCCAGCATTATTTACAAAGATATCTATTTTATTATGTTCAGTCTCAATATCTTTTAAGCTTTTAGAAATCTCTTTAAAGTTACATACATTTACAATTTTATAACTTATGTTTTCTGAATTTATTTTTTCAACAGCTTTCTTTGCTTCTCGTTCATCAATATCCCATATAACAACTTTTGCTCCTGATTGAATGAATCTTTCCGCTATTGCAAATCCAAAACCTTGGGCTCCACCTGTTATAACTGCAACTCTGTTACTTAGATCAAACTTTATCATTTTTTTTCTTTCTCTTTATTAATGGAAAACTTAAAGCAATTAAAGATAAAACAAAAAATGTTAAAGCTATAGGTCTTTGAAGGAACATTAACCAGTTCCCATCAAAAATAACAAGCGATTGTCTTAAAGTTCCCTCTACTAATTCACCTAAAATTAAACCTATAATTACAGGTACAACTGAAAATCCATATCTTCTCATAAAAAAGCCAATAACTCCAAATAATAGCATCAACCAAACATCAATAATTGACTGATTTAATGAATATGTTCCACAAACAGAAACTGCAAAAATCATCGGCCATAATAATTTATTTGGAACTAGAGTTATTCTTGCAAATATTTTAGCTCCAAAAAATCCTAATACGAAGAATAAAATATTTGCAATTAGCATTGATCCAAATATTCCATAAAGAAACTCAGGTTGCTCTCTAAATAAATCTGGACCCGGTCTTACACCATGTATGATCAATCCTGTAAGTATTACTGCTGTAGTCGCACTACCAGGAATGCCTAAAGCTAGAGTTGGAACCATAGCTCCTCCAGTAGCAGCATTATTTGCTGCTTCAGCTCCAGCTATTCCTTCAATTGATCCTTTTCCAAAATCCTCAGGTTTTTTTGACCATCTTTTTGCTTCAGCATATCCTATTAATGATGCAACTGTTCCTCCCTCTGCTGGTAAAACACCAATGAATGATCCTATGCCGCTAGATCTAATTATTGTTTTCCAAGTTTTTTTATAATCATCGATTGACGGAAGTTTAACTGCCTTTAAAGCTACTCTATTAAATATTTGATTAATTAAAGTAGATTGAGTTAACATTTCACTAATAGCAAATAAACCTACTACTACTGGAATAAAACCAATACCTTCAGTCAATTCATTAATTCCAAATGTAAACCTATCTATAGATGTCATAAAATCTTTACCAACAGTTGAAATTAGAATTCCAAAAGCACCAGCAATTAAATTTTTAATAGGACTACCTTCGCCAATTGATGCAAGCATAGTTAATCCAAAAATTGCAAGAGCAAAATATTCAGGTTGGCCGAATTCGTAAGCTAAATTTGCAAGTAAAGGTGCAAAAAATATAAGAACTACAACACTAGCAATTCCACCAATTACGCTTGAGACAGTTGCCATACCTAAAGCTCTACCAGCTTCTCCTTTTTGTGCTAAAGGGTAACCATCTAAACATGTGGCTGCTGCTGCAGGAGTTCCAGGGGTATTTATTAAAATTGCGGTAATCGCACCTCCATAAGTTCCTGCACAATAAATTGCAGTCAGTAATACAATTGCAGATAGTGGATCTAGTGTCATCGTAAATGGTAATATTAAAGCACCGCCTGTTGTTGGTCCTAGTCCAGGAAGAACTCCAAGAATTAATCCAAAAATTGTTCCAAAAAATAAAACAATTAATAATTTATAACTAAATAAAGGAGCAAAGATTAAACCTAAATTTTCCATTTTATCCGTAATAAAGATTTGTAATAATTCCAGGTGGAAATCGTAATCCTAAAATTGTTTCAAAAAATACAAAAACAATTAAAGGAAATATAATTGATACCATTATTAAATAGGTAACTCTTCTTTCTCCCCAAAAGTAAGAAACTATGATTGAAAGTAATGCTATGCCTAAAAAGAAATCTAAAAATTTTGAAACAATTATAAAAACTACAAATGAAAGTAAAGTGATGTAAAATGAATTAGGTAATTTTTTTTCATTTTTCCATGGATTTTTAAGAGAAATAAAATAAGTTAATAAAGTTAGTGCAATAATTAAAATTAGTAGGGCCTTTGGAAATGTTGCTGGCTGTATACCTCTATTTAATATAGGAGGCACTATATCAAAAGTAAACGTAAAGTATAATAGGATTGAAGAAATTACTATTATTACAGCTGATACAATGAATGAACTTTTAAAAAAAAGGGACAAACTTTTGTTTGTCCCTTTTTCTTTATGTACATCATTCATTTAAATGTACAAAATTTATTAATTAATGTAACCCAATGCTTTGAGTTGAGCTGTCATTTCAGCAAGCATTTCTTCCATTTGCTTGCCCCATTCATCTGCACCTACAACACTAGTCTCATCAAGACCAATTTCTGTTAGGAAATTTTTATAGTAGTTGTGACTCATAGCTTTCATCATTCCAGCTTCTAGTTGCTTAACTCTGTCTGCTGGAGCACCTTTTTTAGTTACGAAACCTCTAACAGTAGATAAAGAAACAGGTATCCCTAATTCTTTCGCTGTTGGAGAATCTCCTATTTTAGCCATTCTATTATTTGCTAATACAACTGAAACACAAAGTTTGCCTTCATTAATTTCAGTTAGGGCCTCACCTAAATTTAAAACTCCTACATCAATATCTCCCTTGATTAGATTAGTTTTAATTGGTGCAACACCTTTGTAAGCAACAATAGTTGGATCTTTTAATCCACCTTTTTTAGTAAATGCAATTGCACTAACATCATCAATTCCGCCAGTGTGAGTTGTTCCATATTTTAGTGATTTTGATTTTTGCGTGCTAATAAATTTCTTAGCATCTTTAATGTCATTATTACAGTTAACAACAAATAGTTGAGGATCATCAGTTCCTCTAGCTAGTGGTTGCATATCACTTATTTTGACTTTTGTTTTACCTAAAGCCATTGATACAGCGTGACCAGTAGTCCAAGTCAAAGTGTGATTACCATCAGCAGGAAGTGTCATCATATAGTCCATAGATGCAGCTCCACCACCACCTTTTTTATTAACTAATTGCATGTCTTGTTTTAAAACTCTTCTTGCTCTTAATAACATCATTCTAGTAGTAACATCTGTTCCACCACCAAAACCAGCATGAGTAATTGCTTGTATTGGATGACCATCTGCTTTTGCAGATGTAATCATAAGTGGAAGTGCTACAACGAAAAATTCAGTTACTAAAAATGCAGCAGCTAAAAATAGTTTAAAGCTTTTTTTCATTATTTCCCTCTTAAGTTAATTTATATTTAAATATTTAATCATAATCTGTTAGAAACAGTAAGAAAAAAGATGACAAATAAGAAAAAAAATATTGCTTTATTGCTAGGAGATCCATCAGGTATTGGACCAGAACTTATATCAAAACTTTTGACCCAAAACGAACTATCAAACGCAAACATTACTATAATTGGTGAAAAAAATATTTTAAACGCTGGAGATAAAATTTCAGGAAATAATTCAGACCTAGAAATTGTTACTGATTTTGATGAAATAAATTTTGATAAAAAAAGTAAGTATTTTTTAGATATCTCTAAGGGTAAAAACAAAGATTATAATTTATCAGAGTGCTCTGCAGAATCTGGGGAAACAGTTTTAAATGCATTAAATTTAGCACTAGAACTTGCGAAAGAAAAAAAAATTGATGCCATTAATTTTGGTCCTTTTAATAAGACAAGCTTAAAACTAGGTGGATGTAAATTTGATGACGAATTACATCATATGGCTGATAAATTAAATGTAAAAAGTTTTTTTTGTGAATTTAATGTAGTAGATAATTTTTGGACTGCACGAGTGACATCTCATATACCTATCAAAGAAGTTCCAGAACATATTAAGAAAGATAAAATAATGAAGCCAATAAAATTGATTAATGAAGCAATGAAATTAAACGGTATAGAAAATCCAAGAGTTGCGGTTCAAGCTCTTAACCCTCATGCAGAGTTTGGTAATGAAGAAAAAGATGAGATAATACCAGCAATAGAAGAAGCAAAAAAACTTGGTATTAATGCTGATGGTCCTTTGCCATGTGATACTTCTTTCATTACAGCATTTAAAAATAAAAATCATGATTGTATTGTTGGAATGTATCATGATGCTCTTCAATCTGGACTAAAGGCTTTTGGATTTGATAGAGGGGTAACAGTTCAAGGTGGTCTTCCAATTCCAATAACAACACCTGCGCATGGAACTGCTTTCGATATTGCTGGAAAAAATCAGGCAAATTTGGAGCCAACATTGCAATCGTTTAGAATAGCATTAAGGATGGCTCAAAATTTAAATTAAATGTCTAAAATTAAATATATAAGAACAAAAGTATATCAATGGAATGGTAAAACGGTTCCTCCACAAAATAATTTTTGCACAAATGCATCAGATTTACTTTATGAAAAATCAGATGCCATGGGCTCTTTCAGATTTCATGAATGGTTAATTTGTGAAATTGAAACTGATGATGGTCATATTGGAATTGGTAATGCAGCTCTTGCACCTCAGTTAGTAAAAAAAACTATTGATGAGTATCTTAAACCATTAGTTATAGGAGAAGATCCTTTTGATTACACTTACATCTGGGAAAAAATGTATAGAAGAACTCATGCATGGGGAAGAAGAGGTTTGGGTATGGTTGCAATATCTGCAATTGATATTGCTATTTGGGATATATTAGGAAAGTTAACTAACAAACCCGTATTTAAATTGTTAGGGGGTAGAACAAAAAAAAAGATACCTGTTTATGCATCAAAACTTTATAGCCAACCTATCAAAGATTTACAAAATGAAGCTGAAAAATATAAAAAACAAGGTTTTAAAATGTTTAAAATGAGATTTGGTTGGGGGCCAAAAGATGGACCTGAGGGTATGAGAAAAAACATTGAACTTGTAGAAGCTGTAAGAGAAGTAATCGGGGATGATGCTGACTTAATGTTAGAATGTTATATGGGTTGGAACCTAGATTATTCTAAAAGAATGATACCTAAATTGGTAAAATTTAACCCAAGATGGTTAGAAGAACCAGTTATTGCTGATGATATTCATGGGTATGCGGAACTGAATAATATGAACGCTATACCAATTTCTGGGGGAGAACATGAATTTAATCTATTTGGTTTTAAACAATTGTTAGATTTCAATGCAGTTAGCTACATTCAATATGATAATAATAGAGTTGGTGGATTTACAATCGCTCAGAAAATAAATGCTCTTGCAGAGGCTTATCAAGTTCCAGTAATTCCACATGCAGGTCAAATGCATAACTATCATTTAACAATGTCCAATTTTAATTGTCCTATCTCAGAGTTTTTTCCAGTTCATGATGTAGAAATTGGTAACGAACTATTTTATTATATTTTTGAAGGTGATCCTGCTCCAATAGACGGAATGATAGATCTAGATGATAATGTTCCAGGGCTTGGGCTTAAGATTACAGATAAATATAAATCAGAATTTAAAATTATTGAGTAATTAATAATTTTCTACTTCATTGATACTTGGCATTGAATTTGCAGCCCCTTCTTTAGTTGTAGAAATGCCAGCAACTTTATTAGAAAATTCTAATGCATCAACAATTTTTAACGATTTAGCTAATGCCACACTAAAAGCTCCATTGAATGCATCTCCTGCTCCAGTAGTATCTTTTACATCGTCTTTTAATTTATGAGCATCTACAAAATGGTTTTCGATTCCATTTGAAAAATAAGCTCCTTTAGAACCTAGAGTTATTAGAATATTTTTTACTCCTTTTTTTAAGAATTCTTTAGCTGCATTTTCTATTTCAGATTTTGTTTCTATTTTCTTTTCTAAATAAAAACTAGCCTCAGTTTCATTTGGTGTAAAATAGTCTATGTTTTTAAAGTCATTCTCAGATATTTTTGAAGCCGGAGCTGGATTTAAAATAGTAATTGATCCAGTATCTTTTGCTTTTTGTAAAGCATAACTAGTAACATCGTATGGTGTTTCTAATTGTGTTAAGAATATATCTGACTTCTCGATTGCTTTTAAATTATTATCTATATCAGAACTATTTAAAGTGCCAGCAGCGCCTGGTATGATGTTTATTGCATTATCACCTGTATTAGCATTAATCATAATACCAGCTACACCAGTTGAGTGATTTTTGTCTTTAATAATATAATCGATATTTACCCCAGAGGATTTATATAAATTTAGTGCCATTTCAGCATTATTATCATCACCTATTTTTGTAATAAAACTTATGTTTCCGCCAAGTCTTGCTGCAGCAATGGCTTGGTTAGATCCTTTTCCACCAGGTCCTATTAAGTGTTTTGTTCCTAAAATAGTTTGCCCCACTTCAGGAATTTTTTCACCAATAAAACATAAGTCTGCAACAAATACTCCAAATACACATATAGATTTCATTTAATTAAGACCAGACTTTACCATCAGGAAGAATTACTCCTTTAGTAATAATAAAACATCCAAAAGGTCGAGCATCTGTAGTGGTTACAATGCAATATGCTTTTTTTGCTTCTTCATAAAAATTTTGTCTTGAAATTGATCCTACTTTCCATTGGGGACCAGAATTATTTTTTACTGCTTCAATAAATTCTTTATGAGTTTCAGTTAGTTCGTCTGGTTTATCATCTACTTCCATTCTAAGTGCAGGTGAGCCCCCTTGTGATACGGTAAAACTATCTAATGGAAAAACAGATAAAATTGCATTTGCTGCACTTTTAATATCTACCCCATCTAATCGTATTACATTCTTGTTCATAGAGTTTGCAGGAAAATTAGCATCAGCAAGAATAATTTTCTCGCCATGACCCATAGATCTTAAATGAAAAAGTAAATCAGGGCTTAAAATTGGGTTAATATTTATTAACATTAAAAGATTATATTACATAAAAAAAAAGGGTGGAATAAAAATTCCACCCTTTTTTAAATGTTATAGACTAATGATTATTTAAAATCGTTAGCGTTTTCTTTTGTTACTAGTTGTGTTCCAGTATCAATGTTTGGATCAATACTTCCACCATTAGCTAGCTCAAGTGCATATTTAACACCGTAAGCACCCATGTTATATGAGAACTGAGCAATAGTTGCAGTCATTTCACCTTTTAAGATACTTGTAGCAGCATCTGGAGTTGCATCAAAACCAACAACGACAACATCATTCATATCTGCATCTTTAAGAGCTTGCATAGCACCTAAGCCCATATTGTCATTTGAAGCAAATATTGCTTTGATGTTAGGATTTTTCAAAATAATAGATTCAGTAACTGATCTACCTTTTGCAGTGTCCCACTCAGCTGTTTGAGTAGCAACTATATTTAAACCACAATTTTTAAATCCTTTAATTGCACCGTCTCTTCTTAGTAAAGCTGTTGATTGAGACTCTATTCCAGTCAAAATTGCAACATCTGAACCTTTTGGAGTTTTGTCACAAATGAATTTAGCAGCTAATTCTGCTCCATTCATATTGTTAGTTCCAATAAAAGTAACACCTTCATTGATCCCTTTTGTATCTACAAATACAACTGGAACACCACTTTTGATAGCGTCATCTACAATTGGAGCAAATGCATTTGGATCTCCTGGTGCAAGAGCTAAAGCATCAACACCTTTAGCTAGTTGGTCTTCCACTTGGTTAATTTGTGCTTGAACATCACCTTCTTGAGGTGGCGCAACCAAGATTAACTTAACACCTAATTTTTTAGCTTCTTCTTCAGCACCTTTTGTAACTGAAGCCCAGAAAGGATTTCCAGACCCAGGACCTTTAATACTGAACAAGATTTTTTTACCATGACCATCAGCAAAAGAAGCTGAAATCATGCTTATCGATAAAAAAATTGCTGATACTAAAACAACAATTTTTCTTGATAGTTCTCTCATAAATTTCCCCTTTAATAATTATTAAAACTTAATTTAATAAAATTTTTAAAAAAAATTCAACTGTTTACAGGGTCTCTTATGATAGCATCTATTCAACTTTGACGTGTTTATTTTCTCGTGCCGAAATCTCTTCTTAAAACATCCACGTAAACTGCTAATACAATGATTGAGCCAATCAATACTTGTTGCCAGAAAGAACTTACATCCATCAAATTAAGTCCATTTCTTAAAATTCCCATAATCATTACTCCAGCAAAAACTCCAAGAACAGTTCCTCTACCACCAAAGAAACTAGCTCCACCAATTATACATGCTGCGATAGCATCCAATTCAGATTGTAATCCTGCATTAGGATAACCAGAGTCTGTTCTGCCTGCTAAAATTAATGCTCCAATACCTGATAAAAATCCACAAAGTGAATAAACAATTATTAAAATTTTATTAACATTAATTCCTGATGCTCTTGCTGCGCTTGGGTTGCCACCAATTGCATAAATCCACTTTCCTGTTCGACTATGATTCAAGAAAACCCAAAAAACAAAATATACAACAGCGATTAAAACTAAGCTTACGGGGAGATATTGAGATTTCTCTAATCCTAACCAAGTAAGATCTATTCTACCATGACCTAAGTACCTAACTTCATCAGTAAATCCACTTATAGGTGTTCCGCCTGATATTAAGTTTCCAGTTCCTCTAAAAATATAAAGAGTTCCTAAAGTCATTATAAAAGGATGAGGCATTCTTAAAAGTGTTATCCCCAAACCATTTATCAACCCGCATAAAAATCCAGCAAATAAAGGTACTAGAACAACTATAAACCACGGTGCTCCAGCTTTAGCTACTATTGCTAAAATCATCAATGAAAGCATCATAATTGAGCCAACTGATAGATCTATACCCGCAGTCACGATCACCATAAAAACACCTAAAGCTAACATTGATTGCCAAGATATTTGTTTGAATACGTTTGTTACATTTCTCCAAGACAAGAAGACATCTGGTTGCAAAATATGCATTACCAAGATCATGATAACTAATAATAGTAAAATCCCATATTTTTCAAAATATGGAATAAGTTTTACATATAAGCTATCTTGTTTTTTTTCCTTATCGTCCATTTTATTTTTTTCCCATAATCCAACCAATGACTTCATCTCTTGAAGTTTTATCTAATTGAGACTCAGCAAAGTTTGTTCCTTGAAAAAGTGCCATTACTCTGTCGCAAACAGTAAAAATATCATCCATTCTATGACTTATTACTATAACACCTACGCCAGTACTTTTTAATTTGTTAATTAAGTCTAATACTTTTCCAACTTCTTTTATTGCTAAAGCAGCAGTTGGTTCATCCATTATAACAACTTTGGCATTAAATGCTGTTGACCTAGCTATTGCAACCGCTTGTCTTTGTCCTCCAGATAATTCCTCTACTTTCTGATCAGCACTTTTAACATTTATTTTTAGTTTCTCTAAGTGTGCGCTTGTCATTTCTTGAATTTTTTTAAAATCTAGAAATTTTAAGAAGCCAATATTTTTTGTAGGCTCTCTTCCTAAGAATATATTTTCTCCAATGGGTAAATTACCTGCCAATGCAAGATCTTGATAAACCATTTCTAAACCTAAATTTTGAGAGTCTTTTGGGCTATCTAACACATGTTCTTTGCCCTCAAAAAATAATGCACCTGCACTTGGTTTGTACAAACCAGATAAAACTTTCATTAGTGTAGATTTGCCTGCACCATTATCTCCCACTACACCTAAACATTCACCTTCGTGCACTTTTAAATTTACATTTTCTAAAGCAGTTATTGTTCCAAAATACTTTGTGATACCTTTGGCCTCTAAGAGCAATTTATTTGTTGAAGTCATTTAATTTAAATTAAAAAAAAAATTAATTAATTGCAACAGGTTTTGACCTTAAAAGATGAACAGTTTTTCTTAGAGCTTTTTTACAAAATCTTGGATTAAGATTTCTTGAAATTAATTTCATATCTTCAAAAACAATATTGCCCATTTCCTTGAATGCTTCGTCTAAAGCACCCGCTCTATGTGCTGAGAATAAAACATTTTTTAATTTTCTTATTGGGTCATTTTTTTTAACTGGTTCTTCCGGAAAAACGTCAAGTGCTGCATAAATATCACCTTTTTTAAGTCTATTTTTTAAATCTTTAAAATTAACGACTGCAGCTCTACTCATCAGTATAAAAAGTGAGTTTGATTTCATAAGATTTAGTAATTTTTTATCAATCAATCCTTTGTTTTTTGTAGTAATTGCAGCAAGTACATAAATAATTTCACATTCTTTAAACATTTTTTTTAAAGTAATTGGTTTATATCCTTGATTAATTATTTTTTTGTTTGGTATCCAAGGATCATGGATATTTATTTTACTCGAAAATGGTTTCAATAATGGAACTAAAGCTTTACCTAGGTCTCCATATCCCAATAATCCAATTTTTTTGTCTGATAACAATGAAGCCTTAAGATTTCCATCTAATCCATACTTTTCCCTTTTGTTAATAAAATCCTGATTTGCTCCATGAATATTTCTAAGAAGAGAGAGTGTAAATCCAAGTGCAATTTCTGCGACTGGTTTTGAGAAAACAGGTGAAGTTGCAATAACGTGAATACCTTTATCAAAGCAATAATTATAATCCATATTATCTAAAAAGTTGCTTTCGACATTTATTACTGCTTTCAACTTTTTTGCTTTTATTAATAAAAATTTAGGAAGATCAGGCTGTCCAATTATAAATTTCGCTTTATGAATATTATTAATATAAAATTTTTGTTTATTTATTTTTGGTGCGAAAATAAGCTTAAATTTATTTTTTAACTCATTTAATTTTGGTTTTGAGAAAATAAGCTCCATAGTTCTTGGATATGGATCAACTATTGCAATATCTTTCATAATCTATAAGAGAATTTTTTTTACTTCTTCTTCTGTAAATCTTTTTGGCTTTTCACACTTAGTTTTTATTTTTTGAGGTACTCCAGTTGTTGCAGCTTTCATAGTAGATTCAATTATATCTAAAACATGAAGAGATAGCTCTCCGGAACATCGATGTTTTTTCTTTTTTTCGATTGAATATAACATCTCAGACATTCCAACACTTCTATAGTTTGCATTTGTTGGTGATTCATTAGATCTACCACTTGCAGATGTAATATTTATTTTTCCTAAATGCATTTTATCAGTTTTATGTTCACCCCAACGACCACCCTCTGTAACAGAAATATAAACAGATCCACCAAACATATTCGGATCAGGAACGATAATTGATCCTTTAGTTCCATAAAGTTCCATATGATTTCTTTGATGATTAATAACATCAAAGGATAGAGTGACTTGAATAATTGCTTCATTATGAAATTGAATTGTTGCTAAATAAGTGGTTGGTGTTTCAACCTTAAATGTTTTTCCTTTATTCAGACCCGCTCTATAATTTCTTCTTTTAAACGCCGTTAATGTTCTACCTTGCACCTGTTTAGCTGGCCCTAAAAGATTAACAAGCGTTGTAAAAAAATAAGGACCCATATCTATTACTGGTCCTCCTTCTTTTTTATACCAAGACTCTGGTTTTGGATGAAAGTTTTCAACACCAGGAAATGCAAAGATTGCGTTTCCAAGTTTGATTTGTCCAATCAAATCAGAGTCAATTAATTCCTTTGCTTTTTGTCCACCTCCTCCAAGAAAAGTGTCCGGCGCATTACCAATGTATAATTTTTTTTGTTTTGCCAAAGCCACTAACTCTTTTCCTTTTTGAAAGTATGTTGCTAATGGTTTTTCTGAATAAACATGCTTGCCTGCATTTAATACTTTTTTTGATACAGAATAATGTGATTGAGGAATTGTTAAATTTAAAATTACCTCAATATCTTTATCTTTTAGTATTTCATTAACAGTCATTGATTTGATGTTGTATAATTTCGCACATTTTTCAGCTGCTTTTTGATTAATATCTGCACAAGCAACGATTTTGAAATTATTAAAATATTGGTGTCCCCTAAAATATGTTTCTGCGATATGGCCACATCCTATGAGACCAACCTTAAAAACTTTATTCATGAATTTTAGACACCTTGTCTTTGCTTTGATTTTCCTTCTTTATGAAGTTTTAATGCCTCTTCATTTTCTTTTGTTGATGGCATTTCTAAAGTAGGACTTTCCCAGTAAGCAGATCCTTCTAACCACTCATAAGAATGAGTTTTTATTGAAATTAAGTAAGTTACATCAGATTTTTTAGCTCTTTTAAATGCTTCCTCTAATTCAGAAATAGATGATACCTCCTCAGATTTTGCACCCATGCTCTCTGCATGTTTAGCAAAATTAACAGGGACTAGATTTGGAGCTTTTGAACTATTAAATAGACAATTAAATTCTTTTCCGCCTTTAAACAATTGTAGCCTGTTAATAACGGCATGGCCTCCATTATCACATAAAACTATTATTAATTTATTATTTGTTATAACTGATGAATAAATATCTGAATTAAAAAGTAAATAAGATCCATCTCCTACAAAAGCTATTACTTCTTTATCTGGGTTTGCCATTTTAACTCCTAATGCACCAGAAATTTCATAACTCATACAGCTAAAACCCCATTCGGTTTCATGTGTATTTAATTCTTTTGGCCTCCAAATTTGTACAACTTCTCCGACCAATCCACCTGCTGCAGTAACAGCAATGTCTGTTGGATCTGAATTACGATATATTGCTCCTACAGCATGTGCATAACTAGGTAGTTCTTGATTAGTTGGACCGCTTTCTTTATCTACATAATCATTCCAATTTTTTAATTCATCTCTTGATTTTTTATGCCATTCATCAGGTGCTTTCCAATCTCCCAAAGCATTTGATAGCTCTTGTAAGCTTACTTTTGCATCACCTATTACTGACTGCGCTAAATGTTTGCTAGCATCAAATCTAGAGACATTAACACTAACAAGTGAAAAGTCTGGGTTCTCAAAATTTGCCCACGAACCAGTTGTGAAATCAGCTAACTTTGTTCCAACAGCAATAGCTAGGTCAGTTTGTTTTGCTAAATTATTTGCTGCTTTGCCACCAAGACCACCTATTGGACCTAAAAAATGAGAGTGGTCTCTCTTCATTGTAGAGTAGCCCATAACTGTTTGTGTAACTGGTATATTGTGTTTAATTGCAAAATTACTTAGATCTTCCATTGCATCAGAGTAGAAAACCCCTCCACCTGAAATCAATAAAGGATTTTTGGATTTTTTAATTTGCTCAGCTGCTTGTTTTATTTGAAAATCATCAGGTCTTGGTCGTCTAATGTTGTGAACTCTCTCTTTAAAAAATTCTTCAGGATATTCATATGTTTCACCTTGAACATCTTGTGATAATGATAAGCAAGCTGGTCCGCAATCTGCTGGATCTAACATTGTTTGGATTGCTTGAGGTAATGTTTGTAAAATTTGTTCTGGTCTTGTAATTCTATCAAAATATTTTGTTACTGGTTTGAATGCATCATTCTGAGTAATGCCAGGATTATTAAAATGCTCAACTTGTTGAAGAACTGGGTCAGGCATTCTGTTTGCATATGTATCTCCAGGTAAAAATAAAATTGGAAGTCTATTGCTCATAGCAACTGCCGAGGCTGTAACCATATTTGTAGATCCTGGTCCAACTGAACTAGTTGCAACAAAAAATTGTTTTCTTCTTTTAGCTCTAGCATATGCTATTCCAGTCAGAGCCATATTTTGCTCATGATGCCCTCTATAAGTTGGTAATTTATCTTGATTTTCTTGTAGAGCTTGTCCTAAACAAGCAACATTGCCATGTCCAAAAATACCAAAAGCTCCAGCAAATAACTGCTCTTTTTTACCATCTATTAAAATTTTTTGAGCAATAAGATGTTTTATTATTGCATGTGCACAAGTGAGCTTTATTTTTTTCATTATTCTATATATAAATCTTTAACTTTTAACAATTAAACACAATTTAAAAAATATGTATAGCAATTTTGGTCAATTCATTGATGGTCAGTGGCAACAAGCAGAAAAAAAAGAAACTTATAAAGTTATCAATCCAGCAACAGAAGAAGTTTTAGGAGAAGTATCAAAAGCGTCCTCTGTTGACGTTCAAAAAGCATTAAAATCAGCAGAGAAAGGACTCGAAACTTGGAAAAATACCACTCCATGGCAAAGGTCTTATGTAATAAGAAAAATTGCAGATTTGATGCGTGAAAGAAAAGATGTATTGGCTAAATGGCTTACACTTGAAGTTGGAAAACCTCTTAAAGAAGCAATTGGAGAAGTTGGTGGTGGAGCAGATATATTTGAATGGAATGCAGAAGAAACTAAGAGAATTTATGGTGAAACATTACAAAGTAGATTTCCAGAAACAAGAGTTCATGTTTACTATCAGCCAGTAGGTGTTGTAGCAGCACTTGTACCATGGAATTTTCCTATAGTTTTAGCATCTAGAAAAATTTCAACCGCACTGGCTGCTGGTTGTTCAGTTATTTGTAAACCAGATGTAATTACGCCTGGAGCAGTTATGGAACTTGTAAATATTTGTAAAGATGCTGGAGTTCCTGATGGAGTAGTAAATTTATTATCTGGAGACCCAGCTGAAATATCAAATGAATTACTTGAATCAGATATAATAAAAAAGGTTTCTATAACTGGCTCAACACGTGTTGGAAAATTAATACTTAAAAAAGCTGCAGATAAAGTTCAAAGAGTTACAATGGAATTAAGTGGTCATTCTCCATTTATAGTATTTGACGATGTTGACATGAATAAAGTTGCAGATATGGCAATAACAGCAAAATTTCGTAACAATGGTCAAGTTTGTATATCCCCAAATAGGTTTTACATTCAAGAAACAAGAAAAGAAGAATTTATAAATGCTTTCGTAGATAGAGCAAAAAAATTAAAAATTGGAAATGGTATGGATGAAGGTACTGACTTAGGACCTTTAACAACAGCAAAACGTTTGGAGGATATTGAAAAATTAGTTGAAACGACAAAGAGTGAAGGCGCAAAAGTTGTTTTAGGTGGGGGTAGACCTTCAGGATTTAATAAAGGTTATTATTTTGAACCAACTGTATTTGATGAAGTGCGGGACAATTTTACAATTATGAAAGAAGAACCTTTTGGTCCCTTAGTGCCTGTTTTAACTTTCAAGGATTTTGACGAAGTAGTAGAGAGAGCAAATAATAATGACCTGGGACTTTGTAGCTATTTATATACAAACTCAATGGACAAAGCTAATAGAGCATCAGAGATGATGGAAACCGGTTGTGTAGCAGTAAATACAGCGGCTGTTGCAGTTGCTGAAGCTCCATTCGGTGGAATAAAACAAACCGGTTACGGTCGTGAAGGTGGATCTATGGCTATAAAAGATTACCTTAATATAAAGTATACCCATATGGGTCTAAAAACCTGAGTAAATGAGAAAAAATAAAGCCAAAGAAATAATTAAAAATGGCAAAGCTGTAATCAATGGTTGGTTACAAATTCCAAGTACTGTTTCAGCAGAAACAATGGCTCAACAAGGATGGGACTCATTAACAATTGATATGCAACACGGGCTCGTTGATTACACAAATGCAATGCCAATGATGCAAGTGATTTCAGCGACAGAAATCGTACCTTTGGCAAGAGTTAATTGGAATGAACCTGGTCAAATTATGAAAATTTTAGATGCTGGATGTTATGGAATCATTTGCCCAATGGTTAGTAATCGGAAAGAAGCAGAAAGATTTGTTCAAGCATGTAAATATCCACCACATGGATATAGAAGTTTTGGTCCAATGAGAGGGTTAATCTATGGAGGGCCTGATTATGGAGATCATGCAAACGATGAAATATTAAAAATGGCTATGATTGAAACTAAAGAAGCTTTAGAAAATCTTGATGATATTATGAGTACCCCAGGCCTTGATGGTATCTACATAGGGCCTGCTGATTTAAGTTTGGCTATAGGAGAAAAGCCTGGTTTTGACAAAGGTGAGGATACTAAAGCTTATTCAGAAATACTTAGAATATTAGAGCATGCAAAAAAAAACAATATATTTGCTGGAATTCATAACGGAAGTACTGACTATGCAAAAAAAATGATTGAAAAAGGTTTTCAATTTGTAACAGTTGGAGCAGACTCCAGATTTATAAGTGCAGGTGCGAAAAATACAGTTGAAAATTTAAAAGGCACAGTGAAATCAGAATTATCTAAAGCCTATTAATAAATAAAGTATATACTTTTACGTATGAAAAAAATCTTAATAATAGGATCAATACATAATCATGGTATTGATTTACTAAAAGGAAATAAAAATTTTGAATTTCAAGTTGTAGACAACACAGATACTGAATTTTTGAAAGATAAAATAAAAGACTGTGATGGAATAAGTATTAGAACATCTAAATTGTCAAAAGAAATTATAGACTCAGCTAAGAATTTAAAAGTGATATCTAGACATGGTGTAGGCTATGACAATATAGATCTTAAAACAACCAAGCAAAACAATATCACATTAGCAATAACAGCTACAGCGAATGCTCAAGCTGTAGCAGAACATGTTTTATTCATGCTATTCAGCATTGCAAAAAGAAATAATATGTACAACGAGACTGTAAAAACTGGAAAGTTCAGTGATAGAACTAAGCTTCCTAAAACAATTGAGTTATGGAATAAAAGTATCTTAATTGCAGGTTTTGGTCGTATTGGAAAATGCTTACTTAAAAAATGTAAGGGTTTAGAAATGAACATTTTTGTTTATGATCCTTTTGTCAGCGAAGAGGAAATTAAAAAAGTTGGTGGTACTAAAATTAATGATTTAAATGAGAGTTTAAATAAAATGGATGTAATTTCAATTCATATGCCTCTAAACGAAAATACAAAACATTTAATCAATTATGAAATGATAAAAAAAATGAAAAAAAATTGTATTTTAATTAATGCTGCAAGAGGTGGTATTATTAACGAGGAAGATCTTAATAAGGCATTAAACGAAGATTTAATTTTTGGTGCAGGGCTTGATGTTTTTGAAAAGGAGCCTCCATCTTTAGATAATCCATTGCTAAAAAATGAAAAAGCATTTTTAAGCCCTCATTCAGCAGTATTTACTGAAGAATGTTTGTCTAGAATGGGTATTGAAACAGTCCAAAATATTATTGATTTTTTTGACAATAAATTGGAAAAGTCAAAAATAGTAAAAATCTCATGAGCTTAAAATTAAAAAATTTTGGATTATTAGAATTTCTTATCATTATATCGGCTGTTTATGTTGTAGGAATGTTGATATGGACAGCGAGTACAAGACCTGAAGTTGAAGCTCGTGCAAATTTAGTAAAAGAAAATCATAAAAAAGTTGTCGATTTTATTAATGGCGAAATTAATAATTGCGGAAATAATGATGAGGGGAAAATAACTGTTTGGGGTGATCCATGTAACGCTGAATGGATAGCTGAAAAGGTTGTTAATCATATAAATGATAATCTAAAGATTGAAAATCCATTTTCAGATGACAATAAAGTTAAAACAGATCCTGACCCGAGAATAAAAGCAGAGGGAAAAGCTGGTCAGTCAGTAGAAATGGGTGTTATTTTTATAATGTCATCAAATTTTTTAGCAGAACCAGGATCAGAATGGATAGTTGGTACTTGTTTTAAATCTCCATGTGTGGCTGCTGGTAATAATGAATTAACTTCTTTATATAGATAGCTAATTATTTTCAATTTCTAAATTTGCACTTTTTAAAGTTTCAATTAGATATTTGTATCCAATTTTAGCATATTCAAAAGGATTTGCTTTTGCTGGATCTTGCTCCGCTTCTACAACTAACCATCCAGAATAATTTTGTTCTTTTAACAATTCAAAAAAAGGCTTGTAATCAATACAACCATCTCCTGGAACAGTGAAGGCTCCTTCCAAAAAAGCCTGTCTGAAACTATAATCGTGATTTAACGAATTATCTAAAACATTTTTTCTCATATCTTTGCAATGTATATGAATTATTCTTTCTTTAAATTCTTTATAAATTTTCAAACTATCTCCTTTTGCAAATAACATGTGTCCAGTATCTAAAGTTAGTTTGACACTACCATCTGTGTTTTCTAATAATCTTCTTGTATCTTCTTCACTTTCAATGCAAGTTCCCATATGATGATGGTAAGCAAGAGGCATGTCCTGATCCTCTAGATATTTTCCCATTTCTGAAATTTTTTTATAATATTTTTTAGTCTCGTCTAAATCCATTCTAGGTCTTTTAGACAAATTTATATTTGGATCACCTTGAATAGAACCATAAACTTCGGCAAAAACCATGCAGGGTGCTTTACAATCTTGAAATAGTTTCAATTGGTTTTGAATTTTTAATTTTTCCTCCTCAAAAGTATTTTTTCTTAAATTTGCTCCATACCAACCTGAGCATAATTTTAAATTATATTTATTTAATATAGGAATTAATTCTTTTGATGTTTTTGGAAATTTTCCACCAGACTCTATTCCTTTAAATCCTGCTTCACTAGCTTCGGATAGACATTGTTCAAGCGGAGTATCACCACCAAGCTCAGGCATGTCATCATTGCTCCAAGCTATTGGGGCTATACCTAATTTTACTGACATAAATAATAGTTTTGTTATGATATTAAATGCTTCAAAAAATTAAACCTAAAAAATTTAAACTTGGAATTGTTGGAGGAGGACCTGGATCTTGGATCGGGCATGTTCATAGGATTTCATCGAGATATGATGACAAATACGAAATCGTTGCAGGGGTATTTTCTAGAAGTGTTGATAAATCTAGGAAATTTGGACAAAGTATAGGTTTAGATAAATCTAGATGTTATTCAAATTATAAGGAGATGTCTGAAAAAGAATCGAAAAGAAAAGATGGTATTAATGTTGTAGCAATAATGACTCCACCATCAAGTCATCAAATTATTGCAGAGAATTTTATAAAAAAAAATATACATGTGATTTCAGACAAGCCATTTGCTGGAAATCTTGAGCAGGGAAAAAAACTATATAAAGCGATAAAAAATAACAAAAAAATTAAATATGCACTGACTCACAACTATTCATCTTATCCAATGGTTAGAGAGGCAAAAAATTTAGTTGAAAAAGGAAAAATTGGAAAAGTTGAATATATCAACGTTGAATATATTCAGGATTGGACAGATGGTAATAAAATTTCAAAAACAAATTCAAAAAAGGTTTTTAAATGGAAAGTTGATAAAAAAATTGTTGGTGTATCAGCAGTTCTCAATGAAATAGGATCACACGCATATCATCTAGCAATTTATATTACAGGCCTTAAAGGAGAAAAACTGATAGCCGATGTAAGCAAATATTCGAAGGACGTTAAAATGGATAATAACGCACAAGTTTTTGTTAATTTTAACAATGGTGCTAAAGGAATTGTATGGACATGTGTAACAGCTAAAGGTGGCGTATATGGTTTAAGAATTAGAGTATATGGTTCTAAAGGAAGTTTAGAATGGGTTCAAAATGATCCAAATTATTTAAAATTTAATCCAAGCAAAGGAGCAGTAAAATTTTTAGAAAGAGGATATACAAAAGCAAATTTTTCAAAAAAATTTTCTAGAGTAAAATTTGGTCACCCTGAAGGATATTTAGATGCTTTTGCAAATATATATAAGGAATTTGCTGAATATTTAAAAACGAATACAAAAAAAAGATTTTATTTTCCTAACGAAGAAGAGGGTTTGGAGACTGCTAAATTCATTGATGCATGTAAGAAATCATCATTAAAAAAACAATGGGTAAAAATTTAATTAACGTAGCATTATTCGGTTTGGGAAGAATAGGACTAATGCATGCAGATAATTTAATAAATAATAAAAATTTTAATCTTAAATATATTTTCGATGTTAATAGAAAACTTGCAAAAAAAGTTTCAAAAAATCTAAATTGTCAAAATATTGAAAGTCCTCAAATAGCATATAAAGATAAAAAAATTGATTGTATTTTTATCTCTTCCATCACATCAACTCATCTTAAATTTATATATGAAAGTATAAAAAGTAATAAAACAGTATTTTGTGAAAAACCTTTAGATTTAAATTTAAAAAAAATTCAAAATTACGAAAAAAAAATAAATAAATTTAATCATAAAATTCAAATTGGATTTAACAGAAGATATGATCCAGGTCATAGTTCTCTAAAAAATAATTTAATAAAAGGCAAAATAGGAAAGCTAGAGAAAATTATTATTACTAGCAGAGATCCGGCTGCTCCATCTATAAATTATTTAAAAGCCTCAGGTGGTATTTTTAAAGATATGATGATCCATGATTTCGATCTAGCAAGGTATTATGCGGGTAAAGATGAATTTGTTTCTATATTTGCCACAGGGAGTAATATTTCTAATAAATACTTCAATAAACTTAAAGATTTCGAGCTTGCTACGGCAATTTTGAAAACAAAAAATGGTGTTCAATGTATTATTAGTAATTCAAGACATTGTAGTTTTGGATATGATCAAAGAGTAGAGCTTTTTGGAAGCAAAGGAATGATTATTTCTGATAATATCAAAGAAAATGAGATTAGTTTGTATTCTAATAAAAGTACGAATGCACGATCAAGCTTTAAACATTTTTTTATAGAAAGATACGACCAGGCATACAAAGAACAGTTAAATGATCTTGCTAAATTATTCAGATCAAATTTAAGACCTAAAAGTGGTTTTATTGATGGAAAAATTTCAATACAAATTGCTGAGAGTGCTATCCGGTCATTAAAATCAAAAAAGTTTGAAAAAATAAAATATTAAAAATCAACTTTAGGTTGAATACTACCTGCTTCTTTACAAGCCAAATAATTTTATGTTAGCTTTAATGTTTAAAAGTTAACTTTTATTTAAGAGAGGAAATTAAAAATGAAAACAATAAAGAACTTTATATTAGCTGTTGCTGCATGGGCAATGATGTCTGTATCAGCATTAGCGACTGATATAATTGTTGTTTCACATGGACAAGCTAATGACCCTTTTTGGTCGGTAGCTAAAAATGGAGTTGATGCTGCTTGTAAAGATATGGGAGTATCTTGCAAATACACTGCACCTGGAACTTTTGACATGGTTGAAATGGCAAAACTAATAGATAACGCTGTATCACAAAAACCAAAAGGTATTGTAATTACTTTACCTGATGCAGCTGCATTAGGAAAATCTGTTAAAGCAGCAATAGCTGCTGGTATACCAGTAGTTTCTATGAACTCTGGTTCGGATGACTATGCATCGTTAGGAATTAGTGCACATGTAGGTCAAACTGAATTTGAAGCTGGCGTTGGTGGCGGACAAAAAATGAAAGCTGCTGGAGGAAAAAAAGCTTTATGCGTTAACCACGAAGTTGGAAACGTAGCGCTTGATAGAAGATGTGCAGGTTTCAAAAAAGGTTTTGGTGGATCTGTTGATATTCTTGGAACATCAAATGACCCAACAGAAATTCAAAAAGCTGTTGCTGCAAAATTAGGTGGTGGATATGACACTATTCTAACTTTAGGAGCTGGTTTATCTGGTGAAGCAGCATTAAAAGCTTTAGAAGCCGCTGGTAAAGTTGGAAATGTTAAATTAGGAACATTTGATATGTCACCTAACATGTTAAAAGCTGCTGCCGCAGGTAAAGTAGAGTTTTTAATTGACCAACAACAATATCTACAAGGTTATTTGCCTATAGCTATTTTTGCTCAGTACATGAGATGGGGAACAATGCCTGCTGGTGTAGTTATGACTGGACCTGGATTTGTTACTCCTGACAATGCTGCTAAAGTAATTAAATGGGCAGCTCAAGGTTATAGATAAAATCTATATTTAAGGCCTAACTAAATTTAATAGTTAGGCCTTTTTTCAAAATTTAAATGTCATTAAAATCAAAAAGTATTTCCTCAAAAAGTAGTCTTAATGAAGACGAACGTCTAAAAAAAATATCACCACTAAGAGTTTTATTGAATAGGCCTGAGCTAGGTGCATTAGGTGGCTCAATACTTGTATTTATATTTTTTGGAATTGTAGCTGGTGATACTGGTATGTTTAGCGCCTATGGAATGCTTAATTTCCTCGACGTTTCAGCTAATTTAGGAATTATAGCAATAGCAGCAGCGATGTTAATGATTGGCGGTGAATTTGATTTGTCAATTGGATCAATGATTGGCTTTGCTGGAATTTGTATCGCAATACCTGCAATTTATTGGGGTTGGCCATTATGGATGAGCATAGTTTTTGCTTTCGCTATGGCAGTATTAGTTGGATACTTTAATGGCATAATGGTTGTTAAAACTGGTTTGCCATCTTTTATTGTAACACTTGCAATGCTTTTTATTTTAAGAGGTTTGACATTAGCAATAACAAGATTGATTACTGGAAGAACTCAAGTTCCAGGACTAAGAGTATTAATTGAAGATGATCCATTAGCATGGTTATTTGCTACAGATACTTTTAAATGGCTTTTTACTTGGTTGGGATCATTAAATTTGATTGAACTAAGAACTGATGGAACTCCTCTTGCAACTGGAATACCTCCATCAGTTATTTGGTTTATTGCATTAACATTGTTTGCAACATGGATATTGATGAAAACAAGATACGGTAATTGGATCTTTGCATCTGGAGGCGATAAGGTTGGAGCAACAAATGTGGGTGTGCCTGTTGGAAGAGTAAAAATAAGTCTATTTATCGGTACAGCAGTCGCTTCTACTATTTTTGCTTGTATTCAAGTATTAGATGCGGGTTCTGCAGATACTATGAGAGGTACTTTAAAAGAACTAGAAGCTATTGCAGCTGCTGTTGTTGGTGGTTGTCTCTTAACAGGTGGATATGGATCTGCAATAGGTGCAGCTTTTGGTGCAATTATATTTGGGACTGTATCTATGGGAATATTTTATACAGATGTTGACACTGATTGGTTTAAAGTTTTCTTAGGAGCAATGATGTTGATAGCTGTAGTGTTTAATAACTATATCAGAAAGAAAGTTACTGAGAGTAAATAATGTCTGACTATCTCGTTCAATTTAATAATATTAGTAAGTTTTTTGGGAAGGTAATAGCGCTTAAGGATGTCACTATGAGATTAAAAAAAGGTGAGATTATGTGTTTGCTTGGAGATAACGGAGCTGGAAAGTCGACTTTAATTAAAACTTTAGCAGGTGTTCATAAACCAGATGAAGGAGAAATTATATTTGAGGATAATAAAATTGTTTTTGACTCACCCAAAGATGCTTTAGATATTGGTATAGGAACAGTTTATCAAGATCTAGCATTAGTTCCTTTAATGAGTGTTACTAGAAATTTTTTTATGGGAAGAGAGCCTCAAAAAGGTATTCCTTTCTTTAAAACTTTTGATGTGGATAAAGCAAATAAGATAGCGGCAGATAGAATGGGACAGATAGGTATCGATGTTAGAGATCCATCTCAGGCAGTTGGAACTATGTCTGGTGGTGAAAGACAATGCCTAGCAATATCAAGAGCTATATATTTTGGAGCAAAAGTTTTAGTTTTAGATGAACCAACTTCTGCTTTAGGAGTTCATCAAGCATCAATGGTATTAAAATATATTGTAAAGGCTGCATCTGAGGGATTGGCTGTAATTTTAATTACTCATAATGTGCATCATGCTTACCCTGTTGGTAATAGTTTCACTGTGCTTAACCGAGGCAAAAGCATGGGAACGTTCCAAAAAAAAGATATTTCTAGAGAAAAACTTCTTAGTATGATGGCTGGTGGTGAAGAATTAGACAAACTTGAAGTCGAGCTTCAAGAAATGGATAGAATTCACAACAAAAATTAGATATTACGCCATATATCTTTACCATGACAAAATCATTTCCTTTGCTCTTTATATTATTATGGTCATCGGCATTCATATCTGGGAAAGAAATTGTTCAAAACGCTTCTCCATTTGCAGCTTTAGCATTTAGATTTGGGATTGTAACAATTGGTTTTCTCGTGTTTGCTTATTTCAGTAATGATAAAATTCTTGGAAAATTAAAAAATATTATTGAAAGTTTTTCAACAGGTATTTTATTTCATGGAATTTATTTAGGTGGATGTTGGTATGCATTTTCAATTGGGATGCCAGCTGCAATTGTGGCTTTAATAGTTACACTTCAACCAATTTTGACAAATATTTTATCAGGTCCAATTTTTGGAGAAAAAATATCTTGGAAACAGTGGGTAGGTATCAGTTTAGGTTTCGTTGGTTCTGTCACTGTCTTAGGTATTGATTTTGGAAAAGAAATTCCTCCTTTAGGATTGTTAGCTACAGTCTTAGCTTTATTTGCAATAACGGCTGGAACATTGTGGCAAAAAAAATTAAGTGGAAATTTAGCTTTGTCAGTTAACAATGCATATCAAGCAATTGGTGGTTGCCTTTTTAATCTAGTGTTAATGTTTATATTTGAAAATGCTTATATAAATTTTACAACTAGTTTTATATTAGGTATGTCTCACCAAATTATATTAGTTTCATTTGGGGCTTTTACTATTCTTATGTTTTTAATCAAAAGAGGTACTGTGGGCAAAACTACTACTTTATTTTTTTTAGTACCTCCTACTTCAGCAGTGATGGCATGGATATTTTTAAATGAACAATTAACATTTAGTGACATAATTGGTTTTTTAATAACAACTGTTGGAGTATTTATAGCTACAAGAGATAAAAAAAATGGATAACAATTTTTTTAAAAAAATAAGAATATTAGATGGCGGCTTGGGTCAATTATTACTTGAAAAAGGAATGGTATCTATGGGGACCTTATGGTCTGCTAGCGCTTTATTAGATGAAAAATATCATCAAATGTTAATTGATACTCATCTATCATATATCAACTCAGGCTCAGATGTTATAGTTACAAACACTTTTAGTTGTAGAAAATTTAGATTAATAGAAAATAATGTTGGTAATCAATTCAAAAAATTAAACGAAATTGCATGTAAACTTGCAATCAAAGCTAAAGATTTATCAAAGAAAAAAGTATTAGTAGCTGGATCAATTCCAAGCCAAAGAGACACTTATATAACTGATAATCGGGATATCAAATTAATAGAGGAAGATATGTTTGAACAAGCAGATATTTTAAGTGAATTTACTGATTTTTTATATTTAGACGTTATTAGCAGCACTAATGAAGTTAAAGCTGCTCTTAATGTATCTAAAAAGTTAAACAAAAAAATTTTAATTGGAATACATTTAAAAAAAAATGGCGACCTACCTTCAAAAGAAAAAATTGAGCAATTAATTGAAATTATTAAACATGAAAATACACTCGGTGTAGTTTGTGCATGTGTTTCTCCAGAAATATCATTACTAGTGTTAGATAAATTTTTTAATTGTAAAGTTCCATTTGGATTTAAAATAAATTTGTGGGGAGTTGATGAACCAGGCCCAATTCAGACATTTAATACAGCGAAACCTAATGAAATTGGAGTAAATCCGAATCAATCTTTAGGAAAAAGAGATAATTTTGATGCAAATGCATTTTATAATTTATCAAAAAAATTCATAGAAGGTGGGGCAACAATTTTAGGTGGGTGTTGTGAGACAAATCCAGAGCATATTAGCTCTATATCTTCACTTAAATCATAATTTTTGTATCTGCTTTTCTAACAAAATAAATTCCTACAACTACTGCCAATAAAGATATTAATACCTTATAAGTTATTAATTCATTTAAAAATATATAGCCTAAAATAATTCCAAAGATTGGGATTAAGTATGAGACTTGAGATTGAAAAATTAAACCATTATTTTTCAAAATTTTAAACCTTAAAAGCCACGCAACTCCTGTTGGTATTATACCAAGATAAATTACTGACATAGTTGAATTTAATGATGGGGTATTTTCCCAAGGAGTTTCTAATAAACACATCAAAGGAAATAAAATCAGAGTTGCCCAAATTAATATTGATCCAGTAACATTTTCATTTTTTTTCTTACTAATTTTAAGTGTTAAAACTCCACCTATTACATAACATGTTGATCCTACTAAAATTAATATTGCTGAAAGAAAATTATTTTCATCGATTAAAATATTATCAGAAAATAAATAAACAATTCCTGCAAATCCTATTAATATTCCTATAGTTTTGGCAATATTAAATTTTTCGTTTTTTGTATAAAAGTGACCTAATATAGTAGAGCTCAAAGGAGTAGTAGACATCAAAATTGCTGCCAAATTACTTTGCACAGATTTTACCCCGTAAGCAATTAAAAAGAATGGTATAACTAAATTGATTAGTCCTATTAACATGAACCAATGCCAATCTTTTGAAAATGCTTCAATTACTATTTTTTTATAAAAACATAAAATTAATACTGGTATAGATCCAAAAAATACTCTCAAAAAAGCAATTGTAATTGGACCGAACGACTCTGTTGCAATTTTTATATTAAAAAAAGCAGATGCCCAAATTATTGATAATAATGTTAATAAAAAATAATCTGTTAAATTAGCTTGCTTCATTCTGTAATATCTTTCACATCACCTTTTGTAATTTGAATTAATTTTTCATAATTGATCTTAAAAATCACATTAGGATGACCAGCTGCAGCAAAAATATCTTTAAACCTACTTAAAGAATTATCTATAAATATTTGAATTTTATTTATATGACCTACAGGAGATACACCTCCAATTGTATATCCTGTTTGAGACTTAACTTCGTCAGCAGAAGCCATTCTTACATTTTTTTTTTCAGAAATTTTTTTTAATTTATTTAACGAACATCTTTTGTCACCAGAAACTAAACAAAGTAAAAAATCATTTTCTATCTTAATAAGTAGACTTTTAACAATTGCTCCTACTTCACAATTTAATGAATTTGCTGCATCTAATGCTGTTTTTGCTGAATTTTCTAATTCTACTACTGATAACTTTTCATCAAACTCTTTAAGACAGTTCTCTGCTCTTTTAACTGGTTCTTTATTTAGTAAAGTCATATTCAACTTATGATTGATAAAAAAGTACTGAAATTATTGGCATAATTATATGTTTAAATTGCATAGGTGATATCCTCATTATATGTATTCTTTATTATAACAATATTGGTAATTAACCCAGATATTTAATTCTACAGGAGATTATATGAGCGCAAGCAAAGTTCTAAAAATGATGAAAGACAAGCAAATTGAGTTTGTCGATTTAAGATTTACAGACCCAAGAGGTAAATTACAGCACTTAACTATGGATGCATCGGTAGTCGATGGGGACATGTTAACCGATGGTGTATTTTTTGATGGATCATCTATTGCTGGATGGAAAGCGATAAATGAATCTGACATGATATTAAAACCAGATTTAAATAGACAAATCGTTGATCCATTTACATCTCATAATACTCTTGTTTTATTTTGCGACATATTAGATGCAATTAAAAGAAATCCTTATGAAAGAGATCCAAGAGGGATAGCGAAGAAAGCTGAAGCTTATTTAAAGAAGACTGGTATAGGTGATAAAGCTTACTTCGGTCCAGAGCCAGAGTTTTTTGTTTTTGATGATGTAAAAATCAAAAACGACATGAACGAAACAAGTTTTTCGATAGATAGTACAGAAGGACCATATAATTCTGGAAAAAGTTATGAAAATGGGAATATGGGTCATAGACCTGGAGTTAAAGGTGGATATTTTCCAGTTCCTCCAGTAGATAGTGCTCAGGATATAAGAGGTGAATACCTAAAAGGTTTAAGAGACGTAGGTATCACAGTTGAAAAACATCACCATGAAGTTGCTCCAAGTCAGCACGAACTTGGAATGCTTTTTGGCACATTAGTTGATCAAGCCGATAATGTTCAATTATACAAATATGTAGTTCAAATGGTTTCACATTCATTTGGTAAAACTGCTACGTTTATGCCTAAACCTGTAAAAGGTGATAATGGATCAGGAATGCACGTTCACCAATCAGTTTGGAAAGGAAAAACTCCAGTTTTTTCTGGAAATAAATATTCAGGTTTGTCACAAACTGCACTTTATTATATTGGTGGAATACTTAAACATGCTAAGGCTATTAATGCGTTTTCAAATGCTACAACAAATAGTTATAAAAGATTAATTCCAGGTTTTGAAGCTCCAGTGTTGCTTGCTTATTCTGCAAGAAACAGATCGGCATCTTGTCGAATTCCGATAACTCTAAGCAAAAAAGGGGCAAGATGTGAAATTAGATTTCCAGATGCATCTGGTAATCCATATTTAACATTTGCATCTATGTTAATGGCGGGAATTGACGGCATCAAAAATAAAATTGATCCAGGCAAATCCTTTGATAAAGATCTTTACGCTTTATCAGAGAAGGAAGTTAAAAAAGTTCCAACTGTTTGCGGATCATTAAGAGAAGCAATGGAAAGTTTAGATAAAGATAGAAAGTTTTTAACTCAAGGTGGAGTATTTACTGACGATCAAATTGATGCTTATATTGCTCTTAAATTTGAGGAGATACACAACTTTGAACATACACCTCATCCTATTGAGTTTGATATGTACTATAGTTGTTAAATAGCTTTTTTATTTTTTAGCTATTTTATTTTTTCCTAAACCTTTTTTAACCACGTAGTTGAGGGTGCCATGAGCGCCCGCTTCTACTGGTTTAATTAAACTTCTGAATAAAGATTTTCTTTTTTGAGTTTTAACTTCAGAGTTAATCAGGTTTTTATGCTCAAAAGTGTTCATATCAATGATTCTATCATAGATATGCAATAAACGCAATGCTGATATGCGTATATTAAATACTATATTTTAAAGGATTCTCCACATCCACATCTCTCCGTTTCATTCGGGTTATTAAATACAAATTGTGAAGAAAATTTTTCTTTTTTAAAATCCATTTCTGTTCCAAGTAAATACATTACCGCTGCAGAGTCTATGAAGACTTTCACACCTTTATCTTCTACTACTTCGTCATTTGGGTTTGCTTCTTTCGTGTACTCCATAACATAAGACATCCCTGCGCACCCACCTGACTTAACTCCAACTCTAACTCCTAAAGAGTCTTTTTCAGCATTAGACATAATTTCTTTTATTCTTTGAGCTGCGTTATCGCTTAATGTTATAATTTGTTTTGTCATAAATTTAATTCAAGTTTTGCAGCTTCAGACATCATTGATTTATCCCATGGTGGTTCCCAGACTAAATCAAGATCTACTTTTGAAACTTCTTTAATTTCTAATATACTGTCTTTAACTTCTTTAGGCAAACTTTCAGCTACTGGACAATTTGGTGTGGTTAAAGTCATTTTAACCTTAACTTCTGAATTATTAACGATAATATCGTATATCAATCCTAATTCGTATATATTAACAGGTATCTCAGGATCATAAATTTTTTTTATTTCAGCAATTACTTTTTCTTTAAGATCCATTTTCATTCTTCTGTTTTTACAATTTGATCTGAATTATTTAATGCTGATGTGAGAGTATGCCAAGATAAAGTTGCACACTTTACTCTCATAGGGTATTGCTTAACACCAGATAAACTCATTAATTTAGTTTTTTCGTCATCTTTTAAAATATTAGTTTCTAAAGAATCTTTTTCTTTTATCATTCCTAAAAAATCAGTTACAATTTCTTTTACCTCTTTCTCTTCTTTGCCTCTAACCATATCAGTCATAATTGATGCTGATGCCATTGAAATAGCACAGCCATGCCCCTCAAATGCAATATCTTCGACTTTTTTATTTTCATTTAATCTAAGATAAACATGAACGTTATCACCACATAAAGGGTTATTACCCTTCGCGTCTTTATTATAATTGTCGAACTTTCCTAAATTCCTTGGATTTTTTCCATGATCTAGTATTATCTCTTGATATAAATCTTTTAAGTCCATTATAAGTTAAAAATTTTTTTACATTTATTTATTGCTTCATCAAGTTTATCAATATCATCCTTTGTGTTATAAACACCAAATGAAGCTCTAGCAGTTGCAGGTAAGTTTAATTTATCATGTAATATTTGACAGCAGTGATGCCCTGCTCTAATAGCTACTCCATCCTCATCAAGAATGGTTGCAATATCATGCGGATGAACACCTTCAATAGTAAATGATATAACTCCACCCTTTTCTTTTGGATTTCCTATAATATTAACTGAATTATTTTTTTTTAACTTTTCTAATCCGTAGTCTAGTAGTTCTTTTTCATGTTTCTCAATATTTTGAATGCCAATTTTTTCCATGAATTTTATAGACTCGTTAAAAGCTATAACTTGAGCTGTAGCCATTGTGCCAGCCTCGTATTTATTAGGTAATTCACCATAAGTAATGCCTTCTTTTTTAACCTCATTTATCATACCTCCTCCACCTTGGTATGGAGGTAAATCTTCAAGCCATTTTTTTTTAGCATATAGAACACCTATTCCAGTTGGTCCATACATTTTATGTCCAGATATTGCATAGAAATCACAATCAATGTCCTGCATATCTAATTTTAAGTGTGGAGCTCCTTGGCAACCATCAATTAGAACAGGTATATTTTTTGAATGTGCTAATTTCACAATTTCTTTGATTGGTAATATTGCACCTGTTACATTTGACAAATGACTTACGCTAATTATCTTCGTTTTGTTTGTAATTTTTTTTTCTATAGCTTCTAATGTTACTTCACCATCATCATTAATTTCAGCAAATTCTATTTTAATATTTTTTGCTTTTCTGAGAAAATGCCAAGGCACATAATTTGAATGATGCTCGAGTTCAGTCAACAATACTTCATCTCCTTCAGACAAATACTTTTGACCAAAAGTGTTGGCGACTAAATTTATTGCTTCAGTAGCTCCTTTAGTAAATACGATCTCATCTTTATCTTTAGCGTTAATATATTTTTGAACTGAGACCCTTGTTTGTTCATATAAATTGGTAGCAGCAACTGCCAAATAATGAACACTTCTACCTACATTAGAAAACTCTTTTGTATAAAAGTCATAAATTCTATCTACAACAATTCTTGGTTTTTGAGATGAATTAGCACTATCTAAATATACTAAATCATTATTTTGAATTTTATCGTCAAAAATTGGAAATTCTTTTTTTATATCATCTATATTCATTAATTTAATCCAATCATATTTTTTAATAATTTTTTAATTTCTTCATCTGTAATTTTTTCAACAACATCTAAAAGAAAACCGTTAATTAATAATTCTTTTGCAGTTTTTTTGTCTAATCCTCTAGACATTAAATAAAAAATAGAATCTTCATCTAAACTACCTGATGCAGAACCATGAGAACATTTAACGTCATCAGCATAAATTTCTAGTTCAGGCTTTGCATTAAATTCTGCTTGCTCATTTAAAAGTACCGCTTTACTTAATTGATAACCGTCAGTTTTTTGAGCTTTAGAATCCACATATATTTTCCCTTGATAGACAGACTTTGAAGTGTCATCAATTACACTTTTTATTAATTGATAACTTTTCGTGTTTTCGTATAAATGGTCAGTCTTAGTTCTTATTTCGTGGTGTTTATTTTGAGACAATAAATGTATTCCATTAATAAATGCTGATGAATATTTACCTTCAAGATTACAGTTGACTTCATTTTTTACATAATTTGATCCAGAGGAAAATATAAAAGTTTCAGAAATACTATTTTCTTTTTGAATGATACTAGAATAATCATACTTGATATTTGTATTATTTTTTTTATCTATTTTATAATTCTTAAGAATTGCATTTTTATCTAGATTAAAGTGAAATAAATTATTAATGAAATTTTTTTCTGAATTGTCATCAGAGAAATTAATAATTTTTATTGAGCTGCTTTCTTCTAAATCAAAGTTTAATTGAAAATTAATATTGGTATTACTCACTTTTTCATTAGTTATTTGATATATTATTAAAGGTTTCTTTAATGAATAATTTTTTTTAACTAAAATATTATTTATTTTATTTGAAAAAGAATTATTTAGACTTAAAAGAGAATTATCATCATTTGGGTTTTGGTTAAAATTTTCTAAAGTCGTTAAATTAATTTTATCGCTCTCTTCATATTCGAAACTCAATCGCTCAACTTTACCGTTAACAATAACAATTTTATTATGTTCAATTTCCTTTATAAAAATATCGTCATTAATTTCATTTTCAATTTTGTAATCATTATAAAATGTTAGTTCTCCAATATTTTTTTTAATTATTTGGTTAATATCTGAAAATTTCCAGTTTTCTAATTTTCTACTAGGAAATCCATTTTTCAAAAAATTATTGAGAGCTTCTTTTTTTAATTTAATCTCTTGGTTTGAGAAATTAGAAGTGCTTATAAATTTATCAAAATCTGTTTTTAATTTTTGTTCCATTTAATTGAAATTTTCGTATCCTTTTTTTTCTAACTCTAAAGCTAATTCTGGACCTCCTGATTTAATAATTTTTCCACCCATAAGCACATGTACAAAGTCAGGCTTAATATAATCAAGTAATCTTTGATAGTGCGTAATTATTAAAAATGAATTATTTTTTTTTCTCAACGCATTAACACCATCTGCAACAATTTTAAGTGCATCGATATCTAAACCCGAATCTGTTTCATCCAATATGGATAATTTTGGATTTAAAATTGACATTTGTAAAATTTCATTTTTCTTTTTTTCACCTCCTGAAAAACCTACGTTTAATTGGCGATTTAATTTTTCTTCATCAAATTTAAGCTCTTTTGCTTTTTCTTTAACTAATTTTAAAAATTCTAAAGCATCCAATTCTTTTTCGCCTCTAGCTTTTCTGATTGAATTTAAAGATGTTTTTAAAAAAATATTTGTGTTAACCCCGGGTATTTCCAATGGATATTGGAATGCTAAGAAGATACCTTTGTGCGCTCTTTCCTCTGTTTCAAGATCAAATAAATTATTGTTTTCATATATTACTTCTCCTGATATATCGTATCCTTTTTTACCTGATAGAATATTTGATAAAGTGCTTTTTCCTGATCCATTAGGTCCCATTATTGCATGAACCTCCCCGGGTTTTATTTCTAAATTAAAACCACTTAATATGGATTTTTCCTGTATTTTTGCATTTAAATTATTAATTTTTAACATTTAACCAACGCTTCCTTCTAAACTTATTCCTACTAATTTTTGAGCTTCCACAGCAAATTCCATTGGTAATTGTTGCAATACCTCTTTGCAAAAACCATTAACAATCAATCCTACGGCTTCCTCCTGATTTAGACCTCTTTGTTGACAATAATGTAGTTGATCTTCACTAATTTTAGAGGTGGTCGCTTCATGAGCAATATTTGAATTTGAATTTTTATTCTTAATGTAAGGAACTGTGTGTGCTCCACATTTATTACCCATTAATAATGAATCACATTGAGTATAATTTGTAGAATTGAATGCATTTTTTGAAATATCTACCAAACCTCTGTAAGTCATATCTGATTTACCTGCACTGATACCTTTTGAAATAATTTTACTTTTTGTATTTTTTCCTAAATGAATCATTTTAGTTCCAGTGTCAGCTTTCTGATGATTATTTGTTATTGCAATTGAATAAAACTCACCTATTGAGTTATCACCTTTTAAAATACAACTTGGATATTTCCATGTTATTGCAGAACCTGTTTCTACCTGTGTCCATGAAATTTTTGAATTTTTGCCTTTGCACAATCCTCTTTTAGTTACAAAATTATATATACCTCCTTTTCCATCTTTATCTCCAGGATACCAATTTTGTACTGTAGAATATTTAATCTCTGCGTCATCTAAAGCAATTAATTCTACATTTGCAGCATGTAATTGATTTTCGTCTCTCATCGGTGCTGTACATCCCTCTAGATAACTTACATAACTACCTTTATCAGCGATAATTAAAGTTCTCTCGAATTGTCCAGTATCAGACGCATTAATTCTAAAATATGTTGAGAGTTCCATTGGACATTTTACATTTGGTGGTATGTATACAAAAGATCCATCAGTGAAAACTGCTGAGTTTAATGTAGCAAAGAAGTGATCAGTAATTGGTATAACTGAACCTAAATATTTTTTAACTAAGTCTGGATGTTTTTGTATTGCTTCAGAAATGGAGCAAAAAATAATTCCTTTTTCTGTTAATGTATCTTTAAAAGTTGTAGCAACAGATACAGAGTCAAATACTGCATCAACAGCAATACCATTTAATCTTTTTTGTTCTTGTAAAGGTATTCCTAATTTTTTATAAGTTTCGAGCAATTTAGGATCTAAATCCTCTAAATTTTTTGGTTTTTCTTTAAAACTTTTAGGTGCAGAATAATAGTATAAATCCTGATAATCTATTTTAGGATATTTTGGCTTTTGCCAATCAGGTTCTTCCAATACTTTTAATCTTTCAAAAGCTTTTAATCTCCATTGAAGTAGCCAGTCAGGTTCTTTTTTTATATTTGATATAAATCTTATAACTTCTTCGTTTAAACCTTTGGGAGCTTTAAAACTTTCAATATCAGTTGAAAAACCATATTTATAATCTTTTAAATTTTCTATTTGTTTATCTCTCATTACAATCTATTTTCTGTCTTATTTATAAGGTCTCCAAGATTTTTTTCTTGAAAAAATACGTTAATGTGTGTTTCTAATTCATCCCATAGATTATGGGTTATACATTTAGCAGATTTTCCGTTGCATCCTTTTTTTGAATGCTTTTGACAACCAATAGTTTTTACTTTTTCTTCTACTGCAGAAAGAATATCTGAAATTTTAATATCACTGGGAGTTTTATTTAAAGTGTATCCACCTTTTTTTCCTCTAATACTTTTTACAATTTCATTTTTTTTTAATTTTAGAAATAATTGTTCTAGATAAACTAAGGATATTCCTTGCCTGATAGATATATCTCTCAGAGATATTGGCTCATTGTTTTTAAACCTTGCTATATCAGCTAATGCCATTACAGCGTATCTGCTTTTGCTTGACAATTTCATATTTTCCGCAATTCACGGGCTTTATATATACCTGACTAAATTAGTCAAGATTGAGAATATTTAAAAAGCTTGCATTTTGTCGCTTAATTTTGATAGAAAAATATAATTTTTTTTTGAGACTGATAATCAATGCCATCTACAGATACAAAAATTTCAGAAATCTTTATTCCTGGTCCTGCAGGTAGACTAGAAGCAAAATATTTTAAAAGTAAAAAAAATACTTCTCCTATTGCTTTAGTGCTCCACCCACACCCTCAATATGGAGGTACAATGAATAACAAAGTTGTTGTCGATACTTTTCAAACTTTTGTAGACAATAATTTTTCAGTTTGCAGAGTAAATTTTAGAGGTGTTGGAAAAAGTGATGGTGAATTCGATAATGGTCAAGGAGAATTAGCTGATGCTGCAGCTGCATTAGATTGGTTAGAAAGAGAGAATTTTGATAACTCACAATGTTGGATATCAGGATTTTCTTTTGGTTCATTGATTGCAATGCAATTGTTAATGAGAAGACCAGAAATTAACAGATTTATTGCTATATCACCACAGCCAAATGTATATGATTTTTCATTTTTATCCCCATGCCCAACTTCTGGTCTTATAATACATGGAAAAAAAGATGAACTTGTGCCTTTTGATGATATTAATGAATTAAATAAAAGATTGAGTGCTCAGAAAGGAATTAAAGTAGAATTTGATATTGTATCAGAGGCCAATCATTTTTTTTCAAAAGTAGATGAAACTTTAATTAAATGTCTTAACAAATATATAAAAAAAGAAACTGCTTTATATTAATAATTTATTTTAATTTCACCACCTGTAACAGGACTTAAAACATTAGTCGTATTAGGATAACTAATTATTTTTTTAAGATATGATCTAATTGATAAATATGCAAATGCTTGAGACTCTATAAAATCACCATCTATATTAAATTCATCAATTAATTTAATTTTATATTTCAATAATTTTTTTATATGATTAACTAATGTTAAATTTTTCCTACCTCCGCCACATAAAATAATTTCTATTTCATTATTAAAATTTTTTTTTATATTTTGCGAAATTACTAATGCTGTAAAATATGTCAATGTAGCTACGGCATCTTCAAATTCTAAACCTTTAACAAAGCTAAAATCAAATTCTTTCCTGTCAAAAGAATGTTTTTCCTGTACATTATAAAACTCATGTTCGTAAAATTGATTAATAATATCAATATTTATGTTTCCAGATGACGCTATATCTCCATTTCGATCATAGTTTATTCTTTTTGTTTTTTTTAAGTATTCATCAATTAATACATTTCCAGGGCCAATGTCTTTTGAGGCTAAAATATTTTTAAAAGAATAAGTATAATTTGAAATTCCTCCTATATTTAAAATTAATGTAGGACTATTTATATGAAATTTTTTTAATAAAAGTTTATGATAAATCGCGGTTAAAGGAGCCCCTTCCCCGCCATTTTTAATATCGTTAGCTCTAAAGTTATAAATTACTTTTTCTTTTAATTCTTGAGAGAGTAAATTTGCATCTCCCATTTGTATAGAATATCCATCTTTAGGTTTATGGATTATTGTTTGTCCATGAAAACCAATTAATTGAACTTTTAAATTATTTTCACTTAATATTTTCTTTGATATTTTTGAATGATACAGAGTGAGATCTCTTTCTAAAGATTTATAAGTACTAATATTTTCATCTATATCTTCTCTATTGTTTATATTTAGAATGAATGTAGAAAGTTTTTTTCTAAATTCTTCAGGATAATTAAGATACCTATTATCTATTATATCTAAATTATTTTCGCCATCTGATTTGATAATACTAGCATCAATACCGTCAAGAGATGTACCGCTCATTAAACCTAGTGCTATAAAAGAATTATCCATTATTGATTATTATTTTTATTTAAATATGTATATTAAAAGTACCACTTATGAATGAATTTTTAAAAGAATTTAAAGATAGAGGATATTTTTATCAATGCACAGACGAAAAAGCTCTTTCAAAGAAACTAAATGAAGAGAGTTTAAAAGGATATATAGGCTTTGATTGTACAGCTCAAAGTTTACACGTAGGTAGCTTACTCCAAATTATGTGTTTAAGATTAATGCAAAAACATGGACATAAACCAATTGTTTTGCTCGGTGGAGGAACTACAAGAATAGGAGATCCATCTGGAAAAGATAAAACTAGAAAAATTTTAGAAGAAAATGAAATAGAAAAAAATATTAAAAGTATAGAGAGCATACTAAAGAAATTTTTAGAAACACAAGATGAAAAGGTAGCTCCAATTTTTGTTAACAACTATTCTTGGTTAAAAAATTTAAACTATATTTCTTTTTTGAGAGATATAGGAAAACATTTTACGATAAATAAAATGTTAAGCTTTGACAGTGTTAAGCTTAGGTTGGAAAGAGAGCAATCATTAAGTTATATGGAATTTAATTATATGATTTTACAAGCCTACGATTTTCTAGAATTAAATAAAACGGAGAATTGTTTATTACAAATTGGGGGATCAGATCAATGGGGCAATATAGTTAATGGGGTTGAATTAATTAAAAGATATTCATCTAGTGAAGTTTATGGTTTAACAACAGAACTTATAACTTTGGCATCAGGCGCTAAAATGGGAAAAACAGAAAGTGGAGCTATTTGGTTAGATAAAAAATTATTTTCAGTATTTGATTATTGGCAATTTTGGAGAAATATCGATGACAAAGATGTATTAAAATTTCTTAAAATGTTTACAGATTTAAGTTTAAGTGAAATTAAAGAGATAAGTAATCAAAATATAAATGAACAAAAAATTATTTTAGCGAATGAGGCTACATCAATTCTTCATGGTGCTAACGAGGCTGCTGAAGCAGAAAAAATAGCGAAAAATTCTTTTTCGGAAAATTCATCAGGAGAAAATTTACCAGATACAAAAATAGATATCCCTAATATGGGTTTTGATATAGTCAATTTAGTTTCAATTATTGATAAAAAATTATCTAAGAGTGAAATTAGAAGATTAATAAAATCCAACGGTATCAAAATCAATAATGAAATCATTTCTGATGATAAATTTAAAATTTCTAGTGAGTTATTAAAAAAAAATAATTTTATTAAACTCTCAATTGGTAAGAAAAAACACTACAAAATAGTAATCTAGTTAGAAATTTTCTCCAAAGTTCTTGTAATAAATCTTGGAGTTAAAGTTTTGATTGGATTGACAGAAGTTTTAAGTTTTTTAGGAGGTCCCTTAATTTTAAAACTTACACCGAAAACACCTTCACCAATTTTTTTTCCAACTAATATTTCCCCTAACATAGGTATTTTTGAAATTGTTTTATTAACAGTTGTTGCTGGCACAAGTGTTCCCTTCAAACTTGTTAATTCATCTTTTACAATATAGCCTTCCATCATAAGCGAAATTGCTGGGCCTATGGCATACATCTCTTTAATTTTGGTATTATCTCCTAAAGTCTCGTAGTCCATCTCAAAATCGGTAAATCGTATACCTTCACCTGTAAGAAGATCAGCTATTCCTTGCAGGGATGCCAATGTAAGAAGCTTTGCAAGAACAGGTACTTCTTGTACTTTAAAATCGATAATTTTTAAATTTGATTTTGTTTTACCCTCATAATTAAGTGCCTCGTATATTAATTTACCCTCTTTAAAACCCTTTATAAATTTAAAATTTTTAATGAAAGGTTCTGGTTCCTCGATTTCTAAATTGGTAATTTTTTGATTCTTTTCATTAGTAAAAATGCTTAAAGCAAATTTTTTCTTATTATTTAGTTTTGCATTTATATTTGAGCTAAATACTTTGCTATTCTTTAATTGGATTTCACCTTTAATATTTGATAAATAAGAAAAACTATCAATAAAATATTTTCCAATATCTAAATAAATATTAGTATTCAAATTTTTGAAACTTGAAAAAATCGATTTAGACGAATTATCTAATAAATTTTTTATATTTTTAGATCCATCAAATTGACTGCCAGTTAAGTAATAATTGTTATTAACTTTCTTGAATTCTAATTTATTTTCTTTTTCGTTTTTGTTGATTATATCGATTTTAAATAAATCTAAACTTTTAATTTTATCGTTTTTTCCTATTTCAAGATTTTCAACATTAATACTTTTTTCTTCTTCATTAAAATCTATATTTTTGAAAATTATTTCTTTATTATCTTTGTAAATTCCATTTATATTCAATTTAGATTTTATATCTGCTTTTTTTTTATAATCTAATTCCTCAAGATCTATTTCTGCGCTATCTAGGTCTAAATCTAAATCAAAAAAGTACTTATTATCTTTTTTTTCGACATTTAAAGAAATATTTTCATTTATATTACTGATAGAATATTTGCTTTTTAGGTTAAATTTAAATTTTTTGTTTTTATAATCTAAATTTAAATTACTATTACTAAATTTTATTTGATCTTTGAAATCACTAAAATATTTCTTTATTCTTTGTGATTTATAGTCAACCAAAATACTTTCAGAATTTAATTTAGATTTAATATTAAAATTTTGTATTTCATTTTTTTTATTTAATTTGAAATTTATTAAATTTTCTGATGCAAATGTGATATCTTGGTCTTGAAGAGTGAAGTTTTTAAATTGGACAAATTTTTTGAATTCTTTAGTGTTAATTGTGCTTTTTGTATTACTTAAATCTATATTGACTGAAGCATTTTTGTTTTGTTTTTTTTTATAAATTATATTAATTAAATTTTTTGTTTTATTATTGTTGTAGATATTATTTTGAAATAAAAACTTGCTATTTATATCAACTTTTAATTCTTCTTTAATGTAATTAATTAAAATATTCCCATTTTTAAAATATATCAAATCTTGATATTTTGATTTAGTAAATAACTCATCGAAATTTAATTTTGATATAATACTGAAATCTTTAATATTAAGTTTTTTATTAATTTTAAATGATAATTCATTCTCTGAACTTAGATTTATAGGTCTATCATCTATTAAGTCTAAATTAGTATTAATTAATTTTGTATAATTTTTTAAATTTATTTTAGTTTTGTTTGTTTTAAAATTTCCTGAAATATCGAAATAATTATCAATTTTTTTTATATTTACCTTTTCTGAAGAAACAAAGATTTTATCAAATACTAATTCTATTTTATTTAAGTTTATAAAATCCTGATCTACAAAAAAATTAAATTTAATATTTTTAATTTTTGATTCGTTGAGTAATTTTATTTCTACATCTTTTACGTATCCATTTATAATATATTTAATATTTTTAGGATTGTTTTCATTAAAATTTATATTGGAAATTATTTTTACTTTTCCCTTTTTAATTTGTTTTAAAATTAAATTTCTAGCTAAATTAAAGTCATATTCATTAATAAAATCAGTAAATTGATCAATATTGCTTTCTTTGGAAATTATAGAAATTTCAGAAATTGGATTTTTATTATTAAAATAGTCTAAAAGATTTAAATCAGACTTTATAATTTCTAAGTCAACTTTTTTTTCATTAATTAATATTTGTGGTTCCAAAGTAGAAATCTCGAATTTAAAATTAGATGGATTTAATTTAAAATTTACTTTATTTAATTTTAATTTTATCTTCGGATCAATCTCGTTAACTTTTTCAATTATAAAACTATTTAAATTATCAGTTTTAATTCCTGCTGTTGTTAAAAATATTAAAATTGTGATTAAGATGGTTATTATTGATATTATAGTTAGAGAAATTATTTTACGCATTTAATTTATATAATGAACTTTCTAAAAAATTATCTATTTCGCCATCTAATACTTTTTCAGGACTAGAACTCTCAAAATTAGTTCTATTATCCTTTACCATTTTATAAGGATGTAATACATATGATCTGATTTGATGACCCCATCCAATGTCTGACTTTGAATTTTCGAGATTTTCATTTTCTTTTTCTTTTTTTTTTAACTCATAATCATAAAGTCTTGCTCTTAACATATTCATACAAGTTTCTTTGTTTTTGTGTTGTGACCTTTCATTTTGACATTGTACCACAATTTTTGTAGGTAGATGCGTTATTCTTACTGCGCTATCTGTTGTGTTTACATGTTGGCCTCCTGCCCCACTAGATCTGTATGTATCTATTCTTAAATCTTTTTCTAAAATTTCAACATCAATATTTTCAGATATAACTGGGTATACCCAAACACTGGCAAAACTTGTATGTCTTCTAGCACCAGAGTCAAAGGGAGAAATTCTAACAAGTCTATGTATTCCAGATTCATTTTTTAATAATCCGTTTATGAAATCTCCACTTACTTTAATTATTGAAGATTTAATGCCTGCTTCATCACCCTTATGTTCGCTTATAATTTCGATTTTGAAGTTTTTTTTAGTTGCCCACTTCATATACATTCTTCTTAACATATCAGCCCAGTCTTGACTTTCAGTTCCACCAGCACCTGCGTGAAACTCTAGGTAACTATCAAATGTATCATTATCATTTGATAGAAAACATCTTATTTCAATTTGTTTAATTTTATTAAAGAGTATTTTTATATTTGAGATTGTCTCTTTAATCATTTCATCGTTATGTTCCTCAATAGCTAAATCATAAATATCAAATAAATCTTTACTTTCATTTGATGTTGTTTCGTAATTATTTAATAATTTTTCTAAATTAGTTTTTTCACGTAAAACTTTTTCAGCATTTTTTTTGTCATGCCAAAAGTCTGGTTTTTCTATTAAATTTGATAAATTAATTATTTTTTCTGAAATCTTAGTCTTTTCAAAGAAACTCCTTTATTCTTTGATTTATTTTTTCTATTTCTGATTTAATATTTAGTATTTCCTGATCCATTAATAAAATTTTAATATATTTGTAGTATTAAATCCACTATCAATTTTATTCGAAAAAATATCAGATTTATTATCATTTAATTTGAAAGATTCGATAATTGATAATTTTGTTTTAGAGTTAGCTCTTTTTCCAGTTTTTGAATCTACTACCATCATTTTTATATTTTCTGCAACTTTAAATGGTCTTGCATTAAATGTATTAGCAGTTTTTTTTATAAATTCTTTAAACACTGGCATTGCAGTTTTAGATCCTGTTTCGAATTTTCCAAGGCTTTGAGGATTATCATAACCAATGTAAACACCTACTACTAAATTTGATGTAAAACCTATAAACCAGGTATCGGTATTTTTATTAGTTGTTCCAGTTTTTCCAGCTAACTCAAGTTTTAAATCTCTTAAACCTTTGCCAGTTCCTCTATCAATAACACCTTTTAACATTGAGGTCATTTGATAAGCTGTTTGAGGTGAGAAAATTTGTTGATACTTATTTTTAATGATTGGTTTACTTTTACCTTTGTATGAGATTAAATCACAGTTTTCACAATATCTTTTTTCATTATTAAAGATTGTTTTTCCCTCACTATCTTGAATTCTATCAATTAATATTGGATTAACTAATTTTCCCCCATTTAAAAAAGAGCAATATGCGCTAGTAATTTTTAGCAAAGTAGTCTCGGCTGAACCCAAAGATACTGACATTAGTTCATCAGGATTTTCATAGATGTTTAATTTTTTAGAAAAATTGATAATTTTTTCTATTCCGAGTTCTTGAGCTATTCTTACAGTCATCAGATTTCTTGATTTTTCAATTCCAGTTCTCAATGTTGATGGACCATAAAATTTTTTACCATAATTTTCCGGTTTCCACATTTTTAAATCATTTCCTTGATCTAATACTATAGGTGCGTCTAATACTAATGTTGTTGGTAAAAAATTATTTTCTAAAGCAAGAGCATATATAAAGGGTTTAAAAGCTGACCCGGGTTGTCGTTTTGCTTGTGAGGCGCGATTAAATTCACTTTTTTTAAAACTAAATCCACCTGACAATGCTAATACTCTCCCGCTATATGGATCCATCACAACAATGCCTCCGTTAGCTCTTGGAAGTTGTTTTAAACTATAGTTTCCATCAGATAATTTCTTGACATAAATTATGTCACCAATTTTGAATAGTTTTTTGAATTCATTTCGCGTCCAATCAATATCATTAAAATTAATTGTTCCATTATCATCATTTTGTGTTTCAATGACTGTTTCAAATTTATCAATTCTTGTAACAACAGCTAATTCCCATCCTAAAGATTTTTCTAAATTTAAGTCTTTAAGATCTTTTTTCCAATTTTTGTATTTTTTTATATTTGATAGAGGGCCTCTCCATCCTTTTCTCTTATCAAATTCTTGCAAACCATTCCTAAGTGATTGTGTTGCAATTTTTTGTAATTCTAAATCCAAAGGTGTCTTGATGTTAAATCCTTGTTTATATACTTTATCATATCCATATTTATAAATTACATCTTTTCTAACATCTTCTACATAATATCTAGAATCTTCTAGGTAAATTCTTTTTCTCTTTTGTAATTTAATTTTAGAGTTAATTAATTTAGAGTGTTGTTTTTGATCAATGAATCCATTATCTAATAAATTATTTAATACTAAGTTTCTTCTAAATTTTGCTAACTCCTTGTTTTTATATGGATTATATTTGCTTGGTGCTTTTGGAAGAGCAGCTAGAAGTGCAGCCTCTCCATAATTGAGTTCACTTATTGGTTTATTAAAATATCTTAAACTAGCTGATGCTATACCATAGCTACCCTCGCCAAGATAAATTTGATTTAGATAAAGCTCTAGAATTCTTTTTTTTGATAAAACACGTTCAATTCTAAAAGCTAATATTGCTTCCTTTATTTTTCTATCAATACTTACTTCATTGGTTAAAAGAAAGTTTTTTGCTACTTGTTGGGTAATAGTAGAGGCACCTTCTAATCTTTTTGAGTAAAGTAGATTAAATATGTTATTTTTAATTGCTCTTATTACTCCTTTAGCATCTACTCCTGGATGGTCAAAAAAGTTTTTATCCTCCGCAGATAAAAAAGCATTTATCACGGTTTGAGATATTGCAGAATATGGAACAAAAATTCTTTTTTCAGATGAAAAATCGCTTACTAGCACTCCGTTTCCTGAATATAACTTACTTGATACTGGAGGTTTGTAACTTTTAAGATATTTATAATCAGGCAATTTATTAGAATATGCCCAAAGAATAGATATTATTGATAATAATATTAGAAGTGATGACAATAATCCAAATATTAGCAATCTTTTAAAGAACTTTTGCATTTTAGTTTAAATATCTTGCGAATTTGTTATTCTTAAGGCACAGAATTTATTAAATTAACTTATGAAAAAATCAGCAATATTATGTCAAAAAATTTATATATCGATGCATCGCATCCTAATGAGACAAGAGTTGTTCTTAAAAGTAATAATCATATCGAAGACTATGAATATGAAAGTATAAATAACACTTTAATCAAGAATAATATTTATCTCGGAAAAGTAAGTAGAATTGAACCTTCTTTACAAGCAGCGTTTGTTGACTTTGGAAGAGAAAGACATGGTTTTCTATCTTTTAATGACATCCAGTCTGATTATTATCAGCTACCTTTAAGCGATTTAGAAAAAATAAAACAAGAAGAAGAGAAGGTTCGAGAGGAGCTTTCAAAAGAAAGTGAAAATATAGAAGATAAAATTCTTGAAGGTAAAGAGGAAATCAAAATTGATGATCCTGTTGAAAAAAAAGAGGACGATGAAAAAGATAAAATAAATACTCAAAAAAAATTTCCATCAAAAAGATACAAAATCCAAGAAGTAATAAAACCAAATCAAGTAATTTTGGTTCAAGTGTTAAAAGATGAAAGAGGTTTAAAGGGTGCAGCGCTTAGTACTTTTATTTCCATTGCTGGAAAATACATAGTTTTAATGCCTAACACAGCCAAAGGTGGGGGAATTTCTAGAAAAATATTTAATCCAGGAGAAAGAAAAAAAATTAGAAATATATTAAATGAAATAACTATTCCAAAAGAGATGGGAATTATAGTTAGAACAGCGGGATCAAACAAAACAAAAAATGAAATAGAGAAGGATTTAAAAAATTTAATTAAAGTTTGGGATCAAATAAAAGATAACGCATTAAATTCAATTGCTCCATCTTTAATTCATCAAGAAAGTGATATTATAAAAAGATGCATAAGGGATATGTATGATGATGATACACAAAATATATTTGTTGAAGGTAATGAAGGATATCAAAAGACAAAAAATTACTTGAAATTAATGATGCCAAATCAATTAAAAAAAGTAAAAAAATATAGAGATAAAGTTCCTCTTTTTTTTAAAGAAAACATTGAAAAAAAATTATTTGAAATTTTCGAGACAGAAGTAAAACTGACTTCTGGCGGGTATTTAGTAATAAATCCAACTGAAGCGCTAGTATCAATAGATGTAAATTCAGGTAAATCAATAAAACAAAAAAATGTTGAAAGCACGGCATATGACACAAATGTTGAAGCTGCAGAAGAAATAGCCAGACAAATAAAAATTAGAGATTTGTCAGGGCTTATAATAATTGATTTTATAGATATGTTAAATTTTAACAATAGAAGACAAGTTGAAAGAAAACTTAAAGAAAAATGTAGAAATGATAGGGCAAGGATACAAATTGGTAGAATTAGTAATTTTGGATTACTCGAAATGTCAAGACAAAGACTAAGGGAAAGTAATGTGAAGTGGCATATGAAGCTAACTGATGAAACATTTGTTTTAAAAATTCTCAAACTAATAGAAATAAAGTCATTAGAGCACAACGCTAAATTAGTTGAATTAACTATAAATGATAAAATCAAGAAACACATCAATGATAACTACCAAGAAGTTGTAAAATATTTTGAGAAAAAACATAAAGCAAAAGTTAATATCAATACAAATAATGATTTAAACTTAGAAGATTATATAATTGAGTTTAAATCTAAAACTAAGAAAGTTTTAGATAAAATTGAGAAAGTTGAGAGGCTTGAAGTTATAAAAATTGATACCAAAAAAGAAGATAATATTATTCAAAGTAAGAGTAGAAAAATTTTTAAAAAAAGAAAATTTCGAAAGAAATTTTATAAAAAAAAAACTAAATAATTCCTTTATTAGTTGTTGATGCTTCGCCAAACAAATTTGGACTAATTCTTCCTGATAAGAATGATTTTCTGCCCGAAATAACTGCAAGTTTCATTGCTTCAGCCATTTGAAATGGATTTCTTGCTTTAGCAATAGCAGTATTAATAAGTACCCCATCGCAACCCAATTCCATTGCAATTGTTGCATCAGATGCTTGCCCTATTCCTGCATCAATAATTAAAGGTAATTTTGTTTGTTTTCTTATAATTCTAATATTTACTTTATTTTGAATTCCAAGTCCTGAGCCAATTGGAGCAGCTAAAGGCATAATTGCAACAGCTCCAGCGTTTTCTAATCGTTTTGCCATTAATGGATCATCATTGCAATAAACCATTACTTTAAAACCCTCTTTTGTTAGTAGTTCCGTAGATCTTAGAGTTTCAATCATCTCAGGAAAAAGGTTTTTTTTGTCACCTAATACCTCTAGTTTTACCAATTTCCATCCACCTATTTCTCTTGCTAATCTTAAAGTTCTAATTGCGTCTTCTGCTGTGAAACATCCAGCTGTATTTGGTAAGTATGTTATTTTTTTTGGATCTATATAATCCATCAATCTAGCTTTATTCTTGTTAGATATATTTACTCTTCTAACTGCAACTGTAACTATGTCTGCTCCAGAAGTCTTAATGGCTTTAGCACATTCGCTGAAGCTTTTATATTTACCAGTTCCAACTATCAAACGTGACTTAAAAATCTTGTTTGCTATCTTAAATTTTTTATCAATCATTATCCACCACCGATAAAATGAACAATTTCTATTTTATCACCTTTTTTTAATTGAATTTTAGAAATCTTTCTTTTGTCTATAATTTTTTTGTTTAGTTCTATAGCTATTTTATTAATTGGCATTTTTAATTTATTAATTAGGCTCTTCAGTGAAAATTTAGGAGTAATTTGCATTTGTTTGCCATTTACAGTTATTTTTATTTTATTTTTAATATTCATAGATTATAAGGACTTTGTGAGTAAAATATTAATCATTAATGGTCCTAATCTTAATCTAATAGGTGAGAGAGAACAATCACAATATGGTAGCAAAGACTATAAATACCTAGAGGATATTTGCAAGAAACAATCGAAAGAATTAAATTTAATTTTTGAAATGAAACAATCGAATGTCGAAGGCGAAATTGTAGATTTAATACAAAATGCAAGAAAAGATTATGATGGGATTATAATTAATGCAGGAGGATATAGTCACACATCAGTGGCAATAAGAGATGCTCTAGATGTATTTAAAGGCAAGATAATTGAACTTCATATATCAAATATATATAAAAGAGAGGAATTTCGTCATAAATCTGTAATAAGTGGTGTTGTCACGGGGATAATTTGTGGATTAGGAATAAATGGATATATTTTGGCCATAAATTCTATGCATGAAATGTTAAATGAAAATAAATAAAAATATAATTAAAGAACTCACCGAATATTTAAAAGAGTTTAATCTTACTGAGATAGAATACACTGAAAAAGATATAAAAGTAAAAGTATCAAAATCATCAGGAGCGAATATAGCTGCAGTTAAAGAAATAAATTCAGAAATAAAATCAGAAAATATAAAACCAAACAATACTAGTGGAACTGAAGTTCCATCACCTATTATTGGAACAGCTTACTTAGCGCCAGAACCAGGCGGTAAAAAGTTTGTAGAGGTTGGCAAAAAAATTAACAAAGGTGATACAATCATGATTGTTGAAGCCATGAAAACCATGAATCATGTACCATCTCCAATTTCAGGTACTATAAAAAAAATTTGTGTTGAAGATGGTCAGCCTGTTGAATATGGACATACCATTGCAATAATTGAGTAATAATGTTCAAAAAAATTCTTGTTGCGAATAGAGGTGAGATAGCTGTTAGAGTTATCAGAGCCTGTAAAGAATGGGGCATACAAACTGTCGCCATTCACTCTGATGTTGATAAAAACAGTATGCACGTGCGACTAGCTGATGAGAGCATATGTGTTGGACCTCATCAAGCGATAAGTAGTTATTTAAATATTCCAGCTATTATGTCAGCTATTGAATTGACAAATTCTGAAGCTGTTCATCCAGGTTATGGTTTTTTATCTGAAAATTATGAATTTGCAAAAATTCTTGAAGAGAACAAAATTAAATTCATTGGTCCATCATCTTCATTAATTAAAATGATGGGTGATAAAATTGAAGCAAAAAAAATTGCAAAAAAATATGGTCTTCCAGTAATTGAAGGTTCTGACGGTGGTGTATCTGATTTTAATGAAGCAAAAAAAATATGTAAACAAATTGGATATCCAGTTTTGATAAAGGCAGCTGGTGGTGGTGGTGGAAAAGGTATGAAAGTTGTTACAAAAGAGGATGAATTTGAAAACTTATTTTTGACCGCTAAAACTGAGGCAAAAAAATTTTTTGGTAACGACGAAGTATATATTGAGAAATTTTTTCAAAATCCAAGACATATCGAAGTTCAAGTATTATCTGGTAAAAATAGAACTGTACATCTTCATGAGAGAGATTGTTCAATACAAAGAAGACATCAAAAGTTAATTGAGGAAACTCCCAGCCCTTTACTAAATGATCAGATAAGAAAAGATCTTTTTGAGAAAACTGTCAAAATGGTAAGTCAAATTGGATATAAAGGAGCCGGTACAGTAGAATTTATTTTTGAAGATGGAAAATTTTATTTTTTAGAAATGAATACAAGAATACAAGTTGAACATCCAGTAACAGAAGTAGTAACAGGAATTGATTTAATAAAAGAACAGATCTGGATTGCATATGATGGTAATACTGCTTTAAAACAAGAAGATATTAAGCCAAGAGGTCACGCAATTGAGTGTAGAATAAATGCAGAGGATGTGAGTAAAAATTTTCAACCTTCACCTGGAGAAATTACTATGTGTCATCAACCTTCAGGTTTTAGAACTAGAGTGGATGGGGCAATATTCCAAGGGTACAAGGTAACTCCTTATTATGATAGCATGATTTGTAAAGTTATATGTCACGGAAGGAATAGAACTGAAGCAATTCAAAGAATGCGGAGATCTTTGGATGAATTTGTTATTGAGGGTATAAAAACTACAATAGACTTACATAAAATACTCTTAAACCATGAAAAATTTTTGAATTCAGATTTTAATGTAAGCTGGCTTGACAAGGAGAAATTACTTTAAGAGTAACACCTTTTTAACCATATGTCATAAACAGGATGATCAAATGGTCTAATTGATGGAGATGATGCAAATGTCCAGTCATTAAAAATGAACACTTTGTTCTCATCTATGTTTACTGTATCTCTTACTTGCATGTATGCTGTAACTTCTGGATCATCATCAAATTTTGAATTATTACATTTAAGAATGTTTATAGATAGATTTTTAAATTTATATTCCTTCCCAACCTCAATCTCTATGATATCACTCTGAGAGTTTACTTTGTCTAATATTGTTAAAACAGCGAAATTTTCCGTTCTTAAGTGATTTTCACTCAAAGAATTAATCATTAACAAATAATAAGTAATAAAAACAAGTATATAAACTCTAGCTTTTCCAAGAAGTGTATTTTTTGTTTGAAGCATTTTTACTTTTATTTTTTTTTGGATGATAAGAATTTACTGTTCCTGTTTGATTAGATATGTGCTCTTTTTGCCAGCTATATTTGTCTAATTCGTGACTGTTTTCAATTTTATTTGCTGTATGATGCATCCATGAATACCATTCGCTTGGTATTTTTGATGCTTCAACTTCCCCGTTGTAAATAACCCATCTTTTTCCTGACTTACTCTCATAATATTTATTACCTGAATTATCTTCACCGACTAATTTTCCAAATAAAATTGTATTTATCCTTGTGCCAAATGTTTGATTGTTCCACCAAGTAAAAATTTCTTTAATCATTTTATTTAAATTATTTCAATTTATAATTGTAAATTTACAATTAGACTATAATTAAAAAATGTATATACATAAATCTTATCAAGATTCAATTTACAAATAGGATAATAATGGCAAAATATTTAGTTGAAACATATTACACATGTAGCTTTAAAGTATCTCATTATTTAGATGATATAAATGAGGAAAATCTCAGCAATTTGGAAAAAAATGACGATGGAAAATTTGAAATTATCGATGTCAAACTAGATAATAGAAAAACAAAAAACCTTCAAGATACCAAAAGTAATAAAGTAGAAATTGTTTCACAACAAATTAGTAATCAAGATATTAAAAATAGTAAAAAATCTAAACCAATCGATGAGAGTTTTAAAAAAAATATAACTGATAATATAGGTAAAAGAATTAGTATGCCTGATAGAAGAAAAGGTTATATCCAAAAAGCCTCGATAGGTGATCACAAAGTATATTTACATACTGGTGAATATGAAGATGGTAAAATAGGAGAAATTTTTATCGATACCAGTAAAGAAGGTGAGTTAGTAAAGGCTCTTATGAATAATTTTGCAATAGCAATATCATTAGGCCTTCAATATGGAGTTCCGCTAGATGAATTTGTAAATGCATATTTAGATACAAAATTTGAACCTTCTGGTAAAGTTTACGGAAATGATCGAATAATGAGCGCAAGCTCAATATTAGATTATATTTTTAGAGAGCTAGCAATTTCCTATTTAAATAGAGAAGATTTAGCTCACACCCCATCTATAACTGGCAATTCTGACACAAATGAAAGTCAAGATAGTGAGGATCAGAATCAACTAATTAAACTTGTAAAAGATATTACAAGCAAAGGATTTGTTAGAAACGATTATAAAAAGAAACTCGTGGATTTATCAGATATAAGAATAAACCTTAAAGGAAAAAAATAATTATTTTTTTCTTTTTGAAATATAAAGTTCTTTCAGTTGTTTTTCGTCTACTTCAGATGGTGCATTCATCATTAAATCTTGGGCATTTTGATTCATTGGAAACATAGTTACCTCTCTTATATTTTTTTCTTCTGCTAATAACATCACAATTCTATCTATTCCAGGAGCAATACCACCATGGGGAGGTGCTCCATAGCTTAAAGCATTAATCATGCCACTAAATTTCTCGTTCACTTTTTCTTTTGAGTAGCCAGCGATTTCAAATAATCTATACATTAAATCTGGTTTGTGGTTTCTGATTGCTCCAGAAGATAATTCAATTCCGTTACAAACAATATCATATTGAAAAGCTTTAAGTTTTAGGGGTTCTGAAAGATCTAAGTTATCGGTATTACCTTGAGGCATAGAAAATGGGTTATGACTAAATTCAATCTTTTTTGTATTTTCATCCATTTCAAACATTGGATAATCAACTACCCAACAGAATGAAAAGACATTTTCATCAATTAAATTTAATTCATTTGCTATTCTATTCCTTGCATTACTTAATAATTTTTCAACTTCGACTTTATTTCCACAAGACATAAATATTGTATCACCTACCTCAGCATTCATTTTTGTCATTATCTCTTTTAGGGATTCCTCAGAAAAAAATTTTCCTACAGGTCCTTTGGCACTCAATTTTTCAGAATTTTCAATAGAAAAGTATGCAAGACCAGACGATCCTTCATCTTTTGCCCATTTATCAATTCCATCAAAAAAACTTCTTGGTTTTTCAGATGTATTTTTTGTAACAATTCCTCTAACTATCGATCCTTTAATTACTAATTTTTTAAATATTTCAAAGTTGACATCATCTCTTTTAAAAATTTCAGTAATATCTGCTATTTCTAAAGGGTTCCTAAGATCTGGTTTGTCAGTTCCATATTTAAGCATAGCCTCATCAAAAGGGATTCTTGGAAATTTCTCATGTAGTAACTTTTTAGAAGAAAATTCTTTGAATAAATTTACAAATAACTCTTCAACTATTATAAATACATCCTCTTGTTCTACAAAAGACATTTCTAAGTCAAGTTGGTAAAACTCTCCTGGACTTCTATCAGCTCTTGCGTCCTCATCTCTAAAACACGGCGCAATTTGAAAATATTTATCAAAACCAGACACCATGATTAATTGTTTAAATTGCTGTGGCGCTTGAGGTAGAGCATAAAACTTACCCGGGTTTAGTCTACTTGGTACTAAAAAGTCTCTAGCACCTTCTGGGCTAGACGAAGTTAAAATAGGTGTTTGATATTCTAGAAAACCATATTTTTGCATTTCAGATCTAATAAATGAAATAATTTTAGATCTTAAAATAATATTATTATGAATTTTATTTCTCCTTAAATCTAAAAATCTGTACTTCAATCTAATTTCTTCAGAATATTCTTGATCTGAAAAAACAGGTAGCGGTAATTCCTTAGTTGTTGCAAGTATTTTAAATTTTTCAATTCCTACTTCAATTTCTCCAGTATTTAAATTTTTGTTAATTGTATCTTTTTCTCTTGCTAAAACCCTACCTTCAACTTGTAGTACAGTTTCTAATGGAAGTTTTTCTATTTCTTTAAAAATTTTTTTACCTTCATCAATTACACATTGAGTTAGTCCATAGTGATCTCTTAAATCTAAAAATAATAGATTTCCATGATCTCTTTTCTTATTTATCCAGCCTGATAACTTTATTGTTTGATCTTTATTATTTAAAGTTAGTTCTCCACAAGTGTGTGTTCTGTATTTACTCAATTTATTATCTCTTTTATTATTTTAAAATTAATAGATTTCTTTTTCTTTAAACTAAATTCATCAATCTTATATATAAATTCATGCATTTTGCTATATGATCTAGCAATTCTTTTTATAATATAATCTATAATTTTGTTATCTAACTTAATTTGCCTATCAGAGAAACTTTTTAAAATTATTGCATAAATCAACTCATCGTCTGGTTGCTCTATTTTTGCTATTATGCAGTTTTTTAATCTTGATAATAAATCAGGAAGTGTAAATTTCATTGTATCTATTGGTTTTTTTGAAGAGATCAACAAATATTTATTATCTTGTTCAACTAAGTTAAATAAAGAATAAAGAAGTTTTTCGTCAAAACTTTCATCTAGGTCTTCAATTATTACATTGTTTGAAAGCTTAATTTTTTTTAAAATCTTATCGTCGATTTTATTACTATATAAATATAATGCGTTACTTTTCTTTTTAAATATATTTGATAAGTGTGTTTTACCAGAGTATTTATCTCCAGTTAAGTTGACAATTTTTTTTTCCCATTTAGGCCAAGCTTCTATAATATTTTTTGCAAAATAATTACTTTTAGAAACATAATAATCATTTTCATCAAAACTTTCAGTAATTCCAAAGTCTAAGAGTTTTTGATTTAATTCCCTCATTCTATATTCCAAATATCACTAGATGAATTTATATTTATATCATTTACTTTTAAAGTATTTAGAAATTTTTCAGGATTGTTATTATAAATTATTTTATATATAATCTCTTCACTATTCATTTTTTCTACTTCATATTCATATACAAAATCTGATTGATTTAATATATTTTCTAATTTGTCAGAAGTTATGAAATTATTGTTTTTTATTGAAATTTTTATAGGTATTGTAATTGAGGTATTGATTTTATTAATTAGCTTCCACTTGTCTTCGTATAAATTTTTTAAATTTAAAATAATTTGATCTAATATTTTATTATCTTTGTAATTGATATTTTTTTGATTTAAATTAAACTTGAAATTTGAATTTGAAAAGCTAATTTTGGAAAATATTTGTAAGTTTTTTTTATTTTTGTAAAATATTACAACAAAAATATTTTCAAAGTTGTACTTATTTGTAATCTCAGATAAATCATTGTCCTCAATGTTATTTTTTATTCTTTGAAAAAGACGAAAATTTTCGATATTTTCATCTGGTAAATTATAATTTAATAAAAAATAATTTTTATTAATATTGTTCCAATTATTATAAAAATAATTTTGATCAAAAAACTTTATTTCGTTACTTTGTGTATCAATTAAAATTGGTATAAAAAGAACATCTGTATATTTTGGGACAGAAGAAATAACATTTTTTTCTCTAATGAATGATAATAATTTTTTTTTGTCAAACTTAACCTCAAAATCAAACTCATAATTGTTGTTTACAAATTTTTCATTTGTTATCGAAAAATTATCAATCAATAAACTAATTTTATTGCTTGGTATATTTTTAAATAATTTTTTATCTTTACTTTCTACAATTCTATAAATTAATGTTTTAAATCCTTTTTCGAAGCCCTTATTTATTACTTTTTCTTTGTTAAAATTTATGTCGTATTGTTCTTTAATTTTAATATTTTTAACTGTGTAATTGTCTGCAAGCGCTATAGTTGTGGAAAACTTGATAAAAACTAAAATGAAAAGTAAAAAAAAAAAGTATAAGTAAATATTAATTTTATTTTTAATTAAAAACATAATTTAAACATGAGATCGAAAAATTTCACATATGAGAAAAGTGGTGTAAGCATAAAAAAAGCAGATAAATTTATTAAATTTATATCCTCAAGTACAAAAAAATCAAAAAAAAGTGGTCATTTTGAGAATATTGGTGGATTTGGAGCAATTACAAAACTGCCAAGTAATTTAAAGAAACCATATCTTGTAACTAGTACAGATGGAGTTGGTACTAAAATTGAAATTGCAAATCTACTGGGTAAATTTGATACAATTGGTGTGGATCTTGTGGCTATGTGTGTAAATGACATAATAGTTCAAGGAGCAAAACCTTTGCTTTTTTTAGATTATATATCAGTCGAAAAAATCGATACAAAAAAATTGAAAAATATAATTAAAGGAATAATTAAAGGCTGCAAATTAGCTGACTGTGAGCTAGTTGGTGGAGAAACTGCAGAAATGCCTGGAACGTATTCTAAAGGGAAATTTGATATTGCGGGATTTTCTTTAGGTATAGTAGATAAAGATAAAATATTATTAAATAAAATAAAAGAAAAAGATTTAGTGCTAGCAATACCTTCCAGTGGCCTTCACTCAAATGGATATTCTTTAGTAAGACATATTATAAAAAAAAAAAAAATTAATCTGAAAAAAAATTCATTTTTAAAAAAAGAATTATTGGTACCAACAAAAATATATGTAATGCATGTTTTAGAATTAATTAAAAAAAAATATTTAAATGCTTGTGCAAATATTACGGGAGGTGGCTTAAAAGATAATATTAAAAGAATAATACCAGATAATTATTGTGCTGAAATAAAATTAGAAAAAATAAAATCATTAAAAATATTTAGATGGCTAAAAAGTCAAGGTGTTAGCGATCAAGAAATGTTAAAAACTTTCAATTGTGGTGTAGGTTTTTGTTTAATAGTGAATCGTTCAAACTACAAAAAGTTGATTAAATTTTTTCCAAAAAAATATAGACCATATATTATAGGAAAAATTGTGAAAAAAAATTCAGAAAAAGTAAAGTTGAGTGGAAAAGTCATCTGGTAAAAAAAATACCGCAGTATTAATAAGTGGTAGAGGTAGTAATCTAAGATCATTAATTAAATACTCAAAAACTAAAAAATCTTTAATTAAAATTGTTCTAGTTGTCTCTGATAATTTATTTGCAAAAGGATTAAATTATGCAAATAAATCCAATATCAATAATATTGTTATTAAATATTCTAATAGAAAAAGTTTTGAAGATCGTTTATTAAAATTATTAAAGAAAAATAATATTGATTTGATTTGTTTAGCTGGATTTATGAAAATACTTTCAGGTAAATTTATAAAAAAATTCAATAAAACTATACTTAATATTCACCCTTCTCTTCTGCCTAAGTACAAAGGACTAAATACACACAATAGAGCAGTTCAAAATAAAGACAAATACTCTGGAGCTACAGTTCATATTGTTAATAAAAAATTAGATTCTGGTAAAATTATATTACAAAAAAAAGTAAAAATTCTAAAATCAGATAGTGGAAAAAGTTTAGAAAAAAAAGTTTTAAAAATCGAGCATAAATTATACCCAAAAGCAATTATTAGATTATTAACTAATTATTAAAAAAAAAATCTAATTCAATCTTTGCATTTTCTATGCTATCTGAGCCATGAACAGAGTTTTTATCAATTGAAATACCGTATTTTTTCCTTAAAGTGCCCTCATCAGCATCCACTGGATTTGTTGCTCCCATTAGTTTTCTATTTTCCATAACTGCATTTTCTCTTTGCAAAGTCATCACAATGATAGGTCCTGAAGATAAATAAGCACATAAATCATTATAAAATGGTTTAGACTCATGTACTTTATAAAAATTTTCAGCTTCCACTTTAGATATATGAATTTTTTTTTCTTTAATTATTTCAAATCCTTTATTTATAAATTCTTTCTTAATTTGATCTTGAAGATTTCTTTCAACTGCGTCAGGCTTAATTATAGATAAAGTTTGTTCAATATTACTCATAATAACTTTCAATTAATTTATTTAATAATCTAACTCCGTAACCAGTTGCACCACTTGAGTTTAGTGCCCCACCATATTTTGAAAATGCCATACCTGCAATATCTAAATGAGCCCAAGGAGTTTTATTAATGATAAATCTTTGTAAAAATTGTGCAGCTGTTGTAGATCCAGCTCCACCAATATAGTTAATATTTTGCATGTCTGCATTTTTAGAATTTATTAATTTATCAAAGTTATCGTTTAAAGGCATTCTCCAAAGCTTCTCTTCAACACTTTCACCAGCATCAATTAAACGTTTAGATAATTTATCACTATTTGAAAATAAGCCAGCATATTCTGAGCCAAGAGAAACAATTATTGCACCAGTTAATGTTGCTAGGTCAATAATAAATTGAGGTTTAAACTTTTCTTCAGTAAAAGTTAATGCATCAGCTAAAACTAACCTTCCTTCTGCATCAGTATTTAATACTTCAATTGTTTTACCGCTATATGATTTTACAATATCACCTGGTCTTTGTGCATTGCCGCTAACCATATTTTCTACTAGACCGACAACTCCCACGGCATTAATTTTTGCTTTTCTTAAAGCTAGCGTCTTCATTAATCCAACTACTGTTGCTGAGCCAGCCATATCATATGTCATATCTTCCATAAATTTTGCTGGTTTAAGGGAGTAACCACCAGTATCAAAGCACACACCTTTTCCAACAAATGCTAAAGGTTTAGATTTATTTCTAGCGCCGTTCCATTCTATAGTAACTAAATAAGATCCTCTAATACTTCCCTGGCCAACACCTAATAAAGCATTCATACCTAATTTTTTTAATTTTTTTTGATCATATACAGTAACTTTTAGTCCAAGTTTTCTTAACTTTGTTATTCGTTTAGCATATTCATCTGGGTGAAGAACATTTCCTGGTTCAGATACTAAATCTCTCGTAAGAAAAACTCCTTCTAATAGAGCATTCAATTTATATCTTAACAAATTAGTTTTTTTTGATTGCTCTCCAACTATAAAAAGTTGGTTAATTACACTTTTTGATTTGTCAGTTTTATATAAATCAAATTCATACGATTTAAGTTGTGCACCATGTAAAAACTTTTCTAATTGAATATTTGTGAGATGGGATGTATTTGACAATAAATATGATTTCTCAATTTTGTTATTTTTTAAAAAAATATATAAATCTGACCCAAGTTTTTCATAATCTATTGAAGTTTTAGACTTCATACAATTTACAAAAATATACGTTTTGTCATTTAAATTCTGAGTAATAAATTTTTTCTCGATAAATAAATTATTCGAAAACAATGATTTGTTTAATGATTTTAGTATTTTATTTTTTGTATTTTTATCTTTTAATAGAATAACTTCGTTATCTTTGGTTACTTTATTCAGTTTATTTACAAATTCTAATTTTAGCTTCATTTTTTTGAAATATTTTGTAGATATTGTTGTATATTTATTAAATTAGTAATTTCAATGAATAAATTAATTTTTCGTAAATTATCATTAGATATTTTGGCTTTTTTTTTATTATCCTCAACAGCTATAACTTTAATTGTATGGGTTATACAAGGAGTAAATTTACTTGATATTATATCCGAACAAGGTCATTCAATAAGAGTATATTTATTATATTCAATTTTAAATATACCAAAAATTTTTAGTAAACTGATAATTTTTACTTATTTTTTAACATTGTTTGTTGTACTTAACCGTTACGAAGAAAATAACGAAATTTTAATATTTTGGACAAACGGAATAAGAAAAATATCATTTATAAACTTCATAGCAAAGTTATCAATTTTTTTTGTATTACTTCAATTGACTTTTAATCTTTTCTTTGTCCCTTTTACACAAAATCTTGCGCAAGAATATTTAAAAAATTCATCAATAGAATTTTTTCCTAAACTTATTCAGGAACGAAAATTCTCTAATGTTATGGATAACTTGACACTATTTGTTGAAAAAAGTGATGATAAAGGATTTTTGAAAGGAATATATATTAAAGAGAAAATAAACGATAATGAGAGTAAAATTATTGTAGCAAGTGAGGGTAAGTTAATCAAAAAAAAAACTGGATTTAGTTTTAAGCTATTAAATGGAGAAATTACGAATGTTAACAATAAGGGAAGTTTTAATCTAGGATTTAAAGAAACAATATATGAATTATCTAAATTTGAGAATAAAACTAGAAAAGAAAAAAAATTAGATGAAACAGAAAGCGTATTTTTAATAAATTGTCTAGAAATATTTATCACAAAAAGGAAGGATACAAAATTAAGATGTGGTCAAGAAGATTACTCTTTTGAAATTAAAGCTATCTACGAAGAAATTTTTAAAAGATCTATAAACCCTATATATATAATAATTTTATCTTTGGTAAGTTCTTTGCTTATATTAAAACCAAAAATATCCTATTTTCAAAATTATTTTAAATCTTTTTTATTTATTATAGGTTTTATAATAATAATTTTTTCAGAATTAAGTTATAAATTTATTACTTCACAAGTTTCTATAGAAATAGTTTTTATATTATTGCCAATAATATCAATTTTAATTTTTTATACATATATCTTAATAAAATCTAAATTTAATCTAACTTATTTATGACTCTAAAAAAATATCAAACTTATTTAACTTCGATATTTATAACATTGTTTGTCTATATTACATTCGTGTTTTTTTGCATTGTAATTATTATTAATTTTTTTGAAGAAATAAGATTTGCTGAAAAATATAATGCTGATTTATTTCATATAGTTTACTTATCTTTATTAAATGCGCCTTCAATGATTTTTGAAATGTTTCCATTCATATTTCTTATAACTGTTAAATTTTTTTATTTGAATTTAAATGACAAAAAAGAACTTGAGATCTTAAATTCCAATGGAATTAGTAATTTTAAAATTGTAATTTTATTAACATCTATATCGGCTTTATTAGGTTTATTTCTTCTACTTTTTTATTATTCTTTATCATCAGAATTAAAAAGTCAGTATTTAGATTTAAAAAATAGATTCTCAAATACAAATGAATTTTTAGCTGTTGTGAATGATGAAGGGTTGTGGATCAAAGAAGAAATTGATCAAAATATGTATATTATACATGCAGAAAAATTTGATAAAAATATTTTGCAAGATGTTACAATAACTGAAGCTAGCAAATATTACGAAACTAAGAGCACAATAATTGCAAAAAAAGCTAATGTTGTCTCAAAAAATTGGCAATTGAATAATGTTTCAATATTAAATCAAAATGGTGTTACCAAAGATTTGAAAAGTTATGTTTATAACTCTTCATTCAATGGAGAAATAATTTCAAATTTATTTTCAAATTTGAGCTCTTTAAATATTTATGAGCTTCACAAGTTATCAAGTAATTATCTAAAAATTGGATATTCTAACACAGATATTAAAATTCACTTAAATAAAACTTACAGTATGCCAGTTTTTTATATCCTCATGACTATTCTTGGTTTTGTCATAATTAATAAACTTAAGAAAGTAAAATCAAAATTTTTTTTAAGTATTTTTGGTATTTTTGTATCAGTGGTAGTTTATTATCTTAATTATTTTTCTAGTGTTTTAGGTAATAATGGTGTTTTGCCTTTATATTTATCTGTGTGGTTACCACTTTTAATACTATTTTTAATTTGTAATATTGGAATTTTGAAAATCAATGAAAATTAAAAATTTAATTATATTCATTTGTTTATTTTTTATTTTAATTCAGAAATTGTTTGCTGAAGAAGTAGAATTTGAGGCATCAAATATGGAAATAAAAGATAATGGAAATATTATTTTTGCTTATAACTCGAATACTTCAATACCAAATAAAAATATTTATATAAATTCAAAAAATGTAAAATATGACAAGAAAAAAAATATTATAATATTTACTGGTAAGGTTTTATTTAATGATACTGCAAAGGATATTATAATTGAAGGTGATAAAATTATTTACGAGAGATTAAATAATTTAGTTTATAGCAAAGGATCAACTAATTTTAATATTAAAAAAGAATATATTATAAAAAGTAGTGACGTTTATTATAACCGGGGAAAACAAATAATTTATAGCGATCAAAAAACTGAAGTGTATGACAGTGATAAAAATATATATAAACTTCCAGATAAATTCATATTTGAAATTAGTAATGAAATAATAAAGTCGACCAGTTCGGAGATTATAGATAAAGATAAAAATATTTATTTATTTGAGGATTTGGCAATAAATTTAAAAAATAAAGAAATAGCTGGTAAAGAAATAAAGATAAATTTTAAAAAATCTTATTTTGGTAATGATAAAAACGATCCTATTTTAAAAGGTAGAAGTGCTTATTCAAATAATGATGAATTAAAATTATATAATGCAGCATTTAGTACATGCAATATTGATAAAAAAAAATGCAGAGGATGGGAATTAAATAGTGAGGAATTTAGGCATGATAAGAAAAAAAAGATATTTGAATATAAAAACTCATGGTTAAAATTATTTGACTATAAAGTTTTTTACTTGCCATATTTTAACCACCCAGATCCAACTATAAAAAGAAAATCTGGTTTTTTAACACCTTCTTATGCAAGTTCAGAAAGTCTGGGAACTTCTATTGATATTCCTTACTTTCAAATAATAGATATAGATAAAGATATAACTTTTAATCCAAGATACTATTCTGACAATAGTTTTTTATTACAAAATGAGTATAGACAAGCTCTTCAAAATTCAAAAATTTTAAGTGATTTTAGTTTTTTAGTTGGAAATGCTGGTACAAAAGGACATTTTTTTTATAATCAAGTTGGAAATATAAATGATAAAACCACTTATTCATTTAACTTACAAGATGTTGAGGGAGATAATTACTTAAAAAATCATAATTTAAAAAAGAATTCAAAATTAATAAAAGATGAAAATGTTTTACTCTCAAATCTAGATATTAATTGGAGTTTTGATAAGTCTAATTTAAATAGTTCCCTCAAAGTTTATGAAGATTTAAATAGAAATTACCACGATAGATATCAATATATCTTTCCAGACTTTAATTTTATTCGAAGTATTGACATACCAAAAGATTACAATGGATATTTTGATTTCTATTCATATGGATATAATAAAAATTATGACACAAATAAAACTGAGGCAGTAATTACAAATGATTTTCTATTTAAATCAAATGAATTTATTAATTCTAAAGGAATTTCAACTAATTATAATCTTTTATTAAAAAATTCTAATAGTTACTCAGATAATTCTCAAAATTTTGAAGAAAATGGTAATTATGATTTATTTGGTACTATTAAGTTATCTTCGGCATTACCACTTAGACAAATCAAAAATGATTATATTAATTATTTAACTCCAAGAGTATCATTTAGATACAGTCCTAATGGAAATACAGACTTATCAGCTAAAGATATAATTCTGAATTATGATAGCGCTTTTGATCTGAATAGGATTGGTACTAACTATCAAGTAGAGGGCGGTGAGTCATTAAGTCTAGGTCTCGAGTATAAAAAAACAGATTATTTAGGGAATAATATTTTAGATTTTAGATTTGCAAACGTATTGAAACCCACAGAAAATATTAAACTTCCGAGAAAATCAAAGTTAAATAAAACTAGATCTGATATATTTGGTGATTTTAATTATAACATTAATAATGATTTGAGAATTGGATACTCATTTTCATATGATAAGGACTTAGAGTATTCAAATTTAGAACAAGTAAACCTAGAGTATGGAGTTAATAATTTTATAACTAATTTTTCCTATTATACAGAGGATAATGACATTGGAAATAAAGAAAGTATAAAAAATAATAGTAGTTATCAAATTAATAATAATAGTAAATTTAATTTTGAAGTGACAAAAGATTTAAAACAAGACTTCACAGAATATTATGATTTAATTTATACTTACCAAACAGATTGTATTTCTTTAAATTTAAATTATAACAAATCTTTTTACAGAGATGGAAACTTAGAGCCTAATAAAAGTCTATCTTTTTTGATAAAAATAATTCCATTTACAGAAATTGGTGTACCAAATGTAGGCAGTCTTATTGGTAAGTAGTTTTGATGAAGAAAATAAATTTTATAATATGTTTAATATTTTTTTTATTTTACTCTTTTTATGCACATTCAAATATTAAAATTAAATATAAAATTGAAAATCAAATTATTACAAATATAGATATATTAGAGGAAAAAAGATACATCACCTTTCTTAGACCAAACTTAAAAAATATTTCAAAAGATGAAATTTCTAAAATAGCTGAAAATTCACTAATAAGAGAGATTATAAAAAAAAAAGAATTGGATACTGTTTTTAGAAATTTAGAAAACGAAGAAATTACAAGTCAAATAAAAAAAAGTTTAATTGATTATGTAAATGTTAAAAATGAGACTGAATTAGTTAATTTGTTAAAAGAGAATAAAATTAACTATGATAAAATTATTTTAAAAATGAAATATGAAAGACTGTGGAACCAATTAATATTTAGTAAATTTAACCCACTGGTAAAAATAGATAAAATAAAATTATCGCAACAACTGAAAAAAAAAATATTAAGTAATAAAAAGTATGAGTATAATCTATCAGAGCTATTGTTTGAAATTGATAAAAACGAAAAATTAAATAAAAAATATAAAGAGATATTTGATTATATAAAACTAAATAACTTTAAATTGGCAGTTTTTAAATACAGTATATCTGATAGCTCAAAAAAAGGTGGTGAAATTGGATGGATAAAAGAGACACTCTTATCAGATGATTTAAACTCAATTTTGCTTAAAATGAAAGTAGACGAAATATCAAAACCTTTAAAATATCCAAATGGATATTTGGTTCTGAAAATTAATGATAAAAAAGAAATGAAACAAACCATAAATTTTAATAAAGAGCTTGAGGAGTTGATTAGATATGAAAGAAACAGACAGTTGAACCAATTTTCTCTTCTGTATTTTAAAAAACTAAAACAAAATACATTAATAGATGAAAAATAAGGTAATTCTTATTGTAGTTGGAGAGCCATATAGCACTTTTTCTGAAATTTTTGGAAAATATTTTTCAAGAAATGTAAATAAGAAATTAAAAATTGTGCTAATTGGAAATTACAAATTAATACAGGGCCAGTTATCAAGACTCAAATATAAAATCAAAATTTATAAAATAGACAACTTAAATGATGCAAAAAAAAATTGTCTAAATTTAATCAATATTAAATTTAATTATAAAAAAATATTTGATAAAATTAGTATTAAATCAAATAAATACCTTACAGAGTCTTTTGATAAAGCATTAGAGATAGTTAAAACCAATAAGAATAAAATTTTTTTAATTAATGGCCCAATTTCAAAGAAAACCTTCTTAAAAAAAAAATATTTAGGAATGACAGAGTATATATCTAAAAAAACAAAATCAAAAAATGAAGTTATGCTGATTTATAATCACAAACTTGCAGTATCACCTATCACTACTCATATTCCTTTAAAAAATGTAACAAAAAATATAACAAAAAAAAAAATATTGAATAACGTTATAACCATAAATAATTTCTATAAAAAAAAATTAAAGAAGAGAGCTAATTTTGCTATTTTAGGCTTAAATCCTCACTGTGAAACTGTTGATAAGTTTAGCGAAGAAGATAAAATTATAAGTCCTGTAATTCAAATACTAAAAAAAAAAGGTGTAAATATCAAAGGGCCCTTTGCTGCTGACACATTTTTTTTAAAAGATAACTTGAAAAAATTTAATATTGTAATTGGCATGTATCATGACCAAGTTCTTACTCCTATAAAAACACTCTACAATTTTAATGCAATAAATTTAACATTGGGGTTACCATTTTTGAGAATTTCTCCAGATCATGGACCAAACTCTAGAATGTTAGGAAAAAATAAATCAGATCCCTCTTCATTTTTTTACGCAATGAGATTTATTTCAAAGTTACACGATTAAATGCCAAAAAAAAGTTTGGGTCAAAATTTTTTAAAAGATAAAAATATTTTATCAAAGATTATTGACTGTGGAGATATATCAGACTCAGATATAGTTTTAGAAATAGGTCCTGGAACTGGAAATCTAACAGAAAAAATATTAGAAAAAAATCCAAAATACTTAATAGTTGTTGAGAAAGATAAAGACCTGTCCATATTATTAAAAAAAAAATTTACTAATAAAGTTGAGGTGGTGAATGAAGATATTTTAAAATATTTCGACAAAATTAATTTTGATTTGCCGGTAAAAGTATTTGGTAATTTACCATACAATATTTCGACTAAAATTTTGGTTTCTTTTATTAGGACTAAAAATTTAAATAATAGATTCAAAAAATTTATTTTTATTTTTCAGAAAGAAGTTGCTGATAGAATTTTAGCTAAAGAAAATACAAGAAACTATGGAAGATTATCCATACTAACATCGTGGAAAATGAATAAATACAAAATAATGGATATTGATGCTAAATTTTTTTACCCAAAACCAAAAGTATGGAGCTCATTAATAACTCTTGAACCAAAATTAAAATTTGAAAGTTTAAATAATCCAAAAAATCTTGAACACATCACTAATGTTTTTTTTAACCAAAGACGCAAAATGATAAGAAAACCAATGAAACAACTTTTTACTAATTTTGAAAATATTGCAACAAAGCTTGATATAAATTTAGATTTAAGACCACAAAATTTATCAAAAGAAAAATATCTTGAGATCTGTAAAATGTATGAAGATTTAAGTCATTAAACTTTTAACATGTTTTTCAATAAATTTACGATCTAACAAAGTTTTTCTTTTATTTTTAATTTTATTCATAATTTTATTGTAACAGGTGTTTAAATCATCATTAATAACTACAAAATCATATTCTTTCCATCTAGATAAGTCTTTTTTAAATTCTTTCATTCTTTTCTTTACTGTTTTTAAATTTTTCTTTTCTCTTTTAATTAATCTTTTTATTAACTCTTCTTTTGTTGGGGGCAGTACAAATATTGTAAGTAACTTATAATTTAATTTTTTATTTCTAATTTGCCTTGTGCCTTGCCAATCTATATCAAAAATAATATTCTTTCCTTGTTTAAGTTTTTTAATAATTAGATGTTTTGAAGAACCGTAGTAATTTTCAAAAACTTTTGCATGTTCAAGAAATTCACCTTTTTTTATAAGTTTTCTAAAATTATTTTTTGATACAAAGTAATAATCTTTACCATCTTTTTCATTAGGTCTAGGTAATCTTGTGGTATGTGAAATTGAGACAGAGAAATTCCTATTTTTTGAAATTTTTCTTACTAATGTGGTTTTCCCTGCACCAGATGGTGAAGAAAGAATATACATTCCACCTTTTTTAAAGCTGGACATTTAGATTTAGAATTAGTTTGCTTTGTTTTCTATAAATTTTACTGCATCACCTACAGTAAGTATCTTCTCTGCATCACTATCTGAAATTTCTGAACCAAATTCTTCTTCAAAAGCCATTACTAACTCTACTGTATCTAAACTATCAGCACCTAAATCGTCAATGAAGCTAGATTCATCTGTTACCTTCGCTTCATCAATCCCTAAGTGATCTGCTACAATTTTTTTTACTTTACCTGAAATATCATCTGACATTTTTTCCTCTTTAGTTAAAATTCTTAATAAATATTTATATTATTTTGTCAACTAAAATACATTCCACCATTAACATGTATTGTTTCACCTGTGATATAGTCTGACAAACTAGAACTCAAGAAAATAACAGTATTAGCAACATCTTCGGGAAGCCCTAATCTCTCTAAGGCTATTTTTCCCTCTAAAATTTTTTTGAAATCCTCACTAATTTTGTCTGTCATTTCTGATTTTATAAAACCTGGAGAAACGCAATTTACTTTGATATTCTTTTTACCATATTCTAAAGCCAAACTTTTTGACATTCCAATCAACCCAGCTTTTGAAGCTGCATAATTTGACTGACCTACATTACCTGTGTGACCAACTATAGATGTAATATTTATTATTTTTCCATTTTTATTTTTTAACATTTTTTTTATTGTATGTTTGCTAAGGAAAAAAGATGAACTTAAATTTAAATTTATAACCTTGTTCCATTCATCATCTTTCATTCTTATGGATAAATTATCTGATGTGATGCCTGCATTGTTAATTAAAACATCTAATTTGCCATTAAATATTTCATTACACTCATCTACAAAACTTTCTATCTTTGAATGATTTGAAATATCAAATTTTTTAATTGTGATGTTACTATATTGTTCTTCGATTTTTTGTAATTTTAATGGGTTTGTTCCAGTTGCAATAATATTTGCATTTACTTGATTTAATTTTTGTAAAATTGAACCACCAATAATTCCCGTGGCTCCTGTTAATAATACATTTAAATTTTTAAGATCTATCATTAAGTAAACTATTAGCGTCGATTAAGTTATTTACCTGATTTATTTTAACATTTCTATCTATTCTTTTAATAAGTCCAGACAAAACTTTTCCTGGACCAATCTCTATAAATTGATTAATTCCTGCGTTTATCATATTATAAACAGTTTCACGCCATCTAACTGGTTTTTCTATCTGATCTATAAGAAGTTTTTTAATTTCATCAGGATTATTTAAAGGCTGTGCTGTAACATTTGATACAATATCTACACAAGGTTTTTTAAATTCAGTTTTTGCTATTTTTTGTTTCATTTCAATTGTTGCTTTTTGCATTAATGGACAATGGAATGGAGCACTTACTGGTAATTTTATAAATTTAATTTTTTTTTTCTGTAGCTCGCTTCCAAAAAAATCAAGTGACTTATTTCTACCGCTTAATACTATTTGACCGATTGAATTATCATTAGCAATATAACAAATTAAATTTTCATCAATATTATTTAACATCTTATTAACTTCATCAATATTCGCACCAAGCACAGCCATCATCCCCCCTTCACCTTTTGGAACTGCGCTTTGCATTGATCTGCCTCTATCTTTTAGTAATGATACAGTTTGATCGAAATTTATTGCACCCGAACAACAAAGAGCTGTGTATTCTCCCAATGAATGACCTGCAAAAAATTTTGCGTTATTTACTTTAAAATTAATTTCTTTTTCTAAAACTTTAAATATGGAGTAACTAGCTAAAAAAATTGCTGGTTGAGTATTTTCTGTTTGATCTAGTTCTTGTTTTGGTCCTTCTAAAATAATCTTACTTATTTTTTTTTTTAATATTTCATCTGCTTGTGTAAAATAATTTTTAACATAATCAAAATTATCGTAAAACTCCTTAATCATACCTACAAATTGAGAGCCTTGACCTGGAAATATAATAGAAAACATAAAAAAGTTTATAAAATAAGTGTTTTTTTGTATTGTAATTAAAAATGTATAATAGTATATCCTCAGTTTTTCTATAAAATTATATGAACTTTTACGAGCACACATTAATAGCTAGACAAGACGTTTCACCAAGTCAAATAAAGCAAATTCAAGAAAAATATACCAAAATAATTGAGAGTAATAATGGTAATATTTTAAAATTTGAAAGTTGGGGATTGATGCATTTGTCTTATTTAATTAAGAAAAATAAAAAAGGAAATTATCTTCATTTCAAACTAGAAGCTGATGGTAAAACAATTAAAGAATTAGAAAAAAACGAAAAGCTTGATAAAAATTTACTGAGGTTCCTTACAGTCAAATTTAAAAAATTAGACCTTGAGACTGATTATTTCAAAAAAAGCGATGATACGTTGAAATCGAGTAATAAAATATGAAAAAAAGAAATTTAAAAAAGAAAAGCACGCAAAATAATTTTTCAAAACTAAGCGTATTTCAAAATCAAAAATATAAATTTAAAAAAAAATGTCCATTGACTGGCAAGGGTGCTCCGGTTGTTGATTACAAAAACATTAAATTACTTAAAAGATATATATCTGAAAATGGAAAAATACTACCGTCGAGAATTACTTCAGTCAGTCAAAAAAAACAAAGAGATTTGTCGCTATCAATAAAAAGAGCAAGAAATTTAGCTCTGATATAATTATGAAAGTAATATTATTAGAAAATGTGAGGAAAGTTGGATCAATTGGCGAAATTATTGATGTTAAAAGAGGATTCGCAAGAAATTTTTTAATTGCACAAAAAAAGGCTCTTTTTGCTTCTAAAGAAAATATTAAAGAAGTAGAAAAAATAAAAAATGAATTGAGTAAAAAAGATTTAGACAAGAAAAATGAAGCAAGAAAAATTGATGAGAAAATAAGAGACAAAGAGTACGTGATAAAAAAGTTGAGCACTGAAAATAGAGAGCTTTATGGTTCAGTCAAACCGACAGAAATTTCGAAAATTATTAACAAAACAGAGAATATTGAAATCAATCCTTCATATATACAACCTAGCAAAGAAATTAAGTCTTTAGGCTCATTTAAAGTTTTAATAAATTTACATTCAGATATTCAATCAAAAATTAGCATTAAAGTATTAGCGCAAGAAGAAAATCAATAATTATACATTTTTTTCCCCAATTGGTAATTTTCTTTGTTATTTCTAAAAAAAATAAATAAAATTTCTCATGTCTCAATCCTTAAATATAATCAAATCAAAAGTAGATGAATTACCAAACAACATAGAGGCTGAACAATCAGTAATAGGCTCCATACTTTTAGCAAATGAAATTTTTGACGAGGTAAGCTTAATAATATCTAGTAAAAATTTTTATGATCCTGTTCATAAAAAAATATTTGAAGCATTAGAAAAATTAATTTATGGAGGTCTTTTAGCAAATCCAATAACATTAAAAAATTATTTTGAAAAAGAAAAAGATGATTTGAATATACCTGAATATTTAGTGAAAATAACTAAATTTTCAACTTCAGCAAGACAAGCTATTGAATACTCCAAACTTATATTTGATCTATTTGTAAAAAGAGAATTAATAAAAATATCTGGAGAAGTGATAGACATAGCAAAACTAAACGATTTGGGAACTGATGGTCAAAAAATAATCGAGAAGTATGAAAAGTCATTATTTGATCTAGCAGAAAAAGGATCTTTTAGCTCTTCATTAATCAAGTTTGATGAGGCAATGAGACAAACTATAGAAATGGCATCAAATGCCTATAAAAATGAAGAGGGTATAGTTGGAGTGCCTACAGGTCTCAGAGATTTGGATGATAGATTGGGAGGATTACACAAATCTGATCTAGTAATTATTGCTGGAAGACCATCAATGGGAAAAACTGCATTAGCAACAAATATTGCATTTAACGCTGCTAAAAAAATTCAAGAAAGTGGAGATAAAAGCTCAATTGCATTTTTTTCACTTGAAATGTCTTCCGAACAGCTTTCAACTAGGATACTAGCCGAACAATCAAGAATAAAATCAAATGACATAAGAAGAGGAAAAATAAATGAAGAACAATTTGATAAATTTATTGAAACTTCAAAAGATATATCAGAATTACCATTATACATTGACGAAACACCTGCAATTACAATTGCTGCTTTAAGCAATCGAGCAAGAAGAATTAAGAGACTTTATGGATTAGATATGGTTATTATTGACTATATTCAATTGATGCGCGCATCAAATCAAAACAATGGAAGAGTCCAAGAGATATCTGAAATAACCCAAGGCCTAAAAGCTCTTGCAAAAGAACTGGCAGTTCCAGTTCTGGCACTCTCTCAGTTATCAAGGGCTGTTGAGCAAAGAGATGACAAAAAACCTCAATTATCGGACCTTAGAGAGTCTGGATCAATAGAGCAAGATGCTGATGTAGTTATGTTTGTTTATAGAGAGGCATATTATTTACAAGGAAAAGAGCCAAGGCCCGCAACTGTGGAACATGCCGAATGGCAAGCAAAAATGAACGAAGTCTCACATTTAGCCGAGTTGATAATTCAAAAACAAAGACATGGTCCAACTGGCAATGTAATGCTCGAATTTGAGGCAATGTTCACTAAATTTAAAGATATTCAAAATAATTAAATTAAATTATAAAAGCTAATAGTGAATGTTAGCCAAATTTTATCAAAATAATGTTTTAAAAAAACCGAGATTAATTTTAATTATATTATTAATCAGCCTATGTTTTTTTGGATATTATTCCAAAAACTTTAGACTTGATGCTTCTTCTGAGACATTATTAATTGAAGGGGATCCTGACTTAAAATACCTAAACGAGATAAATGATAGATATGGTGCTAAAGAATTTTTAGTTCTTACCTATACACCAAAATTGAGCATGATTGATGATATCTCAATTTTAAATCTCATTAATTTAAAAAAAGAGATACAACAACTTAAGTGGGTACATAGTGTAATTACACTTCTAGATATTCCTTTATTAAACAGTTCTGATGAGCCACTTATTGAGAGACTGCAAAACTACTCAACACTAAGGTCACAAGGAATTGACAAAGAAAGAGGATTTAGTGAAATTTTGAACAGTCCTGTATTCAGAAATTTTGTTATCAGTGAAGATGGCAAAACTTCTGGTATTATAGTTTATTTAAAACCAAAAGAAAAAATTAAAGAATTTAAAAGTAAAAAAGAAGAAGAGTTATATAAAGATAAATTAAAAAAACAAAATCATAAAAATATTTTAGAAATAAGGCAAGTAATAAAAAATTTTAGTTCAAATAGTAAAATTCATTTAGGTGGTATACCTATGATTGCTGATGACATGATGACTTTTATAAAAAGTGATATAATAGTTTTTGGTCTAGGAGTTTTTTTATTTATTATTGCCACACTATGGTACGTCTTTAGAAGATTAATATGGGTAATTGTTCCAATAAGTAGTTGTTTTTTTTCAGTAATAATAATGACTGGACTTTTGGGTCTCTTGGGATGGAAAGTTACAGTTATTTCGTCAAATTTTATAGCTTTAATGTTAATATTAACAATGGCTATGAATATTCATATTAGCACTAGGTATCTTCAGCTTTCAAAACAATTTCCAAAATTAAATAAATTTAAGATTATATCTTTGACAACGAGTAAAATGTTTTGGCCTATTTTGTATACAGCATTGACGACCATATTTGCTTTTTTATCATTGGTGTTCAGTGATATTAAACCAATAATAGATTTTGGATTTATGATGACTTTTGGTCTTATAGTATCTTTTCTTATTACTTTTAGTCTTCTACCAACATTAATTAATTTATTAAAATTTAGCAAAATTTCATTGAAGGAAGAAAAGGGTTCATCAATAACCAGTTTTTTTAGTAAAATTTCTGTTTCAAATCAAAATGCTATATTTGGAACGACTATAGTAATTATATTTCTTAGTTTATTTGGAATTTCAAAACTTGAAGTAGAAAATAGTTTCATAAATTATTTTGATAAAGATACAGAAATTTACAAGGGAATGAAACTTATCGATGAAAAGTTAGGAGGCACAACACCTCTTGAGGTAATTTTGAAATTTCCAAAACAAGTAGAAGATAGTCAAAAATCTGATGATGAAGAAGATGATTGGGGAGATGAGGATGAAAATGATGATAAATATTGGTTTACTAAAGATAAAATTAACAAAATAAAAAAAGTTCACAATTATTTAGATTCTCTAGAGCCAGTAGGAAAAGTTCTATCGTTTTCCTCGATTATTGATGTTGCCACTCAACTTAATAATAATAAAGAACTAGGCTCATTAGAAATGGGAGTGTTGTACACAAAAATACCCGATAATATAAAAAAAGAAATTGTAGATCCTTATATCTCAATAAAAGACTCTGAAGCTAGAATAAGCTTAAGGATAAAAGACTCATTAGATAATCTAAGGAGGAATGATTTATTGATTAAAATTAATTCTGATCTTGAAAATAAATTAGAATTAAAAAAAGATGAGTTTAAATTAGGAGGAGTATTAATCCTTTTTAATAATCTTTTACAAAGTTTATTTAAATCTCAAATTTTGACCCTAGGATTTGTTATGCTCGGCATATTTATAATGTTTATTATTCTTTTCAAAAATTTAAAATTAGCTTTAATAGGTGTTATACCTAATTTTATTGCAGCTTTTTTTATATTAGGGTTGATAGGACTTTTAGGAATACCACTTGATATGATGACAATAACAATAGCTGCCATAACAATAGGTATAGCTGTAGATAATAGTATTCACTATATTTACAGATTTAAAGAAGAATATTTTAAATTAAGGAATTATAACAAAACATTGAAATTGTGTCATTCAACAGTCGGTAAAGCTATTTTAAATACTTCAATTACAATAGTTTTTGGATTTTCAATTTTAGTAATGTCAAATTTTATACCTACAATTTACTTTGGCGTATTCACAGGTATTGCTATGTTGCTTGCAATGGTTTCCGTTTTAACACTTTTGCCTTCTTTATTGCTTAAAATTAAACCATTCAATTAATGATTGAAGCTATTCAGGATTTTTTAGTACAAGTAACATTATTTGATTATATTTTTTTTGTATTAACAATTTATTTTTTAATTCAAGGGTCTAGAAAAGGTTTTGTTTTAAGTTTATTATCAGCTGCTAAATGGGTATTGGCATATATTTTAACAATTTATTTGTTTCCTAAAGTAAAACCATATTTTGAAGGTATTTTAGATAGCGAATATGTTCTTGATATAATTGTTGGTGTAATATTGTTTATATTAATAATATTTTTTATTCTTTTAGCAAATAAGGCGATTAGTAAAGTTGTTACTTACACTGGATTGGGTTCAATCGATAAGGTTTTTGGCTTTTTCTTTGGAATCGCTAAAAGCTATATTTTGATTGTTTGTTTATTCGCAGCTGTAGACATTATCTACGATAGCAAAAAATGGCCATTAAATTTAAAAGATTCGTTAACATTTCCTTTAGTTGAAAAAGGTAGTATCTATCTTATAAAGGTATTTCCAAATCAAAAACAATATGATGATGCTAAGGAAAAAGTTCAAGATGTATAATCCTAAATTAAAAGAGGAATGTGCTGTCTTTGGTATAAGCAATACACCAGAAGCATCAACTTTAACTGCTTTAGGACTTCATGCGTTACAACATAGAGGGCAAGAGGGTTGTGGAATTGTATCATTTGATGGAGAAAAATATCACTCTGAAAAAAGATTTGGTTTAGTTGGTGACAATTTTAATGACGAAAAAGTCTTAAAAAATTTACCAGGAAATTATGCGATAGGTCATAACAGATATTCTACAACTGGCGGAACCGCTTTAAGAAACGTACAACCATTCTTTGCTGATACTAATTCAGGAGGAATTGGAGTTGCGCATAATGGAAATCTAACGAATGCGATAACACTTAGAAATAAAATGGTTGAAGAAGGCTCAATCTTTTACACAACATCAGATACAGAAACGATAGTAAAACTTATAGCCAAATCAAAAAGACCAAAGACAATTGATAAAGTTATTGATGCTCTATTTCAAATTCAAGGGGGATATGCATTAGTTATGATGACACAAAATACTCTTATTGGGGTAAGAGATCCTCATGGAATAAGACCTCTGGTTATTGGAAAATTAAAAAACTCTTATGTTTTTGCATCTGAGACATGTGCCTTTGATATTATCGGAGCAAAGTTTGTTCGAGAAGTTGAAAATGGTGAAATTGTTTATGTAGAAAATGATGAATTAAAAAGCATTAAGCCATTTCCTCAAAAAAAAGTGAGACCATGTGTATTTGAATATATTTATTTCTCAAGACCAGATAGTATTTTGAATGGCAAGACGGCCTATGAATATCGAAAAAGATTTGGAGCTGAATTAGCAAAAGAGGATAATTTAGATGCTGACTTGGTTGTGCCTGTACCAGATTCTGGAAATGCGGCTGCATTAGGTTACGCAGAAGAAAAAAAAATAAATTTTGATTTAGGTCTGATAAGAAATCATTATGTTGGTCGAACTTTTATAGAGCCGTCACAGCAGATTAGAAGTTTAGGAGTTAAATTAAAATTAAATGCAAATATTTCAGTTATAAAAAATAAAAAAATTATTTTGGTTGACGACTCTTTAGTTAGAGGGACTACTTCATCAAAGATTGTAAAAATGTTATATGATAATGGTGCTAAAGAGATACATGTTAGGATAGCTAGTCCAGAAATAAAATACCCGGATTTTTATGGAGTTGATACACCTACAAAAAAAGAATTATTAGCAGCAAATAAATCAGTAGATGAAATAAAAGAATTCATTAAAGCACAATCGCTTAAATTTTTAACTTTAGATGGCTTATATCGAGGAATGGGTTTTGATAAGAGAAATGACGCGTATCCTCAGTTAACTGATCATCATTTTACTGGCGATTATCCAGTAAAAATAATTGATGAACTTGGAGAAGATAAAGTTACACAATTATCATTATTAAGTACAGGATCGAGCAATTAATGAAGAAAGTAAATTTTACTGAAATGAAAAATGGTTCAAAAGAAGATTATGAATTATTAGAAAAATATGAAAAAAATTTTGAACGTAAGACAGCGGATAGATTGCTCAAATATCTTGCAAGTCAAACTACAACACTTGAAGGCTATCAAATAACTAGATTAGAACATTCCTTGCAAGCAGCAACAAGAGCTTACAAGAATGGAGAAAGTGAGGAGATGGTTGTAGCAACTTTACTTCATGACATAGGGGATGACTTGGCGCCCATGAATCATTCTCAATATGCTGCTTCAATAATCAGACCTTATGTTTCAGAAAAAACATATTGGATAATACTTCATCATGGACTTTTTCAAACTTATTACAGTGCTCATCATTTAGGGGGTGATAGAAACGCTAGGGATAAATTCAAGGACCACAAATATTATCAAGATACAGTTGATTTTTGTGAAAAATATGACCAGTCTTCTTTTGATCCTAAATACAAATCTATGTCTTTAGAAGAGTTTGAACCAATGGTGAAAAAGATATTTGATAGAAAACCTTTTTATCATCACTAATTTTTAAAAGAAAAAATGAATAATAAACTCAAGGAAGAGAAAAGTCTGTATTTAAAACAACATAAAGATAATCCAGTTAACTGGTTTGCTTGGAATAAAGAAAGTTTAGAACAAGCAAAAAAAGAAAAAAAACCAATATTTCTTAGTGTTGGATATGCGAGTTGTCATTGGTGTCATGTGATGGCTCATGAAAGTTTTGAAGATGATGAAACAGCTAAAATAATGAATGAAAAATTTATAAACATTAAAGTTGATAGAGAAGAAAGACCTGATTTAGATTATGTTTTTCAAAGAAGTTTATCTATTTTAACAGGAACACAAGGAGGTTGGCCTTTATCGATGTTTCTTGATGAAAATGGAGTTCCTTTTACTGGTGGAACTTATTTCCCACCAAAAGAAATGCATGGAAGACCAGATTTTCAAAAAGTTCTAAATAATGTTTCTGACGTATATAATAAGAATAGAGAAAAAATTCTCGATCAAGCGACCCAAATGCAAGAAATATTCGGTAAAATTAATCAAAGATCAGCAGTATTAAATCAACCATTAGAGCCATTTTTAGAAAAAATTATACAGCACCTTGATAAAGATAATGGGAGTTTCAAGGGAGCTCCTAAGTTTCCCCAATTTTATTTATTTGATGCAATGTTTTATTTTTATTTAAAAACAGGAAAAGGAGAATACTTTAAACCTGTTGAAACTTTACTATACAATATTTCTTCAAAAGGAATGTATGATCATCTAGCTGGAGGTATAGCAAGATACACTGTTGATGAAAATTGGATCATCCCTCACTTCGAAAAAATGCTTTATGATAATATTCAATATATAGGATTGTTAAATAAGTTCTTTCAAAAAACAAATAATCTTTATTATAAGAAAAAGTTAGAGCAGACTATAGATTTTATTAATTCAGAATTTAAAAATGATTTTGATCTTTATGGGTCTGCATATGATGCCGATAGCGATGGTGTTGAAGGAAAATATTATGTATGGAATTATGCAGAATTAAAAAATACTCTGGGTTCTAAATTTAATTTATTTGCAAAAAAATATAATTTAACTGAAGAGGGAAATTTTGAAGGTAATATTATTTTAATAGAAACTCATAATAAACTTTCCGATGATGAGATTAAAGAAATCTCAAATACAGAAAAAACGTTATTAGATCAAAGAAATAAACGTATTAAACCATTATTTGATGATAAATCTCAAACTGATCAAAATTGTTTTTTATTAGAAACACTTCTTCTTTCATCGCTGGTAACTGATAATGAAGAACTAAAACAAAATACTCTTGTTAGTATAAAGATATTGGAAAAGTATTTGTCAGACAAAATTTTCCATTGCTATCAAGACACGGAGATTGACGCTTTTTTGGAAGATTACGTATACTATGCTAGTCTTTTGATAACTGTTTATGAATTAGATGGTGACGTTAAATACATCGAAAAAGCAAAAGATATTTTAATAAAAACCTGGGAATACTTCTTTGATAAAAAATCAGGATTAATGCAAAAAAATAAAATATTAGATAATGACCTATTTGTTCAGCCAGTAGATCTAAATGATAATAATATACCAAATGGAAATAGCGTATATTTAAACTTATGTAATAAAATATATATTATAACTAGCGATAAAATATGGTTTGAAAAAATTGATATTTTAAAAAAAAGTTTCCACCAAGTTTTAAACTCAAACTTTGCACAAATGTTTAGTTTTGTAAAATCATTGGATATTTGTAATGAAAGTATATCTTTTACAATTCATGGAAAGCAAAATTTAGATCCTAATATAAAAAAGTATTTGCAAAAAAAATTTTTTACAAGAGCTACATTTAAATATCTAGATAATGAAGTAAAAGAGCCAAAAATTGTTATATGTAAAAATCAAACTTGCTCTAACAAATTAAGTAATATAAAGGAAATTGAAGATTATCTAAAAAGAAACAATATAAGCTAATGATAGAAACAAAGGAACAAATAATAGAACATTTTAAGTCAGGCTCAAAGGATAAATCTAATTTGAAGATTGGAGTTGAGCATGAAAAATTTATTTTTGATAAAAAAACAAATACGAGAATTGATTATTCCAAAATCAAGAAAATGTTTGAAAATTTATATGAGTTTGGCTGGAAACCTATTTTTGAGGAAAAAAATCCAATAGCGTTAACTAAGAATGGTAAAAGTATTACTTTAGAGCCTGGTAATCAAATAGAGCTATCTGGAGCAAAATTAAATAATATTCACGAAGCTTGTGCTGAATCTCATGAATATTTATTTGAGTTAAATCAGGTAATTGAAAAATTAGATTTTAAAATAGTAAGCGCTGGATATGATCCAATATCTAAACTTGAGGATATACCTAATAATCCAAAAAAAAGGTATGAGGTTATGACCAAAGATATGCCTGTTGGAGGAAAACTAAGTTTGGATATGATGTATAAAACTGCAGGTACGCAATTAAATTTAGATTATACCTCAGAAGAAGATTTTATAAAAAAATTTAAGTTGGCAAATAATTTAGTTCCAATATCTATCGGACTTTTTGCAAATTCCTCTATTGTTGAAAAAAGTAATAGTGGATACTTATCTTACAGATCTAAAGTTTGGCAAGAAACATCTAGAGGTGGATTGCCTGAGTTTTTTTTAAAAGATGTAAATTTTGAAAAATATGCAGATTATATTATGAATTATCCAATCTTATTTTTACAAAGTGAAGGTAATTATATATCTGGAAAAAAATATTTATTTAGAAACTTTATGAATGGAAAAATTAAAGAAATTGGAAATAAAATTCCTAGTACTAACGATCTTGATACACATTTAGGAACAATATTTACAGAAAACAGATTAAAACAATATATCGAATTAAGATCAATGGATGCGTGTGGATGGGAGTGTTTATGTGCTGGTCCTGCCCTATTCACTGGATTACTTTATGGAAATCTTGAAGAAGCTTTAGATTTAATTAAAAATTGGGAAGCTAATGAAGTGCTTTCAGCTTATAAAAAAGCCCCTAAAAACGGCTTGAAAACTAATTTGATGGGCAAGGATATTTCGTATTGGGCAGAGAGACTATTAGACATATCAAAATCAGGATTAAAAAAGAGAGACTTTTTAAATAGAAAAAAATTAAGTGAAGTAAAGTTTTTAGATCACTTAGAAAAAATTGTAAAAAATAAAAAAACAAATGCTGATAATATAATAAGTAAGTATTCAAATTCCGAAAATTTGAATGATTTATATGACCAATAAAATTGTTGCTATACAAGGTGATAATTTAAAAAAAATAAATATCAAAACAGATACTACTATTTTTTTAGCTAATGAAGCTCAAAACAAGGGTTATAAATTATTTTATTATTATCCAGAAAATTTATCGAATATAAGAGGAAAAACTGTAAGTGAAGGATATTTTATTAAAATTGATTATTCAAAAAAGAAATTTTATAAAATTATAAAAAAATCAAAATTAGACTTATCCTTTGCAAAATATATTTTAATCCGACAGGATCCACCTTTTAACTTGGAATATATTTCTACAACATTAATGCTAGATAGAATCAAAGATAAAACAAAAATTATTAATGATCCTACTTCAGTAAGAAATATTTCAGAAAAATTTTATTCTTTAAATTTTAAAAACTATATGGCGGATACAATATTTACTAAAGATTTGATTGAAATTAAAAAATTTTTCAAAAAACATAAAAAGATAATAATTAAACCTATTCATAGCTATGGTGGTAATGATATAAATCTTATTTCAGGGAAGCTTAATTTACTTAAAATAAAGCAAATATTGAAAAAACACGGTCACATTATGTGTCAAAAATTTTTAAATAAAATTAAGTTTGGAGATAAAAGAGTTTTTATTATAAATGGTAAGGTTTGCGGAGCTATATCTAGAGTTCCAAAATCAGGATCAATATTGAGCAATATGAGCAAAGGTGCAAAACCTAAAATCGCATTTTTAAGTAATAAAGAGCTAAAAATTTCAAATATAATTGCAAAAAAAATTAAGAAAGACGGAATTTACTTTGCAGGAATAGACTTTATTGATGGAAAGTTAAATGGAGATATAAATGTAACATCACCAACAGGTATAAAAACATACTTTGATTTATCTCAGATAAACTTGGCTAAGACTTTTTGGAAAGGTTTATAGTTGAAAAACATATCAAATCAGCAAAAAGGATCATCTCTTGCATTTATAGCTGTGATGTTTATCACACCAGATTCACTTTTTATAAGATTATCTTCTATAGATACTTGGGGATTATTGTTTTATAGAGGTGCGATACCATTTGTAGCTGTATTAATTGGACTTCTTATATTTTATAAAAAAAACTTTATTAAAGCATTTTTGAATGTTGGTTATGCTGGTATTTTTTATATTATAAGTTTTTCGATTTGTAACATCACATTTATAATTTCAATCCAAAATACAAATGTAGCAAATACATTAATAATGATTGCAATGGCACCCATGCTTTCGGCAATCCTTGGTGCAATATTTTTAAAAGAGGTTCCCGATAAGAAGACTTGGGTAGCTATAGCCATTACTTTAGTTGCTGTAATATATATATTTTACGACTCTCTAGAGATGGGTAACTTATTTGGTGATCTTATGGGTATAACTACAGCTTTTGGACTCGCCACCAACGCGGTAATAATAAGGTCAGCAAAAGATAGAGATTTACTACCTTCAGCAGTTGTTGGTAAGCTTACAGTAGCTCTATTTGCTCTCTTTTTCGTTGAAAGTTATGAGTTAGTTGAAAAAGACCTGATTTATATACCTTTAATGTGTATTTTGTGTGTAGCAATACCATTCGTTTTGGTGACGATTGCTCCAAGATTTATACCTGCCGAGGAAGTGAATCTGTTTTTTCTTCTAGAGACCATTTTAGGACCCATTTGGGTTTGGTTAGTTATCAAAGAACAGCCGAGTATAGAGACAATAGTTGGTGGACTTGTAATTATATTCACTATAGCTGTTCACTCATATCTAAAATTAAAATCTTCTTCTAAATAAAATTATTTTTCTTTTTGTCACAAATTTGTCTTGATTTAAAATTAGATCGCCCATAAACACCGCTAATTTTATGAACAAAATTATAAAAAACTCTTGGGCTCTTTTTATGGGTATGGCATTTATAATGCTAGCTCATGGTTTTCAAGGTACTCTTTTAGGTGTTAGAGCAGTTAAAGAAAATTTTGGTCTATCCTCGACAGGTTTTTTATTTTCTGGATATTTTGTTGGATATTTTATTGGAGCAAAAATTATACAATCATTAATTCATAGAGTTGGACATATTAGAGTATTCGCAGCTTTTGCTTCTGTCACTTCAATTGTGGTCTTGTTACACTCTATTTTTGTAAATCCTATTTCATGGTTTGTGCTTAGAATGATTTCTGGATTTAGCATGGTTTGTCTTTATACAATTGCTGAAAGCTGGTTAAACGATAGATCTACAAATAAGAATAGAGGTAGTGTTTTATCAATCTACATGATTGTTATGTATGCCTCTATGGCGATTGGAATGTTTTTCATAAACTTTAGTAAACCAGAAAACTTTCAACCTTTTATACTGATATCTTTATTTATGTCATTGTCTCTTGTTCCAATATTATTAACGAAAAGAAAAGCTCCAAACTTTAAAAAAATATCAGGCATGAAGCTAAAGGAAGTTTATAAATCATCACCATTTGGTGTTGTAAGTTCGTTTTTAATTGGAATATCACATTCAGCTGTTTTCTCATTGATTGCAGTTTATGCTACATCGATGAATTTTAGTATTTTAGAAGTATCAATAGTAACATTTTTATTTGCTATATCTGGAGCTATATCTCAATGGCCAATTGGAAAATTATCAGATGTTTTGGATAGAAGAATTGTAATTATTTATACAACATTTGGAGCAGCTTTATTTTGTTTTTTGGCGATTATTTCTTCGGGTCAAATGTATATGCCTGCAGGTTTAGCTACATCAAAATTATTTTTTTATATCTGTATAATGTGTTTTTCTTTTTGTAGTCTGCCAATGTTTGCATTAATTTTTGCACACACAAATGATTTTATACCAAAAGAAAAATTTGTAGCAGCAGGAGCAGGATTACAATTTGTTTTTGGTCTAGGTGCAATTTGCGGTCCTTTTATGTGCTCATTATTTATGGAATTTTTAGGAGAAAATGGATTTTTTATTTTCTTAATTATATTTCATTCATTTATTGGTTTATTTGGAATATATAGAATGCAAGTTAGAGAGTCTGGCGATAACCCAGATTCACAATTTGTACCTATGCCTCAAACTATTACTCCAGCCGGTATAGAACTTAATCCTTCAACTGAACCAATAGATGAACCAAATAATTTAAACGAATTTAAGAAAATTTAGTGTAAGTTCAAAATTATGAAAACAGCATTAATATTCGGCTCAACTGGATTAATTGGTGGAATATTACTTAAATTGTTAGCTGATGATCAAAAATATAAAAAAATTAAGGTTTTTGTAAGATCTTCTACTTCAAAAATCGATCCCAAAATAGAAGTTGTTCAAACAGATTTTACGAAATTAGAAAATATTAAGTCAGAAATAAAAGGTGATGATTGTTTTTTTTGTATTGGAACTACAAGAAAAAAAACACCTAACAAACAAGATTATATAAACATAGAGTATAATTTACCTTTAACTATTGGAAAAATTTGTAGTGATAATAATGTACAAAATTTTACTTATATTTCTTCATTGGGTGCCAGTTCAAAAAAAACAAATTTATATTTAAAAAATAAAGGTATGGCTGAAGAAGAATTAAAAGAACTAAACTTTAAAAAATTTATTGTAATTAGACCTTCATTTTTAATTGGAAAAAGAAATGAGGAAAGACTTGGAGAAAAAATAGGTATTTTTGCTATGAAATGTATATCGCCAATTTTAGTTGGAGATTTAAAAAAATATAAATCGATTAATGCAGAAATTGTTGCAAAATCCATGATAAATATATCAAACAGTGAAATACAAAGTGGAGTATTTGAACCACCACAATTATTGGAAATTGGAAGAGAATAAATTTTTTATTAATCAATAAAATATTAAAAAAATTATTTTAAGTGCTATAATACATTTAAAGGAGGTATCTATGGCTAAATTTTTTTTAATGGGAAATTTTACAGAGAAAGCATTCGCAGGTTTTTTAAAAGATCCTGGATCAGATAGATCTGAGGCTGCTAGAAAGTGTTCTGAAAGTGTTGGTGCTGAAATGAAATCTTACACATATTTGAGAGGACCCTATGACTTTATGGTTGAAACCCATGGTACATTTGAGCAAATGGCTGCTATAAAAATGGCTACTGAGGGAAGTGGTGCACTTAAAAATATCGCCATTTGTGAAGAAACACCAATGAATGAAATTGCAAATCATGCAACAAAAGTATCGAGTGGCTATAAAGTGCCTGGACAATAATCTTAATGGTAGCTTCATTAATTATGGAGCTACCAATTTAAAATCGAAACTGTCAAAATATCTCATTCAAATAAAGTAATATTGATCTATTAAGAAAGTTATGAACAAAAGAAAATTTATAAAATTATCTATATTTGGATCATTATTATACAGTATTTTTCCATACAAAATTTCATTAGCTGAAACCAAAAAAATAATTAATCAAAATTTAACAGAAGCCCAAAAAAAAATAATGTTTGAGGAAGCAACCGAACGACCATTCTCAAGCCCTCTTAATTATGAGAAAAGAGAAGGTTTTTATCACTGTGCAAATTGTGGAGCTAAACTATTTAAGTCTAGCTCGAAATTTGATAGTGGAACTGGTTGGCCATCATTTACAGAGGCGCTTCCTGGAGCTTTTAAAACTAAGGTTGATTACAGCTTTGGCATGAAAAGAATTGAATACCATTGTGCAAAATGTGGTGCTCATCACGGACATGTCTTTGAAGACGGTCCTGGGTCGACAGGAAAGAGATATTGTAATAACGGCTTGTGTTTAATATTTAAGCCATCATCATAAAACGGAGGAATAATGAAGATATTGAGTATATTGAAAGGGGTTGAATTAGTTATAGCAGATTTAGAAGTAAATTTGGGAGAACAAGTGAGAAGTGCACCTACGTTATGCGCAAGATACAATGGTAAGATTATACCTTTAAACACTGCTCAAGATGGTCGACCTATTCTTATGAGAGAAGAAAACGCTTTAGAAAGCTAATTTTGTATTTAATTGCGTCAACTTAATTAAGTTTATTTACAAGAAAATATTATAAAAAATAACTATGACATTTGAATTACCAAAACTAGATTATTCTAATGAGGCTTTGTCTCCAATAATGTCACAAGAAACATTAGAATTACATCATGGAAAACATCATCAAACCTACATAACAAATCTAAACAATTTTATAAAAGATACGGACATGGCTGAAATGTCATTGGAAGATATAATTGTTAAAAGCTCAAAAGATAACTCAAAAGCTGGAATATTTAATAATGCAAGCCAGCATTGGAACCATAATCTTTTTTGGAAGTGCATGAAGCCAAAAGGTGGTGGGAATATTCCGTCAAAACTTGAGAAAAAAATTGTAGAAGATTTTGGAAGCGTTGAAAAATTTAAAGATCAATTTAAACAAGCAGGTATAACTCAATTTGGATCAGGTTGGTGTTGGTTATCTTTAAATAATGATAAATTGGTCGTTACAAAAACAGCTAATGCTGCTAATCCTTTAATTGATAACTTAAAACCAATACTTGGTTGTGATGTCTGGGAACATTCATATTACATTGATTATAGAAATAGAAGACCTGAATATTTAGATAAATTTGTTGATAATCTTATAGATTGGGAATTTGTTGAATCTCTATTAATCTAATTAATCCTAGAACTTTTTGAGATAAAACAAAGTTTGAAGCAGTATGAACAAGGAAAATACAAGTAAACTCTGGAAATTTATTCAGGAAGCTGGCGATTATTTGGATGGTCAACTTCCTGATCACCCAAATCATCCAAAAGGAAGAAATCCATATGCTCATGTAGCAATATGTGTAAAAAACAAATTTAATTCTACTTATAAAGATATTCCTGATGACAAATTTGATGAAGTAATCAACTATATTAAATTTTTAAAAGAAAATCCTAGTTAATTAGATATAGTTTTTAGAAACTCTTCTACTTCACTACTTTTGGTATTCCAAGCTGTAACAAGTCTAACCGTCTTACCGCCTAATTCCTCATTGCTCATCATATATTCTTCTGAATTTAAATGCTCAACCATCTTTTTTGGCAGTTTAACAAAAACTTCATTTGCCTCAGTTGGATATTCAAGTTTAACTTGATTACTAGAAACTAAACCATCGCTTAATTTTTTTGCCATCAGATTTGCATGTCTTGCATTTTTTAACCAAACATCATTTGAGATATATCCATCTAATTGTGCAGAAACAAAACGCATTTTAGACAATAGATGACCGGATCTTTTTAACAAAAAAGGTAAATTGCCAACTAATTCCTTATTAAATATAATAATTGCTTCAGCTGCTATACATCCGTTCTTCGTTGCCCCAAAAGATAATATGTCAATTCCTGATTTCCATGTCATTTCTGCAGGTGTAACATCAAGTGAAACAAGCGCATTAGCGAACCTAGCACCATCCATATGTACTTTTAATTTTTTTTTATGTGCAATTTCAGAGATATTTCTAATTTGATCTAAAGTATAAACTTCACCAGTTTCTGTTGCTTGAGTTATGCTAACAATAGATGGTTGAGTATGATGCACAATTCCAAACCCTCCAATATTATCATTTAGCTCATCAACTGTTATTTTGCCGTCTTTACCGTTTAATGGAACAAGTTTTGCTCCACCTGTATAAAATTCAGGGGCTCCACACTCATCAACATTGATATGAGAAAATTTATGGCAATAAATATTTCCAAATGATGGAGAAATAGCAGAAAGTGCTAAAGCATTTGATGCAGTTCCTGATGCTGTGGGGTAAACAATTACATCCTTTTCGAAAATTTTAGAAAATTTTTCTTGTAACACACCTGAAATTTCATCGTTACCATACGGAGGAGCAATACCATCATTTGCTTTGATAATTGCATCCAAAACTTCTGGACAAGCTCCTGTCACATTATCTGAAGCAAATTTTACTCTTTTACGTTTTGTATTAATTTTTGCGTTCATTTTATTGTTTTGGAAAATAATCTTTTAAAGTACCTTCTCTATAAACATCGGCTGTACAACAATGAAGGCCTCCACCAAAAGCATATGCATCTCTCAATTCTACAGGGATAACTTCCATACCTAATTTATCTAACTGTTCAGCTTGATATTTTTCACTTTTTTCAACGCATACAGTTTTAGGGTCAAGAACTAAAACATTCATTGATAGCCATACTGAAGAGTAACAAAGTGGTGGTGGGGTATTATGAGCAGGTTGTGCAGCATCAATAATTTCCCATCCATTATCTTCAAATAATTTTCTTTGTTCTTTTGGAAGTCTTCGTTGTGGATTATTTATAATTAACCCTTCTTTAATTGGGGTAAAGGTTGCATCAATATGAATTGGATAAGGATCGCCTGGGAAATTTACAGCATGAACTCTATGATCCTTAAAATGTCTTTTTATCCAATCAATTCCTTTTAAGTTAGTTGTAAATCCGTGTTGTACAACCAAATCCTTTCCAAACCTTAGAATATCTGCGGCATCAAATAATGGCTCTTCCTCAGTTGTGACAAAGTATTTATTTTCTGTCCATTCAAGTCTTTTAGTTACACCAATTTTATCTGATAAATAGTCTTTTCTATAATCTGCATCTGTTAATCTAGGCTTTGGTGCTGACTCATGTCTCATATTTGGATCTTTATTATAATAGTCTTTTAATAAAGGTCTGTAACATAGGTACTCAAACCATCTGCACCTGTAGCTCATTGTAGCTTCTAATATTTCATTTCCCACAGTTAATAAAACATCTCTAGGTGGCATACATCCAAACATAGTTTCGGCTTTCCAGTCAGGAGTTGATGTTGGTTGATTAAAATCTAAAGGTGTTGGTCTATCAACTTTTATCCCCCTTTTTTCAAGCACATTTGAAAAGTTATCTAATAGTTCATTAGCTCTATCGACAGTGTCCTTAGTTCTTGGACCATAAGTTCCTCGCATATCAGAGTCTTCTGGAACTTTAGCATCTAAAGCAGGTTCAGGTGCTGGAATACAAGTACCATCTGCTCTTCCAACAATTACATGTTTTAATGGATCCCATTCATTCCAACTATTAACAATCTTATTATTTTGAACCATGTAAAATTAATTTAATCCAATAAATCTTCTATTAGATTGCATTATCATACTATAATAAAAAATAGCTAAAAAAATAAAGAAGCCACCAATAATTGTATTAGTTGAAGGAATTTCATTTATTCCAAGCCATGGAAGCCAAACCCAAAATATTCCTCCTATTACTTCAGTCAAAGACAATAGCGTTAAATCAGCTGCAGGAATATGTTTAGACCCAATTGAATAAAGAATTAAGCCCATGCACACAAGTGTTCCATGAGTGGCAAATAATGCTTCATTTTTATTTGAAGATAAGAAATTTGCATCGTTATTTAAAAGCATAACTGTTGAAAATAAAAAACAAAATAATCCTGCTATAGCAACAGTTGTAAACTTAGGAGTTTGTTTTCTCCATCTCAGACTTACTGAAAAAATTGAAAAACCTAGTGCAGATACTAATCCAAAAATTAGACCCATTAAAGAATTTTCTTCGGTATTACCGTAGGCCATTACTATTATACCAAATGCAGCGACTAAAATTGATATCCAAACTGTGATTGAAATTTTTTCTTTCAAAAATAGAAAACCAAGTAGCGCGGTTATAAAAGGCATTGCAGCTAAACATAATAAAGTTACTGCTGCTGTCGTGTTAGTAATTGACCAAATAAAAGTTATCATTGCTGTTCCTAAACCGACACCACCTATAATTCCAGATATCCCAATTTTAAAATAATTTTTATAAAATGAAATTCCTTCTTCCAGAAATAAGTAAATATTCAGCAATAAAAAAATAACAATGCCTCTTGCAAATAAGTATTGCCAAGGGACAGTTTCGGGTTGGTCTATATGTCTTACAACATATGGTCCAAATGACCAAAGTATGCCTGCAAATAAAACAATTGGAATAGCTACTTTAGGATTTTTTAAATCAGGCATAAATTAATTTATTTTTTATAAATTTTTAGTGATATTATTAAATAAATATGGATTTAGATATAATAAAAATTGCATCCGACACGACTAATAATAAAATATTGAAAGATTACACTCATAGATCGAAATATAAAAATAAAACTTGTGGCGATATAATTGAAATGAGAGTTAATATTAAGAAAAATATAATACAAGATATTGGGTATCAGACAAAATCCTGTATTTACTGTCAAGCTTCTGCAAGCTTAATATCTCATAAACTTATCAAAAAAAGTAAAAATAAAATTAATTATTTATTAAAAAATCTTATCGATTATTTTGAAAATGAAATTAAACCTTTGCCAAAAAATCTAAATAAATTTAATAAATTGTTTAATAAAAAAAATATATCTAGAAAAAACTGTGTATTAATGCCATTAATTGCAATTAAGAAACTCAGCATTGATGAATAATTTAGATATTAAAAAACCTGCTATCGCTGCAATATTTTCTACTATGACAATTGGGGTTTTGTCATTGCTTACTTATAAAACACCTTATGGATTATTTTTGATTGCTTCCTATGGTTCTACAATGGTTTTGCTTTATGGGTATCCAGAAAGTCCTTTTGCAAAACCTAAAAATATATTTTTTGGTCATTTTTTAACTTCACTTGTTGGTGTGATATTTGTGAATTTCGTTCCACTTCCGATATATATTATTATACCTGTTGCTGTTGGAATAGGTGTCGGATTAATGATTATTCTTAATGTAACCCACCCTCCTGCAGGAGGAAATCCTATAATTGTGATCATGGGGTCAGTTTCATTTGAATATTTAATTTCCCCAGTTATAAGCGGATCAATTATTGTGATAGTTTTTGGCATAATCTTGAACAAATTTATTGCTAAAAGGAATTACCCAAAATAAACACAATTTGTTTGCTAGTCCTATTTAACTTGTGCTAGTCTTTTCAAATAATAATTAATAATTCAGCTTAGAGAAGCTAGTAATAGGAGTAAAAATGAAAGTACTTTGTGTATTGTATGATGATCCAAAAGGAGGAATGCCTAAATCTTATCCTCTGTCGGATTTACCAAAATTAGAGAAATATCCAGATGGAATGACATTGCCATCGCCTAAAGGAAGAGATTTTACACCAGGCCAATTACTTGGTTGTGTTTCAGGTGAACTTGGTTTGAGAAAGTTTTTAGAGAGTAATGGACACGAATTGGTTGTTACTAACAGTAAAGATGGAGATGGATGCGAAGCGGATAAACATATTGTTGATGCTGACATTGTTATCTCTCAACCATTTTTCCCTTATTATTTAACTAAAGAAAGAATCGCTAAAGCTAAAAACCTTAAGATGGCAATAACAGCAGGAATAGGTTCTGATCACGTTGATTTACAAGCAGCAATGGATAATAAAATTGATGTTGTTGAAGTAACTTTCTGTAATTCTAGATCAGTTGCTGAACACATAGTAATGATGATTGTTTCAATGGTTAGAGATTATCACAATCAACATAGAATAGTTAATGAAGGTGGATGGAATATTGCAGATGCTGTTCAGAGAAGTTATGACGTTGAAGGAATGCATATAGGAACCGTTGCCGCTGGAAGAATCGGATTAGATGCACTTAGAAAAATGAAACCATTTGATGTTCATTTGCACTATTTTGACAGACATAAATTACCTGACAGTGTTGAAAAAGAACTAAACTTAACTTTTCATGAATCAGTGGAGTCTATGGTAAAAGTTTGCGACGTTGTTACAATTAATTGCCCACTTCATCCTGAAACTGAAAATTTGTTTGATGATGAAATGATAAGTAAAATGAAAAAAGGAGCATACATAGTTAACACTGCAAGAGGTAAAATTTGTAATCGAGATGCAATAGCTAAAGCCCTAAAAAGTGGACAGCTAAGTGGTTACGCAGGTGATGTATGGTTTCCACAGCCTGCTCCAAATGACCATGTATGGAGAACAATGCCAAATCATGGAATGACACCTCACACTTCTGGTACATCTTTATCTGCTCAAGCAAGATATGCAGATGGTGTAAGAGAAATATTGGAATGTTTCTTTGAAGGAAAAGAAATTAGAAATCAATATTTGATCGTAAAAGATGGCCAATTAGCAGGAATGGGTGCGCATTCTTACAGTAAAGGGTCTGCAACTAGTGGATCAGAAGAAGCTGCTAAATATCAAAAAAAATAAAATAGATTTATTAAAGGTATGCTACTTAAATAAGTAGCTACCTTTAATACCATAGATTTAAACCCTCATTATTATATATTTTAGATATGAGGTTATTTTACTACTTTTTACTATTATTTCTTGTATCGACATCATTCTCTCATTCAAAAGATAAAGCGTATTTTGCAGGAGGTTGCTTCTGGTGCATGGAAGAATCTTTTGAAATGTTGGAAGGTGTAGAAGAAGTTATATCAGGTTACTCAGGAGGGATCACTGCAAATCCAACATATAGAGAAGTCACCTATGGAGATACTGGTCATTTTGAGGTTGTTGAAATAATTTATGACAAAGAGAAAATATCCTATAAAGAACTCTTAAAAAACTTCTGGCTTAATATTGATCCATTTGATGCTTATGGCCAGTTTTGCGATAAAGGATACAGCTACAGATCTGTAGCATTTTATGAAAACGATTATCAGAAAGATTTAATTGAGAAAGATATAAGAAGATTAGAAAAGAAATTTAAAAAGAAGGTAGTCACATATGTTAAAGAATTTGAGATTTTTTACAAAGCAGAGGATAAACATCAAGATTACTATCAAGTATATTTAGAAAATTATTTAAAATATAAGAAAGCATGCAAAAGAGAGAGAATACTTGATATTATTTGGGGATCATAATTAATGCCTGTAACAAGCAAATTCGTAGCTTTAAAAAACTATATCCCTACAGGTCTGCCAAAACAAACTGACTTTGAAATAAAAACAAAAGAGATATCTTTAGATGCCAAGAACAATATATTGGTTTTAAATTTATGGATTTCAGTTGATCCTTATATGAGGGCAAGGATGACTGAAAGAAAAAACTATAAACCGCCTTTTAATATTGGTGAAGAGATGGAAGGTTATGCTTTAGGTATAGTTAAAGAGTCTAAAGACAAAAATTTTAAAGAAGGAGATATTGTTTTTAGTAATTTCGGAATGAGAGATTACTTTGTTTGTAATTCCAATGATCTAAAAAAAATTGAGCCAATGAATATTCCTATTCAAACATATCTGGGTCCACTTGGAATGACAGGTCATACAGCTTATATAGGACTTTTTAAACATGGTGAATTAAAACCAGGTCAAACAATCCTTGTTTCTTCAGCTGGAGGTAGTGTTGGATCTACTGTTTGTCAAATTGCAAAAAATATGGGTTGTAAAGTAATTGCAAGTACAGGATCTGATGAAAAAGTTAAATGGCTGAAAAATGATTTAAAAATTGATCATGCGTTTAACTATAAAAAAATTGAAAATCTTGTTTTGCATCTTAAAGAAGTTTGTCCTGAAGGATTTGATTTATATTTTGATAATGTAGGTGGTGATTTCTTAGAGTCAGCTATTTTTCAAATGAAGAACTTTGGAAGGATTGTAATTTGTGGAAGGATATCCCAAATGAATGCAACTAATCCTGGCTCTGGTTTAAAAAATATGGCTCATGTTCTTGTAAAAAGACTAACTATTAAAGGTTTTATAATTTTTGATCATGAAAATGATAGAGAACAGTTTGAAACCGATATGACTAAATGGTTATTAGAAGATAAAATTAAATTTAAAGAAACTGTTTACGAAGGTATAGAAAATACGCCAAAATCATTCATTGATTTATTAGAAGGTAAAAACATAGGAAAAATGCTTGTAAAAATTTAATTAGAATTTTTATGAAATTTTTAAAGAAGTTTTATAGACCCTTTTTATTAACCTATATTTTTTTGAGTATAGCTATCAGTTTTTATCCATCATTTGATTTTTACTCACTAAAAGGTCAAATTCTTATAATTGCTGTATCTTTTTTTAATGGGATGATGGGAGTTTACGTAAAAAAATTATAAGACGTAGGGCTCGGGTCTTGCTGAGCTATTTAATACTCTTTCGACTGCAAAAACACTAATATCTATAGTTTGATAATTGCCTGTAGTAATTAATTCAGTTAGAGCTCTACCAATTCCTGGTGCTTGCATTAAACCTCTGCCGGTAAATCCTGAGGCCATGTAAACATTTTCATATTTTGGATGTTTTCCAACTACAGCATTATTATCTAATTTGTTACAATCATAATATCCAGCCCATCCACCTGTTAACTTTAGTTCTTCAAATGCTGGTATTCTTTTTGCAAGAGCAGGCCAAACTAATTCTTCAAAATCATTCCATGCAGGTTCAAGATCTTCTGCATCAAATACTGAAATTGGAGAACCTGCTAAATATTCTTTTCCTTCTGGTCGCCAATATACTCCTGTTGTTAGATCTCCGGATAATGGCATCTCTGGAATATGTTTAGGACATTTAACTCTAAAGACTGTATGTTTTTGAGGTACTACAGGAATATCTTCAAGTAGTTCTTTAGTCCAACACCCAGCTGCAGAAATAATTGTCTTTGCATTAATTTCAGATAGGCTCTTAACTTCTCCCTTAATGAATTCTGCCCCAAGATCAATTGCTTTATGCTTTAATGCGCTATGAAATAAAAATGGATCAATCCATCCCTCGCTCTTGTTATCAGTAAATGTTGCAGTTTCAATTCCTTCCTCATTAATGTAAGGAAAATATTTTTTCAATTCAGAACCTTTAATATTTTTTGTACCCGCTTCACATTCTTTATGATTTTCTAAAGCTCTGTATTGCTCTTCTGCATGATCTGGTCCAAACATTAGAAGGTATCCATTAGGCACCATGCTAGCTGTTGGATTTGGATTTTTTTCAGTTTTTAATAATTCTGGTATTTGGAATATAAATTCCCTTGCAAATTTTCCTAAAAGAATATTTTCTTTTTGAAAAAACTGTCGTCTAAATCCACCAAGTGATAATGGGAATGACGCAGTTTTATAAGTTGGATCCCTTTCAATGACTTTTACTTTTCTGCCTTCTTTGGACATAAAGTATGCAGTTGCAGCTCCAATTATACCACCACCTACTATTACAACATCATCCATATTAGTTTATCAAAAAAATGTTTATATTTAAAAGCAATGCAAAACAACACCATAACAAGTATGGAATCATCAAATACATGCTTAATTGACTTATATTCTTATATTTAAATACCAATAAAACAATAAATATAATTAACACAACAAGATTTAAAATTGCTAAAGAAATATTATGGAAACCAAAGAAAACAACACTCCAAGTTGTATTAAAAAAAAGATGAATGAAATATAAAAATACAATATTTAAATTTTTCGTGTTTTTATGCCACGCATTCCATATGGCTATTGTCATAAATAAATAAAGTAATGTCCATACTGGCCCAAATATCCAATCTGGTGGATTGTATTGAGGTTTAGATAAATTTGAATACCAAGGTTCTTTAAAATTTATAGTAACCAAACCTCCAATAAATGAAGCTGAAAACGTAGTAATTGCAAAGAGAATAAAAGATAAAATTTTATTTTTTAGCATTTAAGTACTATACAGCAGTTAAATATGAATAAAAAAGTAATTTGGATCACCGGTGGAAGTACAGGAATTGGCAAGGCACTTGCGTTAAAATTTGCTAATAATGGATGGACAGTTGCTATTTCTGCAAGAAGAGAAAATTTATTAAAAGAAATCGAAGATAAGCATCAAAATATTAAATCTTTTCCACTTGATGTAAATGATAAGGAAAAGTGTAAGTCTGTTTTTGAAAATATAAAAAAGGAAATTGGGGATGTTGAAATTTGTTTTTTTTCTACGGGAACTTGGGATCCAAAAAAAGAAAAAGAAATTGATGTAGAGCAAATTGAAAATGTATTTAAAGTAAATTTTTTTGGAACATTAAATTGTATAAAAGCAGTTGAAACTCATTTTCGAGAAAGAGGAAAAGGTATTATTACCATTGTATCTTCGATTGCAGGATATAAAGGCTTACCTAACTCAAGTGGCTATGGACCATCCAAAGCTGCTTTAAGTAATCTTGCTGAAAGTTTACATTTTGATTTTGGAAGATATGGCGTGAGGGTTTGTTTAGTTTCTCCAGGTTTTATAAAAACACCAATGACTGATAAGAATGATTTTAAGATGCCTTTTCTAAAAACTCCAGAATTCTCGGCAGACAAAATTTATGATGGGCTTATTAATGGTTCTAATTTTGAAATACATTACCCAAAAGAATTAACTTTGATCCTTAAATTTTTAAAAATAATTCCTGATCGATTATATTTTTATTTAATACGGAAATTAACTAAATTACAAAAAAAATAAAATTAATCTTTAACAAACATCACGGTCAACTCTGCAACTTTAATTCCAAATTTTGTCATTTTAGCTCTGTTGATAGCTACTCTTTCGTCTTGCATAAATATCCAATCATCAAAAGTAATTTTGATATTTTTTCCTTTCACAGGAACTAACAAAACATACTCAAATTTAAATGCTGGGCCATATGAATACCCCCTAGCCTTACCAACTACATCGCCTGCAGTTCCCTCGTAATTATGTTCATCAATTTTATCTATTACCCATTGCCTATTTTGTATTTCACCATCATTCCAAATAAATTTTTCGTCTAATATAAGTTGTTTGCCATCCCACTTACCGTCTAGGTCTGCTGAGAATTGTCTTGTAACTTTACCTGATCTGTTTTGTAGTATACCCCAAGCTTTGACGTTTCCGCTTAAATATTCTTCAATTATTAGTCTTGGTTTTTGATCTTTAAAATCTTCTGGTTTCATAGATTGATTATTTATACAGCTTGTAATTAATCCTGTGAAAATTATCAATAAAAATACTTTAAAAAATTTTTTGTTAATCATATTAAATTTTATTTTGCATGGAAAATTGAATTAAATCTATATTCTTTGATTTAAACCCAGCTTCACAATATGACAAATAAAAATGCCACATACGTTTAAATTTATTATCAAATCCATGTTTTGAAATCTCTTCCCATTTTTTTAGGAATTCATCTCTCCATATTTTTAAAGTATTGGAGTAGTGAGAGCCATATGACTCATATTTTTTAATTTCTAAACCGTTGCTACTAGATAAATCATATAATTTTCTTTTTGATGGCAAAAAACCTCCAGGAAATATGTATTTTTGTATAAAGTCTTCTTTGGTTTTATATCTGTCAAATAAACTATCATCGATTGTTATCGCTTGTATCGCGGCCCTTCCATTCTCAGATAGATTTTTTTTAATACTTTTAAAATAATTGACTAAATAATTTTGCCCAACCGCTTCTATCATTTCTATAGATGCGATAGAGTCATATTTGTCTTTTACATCTCTATAATCTTTCAAAAATATATTCACTTTTTCATTCAATCCATTTTCAAATATTCTTTTTTTTGAAAATTCAAATTGCTCTTTAGAAATTGTTATACAATCTAATTTTACATCATAATTTTTACCCACATATTCAGCAAAGCCACCCCAGCCACAGCCAATTTCTAAAATTTTATTTCCTACGTTTGGCTTTATTAATTCTGTAAGCTTTTTATATTTATTTAGTTGAGCAGAAAATAAATCGTCTTTTTGTTTTTCAAAAATTGCACTTGAATAAGTAAGTGAAGGATCCAACCATAATGAAAAGAAATCATTTCCTAAATCATAATGTTTTGAAATATTTTTCTTACTTCTACTCTTATTATTTTTTATGAAAATACTCTTTAATTTATTAATCATTGATAAATCAAAAATACCTGAAAATTTATAGACAATTTTTATATTTTTAGCTGTTATTTCTATTAGATTAGTTAGATTATCTGTTTCAAATTCATTTCGCATGTATGCTTCTGCAAGTCCTACACTTCCCGATTTTATTATTTGAAGTGTTAAACCAGGTTTGTTAATTTTAATCTTTGCTCTTAATTGTTCACTCTCATTACCAAACTTATATATTTTGCTGTCATGATTTTGAATTTCAAGAAATCCATGCTTTATTAGTTTTAGAGAATTAAATACGATTTTATCTGACAAAAGATTAAAATTCATTTTTTTTCAAACGTAATATTATTTTTTATTTTTATGTTTTTTTTAACTAACTTAACTCCCTTTAACCATAATTTTAATGCTTCAAAATGAATTGCGGCAATAACTTTAAAGGTCATTAAAGGGTGAGAAATATAAGATATAAGCATATTTTTATTGTTAATTTCTTTTGCAACCCCATCTTGTGAAGCATATAACAATTTTCCCTCCTTATCACTTTGATCAATTATTACGGATAACATTTTTTCAGGTTTGAGGATTCTAAAATTGTATTTACTTTTCATTTCGATAAATGGTGAAACGAAAAACTTCTTCTCACAGCTATTTGTAATTATTTTTTCGTCGTTGACTTTAAATATATAAGTATGTTGCTCGCCAAATGTATTTTTAACTTCATACAATATAGCTATAATTTTTGAATGATTATCATAAACGAAAAAAATACTTAATGGATTAAATACGTAACCAAATATTCTAGGATAACAAAGCAATTTTACCTTTATGTTTTCAAATTGAATGTTGTTTGATTTTAAATTTTCTATTACCCAGGCTTTTAAATCACTACCATCTCTAGGTCCGTGATCTTTGTCATAAAAACTTAAAATATTAAAACTATTGTTAGAAAAAATTTTAATTTTTTTTTGTATCAAATTAATTTCATCAAGATCTAAAAAGAGTGAGAAAACGTTGTATTTAAAAAAGTGATATTTTGGCTTAAATCTTTTATGAATTACTTTACCTTCGTAAATATTGGAATTTTTAATCATTTAGGTTTTCAATCATATTAATGGATGATTTTATTCCATCTTCATGAAAACCGTAACCAAAATAACTTCCACAAAACAATACATTTCTTTTATTTTGTATTTCTTTTAATAATTTTTGATTATTCAAAGCATCTTGATCAAAATAAGGGTGGGTAAAAGTAACTTTTTGTAGGATTTTTTTTTGATCTATTTCAAAAAAAGGATTTAAGGTTAAGAAAATATTTTTTTCTGTCTTCAGATTTTGTAATAAGTTCAACCAATAAGTTAATGATGTCTTACTAATATCTGATTTATCAACTGAGGAATTCCATGAAGACCAAACTTTTTTATTGTTTGGCATACATACATCGTCAGTATGTATTACTGCTAGATTGGATTTATATTTAAAATTTGAAAGTATTTTTTTTTCATCCTCAGTCGGCTCACTCAAAATTTTCAATGCATCATCTGCATGAGTAGCGATGACAACTTTATCATAGTCAAAAAATTCGTTACTAGCACCGTAATATATTTGAACACCAATTTTATTTCTTTTTATCGAACTAATCTTATAATTTTTAAAATATTCTCCACTTATTTGAGTTAATACTTTCTCTACATAAGTTCTACTTCTGTTGGTGACTGTGTACCATTGTGGTCTATTTTTTAATTTAAAAAGTCCATGATTTTGAAAAAATTTTAAAAAAAATTTAATTGGCATTTGATTTGCTTCTACTGGGGGCATAGACCAGATAGCAGAAACCATTGGGATTAGATGAAAATTAATAAAATTTTTTGACCATTTATTTTTTTCAAGAAATTCACCAAGAGTAATCTCTTCATTTAAACTTTTAATTTGATCACACTTTTTGTAGAAATTTATAATATCAAAAAACATTTTTAAAAATTTTAAATTAAAAAGATTAGCTTTATTTGCAAAAATTCCGTTTAAACCTCTACCACAATATTCATAATTTGTATCTTTTACAGAAACAGAAAATGACATATCGCTTTTTTCAATTTCAATTTTTAATTCGTTAAAAAAATTTATGAGATTTGGATAAGTTTCATGATTAAAAACAATAAAGCCAATATCTACAGGAACTTTTTTTCCATTAATTAAAGTATCTAAAGTATATGAATGACCACCAAAATGATCTTCGCTTTCGAATAAATCAACATGATGTTTTTTGGAAAGCTTTTGTGCTGCTGATAAACCAGAGATTCCTGATCCGATTACTGCAATTCGCATTAAGGCTATGCTGCGTCTTCTTTAAATTCATCCATACTTGGACATGTGCAGAATATATTTTTATCTCCATAAACATTGTCTACCCGAGCAACTGGAGGCCAAAATTTGTTTTGTTTTAAAAAACTTGCAGGATATGCTGCTTCTTGTCTTGAATATTTATGTTCCCATACATCTGATGATAATTCAGTATCAGTGTGAGGAGCGTTTTTAATTGGATTATCAATTTTATCAAATTCACCTGATTTAATTTTTTCAATTTCTTGTTTAATCTTAATTAAAGTGTCACAAAATCTGTCTATTTCTGATAAACCTTCGCTTTCAGTTGGCTCTATCATCATAGTGCCAGCTACAGGCCATGACATAGTTGGTGCGTGAAATCCAAAATCTATCATTCTTTTTGCAATATCTTCTTCAGTTACCCCTGTTTCAGATTTAATATTTCTAATATCAATTATGCACTCGTGTGCAACATTGCCATTTGCACCTTTGTACAAAATAGGAAAGTGATCTTTAAGTCTATGAGCAATATAATTTGCGTTTAAAATTGCAACTTGAGTAGCAAGCTTTAATCCTTCTGATCCCATCATTTTAATATACATCCAAGAGATTGATAGAATACTTGAACTACCCCAAGGAGCTGCTGATACTGCTCCAATTCCACTTGTTGGTCCGCAATCTTTTATTACTGGATGATTAGGCAGATAAACTTGTAAATGTTTTTTACAAGCTATAGGTCCCATTCCAGGTCCACCGCCACCGTGTGGAATACAAAATGTTTTATGCAGATTAATATGACAAACATCTGGACCAAAATTTCCAGGCTTTGCAACTCCAACAAGGGCATTTAAATTTGCTCCATCCATATAGACCTGTCCACCATGTTTATGAACTAACTCACAAATATCAGTTATTTTTTCCTCAAATACTCCATGGGTAGATGGGTAAGTTACCATTAAAGCTGCAAGATTTTCTGAATGTTGCTCTACTTTTTTCTTTAAATCATCGAAATCTACATTTCCCTCTTTATCACAATTAACAACAACGACTTTCATTCCAACCATTTGTGCGCTTGCTGGATTTGTACCATGTGCTGAACTTGGGATTAAACATATATTACGATGAGCATCATCTCTATCTAAGTGGTACTTTCTTATAACCATTAGACCTGCATATTCTCCTTGGGCGCCTGCATTAGGTTGTAGAGAAACACCGGAAAAACCTGTTATAGATCTCAACCAATTTTTTAAATCAGTAAACAAATCTCTAAAACCTTCCATTTGTTCAACTGGAACAAAAGGATGAGGTTCTGCAAATTCTTTCCAAGAAATCGGGATCATTTCAGCAGCAGCATTTAACTTCATTGTGCACGAACCAAGTGCTATCATAGTTCTATTCAACGCTATATCCTTATCCTCTAGCTTTTTAAGATATCTAAGCATTTCAGTTTCTGAATGATATAAGTTAAAAATTGGATGCTCTAAATATTTTGAAGTTCTTAATAAATTTTTTGGTAAATTGGGTAATTTAACTGAAGGATCCTCTTTTTTTATTGATTCTGCAGCATTAAAAATTTTTAATAATTGATTTACTCTATAAACGTTTTTTCTTTCATCAAAAGAGACAGCAAGCATTTCAGAATTTACTTTTCGTATATTAACTTTCTGATTTAGAGCATTTTTATAAATTTGATCAGTCTTTTCTTTGGTAATAATTGTAACAGTATCAAAAAAATAATCAGAATAAATTTCATAACCTGACTGTTTTATTTTATCAGCAAAACTTTTTGCTAATTGAGAAACTCTTTCAGAAATATTTTTAATTCCATCTGGACCATGATAAATAGCATATGCTGCTGAAACAATTGCTAATAAAGCTTGTGCAGTACAAATATTGCTTGTCGCCTTATCTCTTCTAATGTGTTGCTCTCTAGTTTGTAAAGATAATCTGTATGCCTTGTTACCATGTCTATCAACTGACACACCTACAATTCTACCAGGCATCGATCTCTTATACTCGTCTTTAGTTGCAAAAAATGCTGCATGTGGACCTCCATACCCCATCGGTATTCCAAATCGCTGAGAGCTTCCTACTGCTATATCAGCACCAAGTTCTCTTGGTGTTTTTAATTTTGCTAAAGCTAATAAATCACAAGCTAATACAGCCTTACCGTTTTTTTTGTGAATTTTGCTAATTGCTTCACTTGGGTCTTTAATATCTCCTAAAGTTCCAGGATATTGTAAAATTCCACAAACTAGATCTTCTTTTAATTGGTCTAAAACTTCGTCTTCTTTTCCAACTAAAACTTTTAAACCCATTGGTTCAGCTCTAGTTTGAATTACATTTATTGTTTGAGGATGGCAATCCTCAGATACAAAAACTAAATTACTATCTTTTTTATTTAATCTATGACTAAGACCCATGGCTTCTGCTGCTGCTGTACCTTCATCTAATAAAGAAGCATTAGCGATATCCATTCCAGTAAAATCAACAATCATTTGTTGAAAGTTTAGCAACATCTCAAGTCTTCCTTGAGCTACTTCAGGCTGATAAGGTGTATATGATGTATACCAACCTGGATTTTCTAAAATATTTCTTAAAATTACATATGGCGTATAAGTTCCATAATAACCCATTCCAATAAAATTTGAGTAAACATGATTTTTTTTTGAAATTGCTCTTAATTTTCTTAACGCCTCATATTCTGAATTAGACTCTCCGATATTAAGCTCACCTTTAAACATTATTTTTTCTGGAACAGTGTTATTCATTAAATCATCTATTGATTGATAATTTAATTTTTTTAACATTTTTGATTGGTCTTCCTTAGAAGGTCCAATGTGTCTTTTTATAAAATCTTTCTCTGAATTTGGTAACATTATGCTGACGTCTCCTTTGCAAATTTTTCATATTCTTCTTTACTCATAAGACTATCCATTTCAGATTTGTCTTTTATTTTAAGTTTAAAAAACCATGCAGACTCCTCTGGGTCTTCATTTATTTTTGATGGATCATCAACTATCATTTGATTTGTATCTATAACTTCTCCACTAACAGGAGTGTAAACATCGCTAGCAGCTTTCGTTGACTCAACCACTCCAGCAGTTCCATCTTTATCAACATTAGAACCTTTCTCTGGTAGTTCAGCAAATACTATATCCCCAAGCATTTCTGTTGCATGCTTTGTTATTCCGATTGTAGCTTCTTCTCCATCTAGTTTAATCCACTCATGTTCTTTTGAATATTTAACTTCAGACATTAATTTCCCCTTTTACGTAATTTTTTTTATAAAATGGTAAGTTACAAATATTTGCAGGAATTTTTTTTCCTCTAACTTCAAGAAATATTTTTGTATTTACAGTTGAATAACTATTATCGACATATCCCATTGCTATTGGATGTTCAACGCTTGGTCCAAATGTGCCACTTGTTACTTTCCCAATTTCTTGATTTTTATCATTGTAAATTTTGGTATTTCCTCTAGCAATTACTTTGCTGTCTGGTTTTATGCCAACTCTCAATTTTTTTACTCCGCTTTGAAATTGGTTTTTTAAAACTTCTGATCCAACAAATTCAGTCTCAATTCTGCTCTTAGGTATTGCCCATTTTAGATTAGCTTCGATAGGACTTGTATCGTTGTCTAAATCATTTCCATACAAGCAGAGTCCAGCTTCCATTCTTAATGTATCTCTTGCTCCTAAACCAATCAATTTAGATCCATTTTCTATCAAACTTTCTACAAAAGTTTCAACATCACTATGTTTTATAGAAATTTCAAATCCATCCTCACCAGTATATCCTGATCTAGTTATGTATACTTTTTCATTTTTATAGACATAGTTGTTTCCGTTCATAAATTTTAGACTGTCACAACCAGGTATAACTTTATTTAAAACATTTTTTGCTTCGGGGCCCTGTAATGCAATTAATGACAATGACTCGTCAAGATTTAATTTATATTGATTATTAAGTTTAGATTTTATTACTTCATAATCATTATACTTACATGCAGCATTCAAGATAATTAAAAATCCATCAGATGTTTTGGTAATTATCAGATCGTCCTGAATTCCTCCTTTGTTATTCATTAAAAATGAATATTTACTTTGATTAGTTTTCAATTTTTTCAAATCTGCAGGAAAAATCTTCTCAAGATCATTTGTAAGATCATCACCACCCGATATAAATAATTGACCCATATGAGAAACATCAAAAATACCAGAGTGTGAACGTGTGTATTTATGCTCTTGTATAATTCCATCTTTATATTGGATGGGCATTTGATATCCAGCAAATTCTACAAGCTTTGCGCCATACTTAATGTGGAGATTATTTAACGATGTTTTTTTTATACTCATATTAACTCTTTATGCCCCCTCTGTCTTTTTGCCTGAGAGATTTGCTCCTTCGGCGAGAATAATTCTCTTTCCAGAGTTAATATGTACGGTCCATTTGCCTGAGAGTTTCCGGGGTGGTTGCTCCTTCGGCGCTACAAAAGTAGTCTCTCCCGTATAAATTCTTATAACATAACTAATATAAATTTATAGCTCTAATTTGTTGCACTTTTTTTTTTCATAAGTGAAAGAAATTGTATTAAAACTGCAAATATCACTATTAAACCACCAATTAAAACGCTGGTTGGAGGATTTTCATTTATAAACATCCAGGCCCAAAAAGGTCCTAAAACTGCCTCTGATAACATTATTATTCCAACTAAGGCTGAAGGTGTAGATCTTGCACCGATTGTAATAAAAATAAAACCAAAACCAAGTTGGAAAAAACCAGCTAAAAATCCCAAAAAAATGTCATTTAAAGATATAAAGATCGTTTTAGACATATAATATCCAATGATCAAAGCAATAACACCTGCAATAAATTGTAATGGAACCATATCTACACTTGGAAATTTTCTAACTATTAAAATTAATGTTGCGAATGATATTGGCATAATAAAAGCAGCAATATTTCCACTCATTTGTCCAATTGTTAATGAGCTTCCAACCATCAAAATTATTCCTGAAATTGCTAAAGCTATAGAAGTTAATGTTATTAAGTTTATTTTTTCTTTTAAAAATATATATCCAAAGATTGCTAAAAATAATGTTTGGGTTTGAATTATAAAATTAGTATTTGCTACAGTAGTATTATACATCGCAAAAACATAACCACTAAAGCCACAGGCAAGTATAATACCTCCAATAAGACCAGGGATTCCAGATTTATAAAATGCCGAAATAAAATTTTGCTTATAACTAATAATTAGAAAGATCAGAACTACAATTATAAAAAAAACTGATCTCCAAAATAGTATCTGCCATAGAGTGGAACCTTCGAAAGATTTGACTATCAAACCTCCAAAACTTAAACTGAAAGCACCAAAAAAAATCAAAAGCGGTCCTGGTAATTTTGTAATTAAATTCATTTAATTTGAGAAATAATATTATTAGTCTCCATCTGATAGAGTTTATATAATGTTTCAGCATCCTCTAAACTTACATCTTTAAATTTAATATTAGATCCTGGTGTTAATTGTACCAGTCGATCATAGTCAGCAGATATGACGGTTGCAATCTTCGGATATCCACCAATAGTCCCATGATCTGATAACATAATTATTGGATCTCCAGCAGATGTTATTTGAATTACACCTTTTACCAAACCTTCAGATTTTATATTAGGATCAACGATATTTTCAATTTTTGGACCTTCTAATCTCATTCCCATCCTGTCTGAAAGTTTTGTAATTTTAAAACTTTCTTTAAAGAATTTATTTTGTGAAGACTCAGAAAAATAATCATAGTTTGTGCCTTTAATGACCCTTATATTTTCAATAGTGCTACCTAAGTAATCAAGTTTTCTTTTGTTAAAAGAATTATTAATATCAATTATTTCAATTTCTAAATCTTTAGAAAATTTATTCCCGTTATTTGGTCCAATTTGAGCTTGGGTATTTATTGAACAGCTTCCCCAATAATAATCAACACCAAAAGTTCCATTAATCGAAAAATATCCATAAACAGACTTGTTGGTTGAATGAATATCGACTTCATCACCATTTTTTAACAAATAACATTGGTAGGAATTACCATCAATAACACCCTCTTTTGTTATAATTTTAAATGATACATTTCCAGAAATACAAAAAAAAATATCTTTTCCAAAATACTTCAAATGCGGGCCTTGATAAGCAAATTCTATTACAGGTGAATTGTAATCATTTTGTAGAAGTGAGTTTAACAATTGAAAATTTCTTTTATCCATCGCTCCACTAAAAGGAATACCAATATGGTATAAATTATTTCTTCCTAAGTCTTGATATGTGGTGTTGATACCAGCTCTTAAAATTTTAAAGTAGTTTCTATCTTTTGATTTCATTATATTGATCTAAAGTTATTCGATAAAATTTTATTGTATCACCAGGATTAACTAGATTTGGGTTTGATTGATTAGATGAGTCGAAAATATTTTGTGGTGTATTTCCCAAAATATTCCATCCCCCAGGTGTCTCAAAAGAGTATATGTTGCAAAATTGTTCTGTTATTCCAACTGAACCTTTTGGAACTTTAACTCTTGGTGTTTCTATTCTTTTTAATCTCATCTCCTGGTCGAGATCACCAAGAAAAGGCATACCAGCAACAAATCCTGTCATATAACAAAAGTAATTTTTACTAAAAAATTTTTCTAGGATTATTTCTGATTTTAATTTTAATTTGTTTTCAACTCTTTCAATATCTAATGCAAAGACGTTATCACAACATACTGGAATTTCGATTAGGTTTTTTTCTAATTTATTGTTTTCTTTAATCTCTATATTTTCAATTTTTTTTTTTAAAGATAAAAAAGAATGTATATTTAAATCATATGAAATTATTAATTTATTATAAGATGGAGTTAAGTTTGTAATACCTTTTAAATTTAATTTTTTTATATGATAAAAATATTTGATAACATTTGAATTAATTTCTTGATTTACATCACTTCCAAAGTCACAATACAAAGCTGCGTCACCAAGATTTAATATATTTTTTATCATACCATGTTATACTTATGATTTATTAGTATGGAAATTAATATCAATTGTGATTTAGGTGAAAAATCAAAGCATCATTCAGACGAAAATGATCCAAAATTACTAGAAATTGTCAATTCAGCTAATGTTGCTTGTGGTTATCATGCTGGTGATGAAGATAGCATGAACCAAGTTGTAAAAATTTGTAAGAAAAACGGTGTTAGCATAGGTGCGCATCCATCATTTAATGATCCAGAAAACTTTGGACGTAAAAGACTAAATTTATCGTCAGATGAAATAAATAAATTATTAATTGATCAGTATGAAATTTTACAAAATATAGCTGAAAAACATGGTGAGATCGTTACACATATTAAACCACATGGTGCATTAAATAATATGGCTTGCGAAGATATTGAGCTTGCAACAATCATTGCAAAATCAATCTGCAATTTTAATAAAGATTTAATTTATTTAGTGCCTACAGGTTCAAAGATGGAAGAAGCAGCAAAGAAATTTGATATGAGGATAGCATGTGAGATTTTTGCAGACAGAAATTATGAAGATAATGGAAACTTAGTATCTAGAAAAGAACCTCATGCACTTATTACAGATCCAGATAAAGCAAAAAGTCACGTTTTAAGCATGGTTCAGAACCAAGCCATTAATTGTCACAGCGGAAAGCAAATACCTTGTGAAATAGACTCTGTGTGCATACATGGAGATAATTCTAGTTCTCTAGCAACTGCTTTATCTATAAAAAATAATTTAATAGATAATGGGTTAGAACTAAAAACACTAACTAACTTAAGGAAATTTAAATAATGATAAAGAAAATATTTTTTTCAATGTTCTTTTTAATTTTTTTAGCAGGAACATCTTTTGCTGCTGGATCTAGTAGTGATTCTGGATCAAAAGAAAGCCATTATGATAAGGCAGTGAAATTGATTAAAGATGCAAAAAAATTAGAAAAAAAAGGTAAAACAGAGAAAGCAATCAAAAGATACGAAAGAGCAATTAAATTTTTAGTAAAGTCAAATAAGATGAAGCCAAATAAAGCAGATACATTAAATTATCTTGGATTTGCAACTAGAAAAACTGGTGATTTTGAAAATGGTGAGAAATATTATCTTCAAGGTTTAGCTATTGAGCCAAATCACATAGGAATTAACGAATATCTTGGTGAATTATATGTTGCAACAAATAGGATGAATTTAGCAAAAGAAAGATTGAGTGTTCTAGAGGGATGTAATTGTGAGGAATACAATCAGCTAAAGGGTGTTATAGACGGATCTAAAAAATCAAAATACTAGTTTATATTTTTTATCATTTGTTCAGGCATCCAAAGAGCAATTTCTGGAAATATCACAACCAAAATAACAGCAAAAATCATTAGCAAGAAGAGTGGAAACGCGCTTCTTGCTATATAACCCATATCTTTATTAGCCATACCCTGAAGAACAAAAAGATTAAAACCAACCGGCGGCGTGATCTGAGCCATTTCGACGACAATAACTAGAAAAACACCAAACCAAATCATATCAAAACCTGCTTGTCTAATCATTGGTTCAATTATAGCCATTGTTAAAACTACAGCAGAGATACCATCAAGAAACATTCCAAGAATTATATAAAAAATCATTAAAACAAAAATTAAAACATATGGAGAAAGTTCCATTCCTTCAATCCATAGAGCAAGATTTCTTGGCAATCCCGTAAATCCCATTGCCAAAGATAAAAAAGTGGCTCCTGCTAATATAAAAGCTATCATACAAGAAGTTTTAGTAGCACCCAAGAGTGACTCTTTAAATGTTTTTAAAGACAAACTCTTTTGAAAATATGATAAAATTAATGCACCTACTACACCCAAAGAAGCTGCTTCAGTTGCAGTTGCTATACCAGTATAAATTGAGCCAATAACTGAAACTATTAATAATATTACAGGTATTAGTTTTCCTGATTTCCTTACCTTTTCCATAAGTGTGAAGTCTTGTTTAAAAGTAGGCATGGATTTTTTGTTTATTGACGACCAAATCATTACATATGTCATAAAGATTAACGCAATCATTATTCCTGGTAAAATTCCTGCGATAAATAGTTTTGCTATCGACTCTTGGACAGTCACGCCATAAATAATTAAAATAATTGAAGGTGGAATTAAAAGACCCAGCGTTCCAGAACCAGCTAAACTTCCAAGTAGAATGCTTTCTGGATATTTTCTTTTTCTTAATTCTGGAATAGACATTTTTCCGACTGTGGCTACAGTTGCTGCAGAAGATCCAGAAATAGCTGCAAATAAAGCACATCCAACTACATTAACATGTACTAAGCCACCGGGTAGTTTCTGCATCCATGGGGATAATCCTTCAAATAAATTTTCAGATAACTTCGTCCGAAATAAAATTTCACCCATCCAAACAAATAAAGGGAGTGCAGTTAAAGTCCATGAAGATGAGGCTCCCCAAATTGTTGTTGCCATCGCATCACCAACTGGCCTTGTGGTGAACAGCATCATTCCTATAGATGAAACACCAACCATGCTTATAGCAACCCAAATTCCTGAGCCTAAAAATATCAAGAGAACACTTATGAAAAATATAGTAAGTAAAATTTCAGTCATTTTTTTTTGTTTGTATTTTCAAAACTAATTGATGAGATACACATATGAAAAATATTAGTGATCCTAAAGCAACACTAGTTTGCGGTATCCAAATTAAAATTTCATCAGCTCCTTCACTTCTCTCTTGAAATTCATAAGATATTTTTAGCATTTTCAAAAAATAGAATGCTAGATAACCAGAAAATATAGTTGCAACTATCAAACTCCATAATTCCAAAAATCTCTTTTTAATCCCAGTAGCTTTTTCTAAAAATAAAGTAATTCTAATGTGACCACCTTCTACAAAAGTATAAGATAAAGCAAAAAAAGATGAGGCAGCCATACAATATCCAGAATATTCAGCTAGGCCTCTTATATAAAAACCAAATATTCTAGATGAAATTCCAATTAAAATAAAAACTGCAACCAAAATAAGAAAGAATGCAGCGATATAGCCTGAGTAACTATAAAGATTATTTAAAAATTTATTGACTTTATTGAACATATAAAAAGGCCGTTTAATACGGCCTTTTTAATTATAATGATTTAATTATAAGCAGCAAGAACACTAGCACCTCTATCGCCAGCTTTTTTCTTCCATTCTTCTGCCATTGTAGCACCAACTTTTTTGAAATGACTTTCAAGGGCTGCATTTACTTTGCCTACTTTCATTCCAGCATCAGCTAAAGCTTTTTTATCAGCAACATTTCCTTTTTTTGAAAGTGCCCAACCTTTTTTCTCAGCAACTGCTGCCTCTTCCATAATCATTTTTTGTGTAGCTTTATCTAATTTATTCCAAGAACCTCTGTGAGCTACAATCATATTTTTTGGAAACCAAGCTGCAATATCATAAAAATACTTTACTCCATTTTCCCAAATTTTACTGTTCTTACCAGTAGTTGGTGAAGTAATCATACTTTCAACCGCACCAGTTGAGAATGCTTGGCTTATTTCAGCTGCTTCAATTTTTGTAGGAGCCATACCTGTCAACTCGGCCATTCTAATAGTTGCAGAATTATATGCTCTAAATTTTAAACCTTTTAAATCAGCAACACTATTAATTTCCTTTTTACTATAAAGACCTTGCGCAGGCCATGGTACAGCGTACAAAAATACAAGACCTTTTTGATCTAGACCTTTAATTATTGCAGGCTTAGATGCTTGATACAGTTTCATAGCATCATCATAAGATGTAGCAAGAAATGGTTGTGAATCAATCTCTAATAACGGATCCTCTTTACCTAGAGCCGACATAAATCTCTCACCAATTTGAGCTTGTCCAGTCCTAACAGCTCTAAATATCTCTCCACCTTTAAATAGAGATCCACCTGGGTGTGTTACTATTGTTAATTTCCCCCCACTTTTTTCTGAAACATTTTTAGCAAATTCAGCTGCATTAGCAGAATGGAAGTTGCTTGCACCATATGCTAGTGCCATATCCCATTTTTCTGCGGCAAAAGCATTAGCAGATAAAATAACAGAAAATAAAACAGAGAGCAAAATTTTGAAAAGTTTCATAAATCCTCCATATTTCTAAAAAACATATCTTTTTATGTATTAAAACTTAAATCAATAAAAATTTTTGATGTTTTATTGAAAAATAATAAATAATTACTATTATATTAACATCTTGATCGAACAATCACTCATTTTACTGCAAATTATATTTATAGATATTATTCTTGCGGCAGATAATGCAATTATAATAGGATTGATTGCAGCCAATTTTGTCCCAAAAAATAGAAAAAAAATAATATTTTGGGGAGTAGTTGGAGCGTTAGTTTTCAAAGTTATATTTGCAATATTTGCAACATATTTATTTAAATTTTACTTCATTAAAATTCTTGGAGGGTTACTTTTAATTTGGATTGTTAACGACTTAAGAAAAGATTTATTTGAAATTCAAAAAATAAAGTCTCCTAAAAAGAAATCTATGGAGCCTTCATTTATCAAAAGTATTTACAAGGTTTTATTTGCAGATATTACAATTAGTTTTGATAACGTTATTGGAGTTGTGGGCGCAGCCAAAGGCAATTTTGGTTTTATGATTTTTGGTTTAGTATTATCAGTAGTTCTTACTGGAGCTTTAGCTACTTATTTAGCAAATTATATACAAAAACATTTATGGATAGCTTATATAGGTCTAGGTTTTATACTATTGGTTGCTATTCAATTAGTAATAGGTGGACTAGTCGATTTAGAAATTTTAAATATTAATGAGAAATATATAAAGTATTTCTAATATTACCAAGTTCCAGTATTTTCCATCGATGACCAAGGCTCTTTAGGGGGAAGATTGCCTTCCTGAAGTATTTCTATTGATATTTTATCTGGTGATTTCACAAATGCCATATGACCATCTCTAGGTGGTCTATTAATTGTATAACCCATATCCATTAATCTTTGGCATACTTCGTATATATTTTTAACTCTATAAGCTAAGTGACCAAAATTTCTAGATCCCTCTCCTAAGTTATCTCCGTCCCAATTATAAGTAAGTTCAATTTCTGCATCATTGTCGTTTGGTGCAGCTAAAAAAATTAATGTATATCTACCTTTTTCATTTTCCATTCTTTTTGTCTCTTTTAAACCCAGTCCATCACAAAAAAATTTTAAAGACTCCTCTATATTAGAAATTCTGATCATTGTGTGTAAATATTTCATAGTAAAATTATAATTTATTTTTATTCTAGTTCAATAGTACTTGGTGGTTTAGAGGTTACATCGTAGACAACTCTATTTATACCTCTAATGTTGTTAACTATTTTATTTGATACCATTTGCATAAATGATTTATTAAATTGAAAATAATCTGCTGTCATTCCATCTTCAGATGTGATTGCTCTTAGCAAGCATAAATATTCATAGGTTCTATTGTCTCCCATTACACCAACTGTTTTAACAGGTAGTAATGCGGCATAAGCCTGCCATATCTTATGATATAGATTGTGTTCTCTTAATGCATTTACAAAATAATTATCCGCTTCTTTTAAAATTTTTATTTTTTCTTTAGTAATTATACCTGGCATTCTAATGGCTAAACCTGGACCAGGAAAAGGATGTCTAGAAATAATTTCTTTACTTAAATTTAATTCTAAACCTAACATTCTAACTTCGTCTTTAAACAAATACTTCAGTGGTTCAACTAATTTTAATTTCATTCTTTTTGGCAGACCACCAACATTATGATGAGACTTAATTTTTGAAGTTTGACTTCCTGTAACAGACTTACTTTCAATTAGATCAGGGTATAGAGTTCCTTGAGCTAAAAATTTTACATTTTTTATTTTTTTTGCGTATTTTTCAAAAAGTTTGATAAATAAATTTCCAATAATTTTTCTTTTTTTTTCTGGATCCGTTACATTTTTTAATTTGCTAATGAATAATTGTTCAGCATTTACATAAATTAAATTCAATTTAAATTTTTTTTTAAAAGTATTGACTACTTGTTTTTCTTCATTTTTTCTGAGCAGACCAGTATTGACGAATATACAAGTTAAGTTTTTACCAATCGCATTACTAATTAATTTTGCTACTACACTACTATCTACTCCACCAGATAATGCACAAATTACTTTAGAATTTCCGACTTGTTCTTTAATTTGCTGCATAAGTTTGGATTTTTGATTTTTTGATGTCCAATTTTTTTTAATTTTACAAATTTTAATTACAAAGTTTTTTAATATTACTTTGCCTTTAACTGTATGGGATACTTCTGGATGAAACTGTATGCCATATATTTTTTTTTTTAAATTTTCTATCATGCATAATTTCGAATTTGAGGTTTTTGCTATAACTTTAAAACCTTTAGGTAATTTAATTACCTCATCTCCATGACTCATCCATACATTAGTAGATTTTTTTGAAAAGAAATTTTCGGTTAAAGCGCTTTTTTTTAATTTTGTAACTTTTGCTAACCCGAATTCTCTTGATTTTGCTCGTTTTACTTTACCTCCTAATTCTTTAGAGATTATCTGGTGGCCAAAACAAATACCTAAAATTGGAATATTTAAACTTAATATACTTTTATTGAATTTAACTTTTTTATTTTGATAAACATTTAAGGGACCACCCGATAAAATGATGCCTTTCACATTTTTTTCATTTTTGTAGTTTTTAAGTTTGTTGTGACTTATAATTTCACAAAAAACATTTAATTCTCTTACTTTTCTTGCAATTAATTGTGTAAACTGAGACCCAAAATCGATTATTAAAATTTTATCTAGATTATTTTCAAGACGCATCTTTTTTTTCAAACTCTTTTAGGCGTTTGTTTATAGATGCGATTTTATCACAAAGGTTCGAGCATATTTTCTTAAAATCTTCTCTAAGTTCCTCTACTTTAGAAAAATTAGATCTTTCTAACTCAATATCTATTAATAGATACATTGCCTCTTCGTTGTTTGGCTCGAGTAGTAAGACTGTATTTATATTTTTTTCTAGTTCTGTTTTATTTTCTTCGTTTTTAAATATTTTTGCTAAATATAGATATGACTTTGAGTCCTTAGGATTGTATACAATATTTCTTTGAAATAAAAATTTTGAATCTTCATATTTTTCGTTTTCAAAAAGATTTTTTGCTTCATCAAAAAAATTAACTTTCTCCGCGCTAACATTAAAAATTAAATTAAAAAGTAAAATTATTGCTAAGGTAATTTTTTTTATCATCTTTTTATTTCGTCTATGTTATGTACCATACTTTCATAAAAACCCGCTTTAGTAATTTTGACAAATTTTGGTTTTTTTCTGAGATCTTTAATTCTTTTTGCACCTAAGTAACCCATAGATGATTTTAAACCCCCTACTAGTTGGTAAATGATTTTTTCAACTGTGCCTTTGTATTTGACAAAACCTTCAACCCCTTCTGCTACATATTTTGAAGTATCTTTTTGTTTTGATTGAAAATATCTATCTGCTGATCCTTTATTCATTGCTCCAATAGATCCCATTCCCCTGAAACTTTTAAATAATTTACCACCTCTTTTTATAATTCTACCTGGAGCCTGATCTGTTCCAGCAAATAATGATCCAATCATCACCGCATCTGCCCCTGCTGCAAGTGCTTTTGCAATATCCCCAGAAAATTTGATACCTCCATCAGCTATTAATGTTGTTTTACTTTTGCCCATACCTCTTTTTACATCTAAAATTGCGCTTAATTGTGGAACTCCTATTCCCGCAACTAATCTTGTAGTACATATAGATCCCGGTCCAATTCCAACTTTTATAATATCTACTCCTTGCTTAATCAGAAATTTAGCTGCTTCTGCTGTAGCAATATTGCCTGCACATAAAGCTGTTTTAGTCGGTTTCATTTTTTTAATTTTTTTTATTATTTCGGCTACTTTTTTTGTGTGACCGTGAGCTGTATCAACCACAATTAAATCTATATTTTCTTTTAAAACCTTTTGAGCTCTTATGTGTTCGTTTGTACTTGCACCAACCGCTGCACCAACTAACATTTTTTTTGCTTTTACTTTTCTTATTTCTTTTATCTGATCATTTATTGATAAATTTCTATGTATAACACCTATTCCACCCTTTTTACCGATTGAAATAGCCATATTAGACTCTGTTACAGTATCCATTGCTGAGGTTAGAATGGGTATAGAAATATTTAAGTGTTTTGATAATTTAATTTCTGTCTTTACTTCTGAAGGTAAAATTTCAGAATAATTTGGTGCTAAAGTTACATCATCGAAAGTGAGTGCTTCTTTGATAGGATCCATGTCCTTATATAAACGATTCTTAAAAAAATTAAAGTGTCTATCTTAAATTTTTGCAGATTAAAAAACTTTCTTTAGAGTCTTTTCTACTTGCGGGAGGCTTGTAAACATTAAATTTTACAAAATTCTTTTTTGAAAATGCAATTATCTCATTAAATGAAGTTCCCATAAATAATTTTGAGACAAAATAGCCATTAGGCTTCATCATTTTTCTAGCAAAATCCAAAGCTTCTAAAACTAATTCTCCAGTTACCATAGAGTCTAGATTTTTATTTCCCGTAGTATTGACTGCCATATCTGAAATAATCAGGTCAATTTTTCCTCCAAAATAATTACTAATTTTATTTTGTTGTTCAGTATCTGTAAAATCTCCTTTTATAATTTTTACATTCTTTATTTCATCTATTTCTTTTAAATCTATTGCTAAATGCTTATTACATTTTAAATTACTTGATATATATTGAGACCAGCTTCCAGGAGCAGCTCCAAGGTCTATTACTGATATATTATTTTTTAAAAATTTAAATTTTTCGTTAATTTCTTTTAATTTATAAACAGCTCTTGATCTATATCCTTCAACTTTTGATTGTCTAACATAAATATCTCTTCTCTGCTTATTAATCCAATTTTTTGAGATTTTATTTTTTTTCAATTAGTTTTGAACCTTAAAGATTTTGAAATTTTATTATTATCCAGAGTATTTAATTCTATCTCTAGATTTTTCTCGTTTCTCATATCTTTATCATTTACTTTAATACCACTGGCCAAATGTATAATTCCAATTTTATGATTTGGTAAAAAAGGTTCCACGAAAATTTTATTCTTTTCATCAAACTTTGGAAGTAAGTTGCTAGCTAACCAGTTGCAATTATGAGGAAGAAATTCAACATCTACATTATCAATATATACGCATATATTTATTGCTAGTTGCTCTGAACCAAATATTTGGCCATGACTAAGAGTGGTTTTTAAATTTTTTTGCCAAACATTCCAACACCTAGAGTCTTTTTCTAATGAGAAAACACCAATATTAATATGCGGAGCAAATGCTAACTTTCTTGCTTTATTAATATCAATTTTAGATTTAATAGCATGTTTAAAATTTTGAGATTTTATAATTGCTAATTTTCCAAATAACCAATTAACGTTACTTAATATTCTATATCCAGGTGTCATTGTCTGGGTAATGCCAAGTTTACCATTATCACAAGCTTTAAAATATAAGTCTATTGAACTCCAATCTTGAACCCAAGCATCACAATCGATCCACAGGTATTTTTTATAGTTTGGAAAATATTTTGGAAGAAACGCTCTTGATACCTGACTTTTTAGCCATTCTTTACCTTTAACTTTAGATTGTGGAACCTCAATATCCCATTCAGCTTTTTTGATCTCGTCTACTTTATTTTTTAGAAGAGCGGTTTGCTCCTCTGTTAAACCCGCATCAAGTATACAAATAGCAACCTTTTCACTGTGATTGAATTGTTTAATAGAGTCTATTAATTCATTTAGCAATTCAAAGTAATTAGAATCTGCTAGAGAAATAATTACATTCTCTTTCATTACAAAATATCTTCATGATGATCAACGCCATCATCTTTTTCTTTATTTTGTTTTTTTAAAAATAAGTAATGAATTGAACTTGCTGGAATCATTAATAAATAAATAATTCCTGAAATTATAATTGTATTAAAGGTATATATTAGCAACAAACCAAAATATAAAATTATTCCAAATAAAAGAAATATTGAAGTACTTCTTGGAACAACAATTCTTTTAAAAGAGTATGTAGGAATTTTACTTATCAAAAGTACAGAAATAACAATGAATAAAGATGGAACAATAATATTTTTATTAATATTTATAAACTGAACTTCGCTAAAACTATAAATTAATGGCATTAATACCAATACTCCACCTGCTGGTGATGGAATACCTTCAAAAAAATTATCTCTCCATGAAGGTTCACCTCCTGTTGAAACATTAAATCTTGCGAGTCTTAAGGCAACACAAACCACATATATTAAAGATATTAACCAACCAAATCTGCCGATATTATCTAGCGCCCAGAAATACATTATGAATGCTGGCGCAACTCCAAAACTAATTACATCCGTTAATGAGTCTAATTCTTTTCCAACTTTTGATGTGGCTTTAATTAATCTTGCAATTCTTCCATCTAAACCATCAATGATTGCAGCAATTAAAACTGCAATAACTGATAATTCAAATCTTCCATCAAATGCAAATTTAATTGAAGTTAAGCCAATACACACTCCAACCAGTGTCATAATATTAGGCAAAATAACTCTTGAATTTTTATTTGAAACTAATCTTATATTTTTTTTTGGATTCTCCATTTATCTTTTAGCTATCAATGTTTCGCCAGCAACTGCTCTTTGATTAACTTTTACTAATGGTTCGTAGTTTTCAAAATATAAATCTGCTCTACTTCCAAATCTAATCATTCCTATTCTAGATCCTTGATCAACATTTTCTTCAACTGAGGTATCTGTTACTATTCTCCGAGCAACCAGTCCTGCGATTTGAACTACAATTATCTCTTCACCATGAGAATTTTTAATTTTATAATAATTTCTTTCATTATCCTCACTTGCTTTATCAAGAGATGCATTAATAAATTTTCCAGGTTTGTATAAAATTTCTTCAATTTTTCCTGAACATGGAGATCTATTCACATGACAGTCAAATACATTCATAAATATACTTACTTTCTTAAATTTTTTATTTTCAAGGCCCAATTCTTTTGGTCCGTTTGTATCTAAAACTTGTAAAACTAATCCGTCAGCAGGACTTGTTAAATAGTTCTCGTCATTTATTGGAATTCTCTCTGGATCTCTAAAAAAATAATAACACCAAATACTTAAGACCAAACCTATGAAACCTAAAAAACCATGAATGAAATATAGAATGATCGTTGCTACTACGAAAATTACTATAAATTTATAGCCTTCGTTATGAATCTTTGGAAAAATTTTGTCTATCATAATCGTTCAATTGATAATTCTGGATTAATATGTATATAAAAAGTATAAATTCAATTATTAAGATACATCAAAAAATGAGCAAAATTAAGGTAAAAAATCCCATTGTCGAGCTAGACGGCGATGAAATGACAAGAGTAATTTGGGAATTCATCAAAAACAAATTAATTCTACCTTATTTAGATTTAGGCATTGAGTATTACGATCTAGGAATGAAAAGTAGAGATGATACTAATGATAAAATTACCATCGACTGTGCTAATGCAATCAAGAAAAATGGAGTAGGTATCAAATGCGCAACTATTACTCCTGACGAGGCGAGAGTTGAAGAATTTAAATTAAAGAAAATGTGGAGATCTCCGAATGGAACAATAAGAAATATTATTGGAGGAACAGTATTTAGAGAACCAATAATTTGTAAAAATATTCCTAAACTTGTCCCATCTTGGACGGATCCATTAATTATTGGAAGGCATGCTTTTGGTGATCAATATAGAGCTACAGATTTTTTGGTTCCAGGAAAAGGTAAATTAGAAGTAAAGTGGACATCGGAAGATGGAAGTAATGAAAAAAAGTATGAAGTATTTGATTTTCCAGGGCCAGGTATTGCTCTTTCAATGTATAATTTAGATAAATCAATTGAGGACTTTGCAAGATCATGTTTCAATTATGGCCTAATAAAAAAATGGCCAGTATATTTATCAACTAAGAATACTATACTAAAAAAATATGATGGTAGATTTAAAGATATATTTCAAAATGTTTTTGAAAGAGATTTTAAATCAGAATTTGAAAAAAATAACATAACTTATGAACATAGGTTAATTGATGATATGGTTGCTTGTGCAATGAAGTGGCATGGCAAGTATATCTGGGCATGTAAAAATTATGATGGTGATGTTCAGTCAGACACTGTTGCTCAAGGTTATGGTTCTTTAGGTTTAATGACTAGCGTTTTGTTGGCACCTGATGGCAGAACAATGGAAGCTGAAGCAGCTCACGGAACTGTAACTCGACATTTTAGGATGCATCAACAAGGTAAAGAAACATCAACAAATCCAATTGCATCTATATTTGCTTGGACAAGGGGTTTGGCGCACAGAGGAAAGTTAGATAGTAATGATGAATTAATTAAATTTTCTAAAATACTTGAAGAAGTATGTGTTGAGTCAGTTGAATCAGGTTCAATGACCAAAGATTTAGCTATACTAATTGGTCCTTCTACAAAATATTTAACAACTAACCAGTTTTTAGATGTAATTGATGGAAGTTTAAAACAAAAATTAAATTAACGATTTTAGTTTTTCTAAAGCTTCATCGATTTTATTTGAATCTTGACCCCCAGCTTGTGCAAAGTCTTTACGACCTCCACCGCCTTTTCCACCTATAATTTCAGATCCTAGTTTTGCAAATTTAACTGCGTCGTACTTATTTGTTAAATTTTCAGTCACACCTACAGCAAGACCAACTTTCTCATCCTTATTTGCAAATACTACTACTATTCCCTCACCTAATTCTTTTTTACCTGCATCAACAAGTTTTCTTAAGTCTTTTGGAGATAAATCTTGAACTTTTTGCAATCTAATTTTTGTACCATTAATACTTTCATCTTTAGTTATATTTTTTGTTTTATCACCTAAAACTGATTGAACATTTAAATGTTCTAGTTGTTTATTAAGGTCTTTAATTAATCCTTTAGTATCTTTATTTTCTAGATTTGGTTTTCCACCTAATTTAATAATTTGAGCAGATATTTCTTTAATGCTGTCTTCATCCTTTTGTGCAGAAAGGTTTGACATTTTTTCCTTATTTTTTAAGAATATTTCGAGTTGTTTGTCTCTTAAAGCTTCAACCCTTCTCACTCCAGCAGCTATTGAGGATTGGCTAACAGTTTTAAATTTTCCAATATCTCCCGTATTTTTTACATGTGTTCCACCACATAATTCTGTTGAAAAATATGAGTTATTCTCTGCTCCCATAGAAACTACTCTCACTTCTTCTCCATATTTTTCACCAAAAAAAGCTAAAGCACCTTTTTCAATTGCAGCTTTTGTTGTCATAATTCTTGTAGTTACATCAGTTTTGTTTTGTACGTATTCATTAACTAATTTATCAATAATTGTTAGCTCATCCTCAGTAATTGGTTTCATATGACTAAAATCAAATCTTAGTCTATCAGGCGCAACTAAAGATCCTTTTTGCATAACGTGTTTTCCCAATGTTCTTCTCAAAGACTCATGTAATAAATGAGTTGCAGAATGATACGCCTTAAGATTGTTACGTCTTTCAATATCTATTTTCATTTCTACAACATCTTTAGTCTTAATCTCACCAGATTTTAGAATTCCATGATGTATAAACAGATCTCCAAGTTTTTTTTGAGTATCTGTAACCTCAAATACTGAATTACCAGATACTATTGTTCCTTGATCTCCAACTTGTCCACCAGACTCTCCATAAAACGGTGTTTGATTAGTAATAATTATTCCTTTCTCACCATTTGAAATATTTTGTACTTCTTTATTATTTTTAATTATAGATAACACCACTCCTTCTGATTGGTTAAACTCATACCCAAGAAACTCTGTAGGTCCTATTTTATCTTTTATACCAAACCAGATTTCTTCTTCAGAGGCATCTCCAGAACCTTTCCAATTTTGTTTTGCTAGCTCTTTACTTTTTTTCATTAATTCATCAAATTTATTTTGATCAACGGTCAAAGATTTATTTTTTAAAATATCTTCTGTTAAGTCTAATGGGAAACCATAAGTATCATATAATTTGAACGCTATTTCACCTGGTAAAACTTTTTTTATTTTTGAAATTTCATCGTTCAATATTTTTATTCCTCTATCAAGTAATACTAAAAATTTTTCTTCTTCCATTTTTAACGTTTCTTTAATTAAAGTTTCTGATCTTTCTAATTCAGGATAATTTCCTTTCATTTCATCTTTCAATGTATCAAAGATTTTATTGAAAACTGGTTCTTTAGAACCTAGCAAATGAGAATGTCTCATTCCTCTTCTCATTATTCTTCTAAGAACATAACCTCTGCCTTCATTTGAGGGCAATACTCCTTCTGCAAGAAGAAATGAGCTAGCCCTTAAGTGATCTGCTATTACTCTAAAACTTGATAAATTATTTTCATCTTGTTTTACTTTTGTAAAATCAGAAATAGAACTAATTAATTTTTTAAAATGATCTGTTTCATAATTATCATGTGTGCCCTGAAGTAATGCTGCAATTCTCTCTAAACCCATTCCAGTATCAACTGAAGGTTTTGGAAGATTAATTCTCTTATCTTTTGAAACTTGCTCAAATTGCATGAAGACTAAATTCCATATCTCAATATATCTATCGCCGTCTTCATCTTTGGTTCCAGGTAAACCACCTTTTAAATGATCTCCATGATCATAAAATATCTCTGAACAAGGTCCGCAAGGGCCCGTTTCTCCCATTGACCAAAAGTTATCTGAAGTTGCTATCCTAATAATTCTATCTTCGCTAAAACCCGCTATTTTCTTCCAAAAATTGAAAGCTTCATCGTCCTCATGAAATACTGTTACATATAATCTATCTTTATTTAATCCAAAATCTTTAGTAATTAAATTCCAAGCAAGTTCAATTCCCCTTTCTTTGAAATAATCTCCAAAAGAGAAATTTCCTAGCATTTCAAAAAACGTGTGATGTCTTGGAGTGTAACCAACATTTTCTAGATCGTTGTGTTTACCTCCTGCTCTTACACATTTTTGAGAGGTAGTAGCTCTTTGGTAATCCCTTTTTTCTAATCCAGTAAAAACATTCTTAAACTGGACCATTCCAGAATTTGCAAACATTAATGTTGGATCATTATTTGGAACCAAGTTGCTAGACTCAACTATCTTGTGATCATTTTTTTCAAAATAATCTAAAAAAGTTGATCTAATCTCGTTTAAAGTTTTTGCCATATTTTTTTAAAATACAGCTTTTTCTATTGATGTCTACACCTCTGAAGGGAAAAAAGGCGCCCTTTCGAGCGCCTTTTTAATAACTAAAAGTTATCTGCTAATTTTTTTTAGTAGGAATATCTTCTTCTTTTTTTTGAGCCTCTACTTTTTCCTCGCTTAGTGGATTTCCTTCAATTTTCTTTGAAATCACACCAGCCTTTTCTCTGATTGCCATTTCAATTTCAGCAGCGGCTTTAGGATTTTGTTCAAGGTAAAGTTTAGCATTTTCTCTACCTTGACCAATTTTTTCACCTTTATAAGCATACCAAGCTCCAGATTTCTCTACAATATCTGCTTTGGCACCTAGGTCTATTAGTTCCCCTACTTTACTAATTCCTTTTCCATACATTAAGTCAAACTCAACAACTTTAAATGGTGGAGCAACTTTATTTTTCACAACTTTAACTCTTGTTGTGTTACCAACGATATTATCTTTATCTTTGATTGCTCCAATTCTTCTAATGTCCATTCTAACTGATGAGTAGAATTTTAAAGAATTTCCGCCTGATGTTGTTTCTGGGCTTCCAAACATAACACCAATTTTCATTCTAATTTGGTTAATGAAAATAACCATTGTATTAGTTCGTGAAATTGAGCCTGTTAATTTTCTCAATGCTTGAGACATCAATCTGGCTTGCAAACCAACATGAGTATCACCCATATCACCTTCAATTTCAGCTCTTGGCGTTAATGCAGCTACAGAGTCCACAACAAGAACTGACATTGAGCCAGATTTAATTAATGTATCAGTAATTTCTAAAGCTTGTTCACCTGTGTCTGGTTGAGAAATTAGTAACTCTTCAGTATTTACACCTAATTTCTTTGCATACACTGGATCTAAAGCGTGTTCTGCATCAACGAAACCACAAATTCCACCTGCCTTTTGAGCTTCTGCAACTACTTGTAATGCTAATGTAGTTTTTCCTGAAGACTCTGGTCCATAAATTTCAATAATTCTCCCTTTTGGTAATCCACCAATTCCTAAAGCAAGATCTAAGCTTAAAGATCCAGTTGAGATAGACTCAACATCCATAGCTTTTTGTTCACCAAGCTTCATTACTGAACCTTTTCCGAAGCTATCTGTAATTTGGCTGATTGCTGCGTCTAGTGCTTTATTTTTCTCTTTGTTTTCCAATTCTTTATCTTTTGCGGTTTTCACCACTTTTAGGTTATTTTTAGTCATTTTTTGCCTCTTTTTTTGCTTTTTTTAACACTCGAATCATGAATTTAAATGTACACATTTTGTTCTCATTAGCAATACATTTCTCAAAATAACCTAAAATCGTTAAATTACTTAAGTTTTAGATATTCGCTATTCAATAAGCCAATGGCTTTTAGAACATTATATTGAGCGATAAGATTATTTCTCTCAGATTCTGCTAGGGAAATTTTTGCAGCCAACAACAAAGAGTTTGATTGAATAACATCTAGCGTTGTTCTCGAACCTCTTTCATATTCTGCAGCTATTCCTTCGTTAGCAATTTTTGCTGCTCTAACTTGAGATCTTACAGAATTTAAAAAACTTTTAGATGCTTCGAGATTCGACCAAGCGCTTCCAACATTCTTTTCAGTAGTTTTTACAGCGTACTCAAATAACAAAATTTTTCTAGTTTTTAGATTTGTATTCTTGTTTATTTTTGCACGTTTACTCCCACCTGAATAAAATGGCCAGCTAATTGTTGCTTTAAGTGTATCCTTTTCTCTTTGATCATAAGTTGAACTAAAATCCTCAGCATATGATCTTTCTAAAGATAAAGATGCGCTAGGTTTTAGGTCACTTTCAGCAATAGCAATATCCATTTCGGACTGATTTAATTCTATTTTAGCAATCATTATATCTGGGTTGTTCTCTTTTGCTAAATTGATTGCCGTACTAAGTTCGCTTGGAACTCCTACAATTGCTCTGTTTGTCTTTTTTAATTCATTTGTATTTAAAAGTTTACCAATAATATTTTCGTAATTTAATTTGTTAATCATTAATTCACTTCTTGCTTGAGTTAGTTGAGCGCTCGCTCCAGCTAAAGAAGATTCAGTTTGTGATAAATCTGCAGTTTTTATTTGTCCTCTATCTAATCTAACTTTATCATTTTCAAGTTGTTTAATAAGTAAGTTTAAGTTTTGTCTATTAATCTCAACTTTTTCTCTTGATAAAATTATAGATGTAAAAGCTTCTATAGCACTATAAAGAACATCTTGTTCTTTTTTAAATAATTTTGCTTTTGAAAGTTCTAAACCTATTAAATTTTTTTCATAATTAAGGTCTCTTCCAAAATCCAATAAGGTTTGCTCTAATTTTATGGATGTTGTGAATGGATCCGAATCACTAATAGTTGCATCACCACCACTCTGATTTGTCAGTTTATTTGTTTCCTCAAGGCTCTTTGACCCACTTAAACTCAAGGAAGGCATATAATCGGCTTTTGAAATATTCAGATCTTCTTCTGAGGCTTTTATATTTTCTCTCTCAGCATTTAATTGTTTATTGTTATTGTAAGTTTCATTTAATGCTTCATATAATGTGACAGCAAGCGATTGAGCTGTTAAGCAAAAAAAACTAAAAATTATTATTAATATTTTTTTCATTAGTTGTACTTTACAGAATTAATTTGATGATTAGAATTTAATTTAATAACTATAGATGCGTATTTTGGCGCATATTTAAACATATTCTGCGTAATTCTCTGGTAAGTTTGCATAAATTTTAAAACTTCCTTTTTTGTCATAATTTTTTGTTTTGTTTTTTTATTCTTATTTTTTAATTTAAGTTTTTTTTCCTGAATAACTCTCCACTTTTGTAATAAACTAAAATTTTTTGCCCTTAAAAATAATAAACAATCGAGCTTACTATAAAGTTTCTTGTATCCTTTTTTTAGCTGGTCATTAACATGTTTTCTCCAGATTAATTTATTATCATCATTTTTTTCCATCGAATTTACACTTTTTTTTAATGTTTTTAAGCTTTCAGGTCTTGCTCCAACACACCAACCTTCAAAAATAATTACATCTGGTCTGCTATTTACTTTGTACCAATTTTTTTTTGTAAATCTGTCATCAATTGCCTTGTCGAACTTGGGTAATATAATTGATTTAAATTTTCTAGAGTTTGCTTTTTTAATAAACCTAGACATATAACTTATGTCATGAGTTCCTGGAACACCTCTTGTTAATAATAATGGATGAATTTTCTTGGATAATTTTATTCTATCTTTCTTAGTTTTGTAAATATCATCAATTGATATTTTGAAAACGTTTAACTTAAAGTATTTTTTTAAAATTATCATTAAGATAGAGCTTATAGTAGTTTTTCCAGTGCCCTGCCCTCCTGTTAAACCAACAATATAAGGTTTCTTAAAATTTGTTTTTTTTGCAATCCAGAAACTCATTGGGACAAGATAATCTTTTAACATCTTGTCTTTATTTTTAAATTTATCTGAAGATGTTTCTTGTGTTTTTATAAACTTATAACAATCTTTTTTTACTTTATTTAAACAATCCTCAACTGAAATCATTTAATTTTATTTTTGGTCAAGTGGATGGTTTAAACCATCAAAGAAAACAACATCTTTTAAATCGTCGACTTTAACTTCATCTACACAACCTAAATTAAATCCGGTCATGGTGGGTGCACTTCTTGGGTTATGATGTGTGTAAATTCCACATTCAATACAAAAGTAATGATTAGCAACTTTTGTATGGTACTGATAAAGTTTTAATTTATCTTCTCCCTTAGTAACTTTAAAATCTTCATTTTTAACCATTCCCATTGTTGCATTTTTTCTTTTACATATAGAGCAGTTACATCTTACAATTTTTGGTAATTCATTAATTGGAACATTAATTTCTGCTTCTACACATCCACAATGACATGTTAGTTTCGGCATTAATTATTCTCCCCATTTTCCATGAAACTCATAAACAACTGCTGGCTTATCACCAACTACCCAGCCGTCATGACCTGGGTCAATTGAATATGCATCGCCTGCTTTATATGTTAATTCTGTTCCATCATCATGTTTAGCACAAACTGCTCCTGAAACTATTACTCCAAGATGTTTTGCTTTACAGCTATCAGTGCCTACAGTTGGTTTAATATCTTGTGACCATTTCCATCCTGGCTGCAAAACTAATCTCATTACTCTTTGATCTCCCACTTTTACGATATCCATTTTAGCATTGTTGAAACTGGTATTGCTTTCATCTGGATTATCAAAACTTTTAACTTCAATTGAACTCATACCCTTCTCCTTTTATAATTAAATTTAGATCATAGACTACTAATGGTTTAAGTTATCCACAATAGCACAAAATATGGTTTTGGATGTTCACGTTTTGATTCACTTTTGATTCACTTACAGACTCAAAATACAACCTAATTGACACTATTGTATAACTCATGTACTAATAAGAACAAAACAAGAACACTTATGAAGCTAACAATACCTTATTATTTGCATAAAGCGGGAGCTGGTTTTCCTTCCCCTGCAACTGACTACATAGAAGAAGATATAGATTTAAACGTACATCTAATCAAAAATGTTCCAGCAACTTTCATCATAAGAGTTCAAGGAAAATCAATGGTGGATGTTGGAATAAATGATGGTGATTTATTAGTTGTAGACAAAAGTTTAACTCCAAAAAATTTTTCAACTGTCATAGCAAATGTTCACGATGAACTCGTCGTTAAAACTTTAGTTAAAGAAAAAGATAAACAATTTTTAACGTCAGGATCTAAAGAATTTTCTGATCGAATTTTAATTAATGAAGAACAAGATATTTTTATTTGGGGAGTAGTTACCTATGTCATACATTCAGTACACTAAAAAATTAGCATTGGTTGACTGCAATTCTTTCTATGTCTCTTGCGAAAGATTATTTAATCCAAAAATAAGGAAAAAACCTGTTGTAGTTTTATCTAATAATGATGGCTGTATAGTTTCAAGATCTACTGAAGCAAAAGCTTTGGGAATTAAAATGGGTGAGCCCTACTTTAAAGCAAAAGATATTATTATCAAAAATGATGTACAAGTATTCTCATCAAATTATTCTTTGTATGGAGATTTATCTAGAAGAGTAATGAGAACTTTAAAAAGATTTAACTCTGATATTGAAGTTTATTCAATTGATGAGGCATTTATGGATTTATCAAATTTTTCTGACAATGAAGTAGAGCAAGTTGGAAGAGAAATTAGAGAAACAGTTTTAAAGTGGACTGGTATTCCAACAAGTATAGGAATAGCTAAAACTAAAACTTTAAGCAAAGTTGCAAATCATATAGCAAAGAAAAAACAATCAGGTGTTACAAGTTTAATTGGAATAGAAAATCTTGATCCTATTCTTGAAAAAATTGATATTAACGATGTTTGGGGTGTTGGAAGACAAATGACAAAGTTTTATCAAAAAAATGGAATTTATAATGCCAAACAATTAAAAAATAAATCAAACACCTGGATTAAAAAATCTTCGAATGTTCTAAGTTCAAGAACTGCAATGGAACTTAGAGGTGTGCCTTGTATTGATTTAGAAAAAACTGCATCAAAAAGAAAAAGCTGTGTAGTGTCAAGATCATTTGGAAAAAGAATAGAAAAATTTCAAGAACTTGAAGAAGCTGTTGCTAGTTATTGTTTAAATGCATCAGAAAAGATAAGATCTGAAAACCTCGTTGCAAAAGCCGTTATGGTATTTGTTAGAACCAGTCCTTTTCAAAAACAATTTGGTTTTTATTCAAACTCCAGAACTGTTGATTTTCCTATAGCAACTAACAATAGTATAGAGATCGTAAAAAATGCCTTATCTGTCTTAAAAGTAATCTTTAGGAAAGGGCATCGTTATCAAAAAGCAGGAGTGATGCTAACCGGATTAACAGATGCTGAAAATAATGAAAACTTATTTTCATCAGCGAAAGATGAGAGGATTAATAGATTAATGAGATCAATTGATAATACAAATTATAGATATGGTAGATCTACACTAAGTCTTGCAAGTGCTGGTGTTAGAAAATCATGGAGCATGAAAAGGGATTATAACTCAAAGATAGATACTGCTGATTTCTATTGTTTGCCGACAATTAGAGCTTAATTAAAAAGGTCTAGGGTTTCCTGGATAGCCGAGATCTTCACAAGTACCCTCTTTATCCTCGTCAGCTGGTTTACAGAGAGCAACACCAATTGCACCATGAACTTGAGATTGATTTTTTAGTTGTCCTTTTACTTCGTCACAGCCACTCCATAACTCATCACAGGTATCAGCTTTACCAACGTTAGAATAACGAATAATTGCATCTTTTATTTTTAAACCTTTATCTGTAGCAGCAGTCATATAATTTCTGTACGGTCCAAATTTAAACCTAACACTAGAAGCTCCACCTAATACATCTCCAAAATAACTAGATCTTAACTTTCCATCAATCCATAAATGCAAAAATCCATCTTTTGCCCATTTAGCATTAACTAAAATATTTACCCATTTTCCTTTTAGTGGTTTAAATTTTTGATCAAAATGAACAACATAACCTTCAAAGAAATATTGCTCCCCAACTTCATTTTTAGCGACTCTATAATTAGGACCATTAAATAACCAAATAAATTTATTATTGTTATAGTTGAAACTAGGTCCTACTGCTTTTTCAGGTTTTCCGTAAAGCATCTTAAAATCAAATAAAGAGATATTGTGTTGCTCAGTATCTATTTCATTAGGAATAAAATAAGCAATCCTATACCATTTTGTTTTGCCTTTTTTTGTAGTTTCTTTGTAAGGCTCCATAATTTGAAACCTTTGAGCAAAACCAGGTTTACCCCATCTGACCCAATCATTCTTGTCACCTATGTCTGAATAACTTAAATTAAATTCAATTCCTTTTTCAGAGACACCCATATTATCCTCGAATTTATCAAAAAACTTATACAGACCTTTACGATTAGGTACATTTCTTTTAGTAAAAACCATTTTATTATCTAATTGGGCCTTAAGCACGAAATGTGCAAAATCTTTTTTCTCTTTTTTTTTCATTTTTGTGTGTTGTTTTTCTGCGTATGAAAAATTTGAAAATAAGAACAAAGATACAGATAATATTAGTAAAGTTTTTTTCATAATTTTTTATATTAATTTATTTTATAGTATCAATACTTCCAATATTATTTAAAGAATTATTTAATTCCTCTAAATTTTCTCTTCTTCCAATCATTACCACTGATAATCCAAAAGCGATGACTAAAGCTAAGGGGATAGCTGTAACATAACTTATGTAATCAGCCATTAAAATTAAATAAATAGCATAAAATAAAATTGAACGAATAATAACTGTAGATTTAAAAACAGCTATAATTGCTAAAGAATGCTTAATTAAATTTTTAAAACTCATTTTAGAAGGACCAAAATATCTTGTACCCCTTATAGATGGAGATGAAGATCTATCTTTCTCTAATTTTGCCAATGCTCCTGAAAAGCTGCACCAAGTAGATTTATCGTTTATTAATTTTTCAACAGTTGACTTTGGAAGACACGTATAATTTCCAAATTTTATCGAATGACCAGTAAATACATAAGTTATTATTTTATGTAAATGGTAACAAGTTTTAAAAATGAAATTTTCAGATCTTTTTACTCTTTCTCCAACTATTGGTTTTCCTTCGTCATATTTTATGTATTCTAGAAAACTTTTGATTTCTTCAGGTCTATCTTCACCATCCGAGTCCATTGGAATTACGTAATCAAATTCTTTATTTTGAAATATATATTTAAGTCCTGTTGCAATACATCTTCCATGTCCTTGATTGTTTTTAATATTTAAAATTTCAATCGATAATAAATTTTCTGTATTGGAGATAGAGGTTGGTTTTTCTTCAGTTGATGCATCATTAACAATGACAAGAGAAAATTCTGCATCTAAGTCTTTTACAATTGTATTTATTTCTTCAATTAATTTTGAAGCTGATTTCCAGTCATTATAAACTGGTGTTAAAATAGTAATTTTCATTAATTTAACTTGCAAGCAACCTCAGTAATGAGGCTACAATTCCATGTCCAGACAACTCTATTATTACAACAATAAAGACGATGAATAGTATGTTTTTATTGAATTTCATAACTATGACCCAACACAAATCTTATCAATACACATATATTTATCAAATGAATTCAATTTTTCCTTTGTAACAAAGCCTTTCCAAATAGGCCTTGAATTAATGTGATATGATAAATTTCCAGCTGTCCATTCATCACCAAGGACATATTTAATAGGTTCATCATGTTGTTCGTGCCATGCCATTTGAACTTTTATAGCTATATCTCTTCCAGGATAATCAGTCCTCTTATCAGTCTGAGATATTGAGACATAACCGTACAAAATTGGAGATAATAAAAATAAAAATATAAATCCTATTAAAAAAGAATTTAGTTTCTTAATGTTTATTTGAGTTTTTAAAAGGTAAATAAATAAAGTTCCAAAGAATAAGTAAAAAGGTGTCATCCACATGGTTCTAATCTTTGATCCAGTTATTAACGCAGTCATAAATACTAATATTATAGGGACTAAATTAATAAATATTAAAAATAAAAGTTTCTCATCTTTTAAATTTAATTTTTTGGGTATTTTTTTCATTAGTAACCAAACTAAAATTAAAAATGGTATTAAAATACCAATTTGTTTCAATGTGAATATCAATGGATATTTAAGATGATTTATTATTTGTCCTTCATCCAAACCTGCACGAGCAAAACCATACTTGATAGTAATAAAATCGTTGTTGAATAACCAAATTATATGTGGAATTAAAATTACAAAAAATACTTCTAAAGAAACTAAATATTTAAAATCAAATTTTTTTGATTTTTTAAAAAATATTAAATATGCAAACAATAAATCTATTGCGACTAATAAATATATAAAAAGATATTTTGATAAAATACCAAATGCTGCTACAGCTCCTAACAAGATACAATCATAAAGCTCAATTTTTTTACTGATATATATTTTCCAAGTATAATAAACCGTCAAACACCAAAAAGGTAATTGACAAATATTTACATTAAATTCTGGAGTTGTGAAATTATAGAAGTATATCCCTTCAATAAGAAAAACTGATAACAAACTCAAAGTGCCATCATTAAGAATTTCCTGTGATAATTTAAAAATAATGAAAAAAGACACAACTACAAAAATTTGACTTAAAAAATAATAAACCCAATCTTGTGGTCCAAATATTTGAAAAAAAACTTCTGGAAAAAACGCACTTAATGGAGGATGTTTGTTAAATCCCCAATCTAAATTACTACCCCAGGCCAAAGCTTCAATTGTATCCAAAGGTAAATTTGAGTTTGTGATAGTTGGAACAACTGTCCATAGAATTAAGTGAGTCGTTACAAAAATATAAAAAATATTATTTATATTTCTTTTGTTTAAGGCCATTTTCATCAATCTATATGAATAAACCGTTCTTGACACTCATTTATTCATGAATATATTCACCAACTCAAAATAGCTAGGTATGGTAAGAATTTCAAAAACTTATACTCCAAAAGAAAAAGAGAAATACATGTGTGCTAAACATTTAGCATATTTTAAGATGAAATTAATGGAGTGGAAAAAAGATTTAAAGAGATCTAATAATGAAGCGATTTTTCAAGCGTCCATGGATGATAATAGTGCATCAGCTGACATAGTTGATCAAGCAAGTTCATACACTGAAAAGAATGTAGAGATGAGAGCTATTAATAGACAAATCAAATTAATTTCTAAAATAGATGGTGCATTAAAGAAAATCCAAGATGGAACTTATGGATTTTGTGAAGAAACTGGTGAACCTATAGGTTTAAAAAGATTAATGGCAAGACCAGTTGCAACTCTTTGCATTGCAGCTCAAGAAAAACACGAAAAAGACGAAAAAGTTTACGCTGACGATTAAGGAAAATCTATTTCAGCATCTTTGTTTAATGCTTTAAAGCCTTTGATTACAGCTGGACGTTTAGCAATTTCAACAAACCACCTGGATAGATTTTCAAAATTATTTAATCCAATATCGTGTCTTTTGTGTCTTGCAATCCACGACCATGTAGCAATATCAGCAATAGAATATTTATCATTTGCTAAAAATTTACTTTGAGCCAATCTAGCTTCAAGATCTTCATAAATCTTTCTGGTGATTTTGAAGTATCTTTCTTCGCCCCAGTCACTTTTTCCTTGGTGATAATAATGAAATTGGTGATGTTGTCCTATCATTGGACCAACGATAGCCATTTGAGCCATCAACCACTGATTTATCTCTAGCCTATCTGCTTCGGGATAAAGTTTCTTACTTTTCTCACCTAAATACATAAGTATAACTCCAGACTCGAATACAGTCTTATCATTCTCATGATCTATAATTACAGGAATTTTATTAAAGGGACTTATTTTTTTAAATTCTGGTTTAAATTGATCTCCACTCAAATTAACTTTTGTAAGTTTGTATTTAAAATCAATTTCCTCGAGCATTATGCTAATTTTCCAGCCATTGGGAGTATCAGCAGTAAAGAGCTCTATCATTCTTTTACACCCAATCTATCTTTGATAGTGCTGGATGCAGTTGTAAATTCAAATCTATATTTTTCATCTGGTCTTGCATATTTAAAGCAGCCTCTTGCAGCTAAAGCTCCTTCATGAAAACCTGAAAGTATTAACTTTAATTTTCCTGGATAAGTGCATATATCCCCAATTGCAAATATTCCTTTTTTATTTGTTTCAAAATTTTCTGTATTTACTGGAATTGTTTTTTTATCTAAATTTAAACCCCACTCCGCGATTGGTCCTAATTGCATTATTAATCCAAAAAAACCTAATACATAATCAGCTTTTATAACTTTACTTTCACCTGATTCACTTTTGATTTCGACACTTTCTAATGAGCCATTTCCTTTAACATCTTTGATTGAATATTTAGTGATTAAATCAATAGTTTTATTATCACTTAATTCTTTTATTTTTTGAACACTTGCGGGAGCTCCTCTAAACTCATCTCTTCTGTGAACAAGTGTTACTTTTGATGAATTAGATAATTCTATAGCCCAATCAAGAGCACTATCTCCACCTCCAAAAATAACTACTGATTTATCTTTAAAAATAGTTTTGTCTTTTATTGAATATAAAACTGATTTTCCGTCATACTTTTCAGCACTTTTAGTTGGGAATTTTCTTGGTTCAAAAGAACCTACGCCACCTGCTATGACAATATTAGGTGTTTCAAATTCTTTTCCATTTAATGTTTTAACTAACCATTTATTGTTTTCATTTTTTAATTCTTGAACTCTGTCACTTAAATGAAAGTTAAAATTAAAAGGTTTTATTTGTTCAATTAAATTATTTGTAAGCTCTTCTCCTGTACATTTAGGAACTGCAGGAATATCATAAATTGGTTTTTCTGGATAAAGCTCAATACATTGTCCTCCAATTTTATCTAAATTGTCTACAATTTCACATTTTAATCCGATTATCCCTAATTGGTGTGCACAGAATAAACCTGTAGGTCCTGCTCCAATAATGACTACATCTGTTTTAATCATTAAACTTGTTTCTCCGGCATATGGACTGTCAATCCATCTAAATCATCAGAGACGATTAATTGGCAACTTAATCTGCTATTAGATTTGGGTTCAAAGGCTTGATCTAACATATCATCTTCACCCATTTCTTTTTCTGGGAGTTTTCTGAACCATTCGTCATCATTAATATATACATGACAAGTTGCACATGACATTCCTCCTCCACAATCTGCATCTATGCCTGGAATATCATTTTGTATAGCACCTTCCATTACACTAAGACCATTAGCAACATCTGCTTCGTGTTCTGTACCATTAAATTCTATATATTTGATTTTTGCCATATTTAATAAATAATTCTTATAAACTAATTTGTGACTGCGGCAAATTTTTGAAATTTAGCATTTTCTATTTTTAGTCCAAAAAAAAAGGCAGGTATGTTTTAGCATACCCGCCTCTTTTTAATATTAAAAGCTAATTATCTAGCTCGTGCTCCACCTTGTGAAACTGCTGCTGACCAGATTACTAGACCAAAAGCAATTTTGTTGATGAAGTCTGCTAAGTTGTAAATCACGTTCAATGAGTTAGCGTCTACTCCACCTACTAGGTAACCAAAAATGTAACCTAATGGGTAAATAGCCCAACCGATTGTTACGATCATTCTCATAGCACCCCATGCAGTTGCTAATGGCTTGTTTCCAGTTTTAGCTGCAATTTTTCCAGCTTCACCAGAGAATACTTCATATAAGATGTAGATCCATCCAGCCATACCGACTATAAAACCAAGCATAGCATTGATGTAACCTGCTTCTCCTAAGTATCCACCAATTAACATCACAAGCGAACCAATTAATAATCTCCAGAAGATTGCTCCTGGGATTTTCTTAACTGCTGCTAGAATTAAGTAAAACTCGATCATCTGTAATGGTACAGTGATTAACCAATCAATATATCTATATACTGTTGGAGAATCTCCAGTCATTACCCATACATCTCTCATGTACATGTAGTGAATGAATGCAACACCAGTTACAAGACCAGCTACTGTTACTGAAGTTTTCCAGCCTGCTGCAACAGTATTTCTTTCCATGAAGAAGAATACTGTAGCTGCTGCCATACCCATTGCGATTACCCAAAAGGAAATCCCAACGAAGTCGTCAGAAGCTAACATAGCAGTTGCTGCGTTTGCTGCACCAGTAAGACCAAATAGAGCCACTGCTGCCAATGCAAACATTTTAAGTTTTTTCATAAAAAACTCCCTCTCGTTAGTTTTTTTTTAGTTTAAATTTAAACTACGGACAAACCACAAAGGTTTCTCCAAAGTTAGGGGCTTAATATCAAATTAAATTGGTTTGTTGAAGACTTTTTGCCGCGTTATAAGTGTTGATTTTACTGACTTTTTAAAATTAAATACAACCTGTTGCATAAATTCAATAGAAAAATGACACCAAAAAGCAAATCAAAATGAACAGAAAATACAAAGAAATTTACGACGAATCTCTAAAAAATCCTGAGGAATTTTGGCGGAAAGTTTCTGAGGATGTGTTTTGGTTCAAAAAACCAACTAAGATTTTAAAAAAAGACAACCCTCCTCTCTATAAATGGTTTGAAGATGGTGTAACAAATACATGCTACAACGCCTTAGACCTTCACATTGATCAAGGAAGGGGTGATAAAACTGCTTTAATCTATGACAGTCCTATAACAGAAAGTAAAGCAAAGTTCACTTTCAAAGAATTAAAAGAAAAAGTTTCAAAATTTGCAGGTGCTTTAGATAAGCAAGGAGTTAAAAAAGGAGATCGAGTAATAATTTATATGCCGATGATACCAGAAGCGGTGGTTGCGATGCTTGCATGTGGGAGAATTGGAGCAATTCACTCTGTTGTATTCGGTGGTTTTGCCTCAAATGAATTAGCTAGCAGAATTGATGATAGTAAAGCTAAAATTTTAATTACAGCATCATGTGGATTTGAGCCTGGAAGAACAGTTGAATATAGACCACTTGTAGATGGGGCTTTAAAATTAGCAAAACACCAAGTTGAAAAAGTAATATTATTTCAAAGAAAAGGACACGAGGTAAAATTAAATAAACCATTAGAAATAAGTTGGGATGAAGCACTATCTGGAGCAGATGATAAAGATTGTGTTGAGATGGGTGCCAATGATTATGCTTACATCCTTTATACTTCAGGAACCACTGGTATTCCAAAGGGGATTGTTCGAGATATTGGTGGTCACATAGTTGCTCTTAAATGGACAATGAAAAATATTTATAACATTGATCAAGATGATGTATGGTGGTCAGCAAGTGATATTGGTTGGATAGTAGGACATTCCTATATTGTCTATGCTCCGTTATTCAAAGGTTGTACAACTCTTTTATTTGAGGGCAAACCTGTTGGTACTCCTGATGCTGGAGTATTTTGGAGAATAATCTCAGAATATAAAATTAAATCTTTATTCACAGCGCCAACTGCATTTAGAGCAATAAAAAAAGAAGATCCAGAAGGTAAGTTTTTTTCTAAATATGATTTAAGTTCATTTGAGTCATTATTTTTAGCAGGTGAAAGAGCAGACCCTGATACTATTAAATGGGCTGAGAATTTACTTAAAGTTCCCGTAATTGACCATTGGTGGCAAACTGAAACGAGTTGGGCGATAAGTTCAAATTGTACTGGAATAGAAATGCAAGAAACAAAATATGGATCTGCTTGCAAAGCGGTCCCAGGTTATGATGTAAAAATAATTAAACCCGATCAAACAATAGCTAAACCAAATGAGATGGGAGATATTGTGGTTAAACTTCCATTACCGCCAGGTACGTTCCCAACTTTGTGGAATGCAGATGAGAGATATAAAGAAAATTATATGTCAAATTATAATGGCTACTACCAAACTTACGATGCAGGGCATATTGATGATGATGGATATATTTGGATTATGTCTAGAACAGATGACATAATAAATGTTGCAGGTCATAGACTTTCAACTGGTGCAATAGAAGAAGTTTTGTCTGAACATCAGTCTGTTGCTGAATGTGCAGTGATAGGAATTAAAGATCAGCTGAAAGGACAATTACCAATTGGTTTAATTGCTCTAAAAGCAGGAGTTTCTAAGGATAATGAGACTATTTCAAAAGAGTGTGTACAAATGGTTAGAGATAAAGTTGGACCTGTTGCAGCTTTTAAAATAGCAATTGTTGTTAAAAGATTACCCAAAACTAGATCTGGAAAAATTTTAAGAGGAACAATTAGAAAAATTGCTGACAAAGAAGAATATAAAATGCCTGCAACGATTGATGATCCTGCTATCCTTGATGAGATAAAAGAAAACTTAATAAATAGCAATATTTTAAAATAATGCTTAAGACATATCTTTTTTTAGTAGGAGCAATTATCTGTGAAGTTTGTGGAACAATGCTTCTTCCTGTCACTCAAAACTTCACAAAAGTAACACCAACAGTATTTTTGGCTGGATTTTATTTATCTGCTTTTTATTTACTTACGTTTGTTGTTGATAAATTACCAATTGCAATTGTTTATGGAACATGGAGTGGACTTGGTATTTTTACTATTGCAATATTGGGATATATTTTTTTTAAACAATCTTTAAGTTGGCAGGCTATATTAGGTATGTTTCTTATTGTAGTTGGAGTAACACTTGTAAACATGTATTCAAGTAAAACTATATAACTTAATCAAATAATATTGGTTTACCAGAAGGATCTCCTAAAATTTCATCTTCTTTCATTTTAATATCTCCATTAATAATTGTATAAACAGGTGAACCTTTAAATTTATAGCCATCAAACGGGCTCCATCCACATTTACTGTGAATATTTTCGTTTTTTATTTCAATTGTTCTATTCATATCTATTATTGTAAAGTCTGCATCATAATCTTTTTTGATAAATCCCTTATTTTTAATACCAAATACTGAAACTGGATTTTCACAAAGAAGTTTGATTAGCTGATCTAAAGTAAGTTTTTTGTCATTCACATGATTTAGCATAACGGGTAATAATGTTTGCACACCTGGCATACCAGATGGTGATTGAGGATATTCTTTTAATTTGTTTTCTTTTAGGTGCGGTGCATGGTCTGAACCGATAGTATCATTATAGTTATTTCGAATAGCGTACCACAATCTATCATAATGAGACTTGTCTCTCAAAGGAGGGTTCATCTGCGCAAAGGTTCCAAGTTTGTCATAACAATCTGGTGCATATATTGTTAGATGTTGTGGAGTAATTTCAAAAGTTATGTTTCCTTTATTTTGAGAAAGAAAATCTACTTCTTCTTTTGTTGTAACATGTAATATGTGTGCTTTTTTATTAAGTCTTTTAGCAATCCCAACAATCCTTCTTGTAGATGACATTGCACATTCTTCATTCCTCCATACAGGATGAGTCTGAACATTACCTTTTTCAATTAATTTTTTTCTTAAATTAATTATTTCTTCATCTTCAGAATGAACTGCAACTATTTTTGAAGTATTTTGGAATACCTTTTCAATATCTTCTTCTTTATCAACTAATAAATTTCCAGTTGAGGAACCCGCAAAAAGCTTTACTCCACAACATCCATCTAAACCTTTAAGCTTTGCTAAATCAGTTGAATTATCAGGAGTTGCTCCAAAATAAAAAGCATAATTTGAATACATCCTATTTTTAGCAAGATTTAACTTGTTATTAAATTCTTTCATATTTGCTGTTGGGGGATTTGTATTTGGCATCTCAAATACACTTGTTATACCACCAGCAATAGCTGCTTTACTTCCAGTATGTAAGTCCTCTGCATTAGTTGATCCAGGCTCACGGAAATGAACTTGGGTATCCATGCAACCAGGTAAAACTAATAAATTGCTTGCATCAATAGTTTCTTTACTTCGTTCATTGTTTAAATCACCAATTATTGAGATTTTTCCATTCTGAATTCCAATATTAGTCTTATTAATTTTTCCGTCGATATAACACTCTCCATTTTTTATAATAAGGTCTAACATTTTATGAAATCGTTACTATATTATTATCTTAAACCAATCAATCATGAAAAAAAATAATGTTTATATCTTAGAGGACAGAGGACTATTGTATGTTTCGGGTGAAGACTGTAAAGAATTTCTACAAAATATAGTCACAAATAATATCAACAAAGTAGATGAAAAAAATTCGTGCTATTCTGCTTTACTTACTCCGCAGGGAAAATATTTGTACGATTTCAATATACTAAAACATAAGTCTGGATATTTTTTAGATTGTGAGAAAAAAAATATAGATAATTTGTTTAATCAATTAAATTTATACAAACTAAGATCAAAAGTAGAAATTTTAAATTTAAGTAATGAATTTGTAATTGCAGTTATTAGTAAAGAAAGATTTTTGGATATGGAAAATTCAAGTTCTAATGCTGGTTGTACAATTAAATTTAGAGAAGATAATATTTTTTTAGACCCCAGAAATATAGAACTCGGAGCTAGATTAGTTACGAACTTAGAAAAATTATATTTATCATTAAAAAAACTTGGGCTTCAAAGTGCAGATAAAAACGAATATTACAAATTGAGTCATGAAATTGGTATTCCACAAAAAAATACTGATAAACTTCAAAATAAACTTTTTGGTATTGAGTGTAATTTTGATGAATTGAAAGCAATAGACTTTAAAAAAGGTTGTTACGTGGGTCAGGAGAATACTGCTAGGATTAAATTAAAAGATAAGTTGAATAAACGTCTTTTTCCAATTGAAGTAATAGAAGGTGATCTAAAAGATGATGTGATATCTTTTGAGAAAGATGAAATAGGAAAAGTATTAATTAAAGATGATTACCCCTACGCTATAATCAAAATAAAAAATGAAAAATTTGATTTTGATAAAATATTAAATTGTGGTTCTGCCAAAATAAAAGTTAAAAAACCAGATTGGCTTCGAATTACTTGATATATTTAGATAAGTCTGGTTTAAAATAATTTGGACCTTTCATTACTTTACCTTGATCGTTATAGATTGGCTTACCATCTGATCCAAGTTTACTCATATTAGAATTTTGAACTTCATCGAAACATGCGTCTAAATCAATTCCAAATGCATGACCTGCTCCATATGTTACATATAAAATATCTGTTAAAGCATCAGCTGCTTCTAAGATATCATTATTATCTAAAGCTTGTTTAAACTCATCTAATTCCTCTTTTATCAAATTATACCTGAGCATATTAATTTTATCAGAACTCAAAGATGGTTTTGATTTAACTTCTTGCCCAAAAGTCTCCATAAAATTTTTTACTTTTTGAAAATTTGTCATTTTACTCCTGTAAGATTAATAAAAACTAGTATATAAATTATTTAGTTATTTTTTCAAACAAATGAAAACAAGAAAAGAATTTGATACTATAGGAGGCATAAAAGTTCCAAATGATAAATATTGGGGTGCTTCAACTCAAAGATCAAAGAAATTTTTTAATATTGGTAAAATATATGTACCAGAATCAATAATAAGATCTATTGCAATCATTAAGCGAAGTGCTGCTATAGTTCATCAAGAAGATGGATTAATTTCACCCACAATTTCAAGAGCAATAATTAAAGCATCAAATGAAGTTATAAGTGGCAAAATGAAAGAAAATTTTCCTTTAAAAGTTTGGCAAACAGGTTCTGGTACTCAAACAAACATGAATGTTAATGAAGTAATTGCAAATAGAGCAATAGAAATTATGAAGGGAAAAAAGGGATCAAAGAAACCTGTTCATCCAAATGATCATGTTAATAAATCGCAATCAACTAATGATGTTTTTCCAACTGCAATGCATATCTCAATTGCAGTTGAAACTATAAACAAACTATTACCGAGTTTAAAATTATTAGAAAATTCATTGGCAAAAAAGAGTAAAGAATTTAAAAAAATAGTCAAAATTGGAAGAACACATCTACAAGATGCTACACCTTTGTCACTAGGTCAAGAATTTTCTGGATATCAAGAACAAGTAAAAAAAAGTATAGAAAGAATAAATTATTGTCTAAATGATATTTATTATTTGGCGCAGGGTGGAACTGCAGTAGGAACAGGTATAAATTCAAGCAGGAATTTTGATAAAAAGATAATTAAAGAAATAAAAAAATTTTGTAAAATAAATTTTAGACCTGCTCCAAATAAATTTTCAGAATTAGCAGCTCATGATGCAATAGTAAATTTTTCTGGATCTTTGAATTCATGTGCAGTTGCTCTAATGAAGATTTCAAACGATATAAGATTTTTAGGTTCAGGACCACGAGCAGGCTATGGTGAACTTTTGCTACCAGAAAACGAACCTGGATCTTCCATTATGCCTGGAAAGGTTAATCCTACGCAATGTGAAGCTGTCACCATGGTTTGCGCTAAAGTTATTGGAAATCACACTGGTATAACTGTTGCAGGTAGTCATGGACATTTTGAATTAAATGTATTTAAACCACTAATTGCTTATAACATCTTACAATCAATTGATATTTTAGGTGATAGCGTAAAAAATTTTAGCCTCTACTGTGTCAAAGGAATAAAAGCCAATAAAAAGAAAATTAAAGAACACTTGGACAACTCATTGATGCTAGTCACTGCCCTAGCTCCAAAAATTGGTTACGATAATGCTGCAAAAATTGCAAAAAATGCTCTAAAAAATAATACAAAACTTAAAGATGAGGCAATTAAATCAGGTTTAATTAAAGAGAAAGATTATGATTTACTAGTTGATCCAATAAAAATGATAAATCCAAGCTAGTTAATAATTTGTCTTATATGTGATCTTAAATTTTGGATATTTTTTACTTGAAAAGTTTCATTTTGTAATTCTTTTTTTTCAAGATTATTGACTTTAACATTAGAAATTAAAAAATTGGTATCGCCGATATTTTTTTCTAAATCAAAATACAAATTTTTAATTTTTTTTATTTTTTTTGAACTTACTTGAAAAACTTTTGCAAATTCAATGTGATTTTCAATATTCAAATGATTCTTTGATAAAAATTTAATTTCACCTTGATCAATTATATATTTAATTTCTGTACTCATTTTACCAATTTTATCTAAATTAAATTTAGCTTTTTGTGATTTTATTTTTTTTTTCATTTTAGTTTTTTTTATATCTTATCCATCCAGGACTTCTTATTTCACTCTCAAAATCAATATTTAGATCTTCAAATTTAATTTTTAAAACACCATTAAAATTGCCCAAGTAATTTTCATCATATAAGAACAAATTTAATAAAATATTATCAATTATTTTTTCTACTTTTTTCTTTTTAATTTTAAGTTCCCCATTAAAATAAAACGGGTTAAGATTAATATTACTATCTATATTAAAATTTGTGTTATCAATTGATGGAGACGTAATATTAATAATGTTATTCTCAAAAATAATATCATATTTCAACTTGTCTTGAATATACTCTATTTCCGTTTTACCTACAAAATTATTTGAATTTCTAAATTTAAATATGTTTTTAATAAATATATTTGGATTATATAAGTTAATATTGTGAGTACTAATTTCTGGATTGTTATAACTTCTTTTCCATTCAGATTTAAATATTAATCCAAAAATCTCTCCATCTATTGTAAAATTTTTAATTTTATTTTTATTGTTTATTTTATAATAAATTTTTTTAATTGGAGAAATTATAATCACTTCATCATTTCTATTTTTTATAAATATTTTACAATTATTAAATATAATTGGATTGTTAATACTTTTGTATAAATGTTTTCTTATTTCTTTTAAGTCGGATACTTTAAAATCTAAATTTGAATTTGAAATTTCTAAAGAGATAAAATTATCAAAAGATCTTAAAAATATATCTCTAAGTGATATGAATATTTTTAAATTAGATATATTTAGTAAACTTGTACTGCCTTTATCATTTGAATTTAACAAATTAATTGAGGCATTTTCTACCAACAAGTGTGGCTTTGGAAATGGCTTATATGAAATATTTCCTGTTGAATTTAGATATAACTTAAAATTTTTGTAAAAATTTTTTTCTATTATTGCAACTTTGCTTTTATAATTAAATAAAACTGGTAAAGATAAAATTGTTAATGAAGAAAAAGTTATGAAAATAGCTATTAGTATTAAAGAAAATGTTATTTTGTTTTGCTTTATTTTATTCATTAAAATATCGAGGTTTATACAATAAAAACAATGTTTAATAATGATTATTTGTTAAATTTAAATGAAAAGCAACAGGAAGCAGTTTTGCATTTAAATGGGCCACTACTTATCGTTGCAGGAGCTGGATCAGGTAAAACAAAAGTATTAACATCAAGAATTGCTCATATAATCAAAAGTCACAAAGCCTTTTCTAGTCAAATTCTTGCAGTTACTTTCACAAATAAAGCCGCAAAAGAAATGCAGCTAAGAGTATCAAAACTTCTAAGAAAAGAAGCAACAGGATTGCCCTGGTTGGGTACATTTCACTCTATAAGTGCAAAAATTTTAAGAAAGCATGCTGAGGCAGTTGGATTGAAATCAAACTTTACTATAATTGACCAGGATGACCAATCAAGGTTAATTAAGAATATTTGTAAATCCGAAAATATTGATATTAAAAAAATATCACCAAAGTATATTTTGGCTGTTATCGATAAATGGAAAAATAAAGGTTTTTATCCAGACGATGTAATATTAAAAAAAAAAGAAATTTTAGAAAAAAACTTCTTAAAAATTTACAAGATTTACCAGGAAAAATTAATTGATTTAAATTCGGCTGATTTTAGTGATTTAATTTTACATACAGTCAAAATTTTTAAGAACTACCAAGATATTTCGTCTATTTACTCAAAAAAGTTTAAATATATTTTAGTAGATGAATATCAAGATACTAATTATATACAAAGTGAATGGTTAAAATATTTATCTTCAGCTAATTTAAATATTTGTTGTGTTGGTGATGATGATCAATCAATTTATAGTTGGAGAGGCGCAGAAATTAAAAATTTTTTGGAATTTGACAAAACTTACAAAGATACAAAAATTATAAGACTAGAGAAAAATTACAGATCAACACAAAATATTTTAAATGTTGCATCAAAACTAATAGAAAATAACCAAAATAGAGTAGGAAAAAAATTATACACCACTCAAGAAGATGGTGAGCCTATTACATTAGACTGCTTTAGAAATGTAAAAGATGAAGCTGTAGAAATAAGCTCAACTATTGAAGACTATAAGAAAAAAAATTCATTAAATGAAATTGCAATTCTGGTAAGAGCTATTTTTCAAACCAGGGAATTTGAGGAAAGGTTTTTAAAAGTTGGCATTCCTTACAGAATCATTGGTGGAATTAAATTTTATGAAAGATCTGAAATAAAAGATTGTGTAGCATACTTAAGATGTATTCATCAACCAATGGATGACTTGTCTTTTGAAAGAATAATTAATGTACCAAAGAGATCCATAGGTGATCAAACAATTAAAAATATAACTGAATTCGCAAAAAAAAATAAACTCTCTTTGGAAGTAGCATCAAAAAAATTGATAGAAGAAAATAAAATTAAACCAAAAACAAAAATAGGCTTAAACTCGTTGTTAAATTTACTTGAAAAGTGGAGATACGATTTAAAGAGAAAAATAAATCATACTAAATTATTACAAATTGTTTTAGATGAGTCGGGATATAGTGAAATGTTAAAAAATAAAAAAGATTTAGAAAATGAAAATAAACTAGAAAATATTAAGGAATTACTTAATGCAATGAAAGAATTTGATAATTTAGAAAGTTTTTTGGAGCATGTGGCTTTAGCAACCTCACTAGATCAAGAATGGGATAATGAAAAAGTAAATTTAATGACCTTACATGCTTCGAAAGGTCTAGAATTTAACATTGTTTATTTACCAGGCTGGGAAGAAGGTTTGTTTCCGCATCAAAAAAGTATCGAGGAAAAGGGTGAAAATGGACTTGAGGAAGAAAGAAGACTGGCTTACGTAGGTATTACAAGAGCAAAAAAAATAGCGAAAATTTCTTTTTCAATGAATAGATTTTATCAAGGGGACTGGATGGATAGTATTGCTTCAAGATTTGTAGACGAACTTCCAGATGAATTTATAAAGAAAAATAATAGTTTTGTTGAACAAGATGAGAATGATTTCGAATTTAACCAAGATATTGATTTTGAGAGTGAAATAAGAAGTCCTGGATGGATAAGATATCAAAAAAAACTAAAATGATAAAAAAAATAAAAAAATTTATTGTTAATAATAATTTAGATGGCTACATAATTCCAAAGAATGATAGATACTTTACTGAGTACTCTAATATAAATAATTTAAAAAAAGTAACAGATTTTACCGGATCTGCTGGATTTGCATTAATTCTAAAAAATAAAAATTATTTATATGTTGATGGAAGATACGTATTACAAGCAAAAAGACAATCAGGAAAAAAATTTACTATTTTAGAAATACCATATAGCTGGCCTAAGGATCTACCTAATATTCGAAAATCAAAAATTGGTTTTGACCCGAAATTATTTACTGATCTTACACTGGCAAAATACTTTGATAAAAAAGTAGATCTAATACCAATAATATATCCTTTTATTAAAACAAAAGGTAAAAAGATAACTAAAATGTTTCATTTGAATAAATCAATTACAGGTGAGACGTATTTAAAAAAATTAAAAAAAATTAAAAAATTTTTAAATCTTAAAAAAATTAATTATTTATATGTAAGTGCAAGCGAAAATGTTAATTGGCTTCTAAATATTAGGGGTAAAGATCTTCCTAATAGTCCTTTGATTAATTGTAAACTAATAGTTTCAGATTCAGGAAAGATGTACTTATTCATTGATAAAAAAAAACTACCACAAAATAAAAATCAATACTTTAAAAATATTAAAATTTGCAATGAACACAATTTTCTAGAAGTAATAAGTGATCTAAATAAAAAGAATTTTGTTATAGATAAAAATACTTGCTCAATTTTTGAAAAACAAATAATAAAAAGTAAGTTTCAAATTGTCTCTGAAATTGATCCTATATACGATTTAAAATCAATAAAAAATAATAATGAGCTGAAAAATACTATTAAGGCTCATATTGAAGATGGTGTAGCTGTTACAAAGTTCCTTTATTGGTTTAAAACTAAAAAAAATGAAATGACAGAAGCCAAAATTGAAAAAAAATTGGAAAAATTTAGAAAAAAATCAAAGAACTATCTCTATCCAAGTTTTGATACTATTGCAGGATCTGGCCCTAATGGATCTATTATACATTACAAATCTAATAAAATGACGAATAGAAAACTAAAGAAAAAAGATATTTTGTTAATTGATTCAGGTGGACAATATAAGTGGGGTACAACAGACGTTACAAGAACTACATGTTTAGGCGAAGTTTCAAATAGAATAAAAAATAATTTCACAAGAGTTCTAAAAGGACATATTGCAGTTGTAAACTGTAACTTAAACTTTAAAATAAATGGCTATCTAATTGATAAATTAGCAAGAAGATATTTGAATGAAGTTGGTTTAGACTATTCTCATGGGACTGGACATGGAGTAGGTTTTTTTTTAAATGTTCACGAAGGTCCTCAAGCAATATCTAAATACAACAAAGTCCCTTTAAGGAAAGGTATGATTTTGAGTAATGAGCCAGGATATTATTTGAATAACAAATACGGTATAAGAATCGAAAATTTAATTTATGTTGATGAGTCGAAAAAAAAATTAATATTTAAAAATTTAACATTAGTCCCAATAGATATAGATATGATAAATTTTAAAATGTTAAATAAACAGGAACAAAAATACATATTTTATTATCATTTAGATGTTTATTCTAAAATTTCAAAATATTTAAATGATAAAGAAAAAAAATGGTTAATAAGTTTAATTAAGTAACTCTTTTAAATCTTTTTGTGATAATATTCTTATACCAAGTTTCTTAGCTTGATCTATTTTTTTTTTAGTAGGTTTGTCCCCTATTATTAAATAATTTAGATTTTTGCTGACCCCACTTAAAGTTACTCCAGCATTTTTTTCTATCAAAGATTTTGCTTCTGCTCTACTCATTCCCTCTAATTTTCCAGTAAACATAAAAGTTTTATTTCTTAATATTCCATTTTTATTTAAACTTTGGCTTTCGATATCTAATATTTTTTTTAGATCAATTATAATATTGATATTGCTTTGATTGGAAAAAAAACTCTTAAGAGAATTTACTTGAGTTTCACCAATACCATCTATACTTAAAAATTTGTCGAAGTTATTTTGTTTTATGACTTCAATTAAGTTAGAGATATTTTTTACATTATCACTAATAAGCTTTGCATTTTCAATCCCAATATGTCTGATACCTATCGAATAAATAAGTCTTTGTAATGTAACTTTTTTTGATTTTTCTATAGATAATTTTAAATTATTGACAGATAATTTACCCCATCCTTCTAATTGTTCAATTTTTTTGTAATTAAGTCTAAATATATCTTGTGGTTCTTTTATTAAATTTAAATCCCAAAACTTTTCGACCACCTTTTTCCCCAAACCATCAATATTAAGTGCATCTTTTGATATAAAATGTTTTATTTTTTCTACAGCTATCCTTTCACACTCGTATCCTTCGTTTGTACATCTTCTAACTGCATCATATTTTTTTGTTGTTTTATTATATTCCTTAGTAGTATTTGACCCACAAGATGGGCACTTTATAGGAAAAGAAAATTTTTTTGTTTTACTTGATCTAAGATTTTTATCGACTTCTATAACATGAGGTATTACATCACCTGCTCTCTCAATTTTTACCACATCTCCAACTCTAATATCTTTTCTCTCAATCTCATCTTCATTATGAAGCGTGGCATTAGAAACTATCACACCTCCAATATTTATTGGCTCTACCTTAGCTACTGGAGTTAATGCGCCTGTTCTTCCAACTTGTATATCAATATTTATAATTTTTGTATAAGCGCTGTCCGCTGAAAATTTATGTGCTATTGCCCATCTTGGAGAATTGGATGTGAAACCAAGTCTACTTTGCAAGTTTAAATCATTTACTTTATAAACTAATCCATCTACATCATATTCTAAATCAAATCTTTTATCTTCAAATTTAGTATGAAATTCAATCAATTCATTTATTGTTTTTATAACTTTATTTTCTTTGTTAACCTGAAAGCCCCATGATTTTAGTGCTTTTAAAAACTCAGACTGATATTTAATGTTATTTTGTTTCACAAATCCAAATGTGTAAGCAATAAAGTTTAAAGGAATTTTTTTTGTCTCATTAGGATCTTTTTGCCTTAGTGTTCCAGAAGCAGCATTTCTAGGATTTGCAAAGTTTTCCTTGATTTTTAAAAAATCTTTTTTTTTTATAAATACTTCTCCTCTTATTTCTATTTCATCTGGAAAATCAGTATTTTTTATCTCTAAAGGAATATCTCGTATAGTTTTTAAATTTTCAGTGATAATCTCACCAACATTACCGTCACCTCTTGAAACTCCATAGGCTAATTTATTATTTTTATATGTTAATGATGCTGATATTCCATCAATCTTAGGTTCAACACTGTATTCAAAATTAATATTCTTATTTAAGTAATTATAAATTTTTTTTTCAAAATTTAATAAGTCATTTTTATCAAAAGCATTTGATAAAGATAACATAGGCGTTTTATGTTTATATTTTTCAAAAGATTTAGAAGGTTTATAACCAATACTTGTACTAGGAGAGTTTTTACTTTTTAAAAATTTATACTTATTTTCTAAATCAATAATTTCTTTTTTTAAATCGTCAAATTCACTATCAGATATAATTGGCTTGCTTTTGTTGTAGTATAATTTGTTATGCTTATTAAATTCCGCTAATTTAATTTGATATTTTTTTTTTATACCACTTTTGAGCATTTATTTATTGATTATTTAAAAAGTTTTTTAAATTTTTTTAAAATTGATCCACTATTATCTTTTTTTGAAACTCTCTCTTTTTCATAATCTTTGTTTAATATTATATAACTAGCCTCATACCACTGACTAGACTTATAATTATAACCTAATAGCGATGCATATTTTTGGGCTTCACTTATCATTCCTAATTTATAATGTAATTCAACTAGTCTATGAAGTGCCTCTTCAACATAAATTGTTCTATCATAATCGTTAACAACTTTTTTAAATCTATTGATTGCTGGTATCCATTTTTCTCTATCTATATAATATCTTGCAAGATACATTTCTTTGGATGCCATTATTTCTGTAATTAACTCTAATTTAAAATTTGAGTCTGTTGCGTATTCTGTATTTGGAAAATTATTGATTATATATTCAAAATTTTTTTTTGCCTCCAGAATCTCATTCATATCTTTTTTCTCATCTATTATTTGATCATAATGACATAAAGCTAATAGATAATAAGCATAATCAGTTTGAGGATGATTTTTGTATTTGACTAAAAAACGTTCTAAATCATTTATTGCATAATTATAATATCCTTGAGAAAAATATCCATAAGCAGACATAAGTACTGCTCGAGGTGCCCATATAGACTGAGGATAAAGTAATTCTGCTTCACCAAATTTTTTTCCAGCGTAAATTACATCACCTCTCTCAAATTCCTCCATTGCTTGATTATAAACTTCTATCATTTGAGCATCTAAACCTTTTTCCTTTAAAACGTTTTCTGGTTTTTCTTCTTTTGAGCATGCAACAACTAATACAAAAATTATGATATAAGTTAATTTTACAGCTGAACTCATTAGTCTGTTTTAACAGATTAATTTAAAAATTCTAACTTTTAAGCTATTGATTTTAGATTTTGGTAATTAGCAAACGAATGTGGCAATTGTTTACCTTTAATTTCAATTAAGGAATAATTTGATTTATCTTCAAACACTTTTCTTAACAACTGATTTGTTAATTTGTGTCCTCCTTGTGAACATCTTAATGATCCAATAATTTTATAGCCTGACAAAAAGAGATCGCCCATACAATCAAGTATTTTATGATTAACAAATTCTAACTTATTTCTCAAGCCACCATCATTAAGAATTTTGTTATTTTTTATTACTATTGCATTTTTTAGACTTCCACCTTTTCCAAGATTAAGTTTTTTTAATTTTTCAATATCTTCAAATAAACAAAATGTTCTTGAATTTAAAATATCGTTTAACTCATCTTCAAATACATTTATTTTATTTTTTTGTATTCCTATCACTTGATTTTTGTATTTTATTTCAAAATCAATATCTCCGCTTACATTTGATTTTTTTAATGAGATAAATTTTTCCCCATCTTCGATTTTAATATCTTTATTAATTTTTATAATTTTTATTGGTTGATCACTTATTTTTAAGCCAACATTTTTTATACTTTCAACAAATTGTTTTGCTGATCCATCTAATATTGGCACTTCTTGTGAATTTATTTCTATAACTGCATTATCTATACCAATAGCATATAGTGCAGCCATTAAGTGTTCAATTGTTGAAACTTTTACTCCATGCTCATTAGAAATAGTTGTACATAATGTTGTATCAGTTACGTTATAATAATTTGGGTATACAATATTGTTCTTAGCTATATCTATACGCTTAAAAAAAATTCCAGTATTTGGAAGTCCTGGTAGGATATTTAATTTTACATATTTACCAGAATGAATACCAACTCCTTCAAAAGTTATCTTTTTTGCAATTGTTTTTTGGTTTAAAACTGACACATTTTTAATATATATTTTTGAAACCTTGAGAAATAATCAATAAATATTACAAGAAAATACAATCATTTTCCAAAAAAGTTAAAGAATCTCTCAAATATGCCCTGATTTTTTTTTG
>CACNPC010000001.1 GCA_902622245.1 uncultured Pelagibacteraceae bacterium | reverse complement strand
AAAAAGGAAAATTACTTCATAGAATATGGAGAATTAGATCTTGGATTAAGATACGCAAGAGCAATGAATAGCATTATTAAATTGAAACAAAATTATACTTTTTTAATGAAGCCAGGTACAATACACATGAGGATGGCAATTAAAGATACTAAAATTATTGAAATATCGAATAAAGATTTTGATAATGATTCTATAATAGTACACGATGGCAAAAAATATAATTTTAAAGTTGGTAGAAGTTAGTGATTGATAATAAAAATTTAAAGTCTAGAGCCTTAAAAGTAAACAAGGAAATTTATAAAAACAATTTGAGTATTTTAAATTTTGGTAACGCAAGTGTAATTGACAAAAATAGATCTAAAATATATATCAAAGCCTCTGGAATTGGTGAGGATAAATGTAAACTATCGAATATAGTAGAAGTAAAAATACACAATTTTAAATCCCAAAACCATTACAAGATTAAGCCAAGTGTAGATACTATAATCCATATAGAGTTATACAGGCACCTAAAAAATGTGGGATGCATAATTCATTCTCATTCCGAATTTTCAACAATTCTTTCACAAGCAAATATAGAGCCCAAGTGTTTTGGTACAACGCATGCTGACTATTTTAATGGACCCATACCTATATCTACTAAGATTGTAAAAGTAGATAACGAAAAATATGAATTTCAGGTCGCAAAAAGCATAATTCAAAGACTTAAGAAATATAAAGAAAATGTGCCTGGAATTTTATTGAGAGACCATGGTGTTTTTGCTTGGGGTAAAAATGAGGCTGAAGCTATACATAATTTAATAGCTATTGAATATATTTGTAAACTTTATTTTAAAACTAAAATGATTGTAAAAAATCCAAAAATTTCTAAGTCATTAAAATCTTTTCATTTCTTTAGAAAAAATGGAAAAGGTAAATATTATGGGCAAAATAATTAATTAAAAATGTTATAAAATGAAAAAATTAATTTTTTGTTTTGATATTGATAATACAATTTGTAAAACTAAAGCAAGTGAATATACAAAATCTTTGCCCATAAAAAAAAATATAAAAATTATTAATGAGCTTTATAAAAGTGGTCATGTTATAAAAATATTCACCTCAAGATATATGGGTCGCACAAATTCAAATGAAAAAAAAGCTATAAAATTAGGCTATAAAAAAACCTATAATCAACTTAAAAAATGGAATTTAAATTTCCATGAATTAATTCTTGGTAAACCAAGATATGATGTAATTATTGATGATAAGTCAATAGACTATAAAAAAAATTGGAGTAGAAAAATATTTAGAAAGTATTTAAAGTAGCAATTTTTTATCTTAAGAAAACTTTCATAAAACTTGGTTTAATACGCTTAATTTTAAAGTAGTTTTTAGTTATTGTTCCAAAAGAATTATAAAATTTATATATATTTTCATCCATACTTCCTTCAAAATCAAAATTCTTAGTTTTCCCAATTAAATAATTTATTGAATTTAAGATGAGCAAAGATGATGCTCCAGTTTTTAAATTATCTGAATTCGTTGTTAATCCAATTAAATATGCATATTGACTGTCCCACACAATAAAACATAGAGCTAAATATTTGTCTGAATTGTCGTAAACACCTATTATTTTACCAGACTTATTTTGAGTGCAAGCATCAAATAATCTATTAATGAAATCTCTACTATAATTAATTTTTAAACCTCTTTTTTTTAGATTTTTGAAATGTTCCTCATAAAATAAATTTGGATTTACATTAAAATTAGTATTTAATTTATTTTCTTTTGCTTTATTTAAATCATACTTTCTGTTCTTACTAAAATTTCTTTTTATTTCGTTTATATTTTTAATATCTTCGATTATACAAGTTCTCATATTTTTAACTGCAAATCCTTCATTTATAAATATTTTTTGATTATTTATTGTATGATGACAGTTTTGATCAAAGTAAAAAGTGTAAGGAAGATTCTTTGATAAATAAGAAAAAATTATTTGATTATCGTTTAACTCATTATCTGCAAAATGTGGCCCAAGTTTTTGTGTTAACCTTGGAAGTAGGCTTAATTCAAAAATATTCTTTTTTTTTATAAAAAAAGGAAGAGAACCATAAATATTATTATTTTTTTCATACAATATCACATCCCAATATCCCTCATCACTTACAGCATCTAACCACCAAGGTCTGCTAAATATAGGAATATCGTCATTATTTTTTGTGTAGTGTTTATATTTATCTTTATCTGACATATAAATTAAATTTGAAATAAAATACTTAAATTAAGTTATGGCAATTCCAAATATAGTTATAAATAAAATTAATTATACAAAAATTCTTAAGGATTTACTAACCGATAATAGCAATAACATTGAGGAAAAATTAAAACAAGAAATTTCAAGTTTAACTGAAATTAATGACAAAAAAATTATACTCCTAGGGAGGGCAAGATCTGCAATTTATTTAGCTGTAAAAAATTCAATAAGTCAAAAAAAAAAAAAATTAGTTTTAATGTCACCTTTTACAATACCCGAAGTTATTGAGTTGGTAATTCATGCAGGAGGAATTCCGTATTTTGTTGACTTTTATAAAGATTCAACTTTTTTTGATTTAGACTATTTAAAAGATAGTATAAAACTCAACCCTACGGCAATTATAATAACTCATTATAATTTAAATCAAAAAAATTACTCTGAAATACATAAATTATGTGAAAATAATAACATAGACTTAATCGAAGATAGTGCAATTTCATTTTCTGGAAAAGTAGAAAATATTAATATTAACTCGCTTTCAGACTATAGTTTATATAGTTTTTCAACTTTTAAACTGATAAATTTTTTTTATGGAGGAGCTTTATTAGTAAAAAATAAAAATGTAAATGATATAAAAAAATTAATGCAAAATTGGAATTTTCTTAAATTCCAAAACTTTAAAAGTCAAATTTATAGAACAATTTTATATAGCACCTTAACAAATAGACATGTTTATAAAATTTTCACAATTAATTATTTAAAATTCAAAGATAAATTTAAAAAAGGAGATTTAAATATTATTGAAAATAAACTTAAGAAAAAAAATAATTTTATAGATAAATCATATTTTTCACTTTTGCCAATGTATGGTATTTCAGAATTATATAGAAAAATTGGAAATTATTCAAATGAGAGAAAGAACAGACAAAAAATAGCATATCAATATTATAATAGTTTAAAGGACATTACTGTTGGGGCAAGTTTTGATATCGAAAATCTAATTGGATCAAGTGATAATTTTAGTTATATGATTATGTGTAAAGATAGAGAACATAAAAGAAATTTGAAAAAGAAATTATTAATTAAAAATTTAAACGTTGGATCACAAATGTATCCAAATTGTAGTTTGTATGATAAATACTCTTCATTTAATGGCAGGAGTTCAAACTTAAATAATTTGACCGAAAAAAATTTAATATTACCAACTCATAGCAAATTGACCAATGAATATGTGCAAAGTTTGATTTATGAAATAAAAAAAAATTATTAGCTCATGCAATATGAAAAATAAAATTATTGAGACAGACCTACTTATAGTTGGAGGAGGTACATTAGGTTTGTTTATTTACGCTCAACTTAAAGATACATTTAAAAATATAAAAGTTTTAGATAGAGGTAATTTTGAACCTAAAATTACTAAAACTAATGATTTAATTAACAAAGGAATATATCACAAAGGAACATTTACAAAAAGAGCTTTTGGTATTGGTGGAAATAGTTCACTATGGGGGGGTCAGCTAGCTGAATTTACAAAAACAGAACTTTCGGAATATGAGCCAGATCTTGGATTGAGAAAAAACGAGACAACTAGACTTTACAAAAGGCTCTACAAATTACTAAAAGTAAAAAGAAATGATCTTAACAATTTTATTAAAGAGAATAAAATAAAATTACCAAAAAAATACGGTATTAAATATTTTCATACAAATTGGTTAAATGAACCTAATTTTTTAAAGTTATATAAAAAAAAAATAAGTAATAATTCATCTGATTTTATTACAAATGCCAAGGCAGAAAAATTATTTATTAGAAAAAAAAATATTACGGCTATTGAATATACCATTAAAAAAAAAAAATATTTGATAAGAGCCAAAAAATATATTTTTGCTTGTGGAACAGTGGAAACAATAAAATTTTTTCATAAAAACAACAAAGTTATTAAGTCAAATAATATAGGCTCATATTTTCATGATCATCTTGGAATTCATGTAGGTAATGTTTTCCCAATAGATAAAAATAAATTTAGTAAAATTTTTTTTAATGGAATATATAATAATTCCAAATATCAACCTAAGTTACTTTTTAGATCAAATAATTTAAAATACTCATTAGCTGCCAGTGGTGAGTTTAAGTTTTATTCAAAGTATCAAGATGATTTAAAACAATTAAAAATGGGATACGTTAATTTTATTAATGAAATGAAATTTAATCATCTAACAACAATCATAAAAAAAAGTATAAAATTAAATTTTAAATTTTTTGAGCTTTTGTGGGTTTATATATTGAAAAAAAAAATAAAACCTTTTTATGATAAAGGTATATATTTTTACATTCAGTCAGAGCAATTTTCTGAAAAGAATAGTTCTATAAAATTTAACAAATTAAATAAAAAATTTTCAATAAATTGGAAAATAAGTAAAAATGAATTAGATTTCATAAAACAATTTGCATTTAAAACGAAAAGTTTTTTAGAAAAAGAAAAAATTGCTAAATTAAATGTAAATAACCTCAAAAATATTAATTATGATAAATTTAAAAAAGTTGTAAGAGATACAAATCATCCATCCGGAGGTATGATCATTTCTAATGATAGAAACAAAGGTGTAGTTGACAGAAAGTATTGTGTTTGGGGAACAAAAAATTTATATATTGCTGGCAGTTGTTTATTTAAAAGATCTAGCTATGCCAATATCACCTTTACCTCACTTGCATTAGCTTTAAAATTAACAGATTATCTAAAAAAGAATGTTTAAAACTCCAATATTGTTATTAGTTTATAATAGATCGCAATATTTAAAAAAGTTGTTAAATATTTTACAAAAAATAAAAGCTCAAAACATTTATGTATCATTTGATGGTCCAAAAAAAGACAATAAAGATATTTTTAAATGTAAAAAAGTTATAGAAAAAATTGATAAGATAAATTGGAAATGTAATCTTAAAAAAAATTATTTAAATAAAAATTACGGTTGTAAAGTTGGTGTATCAAAAGGTTTGGAATGGTTTTTTTCTAAAGTAAATTACGGCATAATAATAGAGGATGATTGTATACCATCAATTGATTTTTTTACCTTTTGTGAATGGTCATTAAAAAAATATAAAAATGATAAAAGAGTAGGCGGTATAACTGGTAATAACTTTTTAAAAAATAAGATAAATTTCAAAGAATCTTTTTATTTTTCAAAGTATGCTCATTGCTGGGGTTGGGCAACTTGGAAGAGAACATGGAAAAATTACGATAAAAATATTAAATTTTGGAATGGTTTCAAGTCTTCTACAAATTGGAAATATCTCTTTCAAAATGATAATGAGCGAAAGTATTGGGAAAAAATATTTAATAACGTGTCAAATAACACATTAGATAGTTGGGCATATCCATGGATGCTTTGTATTTGGAAAAATAAACAATTAGTTGTAACACCAAAAACGAATCTTGTATCTAATATTGGTTTTAGTCAGGACGCAACTCATACTGTTAGCACATTTAACAATTTTTATTATAAAGTTTCTAGATTAAAAAAACCTTACATTTTTAAACAAGATATAGAAGTAGATAAAAAAGCTGATGAATACGTTTACTACAATCATTATAGGGGGCAAAATTATTTATGGCCAAACAGAATATTTTATTTGATTAAATATTTTATTATAGATCCTATTTCTTTCTATAAAAAATTATCTAAAATATTTTAATTTACATGATCTTTTTTATTAATAATTTGTTTAAATATATTTTTTACTTTATTTACAACTTAATTAAAAATAAACAATTTATTATAATAACTCCTGGTCTATTGGGTATTATATTAAAAAAAATTATTATCTTTGATAGAATTAATAAAAATTTTTTTTCAATAAAAATTAGAAATAAATATGACATTATTACATTATTTGAGATATTTGCCGAAGATTTTTACAATATTAAAAATTTAAATATTTTTAATAAAATTAATTTAGTACTTTCAAGTATGAAAAAAAATAATTTTACCCCATTGATCATTGATTGTGGAGCTAATATAGGATGTAGCAGTATTTATTTTAACAAAATGATAAAAAATTCAAAAATTATAAACATTGAACCTGAGGAAAAAAATTTTTCTTTACTCGAATATAATTGTAAAACAGATGTTTATGAAAATATTAATTCAGCTATCTCATCAAAAAATATTAATTACAGTTTAGAAAACAACTATAACGATAATAGAGCCTTTAAAGTTAAAGAAAATTTAAATGGAGATAAAAAATCTATAACAGTAAATCAAATTTTACAAAATAAGGAAAGCAATTTTAAGCCATTTTTAATTAAATTCGATATCGAGGGTTTCGAAAAAGATGTATTTGCTAGTAATTTAGATTGGATGAATAAATTTAAAATAATTATAATTGAAATCCATGATTGGATGTTGCCTGAAGAAAATTGCTCTGAAAATTTTATTAAAGCCATAAGTAATATGAATAAAGATTTGATAATAAGTGGAGAAAATTTAATTTTAGTAAATAATAATTATAAATTTTAGGAATGATATATAAAATTATAGAAATTATAAAGTTTTTCTACTTCACTATAAATATTGATAAGCGAAAAAAAATTACCATTTTAATAATATTAATGACAATTTCATCAATTATGGAATTTTTAAGTATTGGAAGTATAGTCCCACTTATTTCAACTTTCTTAAATTACGATTTTGCCAAAAGTTCAAATTTTTTTATCAAGTTTTTCTATGATTATTTTAATAATTTCAGTAATTTTCAAACAACATTAATAATTATATTTGGATTTATAATTATATTATCGGCCATATTTAGATTGGCAGTGTTTAGATTGAGTTTGAAACTTACAGCCCTTATTTCTTCAGATTTAGCTTCCAATATATACAAAAGTACTATTAATCAATCTTACAATAAATTTATCAAACAAAGTACTAACGTGATTATATCTAGTGTTACTGAAAAAAATGCAAAAATTACCGGTGTTATACTTGCGTTATTTCAATTTTTTTCAGGTATAATAATTACGTTGGGAATTTTAACCGCATTGTTAGTACATAATTTCTCTCTGACTATGATATTAATAATCGCACTGGCAACTCTATATATATTAGTTGCAAGTTTATCTAAATTTTATTTAAAAAAAAACAGTAAAGTAATTTCAAAATATTCTGAATATAGAATTAAATTTCTTCAAGAGTCTTTTGGAAATATAAGAGACATAATATTGGATAAATTACAAAATATTTTTTTTAAAATCTATTTTGCTTCAGAAAAGAAATTTAGGCTTGCTGAGGCAAATATTTCTACTATAGCTGGATTTCCTAAAATTATTATAGAAAGTTTTGGAATAATATTATTATTGTTATTCGTTAGTATCTATTTTGGTGATTCTCAAGATAATAACAGTAAAATTATTATTTCACTTGGCGTGTTTGCTTATGCAGCAAATAGATTGTTGCCAATGTTCCATAGTATCTATCAGGCTTGGGCACAATTACTCGGTAATTTAAATATTTTAGAAGATGTAAAGCTAACTTTAAATAATGAAATCATAAATCAAAAAGAATTAGATAATCAAATTAGTAAAAAAACAAATTTCAATCGTATAACATTTGAGGATATGAACTTTTCATACAACAAAAATAATGGTCAAGTACTTGAAAAAATTAATCTATCTTTTGATCTAAATCAAAAAATAGGAATTGTAGGTAAAACAGGATCTGGAAAATCTACTTTTATTGATCTAATTATGGGCTTACTTAATCCCATGTCTGGTAAAATCTTAATTGACGATAAAGAATTAAGAGGCGATATAAAAGATTTATGGCAAATGCAAATTGCTCATGTACCCCAAGATATTTTTTTAATAAATGACACTATCAAAAATAATATTACATTTAATATTGATGAAAAAAATATAGATACAAAAAAACTTGAAGAAGTTATTTCTATTTCAGAGCTAAAAGATTTTGTAGATAATCTTGATAAGGGATTAAATACAGTGGTTGGTGAAAATGGCATAAATATTTCTGGAGGACAAAAGCAGAGAATAGGTATTGCTAGGGCTTTATACAAAGATAAAAAAATTTTAATAATGGATGAAGCTACAAGCGCTCTTGATTATGAGACAGAGAATAAAATTATTAATAATATTACTCAAAATTCAAACAATATTACCTTAATTTCTATAACACATCGAATAGGAAGTTTAAGAAATTTTGACAAGACCATTAATTTGGATCTAATTAAACTTGGATAATAATAAAATATATGAAAAGAAATATTTTATTAATTGGTAATGATGGCATTGCCAATTTGGAGGATTCCTATTTTAAAGCTTTTAAAAAAATTGGGTTTTCAGTAGAATTTTATAGAATTGATAGAAATATTAAAAATAGAATTATTTCTAAATTTGAAAGTTTATTTCCGTCTATTAAAAATTATTTTTTGCAACTAAAATTAATTAATTATCTTAGAAAAAATAAAAGAGAATATTACTTCATTATTTTATTTAAAGGTACATATCTTAATTTGAGAACATTAAAATTAATTAAATCAATAAAAAAAACAATTTGGATAAATTATTTTCCTGATGATCCTTTTAATGTTAAAAATAATTCAATTTCAAATTTAGAATTTATTAAACTGATTCCTGAATTTGATATTTTTTGCATATGGTCAAAGAAAATTAAAATTAAATTAGAAAAAAAATTTAAAAACAATTATTTTTTATATTTACCATTTGCATATGATAACTTGATTAATTTTAAAAAAAGAAAAAGAAAAAATTTTAAAAAAATTGTTACATTTATAGGAACCCATGACTCAGAAAGAGAGAAAGTTATAAGATCCATAAATTGTGATAAAGAAGTATTTGGTGGAAATTGGAAACGTTTTTCCCTAAATAAAAAAAATATTAAAATAAACGGCCATTTACACGGCAAAAATATGTCAGATAAGATTATGTCGTCCGCAATAAGTTTAAATATTTTAAGGAGACAAAACAAGTCTGCTCATAACATGAAAACATTCGAAATACCTGGTAACTATGGCTTAATGTTAACTACTAGATCAAAAGAACAAAATGAATATTTTAAAGAAAATTATGCGAGTTTCATGTACTCTAATTCTAAAGAACTTAATAATAAAATAAAATTTATCCTTAAAAACCCAAAGATTTCAAATAAAGTAAGAGAAAGAGGATATAGATTAGCCCAAAAACAGAATTATTTAAATCGAGCAAAAATTCTTATAAAAACTATAAATGAGTTTAAAAGAAAATAAATATTCGTCACCTTTAATATTTTTTCTTTTAATTATTTCTTTATTACAAATCCTACCAATTATAAAAAATGATAGTCTTTATCTTAACCTATATTACTTTTTTATAATTATTCTTAATTTGTGCCCAATTTATTTTTATTTCTTAAATTATAAAAATAACAACACCGTACCATATTTTTACCTCGCACATTTATACTTTTTTCTGACTTTCACTTCAGCTATAATTTATGATCAGTCTCCTTTAACCTCTATAGTTGGCTCTAGTCACGATGCAATCTCATCTATGTTTTACAATGATAAAAAAAACTTAATATCTGCCACGGGAAATGAACTTTTATTTGCCATTAGTTTATATATGTGGGGAATTTTATCATTCAACATAGGTTATATTTTATTATGTAAACTTTTAATCCAAAAAGAATATAAATTAGATTTTTTTGAAATTAAAAAAAATTATAATTTATATTTATATATTGGCTTAATTTCATTTGTATTATACTTTCTACTTGTATTCGGAGATAATAATTCTTTTATTAGAAAATTTAACCAAGCAAAATTTCCATTATTGCTATTTTATATAGGTAGTTTTCAAATTTATATAATTAAAAATAAAACTAATTTATTGGTAAAATTAATTTTTTTTATTCTTATATTAATACCAATTATTAATGAAATATTAAGTGGGTTAATGACAATGCCTTTTTTGATTGCATTCTATATTTATTTAATAAATATTTTATTTAACAAAAAATTTTATTTTAAACAAATTTTTTTAATTGTTTTATTATTTATTTTGCTTAACACTCATAAGGATTCATATAGACAAGTTGTTATATATAATTATCCAATTCCAGACAATTTAACAAAAAATCTTCAGCATCAAAATTTAATTGAGAGGTATATTTTTACAAATAAGCAAGCAATAAAAAAAATGTGGAAAGATAATAACTCAATTGTTATTTTGTACAAATATACTACGTCTAATTTACAAAGATTATTCCATAGTTTTAATACTCTACTTATAATTTCAAAATTTACACCTGATGAGATTCCACATCTCAATGGAAAATCATATCTTACTTTAATAACCAAACCAATACCAAGAGTTATTTGGCCTGGAAAACCTAAAGAAGAATTTGGGAGATATTTTGGTATAACGTATAAAGTATTAAATCCTTTAGATACAGTAACCTCTTGGAATACACCTGTCTTAACTGAATTTTATGCTAACTTTGGGAAAAAAGGTATTATATTTGGGATGTTTTTACTTGGAGGTTTATTTGCCATTATTACTCGCAAATTAGATTTTAGAAAAAACAATATTTTATTTTTAATCACTCTTGCATCTTTTTATCCGATTTTTTATATGGAATCCAATTTATCTTTATTAATCGGAGTATTATTTCAAAAATTTATATTACTATTACTTTTATCATTTTTAACAATTTTTATTTACAAAAAAATTAATACTAAAAAATTATGAAAATATTAGTTTTTAGAAATTCAAATTTTGGTGACTATTTTATTTCTATACCTGTTCTGAGATTATTAAGGAAAAAATTTAAAAATTGTACTATTACATACTTAACTATCAAAAACCGTGAAAAGTTTTCTCTTCCTTTAAAAATAGGAGATGAACGAATAGTAGATGATTTTTTTTTGATTGATAAAAAAGATTATAGATATTTTAAAAATTTGAAAAAGATTATTGAAAAAATTAAAAAAAAAAAATTTGATAAATTAATTTATTTACAAGAATACAGCAGTATTTTTTCTTTGATAAAACACTATATTTTTTTTTATTTTACAGGAATACCAGAGATAATTGGCTTTAAATTTTATTTTTACAAAAGAAATTATTTTAAAGAGAGTGAAACAATACAAATTGCTAGAAGAATTTTTCAAAATCTGAAAAAAAAAACAATTAGTAGCTCTCAATTTTTAAATTCATATAATGAAAAAAAAATTATTAGACATAAATATTTTACGATCGGTCCTGGCGGTTTTGCATTAGGAAGATTACCTGACAAAATAAAAACATATAAACCAATAAGATGGAAAAATGAAAATTGGATTAAATTATGTCAAAAATTAATATCAAGATATAAAAATATCAAAATAGTTATCACAGGAACAAAAAAGGAAAGATTATTATCAAAAAAAATAAAAAAAAAATTTAGAAATAATATAATTGACAAGTGTGGCAAAACAAGCGTTGATGAGTGGATAAATATTATCAAGTACTCAGAATTACATATATGTCAAGATAACGGGAGCATGCATCTAGCTACGTTATTTCAAAAAAAAAATATTGCACTTTTTAATAACCATGATTTTTATGGTAAATGGTTTCCTTTAAATAAAAATTCATATGTAATCCGATTAGACGGAGACATAAATACGATTGAGTTGAGTCATATTTTTAGAGGAATAAAAAAGTTAATAAAAAAATAAATTATTAAATATATGAACATAATAATTCAGGTTGGAGGAAAATTTCATGCCTTCCATTTAGCAAAAGGTTTAAATAATAGAGGACTTTTGAAAATGATATTTACCTCTTACCCTAAATTTAAAATAGAAAGTAAAATTCCAAAAGAGCTAGTATATTCTATTCCTATAAAAGAAATTTTAAAAAAAATCATAGATTTCTTCGTCCCAAAAAAATTTTTTGCTAAAATAAATTATTATAATGACGATTTTTTTGATTTGTTAGTTTCTAGGAAAATTAATGATTATTCCTGTGACATTATTGTTGGTTGGTCTGGTTATTCGTTAAGAACATTTAAAAATATAAATAATAAAAAAACTTTAAAAGTATTGGAAAGGGGATCTTCACATATTAAATTTCAACATGAAGTTTTGAAAAAGGAATACAGTAGATTGGGTCTTGCACCTCTCTTGCCTTCCAAGGAAATTCTATTAAAGGAAATAAATGAGTATAAATTAGCTGATTATATTTGTGTCCCCAGTAAATTTGCAAAAAAAACATTTTTAGAGAAAGGTTTTAATAAAAATAAAATAAAAGTGATCAGATTAGGAGTTGATCTAAAAACATTTTACCCAAAAAAAATAAAAAAAAAGGAAAAAAAATTTAGGATAATCTCAAGTGGTGAAATTTCTATTAGAAAAGGATCTCATTTACTTATTGAAGCATTTAATAATCTTAAATTACCAAATACAGAATTATTATTTGTTGGAAAATTAGAAAAAGGTATTAATTCATTTTTAGACGGTATTAAAAATCCGAATATTTTTTTTATGGGAAAAAAAAATGAATTAGAATTAAATAATATTTATAATTCTTCTGATTTATTTATATTAAATTCTTTTGAGGACGGATTTGGAATGGTAATTCCTCAGGCTATGGCGTGTGGTCTCCCAGTTATAACAACTTTTAATACTGGAGCTTCAGAAATTATAGAAAACAATAAAAATGGTTTTGTAATAAAAGCTGGAGATACTAATTCTTTAGAAAAAAAAATTAAAAAAATTTATTTTGATAAAAAATTAAGATACAAAATGTCTAAATATTCTATCAAAAAGGTAAAAAAATTTTATAGTTGGGAGACTTATAACAACAATATTTTTAATTTTTATAAAAAAATCTATAATAACTCGAGATGAAAAATATTAATATTCTAATTATTGGAAAAAATAGTCTGTTAGCAAAAAATTATAAAAAATATTCAAAAATAAAGAATATTACAAATATCGATAGATTTTCAATAAATCGGTTGAATTTCAACAAGTATACACATATTGTAAATTTTTCATTTGATCCAAATTTAAAAAAAAATTCTATAAATTTTAAAAATCAGTTAGATGAAAAAATTTCAAAAAAAATAAAAGATAAAGACATTATTTACATAATGCCATCTACCAGATTGGTATATTCTAACGTAAAAAAATCAATTTTTAAAGAGAGTCATAAATTATCAAAAATAGATAATATTTATGGAAAAAATAAAAGACTAATTGAATTAAGATTAAGTAATGTTTTAAAAAAAAATCTTTTAATATTGAGAATATCTACAATATTGTTATTTGATAAATCTTCTAAAAATTTATTTATTTCACGTGTTTTAAGATCTTTAAAAAAAAAAAATAAAGTAGTTTTTGATATTAATATTAATACTGCTAAAGATTTTATAACAATTGATAAGTTTTCCGATGCATTAGATAAACTTATTATTTCAAAAAAAACTGGAATCTTCAATATATCCTCAGGTTTTTCCATAAAAATTAAATCAATATTGAAAAAAATAATTACTGGTTTTGGCTCTGGTCAAACTATCTATACTGCTTTAAATAAAAGCAATTCTTACTACTTAGACAATAAAAAATTATCAAAAAATATTAAATTTAGTATAACTAAAAAGCATATTTTTAAATACTGTGTAAGTTTAGGAAATAAATTAAATGCATAAAATTGTAATTACAGGGGGGTGTGGTTTTATTGGATCTCATTTGTGTGAATATATTTTTAAAGTATTTAAAAAATCACAGATTGTTATTATTGACAAAATTACTTACGCAGCAAATAAAAAAAATATTTCAAAAATTATAAAGAGTGAAAGAGTCAAGTTAATTAAAGATGATATTTGTAATTTTAAAAATTTGATTAAATATATAAAGAATGCAAATTTAGTTATTCATGTAGCAGCTGAAAGTCATGTAGATAATTCTTATAATTTAAACGATAACTTTATTATGACTAATGTTTTAGGAACAAAAAATGTTATTGAAGCGTGTAAAATTAACAAAGTAAAGAAGATTATTCATGTGAGTACCGATGAAATTTATGGTGAAATTTATAAATCAAGTTTTAAAGAAAACTCTAAATTCAATCCTTCTAATCCTTACTCTAGTTCAAAAGCAGCTGCCGAAATGATTATTAACGGTTATATCCATTCATACGATTTGCCAATAATAATAATAAGATCAAATAATATATTTGGAATTAGGCAGCATCCTGAAAAACTAATAGCAGGATGTTGTTGGACATTCATAAAAAAAAAAAGATTTCCAATTCATGGATCTGGAAAACAGAAAAGGTCATTCTTATATGTAGAAGATTTCTGTAAAGGTATTGTAAAAATTATAAAAAAAGGAAAAAACAAACAAATATATAATATTGGATCTCCTTTTGAATATAAAAATATAGATATAGTAAAATTGATTGCAAAAATAAATAATTTAGATTTTAAAAAATATTCTTTCCATGCAAAAGATAGACCATTTAATGATTTTAGATATAGCGTTAATTATAATAAAATGAAAAAATTGAATTGGAGACCTCTAACTAAATTGGAAGATAAAATTATAGAAATCAATAATTGGTATAAAAAGAATATAAACTTTTATAAAAAAAGATAATTTAATGAGAATATCTTATTTTGTAGATAACCATTCACCATCATATGGAGGCCCTTATACAGTTATTTCAGAACAACTTAAATATCTATATAAAAATAATATTAAAGTCGAATTAATTTACAACTCAAACTCATTCACTAATTTTAATAGAGATTATAATTCAATAATTGAAGATACAGATATAGTTCATATATATGGAATTTGGAGACCATTTCATATTCGAGCATACTTAGCTTCGAAAAAATTTAAAAAAAAAATTATAATTTCTACTTTAGGAGCACTAGAGCCTTGGTCATTAAGTCAAAGAAACTTAAAAAAAACATTTGCTTGGCATTTGTATCAAAAAAAAATTTTAAATAACATTGATTCCATACATGCCACAAGTGAAATGGAAATGGAAAACTTATTAAAAATTGGCATAAAAGCACCAATAAAAGTTTTACCCCACGGTTTAGAAATTAAAGAGATAAATGATAATAAAAATGAGAAAATTAGGCGCAAAGCTATATTTTTCTCAAGAATACACGAGAAAAAAGGCTTATTAGAGTTGGTAAAAGCTTGGATAAAGATTAATCCAAAAAATTGGGATCTTGAAATTTATGGACCTGTTTCAAATGAAAAATATTTTTTAAAAATTAAAAAAGATATTGAAAAATTAAAATTTAAAGAAAATATTAAAATTTTTAATCCAGTTTTTTTTAAGGAAAAAAAATTAGACATATTGTCAAATTCAGATTTATTTTTGTTACCAAGCAAAAGTGAAAATTTTGGGATGTCTATATTAGAAGCAATGTCTCTAGGTGTTCCAGTGTTGACAACAACATCTACGCCATGGAAAATATTAAATTCTTTAAATGCTGGATTTATAATCGATTTCTCTGAGGAAAATATTATTAATAGTTTAGATAAAATTTTAAAAATGAACCACTTAGATTTAAAAGCAATCGGAAATAACGGTAAAAAATTTATAAAAAAAAAATTTGATATTAAAGATTTAATTCATGATTATATAAATTTTTATAGAGAAATAAATTTATGAGAATTTTAAATGTAGTTAAATCTATAAATATAAGTCAAGGAGGACCTCCTGAAGTAATTAGAAATTATTCAAGCGTTATAAATAGAAAAGGTAAAATTATAAAAGTAATTAAACTTAATATGGTAAGCAATTTTTATTTTATTACGACTTTTATTAATAAAAAGAGATATAAAAAATTAAAAATGTTTATACAAAATTATGATATAATTCACTTTCATGAGTTATGGAGTATAAAAACTCTTTTTTTATCATATTTTGCAAGAAAGTTAGGAAAAAAATTAATTGCAATACCCCATGGTGTTTTAGATAGCTGGTCATTGAGAGAAAAATATTTAAAAAAAAAAATCTTTTCAATTTTATTTCTAAAAAAATTTATTTTATCTTTAGATGCTATTTTTTTTTCAACAAAAGATGAGTTTTTTGAGGCAAAAAAAAATTATAAGTTACCATTTGCTTTTATTATTCCTAACGGCATAAACTTAGAAAAATTTCAAAGAATTAATAAAATACAAAGTAAAAATAAAAAAAAAAAAATAATTTTTTTTGGGAGAATTCATAAGAAAAAAGGCATAGAGCTTCTATTAAATTCTATTAAATCTCTTCCAAGTGAATTTTTTGATGATTTTTATTTTGAAATAACCGGTCCTGGAGAAGATTCATATATAAATAATATCCAAAAATTAATAAATGATTTCAATCTTTCCTCGAATGTATTTCTAAAAAATCCAATGAGTCAAAATGAAAAAATTAATTACCTTAGAACAGGTTCTGTATTTATTCTTCCATCATACGAAGAAGCAGATTCAATTGCGCTTAAAGAGGCTATGTCACTCAATTTACCTGTTATAATTTCTGAGCAATGTAGAATGGATATTGTAGAAAAAAAGAATGCCGGTTTTATAGTTAAAACTGATACTCAGAGTATTAAGAATAAATTATTAAAGTTGAAAGATATTAATATTGAAAATATGGGCGAGAATTCAAGAAAAATAATTGAAGAGCATTTTGATAATGAAATTTGTGTAAATAAATTATGGCATATCTACGAAGATATTCATACAGGATCTCATAATTCAAAAGAGTGGATGAATCTGGATGACTGACAATTATTTGATAGGTATTAATTTTTTGCATTCTGATACCTCAGCATCAATATTTAAAAATAACGAATTAATTGCGGCCGCCGAGGAAGAAAGATTTGTGAGAATAAAACATACCTCAAATTTTCCTGAAAATGCAATAAAATATTGTTTATCTGTAGCTAATATAAACATCTCGCAGGTTAATATAATTTCAGTTAATTCAAATCCTATTCAATCTCTTGGAAGAAAAATTTTATTTACTCTAAAAAATCCAAATAGTTTTAGTTTGGTTTACTCTAGCTTAAACAATATGAGAAAAAAAATTTCATTAAAAAAATTAATACAAAATCTTGATAATAAAAATAATTTCAATGGAAAAATTGAATACATTGATCATCATGAATCGCATATATCTTCATCTTTATATTTTAGTAATTTTAATGAATGTGTTAATTTATCTTTAGATGGTTTTGGTGATTTCTCAAGCTCAGCTTGGGGTACTTTTAAAAATAATAAAAACATAATTGATGAGAGAGTTTTTTTTCCACATTCACTAGGAATATTTTATCAAGCCTTAACTCAATTTTTAGGTTTTAAAAATTATGGTGATGAATACAAAGTCATGGGACTTTCATCATATGGTAAACCAAGATTTATTGATGAAATCTCAAAAATAGTTTACAGCACGACTAACGGTTTTGAGCTTAATTTAAAGTATTTTGAACATCACAAAAAAAATATAATTAAAAAAAATATAAATGGTCAACTTGAATATGATAATTTATACTCTAAAGAACTAATTAATTTATTAGGCAAAGAAAGAAATCCTGACGATATTATTACAGATAAACACAAAGATATAGCTAAATCAGCCCAATTTGTTTATGAAAAAATTTTTTTAAATTTATTAAATCACCTTTACAAAAAATATAAAATAAGAAATTTAACCTTATCAGGTGGCTGTATCATGAATTCAGTTGCTAATGGAAAAATTTTAAAAAAATCTCCGTTTACTAAAATTTATATTCCTCCAAACCCTGGTGATGCTGGAGGTTCAATTGGTTCAGCTGTCACTTCTTTAAAGAGAAAAATAAATAAAAATATCATATTAAAAAACTACTCTTATCTTGGAAATAAATATTCATCTAAAGATATTGAAAGATATATATTAAATAATAATGAATTAAAAAAATTTAAGATAGAAAAAAATAATGAAGAAGATCTAATAAATAAAACAGCTTCTTTTTTAACTGAGTCAAAAATAATTGGATGGTTTCAAGGAAGAATGGAATGGGGACCAAGAGCACTTGGTAATAGATCAATTCTGGCTGATGCAAGAAATCCTAAGATAAAAGATATTATTAATCTCAAAATTAAAAGGAGAGAAAGTTTTAGACCTTTTGCTCCATCAGTTTTGAGTGAGTTTTCAAATGATTGGTTTGAAATTAATAAAGAAGTGCCATATATGTCAGAGGTATATCCTGTTAAATTCGAGAAACAAAAAATTCTTCCAGCAATAACACATGTTGATGGAACGGGAAGGCTTCAAACTGTAAAAAAACAAGATAATGAGAGATATTATGACTTAATATTTAAATTTTACCAACTAACATCTGTTCCAGTAATTTTAAATACATCATTTAATGAAAATGAACCTATTGTAAGAAATCCTCAAGAAGCAATTAATTGTTTTTTAAGGACAAACATGGATATTCTTGTTTTAGAGGACTGGATAATAAGAAGAAGTTAATGTTAAAAGTTTCAATAATCACAGTATGTTTTAATTGTGAAAATACTATCGAAAAAACATTAAATTCAGTTCTTAATCAAAATTACAAAAATATTGAGTATATAATAATTGATGGCTCATCTACAGATAATACTACAAAAATAATAAATAAATACAAAGACAAGATTAAAGTAATGATTTCAGAGAAAGATAATGGAATTTATAATGCAATAAATAAAGGTATAAAATTAGCTACTGGAGATATCATTTCTTTAATTCATGGTAACGATATTTTTACAAACTATGGAGTTGTTAGTGAGGCAGTTGAACATTTTAAAAATGATGAAAAAATTGATATTTTGATCGGAGATGTTGCATTTAAAAAAAATTTAAGCGACAAAAAGATTGTAAGATATTATCCCTCAAAAACTTTTAAAACATGGATGCTACGTATTGGTTATTCACCACCTCACTTGTCAAGTTTCTTTTCAAAAAAAGCTATAGATTTTGTCGGATTATATGGAGAAAATTTTATAATTGCTGGTGATTTTGATTATTTTGTAAGGAGTTTTTTAGTAAAAAAATTAATATTTAAAAAAATAAATTATTGTATGGTTTATATGTCTACAGGCGGTGCCAGTGGCAAGAATTTTAAAAGTTATTTTTTGTCATCAAGAGAAATAAATTACTCTCTAAAGAAGAATGGAATCTATTCAAATATTTTTTTAACTTATTTAAGATTTCCATTAAAGTTATTGCAGGTTTTTTTTAAATGAATAAATTAAAATCAAAATTTAATAAAATAGATACTTTCAGTTCCTTTTTATTTATTTTAATTCCTTTAGGATTAATTACTGGTCCTTTTATCCCTGATTTTTTTCTTGTGATAATAAGTCTACTATTTTTATTTAAAGTTTTATCTTCAAAATATTACAATATTTTTAAAATAAGATTTATTTTATTTTTTTATATTTTTTACTTGATAATAATTTTATCATCTTTTTTATCAGAATATGCATCATACTCTCTAAAAAGCTCAATTCCCTATTTGAGATTTGGATTATTTAGTTTAGCAACATATTTATTATTTTTATATAATAAAAAAATTGCAAAATATTTGACTTATGTTTTTTTAATTATTTTATTTGCTCTATTTATTGACTCGCTGATAGAATTTATATTTAACAAAAATATTTTTGGTTGGAAAAAAGTAGATAGCAATTTTAGGATAACAAGTTTTTTTGGAGAAGATGAAGTACTTGGTAGTTATATAGCACGGTTTTTTCCTTTTATAATCTCTTTGATTTTTTTTAGTAAACAAGAATTCAAATTAAAAATTAATAATTTACAAATATTTTTTGTAATTGTTGTGTCATTTTTAATTACTTTTATAAGTGGAGAAAGGACATCGCTTGTATTAATTGTAATTTCAATTTTTCTGATGTTAGTATCTTGTAAAGATTTAAGAAAAATAATTTCAATTTCTATGCTAACTATTCTTTTTTTATCTTCAACTTTAATACTTTATAAACCAAAACTTAAGGAAAGATTTTACGATCAGATTATATCTCAAATGAATTTAAATAATTCAGATGAGCGAACAAGGGTTTTTAGCAAGGAATACGAGGGACATTATATTATTGCATATAGAATGTTTAAAGAAAAACCATTATTAGGACATGGTGTTAAAAGTTTTAGAAAATATTGTTCAAAACCAGAAAATTATTTATACGAACGTGCTTGTACAACTCATCCACACAATATTTATATGCAATTATTGTCTGAAACAGGAATATTTTCTTTTTTTATTATTCTTTTTTGTTTTATTTTCTCTGGTGTAAATATACTTCGATTAGCTTTTAAAAATTTTAATAATAAAAACTTGCTGATACAAAGTAAAATATTATTGTACATATTTTTTTTTGTAAACCTATTTCCTTTAATACCGTCAGGAAATTTGTTTAATAATTGGATTTCAGTAATATACTTTATGCCAGTAGGTTTTTTTATTTACATGAATAATTACAAAATTAAATGATTGCACCTAATTTTTTAATAATTTTAGTAATATCGAACTTATTTATTTTAATTTTTTTTAATAAGATAGATGAATTTTTTAATATTAGAGATTATTCAGATGGAAAAAGAAAATTTCAAAAAAGACCGGTAACTTTACTGGGTGGGAGTATTTTAATTTTAAATTTTTTAATTTATCTGTTTACTTGTACTTTTAGTAATGAAAATTTTACTTATAATTTTACACAACAATCTAAGGAATATTTTTCTTTAGTTTTTGGTTCAATACTATTTTACTTATTTGGATTATATGACGATAAATTCAAATTAAAACCTAATTATAAATTAATTGTTGCATTTATTTTAGTTACTGTATTTGTTTTAGTTGATAACAAATTAATTATATCCGAAATTAATTTTTCTTTTGTAGAAAATAAAATTGAATTAAAAAATTTTTCATATTTTTTTACAGTATTAGCATTTTTACTTTTTATGAATGCTTTAAACATGTTTGATGGAATTAACTTACAATCTGGCTTTTATTGTTTGTTAATTTTTTGTGTATTTATTTATAAGAATATATTTTTTAATTTATCGCTTAGTATCATTATATCTTTAATTTTATTCTTATATTTAAATTTTAGAAATAAAATTTATTTAGGAGAAAGTGGTATTCAATTTTTAGCTTTTTTAATTTCGTATATTTTTATTAAATCAACTAATTTTCAAAATTTTACATTTTATGCAGATGAAATATTTATAATCATGGCCATACCCGGTCTAGACATGTTTAGACTCTTCATTGCTAGATTAATTTCTGGCAAGCACCCGTTTAAACCTGATACAAATCACATCCACCATTTGATTGCTGATCATTTTTCAAAGATGGTAGCTTTTTTAACAATTTTAATTTTTATAATTCTATCAATTTTATTGTATTACTATTTTCAAAATAAATTGAATTATATAATTTGCTACATTATTGGATATATTATAATTATTACTTATTTACTGAAATTAAAAAAAAAAAAAATTGAAAAAAATCACTGATTTATCAATATCTCTTATATTACTATTAATATTATTTATTCCGTTTTTAATAATTGGCTTCATCATTAAACTTGAGAGCAAAGGGCCAATTTTTTATATTTCAAAAAGAGTTGGGCAAAATAAAAAATTATTCAATATGATAAAATTCAGGACGATGCTAGTAAATACACCTCAAGTGAATACAAATGATTTACATGACGCAAATAAATTTATAACTAGAGTTGGCAGAGTATTAAGAAAATTTAGTATTGATGAATTACCACAAATATTAAATGTAATTATTGGAGATATGTCAATAGTTGGTCCTAGACCTGCTTTAATTAATCAATATGATTTAATAAGAAAAAGAGAAGATTTAAAAATTAATACTCTAAAACCTGGAATAACAGGCTTAGCACAAATAAATGGAAGAGATAAAATTGATCTAGAAAAAAAAATTTATTATGATTTAAAATATAAGAACAAGATCTCGTTTTTATTTGATCTTAAAATATTAGCAAAAACATTATTTGTTGTTTTAAAAGGACAGGATATAAGGCATTGAAAAAAAAAATTGCAATTGTTTCAACTCATCCTATTCAATATCAAGTACCTCTATTTAGAGAATTATCAAAAAAAAATATTGAAGTAGACGTTTTTTTTTCATCAAAGCATGGACTAGATTCCAAAATAAAAGATAAAGGTTTTAACAAAAAATTTAACTGGAATATTAATTTACTAGATAATTATAATTATTATTTTTCAAATAAAAATTACGAAGACGTAGATAGTTGGAGTGTTTCATTTAATAATCTTGAAAGCTATTTAAAAAAAAAAAATTATAATGCAATATTAATTTTTGGATGGTCAAATATTCTTTATTTAAAAGCATTATATTTAGCAAGAAAGTTAAATATTAAAAGTATACTTAGGGTAGAAACAAACTTATTTTCTACAAATTCTTTTTTAAAAAATTTTATTAAGTTTTTTTTTTTAAAATATTTGTTCTCAAAGATAGATTTTTTTTTATTTATAGGAAAGTTAAATTTTAAATTTTATAAAAGATTTAAAATTCAAAATTTTAAATTATACAGTGCACCATATTTTGTAGATAATAATTTTTTTTCAGGAAAAAAAAAAAATAAAAAAAAAAATAAAAAAGTTAGATTTCTTTTTGTTGGTAAATTAATAGAAAGGAAAAATCCTATACTTTTTTTAGAGCTTGCTGAAAAATTTAAGAAAAAAAAAAATATAATTTTTAATATTGTTGGATCCGGACCATTAGAAAAATATTGTTATAAATATATAGAAGAAAAGAAATTAAAAAATGTAAGGATGTTAGGATTTAAAAATCAAATTGAACTAAAAAAGATTTATTCCAGAAATGATTATTTTGTCATGACTTCACACTATGAAACCTGGGGTTTAGTAATTAATGAAGCAATGGCTTCAGGCTTGCCAGTTATAACATCTCTTAACTCTGGAGCTGCTCACGATTTAATTAAACATAACAAAAATGGATATATTTTTAGAACCCCTAATCACTTAATAAAAATTATTTCATTACTTGTAAAAAATAGAAAATTACAAACAAAATTAAGACGAAATGTTAAATATAAAATTAAACAATACAGTATTGATAAAACTGTTAGGTCAATTATAAAAATCTTATATAAATCATAATATCTACAAATGTTAAAAGTTAAAATATCTAATTTAAATAAAAAAATAATTTTACTTTTAAGCGATCTAGTAATAATTATCGTATCTTTATCAGCAGCATTTTCGCTAAGATTAGAAGAGCTTTACCCTTTCTGGAAAATAGATATTGCAATATATGTATTGTATTCTTTGGTATTATTAATTGTTTTTTCTATTTTTAATATTTACCAAATTTTAATTAGATATTTTGATAACTTTTCAATTTTTAAAATTGTAAAAGCAATTTTCATTTTCCAAGTAATTTTAATTGTGATTAATTTGCTTATTTATAAATATATATATTTTCCAAGATCAGTGTCATTTATTGCACCAATTTTTATTGGAATTCTTATTATTATACATAGGATTATTTTAAATTATCTTATAAATTCTGGTAAAGGTAATATTAGTTATCAAAATAATATTATCATTTATGGAATAAACGAAAATACAGTCTCACTTTTAAATAGTCTTCGACAAACACCAAATTATGGAACAGTGATAGGATTTATTGATAATCTAAAAAATTTTAAAAAAAGGGAAGTTAACGGAATAAAAATATATAGAAAAGATGAACTTAATAAATTAATAAATGAAAAAAAAATTAATGAAATAATAATCGGACCAAAAAATTATTCAAAAAAAAAATTATCAGAATTGTTCAACTCATTAAATGAATATAATATAAGAATTAGAAAAATCGCGGATACAAAAAATTATTTAAAAAACTTTATAAAAAAGGGATTAGAAAATAAAATTGATTTTTATGATATTGTTAATAGACCAAAAATAGTAGTAGATAGCAAAATTTTAAAAAAAAAAATTTACAATAAAAATATACTTGTCACTGGTGGAGGAGGTTCAATTGGTGGAGAACTTTGTATTGAAATATTAAAACATTCTCCAAAAAAATTATATATATTAGAAACTTCTGAAATAAATTTATTTAATATTTTAAACAAAATTGAACAATTATTTAAAAAAAACAAAAAAAAAGTTAAACCTATTCTTGGTGATTGTTGTGATGAAAAATTTTTAAAATTTTTTTTCAAAAATAAGAGTCTTGATGAAATTTATCATACAGCAGCCTACAAACATGTTAACTTTGGCGAAAATAATCCTTATGCTATGGTAAAAAATAATATTATTGGCACAAAAAACATTATAGATCTTGCATTAAAAAAAAAAATTAAAAATTTCACATTTATAAGTTCTGACAAAGCAGTAAATCCAAAAAGTCTTTTAGGTCATACCAAAAGGTTTGGTGAATTTCTTATTAGAAATATAGAAAAAACTAATAAAAATATTAGTGTTAATTTTACTATAGTTAGATTTGGGAATGTTATTGGATCTAGTGGTTCTGTAATTCCTATTTTCCTAGATCAAATTAATAAAGACCTTCCATTAACTGTAACTCATAAAAAAGTTAAGAGGTATTTCATGTCTATCTCCGAAGCAGTACAACTGGTTATAAACTCAAGTTATCTAAATAAAAAAGGAACCAAAATTTTTGCATTAGACATGGGAAAACAGCTAAAAATCTATGATATTGCAAAAAGAATAATAAAATTAAGTGGCAACACATTTATCGATAAAAATTATCCCAGGGGTGATGTAAGAATAAAGGTTATAGGCTTAAAAAAGGGTGAAAAAATTTCTGAGGAAATAACATTGGGAAAAAATCTAAGTTCTACATCCAATTCAAAAATTATGATTTGTGATGAAAAAATGAAAAAAATAAACATAAATAATAAATTTGAAAAAATACAATTAGCTATAAGCTCAAAAAATTTTAATGAGGATATGATAAAAAAAACTCTTATTATTAAATAACAAAATGTATAATAATATTTTTTTTTTAATTATCGCGGTAATTTTATCATGTTTACTAAATTTAGTAATTCTAAAAATATACAAAAAAAAAAAATTAATAATTGAACTTTTTATATTTATCTTAATATTTTTATTTTATATAATTTTTATAAATATTAATTTAAACAATATTTTTGAAATAATATTTTATTTAATAATATATTTTAGTTTCTTTGGAGTTTACACATTTACAATGATAATGGGATTTGAAGGAAGTCCTAGTTTAAAAATTTTAGAATTAATCTCTAAAAAAAAAAATTGCCAAAAAAAAAATTTATTAAAAAGTTTTAAAAAAGAATTATTTTTTAAGTCTAGATTTCAGGATCTTCGAAAAAAAAAATATTTACTTAAAAAAAACCATAAAGTACAACTTAGACAAAAGAGTATAATATTATTAAATATTATTTTATTTATAGAAAAAATTCAAAATTCAGGTGAAAATAATGGATAGTCTGTATTTTAATTTAATTATAGTAATAATTATACCCTCGATTATTTTTTTAATTTTATATTTTTCAATGTGTTCTCTTTTTAAAATAAAATTTCTTGAAAGTATAAATTTATCAATTTTTATATCTTTAATAACTTTTATTATATTAAGTATTATTTATTCAAATGATATCTTTTTAACTATTATAAGTTTGATTTGTATAATAAATATTTTTTATATATTTTCTGTGATTATTTATACACCCAAAAGTTCAATAAGATTTAAAATACTTAATATTATTTATAATAATAATAATAAGATTAGTTATAGTAATTTGATAAACGCTTATAATGATAAAATTATTTATTACAAAAGATTAAATCGATTAATAGATTCTAAAACAATAACAGAAACAAAAAAAAGTTTAGGTAATATGAATTTAAAAGGTAAATTTATATTATTTATATATAAATTAATTAAATATTTTTTAATTTGATAAATAATAATTATTTTTTTTTTTCTATATTAATTTTTTCTTATATTTTAATTAATGTATTATTTTATTCATTATTTATAATTAAATATCCTAATTTTATTGATACGGATGGTATTTTAATAATAAATCAGCTCACTCATGCTTATGCAGGTATTGTTAATAACTTATTGGAGCAAAGGGGATATTTTTCAAATTTTTTTGATTTTGATGCAAAATTTTATCTTGGTAGATTGCCCTTAATTCCTTACTTTTTGTATTTCAATATAATGTATATTACTGAAAAATATTTAATTTTGCTAATAATCAAAAATCTATTTTTCTTTCTGATTATTTTATCCTTGGCCAAAATTTCTTTAAAAAATAACCTTCAAATCTTATTTTTAATAACTTTTTTATTCATTATTCCTTACAATTTACAAATATCGTTAATGATAGTACCAGAAGAGGGATATATAAATTACCTTATTATTTGCTTATTCATAGTTTTTCAATCAAATGTAAAATTTAGAATACAGACCATTTGCTTAATATTAGTTGCTTTATTTTTTACAAAGGGATCACTTTGTTTTTTTATTTATTCAATTAGTTTTTATTTTTTATTTGTAGAAAAAAAAAAATTACCAATTATTTCTATCATCTTATGTTACTTAACTTGGGCATCTTATGGCTATATAAAAACAGATAAAATTATATCGCCTGTGTCATTAGTTTCAATTGGCGGAATTACACTTTCAAGCGCAAATAATGAAAAATTTAATGATTATTACCCAGAATATAATCCTGATTTAACATATCCTTATATATTAGGTAAGCATAAAAAAAATTATGAAAATTTAACAAATGAATTTGAAATAGATGATTATTTTAAAAATTACAATATAGATTATATAAAAAACAATAAAATAGAATTCACAAAAGGTCTTCTAAAAAAAATTTATGTAATATTTTTTAATTTAAAAAATGATGCTTTAGATCTAAAATCAGAAAAAGTTGGGAAGTTTCGTCTTTCAAATTTTATAAATTTACCAATTTTATATTATACTATATTTATAATTTTAAAAAAATTTATTTCAAGAAAAATTGAAAAAAAAGAAATTTTTTTATTAACATTTTGTATCTCTTATTTGTTTCCATTCATGATTGGATTTGTGTACACAAGACATTTAGTTCCAATTTATAGTATATGTATATTATATTTATTTTATGAATGTTTTAAAAAAAATATTCAAACAGAACAAAATCATTTTGATAAAATCAAACAGAGTTAAAAATAATTGCTTTAAATTTAATGATGATGATTTATATTTATTTTTTATTAAAAGTTTAAAATTTTTATCCCGATCAATATTTAATTTTAAAAGATGACTTTTCAATATTATCTCAGCACTTATAAAAAAAGAATTAGAAAAAAGTTTTAATTTATTTATTTTTTTTGTTTTAATCATAATCAATCCATTCAAATCCAACACTTTAATAAAAAAAATTTTACATATTAAGTATTTGTATAGTTTTGAAATTATTTTCCTTAAAAGTGGTCTTGAACTCATATCTTTTCTTTGAAAAATAATAACATCAAATTCTGGATCAAATTTTCTTAAAAATTGATTTAAATCTGCCTCTCCATCACCTGGAATAAATAAAGTTAACTCAGATTTCGATTTTTTATATCCTTTTTTAAGCGTTTTGGCCCAACCAAGATTAACTTTATTTTTAATAATTATAATTTTCTTACTTAGTAGTATTTTTTGTTTTTTTTTAAAATTTTTTAATATTTTTAGTGAATTGTCTTTTGAACAATCATCAATAAATAAGTACTCGCTGACCTGATTTGATTTATTTTCAAATTTTCTTATATTAAAAAGTAACTTATCCAATTCGTCTTCCTCATTGTAAAAAGGAATAACAACAGAAATCTTACTATTTCTCATTTAGAGTATCATTTTAGAGTAAAATTTGGCCAGAGTATTTCTTCTTCAAAACTAAGTTTTTTTAGCTTAATTCTTTTTTTTTTTAAAATATTCGTAACATAATTTATAATATTATTTTTATTTATATAATAATTACCCATAAATTTTGGAGAAGATGGAGCTGGCATATTCTTAGAGGATAATTTATAAAAATTTTTATTTTTTAATTTCATTGATAGAATTGAATTTACACCACTTAATATTCCAAAGTCGAAAGGGGCACTATCTATAAAAAGTATGTTACTAAAATTATTTATAAAAATTATATCCTTTTTTGAAATTCTATTTCTCCTGGGAAAAAAAGATAAATTCATTATAGTTGGAAATATATTATTTATTTCTAAAATTTCTTTGGCTTTAAGAGTAATTGGTAAAGTATCAGCGTAAGTAATGATTAAAATATCATCCTTTTTTTTTCCATAAATTTTAGAATTTTTTATATTTATTTTTTTTTTTGAGGTTTTAAAATTTTGATTTATTAAATTTAAGTATCTATGTTCTAAAAATATAGATGGAATACTCGAATGAGACATATAAAGAATTTGATAATAAGCTTCCTTGGGAGTTGAGGGTATAAAAATATCAAATTCTAAAGCTTGAAAAAAGATTGAGTGATAATTTGCTGTATGTTGAGGGCCATTTCCCCATTGTCTACCTATCTGAATCCTGAACTTTGCTGGACAAGGATAATTACCTCCAAACATATATTCCCATCTGCCTGCTTGTGTTAAAATTTGGTCCATAGCTAGTAAAGCAAATTCAATTCTACCATAAACAATTGTTGGTTTAAAACCTCTTGATGCCAAACCTACAACCAAACCTGTGCTTGATAATTCAGAAACTGGAGTTTCAAAAACCTGATTTGGAAATTTTTCAATAAATCCTGCACCCTGGTTAGTAACTTCAAGTCCAAATAGTAAATTTTTTTTATTTTGCTTTAAAGCCTTTATCGTTGCCTCTTTGATTGCCTCATTAAATTTCATCTTATTTTAATTTGTTTAAATACTTTGCTAAAAATTGAATTATACTTAGATACAAAAATTTTTTCTAAATTCAATATTTCTTTTTTTTTATAACCATTTTCTTTAAGATCCTTTTTAATTATATCTATTGGATCATTTTTGATTATTTCATAGTATTCATTTTTTCTATATTTTGATTTTTGTTCTTTTTCGCTTACTTCAGCACCACTATGCTTTGAAAATCTTAAACAATCTAAATGAAGAACACCAACACATTGATTTTTTATTATTTTTTCCCTTAGAATTTTGGTTTCTTTAAAAACTTTTTTAAAATCTTGTCCGCTGATTCTTTTATATAGTGCATTAAATCCAGAAGTTATGTTATTTAAATTATAACCTTTAACTTTTCTTTTAACAAAATCACTTTCTACTGCATACTTGTTATCTTCTATCACTATTAGCAATGGAATCTTATAAAGACCAGCCATATTTATTGTTTCATAAAATGATCCTTCCTCAGCCGCTCCATCTCCTATAAAGACCACAGTTAAATTTGATTTTTTTTTTATTTTTTCTGCTAGAGCAATTCCACTAGAAATAGATATTGCAGAACCCAAAATAGGGACTGAGCCTAAAAAGTTTACTTTCTTATCTAACATGTGCATTGATCCACCTATTCCTCGACAACAACCTCTTTCATCTCCAAATATTTCAAATATCATTTTTTTTATATCCCCACCTTTTGCTAGGTAATGACCATGTGACCTATGATTTCCAAAAAAAATATCTTCTTTTTTTAACGCTAGAGCAACTCCTGCTGCGCACGCCTCTTGTCCAATAGATAAATGCAAGAAAGACAAAATTTTATTTTTTTTGAATTCCTTAGAAATATTTTCCTCTAATATTCTTATTTTAATAATTGTATCAAATGCTTTTTTATAAATTATTTTTTTAATTTTCATTTATTTAAAATTAATAACCACTCTACCTGCTTCACCTTTTTTAATTATATCAATACCTTTATTTATTTCAGATAATTTAATTTCATGTGTAATCAGTTTTTTTAAATATTTGAAATTATTTTTAACTATATTAATTAAAATTTTCATTTCATTATCTGGATTAAATTTCCCTCCATCAGAAGATATTATCTTTATATTGTCAGACGGTGGATTGAATAGTCTTAATGGATTTTTTAATCTAAGTACCGAGTTTAATTTTGGCTGTCCAACTAAAATAAGCTTACCATTCTTATTGAGAAAATCAAAACCATTTTGAATATTTTCTAAATTACCAGTTGTTTCAATGACTAAATCATATTTTTGTTTTTTTATGTCTTTAAATTTTTTTAATTTAAGATTTAGTAATTTAGTAAGTTTACTTTTATTTTTTCTATCATAAATATGTAAAAATTTTGTTTCTTGAATTTTAGCTAAAGCTCCTAAAGTTAATCCAATACCACCAGCACCAAATATTAAAATTTTATTTTCCTTTTTAAAAGTTGTTTCTTTGTTTAATATTCCCCATGCCGTTGGTAGCGCACATCCCATCAAAGGTGCTATTTTTTTAAATTTATAAAAGTTATTTATTTTGGTAATTCTATTTTCTGATATTATAGCATATTCTTGAAATGTAGTAACTTGTCCTGCATTTATTTTTCCAATTCGGCTTAAATAATTAATTGGCAACGAATTCATGCCTTTAGATACTCTCCAATGCAAAATTACTTGGTCATTTATTTTTACCTTATTAACAGAATTATTTTTATCAACAATTACACCAAATCCTTCATGGCCTAAACAATGAGGCAACCATTTGTCTTTACCTTTTATTCCATTTATTTCACCAATTTGTGCACCACATATTGAAGAAGATAAAAGCTTTACAAAAACTTGTCCTTTTTTTAACTTTTTAGGCGAGATTATATCTAAAATTCTTAATTTTTTTTTCTGTTTTACTAAAACAGCTGATTTAAATTTCTTATTTTTTTTATACATATGTAATTATTATTTACTAAAATGTGAAAAGCTCTTTAAAAAATATTTTTTGTTTATGCTTTTATAATTTCCAGCCCCTGAAACTACTTTTGAAGCTGCAATAGAGCAGTCTAATAAAATTTTTAGTGGATGTATTTTGTTCTTAATGCAAATAGAGGCCATGGACAACATGGCATCTCCAGCACCAACTTTATTTATAACTTTAAATTCTATTGCTGGGCAAGAATAGAATTTTTTTTCCCCTTTGACTTTGATTTTTTTTACTACTTTAGTTAAATCAGCAGGATCAAATAATATTTTTTTTTTTTTCAATTTGTTACCTATTTTAAATATTTAAACCAATTTTTTGTTGCAATATTTATATTTCTTTTATTCCACAAAGGAGCGGTTTTCCACAAATGAATATTTTTTAATAAAATTTCTAAACCACTTTCAATTGATACAATTGGTTTCCATTTTAATATTTTTTTGGCCTTATTAATATTTGACCAAGTTATCTCAGGCTCACCAGGTCTCTTTGGTATATAGATTATGTCACCATTTAATAATTTAACTATATAATTAATACTGTAACATTTTCCACTTCCAATGTTTAAAACAACATTACTTTTTTTTATTTTTATAGCTTTTATAATTGCACCAATAACATCACTTATATAAGTAAAATCTCTTTTTTGTGTTCCGTTTCCAACTATTGTAAATGGTTTACCTTTTAATTTTTGTGCTAAAAATACACCAAACATTGCTCCATAATTTCCGTTTGTTCTAGATCTTTCTCCATAAATATTAAAAAACCTTAAAGATATTACATTTAAATTGAATACATTACCCCAATGCAAAACTAGATCTTCACCAAGTTTTTTTGTTAATGAATAAGGATATTTAGGATCTAAAATTTCATTTTCTTTTGTCGGATATTTTTTTGGTATGCCATAACTTGAGGATGATGCAGCATATAAAAATTTTTTAATATTATATTTTCTAGAAGCTTCTAGCACATTCAAAGTTCCTTTTACATTAGTATCAAAATATTTAGAAGGGTTGTTTATGCTAGGAACAATATCTGCCAATCCTGCAAAATGAAAAACGTAATCATTATCTTTAAACTTTTTTTGCCAAACTCCTTTTTTAGAAATATCAGCTTTTATAAGTGTTACTTTTTTCTTAAACTCTTTGATATTCTCTAATTTTCCATTTGAAAAATTATCAATTATTGTTACCTTATGATTCAAATTCACTAATTTTTCAGCTAAATGGCTACCAACAAAACCTAGCCCCCCTGTAACAATACTTCTCTTTTTATTTTTCATCTAGCAAGAAAAAAACTTTATAATTATTATTAATTTTTAACTTTAATTTTGAACTTATTTCATAATGGTTACATAAACTCTTTATATACATACAATATCCTTTATGAGGTATTAAGACTTTTTGAGTATTAACATAACTTACTTTAAAATTATTCCTTTTTTTATTACTTCCATCCATAGAATAATACTTAGGCCAAGGATAATTATAATATTGATTGGTATTTCCATAAATCCTATATATATTTTTTATTGTTAAAATTGTTATACCAAATATTAAAATAAAATTTGATATCAAAAATAATCTTTTTTTATTTAGGTGAAATTTTAATATTAATAATGCAAAAGAGATACTTAATAAACTAATTATCAAAGAGTACCCGTATCTATATAAGGGTGCTTTTAAGAACCATATTATATTACAAATTAATAATAATATAAATAAATTTATATAATATTTATCAAGCTTACTTTTTTTTAATTGATCTTTTTTGAGAATAAAGAACATAACTATAAAACAAATTATTAGATACGGAATAAGTATCTCAAGAATGACAATTAAATGTTTTTTTGACCAAGCTTTGACCCAATTAAAATTTTTGTTAAAATCTTCATATGTTAAATATTTATTTTTTTCTAATGCGCTTAAATCAGATATTCCTTTTGACCAAGCTTCTCCTGCTGCAGAAATTTCTTTAATTTCTGAGATTGTTACCCAACTAAGATTATTGTAGCATGTAAATTTTAGTGGATAAAGAATACATCCGGTAGATATGATATTTTTTAAAATATACACAATAAAAAACAATACAACGAAAACAAATTTTATATTTTTTAATAAACTTAAAATTTTTTTTTTTGAAATAATCAATAAGCTTGTCAGTCCTATTACTACTAACATAACTTTATTGAGTGCTATGAAAAGACAAAGTGCCAAATTATTTGCAATATCTGAAATTGACGACTTATTTTTATATAAAATCAGTTCAGATATTAAAAAAAATACTAAGAAATGTGCAGGGGCATCATTTCCGTATTCGCTGTATCTGTTCATTTTATAGAAAATATAAATTGAAACAAACAGTAAAAAGAAAAAGTGAAAATTAAAATGTTGTTTAATATTATATTTATAAATCTGATATACAAAATTTATAATTACAGAACTTGCAATAAGAGCCGCAGGAAAAACAATTCCATTTGTATCAAATAACATATTTTGTGAGTATGCTGACAAATATTGAATTATAGAGATATGACCATATCTTGAATGAAGATTTGTGATTCCGGCAATAATTTTCTCTGAATTTAATATACCTATATATGGTAAATGATAAAGACCTGCATCTGGTCTATAAACTTCACTTTCTAAAATAAGTAGTGTTATAATAAAACTACTTAGAATACAAAACTTTATAAATTTTAAATTTAAAAAGTTTTTTCTAAAATAAATTATAATAAAAATTGATATAGGTATTGAAACTGAATTTAAAACTTTTCCGAGTGGAAAGAAAAAATTTAGAAATACAGCAATAAAAGATAAAACAAACAAACCAAAAAGTAGTTGTTTGCTATATACAAGTATAGAATTATCTCCATGCCCTGTAAAAATAACTCCAAATGGTGTAAAGAGGATTGTTATTAAAAAAGAATAAAAAAACACTTCAAGCATATGAAATTACTTACTATCATAATACCAGCATATAATGAAACAAGAACTATATCTAAATTATTAACTAAGATATTCAATCTTAATATTAAAAAACAAGTCATTGTAATTGATGATAATTCTTCTGATGATACTAAAGACAAAATTTTAAAATTTAAAAAAAAAATAGATAAAATTATTTGTCATAAAAAAAATTTGGGTAAGGGTGCTGCAATAAAAAGTGCTCAAAAATTTATAAAAGGTGAATATGTGATAATACAGGATGCTGATTTAGAATATAATCCAAAAGATATATTAGTTATGTTAAAAAAAATAATAAAAAATAAAAAAATTGATGTCTTATATGGATCAAGAGTTCTTCAAAAAAAAAGATATCAATCAAAAGATTTTTTGTCTTTAGATAGGGTCTTTTTTAACCATGTTCTTACAATTTTTTCAAATTTAATTAACTTTCAAAACTTAACTGATGCTCATACTTGCTATAAATTAGTTAGAAGTAAAATTTTTAAAAAGATTAATCTTCAAGAGAAAAAATTTAGTTTTTGCCCCGAATTAACAACAAAACTATCAAATATGGGATATTATATTACTGAAATTCCAATATCTTATAAAGGTAGATCTTTTGAGGAAGGAAAAAAAATTAGATATACTGATGGAATTGAAGCGATAAAAACTTTAATAAAATATAAATTTTTTTCTAGGCGCTAGGTATCAATTTGAATAAATTATTCTTTTTAATCTGGGAAAATCCAAAATCTCATCAGGTTATATTGCCTTTAATAAAAGAAATATCAAAAAACAACAAAATTTATCTTTTCTCACAAGCAAATGAAGAAATTGATAAACTTGAAAAGAGAGACAGTAATTACAATAAATATTGTGTGCATAATCAAATTTTTTCTTCAAAAAAATTTAAAATATTAAATAAAATTTGTTTATTAGTTTTTTTATTAATTTCATTTTTTTATATAATTTTAAACAGGCCCAAGTGTGTTTATATTATAAATAAATATCCATTGATTATTGTTGGTCTTATAAAATTTTTTTTAAAGATAAAAATAATTTACCATAATCTTGATTATGACCCCAATCCCAAAACATTTTTTCAGAAAATAGTAAGAAAATTTGAAATCAACTCAGTAAATTATTTAGATTTATTAATTTTCCCACACGAGAAAAGAGCAAAAAGGTTTCTTAAGGATACAAATGCTAAAAAGAAATATTTAATTTTCTATAACTCGTTACCAAGAAAATATTTTAATAATTATAATAAAAGTAAAAATCTAAAGAGTGAAAAAAAAATAATTTATTTTGGATCTATTGGTCCCGGTCATGGCCTCACTGAAATTATAAATGCTTCTGTTTATTTTGATAAAAATATAATTCTAACTATTTATGGATGGGTTGTTGACAGAGATTATTATATAAAAATTTTAAAATTAATAAAAAAAAATAATTTAGAAGAAAAAGTTAAATTTAAAATAAATTTGAAAGATTTTGAATGGAAACAAGAAATGTTAGATAGTGATTTAGGCATTGCCTTGTATGATAATTCCAACTTAAGTCATAAATTTATGTTTCCAGCATCTCAAAAAATAAATGCATATATTGCTGCAAAAGTACCTATATTAATATCAAATTCTAAAGATAACCGAAATTTCATTAAGAAATATAAATGTGGAATTTGCACAACTTTGCAACCAAACATTATTGCAAAAAATATTAATTTAATTTACAAAAATAAAAATAAATATAATAAATTAAAAAAGAATTGTGAAAAATCATTTAAAAATGAATTTAATTTTGAAAATCAGTATAGAAAAAATATACAAGAGATAAGGTTAAATTACTCTTAAGTAAATTGAACCAGGTTCATTCTCTTTTTTTAAATAAGGACATTTTTTTAATAATTCATCATAATAATTATTTTTCAGGTAATTTAGTGATAAAAGAATTTCATATTTATCCGAATTGAGTAAAATTCCTTCAAGCAGGTATTGCTCATTCCATAATCGCATTTTATCAAATGTCCAATTGGGCAAGTAATTTTTTGGTGTGAATATATCATGTATGTGAATAACCACCCCACTTTTGAGATTTGGAAGAATTTCTAGATAAAATTTTAACACATCACCATCAGGTCTTATAATATGTGAACTGTCTAAAAAAAAAATATCGTTACATTCTAACTCATTTTTCCAATTTATTTTTAAACTTTCCAAAGGCTTTCTAATAACTTCAACATCTAATTTTTCAAGCCACTTATTCTCAAAAGGCTCTATGCAACTTATCTTGGCTGAAGAATTATTTTTCTTCAAAGCTTCCAAAGCTATTAAAGTTGAATATCCACTACCCACTTCAATTATTTTTTTTGGCTTTGTATACCTTATTAATTGATAATAAATTTCTGCATCTCCTTCTTCAAAAGATCCATTATTAATGTAAAAATTAAACCTTTTTGATCCCTTCTTTAAATTTAAATCCAGTAATTCTTTTTCATATTTTAGATTTTTTAAAAATCTAACCTGCTCATGAGGGTTAAGCTTTATTGATAAAAGCTCCCTGTTTTGATAATTATCTTTTTCATTTTCTGTAAAATTAAATTTAGGTTCGTAATAGTGATCGATTAGTGGAAATACACCAATTTTGTTAAGAACATTTTTTGTTAATTTTAAATTTTCTGGTCCTCTTTTTCTATATTTCACAAGGATCCATGCTGCAATGTACACAAAAATAGATAAAAACAAATCGTAAAGCTTTATTATTAATCTTTTCATTTCTTGCTAAAATATACTTATAACTTTTAATTTAGACATTTAAATACTTTAATTGTAGGTTTACATTTAACTAATAGTAAATATGAAACTTTTAAATTATAATAGTAAAATCAAAAAATTAATAAAAACAACTAGTTTTAAAAATATAAAAAATAAAAATACAAATTATAACTTTCCACTCTTAGAGGATGGTTTTACCGATGAAGATATTTTCAAAGGCTTAGAAGTTCTATTGTCGAGAAAAATTACTATGTCTAAAATCACTGAGGAATTTGAGTCAAAATTTGCAAAATATGTTGGAGCAAATTATGCTGTGATGGTTAATTCAGGCTCATCAGCTAATTTGCTAACCGCTTTTGCACTAGTCAATCCAATTAAAGAAAACAAACTAAACTATAATGATAAGTTCATAGTACCAGCAATTTGTTGGTCCACTTCTTTGTGGCCTTTTATACAAAGTGGTTTGAAGCCAGTTTTTGTAGATGTTTCTAAAGATGATTTTTGTATCGATGTAGAGCAACTCAAAAAAAAAGATTTAAGTAAAATAAAACTAATATTATCTATAAACATATTAGGAAACAGTCCTGATATATTATCACTACAAAAAATTTGTAAGGAAAAAAACATATATCTGATTGAGGATAATTGCGAAGCATTAGGTTCAAAATTTAAAAATAAATCTTTAGGAACATTTGGAGATTTTGGAACATTTTCTTTTTATTATTCACACCAGATTACCTCTGGTGAGGGTGGCATGATAATTTGTAAATCAAAAAAAGATTATGAACTTTTAAAAATATTAAGATCACATGGATGGGATAGAAATATATCTTCCAAAAATTCAAAAAAATTTAATTTCGTTAACTCTGGATTTAATTTAAGACCACTAGATTTAACTGCTGCAATTGGATTGAGCCAATTAAAAAGATTAAATAAAATGAAGAAAATTAGACAATATAATAAAAATAAAATTATAAATTCTATAAAGCAATTACCAAATTGGAATAATCAATTTGAATTTTTTAATGCTAGAGAAAACTTAGATCCAAGCTGGTTTGGATTTCCGATTTTGTTGAATAAAAATAAAGTAAAAAAAAAAAAATTATTCATAAAATATTTAAATGATTGCAAAATAGAAACTAGACCAATACTCAGTGGAAATTTTTTAAAACAACCATGTGTTTCATTGTACGAATTAAACAAAACAAATAAAAAATTTAAAGTTGCAGACGAAATTGATGAAAGAGGTTTTTTTATAGGTATACCAACCGAGAAGTACTCTAATGCAAAAGTTAATTATTTAATTAATAAATTATTACATATCGATAAGTTTAAATAAAATATCTACCCTCTATAAATCCAATATAGTTTTAGCATACTAAAAAAGGAATTCAGTATTAATCTTAAATCTACTGAACTTTCGCCTCTAATTCGATTTATAAAAACTGACTCAATTTCATTTATTTTAAAATTTTTATTTTTTAAAATAATCAAAATTTCAGATAAAATTAAAAATTGTTCACTTACAAATTTTTTTTTGTTAATTATAACTTTGACAGCTCTTTTGCTGTAAAATCTATATCCATTTGTATAATCTTTGATTTTTAATTTAAACAAAAATTCTAAAATTATATTTGCTAAACTTGAAAATAATACTCTACTTAAAGGCCAATTTATAATTTTACTTTTTTTCAGATATCTACTCCCAACAAGTAAATCTAAATTATTTTTAATCAAAACTTTTATATTTCTTTTAAGTTCAATTGGTTTATGTGAAAAATCACTGTCCATTTCAATGAAGTATTTAATATTTTTTCTTTTAAACAATTTCTTAAGACCATAAATTACAGCAGAACCTCGTCCAAGTTTTTTATTTCGTCTAAAATATCCTAATTTTTGGATACTATTGCTCATTATCACTTTTTCTGTTTTATCATTTTCAGAATCGTCAACAATAACAATGTAGCAATTAATATATTTTCTGATTTTTTTTATAAGTTTAATAATATTTTTTTCTTCATTGTAAGCTGGAATTACAATCCCTATATCAGACATTATTTAGTTTATTTTATTATAAATTTTTTATAAGAATATTTATCTTATATTATAATATGAAAAAATATAAAAATTCAAAAATATTCATAGCAGGCCATAATGGATTAGTTGGTTCTGCCATCTATAATAAACTTAAATTAGAAGGTTATAAAAAAATAATTGTTAAGAATAGAAAAGATTTAGATTTAAAAAATTCAAAAAAAGTTTTTAATTTTTTAAAAAAAAAAAAACCAGAATATATAATTATAGCTGCTGCAAAAGTAGGTGGTATTAAAGCAAATAATGACTTATCGGGACAATTTATATATGAAAATCTCGCTATTCAAAATAATTTAATCGACGGAGCATATAGAATTGGTGTTAAAAAACTAATTTTTTTAGGTTCTAGTTGTATTTACCCACGATTATCAAGACAACCAATTAAAGAAAAATATTTATTGACTGGTATTTTAGAAAAAACAAATGAAGCTTATGCTATTGCAAAGATAGCTGGTGTAAAAATGTGCGAATATTATAACAAACAATATTCAACTAATTTCATTAGTTTGATGCCATGTAATACTTTTGGAAAAAATGATAATTATGATTTAGATAAATCTCATTTTTTACCAGCATTAATTAAAAAAATTTACTTAGCAAAAATTAAAAAAAAAAAACATGTTGAATTATGGGGAAACGGCAAAACCTTGCGAGAAGCTATATACGTTGATGATATAGCTGATGCTGTTATTCATTTTTTATTTACTAAAACAAAACATAATTTAATTAATATTGGAACTGAAAAAGAAATGAGTATTGAAAATTACGCAAAAAATATCATGAAAATTTTACAATTTAAGACTAAAATCAAATATATAAATAAAACGCTCACTGGTACACCTAGAAAAGTTTTAGATTGTGGTATTGCAAAATCCTATAAATGGAAACCAAAATATAGTATTTATGAGGGCCTTAGAGAAACTTTAGATGATTTTCAAAAAAATTATAAAAAATATCTTTAGTTATAAAATTTTAATTCGGACTCTAGCATTATTTTAACTAATTCTTTAAGTTTAACCCTCGGCTTCCACTTTAGAACTTTGTGTGCTTTGGAAGAATCTCCAATTAAAATATCTACCTCAGCTGGTCTAAAAAATTTAGGATTTATCTTAATAATTGTTTTTCCATTTCTTTTGTTAATTAATCTTTCATTAAGACCTTTACCAATCCATTTTCCATTTATTTTAAGAAACTTTAAAGTTTCATTTATGAATTGTTTTACTGAAAATGTTTTACCAGTAGAAATTACAAAATCTTCAGGTTTTTTTTGTTGAAGCATTTTCCATATTGCCTCAACATATTCTTTGGCATAACCCCAATCTCTTTTAGCATATATATTTCCAAGTTCTAAACATTTAAGATCTCCCTTTATGATTTTAACAAGTCCTAATGTTATTTTTCTAGTCACAAATTCTTCACCTCTTAATGGAGATTCATGGTTAAATAAAATGCCAGATACTGCAAAAATATTGTAAGATTCTCTGTAAAGTTTTGTTGTATAATGTCCAAATACTTTTGCAATTGCATAGGGACTTTGAGGGTTGAAATTTGTATTTTCATTTTGAATTTTTTCAACAACTTTGCCATACATTTCTGAAGATGAGGCTTGATAAAATTTAGTTTTAGGATTTATTTCTCTAATTGTTTCCAGTATCTTTAAAACTGATGTACCAGTAACGTTTGATGTATATAGAGGACTATTAAAGGAACTTTTTACAAACGATTGAGCTCCAAGATTATATATCTCATTAAATTTATATTTTTGAACTAACCTTTTTATATCGTACAGCTCGCTTAATTCTAATTCTTCCATAATAACTTTTTTTTCAATTCCAAGCCTCTTCAATCTCCATAAACTTGCTCTTGAAGATCTTCTATCCGATCCTATAACTTTATAATTTTTATTTAGTAAAAGTTTTGCTAGGTAAGCACCATCTTGACCTGATATACCGGTAATAAGAGCAGTTTTTTTCATTAAATAATTCTATATACTAATAGATAATTTTTTAAATAAGTATATTTAATAATTCCATTTAATTATCAATTCTAACCCAATTTTTAGGCACAGTATCGATTTCACTTTCTTTTATCAAACCACTCCAATTTTTTGGAGCGATAATAATTTTATTATCAAATTTTGATAGCCAGGCAGCCCACCAGGCAAAAGAACTATTTGGTATGATAAAATTTTTGAAACATGACATTAAGTAAAGATAATTTTTAAATTTTTCTCCTGCTAAAACATGTTCAACAAATATACAATTATCATTTTTATTAAAATTTTTTCTGCACCATTCTAGATCATCTGAAAAAACATAAATTTTAAAAGACTTATTTAGTATTTTTTTAAAATAATTTATTGAATTTATATAATAATTTATTGTAACAGCATCTAATTCTTTGCTTTTAAGATGATCTGTCCTTCTGACATTTAAGCAAACATCATACTCAAAATTAATTTCATTTTTAAATATTATGTTGTTTTTTTTATGTATTAAATCATCAAAGTTAAACAATTTTATTATATCATTTCTATATTCTTTAAAATATTCCTCAGATTGCCAATAACCATCAATATAAAGATTTTTTCTTTTATTTTTAATAATCCTAAGGTCTATCTTTCTTGATCTTTCCATTAAAACATTTTGATTAAATTTATCTAGTAATTTTGTTACATTGTGACGGACTACATAATTTTTAAAAAATTGAAATGTTGGTAAAAGTTTAAAAGTTTCTATTCTTGGAGCCTTTATCCCAAAAATATCTAAATCAAATTCTCTAATTACGTAGTCTTTTGGTGGATTTTTTTTTTTCTCTATCAAATATCTTGTATCACAAATTACAGAAGTATTTATTTTTTTTGCTAGAACATACCCTGTCGCATACTGAAACATTTGATTTCCAAGGCCATCCTTAATATTAACAATAATCACATTAAACCATTTATCAAATCATCAATTATTGCACTTAAGCTATATTTTATTTCCCATTTTGGATAATGCTTCTTAATTTTTCGTAAGTCACTTATATAACATATGTGGTCCCCAATTCTTGGTACATTTCTATAGTTGTATATCATTTTTTTTCCTGTTTTTTTTTCAATTAATTCAATTGCCTCTAAGATCGAAATAGAGTTGGATCTTCCTCCACCTATGTTATATATCTCTGCAATTCTCGGATATTCAAAAAACAATTTTACAAAATTTGTTATATCTTTTGAATGTATATTGTCTCTGACTTGTTTGCCCTTGTAACCATTAATGGTATATGACTTTCTATTTAAATTACATTTAACCAAATAATTTAAAAAACCATGTTGTTCTACACCTGATTGATTTGGACCAGTCAAACAACCTCCCCGTAGACAAGTTGTTTTCATATCAAAATATCGTCCATATTCTTGTACTATTATATCACCTGATAATTTAGAAGCTCCAAATAGGGAATGTAAGCAATTATCTATACTGAAACTTTCATTGATTCCATTCCTGTACTTTTTTTGTAAATAATCATATCTCTTTTTCTTTTCTTTCAATTTTATCTTATTCGGATTATCTCCGTATACTTTATTCGTTGAAAAATAAATTACGCTAGAATTTTTTGATTTTTTTCTTAACGCTTCCATTAAATTTAAAGTAGAAAATGCATTTACTTCAAAGTCTCTGATAGGAATTCTGGCTGCAGTATCATGACTTGGTTGAGCTGCACAATGAACAACATTATTTGGCTTTATACTGTCTATTAAATCAAATACTTTTTTCTTATTTGAAATATCTAGATCTAAGTGTTTATAATTTTTAATATTTTTAATTAAAAAACTTTTAATTTTGCTAGTACTACCCTGACTACCAAAATATTTTGACCTCTCATTATTGTCTATACCATAAACAACGTCATATTCCTTGTTAAGTTCATATACTATTTCAGATCCAATTAAACCTGTAGAACCAGTAACTAATAATATTTTTTTTTTTTTCACTAAGAAATATTTAATAAAATATTTGAATTTTACCAATTAAATATATGTTTATTACAATTGACATCAATAAATTACCTTTGTATATGTTTTGTGCCTGGTGATTATTGCGAAAGGGTCATACCCGATCCCATACCGAACTCGGAAGTCAAGCCTTTCTGCGCCGATGGTACTTAGTCTTAAGACTTGGAAGAGTAGGACATTGCCAGGCTAATCTAAATGAAAAATCTACTTATAGTAACTGGTGGTGCAGGTTTTGTAGGTGCAAATTTAATCAAAGCATTATTAAAAAAAACAAATTATAAAATTATAAGTATTGATAATTATTCCTCAGGTTCAAAAAAAAATCATATAAAAAATAAAAAAGTTAAATATTTAAAAGGACAAACTACTAATATTTCAAAAATTTTAAAAAAAAAAAAATCTAAGATACTTTCATTATTTCATTTTGGAGAATTTTCTAGAATTTATCAAAGTTTTAAAAATTTTGACAAATGTTTTGAGTCAAATTCTTTGGGTACCCAAGAGGTATTTAAGTTTTGCCTTGAAAATAAAATTAAATTAATTTACTCAGCAACCTCAGCAACATTGGGAAATCGTGGTAACGACAAAAATTTATCTCCATATGCTTTTACTAAATCAAAAAATCTAGAATTATTAGAAAATTTAAAAAAGTGGTTTGATTTTAAATTTGAGGTAATTTATTTTTATAATGTGTATGGAGAGAAGCAAATTCAAACAGGTGCAATGGCAACTGTAATTGGAATTTTTCAACATCAATATATTAATCAGAAGCCTCTTACTATTGTAAAACCAGGTACGCAAACAAGAAGATTCACTCATATTACTGATACCATTGAAATTTGTTTGAAAGCCTGGAAATTAAATAGATGCAGGCATTACAGTATTAGTCATAAGAAATCATACTCAATAAAAGATGTGGCAAAAATGTTTGGATCAAAAATAAGATATTTACCACCAAGATCAGGCGAAAGATATGCCTCTGCTTTGACGAATATAGCATATAATAACAAAGTAAGAAGATATTATGGAAAAATAAATTTGAAAGATTACGTAAGTTCGTTTATTAAAAAACTGAAAATTTAAATTATGAAAATTGCAAGTTCACTTAAATCCCTAAAAAAAAGAGATCTTAATTCTAAATTAGTTAGAAGGAGAGGGAGAGTTTACATAATAAATAAAAAAAACCCAAAATTTAAAGCTAGACAAAAATAAATTAAATATGGATAACGAAAGCCATAAAAATACCTGGAATAATTTTACTAAATTTGTTCTTTGGGGGTCAATTGCTGTAGTTGTTGTTTTAATTCTAATGGCAATATTTCTTTTGTAATATGATAATAGGATCAATAACTGAAGATAAGAAAATTGAAAAAAGAGTTGCTATAACTCCTGAAATTGTAAAAAAATATAAATCTTTAGGACTAGAAATTTATTTATGTAAAGATTATGCCACCCATTTAGGTTACAACGACGAACAATATAAATCGGAGGGAGCAAACATTTTAAACAGTAACGATGAAGTATTATCTAATTCAAATGTTATTGCACAAATGAATATCTTAACCGACGATAATTTAAACAAACTAAGAAGCAAACAAATTTTTATTGGCATATTAAACCCTTACAATAATAAGGAAAAATTAAAAGAAATTATAAAAAAAAATATTACCTGTTTTTCAATGGAACTTTTGCCAAGAATAACCAGAGCGCAATCTATGGATGTTTTATCTTCTCAAGCAAATTTAGCGGGATATAAGGCTGTGGTTGACTCTTTTGCTTATTATCAAAGAGCAATACCTATGATGATGACTGCAGCGGGTACTATTTCGGCTGCTAAAGTATTGGTTGTTGGCGCCGGTGTTGCAGGTTTACAAGCAATTGCAACTGCTAAAAGATTAGGAGCTATTGTTTTTGCTACAGATGTAAGATCAGCATCAAAAGAACAAGTTGAAAGTCTAGGTGGTAAATTTTTAACAGTGGAAGGGGCAGAAAATTTAGAAACTGAAGGAGGTTATGCAAAAGAAACCTCAGAGGACTTTAAAAAAAAACAGGAGGATTTACTAAGAGAAACTCTAAAAAAAATTGATATTGTAATATGCACTGCGTTAATTCCAGGAAAAAAAGCCCCACTTATAATTAAAAAAGAAATGATTAACGATATGCAAAATGGTTCAATAATTTATGATTTGGCAGCTTCACAAGGTGGCAATGCAGAATTAACTGAAGTTAATAAAATTATTAATAATAATGGTGTTAAAATTATGGGCGAAGGAAATATACTAAATAATTTACCAGTTTCAGCTTCCAATCTTTACTCAAAAAATATATTTAATTTTATAGTAAACTTATTTAATAAAGAAAAAAAAATTTTTGAAATTAATTTAGATGACGAAATAATAGAAAAAACAATGGTTAAATAATGGAAATCGATCCTTTTATATTCAGACTAAGTATATTTATTTTATCAATATTTGTAGGATACTATGTAGTTTGGAGTGTTACTCCATCTCTTCATACTCCACTCATGTCTGTTACAAATGCAATCTCATCAGTTATTATTGTTGGCGCAATAATAGCGGCTCTTGCAAGCTCAAATAATATATTTGAAATTTCTAATATATTTGGTTTTCTCGCTATAATTTTAGCAGCTGTTAATATTTTTGGTGGCTTTTTAGTTACTCAAAGAATGCTTCAAATGTACAAGAAAAAGAAAAAATAATTATGTCTGCAAATTTATCAGCAATATTTTATTTAATTTCAGGAATTTTATTTATTTTAGCTTTAAGGGGATTATCTTCCCCAGAAACCTCAAGGCAAGGAAACTATTTTGGAATCGCTGGTATGACTATTTCAATAATTGTCACCTTTCTTTCCGTTGGAAATTTTGGCCCTGGATTTATTTATGTATTGATTTTTTTATTGATTGGTGGAGCTGTTGGGGCATTTATAGCTTTTAGAATACCAATGACAGCAATGCCAGAATTAGTTGCTGGATTTCATAGTTTAGTAGGTCTTGCAGCGGTATTTGTAGCTGTATCAGCATTTTTGAAACCAGAGGCATTTAATTTAGGGGTTGTTGGACAAATAAAGCTTGCAAGTCTTATAGAAATGTCTTTAGGAGCTGCAATCGGAGCAATAACTTTTTCTGGTTCTATAATCGCATTTTTAAAATTAAGAGGAATAATGTCAGGTTCACCTATAACCTTCAAAGGTCAGCACTATCTTAATTTGCTACTAGGATTGACAATAATTTTTCTAATTTATTATTTATGCAACACCCAAGCATCTAATGTATTTTGGTCACTTGTATTAATATCTTTTATAGTTGGTCTGTTATTAATTATTCCAATTGGTGGAGCAGACATGCCAGTTGTTATTTCAATGTTAAACTCATACTCTGGATGGGCTGCTGCAGGGATAGGTTTTACATTAGAAAATACTGCTTTAATAATTACTGGAGCATTAGTTGGATCATCAGGAGCAATTCTTTCTTATATTATGTGTAAAGGAATGAATAGATCATTTTTTAATGTCATATTAGGAGGTTGGGGTGCAAATGAAGAGACTTCCAGTTCTAAAGATAAAGAACAAAAACCTGTAAAAAATGGAAATGCAGATGATGCTGCCTTTTTAATGAAGAATGCTTCATCTGTAATAATTGTTCCAGGTTATGGTATGGCTGTAGCTCAAGCGCAACATGCACTTAGAGAAATGGTAGATGCATTAAAAAAAAATGGAGTAAAAGTATCTTATGCAATACATCCTGTAGCTGGTCGAATGCCTGGCCACATGAATGTTCTTCTTGCAGAGGCGAATGTTCCTTACGATGAGGTTTTTGAATTAGAGGAAATTAATAATGATTTTGCAAATTGTGATGTAGCTTATGTTATTGGAGCAAATGATGTTACTAACCCAGTCGCAAAGACAGATCCACAAAGCCCAATATATGGAATGCCAGTTTTAGATGTAGAAAAAAGCAAATCTGTGTTGTTTGTTAAAAGAAGTTTATCCCCTGGTTATGCAGGAATAGATAACGATTTGTTCTATAGAGATAATACCCTTATGTTATTTTCAGATGCAAAAAAAATGACAGAAGAAATAGTAAAAAATATATAGAACCTAACTTATACTAAATTGGTTGCGGGGGACGGATTTGAACCGCCGACCTCAAGGTTATGAGCCTTGCGAGCTACCAGGCTGCTCCACCCCGCGATATTTAAATCCTATTTTTGAGCTTGTTAAGTTTTTTAACTCTTTTAATATTTTCCTGAAGAATTCTTTTCTTTTTTTCAGAAGGTTTTTCATAATTATTCTTAAGTTTAATTATTTTAAAAAAACCATCTCTCTGGAGCTTTCTTTTTAAAACTCTCAGTGCTTGTTCTACATTATTATCTTTTACTTCTATTTTAATAACAACCTCCAAAAAGTGCGATTTGTTAACATTTTAAATAATATTTGTCTATATCTTTAAAATCAATTTTTGTTAGATAAATTCATTTTTTCTTTATCTTTCTTTTCTCTTTTAATTCTTCTTTCTGCTCTATCAATAGCTGAAAGTAAATCTTTCTGGGAGAATAATCCCATTGCCACAGGATCTTTTGCATTCAAACTATTATAATTCCAATAACTTTTACTTCTAATTGAGCTAACTGAATTCTTTGTAATACCAACTAATTTTGCAATTTGGGAATCTTTTAAAATTGAATGGTTTTTAAGTAGCCACAGCGCTGAATCAGGCTTATCTTGTCTTTTTGATAATGGAATATATTTTTTTATTTTATTATGAGAATTTTTTACTTCAACTTCTTCGTCAATTATATTCAAAGATCTACCCTCATCTAGTGATGACAATTTTATCTCCTCTTGTGTCAATTGACCTGAAATAATTGGATTATAACCTACAATTCCTTTTGCCACTTCACCATCCGCAATTCCTTGTACTTCAACTTCATGCAATTTACAAAAATCTGCAATTTGTTTAAAAGTCAAAGAAGTATTTTCGACTAGCCATACTGCTGTAGCCATTGGCATTAATGGAGCTTTAGACATTATTTATTATTATCAGTTCTAAAATTTTGAAATTTTTTATTAAATTTACTTATTCTTCCTTTATCCAAAATTTTTTGTTTTCCACCAGTCCAAGCAGAATGAGATTTAGGGTCTATCTCAAGTTTTAAAACTTCATTCTCAGAACCCCAAGTTGACATAGTCTCAAAATGTGTTCCATCTGTCATCTCCACCTTTATTTTATGGTATTTTGGATGAATATTTTTTTTCATGGCCAGCCTTATAACAAAAATTATTTTAAAAACAATTCAAAAGTTGTCTAATTTGTTTAGCATTTTATCATAAATATTTGGATTCGCAGCTCTTACGTCAATTTTTTTTCTTGAGTAATCAATTTCATTGACTTTACCTCCAGCCTCTTCAATTATTATTTTTCCAGCAGCAATATCCCATAAATTTATTTTATTATGAAAATATCCATCTAGTCTTCCACAACCAACATAAGCCAAATCTAAAGCAGCGCACCCTGTATTTCTTAAGTTTAATTTGGGATGAATGGATTTAATACCGTCATTATTTGAAGCAAATAAACATTCATCGATATTTGACTTTTTTGAGACTCTTATTCTGCAGTTATTAAAAAAAGAGCCACTATTCTTTTCAGCGTAAAATATTTCATTTTTTATTGGATCAACAATTAAGCCGCTTATTATGTCATCATCTTTTAGCAAAGCTATTGATATTGCAAAATGAGGTACACCATGTAAAAAATTGGTAGTTCCATCAATTGGGTCAATTACCCAAAAAGTATTTTTATTTTTATTGACTATTTTTCCAGTCTCTTCAGTAATAAATGAATAATTTTTTTTTGTTTTTGATAATTCTTCAATCAGTATATTTTCCACTCTTTTATCAGTTTTTGTTACAAAATCTTTTGGTCCTTTTTTTGATACCTGCAAATTTTCTAACTCCCCAAAATCTCTTATAATGATTTTTGATGCTTTTTCAGAAGCCTTTATCATTAAATTTAAATTTGGTGAGATTGAATTCATTTTAAACTTTTTTTATATACTCCATTGTTCTAGTATCTATTATCACAGTATCTCCACTTTCAATAAACGGAGGTACTTGTATATTTAAACCATTTTCGAGGGTTGCAGGTTTATAAGAAGAAGAAACTGTTTGCCCTTTAATAGCAGCATCTGTTGTCTCAATTTTACAAATGATTTGATTAGGTAGATTTATATTTAAGGGTTTTTCATTATGGAAATTTATACTTACTTCTAAGTTTTCAGAAAGAAGCTTACCTTTTTCTCCCACAATACTTTTATTTAAATTAATCTGATCAAAAGTTTCAGGATTCATAAAGTAAAAATCATTTTCGTCTTTGTATAAAAAATTATATTTTAATTCCTCTAATGAGGCTTTCTCTATTGTTTCGCTAGATCGAAATCTTTCATTTAACTTGGTATTTTTATTCAAACTTTTCATCTCAACTTGAGCGAATGCTCCACCCTTACCAGGTTTAACATGATTTGTTTTCAGAATTTCCCATAAATCATCTTTATGCTCTATAATCATACCTACTCTAATTTCTGTGGCGTTGATTTTCATTTTAAAATTTCAATAGCTTGGATTGGTTTAAATTTTTTATTATTCCAAATGTAGCTTGAGATAGCTAAAAAATCAGCTTTATTCAATAATAGATTTTTATAATTTTTTTCATTTATCCCTCCAATAGCCACAACTGGTAAATTTACAGACTTTTTAATTTTTTTTAGGACTTTAATATTAGCCTTATGTATCACTTTTTTTGTTTTTGTTTTGTAAAAGGCCCCAACAGCAACATAATTAGCACCATTTAAAGATGCAATTTTTGCTAGTCTTAATGAATTATGACATGTGATGCCTATATATTTATTCTTCAAAATTTTTTTTGCTTTTTTTATATTCATATCTTTCTGACCTAAATGACAGCCATCAGCATTAACTTTCAAAGCTATATATGGATCATCATTTATTATAAATTTAACCTTGTTTTTTTTACAAATTTTTTTTATCTTTTTTGCAATTAAGATTTTTTTTTCTAAATTTTCATTTTTTAGTCTTAGTTGAAAAAAACTTACTTTATTAGTTTTTAAAATTAAGTTTAAATTAACAAAAAAAGAATTGTGCTTAATTTTATTTGGCGAAATTAGATATACAAATTTTTTATTTAGGATTTTCAAGATTTTTAGACCATTTCCCTTGAGCAGCAAGAGTGCACATTTTAGCTCTATGATCAAATATCTTTTGGGTTCCAACTTTATTACTAATATCCTTAGACCAAAATTCTAAGGCGCTTTGTTGTAGAGCTCTTCCATAGGAATAAGTAATTATAAAATTTGTATCATTTTTAATATTTATTTGATTAAGATTGGCTGTTGCCTCTATTTCAGTTTGACCACCAGAAAGAAAAGCTATTCCAGGCACTTCTGATGGCACACTATCTTTCAAACATCTTAAAGTAAGCTCAGCAGTTTCTTCATTTGAAATTTTATTATCTGATTTACTACCAGGCAGGATCATGTTTGGCTTTAAAATTGTCCCTTTTAAATCTACTTTATTTAATTCTAATTCTTCGTAGCATCTTTTAATTACTTCTGACGTTTTTTTTAAACAAACTTCAGCAGAATGTCCTCCATCCATTAAAACTTCTGGCTCAATAATAGGTACCATACCAGCTTCTTGAACTAATGCAGCGTATCTAGCTAAGGCGTGAGCATTCACAGAAATTGACAGATTGCTTGGATATTTATCTGAAATTGAAAAGACTCCTCTCCATTTTGTAAATCTTGCACCAAGATTATAATAATCTTTTAGTCTTTCTCTTAAACCATCTAAACCTTCTGTAACTTTTTCTTCTTTAGAACCTGCTAAAACTTTTGCTCCAGTATCAACTTTTATTCCTGCTAAAGATCCACTCGAGTTAATTAGGTCTGGTATAGTTTTTCCTGATGAAGTTTTTTGTCTCAACGTTTCATCGTAAAGTATAACTCCACCTATACATTCTTTCACTGATGAAGATGAAAATAAAATTTCTCTAAAAATTAATCTATTAGTTTCGTTAGATTTTATGTTAACTGAATTTAATCTTTTTGTCATTGTAGCTGTGCTTTCATCAGCTGCTAGAATACCTTTGCCTTTTGATAATATTTGTAGAGCAATTTTGCGTAGTTCAGACATTTAGTTTAATGCTTTTATACCAGGCAGATCTTTACCTTCAAGATATTCTAGAAAAGCTCCACCTGCAGTTGAAACAAAATTAAATTTTTTGTTTATCTTTAGTGAATTAATTACTGCCACTGTATCACCACCCCCAACTACAGAAAAAATTTTTTCACCTTTACTTGCAATATATTTTGCTACTTCATAGCTTCCTTGTGAAAAATGCTGATTCTCGAAGTAACCTAGCGGCCCATTCCATAGTATAGTTGAAGAGACATCAATAATTTTTTTTATTTCTACTAAAGTTTTTGATCCTACGTCTAGAATAATGTCATCGTTTTCGATATCTCTTAAATCTTTTTCAACAGATGTATCGTTTAATTTTTTTCCAGTCTTAGCATCTTTTGGAAAGTAGATTTTACAATTATTTTTTTCAGCATATAAAAAAATTTCTTGAATTATATTACCAATGCCTTTCTCATAAATAGAGTTACCAATGTTTAGACCCTGAAATTTAAATATATTATTTGCCATAGCTCCAACAATTATAATATTATTAAATCTTGGTATTAGATTTTTAATTATATTAATTTTCGAAGAAATTTTAGAACCTCCGATTATACATGTTACAGGTTTTGTTATTTCTGATGTTATTTTATTGAGAGCATCTACTTCTGAGTTAATTTGAAATCCACTATAAGATGGTATGTATTTGGTTATTTTAGATACAGATGCATGGTTTCTATGAGAACATGAAAATGCATCATTAACATATATTTCCCCCAAACTGGCTAATTTTTGTGAAAAATTTTCATCATTAGACTCTTCTTCAGGATAAAATCTAATATTTTCTATTAATGCTAGTTTTTCATTTGTATTCTTAAAAATATCCTTTTTATCTAAATTAAAAATATTTTCTTTAACTAGTGAAATTTTTTTTTTTAATTTATCTTTTAAATATATTAATACTGGTTCCAGTGAAAGTTCATTGACTATTTTGCCTTTAGGTCTTCCAACATGAGAAATTATTATAATCTTTGCTTTTTTTTTTAATAAAAATTCTAGCGTAGGCATAACCTTATCAATCCGGTTAGAATCTGTTATTTTTCCATTTTTTATTGGAACATTTAAATCGAGTCTTAAAATTACACTTCTATTTTCAATATTTCCTAAATTTTCAATTGATTTCATTACTTGATCTTGCTTGCATAAATAGCAATATCACACATTCTATTCGAGAAACCCCACTCATTATCATACCAAGCTGAAATTTTACCCATTTTATTACCAACTACATTAGTAAGTGAAGAGTCTATGATTGCAGACGCACTGTTGTGATTAAAATCAACTGAGACTAGCTTCTCATCTGTAACATTTAGAATATTTTTAAGTTTTGTTTTAGAAGCTGAAAATAAAGAGTTATTTAATTTTTTTAAGGTAATATTTTTTTTTACATTGAATATAAATTCTATTAATGAAACATTTGGTGTTGGCACTCTCATTGCTATCCCCTCTAATTTGCCTTTTAATGATGGTATAATCTCACCAATAGCTTTTGATGCACCAGTAGATGTGGGTACAATTGATTGACTTGCAGATCTCGCTCTTCTTGGATCTTTGTGAGAATTATCTAATATTCTTTGATCGCTTGTAAAAGCATGTATGGTTGTCATAAAACCATTAAGAATTATAAAATTTTTATTAATTACGTCTGCAACAGGAGCTAAGCAATTTGTTGTGCAAGAAGCTGCTGAAATAATCCTATCATTCTTGTTGATCTTCTTATGATTAACGCCAAAAACTATAGTTTTATCTGCCATTTTACATGGAGCCGATACAATAACTTTTTTTACCCCATTTTCTATATGTGGTAGTAATTGATCTTTAGAGTTAAACTTACCTGTGCACTCAAAAACATAATCTACACCATATTTTTTCCACTTTATGTCATTAATCATAGAGTGTTGCGTGTAAGATATTTTTTCTTTATTTATTTTTATGTAATTTCCTCCAGATTTTACTAGAGAACTAAAATTACCATGAATTGAATCATATTTTAATAAATTTGCACAAATTTCAGAGCTCGATCTATTATTAATATGTTTGATAATTATTTTACCTTTATAATTTTCATAAATTGACCTCATAATCATTCTGCCAATTCTACCCATACCGTTAATACCAACTTTTATTGTCATTTCTTTAAATAAAATTTAATTTTTTTACTAATTTTTTCACTACTTAAACCAAAATGATCGTATACTTTTTTATAAGGAGCACTTTTACCAAAGTCTTCTATTGAAAAAGACAAGCCCTTTTCAATATATTTTTCCCAAGACATATTTGATCCTGCCTCAATTGAAAAAGTGTTTTTGCTTTCTTTTAAAATTTTATCTTTATAGCTCTTGTTTTGTTTGTCAAAAATTTCTTGGCAAGGCATTGATATTACTTTTGAATAAATTTTTTGTTTGGCCAATTTATGACTAGTCTCAATTGCAAGATTAACCTCTGATCCTGAGGCTAAAATAGTTAAATTTATATTTTTTCCAGTCCTTAAAACTTCGTAAGCTCCCATAGAGCATTGATTTTTTTTGCTAAAACTCTTTCTTATGGGTTTTAAGTTTTGTCTAGTTAAAGCTAATATGCTAGGTGTTTTGTTGCTGTTTAAAGCAATATCCCAGCATTCAATTGTTTCAGTTTGATCTGCTGGCCTTAAAACATTTAAATTTGGAATAGATCTTAAAGCAGCAAGTTGCTCTACTGGTTGATGCGTAGGTCCATCTTCTCCAAGTCCTATTGAGTCATGTGTCATTATATAAATTACCTTCTGTTTCATTATAGCAGAAAGTCTTATTGAAGGTTTGCAATAGTCTGAAAATATTAAAAAAGTACCTCCATAAGGAATAAAATTACTATGAAGAGCTAATCCATTCATTATTCCACTCATTGCGTGTTCCCTAACACCATAGTGAATATAATTACCACCAAAGTTACTTGAATTAATAATTTTATGTAACTTAGTTTTTGTATTGTTTGATCCCGCTAAATCAGCAGAGCCACCAATCAAAGTATTTCTCTCTTTTAATATAGCTGATAAAAACTCTTCTGAGGATTTTCTTGTAGCTATAGTCTTAAAATTTCTTATTGCATTTTTTTTTTGTTTTATAATTGAACTCGAGAATTTATTTTTTATAATACTCTTAAATTTTTGTTTGTGTTTGCTAAAAGTTTTATTCCATATTTTTTCTTTTTTGACACCTTTTTTTCCAATTTTTCTCCAATCAATTAAGACTCTTTGAGGTATTTTAAATGGTTTATAATCCCAATCTAATTTTTTTCTAACTAAATTAATTTCATCTATTCCAAGAGGACTTCCATGAGAAGAGGCCTTTCCACCTTTATTTGGAGATCCAAATCCTATTTTTGTTTTACACGAAATCACAGTCGGTTTTTTTGATGTTTGCGCTTTTTTTAAAGCATTATAAATTTCTCTGTAATTGTGACCATTGATCAAAATATAATTCCATCCATAGCTTTTAAATCTGTTTTTATAGTCATCTGAGACTGCCAAACTAGTGGGACCATCTATTGAAATAGAATTATTATCAAAAAGCATTATAAGATTATTAAGCCTAAGGTGACCGGCTAAACTCATTGCTTCATGACTTATTCCTTCCATAAGGCACCCATCACCAGCCAAGACATAGGTTTTGTGATTAATTAAATTTTTACCTAATTTTTTTTTTAAAATTTCTTCTGCAATTGCAAAACCTACAGAATTTGCAATTCCTTGACCTAAAGGACCAGTTGTTGTTTCAATACCTGAGTTTGGGTGATACTCTGGGTGCCCAGCACAAATTGAATTTAGTTGTCTAAATTTCTTGATGTCGTTAAGTGATACACTTTTATACCCAGTCAAGTACAAAAGCGAGTAAAGTAACATTGATCCATGTCCAGCTGATAAAATAAATCTGTCTCTATTAAGCCAGTTTGGGTTTTTTGGATTAAATTTTAGAAAATATTTAAATAAAATTGTTGCAACATCAGCCATTCCCATTGGCATACCTGGGTGACCAGAATTAGCATTTTGAACCGCATCCATTGATAAAAAACGAATAGCATTTGATAAATTTTTTTCTATATTTTTCAAAAAGTATCCTATCTAGACTTAGGTGATTCAATTTATTAATATAGATATATATATGAAAAACATTGATGAAAAAGAAAAAAAATTAAAGGATACTCTAAAAAAATTAGGAGAGATAAACATTCAACATAATGAAGAATTTGATAAAGTTGCAATTTTAAAAGATCAAAAAAATCAATTAGAAATTGAAAAAAAACAGTTAACTACATCTCTCCAAAACTTAGAAGAAGAAAACTTAAAACTTAGAAGTCAAATAAATGAATTAAAAAAGGATTACGAAACTTCAAAAAGAAAAGAAAATCAATTTAATGAAAAAATTGATGAATTAAATCAAGAAACAGATAATTTATTGGAAGAATTAGATAAATGGCAAATGTAAATATAAAATTTAATGGTAAAGAATATTTATTATCTTGTGAAGATGGTCAAGAGGAACATTTGGAAGAATTATCATTGAGTTTAAATAAAAAATTTAATGATCTAAAATTTGACCTTGGAAATATCGGAGAGAATAAATTATTACTAATATCTTCTATAAAAGTCATGGATGAGTATTTTGAAACCAAAAAAAAAGTAGACGCGCAAAAAAAAGAGCTTAAAGAATTAAAAGAAAAATTTAAAGAATTAAAATCTTTAGTTTATCAGTACAAAGATGGAAAAGAAAATGAAATTAAAAATTTAAGCTCAACACAAGAAGAACTTGAGAATGATATTGAAAACTACAAAATAAGTTATGAAAATTTAATAGACAAAGTAACTTTAGAAATAGAAGACTTTGTCAAAAAAAATAGCACAAATACTTCTGTTTCATAAAATATCAGTGTCAAAATTTAAATTAAGAAAAAAAATTATTAACTTAAGAAAAAAAAAATATTTTGAAATCAAAATAGGCAATGATATTATAAATAGTTTACATAATAAAATTAATCTATCAAAAAATAAAATTATTGGAGGTTATTTTCCAATAAATTTTGAATTTGATTGTTTGCAAATACTAAAAAAATTTTATTCTAACGGTTATTGTATTTCGTTACCAGTTATAAAAAGAAATCATCAAATGGATTTTTATAAATGGAGTCCAAATGATTCTTTAACAATAAGCTCATTAGGAATTCCTCAGCCATTAAAATTGAAAAAAGTATACCCAGATATAATATTTGTACCAATAGTTGCTTTTGATAAATTCAGGAACAGAATTGGCTATGGTGGTGGATTTTATGATAGATATTTAGAAAAAATTTCTCAAATTAAAAAATGTACAACAATTGGACTGGCTTTTTCACATCAAAAAGTTAATAAAATTAATATTGAAAATTTTGATAGAAAATTAGATTTAATTTTGACAGAGAAATTAATGTAAAAATGAAGATTTTATTTTTAGGTGATATAGTTGGAGACGCAGGCTTTAAATCAGTAAAAAAAAACTTGCCAAATATAGTCTCAAAAAAAGGTATAGATTTTGTTTGTGTTAACGGTGAAAATGCAGCCAGTGAAGGTGTGGGTCTAACTGAAAATATTGCTAATGAACTTTTTAATGTAGGTGTAGATGTGATTACAACAGGCAATCATGTCTGGGATCAAAAAGAAATTTATGAATATATAAAAACTGAAAAAAAATTATTAAGACCAATAAATATGAGCGGAAATTTACCTGGTAAAGGTTTCTCCATATTCAATTCAAAAAAAAATCTAAAAGTTGGTGTACTAAATCTTATGGGTAATGTTTTTATGAAAAAGTGTGATGATGTTTTTAAAATTGCTACTGAATTTATTGCAGAAAACAAAAAATCAAAAGATTATGATTTTTTAATAGTGGATTTTCATGGAGAAATAACAAGTGAAAAAATGGCTATAGGTAATCTATTTGATGGATATGCAACTTTAGTTGTAGGTACCCATACACACGTGCCAACAAATGATGCAAGAGTCCTAAAAAATGGAACTAGCTATATTACTGATGCTGGAATGTGTGGCGACTATGACTCGGTAATTGGTATGAATGCACAAAATTCAATTAACAGATTTCTAAAAAAAGAAGCTGTAAAACATTTTCCTGCCAATGGAGAAGCTTCTCTGAGTGGGGTAGTTGTAGATTGTGATGTAAGAAATGGTTTAGCAAAAAATATAGAAAGTTTCATTTTTGGTGGGAGTTTAAATAACGTAAATTAATTATGGCTGGACACTCACATTGGGCGGGTATTAAACATAAAAAAGGCAAAGCTGACAAACAGAGATCAAAAATTTTTTCTAAACTCTCCAGAGAAATCACTGTAGCTGCAAAACTAGGAGATAAGAATCCTGATATGAATTCGAGATTAAGATCAGCAATACAAGCAGCCAGATCAGCTAACATGCCAAAAGAAAATATTGAGAGAGCAATTGAAAAGTCTTCTAACAATGATCAATCAAATTTTGAAAATATTAGGTATGAAGGTTTTGGACCTAGCAAATCTGCTGTAATAGTTGAAGCATTGACTGATAATAAAAATAGAACTGCTTCTAATATAAGAACAATATTTTCGAAAAATAACGGCTCTTTAGGAACCCAGGGATCTGCATCACATAATTTCCAAAGATTGGGTGTAATTAAAATAGATAAAAATGAAATTGAACAAGATAAAATTTTTGAATTAGCAATCGAGTCGGGCGCAAATGATTGTATTTCTCGTGACGAATTTCATGAAGTGCATACGAATATCGATGAAATATATGAGGTAAAAAAAAAATTTGAAAAAGTTATTGCAAATTTTCTTTCTACCGAAATCGAGTGGCTACCCATTAATAAGGTATCTCTTAAAGGTGAAGAAAATCAAAATATGGTAAAATTTTTAGAAACTCTTGACGATGAGGATGATGTGCAAAATGTTTATACAAATGTTAACTTTGAAGATTAAATGATAATTGTTGGAATTGATCCAGGAATAGCAGGTGCTATCTGTTTTTTTTCTGGTGGTAATGTTATTGATGTAATCGACATGCCTACAATGGCTGAAGGAAAAAAAAATAAAAAACAAGTTAATGGTAGGCAAATTTATAATGAAATAATGCTAATAAAAAATAAATTTAAGAATGAAAAAATGAGTGTAATAGTCGAACAAGTTTCTGCTATGCCAGGACAAGGAGTAACAAGTATGTTTAATTTTGGACAATCATTTGGAGTAATTAAAGGAATATGTTCTGCAATGGAACTTCCCATTTTTTATGTTAGACCAGCAAAATGGAAAAAACATTTTAATTTGATTAATTCTGAAAAAGATGCCAGTCGAACTAAAGTAATAGATATGTTTCCTAGAATTTCTAATAAGTTATCAAGAAAAAAAGATAATAATAAAGCAGATGCTATTTTAATTGCTCAGTATTTTGAAAACACAAGGGAAAACAACGATAACTAGACTATTAGAGTTTTTTGAAGACAAATTAATGACATATTTTAATGGGAAACGATTGAATGGAAGCAGATATTGCAACGCAAAGTTTAGGTTTAGCAAGTAATACAGATTTTTCTTTAATTAGTTTATTTTTACGTGCGGATATTATTGTCAAGTCAGTAATCATAATATTAATTTTAAGTTCTATTTATTCATGGGCAATAATATTTGAAAAAATAAGAATGTTTAGAAAAATTAATAAAAGTGCAGAGGAATTTGAAGAGAAATTCTGGAAATCAAAGTCTGCTGAAACATTTTATAACAGTCTGCCTTCAAATATTGAGGATCCTATGGCAAAATTATTTAAAAGTTCTATGCAAACAGTTATGAAAACTAGATCAAAATCAAATTTATCTGAGAGACTATCTAGTGTTTTAGAAGTAAATATTGAAAAACAAATGGTAGCAGTTGAAAAGTATAATAGTTTTTTGGCAACTGTTGGATCGACAGCTCCATTTATAGGATTGTTTGGAACTGTTTGGGGAATTATGAATTCATTTCAATCGATTGCAATTTCAAGAAACACTAGCCTTGCAATAGTTGCACCAGGTATTGCTGAAGCCTTATTTGCAACTGCACTTGGATTATTAGCAGCAATTCCTGCTGTAATTGCGTACAATAAATTTAATTCAGACTCTAGAAAATACTCACAAAAATTAGAAAATTTTTCAAAAAGATTCTTATCAATTATTTAAATGGGATTTAAGCTCAAAAGTTCAAAAAACGATCCGATGAGTGAAATTAATGTAACACCATTTGTTGATGTAATGTTGGTTTTGCTAATTATATTCATGGTCACTGCACCATTACTTACAGTTGGAGTCCAGGTAGATCTGCCAGAAACTTCTGCTGATACACTTCCTGAGGAAAATGAACCATTAACTTTAACAATTAATTCTAAAGGTGAAATTTTTATTCAGGAAACAAAAGTTGAGTTTAACAATTTGATTGTAAAAATATTGGCAGTGTCAAATAATAGAACTGATACAAGAATTTATGTTAGGGGAGACAAAGCTATTAACTATGGAAGGGTTCTTGAAATTATGGGAATGCTTTCAGGGTCGGGATTTACAAAAGTTGCTTTAATATCTGAACCGAATAAAGAGAGATAGAGATTATGTATCGAGGTCTTTTAATCTCATCTGGATTTCATGTCGCTATTGTTATGGTGAGTATTTTGGCTTTACCATTTGTTGCAAAAAAACCTCTGGATATTCCACCTCTTATCTCTGTTGAGCTTATTCAAATAGCTGAAAAGACAAATATTCCTTTCGCGCCAAAAGCATCAAAAATAATTGAGAAGGCAAAAAAAGAAAATGAAAAGCTTTTGTCTGAACAGGCTCCTCCTAAAAAAGTAAAAAAAGATAAAAAAAAAGAAGTTCAGACAGATAAAAAAAAAAATGAAATTTCTAAGGTTGCATCAAAAAAAACACCAACAAGTGAAAATAATATAGAAAATTTAAAAAAAGAAAAATTAAATGCTGTGCCTATGCCAGATGAAGATAAACAAAAAATTCAACCTAAAGAAGAAAAAAAGCAGAAACCTTCAAAAGAAATCAATGATGAAAACATCAAAAAAATAGTTCAAACTAAAAAACCTATTTTAGATGAAAAAAAAGTTAAACAAGTTTCTGAATTTGAAAAAAAAGAAAAATTGGATTTAAATGAAATTGCAGCTTTAATTGATAAAAAAAAAGAAAATTTGGCAGAAACAAAAAAAGAAGTTGATAAGATTTCTCAATCGACTGATGAGACTATGGATTATTCAAAATTAACCCTAAGTGAAGAGGACGCATTAAAGGCCCAAATATTTACATGCTGGAGTGTTCCTATAGGTTTGCCATTTAGTGAAGATTTATTAGTTAGAGTTAAACTCCAATTAAAACCAGACGGAACAATTGAAAAACTTGAAATGTTAGATCATGTAAAAATGAACACACCTGGTAAAGAAAAATTTAGAACACTAGCAGATAGTGTAAGACGAGCTATTCAGTTGTGTAATCCATTAAAAGTTCCTACAAGTGGTTATGAAAGATGGAAAAATATGATTTTAAATTTTGACGCTCGTGATATGCTTGGAGGATAATGATTAGAATAATTAATTTATTTTTTATTATATTTTTTTTATTGTCAGCTAAGGCTTATTCATTAATAGAGATTGATATAACAAGGGGTAATTTAGATCCTTTACCAATTGCAGTTTCTCCATTGTTTCAAGATGACAATTCAAAAAGAAATTCAATTAATGAACTTAAAATTGAAAATGTTGGATCTGAGATTTCATTAGTTGTGGAGAATAATTTGAAAATTTCAGGTTTATTTAATCCTCTTAGTAAAGAAGCATTTTTACAAAAGCCAGATATTGCTCATTTAAAACCAAGATTTGAGGATTGGGCATTGATTAAAGCTCAAGCTTTAATTACAGGCAAAGTAACAATTGAGGACAAAAAATTAAAAGTTGAATTTAGACTATGGGATATTTTAGCCGGAAGAGAAATGATGGCTTTAGCATTTACAACGGTTCCAAGTAATTGGAGGAGGGTTGGACATATAATTTCTGATAAAGTTTACGAAAGATTAACCGGAGAAAAAGGATATTTTGATACCAGAATTATTTATGTATCTGAAGAAGGACCTAAGACTGCAAGAGTTAAAAAGTTAGCTATTATGGATCAAGATGGTTTTAACACAAAATATTTAACACTAGGAAATGAATTAGTTTTAACTCCTAGATTTAATCCGACAAGTCAAATGGTGACTTACCTATCTTATTTTAAAAATTTACCAAGGGTATATTTATTAGATATTGAAACTGGTACCCAAGAAGTAGTTGGTGATTTTCCGGGAATGACATTTGCTCCACGATTTTCACCAGATGGAAAAAAAATTATAATGAGTTTTGCAAAAGACGGAAACTCAGATATTTACACAATGGATTTGGAAAATAGAATTGTTGAAAGAATAACTAATCATCCATCAATTGATACATCGCCTTCTTACTCACCTGATAATCGATTTATAACATTTAATTCTGATAGAAGTGGATTTCAACAAATCTATGTAATGAAATCTGATGGTTCAAATGTAAAAAGAATTTCATTTGGTAAAGGATTGTATGGCACACCTGTATGGTCTCCAAGAGGTGATTTAATTGCGTTTACAAAACTACATAAAGGAAAATTTTATATCGGTGTTATGCGAACCGATGGATCTGGGGAAAGATTATTGACTGAAAATTACTATCAAGAAGCTCCTTCTTGGTCTCCAAATGGAAGAGTGTTAATTTTTTATAGAGAGACCAAATCTAATGATAAAGGTGAAGGATTTAGTGCCAAGTTATGGTCTATAGATCTTACAGGTTATAATGAAAGGCAAGTTCAAACAGAGACGGATGCCTCTGACCCATCTTGGTCGTCTTTATTAAGTAATTAGGGCTTTTTTATTAATTTTTAATATAAATTAAGTTGATTTTTATGCTTGAAACATCTAATTAGTTGTGAAAAAGTTCTAATAAATTATTAAGGAGCATTAATGAATTTTAGCAAATCATTTAGAAATACTTTTCTAGTTATATTATTAAGTTTAATCGTATCGGCTTGTGCCACGAAAAAAACCACTACGACAGTTGAGGGTCAAATGCAAGGTGATGTCTACACAGGAACTGATACAGTTAAATATTTAGCTGACGGTGTTCCGGACAGAGTATTTTTTGCGACAAACGAATCTATTTTAACAACTAAATCAAGAGACACATTAAGAAAACAAGCAAATTGGTTAAGAGAAAATTCTAGCATCAATGTTGTGGTCGAAGGTCATGCCGATGAAAGAGGAACAAGAGAATATAACTTGGCTTTAGGCGAAAGAAGAGCAAATGCTGCCAAAGATTATCTGATCACTTATGGAATATCCGCAGATAGAATTTCAGTAATAAGTTATGGAAAAGAAAGACCAGTTGACTCAGGTTCAAATCCGCTTTCTTGGTCTAAGAATAGAAGATCTGTAACTGTAAAAGCTAATTAAAGCTATTTTAAATATTTAAAGACCCTAAAATTATTATAAATAATTTAAGGGTCTTTTTTTTGCCATCATTATAATTAAAGAATAATTTAATGTTTAAAAAGTTTATTAATATTTTTATTTATATAATTTCTATTTTTTTTATTACATTTAGTGCAGGTTCTGAGGAATTAAATATGAGAGAAATCTTAGAAATTATTCAAAAAGATCTTAGAACATTGGAAAGAGCAGTTTATTCAGAGTCATTTCAGAAAAAAACTGGAGCAGAAACCTCTTTAACAAATAAAGAAACAGAAGATGTCTTGACAAGACATTTGTTAAAATTATCTGAAATAGAAAAACAATTTCAAAATTTGACTAACAAATTTGAGGAAATTAATTTTAAAGTAGACAAATTATCGTCTAGACTGTCCAAAACACAAGCTGATAACCAATTAAGATTTCAAGATTTAGAAAACAATTCTAGCCTCACTCAAAAAAATGAAATTAATGAACAAAATTTATTAACAAATGAAAATTCAGAGACAAATCTAGCCAGCAAAAAAATTATGCCGGGCACATCTCAACCTCAAGATTTAGGAACAATATCTTATAAAGATATGACTGACACAAGTGAGACACAAGCAATTAAATCTGTTGAGACAACTAAAACTATTTTAACAGAAAATTTTATTAGTGAGGAAAAAATTTTACCTGATGCATCTCCATTAGAACAATATGAATTTGCAACAAGTTTTTTAAAAGTTGGAGATTATAATATGGCAGAAAGAGCGTTTAGAGAATTTGTGGATACAAATCCAGATAATGATCTTTCTGGAAATGCACAATATTGGTATGCAGAGACTTTTAGAATAAGACAGCTCTATACAGATGCAGCATCCGCTTATTTAGAAGGTTATCAAAAATATCCAAAGAGTGAAAAAGCACCTATTAACCTTTTGAAGCTTGGTGTATCTTTAGTTCAAATAGGAGAGAAAGATCAGGGTTGCTTGATGATTGCTGGTGTTAAAAAACAGTATCCAAATGCTACTCAATCAGTTCTTCAAAAAGCTAAATATGAAGAGAAAAAGTTTGAGTGTAACAAAGAAAACTCTTAATTTTTACCTAACAAAATTAAAGGATCCCCAGGTAAGAAAATTATACAGCCTATTTTCAAATAATCTCGCATCTATCGATTTGACCAATAAAAAGATTATGGTTGGAGTATCTGGTGGTGCTGACAGCTTAGCAGTTTTATTTTTCTCTCAGTGCTATGCTTTAAAACATCATTCTAAATTGTACCCTGTAATAATAGATCATAAACTAAGAAAAGAATCTACAATCGAAGCTAAAAACTTGAAGTATAAACTTAAACAAAACTTTAAAATTAATTGTAAAATTCTCTCAAAAAAAATTGTTAAAATTAATAAAAATATACAATCTTATGCAAGAGACTTAAGATATGATTTATTTTTTGAAGAGTGCAATAAACAAAAAATAGACTATCTTATATTAGGTCATCATAAAGATGATCTAATTGAAAATTTTTTCATAAGATTTCTGAGAGGCTCTGGTTTAAAAGGACTTGTTTCTTTTGACAAAAACGTAATAATTTATAATGGAATTAATGTTATTAGACCATTTCTATCCACTTCAAAAAAAGATCTACTAAAAATAAATAAAAAAACTTTTGGATTTTTTATAGATGATCCCACAAATAATGATGATAAATTTTTGAGGAGTAGAATTAGGAAACTTTTAATAAATTTAGATAAAGAAGGTCTAAAGTTTAATAAATTCTATTTAACTTTAAAAAATTTATCAAAAAGTGATCAAGTAATCGAATTTTATGTTGATAAAAATATTTTAGAAAACTCAAAGTATTTTGAGAAAGATAAAAAAATAATATTAAACCAATCCTTTTTTAATAATCCCGAGGAAATTATTTTGAGAAGTATTATGCAAGTAATTAAACGCATTAGTAGGAAAAAAAACTATCCAAGAGGCAAAAAGGTGAATAGTCTTATAGATTCTTTAAAGTTTTCAAACAAAAACGTGAAATTGACACTTTCTGGATGTATTATTGAAAAAATTCAAGATTCGGTGATTATTTACCCAGAAAAACGATAATTTTTTTTGTTAAATGATCAAATTGACACTTGTTAATTTACTAATAATTCTTAATTTAAGTCTCTATGAATTTTAAAAACTTAGCTATGTGGGGAATAATCGTTATTTTAACGATTGGTCTTTATAATATGTTTAAGAACCCACAAGGTTCGATTTCTCAAAAAAATAAAATTATTTTCTCAGAATTCTTAACAGAAGTCGATAATGGAAGAGTAGTTAAAGTAGAGATACAAGGAAAAAATATAAAAGGTGTATTATCAAATGGAAACCAATTTACCACTTATGCACCTGAGGACCCGAACTTAATTCAGAAGTTGAGTGATAAAGGTGTTAGCATCTCCGCTAGTCCATTAGAGGAAAAAATGCCTTCATTATTAGGAATACTTCTTTCATGGTTCCCAATGCTTTTATTGATTGCAGTATGGATTTTCTTTATGAGACAAATGCAAGGAGGAAAAGGTGGAGCCATGGGCTTTGGAAGATCGAAAGCAAAAATGATGAATGAAGTAAAAGGTAAAGTGACTTTTAATGATGTTGCTGGTGTTGAAGAGGCTAAAGAAGAAGTAGAAGAAGTAGTAGAATTTTTAAAAGATCCAAGAAAATTCAGTAGGCTAGGTGGCAAGATACCTAGAGGATGTTTATTAGTGGGTCCCCCTGGTACAGGAAAAACATTATTAGCAAGAGCAATTGCTGGAGAAGCAGGAGTTCCATTCTTTACGATATCTGGATCAGATTTCGTTGAAATGTTTGTTGGTGTTGGAGCTTCAAGAGTTAGAGATATGTTTGAACAAGGTAAAAAACATTCTCCATGTATAATTTTCATTGATGAGATTGATGCTGTAGGAAGAAGTAGGGGTGCAGGTCTTGGTGGTGGAAATGATGAAAGAGAGCAAACTCTTAACCAGCTATTAGTTGAGATGGATGGTTTCGATACTAATGAAGGTGTAATCATTATTGCTGCAACTAATAGACCAGATGTATTAGATCCAGCTCTTTTAAGACCAGGAAGATTTGATAGACAAGTTGTTGTTTCAAATCCAGATCTAATAGGGAGAGAAAAGATTTTAAAAGTCCATGCAAAGAAAATATCGATGGCGCCTGATGTTAATTTAAGAACAGTTGCTAGAGGAACCCCAGGATTTTCTGGAGCAGATTTAGCAAACCTTGTAAACGAGGCTGCATTGTTAGCTGCAAGAAAAAATAAAAGGATTGTTACATATCAAGAATTTGAGGAGGCTAAGGATAAAGTGATGATGGGATCTGAAAGAAGGTCTATGGTTATGTCAGAAGAGGAGAAAAAATTAACTGCTTATCATGAGGCTGGACATGCAATTGTAACAATTAATGAAAAAGCTGCTTATCCTATACATAAAGCAACAATAATACCAAGAGGAAGAGCTCTAGGAATGGTTATGCAATTACCTGAAAGAGACGAAGTCTCTCAAACAAGAGAACAACTTCATGCACAAATGGCTATAGCAATGGGTGGAAGAGTTGCGGAAGAAATAATTTTTGGAGATGACAAAGTAACTACAGGAGCTGCAAGCGATATTGAACAAGCTACTAAAAGAGCAAGAGCTATGGTTATGAGAGCTGGACTAAGTAAAGAGATGGGACCAGTTGCTTATGGTGAAAATGAAGAAGAGGTATTTTTAGGAAGGTCTGTTGCAAGACAGCAAAATATGTCTGAGGAAACAGCTAGAAAAGTTGATAGCGAAATTAGAAAATTTGTTGATATGGGTTACGAGAGAGCAAGAAAAGTATTGACTGAAAAAATTGATGATCTGCATAAACTAGCAAAAGCCTTACTTACTTATGAAACTTTAACAGGTGCTGAAATTGAAGATTTAATAAATAAAAATATATATCCTAAGAACAAAGAAGATCTTAAAGTTGAAGATGATGATCAAAGCTCAGCACTTGGCTCAATGGGCCTAAAACCAAAGATAGTGCACTAAACATTAATGAATAAATATTACACTAGAGCGTGTAATTTTTATTACGGAACAACATCAAAAACATACATTAAAAAAAAAAAATCTATTCCTCTCAATGGTTACAATCATATTTCCTTTGATAAATTAGAAATCATTGACAGAAAAAAAAACAAAATAATCAATATTAAAGATATTAGTAAACTTTCAACTAAATTAAAAAAAAAAGTTTATAGAGATTTAAAAAATATAAAAAAAAAGAAAATTTTTAAAAAAATAAATTTATCCGATATCCCTATTTTGATGGGCATAGTTAATTTAACTCCAGATAGTTTCTCAGATGGTGGTAAATATAATAAAAATAATTTAGCGTTAAAACATGTAAATAATTTATTATCAAATGGCGCAAAGATAATAGACGTTGGAGGAGAGTCTACAAGACCAGGTGCAAAAGATATTAATCCTAGAAAAGAATGGGATAGAATAAAGATTATTTTAAAAATTTTAAAAAATAAAAAAACTTTTGTTTCATTAGATACTAGAAAAAGTTTTGTTATGGATAAAGCTTCCAAAATAAAAGTAGATCTTATAAATGATGTGTCTGGACTAAGTTATGATCCTGAGACTATAAATTATTTAAAAAAAACGAAAAAACCTTTTGTTATTCATCACATGAAAGGAACACCAAAAAATATGCAATTAAAACCATCGTACAATAATGTATTGCTTGATATTTATGATTTCTTTGAAAATAAATTAAAATACTTAAGAACCGAAGGTATTAAGCATAATAATATTATATTAGATCCAGGTATTGGATTTGGAAAAAATTTGAAACATAATATTACTCTTTTAAAGAATATTTCTATTTTTCATTCATTAGGCCTTCCTGTAATGTTGGGATTGTCTAGGAAAAGTTTTATTAAGGATATTTCAAGTGAAAATGACACTAAAGAAAGGATTGGTGGAACTGTATCCTCATGCATTCAAGCATACCTTCAAGGAGTTCAAATTCTCAGGGTTCATGATATTAAAGAAATTAATCAAGCATTTAAAGTATTTAAAGAATTACAAAACTAAAAATGATTAAAAAATATTTTGGAACAGATGGAATTAGAGGAAAAGTTAATGGATCTAAGATAAATGGAGAAATGTTTTTCAAATTTGGCTTAGCAGCGGGAACATACTTTAAAAATTTAAAAAAAAGTAAACAAACAGCAATTATTGCAAAAGACACTAGATTATCAGGATATACGCTTGAACCAGCTTTAGTATCTGGATTGGCATCAGCAGGAATGCATATTTATACTTTGGGACCTCTACCAACAAATGGTTTAGCGATGCTAACAAAAAAAATGAGAGCTAATATGGGTATAATGATTACTGCATCTCATAATCCATATCACGACAATGGATTAAAGTTATTTGGACCTGATGGACTTAAATTATCTGATAAAATTGAGAAGAAAATTGAAAAGCTAATTGATTCAAAGATTACTAAAAATCTATCAAAACCAATAGAATTAGGGAGAGTTAAAAGATTAGAGGATGCTAATGAAAATTATATAAAAATTTTAAAACAAAATTTTCCATCCTCTTTCAGTTTAAAAGGTATTAAAATTGCTTTAGACTGTGCCAACGGTGCCGGTTATAAAGCTGGACCTGATTTATTTAAATCATTAGGTGCTAAAGTATATGACACTGGCACATCTCCCAATGGTTTAAATATAAATCTTAAATCTGGATCTACTTACCCAAGTAAAATTTGTCAAATTACAAAAAAAAATAAAGCTCATATAGGTATTTCATTGGATGGAGATGCTGACAGAATAATTGTCTGTGATGAAAAAGGAAAGATTATTGATGGAGATAAAATTCTTGCAATGTTAGGTGAGAGATGGAAAAGAAAAAAAATTTTAAAAGGAGGCGTCATTGGTACATTAATGTCAAATTATGGTTTAGAAAATTTTTTTAAAAACAATGGTATTAAATTTTTAAGATCAGATGTGGGAGATAGATATGTAAAAGAAAAAATGAAAAAAAATAAATTTAATTTAGGGGGGGAACAGTCTGGTCATATTATTCTTGGAAAGTTTGCGACAACTGGAGATGGTTTATTAGTCGCACTAGAAATCCTTTTCTCTTTAAGAAAAACAAAAAAAGCAAGTGAGCTTTTTAACAAATTTAAACCCACCCCTCAAATATTAGAAAATATAGAGGTTAAAGATAAATCAATTATTTATTCGCCAAAATGCAAAAAAGCAATTAACGAAGCAAATAAAATAATTAAAAACAGAGGTAGAATTTTAGTTAGAAAATCTGGTACTGAACCAAAAATAAGAATTATGAGCGAGTCAGAGGATACAAATTTAAATAAAATGTGTGTTAACATAATTAAAAAATCTATTCGGTAAATTGAAAATCAAATCTAAAATATTAATTATTGCAGGATCAGACTCCTCTGGAGGAGCGGGTATCCAAGCAGATATTAAATCAGTTACTTCTCTTGGCTCTTTCGCTATGACTGCAATAACAGCAATTACAGCTCAGAATACTACTGGTATAATGTCTATAATACCAATGAGTAGTAAAGAAATTTCTAATCAAATTGAATTTACGTCAAAAGATATTAGGCCAGATTCAGTAAAGATAGGAATGCTACATTCTACTGAGGTTATAAATTCAGTATTAAAATCAATAAAAAAATCAAAATTAAAAAAAATAATATTAGATCCTGTTATGGTGGCTAAAGGTGGAACCAAGCTTATAGACAATAAAGCCATTTTAGTATTGAAAAAAAAACTAATAAAAAAAGTTGATTTAATAACACCAAATATTCCTGAAACTGAAATACTAACAAAAATAAAAATTAAATCTATAACAGATATGAAAAATGCTGCCAAAATATTATTAGATTTAGGTGCTAAGAATGTTTTAATTAAAGGTGGTCATTTAAGCTCTAAAAAATTAAAAGATATTTTTGTAAATAAAAAAGAAACTGCAATATTTGTTAATAAAAAAATTGATACAAAAAATACTCACGGAACTGGATGTACATTATCAAGTGCAATTGCAACATATTATGGATGTGGAAAAACTCTAAAGAAATCTTGTGAGTTAGGTATTAGATATGTAAACAATGCCATTAAAACAAGACCAAACTTTGGAAAAGGAAATGGACCAATTAACCATTTAAATAGTTTTACTATAAAAAAGAAATTTAGATGAATAATGTAGTTGTTGTTGGATCGCAGTGGGGAGATGAAGGAAAAGGTAAGATAGTTGATTGGTTATCAAGCGAAGCAGACGTAGTTGTAAGATTCCAGGGAGGACATAATGCTGGTCATACCCTAGTCATAGATGGTGTTACTTATAAACTGAGATTGTTACCATCTGGGATTGTCAGAAAAAATAAAATTTCTATTATAGGAAATGGAGTTGTGGTAGATCCATGGGCGTTGCTAGATGAAATCGAGGAAGCTAAATCTAAAGCTGTAGAAATCAATGAAAATAATCTGATTTTATCTGAGGCTGCCACACTAATTTTACCATTTCATAAAGAAATGGATGAAATAAGAGAAGACTCTGCTGGTAAATCAAAAATTGGTACTACAAGAAGAGGAATTGGCCCAGCTTATGAAGATAAAGTAGGACGAAGATCTATAAGAGTAATGGACCTTGCATCCAAAAAAAATCTAGAAAATCGATTATCACTAGTACTTGAACATCATAATGCTATCCGAAAAGGATTGGGTAAGCCAATATATGAAAAAGATAAACTAATTGGAGAATTATTAAAAATAGCTCCAAATATTTTAAAATATTCTGCACCTGTTTGGAGAAAGATAGATCAATTTAAATCAGAAAATAAAAAAATATTATTCGAGGGAGCTCAAGGAATATTACTTGATGTTGATCATGGAACATATCCATATGTAACTTCATCCAATACGGTTGCAGCTTCAGCAGCAACAGGATCTGGATGTGGTCCAAACTCAATAAATTATGTATTAGGAATTACAAAAGCATACACAACTAGGGTAGGTGAAGGACCTTTCCCAACAGAATTGACAGATGACATTGGTAATCATTTAGGTGAAAAAGGACATGAATTTGGAACTGTTACAAGCAGAAAAAGAAGATGTGGCTGGTTTGATGGAGTTCTAGTTAGACAAACTATAAAGATTTCAGGCATCAATGGTATAGCATTAACAAAATTAGATGTATTAGATGAACTTGATGAAATAAATCTTTGCGTAGCTTACGAACTAAATGGCAAAGAAATAGATTATTTCCCTGCTGCCGTTGAAGATCAATTAAATGTCAAACCCGTATATAAAACATTCAAAGGCTGGAAATCTAAAACACAAGGTATTAAAAAATTTGACGATTTACCTAATAATGCAAAAATTTATGTAAAAGCTGTTGAAGACTTCATTGAGACAAAAATATCTAGTATTTCAACAAGTCCAGAGAGAGAAGATACCATTCTCTTAATAGATCCATTTAATTAATATTAGAATTAATTTAATTAACTATAAAATCCATCATATACTACTAATATGATCAATAAATATATTCATATATTTATTATTTTTTGTGTTATTTTAATCAACTCTAAGCATGTATACGCTGTTGATTTATCATCAACTACTCCTGCAGATAATGCAACACAGATTACAGTGAATACTGGAATAGATCTCGTGTGGCTAGCATCAGGGTCTGTAACAGCAAATAACGGAAATGTAATTTTAAAAAAAACATCAGATGACAGCACTGTTGAAACTTTTTCAACTAATGGAATGTTTTTAGCTATGAGTTTGTCCGCTCCAGCAACAGTTACAGCTACATTTGCTTTATCATCAAATTTAGATGAGGATACTGAATATTATATCTTAGTAGATAGTGCAGCATTTAATAATTTTGATGGTATTTCAAGTAAAACAGAATTAAATTTTAAAACAGTAGATAATAATAATCCTACTTTAACATCTTCTTCGCCATCTGATGATGCATCTAATGTTAGCATATCATCAAATATAGTTCTTACATTTAATGAAGCTGTAGATGCCGAAAGTGGAAATATTGATATAATAAATACATCAACAGGCGAAGCGATAGAGATTGATGTAACAGGATCATTACTATCTGGAAGTGGAACAACTGAAATTACTATTAATCCGTCATCTGACTTAGAAAATGACACATCCTATCATGTAAAAATAGATTCAACCGCATTTGATGATGCAGTTGGAAACTCTTATGCTGGTATTTCAAACACAACAACTATAAATTTTACTACTGCAAAAGGTCAAATTTTTGACGATACTGTAAAAACTTTAGTAAAAAATCAAACAACAGCCTCAATTCAATCAATGACTCAGTCATTAAATAGAGTAAATAGCCGCTTAAATTTTATAAGACCAATTCAAAATAGTAACACTTCAAGAAATAAAATAGCATTAAATTTTAATGACCCATACGCAAACAAAATAGTTGATGCTTTAACAACTAACTTAATAAAATATGAAAAAAAGGAGAGAAAATTTGCTTTTTGGAGTGAAGGCAACCTTTCTTTTGGTAGAATAAACAACAAAGGTAAAGACTTAGGTCAGGATCTTAGCACCAAGGGTTTTACGTTAGGATTTGATAAAAAAATTACAGATCTAAAAACTATAGGTTTGGCATTAAATCAATCTGAGCAAGAAACTCAAATTGGAAGTAATGATGCATATATGGATGCAACAGCAAAATCTTTATTAATCTATGGAAGCAACCAATTTTTTGAAAATCGATATTTTGAGGCTGCCATTGGATTTGGAGAAACAGAAATCGATATCAATAGAAAAGTATCTGGAGGAAATAATAAAGGCTTAAGAGATGGAAAACAATTATTTGGAAGTTTCACTTACTTGTACGAACCATTAGAACAAAAAGAAAATAAAAACTTAAATTACTATTCTAGGATAGATTTAGGTTTTACTATATTAGACGATTATATTGAAAGTGGCGATGGTGATTCAATTAATTACAATGATCAAAATATAAAAAGTTCGTCATTATCTTTTGGATTTAATTTTTCAAATATATTAGAGATAGATCAAGGATTTATTACTCCTTTAATACAGTTTGAAATTGGTAAAAATAAAACAATAAATTCACTATCAGAAGCTTATTATGTGAATGATTCTTCAACTATTTATGCTAATGCAATATCTGATCAAAATACATCACATGCAAAACTAACCCTTGGATTAGGGGCTGCGTTGGAAGATGGTTTAAATATAAGTTTCATGGTCGATCATTATAGAAATGATAACGAAGCATTTAATACCAGTTTAACTGCAAATATTAGAAAAGAATTTTAATAAGCTTAATTAGCTGGTAACAAATTTTTTGATTTAGCAGAGTTCAGCATATGTTTTTGAAGTTTTTCAAATGCTTTATTTTCAATTTGCCTTATTCTCTCTCTACTTATTTTGAATTTTTTACTTAAATCTTCTAAAGTTATTGGATCATCTGTTAATCTTCTCGAGTAAAGTATTTCTTTTTCTCTTTCATTTAAAATTTTAATAGAATCTTGAAGAAGATCTTTTCGTTGTTCCATTTCTTCATTTTGTGCAAATTTAAGTTCTTGATCCATTTCATTGTCTACAACCCAATCTTGCCATTCATCACCATCTTCTCCAATAGGTGCATTTAATGACTGCTCTTTTCCTGAAAGCCTTCTATTCATAGATACAACTTCTTGTTCACTAACATCTAATCTGTTTGCTATATCTTTTACGTGTTCATCACGTAAGTCACCCTCAGTTCTAGGTGCAATTTGATTTTTTAACTTCTTCAAGTTGAAAAAAAGCTTTTTCTGAGCTGTTGTGGTTCCAATTTTTACTAAGCTCCATGATCTTAGAATATATTCTTGAATTGAAGCTTTAATCCACCACATCGCATAAGTTGCAAGTCTAAAACCTTTTTCTGGTTCAAATTTTTTAACAGCTTGCATTAAACCTACGTTACCTTCTGAAATCATTTCATTAAGAGGCAAACCATAACCTTTGTACCCCATTGCTATTTTAGCAACTAGTCTAAGATGACTTGTAACGAGTTTTTCAGCTGATTTAACATTTCCTGTAGTTTGCCAGTTTTTAGCGAGCATATATTCTTCTTCAGCATCTAGCATAGGAAATTTTTTTATCTGAGCTAGATATGCAGCTAAACCACCTTCATTTGAAAGAGTAGGCAAATTGTATGTATTATTACTCATAGGAAGTATTTATGTAATAGAGAAATTTTTTTTTACAATCGTTTTATTTACTTAATTTTCTTAGTTTTTTTAAGATATCATTTAATTCGTTTGGGATATTTGATGAAAATTCTAATCTTTCCCCTGTCCTTGGATGCTCAAAACCTAGCTGTTTTGCATGTAAAAATTGTCTCTCAAGATTGGAAATTTTATTATTAAGATCTTCATCAATATTTTTTAATTTTTTAAATTTTTTTTTATATTTTTTATCTCCAAGAATATTGTTACCTTTGTATGACATATGAACTCTTATTTGATGAGTTCTCCCAGTTTCTAATTTACATTGTATAAAACTAAAAGTTGGAACATTATCATTCTCAAAAAGCTCTAATGTTTCATAATGTGTAATTGCTTTTTTGCCTTTGGTTGATGATACTTCCATGATCTGTCTATTTTTCGAACTTCTGGTTATGAATGTTTCAATTGTTCCTTTTTGAGGCCTTAATTTTCCCCAAATTAAAGTTAGATAAACTCTAGTTATAGAATGTTCAGAGAATTGAAGAGATAATTTTTCATGAGTTGAGTTATTTTTTGCTATTACAATTAATCCAGAAGTATCTTTATCAATTCTATGAACTATACCAGGTCTCAGTTCATCTCCAATATCAGATAAATTTTTGCTATCATAATTCATTAACGCATTAACTATCGTATTATCATAATTACCAGCACCAGGATGCATTGAAATTCCAGATGGTTTGTCAATCACAATTAAATCTTCATCTTCGTGAATTATGTTTAATTTAAAATTATAAGGTTTTAAGCTTTGTTTCTTAGGTTCAACAATTTCAAGCTCAATTTTGTCATTTAATTTAGTTTTAATTGAAGGGTCTTGTATAATTTTCTCGTTAATTTTTAATTTACTATCTAATATTAAATTTTTTACTCTAGATCTACTTAAACTCTTATCATGATTTGCTAATATTGTGTCTACTCTCTTGTTATTATCATCCTCTTTAATAATAAAATTGATGATATTTTTCATAAATTATTATATTAAATTATTATGCGTTCGTAGCTCAACTGGATAGAGCGCCAGATTTCGGCTCTGGAGGTTCAGGGTTCGACTCCTTGCGGGCGCACCATTATTCGCCCATATTAATAAGCGTTCCTTTGTTTTTTGCGACATTGAAAGAATAATAGAATAATGCAATTGATAATACAAAGTAAACTCCATTCCACACGAAAGCATAATAGATATTTTGAATATCTACAGTTTGATTAATCAAAATATTTCTTGCTTCTTCAAATATATATACCAATGGTAGTAGATAAGCTATCTTCTGGAACACCTCTGGCAATATTTCAATTGGATAATAAATGCATCCAAATGGAGCTAATAAAAACATTGTAGACCATGCAATATTTTCAAAAGAGGGTCCATATCTTAATAGACCAGCAGATACCAGGATGCCAAGTGTTATTCCAAATAAATATAGGCTCAAAAATAAAAAGAATAAAAATATTCCTAAATCTAAAATTGAAATACCGAATAATGGAGAAGTTAAAAGCACTGCTGGTATTAAACCTATAAGAGCTCTAATCAAAGCTGTAGCAACAAGTGAAGTTAATATTTCACCAATTTTCATTGGCGCAATAAATAAATTTGTAAAGTTTCTACTCCAAATCTCTTCAAGAAATAGCATATTAAATCCAATGCTTGTTCTGAAAAGAAAATCATAAAGGATTGCGCACGTTAATATAACTCCTACCGCATTATTATAATATGTTGTATGTGTAGCAAAAAAATTTGAGATAAATCCCCATAAAGTAATTTGAATAGTTGGCCAATAAACAAGATCTAAAACTCTTGGGAAAGATCTGGTAATTAAATAAAAATGTCTTAAAAAAAGACCATACATTCTAGTTAAGCTCATTTTTGCTCCTTGATAATTTTAAAAAAACTTCCTCTAGGTTTTTTCTGCCATGTTTATTGATTAATTCTTTAGGATTTCCTTCATCGATAATAATCCCATCCTTCATCATTAGAATTGATTTACAAAGCCTAGTGACTTCATTCATATTATGAGAGGCAAGAAGTATAGATATTTTTTTTTCTTTTTTATAATCTTCCAAAAAAGATCTAACAAAATCACCTACTTCTGGATCTAATGATGCAGTTGGCTCATCTAATAGCAATACTTTTGGTTCGTTGATTAATGCTTTTGCCAAACTTACTCTATTTTTTTGTCCAGATGATAATTCACCGGTAATGCTATTAAGCAAATCTTCTAATCTTAATTTTTCTGATAAAAATTCGATCCTCTCATTAATATTATTTATTTTGTATAATTTTCCATAAACAGTTAGATTTTGTTTAACTGTAAGTTTTTTTGGTAATTCAATATATGGAGATATGAAGTTAATCTGTTCCAAGATTTCAATTCTATTCCCTTCCAATTTTTGACCGTTTATTAAAATTTCTCCACTAGTTGGTTTTAAAAGTCCCAATAACATGCCTATCGTTGTTGTTTTGCCCGAGCCATTTGGACCTAATAGACCTAAAATTTCGTCTTGTTTTATGTTAAAACTTATACCTTTGACAGCTTCATTCTTTCCGTAATTTTTTTTTATATTTTTAACTTCCACTAAATTCTTCATTTTTTTGATGCTCTAAAAAGTCTATCGTTAATCACTAATCCAAAGTTTTGGTTTGGTATTCTTTGTACAGCTATTTTTTTGTAACCTAACTTCTTAATTTTTCTTAATGTTTTATATAAATTTTTAACACTCTCCATTAGGTTATTTGTCTTACTTAAGTAAAAATAATTCTTATTATTTTCTTTTCTCTTCTTAATTAGGATAAAAGCCTCATCTTTTTTTATTTTAACTGCGTTTAATCTAATAGGTATACCAGGTGAATAATGAATTCTTCTTCTCCCTGGAGAACTTATGTTACTTTTAGCATACAATTTAGTTTTTAAATTTGTTTTTAATTTTTTATTTAATATAGAAATATTTAAACCACCCAATCTTAAGATTTGGGGTTTTTTTACTAAACTTATAATCGTAGATTCAACACCAATTTTTGATCTTCCGCCTTCTAGAATAAATTTAATTTTTTCTCCAAATTCATCATATACATCATCTTTTGTTACTGGACTTATCCCTTCAGAAATATTTGCGCTTGGCGCTGCTAAAGGATATTTTAAAGATTTTAATAACTTTCTAGCGGTTCGGTGACTTGGAAATCTTATACCTAACGTTTTTTTGTTATTAGTAACGTTTTTTGAAATTTTGCTTTCATTTTTTAGTTTTAATATAAATGTAATTGGACCAGGGCATAATGAATTATAAAGTTTATAAAACAAAGTATTAGTCTTACAATCTTTCTCCAAATCTTTAATATTATAGTAATGAACAATTAAGGGGTTATCGGCAGGTCTTCCTTTTAATTTAAATATTCTTTTGGTAGCTTTATCAGAATAGGCATTAGCAGCTAATCCATAGACAGTTTCCGTAGGTATTCCAACACATTCGTGATTATTTAAATATTTTACTGCTTTTTTAATATTTGAATCATTAATTTTCATATAATATTACAAATTATTATATGAATGAAAAAATTTTGCCAGATGATATTGAATCAAAATCTTTGAGTGAACTCACAGATATAGCAGATCGTTTAATACAAGAATTAGAAAGTAAAAAAAATTTGGAAGAATCTATTGATGATTATCAATATTTAATAAAGTTAAATAATTTAATAGAGAAAAAATTTCAAAAGGATTCAAAAAATATATCTGAAAGTACTAAGCTAAAAATTGATGAATTAACCTCAAAAAAAAATGAAAAAAAGATTAGTTAAAACTGTTAATGAAGTAAATAAATTTTTAAAAAATTACTTAGCAAAACAAAAAAAAACAGATCTAATTATACCTATTAAGTATGGTTTATTTCCTGGAGGAAAAAAAATAAGATCTAAGCTTATTTTTGATGTTGGAAAAATTTTTAATGTCAAAAAAAAATATCTTTTATATTTAAGTTCAGCTGTTGAATGTATACACGCTTATTCACTAATACACGACGATTTACCGTGTATGGATGATGATGATATTAGAAGAGGTAAATTAACTACACATAAAAAATTTGGAGAATCAACAGCTGTTTTAGCTGGAAACTCCCTTTTGACATTAGCTTTTGAAATTTTATCTGATCCAAAGTTCAATATAAATAACAATAAAAAAATATCCCTAATAAATCTAATATCTCAATCATCAGGTCACCAAGGAATAGCTGGAGGTCAATTTTTGGATTTAAATTATGAAAGAAAAAAAGTTTCTAAACAAAAAGTTATAGATATGGAGATTAAAAAGACTGGAAAATTATTTTCATTCAGCTGTTTGTCTCCAGTTATTTTGACAAATAAAAAAGATCAAATAAAAAAATTCTCAATTATTGGTGAAAAAATTGGTTTACTTTTTCAAATTGCAGATGATTTAATTGATTATAGCAGTACATCAAAAACTGCAGGAAAAAAAACAAATAAAGATTCAAAAAGGGGAAAAGCAACATTAATAAGTTTACTAGGATATAAAAATGCTATTAAATATGCATCAAAACTAAAAAAAGAAATATTTAATAGTTTAGTTAACTATGGAAATAATGCTAGTGATTTAAAAGAGACAATTGAATTTATATTAAGTAGAAATAAATAAATGCAGAATTATAAATATTTAAATAATATTAATTTTCCTTCAGATATAAAAAAACTCAATAATGAAGAATTAAAAGTTCTATCAGAAGAAGTAAGAAGAGAAATGATTGATGCAGTTTCAAAAACAGGTGGTCATCTAGGTGCGGGCTTAGGTGTTGTAGAACTAACAGTAGCACTTCATCATGTTTTTGACACACCTAAGGACAAATTGATATGGGATGTTGGTCATCAATCATACCCTCATAAAATTTTAACAGGAAGAAAAGATAAAATACGAACTTTACGACAAGGAAGTGGATTATCTGGTTTTACAAAGCGATCGGAAAGTGAATTTGACCCTTTTGGTGCAGCTCATAGTTCCACTTCTATTTCTGCTGGATTTGGTATTGCAACAGCAAATAAATTATCAAATAAATCAGATCAGGTTATAGCAGTTATTGGTGATGGTGCCATGAGCGCAGGAATGGCATATGAAGCTATGAATAATGCTGGAGACTCAAAAACAAAAATGATCGTAATTTTGAATGACAATGATATGTCAATTGCAAAACCAGTTGGCGCAATGAAATCTTATCTTGCTAAAATTTTTTCAGGTAAGATTTATTTTAGTTTCAGAGAAACAGTTAAAATGATTATTTCATCATTTTCAAAAAGATTTAGCAAAAAGGCTGGAAAGGCTGAAGATTTTTTGAGATCGGCTGTCACAGGTGGTACATTATTTAATTCATTAGGTTTTTATTATGTTGGTCCAATTGATGGTCATGATTTAGATGTACTATTGCCAATTTTAAAAAATGCAAAAGAAAGCAATCATAATGGTCCAATACTAATTCATATAAAAACTCAAAAAGGGAAAGGATATAGTTTTGCTGAAAAATCTGATGATAAGTATCATGGAGTTACAAAATTTGATGTTCAAACTGGAGTTCAACAAAAATCAACAACTAAGACTCCTGCTTTTACAAAGGTATTCGCAAATACATTAATAGAGCATGCAAAGAAAGATAGTAAAATTGTAGGTATAACTGCTGCTATGCCATCTGGGACAGGAATGGACGCATTTAGTAAAGTTTTCCCGGACAGAACTTTTGATGTTGGAATTGCTGAACAACATGCTGTTACTTTTGCTGCAGGTTTAGCAACAGAGGGTTATAAGCCTTATGCAGCAATTTATTCAACATTTTTACAAAGAGCTTATGATCAGGTAGTTCATGACGTTGCAATTCAAAGTTTACCAGTAAGATTTGCAATTGATAGAGCTGGTTTAGTTGGCGCCGATGGAGCTACTCATGCAGGTGCTTTTGATATTACATATTTATCAACTTTACCTAATTTTATTGTTATGGCAGCAAGTGATGAAGCAGAATTGGTAAGAATGGTCAATACGTCAGTAGATATTAATAATCAACCATGTGCATTTAGATATCCAAGAGGAAATGGAACAGGTTTAGAATTACCTGATATCAACGAAAAAATAGATATTGGAAAAGGTAGAGTTATAAGAGAAGGTAAGAAAGTTGCCTTAGTAAGTTTTGGTAACAGATTAAAAGAATGTTTATTGGCTGAAGAAGGTTTAAAAAAAATGGGAATTAATCCAACAATTATAGATGCTAGATTTGCAAAACCTCTGGATGAAAATCTTATGTGGCAAGTTGCAACAAATCATGAAGTGCTCATTACGTTGGAAGAAGGCTCTATAGGAGGTTTTGGAGCTCATGTAAATCATTTCTTAAATGAAAAGAATTTATTAGATAATTATATAAAATTTAGATCAATGATTTTGCCTGATAAATTTTTAGACCAAGATAAACCAGAAGAAATGTATAAAGAAGCTGGTCTAGATGCTAAATCTATTGAAGCTAAGGTTTTGGAAACTCTAAATTCTAAAGTTTTAATTAAAAAAACTAATTAATTGCCACATTGAGCTTTATTCATTAAGTAGTGATCAAGAATTACACAATGCATCATTGCTTCGCCAATAGGAACTGCTCTAATACCTACACATGGATCATGTCTCCCTGTGACTGAAATTGAAGTATTTTTTCCAAATTTATTAATTGTTTTTCTTTGAGAAAGAATTGATGAAGTTGGTTTTACTGCAAAAGAAACTATTATTTCTTGACCACTAGAAATACCTCCAAGAATTCCTCCAGCATTATTCGATTTAAATTTTGTTTTCTTTCCTGTTTGGGACATTTCATCTGAATTTTGTTCACCAGAAAGTTGAGCAGAGTTCATTCCTGATCCTATATTTACTCCTTTTACTGCGTTAATACTCATCATTGCTGATGCTAAATCCATATCTAATTTTGAATAAATTGGAGCTCCTAATCCGACAGGAACACCTCTTGCTCTTACTTCAATAATAGCCCCACATGATGAACCAGCTTTTCTTATCCCAAGTAAATATTTTTCCCATAATTTTAAAACTGTTTTATCAGGACAAAATAAAGGGTTTTTTGTGATGAAACTGTCATTCCATTTTTCTGTATCGCATCCTAGTATTCCTAATTGTGTTACGGCTCCAATTACACTGTACTTTTTCCCAATAATATTTTGCAAAACTTGTTTCGCTATTGCCCCTGCTGCTACTCTTGAAGCAGTCTCTCTCGCTGATTGTCTGCCTCCACCTCTATAATCTCTAATTCCATACTTTTTAAAATATGTATAATCAGCATGACCAGGTCTAAATTTATCTTTAATATTTTTATAATCCCTAGAACGCATATCTTTATTGAAGATAATCATTGAGATAGGTGTACCAGTTGTTTTGCCCTCAAATGTCCCTGATAAAATTTCTACTTTATCATCCTCTTTTCTTTGGGTTGTGAATTTTGACTGACCAGGCTTTCTTTTATTTAATTCTAACTGAATGTCTCTGATATTAAGCTTAATATTCGGAGGACAACCATCAACAACACATCCTATTGCTGGACCATGAGACTCACCCCAAGTAGTAAATCGAAAAAATTTTCCAAATGTATTAAAAGACATTATATTATTATATAAATTATTTTGGTTAAATTATGAACGAAAAAAATTCTTTAGGGTTAGATAAATGCTTTCTAGATCTCGATAATCCAATACTATTATTCACTGAATGGTACAACGAGGCAAAGAAAACAGAAATAAATGATCCAAATGCATTAGCTCTAGGCACTATTAACGAAAAAGGTTATCCGAATGTAAGAATGGTATTACTCAAAGATTATGGAGAGGATGGATTTGTTTTTTACACTAACTTTAATAGTAATAAGGGAAACTCTATAAAGCAGAATCCAAACATTTCGATGTGCTTTCATTGGAAAAGTTTACTCAGACAAATTCGAATAGTTGGTACTGCTGAAAAAGTATCTGATGAAGAAGCTGATAATTATTATAAATCCAGAAGTTACGGAAGTAGAATTGGTGCATGGGCATCAAATCAGAGTTCAATTTTAAAAGATAGAGAAGAGCTAAACCAATCTATAAAAAAATTTAAAGATCTCTATAAAGATGAAAATAATGTTCCAAGACCTGATCATTGGTCAGGATGGAGGTTAAAACACCACGAAATTGAATTTTGGTTAGATGGTAAAAATAGAATTCACGAAAGATTAAAATATATTAAAGAAAATAATGATTGGAAAAAAATTCTCTTATCACCTTAAAATTTTCTATTAATACTAAATGAAGTTAAATTTTTGAGTATAGTTTTTTCTTCACAATCTTGAAATATACTTAATGAATTTGATGCTAAACTTATATAGTGCTCCGCTTTTTTGTAGCACTCATTAATTATGTTATATTTTTTTACCAATGTAAGCACATAGTCAAATTCTTCTTTAGATCTGATATTTTGTTCAAATATTTTTTTTAAAACTAATTTTTCATCTGAAGATAATTTTTGATGTAATAGAATAATCGGGAGAGTAACCTTGCCCTCAAAGAAATCTTTCCCTATCTCTTTACCAAACATTTTTAATTCTGAGTTATAGTCAAGTGTGTCATCTGCAATCTGAAATGTTAATCCAAGGTTCTTTCCATAGAATTCTAGTGCATCTTTAAATTTATTGTCTTTATCAGTAATTATCGATCCAACTTTTGAAGATGCTGAAAATAAAGCTGCAGTTTTAGAAGAAATTATATTCAAATATGTATCTTCTAACATTTCAGAGTCACCTTTATGTTGTAATTGTAAAACTTCTCCTTGAGCAATAGTTGATGATGTAGAAGATAAAAGTTTTAATACTTCAATACTTCCGTCCTCAACCATCATTTCAAAACATCTACTTAATAAATAGTCCCCAACAAGAATTGATGAATGATTTCCCCAAATTTTATTTGTAGTTTTTTTGCCTCTTCTTAAATCTGCGCTGTCAATTACATCATCATGCATAAGAGTTGCCGCGTGTATAAGTTCAACACATGCAGCTAGGTTCACATCTCTACTACCTTTTGTATATCCACACAATTTAGCACACTCCAAAGTAAGCAATGCTCTTAATCTTTTACCTCCACTAGTCATGTGGTAAGCTGTCATTTCTTTAACAAGCTCAACTTTACTATCTAATTTATAAGAAATTTTGTCTTCAACTAAACTTAGTTTTTCATCAACAGAATTTACTAAATCTGTATACGCATTCGTTATTTGCTTTTTTAATTGAACTACTGAACCCATAAATTCAAAATATTACATTAAGTTTATTAATATACTTATCAATTGACGCACCTAATTCTTCAACTATAAGTAGCTTTATAATTAAGTAAAATTTTTATAATCATTTGTATGTTTTCATTTTTTAAAAAAAAAAAAATTGTTAGTCATTTAAGACTTACCGGTGTCATAGGAAATGTCGGAAAGTTTAAACAAGGAATAGAATATTCCTCTCAAGAAGAAATGATAAAAAAAGCTTTTTCATTAAAAAAAGCAGAGGCTGTTGCAATTTCAATTAATTCACCAGGTGGTTCACCCGTTCAATCACATCTAATATATAAATTTATTAGAGAACAATCTAAGAAAAACAAAAAAAAAGTAATAGTTTTTGCTGAAGATGTTGCTGCATCTGGAGGCTATCTAATTGCATGCGCAGGTGATGAGATTTATGCTAATGCAAGTTCTATAATCGGATCAATAGGAGTAATTTATTCTTCTTTTGGTTTTAAAGATTTAATTCAAAAAATAGGTGTTAAAAGAAGGGTTTATACAGCTGGAAAAAATAAAAGTACTCTAGACCCTTTTTTAGATGAGAAAGAAGAGGACATTCAAAGATTAAAAAATATTCAACTGGAACTTCACCAAGAATTTATTAATGTTGTAGAGGAAAGTAGATCAACAAAACTAAACAAAACTGATGTTGAACTTTTTTCTGGAGAATTTTGGTCTGGCAAAACATCTTTAAAACTTGGTTTGATAGATGGAATAGGGAATGCAGAACAGATATTGAGAGAAAAATTTGGTGAAGATGTTGAAATTAAAAAATTTGAAAAGTCTAAAGGATGGCTTGCCAAAAAACTTTCGTCTTCTGAAGACCATGCGGATAAATTGATAAGTGTTTTAGAAGAAAGATCTATTTGGCAAAAATATGGTTTCTAAAAAAAAAACAAAAAATCCAAAATCATTTATTTCTTTTCAGGATACAATTTTAAATCTTCAAAAGTATTGGTCAAAAAAAGGTTGCGTTATTTTACAACCTTATGATTTAGAAGTTGGAGCAGGAACATTTCACCCAGCAACAACTCTAAGATCATTAGGTTCTAAACCATGGAAAACAGCTTACGTTCAACCATCAAGAAGACCAACAGATGGAAGGTATGGAGAAAATCCTAATCGTTTGCAACACTATTATCAATTTCAAGTTTTAATAAAACCTTCACCAAAAGATATTAAAAAAATGTATCTTAATAGCCTTTCATCAGTAGGTATTAAATACGAAGAGCACGATATCAGATTTGTAGAGGATGATTGGGAAAGTCCAACCTTAGGTGCCGCTGGTCTTGGATGGGAAGTATGGTGTGATGGTATGGAAGTTACTCAATTTACTTATTTTCAACAAATGGCGGGTATTGAATGCAATCCAATATCTGTTGAAATTACTTATGGTTTAGAGAGATTATGTATGTTTATTCAAGGTAAAAAAAATGTTTTTGATTTAATTTGGAATGATGAGGGAGTTTTATACAAAGATGTTTTTCACCAAGCTGAAAAAGAATTTTCAGCCTATAATTTTGAGTATGCAAACACAGATAAATTATTTAAAATTTTTGATATGCTCGAAGAAGAAGCAAAATCATTAATTGAAAAGAAAATTTCTCTTCCAGCATATGATCAATGTTTAAAATCAAGTCACGTATTCAATATTTTAGATGCTAGAGGAGTTATAAGTGTTGCTCAAAGAGCTGAGTATATTGCAAGGATCAGAGATCTGACAAGAGAAATTGGAAAAATCTGGGTAGAAACACAAAATTAAAATGTCAGAATTTTTCCTTGAATTATTTAGTGAAGAAATACCTTCTAGATTACAAATCAATGCTAGAAATGAATTAACACAAATTTTTAAAAAATTTTTTGATGATAATGAAATTATAGTTAAAGGTAAAATTAATACTTATTCAACTCCAAATAGGCTCATTGTTCATATAAATAAGATATCTAAAGATGTAGTAAAAAAAGCAGAGGAAATTAGAGGTCCTAATATAAATGCTCCAGAAAAGGCTTTGGAAGGATTTTTAAAATCCAATAAAATAAGTAAAGAAAAAGTTTTCAAAAAAAGCACTGAAAAAGGCATATTCTACTTCTACGACAAACCATCACAAAAAATAAAAACATACGATTTATTAAAAGAAAGTATTGCAAGTTTACTTTTAAAAATTTCATGGAAAAAATCAATGAAATGGGGCAATCATGATTTATATTGGGGAAGACCGTTAAAATCAATATTAGCTTTATTTGATAAAAAAATAATTGAATTTAAATTAAACCATTTACATAGTTCAAATAAAACTTTTACAGATAAAGATCTAGAAGATGAAGTAAAAAGTTTTAATGATTTTAAATCTTATATAAAATTTTTTAAACAAAAAGGAGTAACAATTGATCAAGATAAAAGGAAAGAATTTATAATTAAAGAAATAAACAGGGCAACTAATCAAAAAAAAATTCATATAAACGTGAATGAAAAACTTATAGACGAAATAATAAATATTGTTGAAAAACCAAAAATTTTAGTATGTGAGTTTAATAAGAAATTTTTAGAAATTCCTCAAGAAATACTTATTATTACAATGCAGCATCACCAAAAATATTTTCCTACATTTGATAGCAAAAACAAAATAACAAATAATTTTATAGTTGTGGCAGATTGCAAGGACAAAAAGGGATTAGTTAAATTAGGAAATCAAAATGTTGTAGATGCAAGGTTGGCAGATGCAGAATTTTTTTGGAATAGAAATAAGTCTCAAAATTTAGTTAAACAGGTGTCTAGATTGAAGCAAATTAATTATTTTAAAGGGTTGGGAAGTTATTTTGATAAAATACAAAGAGTAAGAAAACTTAGCGGAATAATATCAGATGAACTTTTAATAAGTAAAGAAAAGATTGAAATTGCTTCCTCAATTTGCAAAGTAGATTTGATGTCGGATTTAGTTGGAGAGTTTCCCGAATTACAAGGCGTGATGGGTGGATATTTCGCAAGAGAGCAAGGTTTTGACGAAGAAATAAGTTTAGCTGTTTCAGAGCATTACTTACCAAGTGGCATTGATAGTAAAGTTCCAAAAAAACCATACAGCATAGCATTATCGTTGAGTGACAAAATAGACTCTTTAGTTGGATTTTTTGGAATTAATCTCAAACCAACTAGTTCAAAAGATCCTTATGCCTTAAGAAGAATGGCAATTAGTTTATTAAGGTTAATAATTGAAAATCAAAAAAAAATAAAATTACGAGATCTAATAAATTATTCAATAAATTTATACAAAGAACAAAATTACTCTTTTGACTCAAAATTGATAAATGAGGAATTGGGAGATTTTATTTTAGATAGATTAAAAAATTATTTAAAAGAAAAAAATATTAGGTCGGATATTATTGAATGCTCCACTAATTCTTATGGAATAGATGATTTACTAAAAATTTTTAATAAATCATTAAATTTGAATAAAAATATTAAAAAAGATTTCGGTCTTGATGTTATTGCAATTTATAAAAGATCTGCAAACATTTTAAATAGCGAAAGTAAATCAAAACTAGAAATTGTAGGATCTGCCGATCCTGGTCTCTTTAAAAATGATTATGAAAAAAATCTTTATAAAAAAATACATACTATAAGAAAGTATTTTTCAAGCATAGGTAGAGACGAAGATTATGATGAAAGTCTTAAAACACTCTCAAGTGCCAAAATAGAGGTTAATGAGTTTTTTGATAATGTAATAGTTAATGATCAAGAAGAATTAATTAAAAAAAACAGGCTAGAACTTTTAAAAATGTTGTGTAAAAGCTTCGATAATTATTTTAACTTTTCAAAAATAGAAGCATAAATGCCAAAATTAGTTTTTAATTTTAAATCTAAAGACACAATAAAAATAAAAAACCCAAAAAATATTTTAGGAGGCAAAGGTGCAAATTTATCAGAAATGGGAAGGATGGGTTTACCTGTCCCACCTGGATTTACGATTTCCACTGAAGTTTGTGATTTATTTTATAAAAATAAAAAGAAATTAAAGCCTAAAATTATAAATGAAATAAATAGAGAGTTAAAAAATATTGAAAAAGATTCTGGTAAAAAATTTGGAGATTTGAAAAATCCTTTGTTATTATCTGTAAGATCCGGCGCGAGAGTATCAATGCCAGGAATGATGGATACTATTTTAAATCTTGGACTAAATGACAAAACTGTGATTGCTTTAGCAAATAAAACATCAAATATGAGATTTGCAAAAGATAGTTATAGAAGATTTATACAAATGTATGCAAATGTTGTTATGGGTGTTGAAAGTTATAATTTTGAAGAATTAATTGAAAATTACAAACTTACAAAAGGTGTTTTGCTAGACACTGATTTGGATGAAGATGATTGGGATGGATTGATTAAAGACTTTAAAAATATTGTAAAAGAAAAAACAAAAAAAAATTTTCCTCAAAATATTAATGAACAATTACTAGGTGCAATTTGTGCAGTCTTTTTGTCATGGGAGAGTAACAGAGCAAAGGTTTACAGAAAATTAAATCATATACCTTCAGAGTGGGGGACTGCAGTAAATGTTCAGTCCATGGTTTTTGGTAATATGGGTGTTGATTGTGCGACAGGTGTTGTGTTTACACGTAATCCATCCAATGGAATCAATGAAATCTATGGCGAATATTTAATAAACGCTCAAGGAGAAGATGTTGTTGCAGGGACAAGGACGCCCCAACATATAACTAAGAAAGCTAGAAAAGACGCAAAAGAAACACTACTTTCAATGGAAGAGTCAATGCCTGCAGTTTACAAAAATCTAAAAAATATTCTTATAAAGCTGGAGAAACATTATAAAGATATGCAGGATGTGGAGTTCACTGTCGAAAATAATAAGTTGTGGATGTTGCAAACTAGATCAGGAAAAAGAACTGCAAAATCGTCAGTCAAAATTGCTGTAGATATGGAAAGAGAAAAACTCATCACGAAAAAAGAGGCTGTGCTTAGAGTACAACCAAATTCATTAGATACTTTGCTTCATCCAACTTTAGATGAAACAGCGAATTTAGAAGTAATAGCCAAAGGCCTTCCTGCTTCCCCAGGAGCAGCTAGTGGAAAAGTAGTATTTACATCTGATGAGGCTGAAAGATTAAATGGAATGATGCAAAATACAATCCTAGTAAGAGTAGAAACATCACCTGAAGATATCAATGGAATGCATGCAGCTAAAGGAATTCTTACTGCAAGAGGAGGGATGACCAGCCATGCTGCAGTAGTTGCAAGAGGAATGGGTAGACCTTGTGTATCTGGCTCAAGCGAAATAGAAATAGATTACCAAAATAAAATTTTTAAAACAAAAAATAATGAAATTAGAGAGGGTGATTTAATTACAATTGATGGATCAACTGGTAAAATTATAAAAGGAGAGGTTAAAACTGTTAAACCCGAAATTTCGGGAGATTTTTCTAAACTTATGAGCTGGGCTGACAAATTTAGAAAACTAAAAATTAGAACTAATTCTGAAACACCGCTTGATAGTAAAACTGCTAGAGAATTTGGAGCTGAAGGAATAGGTCTTTGTAGAACAGAACATATGTTTTTTGATGAAGAGAGAATTTTATCTGTAAGAGAAATGATTTTATCAAAATCAAAAGAAGATAGGGCTAGTGCTTTAAAGAAACTACTTCCTTTTCAAAAAAAGGATTTTATTGATATCTTTAAAATTATGAATGGCCTACCTGTTACAGTTAGATTATTAGATCCACCACTTCATGAATTTTTACCGAAAAATCAAAAAGAAATTAGCGATGTAGCAAATGCTTTAAACATCAAAAGTTCTGAATTAGAGGGTAGAATAACAGAACTTCATGAACAAAATCCAATGCTTGGTCATAGAGGTTGTAGATTAGGTATATCATTCCCAGAAATATATGAGATGCAGTGTACTGCGATTTTTCATGCATTAGTTGAATGTAAAAAACTAAAGATAAAATCTATTATTCCAGAGATCATGATACCTTTGGTATCAACTGAAGCAGAAATAAAAATAATGAAAGATTTAGTAATTAGGGTTGCAAAAGAAGTTGAAAATAAAACTAAAACAAAACTAAATTTTTTAGTAGGTACAATGATTGAGCTCCCAAGAGCTGCAATCAAAGCAGATGATATATCTAGACACGCAGAATTCTTTAGTTTTGGTACAAATGACTTAACACAAACAACTTTTGGAATTAGCAGAGATGATAGTGGCAAGTTTTTAAATGATTATATTGATAATAAAATCTTCAATGTTGATCCATTTGTTTCTATAGATGAAGGAGTTGGCGATTTGATAGAAATGGCAACAAAAAAAGGCAGAAAAATAAACAAAAAAATCAAACTTGGTATATGTGGTGAACACGGAGGCGATCCTAAAAGTATCGACTTTTGTGCACGAGCTGGTCTAGATTATGTATCCTGTTCACCTTATAGAGTGCCTATTGCAAGACTTGCTGCAGCTCAAGCTCAATTAAAAAAATAAATTAAATTCTATATTTCCAATTTTAAGTCTAATGCATTCATTGAGTGGGTTAAAGATCCTATGGAAATTCTATCTACACCAGTAGAGGAAACATTTTTTACATTCTTTAAGCTAATTCCACCTGATGCTTCAGTCTCATAAAATTTCCTAGATATTCTGACTGCTTTTTTTAAATCTTTTGAACTCATATTATCTAGTAGAATTCTATCAAACTTCAGACCCAATATTCTCTTTAACTGAGATAAATTATCAACCTCTACTGTTATTTTTTTTCTTCCTTTCTTTTTAATGGCTCTTTGAATTAAATTTTCAAAATTTTTTTCAGAACTTATATGATTATCTTTTATTAAGTATTCATCACTTAAATTAAATCTGTGATTTGTTCCACCACCTAATTTAACAGCATATTTTTGAATTACTCTGAGATTTGGTATCGTTTTTCTTGTGCAGCATATTTTAGTTTTTTTTCCTACCTTTTTTACAAACATATTTGTTTTCGTTGCTATACCAGAAATATGAGAAACAAAGTTTAATGCTACTCTCTCGCCGGTTAAAATATTTTTTAGGTCACCATCAATAGTCGCAACTACATCTCCTTTTTTAATTGGAGATCCATCTTTTTTTATATTTTTAAATTTTATTTTTTTATCAATTAATTTAAAAGTTTCTTTTGCAAATTCTATACCACCCAAAATACCTTTTTGGTTACTTATCATTTTAACTTTCTTTTTAATATTTTTATTAATTAGTTCTGAAGTAATATCGCCTAGTGGATATAGGTCCTCATTCAAAGCTAATTTACATGAAGATTTAATAAAATTTTTACTTAATTGAATTTTAGACACAGATTTTATCTGCCTATTTCTGCCATTCTCTCTACAGATTTTCTTGCTTTTTGAATTGTCTCATTGTCCATTATTAATTCGTTAGTTTCATTTTCTAAACAATCTAATATTTTAGGCAAAGTAATTCTTTTCATATGAGGACAAAGATTGCATGGTCTAATAAATTCAACATTTGGATTATCTATTTGTACATTATCGCTCATCGAGCATTCCGTGACCATCATAACTTTTTCTGGTTGATTATCTCTTACATATTTAATCATTCCACTTGTAGAACCTGCAAAATCAGATGCTTGTATTACATCAGGAGGACATTCAGGATGTGCTATTATTTTTATACCCGGATTAGCTTTTCTAATATCATTGATCTCTTGATCATTGAATTGTTCGTGCACTTCACACGTCCCTTTCCAAGAAATAATTTCTACATCAGTTTGTGATGCAACATATTTAGCTAAAAAATCATCAGGTAAAAATATTACTTTTTTTACTCCTAATGACTCTACAATTTTCACGGCATTTGCAGATGTACAGCAGACATCAGTTTCTGCTTTAACATCAGCAGATGTATTTACATACGAGACTACTGGAACACCAGGATATTGTTTTTTTAGATTTCTAACATCATCACCTGTTATAGATGAAGACAATGAACAGCCTGCTTTCATATCTGGCAATAAAACTTTTTTTTCAGGACTCATTAATTTTGCAGTTTCAGCCATAAAATGAACTCCACACATTACAATTATATCTGCTTTTGTTTTTGCAGCCTCTACTGCTAAAGCTAAAGAATCTGCAGAAAAATCTGAAATGCCGTGATAAATTTCCGGTGTTTGATAATTGTGTGCAAGAATTACTGCATTCTTCTCTTTCTTTAATTTATTAATTTTATAAATATAAGGCGCATGTGTAGCCCATTCTATCTCAGGAATTTTTTTTGATACTTTGTTATAAATTGAGCTTGTTGCTTTTTTTATTTCACTATTAAATTCCATAAAAAAAACTTACCAACTTGAAATAGAATTGTCATTCATTTAATCTGCCGCATAACATGCGGTCATGCTGAAACTGGTAGACAGGCACGGTTGAGGGCCGTGTGGGCCTAGCCCATGAGAGTTCGATTCTCTCTGACCGCACCAAAAACAAATATTTATTTAGGGGAGTTCTGTTGCTAGGTGCCTCGAAATTTTTAATTTGATTGAGTCAAATCCTATTCAATCAGCATAAATAATAGAAAGTATCGCAGGGGTTAAATAGCGAACATCACGAGTTAAATCCGATTCAAATTTCATTCGGGACAGCTGATTATAATTGTAAATTTAAAATGATTATTTAGATAATAAAATTTTTTCAATTAATTCATTTATTTCTATAGATGATTGATTTTGAGATTTAATAAAAATATCTGTTAAAAATGGGAAATTAAAATAAAATATAAAACTTGGAATTTGCGGCGAACACGGCTGTGATCTTAAAAGTATTTTATTTTGCTTAAAAGCAGGATTGAATTATGTTTCTTGTTCTCCATATAGAGTTCCTGTGGCAAGTTTAGCTGCAGCACAGGCAGAAATAAAAAAACATAATTAAAATTATATAAAAAAATTTATTTGGTATTTATAAAATTTTAAATTAAATTATCTTTGAAAGTTAATTTGATATGACAACATTTAATGAGGAATTCAAAAAACATTATTTATCAATTTTATCAAAAAGAAGAGATATCCTACCGCTAGAAATTAAAAGGGAGATCATTCCATATTATTATCATAAAGTAAGATTTGAAACTGATATAATAAATAAAGATAATTTTTTTTATTTTTGTGATGTTAATCAAAATTTCAAATGCGAAAAATATTTAAATGATCTTCAAACTTTTTCCAAAGAGGAACTAGAATTAGTTCTTAAAATTTCTGATAAATTTGAAAAAAATAACTTACAAATACCTAAAAACGGTATTATCTCTTCTATTAAAACTTTACGATCTGTAAAAAAATATTTACCTAAAGGTTCTTTAATTTTAGATTTTGGTTCTGGATCAGGTTTAGACGCTATAGCACTTGCATTAAGTGGATACAAAGTTATTTCTTATGACATTACAACTAGTCTTTTTATATATCAAAATTATATTTATAAAATCTTTTTTGATGAAGATTATTTATTTTGTGAAAAAAAAGAAGAAATTAAATTAAATAAAAAAATTTTGCATATTCCTTTTTTTTTATGGTTTGAAAATGATTTTAAGATAGAAAATTTAAATGGTGTAATTACAAATTATGTAATTAATGAGATATCTCCAATAAGTTTTATCAAACTAAATAAAGTAATTAATGATTCATTTAAAAAAAACTATATATACTTATTTTCAAATGGTCCTGGAGCTTCAAATTCTGTAAATTTTTACTATATAAAAAATTTCGGCTTTAAAATAATTAATTCTATTCTTCATTCCAATGTTCCAAATTATGTCTTTAAAAAAATAAGCCACAAATATCAAAGAAAAATCAAGTATATTAATATCATAAGAAAATTTGAAATTATTTTAAATTTATTTTTAAGTTTGATTAAAAAATTTACTATTAATAAAAAAGCAAACTTAGAATTAAGTAAAGAAAACTTTATTTCTGAGATAAAAAAAGAATATCCAAATTTTATGGATCTAAATCAAGATGAAAAATTTGTAAGTAGCTTAGGTACATCAAAATATGGTATGGATGATATTCGTTTATTTTTTGAAGAATAATACATAACTTACTTGTTTTAATATTTCTAAAAAGTTTCAGGGGGCGTTCTGTTGCCAGGTGCCCCGGACCCCGTAACTTAATTAATAAATTAATTAAGCTGCAAGTGCGTAACTTTCGTTAGCATTTATAAATTAGCCCTTCACGGTGGAACAATACCGAACGAAAGAATAACTTTTAGTCATCCGTCGATCCTAATTCACCCCCATAAGTTGAAAATGGTGGAGGTGGTGGGTACTGCCCCCACGTCCGTAATGGTTATTACGAAATTCATTTATCGTCATAGTTGGAAAACCAACATTAATAATATAAAACCAAACACAACAGATTCAATAAATTATTCATGAAGTTAACTGACGAACAAATAAAAGAAATAAAAGACCAGCAATCTCAGCAAAATTCAACAAAAAGAGTAACAGCCCCAGATCTTGAAAAAATTCTATACGAAGCAATTCCAATATTAGACCATGGTTTTATAAGAGTTGTTGACTATATGGGTGATGATACCTCCGTAGTTCAATCAGCTAGAGTTTCTTATGGAAAAGGCACAAAAAAAGTTTCAACAGATGCTGGTTTAATAAAATATTTGATGAGACATTGGCACAGCACTCCTTTTGAAATGTGTGAAATAAAATATCATGTAAAGCTACCTATATTTATAGCAAGACAATGGATTAGACATAGAACAGCAAATGTAAATGAATATTCTGCAAGATACTCGATTTTAGATAAAGAATTTTATTTACCAGAGCCACAACATCTTGCTGCTCAATCACAGAGTAATAGACAAGGTAGAGGTGATATATTAGATGGAGAAAAAGCAAAAAAAGTTTTGAATTTATTGAAAGGAGATGCTGAACAAACTTATAATAATTATGAAACTATGCTTAATGAAAGATATGATGGATCAACCATAGATGAAAATGCTGTAGGTTTAGCAAGAGAGCTTGCTAGAATGAACTTAACATTAAATACTTATACTCAATGGTATTGGAAAACAGATTTATTAAATCTGATGAATTTTTTGAGACTCAGAGCAGATCATCATGCTCAGTACGAGATTAGAGCTTATGCTGATGCTATGCTTGATACTGTAAAAAAATGGGTGCCAATAACTTATGAAGCTTTTATGGATTATAGGGTTGGTGGAACAGAAGTTTCAGCAAAAGGAAAAATTATTATTCAAAAACTTATAAAAGGTGAAAATGTTTCTATCGATGATACAGGTTTATCGAAAAGAGAATGGAACGAACTTATGGAAGCTTTTGATCTTAAAGATAAATTGATTTAATTTTTTCAGCAAACTTAAAATATATTTTAGATATCTCATGATCTGGTTTGCTCTCTACTATTGGTGAGCCCAAATCTCCTTGTCTTCCAACTTCGGGATCAATTGGTATTTCTCCCATAAAATCTTTTTTAAATTCTTCAGCAGTCTTTTTTACGCCACCTTCACCGAAAATTGCATATTTTTTTCCATCATCCCCAACGAAATGACTCATATTATCTATAAGTCCTAAAATTTTTACTTTAAGCTTATCAAACATTCTAATTCCACGCTTTACGTCTTGTAACGCTATTTCTTGTGGTGTAGATATAATTATTACTCCATCCATATTTATTTCTTGTGCAAAAGTTAGTTGAGTATCTCCAGTACCTGGTGGCATATCAACAATTAAAATATCTAAATTTTCCCACAAAACTTTTTGTGTAAAAGTTTTTATTGCAGATATAACCATTGGACCCCTCCAAATCATTGGTGTTTGCTCATCTGTTAAAAATCCTATAGACATACATTGAATTCCATATTTTTTAATTGGCTTTAATTTTTGCCCATCACTTTCAGGCTTTTCATTTATTGAGAATAATTTTGGCAATGATGGTCCATATATATCGGCATCAAGCAAACCTACACTTAAGTTCATTTTTTTTAATGCCAAAGCAAGATTCGAGGCAAATGTTGACTTTCCTACCCCTCCTTTTGCACTTGATATTGCAATTGTAAACTTTGTTCCAATAATTGGGTTCCGTCTAAAGGTTTTTGGCTCAGTTTTTGCCTTTGTTGTGTCACTTAAACCTACTTTTTTTTTGTCCATAATTTACCATTATCTTGTTTTTACTAATAAAGACACTATATAGAGTGTCGTATTATGAGTGATTTTAGAAATCAAAGCCCGTGGGGAACACCTCCAGGAGGAGGTGGTAGTGGAAATGGTGGATTTAGAAAAGGTCCCACTCCCCCAAATATTGATGAAGTTATTAGTAAACTACAATCAATAATAAATAGATTTTTAGGCGGAGGCAAAGGCGGTGCTAAGCCAATAATAATCGGTCTTATAATTCTTTTAGTTGTTTGGACTTTAAGTGGTCTTTATAGAGTTTTACCTGATGAACAAGGTGTTGTATTAAGATTTGGAAAATTTGTTAAAACAACGCAACCTGGATTAAATTATCATCTTCCTTTTCCAATTGAAAATGTATTAACCCCAAAAGTTACGAAAGTTAATCGAATGGATATTGGATTTAGGTCAGAGAGGGATAGTGGATTTTCTTCAGGTGGAGTTGCGGATGTTCCAGAAGAAAGTCTGATGTTAACAGGTGATGAAAACATAGTTAATATAGATTTTTCAGTATTTTGGGTAATTAAAGATGCAGGTAATTTTTTATTTAAAATTCAAGATCCAGAAGGAACTGTAAAAGCTGCAGCAGAAACGGCAATGAGAGAGGTAATTGCTCGATCTGATATTCAACCAATTCTGACAGAAGGTAGATCTCTTATAGAAGCCGACACTCAAGAAATAATTCAAGAAATTTTAGATGAATACACAAGTGGAATTCAAATTACACAAGTTCAAACTCAAAAAGCTGATCCACCAGACCAAGTTATTGATGCATTTAGAGATGTTCAAGCAGCCAGAGCGGATATGGAAAGATCTAAGAACGAAGCAGAAGCATATGCTAACGATGTAATTCCAAGAGCACGAGGAGAAGCAGCAAAAATTCTTCAAGCAGCAGAAGCTTATAAAAAAGAAGTTGTTGCTAAGGCAGAAGGAGAAGCAAGTAGATTTTTATCAATTTATAATGAGTATGCAAAAGCTAAAAAAGTAACTCAAGAAAGAATGTATCTTGAGACAATGGAAGAAGTTTTAGCTGATATTAATAAGATAATAATCGACAAAAATTCAGGTGAAGGTGTAGTACCATATCTACCATTACAAGAATTAAAGACAGGAACTAATTAAAATGAAAGCTGGAAAATTTTTACTACCAATAATCATACTAATTATTGCAACAATTTACTTTTCAGTTTTTATAGTAAAAGAGGTCAATCAAGCTATTGTTCTTCAATTTGGTGATCCTAAAAGAATTATATCAAAACCAGGAATTAATTTTAAAATTCCATTCATACAGAACGTTGTATTCTTAGATAAAAGAATTTTAAATCTAGATACACCACCAGAAGAGGTCATTGCATCAGATCAAAAAAGATTAATAGTCGATGCATTTGCAAGGTTTCAAATAATTGATCCTCTTAAATTTTATATATCTGTTGGAAATGAAAGAGTTGCAAGATCAAGACTGGCAACAATCATAAATTCAAGGATAAGAAACGTACTTGGTCAACAAGAATTGCAAACACTTTTATCTGAAGATAGAACAAAACAAATGTCTTTAATTCAAGAAGGTGTAAATAATGAAGCAGAAAATTTTGGTATTAGTATTGTTGATGTAAGAATTAAAAGAGCAGATCTTCCTCAAGCAAATAGTGATGCAATTTTTAGAAGAATGCAAACTGAAAGGGAAAGAGAGGCAAAAGAATTTAGAGCAAAAGGTGCAGAGATGGCAGTAACAATTACCTCAACTGCTGACAAAGAAGTAACCGTTATACTTGCAGATGCACAAAAAAAATCTGAGATTATGAAGGGTGAAGGCGATGGTTTGAAAAACAAGATTTTCGCTGACGCCTTTGGACAAGATCCTGAATTTTTCGCATTCTATAGAGCTATGCAGGCATACCAAAAAGCTTTAATCGGTGGTGAGACTTCAATGATACTTTCACCAGACAGTGAATTTTTTAAATTTTTCGGAAATATTGATCAAAAAGTAGAGTAAATTTCATGAGAGAATTGATCATAGCATTTGGTCTATTCCTTTTTATTGAAGGTATTCTTTACGCCATATTTCCATCAAAAATGAAAAATATGATAATGAAATTAAAAAATGCTACTGATAATCAGTTAAGAACTGGTGGATTAATATTTGCAGTGATTGGTTTTTTTATTATTTGGTACTTAAAAAGATGAGATACATAAAGATTTTACTACTAATATTATTTTCAATTAATATCCAAATTACTTCCAGCGCAGCAAATATGCCTGCGTCTTTTGCAGATCTAGCTGAAAAATTAATGCCGTCAGTAGTAAATATCTCGACTACAACAACAGTAACAACAAGGTCTAATCCATTTCCATTTGAATTTCCTCCTGGATCTCCTTTTGAAGATATGTTCAAAGATTATGGAACTCCTCAAAAGAGACAGACAAGTGCGCTTGGATCAGGTTTTATAATAGATGAAAAAGGAATTGTTATTACAAATAATCACGTGATACAGGGTGCAGAGGATGTTTTTGTTAGAGTTAATGGTGAAAAAAATATAAAGGCAAAAGTAATTGGAGCTGATCCTGGTATGGATTTGGCAGTTCTTCAAATAGAGTCAGATCAGAAATTTACCCCAGTTAAATTTGGAGACTCTGATACTGCAAGAATTGGTGATTGGGTTATTGCAATTGGAAATCCATTTGGCTTAGGTGGAACGGTTACTGCTGGAATAATCTCAGCAAGAAACAGAAGTATTGGTCTTTCAAGGTATGAAGACTACATTCAAACTGATGCATCTATAAACCAAGGTAATTCAGGAGGTCCTTTGTTTAACATGGATGGAGATGTAGTTGGAATTAATACTGCAATATTAGGTCAATCAGGTTCAATTGGAATAGGTTTTGCAATTCCCTCTAATAGCGCTCAAAAAGTAATTAATCAATTAATCGAATTTGGTGAAACTAAAAGAGGATGGCTAGGTGTAAGAATTCAAACAGTCACAAAAGATATTGCAGATGTTGAAAAATTAGATGAACCAAGAGGAGCACTTGTTGCTAGTGTAGCTGAAAATAGTCCATCAGATAAAGGAGGAATTAAAGCTGGAGATATAATTTTAGAATTTGATGGTAAAAAAATTAATGAAATGAGTGAACTTCCGAGAATAGTTGCAGAAACTGAAGTTGGAAAAAAAGTAAAACTAAAAGTTTGGAGAAATAAAAGGGAAATAACTAAGGAAATTATACTTGGAAGATTGGAAACATCTGAAGACTTTAAATCCCAAGGTTTAGTAACTGAAAAACCAAAAGAAGAAACAATTGATGGCTTAAAAATAAAAGTTAGATTGCTAAATAAAGATGATATTAAAGAAAGAAATCTACCTAAAAATACAACAGGATTAGTTATTACAGAAATCGATAAAGATAGCCCAGTCAATTATCTTCAAGTAAATAACATTATTGTTGAAGCACAAAAGAAAAAAATCAACACCATTGGAGATCTAAATAACATAGTAAAATTGGCTTTGAAAGGTAACGATAAAAGTTTACTTATCGCAATTTACAATAACAATAATCAAAGAAGATATATCGGTGTTAAACTAAATTAATGGACCTAAAGTCCAAAATAATTCTTATTTCAGGACCAACAGCATCTGGAAAATCAAAATTTGCTACACAGCTTGCAAAAAAAATAAATGGTGAAGTTATAAATGCAGATAGTATGCAAATCTTTAAAGAATTAAAAATTCTTACTGCAAGACCTAAGCGAAAAGATTTAAAGAATATAAAACATCACTTATATGGATTTAAAAGTGTAAAGGATAATTATTCTACAGGAAATTGGCTTAAGGATGCCAAGAAAAAAATTAATAATATTAAGAAAAACAATAAAATTCCAATTCTTGTTGGTGGTACTGGCTTGTATTTTAAAGCACTTATCGATGGTATAGTTAAAATCCCTGATATTCCACCTACCTTTCGAAATAAAATAAGAAAAAAACAATCAAAAATAGGACAAATTAAATTTTATTCTGAACTTATTAAGCTAGACCCACTTTGCAAAAAAAAAATTAACAAAAATGATTCTCAAAGATCAATAAGAGCCTATGAAGTAAAAAAGTTTACAAATAAATCTTTGTTTGATTGGTATAGTGAAACATACTCTGATTTTAATCAGGACAGCTTTATAAAGCTGCATATTGATTATCCTAGAGATAAGTTAATAGAGAGAATCTACTTCAGAACAAATGAAATGTTAAGAGATGGAGCAATAAAAGAGGCTAAGAGGTTTTATAAATTAAGAGTAAAGAAAGATTTATCATCTAATAAAGTTATTGGTCTAAGTGAGATTAAAGAATATGTAGACAAAAGAATAGATCTTACTAAATTGAAAGAAAAAATATCAATAAAAACAAGGCAATATGCCAAGAGACAGTCCACTTGGGCAAGAGGACAAATGTCTGATTGGCAAAAAATAAAATTTAATACTCTTAAATCATTTTTAAAAAAATTTCCTAAATCAGCATAGATTGCTTGACCTATAAGCACAACTTCAGCTAGATTGTCTGAATGTCAAAATTATACTCAGGTGCTGAAATTGTATTTAAGTGTATGGAGGATCAAAATGTTGATCATATTTTTGGTTATCCAGGTGGTGCAGTTCTTCCAATTTATGACGAATTACAGAATTTTAAATCAATCAAACATGTTTTAGTTAGACATGAACAAGGCGCTGGTCATGCAGCAGAAGGATATGCAAGATCATCAGGCAAACCTGGTGTTATTTTAGTAACTTCAGGTCCAGGTGCAACAAATGTAGTTACAGCTTTGACAGATGCATATATGGATTCGATTCCATTAGTTTGTATTTCTGGACAAGTTCCAACTCATTTAATTGGTACAGATGCATTTCAAGAATGTGATACAACTGGAATAACCAGACCTTGCACTAAACATAATTGGTTAGTCAAAGATATAAATGATTTAGCTGAAACAATACATAAAGCATTTGAAGTAGCAACTACAGGTAGACCAGGGCCAGTTTTAGTCGATATACCAAAAGATATTCAATTTCAAAAAACAAAATATAAGAAACCCAAAAAAGAAAATAAATTAAACGGTAAATCTCACAATCATTTTAATCAAAATACTATTGATCAGTTAATTGATTTAATGAGCAAATCTTCAAAACCTATTTTTTATACCGGTGGTGGAGTGATTAATTCTGGACCTAAGGCTAGCGAACTTTTAAGAGAACTTGTTTATGCAACAGGCTTTCCTATCACATCAACATTACAGGGATTAGGATCTTTCCCAGGTGATGATAATCAATTTTTGGGAATGTTGGGTATGCATGGAACTTATGAAGCAAACAATGCAATGCACGATTGTGATTTAATGATTAATATTGGGGCACGATTTGATGATAGAATAACAGGAAAAATAGATGAATTTTCACCAAATTCAAAAAAAGTTCACATTGATATAGATCCATCATCTATTAATAAAAATGTTAAAGTTGATTTAGCCATTGTGGGAGATGTAAAAACCGTTCTTTCATCTACTTTAAAAAGTTTAAAACAAAAAAAATCAAAATTTTTAAAATCAAATAAACAAAAGACTTCTAAGTGGTGGGAAAAAATTCAAAAATGGAGGTCGGTTAGATCTTTAGATTATATTGGAAGTGAAGAGACTATAAAACCTCAGTATGCGATTGAAAGATTATATGAATTAACTAAAGATAAAGATTCCTATATTACAACTGAAGTAGGACAGCATCAGATGTGGGCTGCACAACATTATAAATTTAACAAACCAAATCGTTGGATGACATCTGGTGGTTTAGGTACAATGGGATATGGTTTACCAGCAGCAGTGGGTGTACAAGTTGCTCATCCAAAAAAATTAGTTATTGATATTGCGGGAGAGGCGTCAGTATTAATGACAATACAGGAAATGTCTACAGCTGTACAATACAACCTTCCAATTAAAATATTTATATTGAATAATCAATACATGGGCATGGTTAGACAATGGCAAGAACTTTTACATGATAAAAACTATTCTGAAAGTTATACTGCTGCTCTACCAGATTTTGTTAAATTAGCAGAAGCATATAACTGTGTTGGTATAAGAGCAAAAACACCAGAAGAGTTAGATGATAAGATTATTGAAATGTTGAATACAGATAGACCTGTAATATTTGATTGTATGGTTGATAAAGTAGAAAATTGTTTTCCAATGATACCATCAGGAAAGCCTCATAATCAGATGATTTTAGGACCCAAAGATCAAGAAAATCAGAAGATTACTGGTAAAGGTAAGTCCTTAGTTTAATGCCTAATTCAAAATCAGCGTATAGTTTTTCCAATAAAAAAGAAAAATTTGATACACATATTATAGTCGTTTGGGTCGACAATGAAGCTGGTGTATTGGCTAGAGTAGTTGGTCTATTTTCTGGTAGAGGTTATAATATCGAAAGTTTAGCAGTTGCCCAAGTTGATGAAAAGTTAAAGATATCAAGGATAACAATTGTTACTACTGGAACACCACAAGTTGTTAATCAAATTAAGCTTCAATTAAGAAAACTTGTGCCCGTTCATAAAGTTGCAGATTTTAAAAGAGAAGATAAAGCAGTCATCTTTAAGGAGATGGCGTTATTTAAAATTGTTGGTCCAAATATTAAATTAGAAGGTGCATTAAAAGCCTGTAAAAAATATAATCCTGTATTACTAGACAAAACAAAAAAATCGAATGTTATTCAAATAACAGCCTTAAGACGAGAAATAGACAAAATGTCAAAGGATTTAAAAAAATTTGGATTGGTGAGTGTTTCAAGAACAGGAGCCGTAGCTATGACAAGAGGTGCAGATATATTTAAATAATTAATTAGGAGAAAAAAAATGAAAATGTTTTACGAAAAAGATACAGATGCAAATTTAATAAAGGATAAAAAAATTGCAATCTTTGGATATGGTAGCCAAGGGCACGCTCACGCTTTAAATCTAAAAGATAGTGGAGTAAAAGAAGTTGTAGTAGCTCTTCGAGAAGGATCATCAAGTATTGAAAAAGCAGAGTCTAAAGGATTAAAAGTTATGAACCTTTCGGATGCTGCTGAGTGGGCTGATGTTGTGATGATTTTAACACCAGATGAATTACAAGCAACTATTTATAAAAATCATATAGAGCAACGTGTGAAAGAAGGGACATCTATCGCTTTTGCTCATGGATTAAATGTTCATTATGATTTGATAAAAGCTAGAAAAGATTTAGATGTATTTATGGTAGCACCAAAAGGACCAGGTCACTTAGTTAGAAGTGAATATGAAAAAGGTGGTGGAGTTCCATGTTTATTTGCAGTTCATCAAAATGGATCAGGAAAAGCTAGAGACTTAGCAATGTCATATGCTTCAGCAATTGGCGGTGGGAGATCAGGTATAATTGAGACAACATTTAAAGACGAAGTGGAGACAGATTTATTTGGTGAGCAAACAGTTTTATGCGGAGGTCTTGTTGAATTAATTAAAAATGGATATGAAACTTTAGTTGAGGCTGGTTATGAACCTGAAATGGCTTATTTTGAAACAGTTCATGAAGTTAAACTTATTGTGGATTTAATTTACGAAGGTGGAATAGCAAATATGAATTACTCTATATCTAATACTGCTGAATATGGAGAATACGAGTCTGGTCCAAGGATCATTAATAAAGAAGAAACAAAAAAAAGAATGAAAGAAGTTTTAGCAGACATCCAGTCAGGTAAATTTACTAAACAATGGATGGATGAATGTAAAAATGGTCAGAAAAATTTCCTAGCCACAAGAGCAAAACTAGCTGAGCATCCAGTCGAAAAAGTTGGTGCTACTCTAAGAGAAATGATGCCTTGGATTGCGAAGAAGAAGCTTGTCGATAGTGATAAGAAATAACTTAATGTTAAAATTGGGGTAAATTCTCTCAAATTATTTTGCAATCTGAACGAGAGCATGTATTATGCTCGAGCTAAAAAATACAATGTCAGATAAAGAAAAATTATACATATTTGATACGACCATGCGAGATGGTGAGCAGTCGCCAGGCGCATCTATGAGTGTCGAAGAGAAAATCCAGATATCTAGAGTTTTTGATGAAATGGGAATAGATATTGTTGAAGCGGGTTTTCCAATAGCATCACCAGGAGATTTTGAGGCAGTTTCTGAAATAAGTAAAATAATGAAAAACTCAATTCCATGTGGTCTTTCAAGAGCACTAAAGAAAGATATTGATGCATGCCATGAGTCGTTGAAACATGCTCCAAGATTTAGAATTCATACTTTTATTTCTACTAGTCCTTTACATATGAAACACAAACTTGAAATGACAAATGATCAGGTTCTAGATGCAATAAAAGAAAGTGTTACATATGCAAGAAACTTTACTGATGATGTTGAATGGTCCTGCGAGGATGGAACTAGAACAGATATGGATTTTATGTGTAAAACTGTTGAACTTGCAATTAAATGTGGGGCCAAAACAATTAATATTCCAGATACAGTTGGCTATTCTATTCCTGAGGAATTTGCAAAAACAATTAAACACTTAAAAAATAATGTTCCAAATATAGATAAAGCAATATTATCTGCACACTGTCACAATGATCTTGGCTTAGCAGTAGCAAATGCATTAGCTGGAGTCTCAGAAGGTGTAAGACAAATAGAATGTACAATTAATGGAATAGGTGAAAGAGCAGGAAATGCTGCATTAGAGGAAGTAGTAATGGCAATTAAAACACGTAATGATTTAATGCCATATAATACAGGCATTAAAACAGAATTAATAAGTAAAGCCTCTAAAATAGTTTCAAATGCAACTGGTTTTCCAGTTCAATTTAACAAAGCAATAGTTGGAAAAAACGCTTTTGCTCATGAGTCAGGAATTCATCAAGATGGAATGTTAAAGAATAGAGAAACTTACGAAATTATGACTCCAGAAAGTGTAGGCGTTAAGAAAACCTCACTTGTTATGGGTAAACATTCAGGACGACATGCTTTTAAAGATAAATTATCTGATTTAGGTTATTCGGATCTTACAGACGATATTATCCAAGCTGCATTTGGAAAATTTAAAGTTTTAGCTGATAAAAAGAAACATATATATGATGAAGATATAGTAGCGTTAGTTGATGATAGTTTAATTGTAGATAATAAAATTAATGCAATTAATTTGAAATCTTTAAAAGTATTTGCTGGCACAGGGGAACCACAAAAAGCTGAAATGACATTAGATGTTTACGGTGATATTAAAAATACTACAGAAACAGGTGATGGACCAGTTGATGCAATATTTAAATGTATAAAAAAATTATTTCCTCACGATGTAAAATTATCTCTTTATCAAGTACACGCAGTAACAGAAGGTACGGATGCCCAAGCAACTGTTAGTGTAAAAATTGAGGAAAATGACAGGACTACAGTGGGTCAATCAGCTGATACAGATACTTTAGTTGCATCAGCAAATGCATATTTAAATGCATTGAATAAAATGCTTATAAAACGTGAGAAAAAAGCACCATCTCAAAATATTAAACACCAAAAAGTGAAAGGAATATAATTAAATGTCAATGTTTGCCAATTTAAAAAAGTTTTGGAGCCAAGATATGGCAATTGATCTTGGAACAGCTAATACGTTAGTAGTTTTAAAAAGTAAAGGTGTAGTTCTAAATGAACCATCTGTTGTAGCAGTTGTTGATAATAAAGGAAAAAAATCAGTTTTAGCGGTGGGTGATGAAGCTAAAACAATGTTAGGAAGAACACCAGGTAATATTCAAGCAATAAGACCATTGAGAGATGGTGTCATTGCAGATTTTATTGTTACAGAGGAAATGATTAAACATTTTATAAAAAAAGTTCATAAAAAAACAATTGCAAACCCTAGAATTTTAATTTGTGTGCCAACTGGGTCAACACCAGTTGAAAGAAAAGCCATTCAAGATAGTGCATTGGCAGCTGGCGCAAGAAGAGTTCAGCTAATTGAGGAGCCAATAGCAGCAGCAATTGGAGCAGGCCTACCAATTCAAGAAGCAACAGGATCAATGGTTGTAGATATTGGTGGTGGAACAACAGAAATTGCAGTTATGTCATTAGGTGGTGTTGTTTATTCAGAATCTTTAAGAGTTGCGGGAGATGCAATGGATAATGCATTAAAAGATTATATGAGAGAAGAGTATAATTTAATGATTGGGGACAGTACTGCTGAAAAAATTAAAAAAGATATTGGAACTGCAATACCTACTAATAATAATACTTATGCAGTCAAAGGTAGAGACTTAAGATCTGGAACCCCTAAAGAGGTAAATATCTCAGAACAAGATACTTCAGAAGCTTTAAATCCGATACTTAAAGAAATTGTATCTGGAATAAAAAAAGCACTAGAAAATACCCCCCCAGAATTATCAGCTGATTTAGTTGATATGGGATTAACCATGACAGGAGGAGGATCACTTTTAAAAAACATAGATAAAAGATTCTCCAAAGAAACTGGATTACCAGTAAATATTGCTGATGATCCTTTGTCATGTGTTGCAATAGGAACAGGAAAGGCGTTAGACGATCAAGAAATATTTTCTACTGTATTATCTGAGTATTAAATATTATGTCAACAGAAACGAGTAGAGATGATTTTATTATTGCTATTCGTTCAGCATTTCTAAAAAAAGGTAATAGACAGAAGTTTTCTTTATTTACTTTATTAATAATATCTATTTTAGTTTTATCATTAGAGTATTTTAAAACTGGTCCGGTTAATCAATTTAGATCTATAACAAAAGATATTATTTTTAGAGGTTCATACGTTGTATCAAGCCCATTTAAATACGCAAAAGATAAATATTACCTCTTCCAAGATCATATGAGCATGTATGAAGAATTTTCAATTTTGAGAGATAAGAACCTTGATCTTGACTCGCTTAGAAAAGAAGTTGATTTTTATAAATCAGAAAATGCTTTATTAAAAAAATTAATAGATGAAAGAGATCTTTTTTCTAAAGAATATATGCTAACAAAAATTTTATTGGATAAACAAAGTCCTTATTTAAAGTCTTTAATAATTAATAAAGGTCAAAAAAATGGAGTTAAGTTAGGATCAGCTGTTAAAGATCGGCTATATTACATTGGAAAGGTTGTAAATGTTAACTTTTTGAGCTCAAGAGTACTATTGGCCAATGATCTAAATAGCAAAATCCCGATTATCATCGAGCCAAGTGGAATTAATGCTATACTTTCAGGAAATGGAAATGATGAGTATGCAGAACTAGAATACTTACCAAAAGACAATGAAATAAAAGAGAATGAAATTGTGTATACTTCAGGTTCAGATGGCACAATTCCAGCATCAATTCCTGTTGGAAAAATAATAATAAAAGATAATAAAAAGTATGTGAAGTTTTACAGTAACTTAAATCAACTAAATTATGTACAGGTAAATAAGTAAAATGGCTAGAGGAGATACAAAATTTTATCAATTTTTGTTAAATGGTTTTCCAATTATTTTATTATTTTTCTTTGCTTTGACAGGTTATTCATTTTCATTCCAGATTTTCAAAATTAATATATCTTTTAATTTTATTCACTTAATTGTTTTTTATTGGGTTTTAAGGAAACCTGAAATGCTTGGTTATGGCCTTATTTTTTTTGCAGGTGTAATTAATGATGTTGTACAAAACCTACCAATTGGAGTTTCATCAATAAATTATCTTTTACTATGTGTCATTGCATCTTTTTTTAGGACTAGAACTTTAGTTCCTAATCTAATTTATGATTGGATACTATTCTTTATCGCAATATTAATTATTAGCTCAATTCATTTCTCAGTATTAGCAATTTTTTTTGATGGAAGTATTAGTTACGGGGCTTTAATGTCAACGGCCTTTTTTTCATTTTTAATTTATCCAGCAGTGGCAAAATTATTCAATCAAATTTATTTATTAGGTTTAAAGCAAGAAAATGTTGAATAGAGGGAGAAACATAGAGAAAGGCAGAGTTATAACAAGGAGGATGTTTATACTGGCTGCAGCAAAAATATTGCTTTTTGCAGGTATTTCATCAAGATTATATAATTTACAAATTTCTGATAGAGAAAAATATGAAATTTTATCTGATAAAAATAGAATACGTGAATGGAAAACTCCTCCTCAGAGAGGAATAATTGTTGATAACTTTAATAAAGTACTAGCAAGCAACGATAGAGTTTTTCAGCTACACTTAATATTAGATGAAATTAATGATTTTGATGTAACAATATTTAAAATTAAAAATATAATCGGATTAGATCAGTTTCAAATTAAAAAATTATATAAAAAGAAGGAAAGATTAAAACCTTGGGATACATTAGTAGTTTCGGACAATTTAACTTGGGAACAATTCTCAAAAATTAATTTATATTTACATGAATTAGAAGGTGCAAAACCTGTATTATCGACATCCAGGTTCTATCCTTATGCAAATGACTTAGCACATATAGTTGGTTATGTTGGTGATGCTAGTCCAAAAGATCTTGAAAAACCAGAGATAAAAGAAAATTTTGTTCCAGGTCTAAAAGTAGGGAAATATGGAATAGAAAATTCTCAAGAGAAAATGTTAATAGGTAACTACGGTATTAAAAGATATGAAGTTAATGCATCTGGAAAAAGAATAAGCCAAATAGATTATATTAAAGAAAGACAAGGTAATAAAGTTAACTTAACTATAGATATAGAAATTCAAAAATATGCCCAAGAGCTGCTTAAAGGAAAAGCAGGTTCAATATGTGCAATGGACATATATACTGGAGAAGTTGTTACAATGGCATCATCACCAACCTATGATCCAAATAAATTTACACACGGAATTAATCAAAAAGATTGGCAAGAAATTAAAAATAATCCTCTAAAACCATTGATAAATAAGTCTATTGCAGGGCTTTATTCTCCTGGTTCAACTTTTAAGCCATTAGTTGCTTTAGCAGCTCTTGAATATGGAATATTAGATCCAAATAAAACAATAAGATGCAAAGGTCATAAGCATCCATATGAACTATATGGAGTTAAATATCATTGTTGGAAAAAAGAAGGTCATGGTTATATGAAGTTGAGAAATGCAATCAAACAATCTTGCGATATTTACTTTTATGAAATGGCAAGATTACTAGGTGTTGATAAATTATCTATAATTGCAAAAAGATATGGGCTAGGGACTAATGTACTTGGAGATCTTTATAACGACGAAAAAAATGGATTGGTTCCAGATACTAAATGGAAGAGACGTGCATTGGAGCAAAGTTGGTATTTAGGAGAAACTGTTATCAATGGTATTGGACAAGGTTATATTCAAACTACACCACTACAACTTTGTCTAATGACTGCACAAATTGCAAATGGAGGATATAAAATTAAACCTCACATCATAAAAGACGAGTCTATAAATTATAAGGACGTAATAAATAAAATAAAATTAGATCAATCTAATTTTCCATTGCATGAAAAAAATTACTTAGATGACATAAAAGTTGAATTTTATCAAAGAATGTATCACAAAAAGTCTAATATTAATTTTGTTTTAGATGCAATGTTTGGCTCTACAAATGAGCAATATGGAACATCATACAAATCTCGTTATGATGATCCCAAATATCAATTTGCTGGTAAAACTGGAACATCGCAAGTTAGAAGAATAACTGATCTTGATAGAGAACTAGACTTAGATACTGATCAAATTGAGTATAAAAAAAGAGACCATGCATTGTATGTTGCTTTTGCGCCATATAAGGATCCACGATATGCAATAAGTGTTATTATTGAACATGGAGGCTCTGGAAGTAAAGCAGCCGCTCCGCTTGCAAGCAAATTGATCAAAAGAATTATCGACAGACATAAATTAAGAGAACAATTTAATAACGGAAATACAAGTTTAGCATAATGTTAAGAGAGAGAATACAATCTAGTAATTACAGTTTTATTGATAAATTAAGATCTATTGATTATTTATTGATATTATTAATCATTGCTATTGGATCAATTAGTGTATTTGCAATTTACTCAACAGAGGGAGGAAAATTTTCTTTTTATACTAAAAATCACATAATAAGATTATCTGTATTTTTTAGTTTATTTTTAGTCTTATCATTTGTCAGAGTTTCTACCTGGTATAAAAATGCTTACTTATTTTATATTGTTGGATTAGTTTTATTAATAACAGTTTTATTTTTTGGAATTTCAGCCTCAGGTGCAACAAGATGGATAAACTTATACTTTCTAAATTTACAACCGTCAGAATTAATGAAGATTGCAGTAATAATATGTTTTGCAAGATATTATCATAGAATTCAAAGTTCAGATATTCAAAGCTATAAATTTTTAATTCAACCAATTATTCTCTTAATCATTCCATGTTATCTTGTTATTCAACAACCTGATTTAGGAACTTCTATTTTAATCGCAGGTAGTGGTATCGCTATAATTTGGTTAGCAGGTCTTAATATTAAATATTTTGTTTATTCTGGATTGTTGTTATTAGTATCATTGCCTTTTGTTATTTCCGTTTTAAAACCTTATCAAAAGTCAAGAATTCTAACCTTCTTTAATCCTGATAGAGATCCCCTCGGAGCTGGATATCAAATAATTCAATCGAAAATAGCTATTGGATCTGGTGGTTTTTTTGGAAAAGGATATTTAAAAGGGACACAAAGTTATCTGGAATTTTTACCTGAAAAACACACAGATTTTATATTCACTTTATTTTCTGAGGAATTTGGATTTCTAGGATCAATAATTCTTTTGCTTCTGTATATATTGTTAATTTACAGAATAATTAATGTTGGATTAGTATCAAGAAGCTTCTTTGCAAAACTTTATTGCTTTGGTTTTGCTACCGCAATTTTCTTATATGTATTTGTTAACATAGCAATGGTTTTAGGAATGCTACCAATTGTCGGTGCACCATTACCTATAATGTCTTATGGTGGATCATCTTTATTATCTATAATGTTGGGCCTAAGTATTGTTATGAGTTGTAAAATATACAATCAGGAACAAATATCAGTATACTAGCTATTTTCCATCTATAGCAACAATCGTTAAATCATCTTTTTGTATGTGGCCTGCTCCTAAAATATCATCTATCATAGTTTTAAGTCTATCGTTGATCGAAGTTGATTGATATTTTTTGATATAATTTTCAAAACCTTCTGATCCTAACATTTCCCCATTTGGATTTTTTATCTCTGTAATCCCATCTGTAAAAATGTACATCGAGCTATTTTCGAAAGGTATAGTGTGCTCAGGATATTTTGTTTTAGGCATAATGCCTAGTGGAGGGCCAGCTTCTGAGAAATTACTAAAAGTTCCATCAGCAGACAAAATCAAAGGTGGCTCATGACCTGCACTAGATAACAATAGCTCTTTTTTATTTGAATCGTATATTCCAATTAACATAGTAACAAACATCCCTCTTGAAATAGTTTCACATATCTCATTATTTAATTGAAATAGTAAATCAGATGCAGAAAAATTAGTTTTACTTAAACATCTATAAAGACTAGATGCTTTCGACATTAGTAGTGAAGATTTAATACCTTTTCCAGATACATCAGCAACACCAAATCCATATTTACCATCTCCTAAATCAGAAAAATTATAAAAGTCACCTGAAACAACTTTGGCAGGGATATTTATTCCAGATATAGGAAAGTCTTTCTCTTTATTTTTAGATAATAAGGATCTTTGAATTTCTCCAACAATTTCTACTTCTTTTTGAATTTTATTTTTTTCGACCATTTCTTTTGCCATCTTTGCATTTCTAATTGCTAAAGCAGCTGGCGCTGAAAGTGTTTCTAAAAGTTTTCTGTCATCTTCTATAAATAATTTGTCTTGAGTTTTCTTATTTAGACAATGAATGACTCCAATACATTCATTTGCAGCAATTAAAGGAGAACATAAAACTGAGTAGGTTGTAAAATTTGTTTTATTATCGAGGTCAAAATAAAATTCTGCTATTTCTCGTACATCTTTTCTAACGTTACCAACACGGATACACTTCCTTTGTTCGACAGCTTTACCCATAACTCCATCTTTTAAATTTAGCTCATACTCATCTAAATAATCTTGATGTAATGATGCGATACATTCAAATTTTTTCTTGTCTTCATTAATTAAAAATATATTCGCAGCTTGTGCATTTAGTCTTGCAATAATAACTCTAAGTGCATTCATTAGGGTATCATTCAAATCTAGAGATAAAGCGAAATCCTGATTCATTTTTGTGACCAGTTCTAGATCCACATTAACTTGTGAAACTTCTTTTTCTGGCTCGATAGGTTTTTTTGACTTAAAAAAGATCATTTATTTACTAGCAATTTAAACAATTTTTGATAAATTTTTCAACAATGGAGATTATCGTCTATACGCCAAATTTATATATTCATCTTCAAGATGCAGTTTTACTGGTACAATATGTAATCGACGGATTAATTCACATCTCATCAAACATTAAATTATAATCAAATTTAAGTGGACTTTATATTCGTAATAGTTTTTGGAGGACTATGGGGTAGTTTTGCAAATGTTTGCATATATAGATTTCCAAACAATGAAGGCGTTGTATCCGGAAGATCGTTTTGCCCAAATTGTAAAACAAAAATCAATTGGTACGATAATATTCCTCTAATTTCTTATATTGTTCTAGGAGGAAAGTGTAGGAGCTGTAAAAAAAAAATTTCTACTCAATACTTTATTGTAGAAACTTTAAGTATAATTCTATTTACTTCAATTTATTATAAATTTGGTGCTTCACTCACCACTTTATATTTAATAATACTTTCTCTATCCTTTTTAATTATTTTTTTTATAGATCTTAAACATTTTATAATTCCAAATGTTTTAACTTTTTTTTTAATGATAATAGGATTTATAAAATCTTTTGATCCAAATTTAAATTCAATGTTCCCCAATTATATGAACTCTTTAATTGGAGGAATTTTTGGTTATGGAATTATATGGTCGATCATATTTATTTATAAAGTTTTTAGAAAAAAAGAAGGAATGGGATTGGGTGATGCGAAGTTATTTGGAGCAATTGGATTTTGGTTTGGATGGGTATCTATTCCTTTTATAATATTTTTGTCTTCTATAACTGCACTTATTCATGTTATTCCTAGTTTATTAAATAGATCAAAAAATATATCTTCACAAATTCCCTTTGGTCCGTATATCATTTTAGCCACATTGATATATGTTATTTTTGAAAGTAATATTAAATCTTTAATATTTTAAGGTAATATCAAAATGATATTTAATGAAATAATAGCTAATACATCGAAAATTATAATTTCTAATGTAGATAAAATTAAATTGACATTGGCTGCAATAGTTTCTGAAGGAAGTATTTTAATTGAAGACTATCCAGGATCAGGCAAAACAACATTTGCAAAAGCTATTACGCAAAATCTTGGTCTTAACTTTAAAAGGATACAGTTTACTTCTGATTTATTACCCAGTGATATTCTTGGATTTAATATTCTTTCAGATGGAAAGTTAAACTTTCAACAAGGTCCAATTTTTACAAATATAGTTTTAGCAGATGAACTTAATCGCGGAAGTCCAAAATCACAAAGTGCCTTCCTTGAGGCAATGGAAGAAAAAAATGTTTCAATAGATGGTGAAAGCTATAAACTGCCTGAACCATTTTTTGTTATTGCTACTCAAAATCCTATGGATTCTTCAGGTACAAGTTCTTTACCAGATTCCCAGCTTGATAGATTTATGATTTCATTTTCTTTGTCTGATTTAAATGAAAACGATAAAATTTTGATGTTAAAAAATACAAGTAAATTAAATGGTGCTTCATCAAAAGCTGTTGATTGGGAGACAATTAAACAAAAAAAAAATCAACTAACCATAAAAGATGAAATTTTTAAATATGTTGTTGAAATAGAGCAGGTAATTCAAACGCTTGATCAAAAAATTTATATTTCTGCAAGATGTTTAAAGCAAATCTTGGATTTAGCTAAGGGTTGGGCAATTATTCATGAAAAAGATTATGTAACTCATCAAGATATCAAGGAAACTCTGCCTTACATATTAAGACATAGAATTAAATATCTTAACCAGGAAGATAAGATCAACTTCATTAATGAGGAAATACTTCAAAAAATAAAAATAACTAATGGTTAATCAGCTAGTACAGAGGTTAACGAACTTAGACTTTAAGCATTTAATTAATCTAAATAAAAAACTTAAAGTTTACATATATCCCAATCTTCAAGGACTATTATTAGGACTGTTTGTATTTTTTTGCTTTTTAATATCTGTATTTTATGAAAATAACTCAGGACTTCTTATTTCAATTGTTATTTTCTTTATTTTTTTTATTTCAATTTTTATCTCACATCAAAATATTAACAATTTAAGAATAAATTTTCTAACAGAATACTTAGTTGAAGCAAATAAAACAGAACATATAAACTTTAAGATAATTAATGATGCAAAAGAGAAAAAATTAAATATCGATTTAGAGACCAATAAATCAATATTACAAAATTTTAATTTATCAGATAAAATAAAAGAATTTAATATAAAATATAATTACGACAAAAGGGGCGTCTATTCTTTAAATAAAATAATTTTAAAATCAATATATCCATTTGGAATAATAAGGACAAAAATAAATTATCAACCTTTTAGTAAAGTATATGTATTTCCACAGAAATTAATTCCTAATCAAGAATTATTACAAGAATTTAAAATTCACCAAAATAATAATTCTGACGAATTTGACGGTATAGATGAGTACAAAAAAGGAGATAGTTACTCAAAAATCGCTTGGAAAAAATCAACTATTGGAGATAAAAAATTTGTAAAAGAATTTAAGTCTTTTAAAAGCTCAAAAAAATCAATCCTAGATTTAAACAAATACAGTCATATAGAATTTGAGAAATTATTAAGTTATTCAGTATTTATTTTAGATTATTATTTCACAAAAAGTCTAAATTTAACCTTTAAACACAAAGATAATGTGTTCCATTTAAACGAAAATAAAAACTCTCTAAATAAAATTTTAAAGTATATTTCAAATGTTAAAAATTAAATCGCAAAATATTAGTCTTCTTACTTATATTATATTATTCTTTTGCCTAGTTTCGTTGTCTACAGATTTAATATTAACTAATAAAATATTTTGGGGCACTTTATTTTTTTTAAGTTTCATTTTTTCAAAAATACACTTTAAGTTCAAGTCCATAGCAGTTGGAGTATTTGCTTTGGGAGCTCTATATATTCAATTGATTTTCAATCAATATGTTTTGTCCGAAGATTTTTTTCTAAACTGCCTTGGAGTTTTGCTAATAATAAAGTTCTCAGAACTTAAAAATAAAAATAATCTTTTGTCATATAATTTAATCTCTATGATTATTGCTGTAGCAAGTTTAATTAAGGGTCAAGATATACTAAGTACATTAAACTCCTTTCTAATCTTAATACTTTTAGTTGTTAACATGTATCTTATTCAACAAAAGGAAATTCTCGATTTCAGTTTAAAAAATATTTTAAAATATTTAGGATTTGCTCTTAGTATATTTCCGATTATTATTATTTTTTATCTTGTATTTCCTAGGGCAGAGGTAAATTTCAGATTATTTGATACATCTGCAAGCTCAGTAGGTATTCCAGATAGCATAGATCTTGGTTCATTTAGCCAGTTTTCGAACTCAGACGAAGAAGTTTTTACTTTAATAAATAACAATTTTAAGAAGGAGGATCTTTATTTTAGGGTCAAAATCTTTGATTATATGGAAAAAGATCAATCTTGGAGACCTTCCTCAAGTTACTATCTTTTTAGTGAATTTAAAAATTCTTTGAGAATAAATGGTAATGAAGATTTAAATAAAAATTATCAGATTATTTTAGAACCATATAAAAAAAAATGGATACCAAGTTTAAAAAACTCAAAATTAGTCACTAATGATATTCAAATTACAAAAGATTATTTTAACCAGTCTTTTGTAAGTAGGGAACTAATTGACAGAAAGAAGAAATTAATTTTTAAAATGAATAAATCTGATTATTCTTTGGATAACCCACTTAAAAATTATTATACTTTGTTGCCAGAAAACATATCACCAAAAATAAAAGAATGGGTAGATAAAAATAATGTAAGTACCAAAGAAGAATTCATTGAAAAAATTTATAAAAGATTTTCTGATGGATCGTATTTTTATAACCTTAGTCCTCAGATAAACTCAAATAATAAATATGAAAACTTTTTCTTTAATTCTAAAGAAGGATACTGCGAATATTATGCAGGAATGTTTGTGTTGCTTACAAGGTTAGCACAAATTCCAAGCAGGATAGTGACAGGTTACTATGGTGGAGATTTAAATGAGATAGGGAATTTTTTCAAATTTAAACAAAAAGATACGCATGCTTGGGCAGAAGTTTGGTTTGATGAAAGAGGGTGGGTTAGAATTGATCCAACTAGGGCAATACCTAATTCTAATATTAGAAACTCATTAAATAATTATTTCGTAAACAATGATAATTCTTCAAACACGATATTTTCTAATAATTTTTTCAAAATAATGAATTTTTATTTTAACTATGTTGATTTTGTGTGGACACAACATTTACTATCATATGATGATAATGAAAGAAAAAATTTTATAAAAGAATTACTAAATTTAAATTTTTCAAAAATCGTTGTTTGGATATTCGTACCAATATTATTATTTGTAAGCATAAAATTATTATATAATTTCAATTCAACTAATTTGATGAAGCTAAAATTAGCTTTCATTCTTCTAGGAAAGAAAAGAAAACTTCAAATAAAAAATTCGGATACTATCCAAGAGATTTATCTTAAAATGATGGAAAAAGATAAATCAAAATACAAAAATTTCTTTAAATTTTACGAAGAGCAAATTTACTCAAATAACCAAATAAGTTTTTTAAAAGTTTTAAAGTTAGTTTTTTAGCAAAAGATTTCTTTCAGTCTTGAGTTTATTATTTTCTTTGATCAACTGAATAATCATTTCTTTCATTATTCTATTCTCTTCAACTGCTCTACCACTTATCTCAGCCAATCTTTCATTTTCTTTAGCTAGCTGCAATTGATCAAATAATTTTTCTAGTTCTGGATCAATAGGTAGACCCTCTATTTTTTTGCTAATATTATTCTGAATTACTTTAGTTAATGAAATACTTACTTGGCTGTCTTTAAGTCCATTTTGTTCATTAAACTCTAGATTAAAGTTTAGGCCGAAATTATCAGTATTTTTGCTAATATTTAAACCAGCTTTTACTGCTAAATCATCATCCATATAATGGGCCATGTCTTTCCTTTCACCGTCTGCAACAATGTCAATTTTTTCACTCAAAGTTTGATTTAAAGATAGGCCTGTATATGGCTTAAGAACGAAGCCATTTTCAAAAGATTTTGAATACTCAACGTTAAATCCACCTGACAATACTTGATCCACAGCATCATCAACAGAAAGATCCCCATCTGTAAAAGATGTTAGATAAGTTGGAAGTCTTCTTAGACCATATTTACCATCCACTTCAATATTTAAACTTTGACTATCATCAATTTCTATTTCTTTAGATGCTTTATAATTTACAGCAGCAAACTGACCTAGATTTTCTTTTGAAATAGTTTGTTGTGTTTCAGTTTCAAGATCTAAATATTTATTTTGAGTTAACCCAAAAATTGAAACTACAGAAAATTTAAATTTCTCGTAATCAATATCTTTTTTTAAACCGATAGCTAAATTTTCACTATCTAAAGCTTCTCCATTATTAAATTTAGCTTGCTGAGATGAATAACTTAAGAACGGTGTAAAATTATCATTTTCAATTTCAAAGTCCCCCGTTACACCACTTGTTTCACTTTTATAAATATTATCTCTTTTTTTAACAGAGTAATATCCACTAGATTTTTTTTTTTCTGAAACTGAGTTAAAAATATCGTTTAAATTCGATAAAAATATTTCAGATCTATACTTTTTGTTATGACTATCAATATCTAAATCTTCACCATAAACATATAAGAAACCATTAGTTTCTGAATTATCTGCATCTGAATTACTGTTACTATCTAATATTTCATAGGTATCATTTCCACAAAGATTATTTGTGATTACCATATTTGTCTTATTATGAATTTCTATTTTTTGATCTTTTGAAATACTGCAATCTAATGTCATGGTAGTAGTGGTACTATTTAATTCAATTTCACCTATATAAGTTCCATCGCCCTTAGTAACTATTTCTAATCCTGTGTTATTTGAATTTGCCATAACAATAGAATTGTCACCTCCTGAAATAGTTCCTGAATTATTAATTGTTAAGTCATCAAAGTTTTTATTGGCGTGATAATCTCCAATTTTAATTCCGTCTGCATCACCATTAATTGCGCTAATTGTTCCAAAATTATTTAGAACTACATTTTCACCAGCTTCTACAGATGTTGAATCGTTACCAAATCCAATTCCAAAGTGACCTGTATTATTCTCACCTGTTGATGTTATCGTTCCATAATTATTTATGGTAAGGTTCTTTGTTCTACCAGCTCCAATAGCAGCTGTTGATGATTTTATTGTTCCAGTATTGTCGATAGTTGTTCCACCAGTGTTTCTAGCTATTTGTATTGCCGCTCCAAACGCTGATTCAATAGTGCCACTATTAGTAATGGTGTGAGCGTCGTCACTATCTCCTTGTCTATCAATAAGAACCGTGCCTGTATTAGTACCTGTATTTGTTGAGCTAATTGTCCCTGAATTTGTAAATGTAACTCCAGAGCACTCTCTACAATAAATAGTATTTCTATCTGAAGTTATTGTTGCACGATTATCTATTGTAATATTTGATCCATTTTCAGCTAGTATACCATATCTACCTGCACTCTCGATTGTTCCTCCCTCATAATTTATAATTTCACTATCTGTAAGATATTTTGCGATAATTGGGTTATTACCTGATGTAGATTTAATTGTTCCTCCATCATAGTTATAAATTTTAACACCTCGACTTCGTGGGTTTCCTCCTGCTCCAGTGCCTAACAAAATTGTTCCTTGTGTTGCACTAATCATACCGTGATTATGTAATATTAGCCCAACTGCAGTAGAGCCCGAGGATGATAAACTAGATTGACAATTATCGTTATTTCCAGCTTTATCACACCAACCAACATTTCGACCCTCAATCGCATTTCCTGCTTCAGCGCTAATTGTGGCACCCGCATTATTTGTGATTGTTATATTTTCTGCGTAATCTATATAAATTCCCTCATTATTGTCTGAGTTGATAGTTCCATTATTAGTTATTGTTGTATTTAAAGATGATTGAGCATGAATTGCTTTTTGTTTATTAGTTCCATCTTCAGTTTCAATTGTTCCATCATTTGTAATCTGAACTCCAGTTTCATCTTCTAGATCAACAGCCTTATGGTCATTGTAGGTAATAGAACCAGCAGAAGTAATATTTAAAATATCATCATCTGCACAAGCCAATTGATTAGTTGATGCACTAGCAATAGTTGTTAAACATGGACCTGCTAAACTATGAGAGCTAAATAAAAAAAATAAAATTAAGCTAAGGTATATTTTTTTCATTACACCTTTTTATTAATTTTCTCTCCAAGACTTTCTGTAAGTTTGAACTTCACCAGTAGCAGCTTCTAAAGTAACAAGGTCAGCAACTGCTCCTAACGATTTACCAGATATATTTGCAAAAATTTTGCCAGCGAAAAGTACGATTTCTGATAAGACCCCTTTACCAACAAATCTACATAAAGTTTTTTGTTGTTCTGTTCTTTTAGACTCTAATCCGATAAACGAGTCATGTGTTCCACATTCATCATCAGTTACACAAATCAATGCATCTCCCAAATCACATTTGTTTTGAGATACAGATGGTCTATAAACTGGGAAGTAAACCATACCATTGTTTACTTTTGGTTGAGCAGTAACTTTAGCAAAATCTTTTAATACAACATACCAACCTCTGTCTTTGTCTGTCACTCTACAAGAAGTTCCGCTTCTATCATTTGATGTATTTTGACATTTTGTAATATCATCTGCATTTTTTGGAGTTGCGATAGATTTATAGAATGGATAATCTGGATCTTTTATTCCAATCATTAAGTTATTTGTTCCTTTTACTCTTGCATTCAATCTTTGAGCATCCCCAGTTCCAGCGTACAACCATAAATTATTTGTTGTTCCACCAATTGAAGCATCTAATGGTTTATACATGTATCTACCATTTGATTTAGTTGCTCCTGCTTTAAATAATGTTGTTATGTCATACATTTTTATAGGTACATTTTGAGGATCTGTACTCATATTTGTTAAATTTAATTTACTAATTTTACCTTCTAAATCAGACAAGTATACAAGTGCTCCTGCAAAGTCAGCACCCCTTGCTTTATCTGGAGTAATAACTGTTAATGATGCGGGAACAGAATTATCAATATCGCTTGCAGTAGTATCTTCTACCGTAATTGTCTTTATTAATTGTCCAAACTTATCTTTTGATTGCAGATCAATAACAAATACATTACTACCAGCTCCTGAGAATTGAGCACCAAAACCTCCACCCATTACAGCGACTGATATATCGTCATCTCTGACATTGTCTCCAGCACCAGCATTAGGTAGTCTAAATATTCTTGGATCTGACCATGTTTCTCCAAGAGTACTGTAGTCCCATTCAGGGTCTGTTACAACTCCAGTACCAACTGCTCCTTGTTTTATATTCACTCCTATCGGTGAGTTGTCTCTTTGAGTTTTGGACTCGTCAGCATCAAATTTCATTTTTTTGTTGAAATTAATTTGAGTGTTTCCAGATGTATCATAGCTAATTGTAATGCTATTTGTTATATCAACTCCATCTTCAAGAACTGATAGCATACTTTTAGTTAGACTTTTTACTGGTAAAGTCCATTTTGTGCTTTCGTAACAATACTTAGTTTGTGTATCATCACAAGTTTGCTTACTTGCTACTTCATTATCTTTATCTGGAGCATAAACGTTACCTACTTCTTGTGCTTCTAGAAATTCACTTAGAGGATAAGATGTACCTATATAATCATATACAAAAACATTATTTGCATGATCCATTCTGTACACCTGATTATTAATCATATCATTATATATTGAGACTAAATGCTCTGGTTTTGCAGGATCAGTCACATCTAATACAGAGAAACCACTACCTCCTCTTCCATAAGGTACAAACAATACGGTATGCCAATTTGCAGATGTATCATGTGGACTTTGAAAGAAAATATCATGTTGAACGGGAGATCCATCAACACCATAAATTGCATTTGAACCTCCTTTGTTTGGATTAATTTCATTTAAGTTAGTATTCATTATTGTAGGTAATCTTGATGCTATAAATGGTGGCACAAATCCCCACAATTCTACTCCTGAGCCTGCATCTAAAGCATGCAAAACTCCACTATTTGATCCAGCATAAATTACAGGTTTTCTCAATCTTTGTGATTCTGCCCAACTATCATATCCCTTAGTTGATCTCCAATAAGCCTCTTGATTTTCACTTGTAAAAGCTGTTTCTGCAGTTGGTGGTCCTACAACAACTAATTGTGAATGGTAAACATCTCCCATTGGCTTAGCTCTTGCTTCTGTCAGATTACAATCTGCATCATAATCAAAATAATCTGTTCCTCTAATAAAATTAATTAAGCCTTTTAAATCATCATCTGTTCCATCAGCCACACCACTTGTGTTTGCACATCTTTTATTATTTATAGAATTATCAGTATTTTTAGTTTTTCTGTGATAGTCCTGAATATCAAACCCTTTTAGAGTTAAGATACTTTCAATCGCTGAAGAATTACTTTCTACCCAGTTGTTATAATTTGTCGAATAATCCGTTCCAGGAATTGGACTCCATATCTTTCTATTCCCTGGTTTAGGCAGTACATCAACAGCTGACCAGTTACCTTTATCTTTTGTATCAAGATTTCCTTTTTTATCTATTTTTGTTCTCTTAATAGTTCCAGTCCATTCTTTATTTTGAGCATAATCAAACTGCGCTTGATACAATGATCCATCAGAGTTTAATGTTGCAGTAATAGCAGGCGCTGTGAAAGATAACTTAGATGCAATTATTTGCGAAACAGCAGCAGCTAGTTGAGTTTTGAGTGACTCTGCTGTTGGAGCAACAATAGCTTTTGTTGTTCCTCCTGCTACAGCTAGTTCATTAAAATACCTCATTCCTCTATTGCTAATTCCTGTTCCAAAAGCAATAGCGAATGTGGGTATCTTATAATTATTAAATAAGTTTTTTGCCATAGACACAGCTTTTGAGTGATTGTACCAATCACCATCTCCAATAACGAGGACATAACTTTTTTGACAAGGTGAATTTTTATCAATTGGGCTTAAACTCCCATGAAGATAATAGTCTTGAGCTATTTTCATAAATGTATAGGCATCAGTTCCACCTCTTGCATTAACTGACGAAATAATTTTGTTAATTTGCGCAGCTCCATCATTATGAACTCTTACTTTTAAACAGTTTTGGGTATCACAAGGTTTTGCTCTACCTGTGGTTATATCCCCTGACCATGAACTAAAACCTGGTGGCCATGCTTTCGATGACCATGAACTTGACCAATAACCAAAGCCAAAATTTACACCTGATGTTAAATTTGAGTCTGTGACCACTGCTTTTATGGCTTTATGTGCTGCTGCCATTCTTGTAGTAGCAGCATATCCACCAATAGACTTTATATATGTTCCATTTTCATCAAAGACCTGAACTTTTTTTGCATTATATCCATAGGTAATAATCCTATCATTGCTATGATCATAACTAATTCCCCAAGGATAATAAAAAAATGTATTACTTGCAGTTGAAACACCCATGTACCGGTATCTGCCTTTGTCCCAATTTAATGTGTATCCAGTTCTAGACGAGTTAACAGTTATTTTACGCATCTTATTATAGCTACGAGCCATAATATAAAGTACATCATTTGTGTTAGGGTCTGCTTCCATTCCATAAACCCAGCCTGAACCATTATCTCTAAAATTTTTAGCTCTTCCTGAAGGACACAAAGTGCCTCCAACACTAGTTAAAGGAGCACTATAAAGTCGACGACCATAGTGACTGTAAAGAGTATTGTTACTTCCTGCAATAGCATATGAATATTTCCATTCATTATGGAAATTACAACGTCTTCCACTATTAGTGTTCAGGTTCATTGAATACAAACCACTGTTGGAAGTGGAAAATAAAAAATTTTGATAAACTGTTACACCTCTAGGATAAGTGCCAGTAGCTAAACTTCCTAAACAAGCACCATCTGAAAGTCTAATCTTTCTAATTCTATGGTCATATAAACTTGCCACATACATGACCCCGTTATAAACATCTGCACTGTAAGGATAGTAAGTTCGACATGACCCACTCATACCAACTCTTCCATTTGAACCCCAAGAAGTATCAGTTTTACCAGTAGTATAATCTATTTTTCTAACTCCATATCTTGCAAATTGTGCAATATAAATATTTCCTGAACTGTCCGTAACACCATCAAACATTCTATTGATTGATTGTGCGTTACTCATTCTCCACCCCATACTTCCAGATTTATCTAAAAGAATTAATAAGTTGGAAGGAACATCAGCTTGTGTTCCAGTGCCTGGCGGCAATAATTTTGCATGTAAGTTTGATGCAAAAAAAGAAAAGAACAGTATTAGGCTGGATATAAAAATTTTAAATTTCATTAATTTTGAGACTCACTTTTCGCCATCTCTTCTTCAAGTTGATTGTAGAAAATTCCAAGTAACTCATCATATTTTTTGTTAGAAAGATACATTTGCTCTTCAATAAATCCAAGATCATCCAAAATTCTTTGGTAAACTATAAACTGCTTTGTTTTTTCAAATACTTCATATCCAAGATATGAGGTTGGAGTTTGACCTGTATCAAAGTCACCATAATTTCTTTTTACATATTTCATTATAGTTAATTTTTCAGATTTTTTTGTGTCGCTTTCAGTATTTAAACTAATTAAATTAACCGCAGCTAGTTTGTCGTTTAAAAATCTATACTCAATAGCAACATCTTTTAACCTGTGGTTTGGGCAGACTTCATCAGCAACAGCAATGACCATGCTCAATTCATCTTCTCCAAAATTTTCTAGTGGCATTGCTGGGCCATATTTATCCTGTATTTTTGAGATATCCTCACCAAAGTCCAAATCAAATTTACAAGCTGCGTTTGCATGAATTGAGAAAAGGAATATGAAGCTTATTAAAATAATTTTTTTCATAAACGTATATATTATCTTATTTTATTCATATTTTATTAGTTAAAAACCTTAATTTTTAGGTAAAACTACCACACTTTCTAACGAAACTATCATTCTATCTTTTTCTTTTTCAGCTCCATAAATACCACAACCATAAACTCTGTAAGCAATACCATTCTTTGAAGCATCAGATGCCGTTAATTTAATGCTGGATCCGATTGCTTGTGTGCTCGCGGCACCAATTCTTTCAATAAAGTACTCATAATAATAACTTTTCATTCTAACTGCTTCCTCTTTTTCAAAATCTTTACCTTTATTTCTAAAGGTATTTTCAAGAATTACTCCAAGATTAAAACTGTGAGCCACTTCTTTTTTCGTGGTTTCATTCTTTATAACTCTCATCCTTTTTTTGTCGTCTGGATTATCTCTATCAATATCTCTATAGCTTTTAAAACAAGATGTACCTGTATTTATAAATTTTCGATCAATTGTTGATGTAAATTTATATTTAGCACCTGGATTATAGTTTTGCGCACTCATAGTTCCTAAAAAAGGAGAGGTATGATCTTCTGGTAAATTTGCTTTTGAAGTATCTCTAGTGCTTTTTCCGTCCCATGGTCCACTTTTCTCATTTAAAATATATTTTTCTCCTTGTACAAGCGCCATCTCTGCAGCATAAAATGTTTGTTGATATTGATCACTGTTATTATTACTTTGATGGTCACCTGATGAAATTAATATCAATGCTCCACCCATCAATGACATTGCCAATAGCAAAACTAAAGACAAAACCATTGCAAATCCTTTTTCTGATTTTCTAATTATCATAGTCCCATATTTCTTGTGTGTGCTGATACGACTAAAGCTTCTCTTAAAAACTTATCTGTGAATTTCTTATTAGATTTTTGACCTAAAAGTCTAAATGGTCTTTCATTCTCTTTTCTAAAAAACTCGCCCTGAGATCTTAAAGATACCATTATATCAACAACTTTAATCTTGTTGCTATCGCTAAGTGTTTTAGGAATTGGATTCATCACTTTACCCTTACTATCAATTGGAATAAAAATTAATTCTTGAACGTAATCAACCACCAATTCATCTTTATAAAGCAAGTCATCAGTTGATTGTGTTGGTGCCGTCCAGCTAGATCCATTCCATTCATATTTTGATTTATAAATGGCATATGCATTAATTTTTTTGTTAGTTTTCTTGTCTACAATATTTGATGCTTTACACTCGTAAACGACTTTGTATGTTTTATATAAAAAAACTGGTGGTTTAGCGTTAAGATTTTTAGGATCTCTAATTCTATCACCGTAAGTTATTTCAATTTTATCACAACCACTACCTGGAGCTTTTGTAATTAAAATTGGAACGTAATTTGTTGGGGTTTTACTGACATCATCAAAATATCTAAAACCTGCAATTCTTATATCTCTCACTAACATTCCAATCATATCTCTTCCTGTCTGACTAATCTTTGCTCGATCAATTACTTGGGAATAACTATTATTAACTGCGTTGTAAGATGTAAACATAGCAGCCATCATTATCATTGAAATCACAACCCCAATAAGAATTTCAATTAGCGTTACTCCAGTTTCTGAATTAAATTTTTTCATCAGTTCATTTGAAAATATAAATATTTTTTCTTTTGAACAGTTTCACCTTTAGTATCTGTCCCTGTAGTTGGCATTAATATTTCCATTCTGCCGATATAAGTTTTGTCCCAAATATCATCATTACGATAATCACAGTTTGGTCTACTCTTCCCATTTTCTTTTACGTTATTTCTACAAATCTCATAAACTTTTAATTTTTTTGTATCTTTGGTTGTTGTTGAGTTAATACTTGTGGGTTTGCATTTAATTCTGTCGCTTGATACTCTCAAATTCCATTTTTGTGTTTTATTATCAATTGCAATATCTTTACCTTTATAAGGATTGCCTGTTATATTTTTTTTCGGTTTACATTCTGCATTTTGCCAAGCGTAATCATTCTTATCCGTTAAGTTAGCTAGATGTTCATAAAGTTTATCATCACCTTTTTTTGAATTTGCATCTCCAATTAAATCTTCTGCTATCATAGCAGTGATATAATTAGATTTTGTTCTTTCCCCAGAAACATCAATTGATCTAACTGAATAATTGACCATCTGAAAAACCGCTATAAAACCTATTCCAACAATAGCCGTTGCAACTAAAGCTTCTAAAAGCGTTAAACCCTTTTCTTTTAATTTACTGTCTATTCCAATCACTTCCATTCCATTTAAATTTACTTACATTACCAAATCTTGACCATTTTACTAAATAGGCTGGTTTTTTAAGAGCTTTTCCTTTTGTAGGACATTTGTTTCCATTTTTTTTTGCGTTCTCATAAGTGCAAATAACAATGTAATTAGGAGTAGCGCTACCTTCAACAATGATGTTAACGTTACTTCCTTTTGAAAGAGCATTGGTTGCTTTATAATAATTTCCTCCTTTACCAAAACATATTGCAGATGTTAATAGAAAATGAACTGCAATTTTAGACTCGCCAATTACATTTTCCTCAGGATTGAAAATTTCGTAATACTCACTAAAATTTGTTCCCTCAATATTTTTACGTGGTTTACCAAAATCATCCCAATAACCTGATGAGGATACTGGACAATTAATTTGTCCATTCTGCAATTTTTGTTTGAAATTTTTATCTCCCATTCCCTTTGATACAAAAATTGAGCTTTCTTGGTTTTTAGAGCCTGTAAATGTTTGTACCATTAATTGGCTATAAGCTAAGTTTCCTCTTTGAGTTTGTGTTGCAATATTAGAAATCATGCTTGCAACTTTTTCTGTTGCAGCTCTTACTTTTCGTTCTGTGCTCCATTTTGAAAAACTTGGATACGCTACACCAGATATGATTGCTACAATTGCAATAACAACTAGCAATTCTAAAATTGTGAAACCTTTAATGTCCTGATCTTGCTGCACCTGGATCTATCTTACCCGACTTTACTAATTCCTCCAGTGATTTTTCCATAGTGATCATTCCATCACGCACAGCAGTTTGCATAATGCTTGGTATTTGGTGAATTTTTGCTTCTCTTATTAAGTTCTGAATTGGCGCAGTGCACTTCATGATTTCAAATGCACCAACCCTACCAGCACCATCTCTTGTTTTTAACAATCTTTGGGTAACTACCATTTTTAGTGATGTAGAAATTTGAGCTCTAATTTGTTCTTGTTGCTCTGGAGGAAAAACATCAATTATTCTATTTATTGTGCTTGGCGCACCACTTGTATGCAAAGTTCCAAAAACTAGGTGACCAGTTTCTGCAGCAGTAAGCGCTAAACTAATTGTTTCAAGATCTCTCATCTCACCAACAAGAATTACATCTGGATCTTCTCTTAACGCAGCTTTAAGCGCTGCTGCAAAAGATTGAGTTTGTTTTCCAACTTCTCGATGAGAAACAATGCTTTTATTATCTTTGTGAATAAATTCTACTGGATCCTCAACAGTTATAATATTTGATGTTCTTGTTTTATTAATTTCATTTACGATTGCTGCAAGTGTTGTTGATTTACCTGAACCAGTTGGTCCAGTTACAAGCACCAGTCCTTTATGGAAATCTACTATATCATAAAGAGCTTGCGGTAGACTAAATTGATCCATATCTGGAATTTTACTTTCAACTCTTCTTAATACTGCAGCTGGTCCACTAATCGTTTTATAAAAATTTGCTCTAAATCTTAATCCGCTTAACATGACTGCAGAGTCTAACTCATGAGTCTTTTCAAATTTTTCAGCTTCGTGTTCGTTACAATTCATTGAGATTAAATCTTTTAGATCTTGAGCTGTAACATTTGTGCCTTCAACTTTTACGATTTCTCCAGTTTGTCGATATGCTAGTGGAGATCCCGCTCTAATATGAAAATCAGAAATTTTCTTATTATCTTTCGCTAACTGCTCTAATTTTTCAAACATTTTAATAGTTTATACTTTAGTACAATAAATTGTCATTAAATTACTAATAAATATTTGCAAAAACCCATTTCAGACACTTTGCTTGAAAGTTCGAGTATTAGTTGATTTAATGTAAATATATAATAATGGTTTAATATTATTACTTAATTAAAAAATGAAAAACCCTTTTGCTAATTTATTCAAAAAGAAATCTAAAGAAGGCGAACAAACACCCGTTCCAAAAAAAGAGGAAAAAAAGAAAAAAGAAAGTTTTTTAGGTAAGTTTTTTAAAAATAGGATTGGAAAATCTGCAGTTCAAGGAGAAGAAATTGTAGGTGTTGAGCTTTCACCAACAGAAATTAGGTTAGCACAACTAACAACTGATAAATCCAACAAATGGGTTTTAGAAAAATTTTTTATTCACCCAATTGAAGGTCTAGATAAAAGTGCTACTGTTTTAGATAATCAAGATAAGTTTGGAGACGAACTTAAAATTGCTCTTCAAAAATCTAAAATAACTACGACAAATGCTGCGATTGCCATTCCTGTAACTAGTGCAATTATCAGAGTTGTAACAGCACCCCTAATGACAGATGAAGAGCTGAGCAAAGCAATAGACACAGACTCTCTTTGGGAAAACCTTGTACAATTAACAGATAACTTAAATGATTATTCAATTTTTCATCAAGTAATAAATAGAGATAAAACCGCAAATACAATGGATATTTTATTCGTTGCATCGAAACTATCAGATATCAATAGTTATACAGCAATAATAAAGAAGGGCGGTTTAAATGCAGTTATAATTGATGTTAAGTGTTTTGCTCTTAAATCTGCAGTCGACCAAATGAATCAATTAGCTGGCTCAATTGAGGATGCAAACTTAACTGCAGTTTTAGAATTTGGATTAGATGAAAACTATGTAATGATTTTGTATGAAAATAATCCAATCATCACAGATATATTTATAAGATCTCAGGATAGAAATACTCTTCAAAATTCAGATAATCAGGAAGAGATGGATGCTTTAGTTAGAAGATATGTAACTCAAGTTAAGCAAGCGGTGCAAGATTTTGAAACAAAGTATGAAAAAAGAATTAGAAACCTGAAAGTAGTGTCAAATTTAGAAAATGTAGAAACTTATCTCGGCACTTTTAGAAAAAATTTAACAAATACAGGATTTAATTTATTAGATCCAATTAAAGAAATAAAAGTTCCAGCACAACTAGAAGAGAGCGTTAAGTTAGATAATAGGTCTTATCTCTCAACTGTTATTGGATTGGCGTTTAGAAAACTTGATGTGTTTGGATATTACAAATTTGTAACTGCTGTAAAAAATATAAATCTACTTCCTAATAGAGATAGTATGATAGCACAGAAAAAAGCTAAAGTATTTTCTAATTTTGCTTTCAAAGGTGCAATAGGAGTTATCGCAATAATTTATATAGTATTATTTGGCCTTTCTTTTTGGCAAATAAATACATTGAATAAACAATTAGTTGGATATGATGATATTCTTCAAACACATGAACTTAGAACATTAGAAAAAAATAAAGTAGAAAAAGAATTAGCTTTAATTTTAAAATCTTTAAAAATTAGTAAATCAATAAAATCAAACAAAAAAGTAAGTTTTAGAGTTCTGGCTCAAATAGCTTCAGCTGTTCCAAAAAGAGTAAAATTCAATTCAATAGAGTACAACGGATCAAATCAGATTATTATACAAGGAACAGCATCAAGTGACCAAGATATTTTAAAGTTAATAAGTAATTTAAATAATAAAAAACTAATAATGCAAGCACAATTAGCTACAATGACTTTACCAGATGGTCAAACTGCTGGAGCCCCAACAATGAAGGGATTTAAAATAGCTTGTATTCTGGAGAACGCATAATGGATTTGAAAAATATAGATTTAAAAAATATAAATGTAAGTGATATAGCTGCAAAGTTAAAAACTGTTGATAAAAAAACTCTTATTAAATTTGGAGCTGGTTTTTTTGCAATTATAATTTTTTTAATTGGGTATTACTTAATCTTAAATCCAATTGTTAAAGAGAAAAAAGCGTTATACGAAGACAAGGTTTTAAAAGAGTCTGAAATTACTCAATTCGAGGATGAGATAATTACTAACAAAAAAAGATTAAAGAAACTAAAACCTCAATTTAAAGAAAGTTCAACGTTGTTTCACTCAAAAGCTGAAGTTGAAGGATTGTATCAAAGCCTAAGTAGATTTGCAGGCATAAATGGTTTGACGATTTCAAAAATAGAAAAGAAAAAACCAAAACCTATTTTAAAACCTGGTGTTGCTCAACAAGCAGAAGAACTGTTAAAAAAATCTGATATCTCTTATTATCAAATACCTGTCGAATATGAGATAAAAGGTAACTTTTTAGGCTACATTAAATTTAAAAGATCAATTGCAAAATCCAAGAAAATGTTAAATTTTGACAAGGAGACTATAAGTATAGTACAAAACGATTCAACTGGAGCGATAATTGCAAAAGGAGAACTTACAATAGTGGGAATACCGGATGAATTCTTTTAAAAAAATATTATTCTTTATTTTGTTTTTCTGTATCCCAAACATTGGTTTTGCAGATAATCATTCTACAAATGCTGAACTTGTCGAAAAGGCAAAAGAGATTACAAAAACTTTAGAAACAAAAGTTGAAGAAGAGGAAGAGGATGTTCCTTTGAATGATCCATTTGCTGGAAATGAAGGATCTAATTCATCTTTAAATCCTGAAACTGGAGAAGAAAGAGATCCAATGAGTTTATATAATTTTAAATTATCAGGATTAATATCAGGAGCAAATGCGAGCTATATAAGTCTTACAGATGCATCAGGGGATGTAATGACTATAACACTTGGTCAATATCTTGGGAAAGTAAAATTAATTGACTTAAGATTAACAGAAGCAATCTTTTTAAAAGAAGATAAATCATACATAATTATAGATTTTAATAACCAAATAAGAGAGGCAGATGAATACTAAGAAAATAATTACATCTGCATACTTAATAATATTAGCAATAATTTTAAATAGTTGTGGTCCAAACTCTAAATTTAATCAAAAATATAATAAACCTTTTAAACACAACACACCTTTAATTAAAAATGATATAAGACAAACAGGTCAAGCAGAAATTGCTAAAACCTTAGAAATGGGACCTAAGCCAGTTGATGGTGATGCGGTCAAATTAAAGAAAAGAAGAAAAATAACATCTGAAACACAGAGAAATTATCTTTTAATTCCTGAAAGCTACCCATTACTTAAACAAAGAGTAACTTTGAAATTTAAAAATTTAGATTTTAAAGAAACAATGAAAATGATGGGTAAAATTGGCGAAATTAATGTTTTAGTAGGAGATGAGGTTGCTGGTGCAATATCAGCTGAGTTAGTTGATGTGCCATGGGATAAAGCATTCCAAGCTCTTTTAGACATGAAAAATTATGCTTCTGACATAGATGTTAATAGCAATTTAATTAGAATTCACTCTCCTGAAACATTAACTGCACAAGAAAATTACAAATCTGAAAGAGCACAGGCAGTTAAAAATAAAGTAGAATTAGAGGATAGTGTTGAACCAATTATATCTGAAATTTTTAGACTATATTATATATCTCCCGAGTTAGCAAAAGCTACAATTGAAGAACTATTTCAGACTGGTTCAGGAGAAGCATCAACATCTCCTATAAAAATTACAGAAGAGACAGCCACTAGATCAATTATAGTTAGAGGTAAGGAAAGAGATTTAGATACTGTAGATAAAGTACTAACAGAAATAGATATTAAAACTGAGCAAGTTCTTATCGAAGCATTTGTAGTAAAAGCCACTTCTGAATTTGAGAGACAACTTGGAACAAGACTAGGTGGATATTACCAAAGACAACAAGAACAAATCGGTGGAGTTGTTGGTACAACAAGCTCATCAGGAACTTTAGATGATACATCTGCTGCACTTGTTCAAACAGCTAAAGATAGTTTAACAAATTTACCTGCAATTGGAGCGACAAGTGGTATTGGAGTATTAAAAAGAACAGGATCGGCTGTATTAAAAGCTGAAATTACAGCTTTAGAAAAAACAGGCATAGTAGAGACAATTTCAAATCCAAAAGTATTTACAATCAACAATCAACCAGCATCGGTTACGCAAGGTAAAGAAATTCCTTACGAAACAACATCTGAAGGTACAACATCAACATCATTTAAAGAGGCAGCATTAAAACTTCAAGTTACACCTAGCATAATTGGAGATGGTAATGTGTTGTTAGATATTCAGGTAAATAATGATGATGCTGATACTTCTCAGTCAGAACCTCCTATAACTAAGATGGAAATTACCACGAAATTATTGGTTGCTGATGGAGATATTGTTGTAATTGGTGGAATAAAATCAAATAATGTGACAAAAGCAAATGAACAGGTTCCAGGTCTTGGAAATGTCCCTGTAATTGGTAATCTATTAAAATATAAAAAGAATGAAGACAATTTGGAGGAATTGCTTATATTTATAGCACCAAGAATTTTATAATGCTAAAAATTAGTAGAGAGTCTGAAATAAATTTAATTAATATTCTCATTGATCAGGATATTATTTCTGGAAAGGATTTAGTTGATATCAAGAAAGCCTCTTCAGAGGGGGAAAAATCTCAAATAGAAGCAGTATTTGAATTAAAGTTAACTGACGAACAAAAAATTTTAGATCTTTTAGTAAATGAACAATCTCTAGATATAATCGATTTATCGACTGTTGAAATCACTGATGAAATAAAATCTATTCTTCCTTCAAATTATATAAATATGAATTTTATAGCCCCATTCAAAATTGAGGGAAATATTTTACATATAGCAATTCCAGACAGTTCAAAATTAAGTTTGATGAGAAATTTAAAAACTATCACAAAAAAAGATATTGAGTTACACGCTGCTAAAATTTCAGATATTTCATCCTATATAGACAGATTATTAGCTGATGGTGAAACTACAATGGAGTCTATTCAAAAGGCTAATAGCGAAAAAACTAAAACTTTTGATTATGACGTTGATGAAAACGCTGAAGTACTAGAGGAGAAACCAGAGGAAGACATTGAGGCTATAGAAAATGAGTCTGATGTTATCAAATTTAGTACTGCTGTAGTTGCAGAAGCAATTAAATCGGGTGTATCAGATATTCACATTGAACCGTACAGATTTTCATCAAGAGTTAGATATAGATTGGACGGTATCTTAACTGAACAAGAGCATTTTGCAAAATTTCTACATTCAAATTATGGGGCAGTGGTTACACGTTTTAAAATTATGGGTAAACTTGATATTGCTGAAAGAAGGTTACCACAAGATGGAGCTATACCATTTAAAATAGACGGAAAAGTAGTTGATCTTCGATTATCTATTTTACCAACTGCAAACAATGAGAGAATTGTAATGCGGGTACTTAACAAAGATGCGGGAGACATAAGTTTAGAACAATTAAATTTTGAAGAAACAGATTTATCTAATTTACGAAAAGCAATTCATGGAACGCAGGGATTAGTACTTGTAACAGGACCAACGGGTTCAGGAAAAACAACAACACTTTATAGTATTCTTAAAGAAGTTTCTAAACCACATTTAAATATTTTAACTGCTGAAGACCCAGTTGAATATGAATTGGATGGTGTTGGACAAGTTCAAATAAAAGATGATATTGGTTTAAATTTTGCTGCAGCACTTCGATCTTTTTTAAGACAAGACCCAGAAATTATTCTTGTTGGTGAGATGCGGGATAAAGAAACTGTAGATATTGGATTAAAGGCAGCACTAACAGGACACTTAGTATTTAGTACTTTACACACAAATGATGCACCAAGCACAATTACTAGATTACAAAACATGGGAACCCCAGATTATTTAATAAGTGCAGCTGTTTCACTTGTGCTAGCACAAAGGCTTGCAAGAAAAACTTGCACTGAATGTAGAGAGCCAGATGAAGATATTACACCAAAAGCACTTGCTGACTTAGGATTTACTGTAGAACAAGCATCAAGAGCAAAAGTTCAAAAGGGTAAAGGATGTGCTAAATGCAAAGATAGTGGATATAAAGGACGAATGGGAATTTATGAAATTTTAAATGTTACAAAACCAATTAAAGAAGCAATTTTAAGAAAAGCAACCACTCCTGAGTTAAAAGAAATTGCTGCCAATGAAGGTTTTAGAACAATGCAAGATATGGGAAGAGAGCTTATTTTAACAGGAGACTTGAATTTTAGAGAATACGATAGAGTTCTATCGATGGATTAAAAATGTCATCCGAAACATTTTCATATAAAGGTATATCTGCAGGTAAATATATAGAGGGTGAGATTGAGGCAATTAATCAAGAGGAAGCCTCGTTTAAACTTAAAGAACAAAAAGTAATAATCACAAATTTAACAAAAGTTAAAAAGAAAAAAGCAGAAAAAGATAAAAAAAAGGGTGGTGGATTTTCATTTGGAAAAAAGAAAGTAAAGCCAGAAGATGTAATGATTTTCTCCAAACAATTTGCAACAATGGTAAAAGCTGGATTGCCAATATTAAATGTGTTGGGAATGTTAAGAGATCAAATTGAGCATCCCACAATGAAAGAAATTATTGAAGATGTTAGAAAAAATCTTGAGGGTGGTATTACTTTATCAAAGTGTTTTGAAAAATACCCAAAAATATTTGATAATGTTTACATAAATCTTATCAAAGCGGGCGAAGCCAGTGGTAAATTAGATGTTTTCTTGCTTAAATTAGTCGATTCTCTTGAAAAAAGAGAAAAAGTAAAAAAGAAAATTAAAAGTGCATTAACCTATCCAGTGGTTATGTTTTCAGTCGCCATAATAGTTATGGTTTTCATGTTAATTAAAGTTGTTCCAGTATTTGCTAAAATGTACGATGGAATGGGTGTTGCATTACCAACACCAACTGCCGTAATTATGACTGCAAGTAACTTTATGAGAGGTGCTGGTGGTTTAACTTTAGGTTTAGTTCTACTTACAATATTTATTATTTTTAAATACACAACCACTAAGATGCCAGCAGTAAGATATAAATGGCATCAACAAGTTCTTAGAATGCCAGTATTTGGTGATATGATTTTAAAGTCTTTAATAGCAAGAATTTCATTGATCATGGGAAACTTAAGTGCTGCAGGTGTTAATTTACTTGAAAGTATTGAGATTGCTAAATCAGTCAGCAACAATGATGTAGTAACACAAGCATTAGAAAATGTTAAAAAAGGAGTATTTTCAGGAGATACATTAACTAAACTTTTTTTAAAAGAACCTGTATTTCCACCAACGTTTAGCCAATTAATTTCTGTTGGAGAGCAAACAGGAAATTTAGATGAGATGTTTAGTTCTGTCTCTGCTTATTATGAGGAAGAATTTGATACCGCAGTTGATAACATGTCTAGTTTAATTGAACCTATAATGATTGTATTCATGGGAACAATGATTGGTGGATTAATGATTGCGATGTACTCACCAATATTCAACGTTGGTGCGATTATTGGAAGTTAATAATTTATTTTCTTTGTTAAAATTAAATGATTTATCCAAGGCTTTTCACCTTCTTTAAATACTACTGCGTCCATAATTTGTTGTATAAAAAAAGTTCCTAAACCACCTGGTTTAACATCATCAATTTTTCTGTGCCGAACATTTTCTTTATCAACAGGTCTTCCCTTATCAAAAAAACCTATCTCTAATTCACCGTTCTTTAAAGAAATTTTTATCTCCATTTTATCTTCAGTGTCTTCACCTTGATAAGCATGCTTGACAATATTTTGTGCAGCCTCAGCAATCGCTAGGACTAATTCATCTTTTAAATCTTGTTCGATATTTACTTTTTCAAATACTTCTCTAGAAAATGATCTTACGTCCTTCAAACTTGCAGAACTAACAACAAAGTCTCGTTGTTCTGAAATTTGTCTTAGTGCAACCATTATTTATCCTAAATTTAATATTTGCTCGAGTTTTGCCATCATAATTACTTTTAAAACTGATTTACTAATATCTTTTAAAATTACTTTTTTTCCCAACTCATTCGCTTTTTGATGACTCTCAATAAGAACAGAGATGCCGGATGAGTCCATATATTGAACTTCTTTTAAATTAAGATGAACTTCTTTCTTTGCCTCAATTAAAGGCATTATAATTTCTTTTGCTTTTTCAGTTACATCCATGTCAATTTCACCATCAAGGTGAACAATGGATACATCTCCTTCTTCTGTAACTTTATATGACATAAATATTAATATTTATTAAATTTCATAGCTAAATCAACAAAAATGACCCAATTTGATTACTTTTAGAGTGTAGATATTGTCTTTTAAAATATATAAATTATATGTATATACATATTTTTATTTACGATAGGATAAACATTTATGAAAAAAAATAATAAAGGTTTTACACTTATAGAATTATTGGTCGTTGTAGCAATTATTGGTATTTTAGCAGCAGTTGGAGTTGTTGCTTATTCTGGTTACACATCAGGAGCAAAAAAATCAGCAGTTAAATCTAATCAAGCAGCTATAGTTAAATACGTTGCAGCTGAGTTAAAAAAATGTGAGCTTGGTGAGACAAATGTAATGTCAAACAACTTAAAATGTGATGACAGAAAAAATGGCGGAGTAGTTGCCACAGGAGTTTCAAACGCATTAGGCACTGAATTTAAAAATCCATATAAAACATCTAAGTCTGCAATAACTTTAACAGCTTTTTCTGATTGCAAAGCAACAGGAAATGAAGGTGAAACTTATGTAACGGATGATGGAACTACAGTTCAGGTAAAATCGTGCACTAAAAAAGATGAAGACATCTTAACTGGTAACGTTACCATAGAATAATAAGAAATTTCTTATGACAGCCAAAAGCAGGGGTTTTACACTCATTGAGCTTTTGGTTGTCGTAGCAATCTTAGGAATTATAGCTGCCATTGGAATAACAAGCTATAATGGCTACGTTTCATCAACTAAGAAAAAATCAACTGAAAACGTTCTAAGACAAATAGCGTTAGCTCAAACCGAATATTATTCAGACAATCAAATATACTATTATGATAAGACCAGTGGTGACTGCACAGCTACCGTCACTACGTCTCAATCAATAGAAACTAATTTATTGGGTGGTTCGAAAACAATAATAGATCCAAAAGGTAAAAAAGCATTAAACGGATATTGGATTTGTATTTCTAATGATGCTTCAGGTTTTAAAGCAAAAGCTATAGAAGAAAATAATCGTAGTGGGTGTAAAATAGAATTATTCGCTGATACTAGAGTTGAAAGAAATAATAAGTGTTAGTTTAAATGAATTTAGAGCCAGTAAAAAAACTAATTTCTAATTTCATAAATTCTGAAACAACAAAAAATCAAAAAATTTATTACACACTCAGTTTAGGTTGGATAATATTTATCGGTTATTTAACCTGGTGGAATGGACTAAGGAATCCGAGTTTAGATAAAAGTTTTAGGTGGGATGAGTGGATTTGGTTTGGATTAGTCCCTGCTTTATCACCTTATTTATTCTATTTTATCTGGAAGAAAAAAGACAACTAAAACCTATTTTGAGCACCAGAATTATTTAATGTATAATCTTTTAATATTAACCTAAGGGATAAAGATGGAGAATGTAGATTTGGAATCAGTAAAATCATTTGTTGATACCCTTTGGGTTATAGATTGCGCAATTTTAGTTTTCATAATGCAAGCAGGTTTTATGTGTATGGAAACTGGTCTTTCAAGACATAAAAATAGCATTAACGTTGCTCTTAAAAATGCTGCTGACTTTGGTCTTGCGGTTGTAATTTTTTGGCTATTTGGTTTTGGTTTGATGTTTGGAAAAAGTTTTAATGGCTATTTTGGAACTGATTTATTCTTTTTTAAAACTGATCAAGCTGAGTACATGACTTACTTTGTCTTTCAAGCAATGTTTGTTGCAACTGCAGCTACAATTGTTTCAGGAGCTGTTGCTGAAAGAATGAAGTTCAACGGTTATTTAATAATTACTATTATAGCTACAGGTATTATTTATCCAATAGTTGGTCATTGGGCCTGGTCTTCGAGTTATTTAAATAATATCGATGCTACAAGACAATTACTTGCGGTTACTGGGCAAGTTAAAACTACTGGATGGCTGACAGATATTGGATTTGTTGACTTTGCTGGAAGTACAATAGTTCATTCTGTTGGTGGATGGATCGCGCTTTCTGCTGTTTTAATTTTAGGTCCAAGAATAGGAAAATATTCAGATGCAAACAAAGGAAAGTTCACAGGATCAAGTTTTCCTTTAGCAGTTTTGGGAACCCTAATTTTATGGTTTGGATGGTTTGGTTTTAATGGTGGAAGTAATGGAGCTATGGATGAGGCAGTTCCTCTTATTTTAATAAATACATTTCTGGCAGCTTCTTTTGGATTATTAACGGGCCTTGGAATTTCATTTGCATTATTTAAAAAACCAGATCCTTATTACGTTATACTTGGACCACTCGCAGGGTTAGTTGCAATTACGGCTGGATGTAATTCGATGACATCTGTGACTTCAATATTTGTTGGAATTATAGGAGCGGTAGTTGCAATTTTTGTAAACGAATTTTTAAATAAATTTGAAATAGATGATGTTGTTGGTGCTGTACCTGTTCATTTAGCAGCAGGGGTTTGGGGAACTATTGCTGTAGGATTATTTAGTGATCTTGAAATACTTGGAACAGGATTAACAAGATTAGAACAAATCAAAGCACAGTTTATTGGAATTGTTTCGATCGGTGTATTCTCGTTTTTTGGTTCATATATTTTATTAAAAATTTTAAATTATTTTTATCCATTAAGAGTTAGTCCGCTACATGAAGAGTTAGGTTTGAATATTGCTGAGCATAATGCAACTTCTGTAGAACACGATTTAATTACAATTTTAGAAAAACAGTCTGAGTCTGGTGACTTAACTATTAGAGGTCCACAAGATCCATTTACTGCTGGTGGTGTGATCGGGCTTTATTACAACAGATTGATGAGTAAGCTAGAAACTAGTGAAGCTGAAAAGAAAGTATGGAGAGATAGAATATCAAATGAAGTAAAACTTGCAGTAAAAGTTCAAGAAAACTTTTTACCAAAGAGGAATTTAGAAAATTACCCTGTGCATGGAATTAATATCGCTGCTAGAGAAGTTTCAGGAGACTTCTTTAGTTTTTATCCTCACAATGATAGCGTTTACTTTATTATTGCAGATGTTGCAGGTAAAGGAATTCATGCTGGAATGGTAATGGCAAAAGCATCAACTCTTTTTGAAATTATGTCTAGAGACCAAGTAGATCCGGATGAAATGATGTTTCATATGAATAATGATCTGTTTTTAACTAAAACCGGTGGCATGTTTGTTACTAGTATATTAGGAGAATATAATATGAGGACAGATGAATTAAGATGGGTAAATGGCGGTCATCAGCCAGCTTTAATCAGATCATCATCTGGAAATTATGAGCAATTTGAAAGTAATTCTCCACCAATGGGTGTAATACTTCAAAAGGATAAGTCAGTCTATAAAACTCACAAAGTTAAGCTAGAAAATAAAAGGTTTTGCGCTTTCACTGATGGTTTATCCGAAAGCTTAAATAGCTCAGGTGAGGAAATAGGAATAGATGGATCAATTCAAATAATTGAGAAAAACTTCAATATGGACATAAAAAAACAACTAAATGAAATCACAAAAGAAGTAGTTAAAGTTGCAGGTGAAAATAAATTAAGTGATGATTTAACGTTAATTTCGATTGGAAAATAATTTCCCCATTTTGATCTAATTTATTTTGTATGTTTTTTGTATAAATGATACGATTTATAAAAAACAATAAGGAAATTATGTTTAAAAAAATAATCTTAACTATAGGTTTTCTATTATTTAGCACTAACTTATTTGCAGCCCAAACGCAAATCGCACAAGTAAATGGTATGATATGTATCAAGTGTCAAAAAATGGTCACTGAAGCATTACAAAAGGCTTGTCCTGATGCTACAGTTAATGTTTCTTGGCCAGAAGGGGTTGCAGTATCTACTTTTGCAGATAAATCAAATTTATCTGAGGATGAATATAAAAATGCAATTTTAGGTACTGGATTTGAAGTAGTTAAAGTAATTAGTGTTGATGGCATAATTACAGACGCTGAAGAAGCAAGAAAACTTATAGATTAAAAAAAATTTTATGACTGTAGCTGAACTCCAAATTTTGGTTGATAAGCTACAGTCTAAAATAAGTCAGTTAGAGCTCACAAGTAAGGGAGCTATCAAAGCAACAGAGTTTAGATTAGAAGCTGTACTACAAGCGAATTTAGATACATTTTGGTTATTAATTTGCGCTATTTTAGTTTTCTTGATGCAGGCTGGATTTATGTGTTTAGAATCTGGTTTATCAAGAAGCAAGAATAGCATTAACGTTGCTCTTAAAAATATTACAGATTTTGGAATAGCCGTAGTTACTTTTTGGGCCTTTGGTTTTGCATTAATGTATGGAACCAGTGTGATGGGCTTGTTTGGTAATAAATTTTATTTTTTTACAACCAAGGTTGCTGGTTATCAAACATATTTTGTATTTCAGGCAATGTTTGTTGCAACAGCAGCAACTATCATATCCGGAGCTGTTGCTGAGAGGCTTAGATTTTTCTCATACGTAATAATTACTTTTATTACTTCAGGAATTTTATACCCAATAGTAGGCCATTGGGCGTGGGCTTTTGATTTTACGAATCCAACAGTAAAATTTGGTTGGCTAGGTAAGATGGGTTATTTAGATTTTGCAGGTGCATCCGTTGTTCATTCTGTTGGAGGTTGGGTGGCATTAGCAATATTACTCATTATTGGAAGTAGAACAGGTAGATTTAGAAAAGATAAAGATAAAAAATTGTTTCAAGGAAGCAATACACCAATTGCTGCTCTTGGTGCTTTAATTTTATGGTTCGGTTGGTTTGGATTTAATGGTGGCGCAAATGGAGCAATGGATTTAAAAATTCCATTGATATTAATTAATACCTTTTTATCAGCATCATTTGGTTTAATCTTTTCAAGTGCAATGGGTATTATCGTAATGAAAAAACCAGAGCCATTATTTATGATTACAGGTCCTTTGGCTGGTTTAGTTTCGATTACAGCAAGTTGCGCTTATGTTAATCCATCAGAGGCAATATATATTGGAGCAATTGGAGGAATTTTATCAGGCTCAACAATTATTTTATTAGAGAAATTAAAAATTGATGATGTTGTTAGCGCTATACCTGTTCATCTAGTAGGAGGCATGTGGGGAACTATATCAGTTGCGATATTTGGTGATTTCGAAATGATGGGATTAGATAAAACAAGATTAGAACAATTAACAATTCAAATCATAGGAACATTTAGCATTGGTGGATTTTGCTTTTTTGCTTCATACATAATTTTTAAATCTATAAATTATATTTATCCACTTCGAGTAGGTAAAATCCAAGAGGAGCTTGGTTTAAATATATCAGAACACAACGCATCAACAGATACTCACGAATTACTCGAAGTACTAACCAATCAAGCAAAAACTGAGGATTATTCATTAAGAGCTCCCCAAGATCCATTTACTGATAGTGGTATTATTGGTACCCAATACAATTTTTTGATGGAAAAATTAGAACAAAGTGAAAAACAAAAAAATAAATGGAAAAACCGAGTTTCATCTGAAATTAAATTAGCAATGAATGTGCAGAGACGTTTAATGCCAAATAGAGATTTGTCTAATTATCCAATTTATGGACTAAATATTCCAGCCAGAGAAATTTCAGGAGATTTTTACGATTTTTATTTACATGATGATCTTGTTTACTTCACATTGTCAGATGTTTCTGGCAAAGGAGTTAATGCTGGTATGGTTATGGCTAAGGCAATTACTTTATTTAAAATTTTTTCTAGATTAAAATTTAAACCTAATGAAATCCTACTTGAAATGAACAATGATTTAAATGAAACTAATCCGCCAGGCACCTTTATAACCTCAATAGTCGGATGCTATAATATTAAAACAGACATTATTGAAATTGCAAATGCAGGTCATCAACCAGCTTTGTTGAGAAAAGGAAAGGATTTTGTTGAATATTCATCTTCCTCTACTCCTCTTGCAATAGTCAAACATAAAAATGAAAATGTTTATAAGCTAGATACTTTTAAATTAGATGGAGGAAGAATATATTGTTTTACTGATGGTTTTTCAGAATGTATGGACGAAAATAAAAAAGAAATAGGTATTGATGGAGTTAAGAAACTTTTACTTAATCATCAAAATTCTTCTTTACAAAAAGAACTTGAAAATTCTACAGAGGAAATAAGACTTAAAAGTCTCAAAAAAGATTACAAAGAGACTGGTATAAAAGCAAATAACGATATACTTGATGATGATTTAACTATCATTGGAATTGGGCATTGAAAATTATAGAGCAAAATTTTAATACAGATTCTAACAAACAACTATCAGATATATCAAATAAGGTAATTAATACAGTTGTGGATAATTAGCTAAGTGACAACCTAACCCTAATTTCTATAGGCAATTAAGAATTTAAGTAAAATAAACCCGCGATCAAATATCATATATAATAACTATTTCTTAGAAAATATATTATAAGCGTGGATGAAAAAAATCTGAAAATTGGAATTATTGGCGCCGGTATACAAGGTGTTTGCAATGCTTTATTTCTTCAAAAAAAAGGTTTTCAAGTAACACTTTTTGATAGAGAAGAGCCAGGAAGTGCAGCGTCATATGGAAATGCTGGTCACTTTTCTCCTTATGCATCTGTTCCTTTAAATAGACCAGACGTAATAGCAGACGTTCCCTCAATGTTAATTAGTTCAAGAGGACCATTAGCTTTAAAGTGGAACTATGTGCCAAAGATGATCCCTTGGTTTGTAAGATTTATATTAAATTGCAGAGAAGAAAAAATGATGCATACAGCTAAAAATATGCACCAAATTTTAGATCAGTCTTTGCCAGCATTTGATGAATTGTTTGATGAAATTAATCTTGAAGGATTAGTAGAAAATAATGGAATTCTTTACGTATGGACTGATCAAAATATGAAAAGTAGAGAACTAGAAATTAGAATTAGAGATCAGCTTGGTGTAAAACAACAATTAGTTAACAAAAAGGAAATTCACGATTTAGAGCCAAACTTAAAACCATTTTATCATGGTGGAGTTTTTTATGATTATGCAAGACACGCGAGAAATCCAAGAAAAATTTTAATTAAATTGTTTGAGAACTTTGTAAACAAAGGTGGAAAATTTTTAAAATTAAATATTCAAGATATAGATTTTGATGAAGAAAAACCGGTTCTTAGAACCGAAACACAAAGATTTATTTTTGATAAACTTGTAGTAGCATGTGGAGCATTTTCAAAAAGATTAACCGACAAGTTACATGAAAACATTCCTTTAGATACTGAAAGAGGTTATCATGTTCACTTCAAAGATTATGATCATTTAATTTCAAGACCAATTGTTTATGCAAATAGAGGTTTTGGAATGACACCAATGGAACAGGGTTTACGTGTTGTTGGTACGGTAGAATTTGGAGGTTTAGAAAATTCCCCATCTAAGTCGAGAATAAAAAACCTGATTTTAAACGCAAAAGATATGCTAGATGGTTTACCAGAGCATAAAGATGAGTGGCTTGGTTTTAGACCTACATTGCCAGATTTTCTACCAGTCTTAGGGCCTTCAAAAAACTATAAAAATGTTTTTTATTCTTTTGGTCATCATCATTTAGGTTGGACACTTGGTGCAATATCAGGAAAAATCATATCTAAAATGATCTCAGGGGAGAATACTAACTTAGATCTACAACCATACAGTTCAATAAGGTTTAGTTAAAATTAATCTTTTATAGTACTCTATTTAATGCTTGAAAATAAAAGTAATATCATAATTGCATCTATTTTGCTTTTTTTAGCAGCTCTGTTTTGGTCAGGAAATTTTATTGTTGGAAAGATAGCAGGTTTAAATGACATACCTCCAATTTCATTAAACATATTAAGGTGGTCACTGGCGTTTCTAATTTTATTACCTTTTACTTATAAAGAGATGATTGAAAAAAAGGAATTAATTTTTAAAAATATTTATCTCTTATGTTTTTTAGGAATAACAGCAGTCAGTATTTTTAATTCAGCACTTTTTTATTCTTTGAAAACTACACAAGTGATTACAGGTGTACTTATGATCTCAACTGTCCCAGTTATGATTATTTTATTTTCAATTATTTTAAAAATAGAAAAAACAAATACCTTTCAAGTTTTGGGAGTAATATTTTCTTTACTAGGTGTATTATTTATAATTTCAAAAGCAGATTTTGAAGTCTTTAAAAATTTAGCTTTTGAAAAAGGAGATTTATTTGCATTATTTGCAATGATATCATGGTCACTTTATTCAGCACTTTTAAAGAAAAAAAATTATGGATTATCTCCAATAACTTTACTTCAAGTTGTTATTGGTCTTGGTGTAATATTTCTTATACCAATGTATGCAATAGATTATATTTACATTGGTAATCGAATTATAATTAATACAAATTTCATTCTTGTTTTATCTTATGTTGTTTTGTTACCTGGAATAATTTCTTTTTTTTTCTGGATAAAAGGTGTTGCTTTAATAGGCGCTAATAGAGCAGGAATTTATTTACATTTAATGCCAATTCTTGCAGCAATTCTAGCGATGATAATATTTGATGAAGTATTACTATTTTATCATTATATCGGTGGAATATTTATTATTTCAGGGATATTACTTTCAAACAAAAAAAATGCATAAAGTAGCTATACTCGACGATTATCAAAACATTGCAAAAGATTTTATTGATCTTAAAAAATTATCTTCAAAATATGAATTTCAAATTTTTAATCAGCCTTTTGGAAATGAGGATGATGCAATAGAACAACTGAAAGAATTTGAAGTACTTTTTATAATGCGAGAAAGAACAAAAATAACAAAACAATTAATAGAAAGTTTAAAAAAATTAAAACTAATTGTTACAAGTGGAATGAGAAACAAATCTATAGATTTAGATGCAGCTAAGAAAAATAAAATTTTGGTTACTGGCACTGAAATCAATAGTAACCCAACGCCAGAGTTAACTTGGGCTTTAATTCTGGGACTTGCAAGAAATTTTAAAACAGAAATAGATAATATGTATCAAGGTTACTGGCAGTCAACTATTGGAGTGGAGCTTAAAGGTAAGATATTAGGTTTACTTGGATTGGGTAGAGTAGGTTCTGAAGTTGCAAAAATTGGTAAAGCTTTTGGTATGCAAATTATGGCTTGGAGTGAAAATTTAAACTTAGATAAATGTAAAGAGCTTGATGTTTTACCTTGTAGCAAAGACGACTTAATTGAAAATTCAGACTTTCTGTCAATTCACGTTCAAGGAGGAGATAGATATAGAGATTGTATTACTATTAAAGAATTTGAGAAAATGAAAAAAACTTCATATTTAATAAACACTTCAAGAGGTGAAATAGTTAATGAAGATGATTTAATTATAGCATTATCAACAAATATTATAGCTGGCGCAGGCATAGATGTTTACGAAAAAGAACCACTTCCTGAGAGCCATAAGCTTAGATTCGTACAGAATGCTCTTTTACTTCCTCACATTGGTTATGTAACTGCCGAAAATTATGAAACTTTCTACACTCAAATGATAGAGAATCTTGATAGTTTTATATCTGGTAAACCAAAAAGGGTCATTGAGTAAATTAAATTAAGACAATTTTTACAGATATAAATTTTAATTTTTTGTGTATAATTAATTTGATGAGCAAAGAATTTAAAGCTAATCAAAATCAAAAATTAGATAATCAAGAGTTAAATGATTGGTTAGACTCTCTTGATGCAGTAGTTGAAAATCATGGTAGAGAGGGTGCCAAACTAATTTTAGAAAAACTTGAGAAAAGAGCAAAAGATTTAAGAGTATTATATTCACCAGTTCCATATTCACCATACAGAAATACGATATCTCAATATGATCAAGGAATTTATCCTGGAGATTTAGCAATGGAGGAAAAAATAACAGCAATTTTAAGATGGAATGCTTTAACTATGGTTATGAAAGCAAATAAAAATTATGGTGGGCTTGGAGGACATATAGCAAGTTATGCATCTTTCGCTGAAGTATTTGAAACAGGATTTAATCATTTTTTTAAAGGTGGTGATGAAGCAGATTTAATTTTTTATCAATCGCAGTGTACAACTGGGATATATGCAAGATCTTTTTTAGAGGGAAGATTAACTAAAAATCATTTGGAACATTATAGACAAGAATTAAACGAGCAAGGACTCTCTTCTTACTGCCATCCTTATTTGATGCGAGATTATTGGACATTTACCACATCATCAATGGGAATAGGTCTAGTTAATGCAATTTATCAGGCTCGTTTCATGAAATATTTAGAAAATAGAAACTTATTAAAAACTAATAAAAGAGTATGGGGTTTATTTGGAGATGGTGAAATGGATGAACCTGAAAGTTTGGCTGGATTGTCTATCGCTTCCAGAGAAAAATTAGACAATTTAACTTTTATTATAAATTGTAATCTCCAAAGATTAGATGGACCTGTAAGAGGTAATGGACAAATAATTCAGGAACTTGAAACAATCTTTAAAGCTAATGGCTGGAATGTAATAAAAGTTCTTTGGGGATCTGAATGGGATAAAATATTTCAGCAGGATAAAGATCATTTGTTGTTAAAGCGTTTTGCCAAAACTGTGGATGGAAAATATCAAACATTAGGCGCAAGAGATGGAGAGTACAATCTTAAAAACTTTTTTGCAGAAGATCCGGAAGTTTTAAAATTGGTCTCTTCACTAAGCAAAGATGAAATTGACAAACTCAAAAGAGGAGGTCATGATTTTAAAAAACTTTATGCTGCATTTAATGCTGCTGTTAAAACCAAAGGCAAACCTACAGTAATTTTAGCTAAGACTAAAAAAGGTTACGGCATGGGTAAAGCAGGAGAGTCAAAAATGACTAACCACCAGCAAAAGGAATTAAATCTTGATGCATTGAAAGAATTTAGGGATCGTTTTCAATTAGATATTCCAGATAATAAATTAGAAAATATGGAATTTTATAAACCAGATGAAAATTCTGAGGAAATAAAATATTTAAAGAAAAGACGAGAAGCCTTAGGAGGATCATTACCCAAAAGAAGCTTTAAAGAAATTCAATTAGCAACTCCAAAAATTGAAAAACATTCAAACTTTCTATTCGAAGAAAGTGATAGAGAATACTCAACCACAACAGGATTGGTAAGGTCCTTAGGAAACGTAATGAGAGATAAAGAGTTTGGAAAAAGAGTTGTCCCAATAGTTGCTGATGAAGCAAGGACTTTTGGAATGGCTAATTTATTTTCACAAATTGGAATATATTCACCAGACGGTCAGTTATATGAACCTGAAGATGCGACTTCTATTTTGAAATATCAAGAATCAAAAACAGGACAACTATTAGAGGAAGGAATTAATGAAGCTGGTGCAATTTCTTCATGGTTAGCTGCAGCAACTTCTTATAGCAATCATAATTTTCCAATGATGCCTTTTTATATTTTTTATTCTATGTTTGGTTTTCAAAGAATTGGAGATTTGATTTGGGCGGCAGCCGATCAAATGCCAAGAGGATTTTTAATTGGTGCTACAGCTGGACGAACTACTTTGGCTGGAGAAGGATTACAACATCAAGATGGACAAAGTCATATAATTGCATCAACATTTCCAAATTTAAAATCTTACGATCCTTGTTTTGCAAGTGAGCTAGCAATTATTTTTGATGATGGAATGAAAAGAATGATGACAGAATGTAAAGATGAATTTTATTATATTACTGTGAATAATGAAAAGTACTCTCATCCAAAAATTGATATAAAAAATAAAGATGGAATAATTAAAGGTGGTTACCTTTTTAAAGATAATTCTAATGATAAAATTAATATAAATTTATTAGGATCTGGTCCAATATTTAGAGAATGTATCGAAGCCTCTAAAATACTTAAAGATGAATACGGAATTGGTTCAAGATTATTTAGCATAACGAGCTATTCAGAGTTAGAAAAAAATGCTAAATCAGTTTTAAGACAAAATACATTGTCTCCTGCAAATAAAAAACAAAACTATTTGCAGCAGCTAATTTCTAATGACGACCCTATAATTGCTACTTCAGATTATGTAAGAGCGTATTCACAATTAATCTCTAGCCACATAAATAATAAGTTTCTAGCGATGGGCACAGATGGATTTGGAAGAAGTGATACGCGAAAAAATTTAAGAGATTTTTTTGAGGTAGATAGCAAACATATAGTCATCAGTTCTTTGTATACACTTTATGAAGATAATAAAATCCCATTACAAACACTAGAAAAAGCAATTAGTAAATATAATCTCAACAATAATAAGAATAATCCTTGGGATATATAATCTTTAATATCATTTATGGAACTACCAGTTGTTAATCATAAAGACTATGAAGCAAAATTAAATGATGAAAATAAATTTCCTATAAAAAAATTTGGAGAATTAGCTAAAGTGTTAATCAAAAATAAAATAGTTAAAAATTTCTTTATTCCAGAGCCATGCTCAGTAGAAACTTTAAAAGAGGCACATACAGAAGACTACATAAATAAAATAAAAAATAAAACTTTAAATAAGAACGAGATTAGAAAAATTGGTTTTCCTTTAGTTGACAGTGTAGTTAGAAGGTCTTTTATTGCAACTGGAGGCACAGTGCTTGCTACAAAGCTAGCTTTAAACTATGGCATAGCTTGTAATACTGCAGGAGGCAGCCATCATGCAACATCTAGTGAAGGAGCTGGATTTTGTGTTTTTAATGATGTTGCGGTAGCAGCCAAATATTTAACTTCAAGAGGATTAGCAAATAAAATTTTAATTATTGATTTAGATGTTCATCAGGGTAATGGCAATTCTGAAATATTTAAAAATGATAATCAAGTCTTTACATTCAGCATGCATTCGAAAGTTAATTATCCAGCAAAAAAATCAGTAAGTGATCTTGATATTGAATTAGAGGAAAATTTAGAAGATAGAGAATATATTGATATTTTAAAAAATAACCTAAAATATTTGAATGAAGAAGAGTTTGATTTTGTATTCTATATCGCTGGTGTTGATATTCACTATAATGACAGGTTGGGTAAACTAAATATTTCTGATAATGGTATATTTGAAAGAGATGAATTGGTTATTGATAATTTCTTCTCAAATAAAATTCCTATATGTGGAGTATTAGGAGGAGGATACAACGAAGATTTTAACAAACTAGTAGAATTACATTCTAGTTTACATAAAACATGTGCTAAATTTTTATAATGAAAAAAAATTCAAATTTAACTTCAGAACAAGAAAATATTTTATTCAATGAAGCAACCGAGCCTCCTGGTTCAAGCGAATTAAACAGCGAAAAAAGAGAGGGCTCATATCACTGCGCTAACTGTGATATTGAATTATTTAAATCATCAACAAAATATGAAAGTGGATCTGGGTGGCCCTCTTTTTATAAATCTCTTCCAGATGTATTTGAGACCAAGACAGACCACCATATTGGTTATGCTAGGACTGAGTACCATTGTAAGAAATGTGGGGGACATCATGGACATATATTTGATGATGGTCCACAACCTACTGGAAAAAGATTTTGTAACAATGGAATTTGCTTAGTATTTAAGCCTAAAAAATAGAGTAAATAAAATCTTTATAAATATCTAGATCATCATATATAATATAATATATGAGATATTTAATATTTTTAGCTCTAAGTTATACAATTCTAACTACTTATGCTTTCTCAAACACAGTATCCGAGTATATTTCAAACTTAATTCCGGGAGAAGGAGATACGGAAGTAAGTATTGATTTAAGAGAAAATTATTCTCCAGATTATAGTATCTTGTTAGTTAGAGAATTAGACAGAAATGAAAATGGTAATTATTTTACCCAAATGTCTTTATTTAATACTGAGAAAAATAATGATGAAAGAATTACTGCAAATTTTGGTTTAGGAAAAAGATTTCTTAGTGATGACAAATTTACACTTACGGGGTTAAATTTATTTTTAGATTATGATGATCAAGGAAATACTAGATCAAGTATTGGTCTGGAAATGAGAAACGCTGTATTAGAATTTGCATATAATAATTATTTTGGATTAGATGATGCGGATGGAGAAAAAGTTTTAGATGGATATGATTTAAGATTAGCTTCTCAGATTCCTTATTTACATTGGGCAGACATATTTTTGAATACATATTCATGGGATGGCGTAAACAGAAACGATGTTGAAGGATTAATAATTGGATCTGAATTTTCTTTATCACAGAATTTACAACTAGAATTTGCTTATGATGATAAAGATAGAGCTGGGTTAGAAGATGAATATTTTGTTAAAATAATGTTTATTCATCCACCAAAAGAAGGACCAACAGCATCTGATGGTATCAGTTCAGATATTTGGAGAAAGAATAAAGATATGTCTGGAGAATTACTTACAAAAGTTAAAAGAAATAACAAAATTATGGTTGAGTTTGATGGTAATGCAACCATATCAAGGACTGATTAATGAAAGAATTTTTTAAATTAACAACATTTCTGTTTATATTTGTATTATCTAATAAGCTAGCAATTGCGGCCACAGCAACTGGAAATGCTGATGTTTATAAAGTGATTATGAGAAAAGTTGAGCTTTGTACTGGTTATACAGTTGTTGACTTTGATGATGTTGGAACTGCTGCTGCATGTCAAAATGCGGTAACTATTGGTTCAGGAGACAAAGAAGTAGACATTGCTTCTGTGTCAGCTGGTTCGGCTGCAGCTAATTATGGAGATCCCGCACTTTTACCTCTGGGAGAGACTTATACTCATATGAGAGTTACAGTTGATAGAAAATTTATTATAAAATCAGAAAGCGCTCTTGATACAGGTGGAACTGATGATACAGATAATTGTGTTACAGTAGCTACGACTGATGCACAGTACGAAAATGATGAGGCAACAGATAAGTATACCCATAAAGTAGCAATAGCCGAAGGCGGCACCAATGCTGCAATGAATTTATATATGACTGATGGTAGACAGGGAGACGAAAGCACAAGTAACAATTATACTCAATGTGAAACAGCTAATTGTGCAAAAAATGATGGCTGGACTTGGGATTATGCAGCCTCAGCTTCTAATCTTTCATCAGCAATCGCAATGACAACAATGAGATCCTCTGTTACAACTGATGATGTTCAACTGGTGTATGTTTTAGCAAAACCTTATACTGTCACATTAAATCCACCAACAATCGACATATCTTTTGGAACAAGAAATGCAATTGGTGTACAAGAAGTTTGCGATAATGGTAGTAATTGTGCTGGACAATCTGATGCACATTGCTCATTTTATCCTGAGGAACCTATTGTAACTATTACGATAAAATAAAATTTATTTTAAACTAGAAATTAAATTACCTGCTTTTTCAAGTTCTCTTAACTCTTGATATCCACCTACGTGATAGTCATCAAAAAATATTTGAGGTATGGTTCTTTTACCATTTGCTTTTTTTGTCATTTCTTCTCTTAAACCATCTTTCAGTGATACATCTATTTCGGTATAACTTAAATTATTTCTTGTTAGCAAACGCTTTGCAGCATCACAATAACCACACATTGGACCAGAATAGACAGTAATATTTTTCATAAGTAGGAATATAATCTTTGTTTCTTAAAATACTAGAGTGAGTAATCGTTTTTATTTATCTTTGATTTGATTAATTTTCTAGAATATTCAAATTTTTTCCGGTGTTTAATACTTTGTGAGCTTGCTCTTTTTCTCCAAAGTCTAAATGACGATGGCTTTAAGGATCTTCTCATAATTTTAATAACTTCACCTTCAGTCTTACCAGTTTTTTTTTCAATTTCTTCGAAAGTGATCCGATCTGCCCAGGCCGCCCATATGACCCAATCTGGACTCTCCAAAGGAGGCTCTGGATTCTTAACTCTGGTTGTAGGTCTGTGACTTTTTTTCATGAAAATTCAACAAATTACTAAAATTATTTTAATGCAAATACTTAAGGCTATGATATTATCACTTTTAGATAGTCCTATCTAGCCATCTTTAGCTCCCGGTTTTTTAGGACTATCCTAAAAATGCTTCCCTTAGATTTTATCCTCTTTTTACAGATTATCATTTTTATGTTTATAACCCCAGGCACACCTAGAATCGTAATTATTTCATACTCAATGAACTATGGTGTTCAAAAGTGTGTTTGGACTGCATTAGGAGATGTAACTGCGAACATTATTCAGGCAACTCTTGTAATATTTGTTATTGGATCTTTTTTATCTGATAATCCAACAATACTTAATACTTTAAAGTGGTTAGGTATCGCATATTTAACATATCTTGCATATGATATTTATAAATCGAGACCTAAAGATATAAATACAAAAGATATTTCCGATAAAAGTTTTTTTTCATTTTACAAAGATGGATTTTTAGTAGCAGGGACAAGTCCTAAAGCATGGATGTTCTTTCCATTTATATTTCCACAATTTATTGATTTTAATTCTAATTATATTATTCAGTTTATTATTTTAATAACAACTTATGTTGTATTAGATTTTCTATCTTTGGTTGGTTATGCTATACTAGCTAGTAAATTAATTGTTTGGATCAAAGCTAATCCTAAAATTATAAATACAATTTCAGCTTGTGTAATTATTTTTATTGCAATAATTATTGCATTTACCCAACAATACTAGGTTATATTGCGCTACTACTCACACTTGCAATTAAATAGTTTTTGTTATTAATTTAAACTTTATTAATTAATTAATTAAAGGGGAATAAATGAAAATAAAAAACATTTTAATTACATTTGTTTCTGCAATAGCATTATTATTTTCAACTTCAGTTGTGTCATTTGCAAAAGTTGTTGGAGATAAAATTATTTTAGGTGCTGCAATCTCTTTAACTGGTAAGTATTCATCTAATGGTGTTCATACTCAAAACGGCTATAACATGGCTGTTGACAGAATTAACAGCATGGGTGGAGTAAAAGTTGGGGGAAAAACTTATAAGTTTGATATTATTTATTACGATGATGAGTCAAACCCAAAAAGAGCAGCTCAGCTAGCAGAAAGATTAATCTCACAAGATAAAGTAGAGTTCATGCTTGGTCCATACAGTTCTGGTTTAACAAAAGCGATCGCACCAGTAACAGAAAAATATGGTGTACCAATGGTTGAGGCTAACGGTGCTTCTAGATCTTTGTTTACGAAAGGTTACAAATATCTATTTGCGGTATTAGCACCTGCAAACTTATATCTTGATGTAGCGATAAGAACAGCTGTTGAGTTAAATGGCGGAAAAGGCGTAAGAATTGCACAAGCTTTTGAGCAAGATGCATTCTCGCAAGATGTAAGATTAGGTATTTTAGATGCAGCTAAAGAAACTGGATCAGAAATTATAATCGATGATAAACTTCCAAAAGAGCTTAATGATATGGCTGCTACACTAGTTAAAGTGAAACAAATGAAGCCAGATGTATTGGTTGTTTCAGGTCATACAAAAGGAGCTTTGACAGCTATAAGACAAATTTCAGAAATGAAAGTTGATGTTCCGATGTTGGCAATGACACACTGTGATGCTGCAAAATTATCAAAGCAACATGGTAAAAATTCTCAATATGCATTATGCGCTTCACAATGGCATAAAACTTTAACTTACAAAGATGATTACTTTAAAGACGGTATGACATATGCAGCAGATTTTGAAAAAGAATTTGGCTATGATCCGCCATATCAATCTGCAGAGTCTTCAGCTGCACTGTTAGTATTTAAAGATGCTTTTGAAAGAGCTAATACTTTTGATCAGAAAAAAGTAAGAGATGCTCTTGCTGCAACTAACATGCAAACATTCTATGGAAATATTAAATTTGCACCTGGTGGTCAAAATGTTGACAAACCAATGGTACTTTTCCAAGTAATGTGTGATGATGCTGGTAAGTGTGAAAATAAAGTTGTTGCTCCATTAAAATGGGCTTCAGCTGAGTTAATACACCCAGTACCAAAGTGGTCTGAAAGATAAAAAAAAATAATTAAGCCCCCTAGAAATAGGGGGCTTTTTTTTATAGAAATCAAAATTAAATTATGGATTTTTTAGTCTTCCAATATCCAATGATAACCATTCAAGCATGTCTTGATGGACTTTTACTTGGAATATTATTTGCATTAATTGCTTATGGAATGGCACTCCAATGGGGTGTTATGAATATAATTAACATTGCACAGGGAGACCTTGTTATATTAGGTGGTTACATTGCATATTTTATGTATCTATATGGAATTCATCCAGCTTGGGGAGTAATTGTCTCTCCTATAATTATGTATTTTGTTGGTATTGCAATTTATAAATTAGTTATAAATAAAGTTGTAGACAGAGATCTCTTCATTTCAATATTAGCAACATTTGGAATTAGTATTCTTTTCATGCAGTTAATGAACTTTGCATTTGGTGCAGATGTTGTATTGGCTAACTCAGGATATGGAACAACTATGTTATTTGATAATAATGTTGTTCTGCCAAACTCTAAAATATTTTCTGCTTTTATAAGTATTGTCTTTGCAATTTGTTTAGTAGTTTATATGAAAAGATCAAAATTAGGTCGTGCAATTAGAGCAACAGCTCAAAATGCAAGAGCCGCAAAGATTTTAGGTGTTGATACTGAAAAAGTTTATGCAGCAACCTTTGGAATAAATGCAGCATTATGTGGTGTAGCAGGAGCTTTAATTTCAATAACTTTTACAATTCATCCTTATATGGGATTACCATACACTATAAGATCATTTATGATTGTAATTGTTGCAGGATTAGGAAATTTACCTGGAGTAGCTATGTCAGGTATGGGATTAGGAATATTTGAAGAATTTGCAGATTACATTCTTGGTACTGAATTTAGAATTGGTTCAGTATTTTTATTATTAGTTTTAATTTTAGTTTACAGAAGATTTAAACTTTCAAGAAAGAGAGAGTATTTAAAGTGAGAAAAGCTAAAATTAAAGACGATAATGGCAAACTTATAGAAATAGATATTGAAAAATTTAAAAAACATTTAGATGAATATCATTCAACAGGATCTAGTCTTCATGAAGAAAATGGACATTATTTTACAGTTGATAAAGATTTTAGAGATAAAATAGAGAGTTTATATGAACAAAAATAGTTGGATATTGTATATAGGAATTTTGGTATTTGGTTTAGTTGCACCTTTTATTTTTCCAGCTTTTAAAGTTCAATTATCAATTCTGTGTGTATTGATTGTTCTAGCAACTACTTGGAATATCCAAGGTGGTGAAATGGGCTATAATACATTTGGAAATATTTTATTTTATGGCTTGGGAATGTATCTTTGTGCATCCGTTCAAGTTGGTATGTTTTTTCCGTTAGCTGAGTGGACTGAAAGTGGTGGTGAAAAAACTTTCGTTCACACACCTTCACAATTCTTTCAAGGCATGGCAGCTGGCCTGGTAGTTGCAGCCGTTGTTCCCACAATTGTTGCAGGATTAATTGGTTATGCAATTTTAGGATTAAGAGGTCATTACTTTGCAATTTGTACATTAGGTTTAGGAGTTGCAGCAGGTGAAATTTCGGGTGGTATTGAAATTATCGGAGCTGGACAGGGCTTTACTACTCCTCCTTTTCCAAATATTGGAGGTCTTGAGGCAAGAGGAGAATTTTTTTATTTTTTAAGTTTCGGAGCACTCGTTCTAACTTTCATTGCTGTAAGAGCAATTTATACAACAAGGTTTAGATTAATTCTGAATGCAATCAGAGATAATGAAGACAAAGCTGAAGCAATGGGAATTGAGACTATGAAATACAAAATAACTGGATGGATGATTTCAGCTTTCTTTTGTGGTCTTGCTGGAGGAATAATGGGAGGTCTAGTTGGTTATATCGACTCAACAGATGTTGCCTTCGATGGGAGAGAGATGGGTGTTTTTATGGTTTTAATGGCAATCCTTGGAGGTAAGGGAACTTTATGGGGCCCAATTATTGGTGCAACTTTATTTCACTTTTTTAAAGAGGGTTTTTGGACATTCTTTCTTGGTTGGCAGTATGTTGCTTTAGGAGTTTTAATCGTAGTGATAGTAATTTATTTCCCTGAAGGATTAATGGGATGGTTGAGAGAAAAATATCCAGAAAGATTTGGTGAAGTTGTTGATGAAGCTGATCGAAAAGCACAGGTAGAATTAAAATGAGTATTTTAGAAGTCAACAATGTAAGTAAATCATTTGGTGGTGTTAAAGCTAACGTCGATATTTCGATGTCAGTTGAAAAAGGAAAGATAGTAGGACTTATAGGACCTAATGGATCAGGAAAAACTACTTTATTTAATTCAATTGTTGGCACTTATCCAATAGACAATGGTTCAATTAAGTTTAATGGAAAAGAAGTATCAGAATTACCTGTTCCAGTAATTGCAAAACTAGGATTATTAAGAACATTTCAACAAACTAGAATTTATGGAAAATTAAATTGTGTAGATAACATGCTTATTAGTCACAAAGGTAGTGATGAAAGTTTGTTTAAAATTTTCTCTAAAATTCCAAAAGAGCTCACAGAAAAAGCAGAAAACTTACTTAATTTTGTTGGATTGTATCAAAAAAGAAAACTCAGGGCAGGCGACCTATCTTTCGGACAACAAAAGTTATTAGAACTTGCAATGGCACTGATGAATGAACCAGAAATGTTGCTATTAGATGAGCCAACAGCAGGAATAAATCCTACTTTAATTAATGGAATTATTGATAGATTGATCAAAGTTAATCAAGATTTTGGGATTACATTGCTTGTTATTGAACACAATATGAGAGTAATAATGCAATTAGCTGAAGATATATTTTGCCTTGCTCATGGCAAAATGCTTGCAAATGGCACTCCAGATGAAATTAAAAATGATAAAAGAGTAGTAGATGCTTATTTGGGGGCTCAATAATGTCTAATCAATATGAAGTTTTAGGAAAAGCACCCGGTGCAGAAGATTTAAAAAACTTATCCTCAGAAGATATTCATTTAACAATAAAAAATTTAAACGCAGGATATGGTAAAATGGAGATTTTACATAATTTTGATTTATTTGTAAGTAAAGCACAATCATTATGTTTAATTGGTCCTAATGGAGCAGGCAAATCAACAATACTTCACTCAATATATGGATTTACAAATATTTTCTCAGGTAAAATAGAAATTGATGGAAAGGAAATAACAAATTTAACTCCAGCTGAAAAATTAAAAACAGTTGGCATAGCTTATATTCTGCAAGATAATTCAGTTTTTCCAGATATGACCGTTGAAGAAAATTTGTTAATGGGTGGTTTTATCAAAGATAAAACAGAAGAGTCATATCAAGAGGCAGAAAAGATTTTAGATAAATATGAAAGATTAAGGAACAGAAGAAATCAACCAGCAAAAGTTTTATCAGGTGGTGAAAGGAGATTATTAGAAATATCTAGAGCTTTAGTAATGAAGCCTTCTGTACTTTTAGTTGATGAACCTTCTATTGGATTGGAACCAAGATATATTGATATGGTATTTGAAATTTTGGGAGACTTACAAAAAAATGAAAAGAAAACAATTATTTTAGTTGAGCAAAATGCCAAAAAAGGTTTAGAGTTTTCTGATATTGGATATGTATTAGTATCTGGACAAACGGCAATAGCCGGCAGAGGTGATGATTTACTTAAAAATGATGATGTTGGACGTCTATTCCTAGGCGGATGATTAATTCAAAATATTTTTTTAAAGGAATTCTTTGTGCAAAAGAATTCGATAGCCCTGCAATTGCTCTTGGTTTAAGTTTTTTAGCAATTGGTGCTTTATTAAAAAATTTAGGTTTTACAATTCAAGAAAGCATTTTTTCTACATTTTTAACTTATGCTTTACCTGGTTCACTTGTGATGGCAGAATCAATTTTGATTGGAGTTTCGTTACTTAATTTATTTTTTGCAGTTTGGTTAGTTAATGCAAGATTGTATCCTATGACTGTATCTTTAATGCCATTATTAAAGCATCATAGTCAACCAAGATGGAAGTATTATCTTTCATGTCATTTTGTTGCAGTATCTTCGTGGTTAATTCTAAAAAATAATTATAAAGATATTGAAAAAAAATATAGAGTCGATTTTTGGATAGGAATTGGAACTGCAACTTGGTTGATAGCAATTTTTTCAACAATTTTAGGCTATTATTCTGCTGATTTCTTAAATAGAGAAATGATGATTGGACTAGCTATTATTAATCCAATTTATTTTACTTGTACAATGATAGGGGTAATGAAGTCTATACAATTAAATGTTTCAATAATTTTAGGAGCTATCTTAGGACCTTTATTTTATCTTATTAGTCCTGATTGGTGTGTTTTGATTGGTGGATTTGTAGCTGGAACTGTTGCTTTTGTAATAGGAGAAAAAAATGTCAGCTAATATTGTTTTAATAATAGTTATTACGTCTTTAGCTACTTATATTTCAAGGTTTTTAGGAGCTTTTACATCTGAAATAATAGATGAAAATACTAAGATATATAGGTGGTTTAATTATTTAGCCTATTCGACATTGGCTGCTTTAATTTCTAGAATGATAATATTTCCAGCTGGTGCACTTTCTGAAAGTAATTATTTGTCTAGATTTATTGTTGTGCTTTTAGCAATAATAATTTTTAAATTAACTAGAAATAATTTAGTTTACCCAACTTTATTCTCTGCTATCATTATGTTTTTATTAAGTAGCTTTACGATATAAATGAAAAAAATTATTTTACTATTGTTCTTGGTTTTAATACCAGGTATTTCACAAGCAGCATGTGATGATCCTTTAACCGATGGTGTTGATTATACTAACTGTAGATTTTCAGATGGACAAGATTTACAAGGCAGTTATTTGCCTAACTCAAATTTATCATTTGCAAGCTTTATACAAGTAAATTTTGATAAAAGTATTATGATGACATCAAATTTGTCATTTGGAACTTTTCCAGAGTCAACATTTATAAGAGCTAACCTATATGAGTCAATTCTAGTTGGTGGAAATTTTGAAAAAGCTAATTTTACAGGAGCAAATATGACAAGAGTAGATTTTATGGGCTCAACATTAATTGAAGCAAATTTTCAAAACGCAAATTTAATGGAAGCTAATTTTACCTCATCAAATATGACCAATGCTAATTTTGATGGAGCAAATTTAATTGGAGCAACATGGACTAATGGTGAAACATGTGGACCAAATTCAATTGGAGTTTGTAACAAATAATTATAATGGATAGCTTAGATACTATTCAAGGGTTTGATATTTCATTTAGCGATTATTCCAAAAGAATTATCAATATTAAAATTGAAGATGAAATTATAGATAAACTAATATTTCCTTTTAAAAAATTTGATATTACAGCTCTTGAATATAAACCTTTTACTAGATTTACACTTGCAAAATCTTTAGATGATTCTACAGGTGGAAAGCTAGGAAAATTTATAAACACTATATTAAGAGATAGAGACACAGGTTGTTTTACTATAGGACCTAAAAATAAATCTAAAAAAATCGATAATAATTTTCTTATCAAACTATCTACAGCTGTAACCCACTTACTTGGTAATCCAAATTTTGACTCAATGGCTGGAAAATATTATGCAAGATTTCATGTTAAACACGAGGACAATAGCGACTCATATCTTAGAAAAGCATATACAAATATGGATCTTCATACTGATGGTACTTATGTTAAAGAAAAAACTGATTGGTTATTAATGTTAAAAATGGAGGAAGAAAATGTACAAGGTGGAGAAACCGCAATGTTGCACCTTGATGATTGGGAACATTTAGATAGCTTAACTAATGATAAAGTTGGAAAACAAAACTTCTTATGGGGCTCTCCGAAAAGTAAAAATGTTGACTATAAAGTAGAACATCCTGTTTTTTCAGAGGATGAAAATGGAAAACCACAAATTTCTTATATTGACCAATTTCCTGAGCCTAAAAATATGGAACAGGGATTATTTCTACAAAAATTATCAGACTCTTTAGAAGGAAGTCAAAATAAGATCGTAATGCCTTTACCAGTCGGTTTTTCTGTAGTTGCAAACAACTATTTCTGGCTTCATGGTAGAAAACCATTTGTAGAAAATAAAAAATTATCAAGAGAATTACTAAGAATTAGAGGTTCTTTTTTTACTAATTAATTAATTTTAGTGATAATAATCACTTAGTTTATCATGAAAATTGGATTTATTGGTACAGGACATATCTCAAAATCAGTAATCAATGGAATACTGGGATCAAAATTAAAAATTAATAAAATAATTGTTTCAAAAAGAAATTCAAAAATTTCAAGTGAACTGAAAAGAAAAAGTAAAAAGATAAAAATATCTAATGATAATCAGGATATTATAAATCAATCAAATTGGGTTTTTTTAGCAGTAACACCAAAGATTGGGAAAATTATTCTTCCAAAACTAAAATTTAAAAAAGGTCAAACGATAATAAGTTTTATATCAACTATAAAAATGACTGAATTAAAAAAATATATTAAAGTTAAAACTAAGATTATTAGAGCAATTCCTTTGCCTCCAATTTCTCTTAGAAAAGGACCAGTACCAATTTTTCCACCAGATAAACAAGTTAGAAATTTTTTTAATAAGCTTGGCACATCTGTTGAAATAAAAAATGAAAACCTATCACTAAATTTTTGGTCAACTTCATCAATGATGGCACCATTTTATGAATTACTAAAAACTCTGAGTGAATGGTTAGTAAAAAGGGGAATTAATAGAAGTGACTCTCAAAAGTATATTACCTCGTTATTTATTGCTTTATCTGAGGATGCAAAAATTAATTCAAATAAAGATTTAAAAGTACTTGTTAAAAATTCACAAACCCCAAAAGGTTTAAATGAGCAAGCTGTTAAAGAATTAAGAAAACTTGGATTTTATAAATCTCTTAATAAAACAGCAAATAGCGTCTTAAATAGATTAAAAAAAAGTAAGTAAAATGTCCGAAAATATCTTACAGGTAAATAATCTTACAAAATTGTTCGGAGGACTAGCAGCAGTATCAAATTGCTCATTAAATATTAGATCGGGTTCAATTACTGGAATAATTGGCCCAAACGGTTCGGGAAAAACAACATTATTTAATTTAATAGCTGGAAATTTAAAATCTAATGATGGAGAGGTAATATTTAATGATGAAAATATTACCGATGTACCATCACATGAGTTGTTTGGTAGAGGATTATTAAGAACCTTTCAGATTGCACATGAATTTTCAAACTTAACAGTTTTAGAAAACTTAATGATGGTGCCATCAAATCAAAGCGGAGAAAATTTATTAAATGCACTTATTAAACCTGGACTAGTTAAAAAAGAGGAAAAAGTTATTAGAGAAAAAGCCTACGAGGTTGTAGATTTTCTTAATTTAACACATTTAGCCAATGAAAGGGCAGGAAATCTTTCAGGAGGCCAAAAAAAATTATTAGAATTAGGAAGAACTATGATGGTTGATGCAAAATTGGTTTTACTTGATGAAGTGGGAGCGGGAGTTAATCGAACACTTTTAAAAGATCTAGGAACTGCAATATTAAAATTGAATAAAGAAAAAAATTACACTTTTTGTATGATAGAGCATGATATGGATTTTATAAGCAGAATGTGTGATCCAGTAATTGTAATGGCAGATGGCTCTGTTTTATTTGAAGGAACATCTGAAGAAGTAAAAAAAAATGAAAAAGTAATTGAGAGCTATCTTGGAAAGTCAAACTTAACAAAAAAAGAAAATTAATGGCATACTTTGAAGGAGCAAAAATGACAGCAGGTTATGGGGATGGACCTGATATTATTAGTTCATGTTCCATAACTGCCAATAGGGGAGAGATAGTAGCTATTCTAGGTCCCAATGGCGCAGGCAAATCAACAGCCATGAAAGCGATGCTCGGATTATTAAAATTAAAATCAGGCTCTGTAACTTTGAATGGCGAAGATATTTCAAAAATTAATCCTCAAGATCGAGTAAAAAAGGGCATTTCATTTGTTCCACAAACAAGAAATGTATTTGCAGAATTAACTGTTAGAGAAAATTTAGAGATCGGTGGCTTTTTGACAGAAGGGAGTTTAGAAAATAAAATTGAGAGTATTTATAGTTTATTTCCAATTTTAAGTGAAAAAAAATCCCAAGTCGTCGGACAATTATCTGGTGGACAACGTCAACAAGTTGCGCTTGGAAGAGCTTTAATGAGCGATCCGTCGGTTCTTATGTTAGATGAGCCCACAGCTGGAGTTTCTCCAATTGTAATGGATGAATTGTTTGAACATATAATCAAAGTTAAAAAAACAGATGTTGCCGTTATTATGGTCGAGCAAAATGCAAAGCAAGCATTAAGTATTTCAGATCGAGGCTATGTATTGGTAACTGGTCAAAATAAATTTGAGGGATCCGGTAATGATTTACTTGAAGATCCCGAGGTTCGTAGATCTTTTTTGGGAGCATAATGGATTTCTTAAATGCAATAATTGTACTTTTTAATTTCACAGTAATACCAGCGTTAGCTTATGGTTCACAATTAGCTTTAGGTGCTATTTTTGTTACTTTAATTTATGCGGTTTTAAGATTTGCTAATTTTGCAACCGGAGACATGATGTCTTTCGGGACAATGTTTGCAGTTATTCTAACATATTATTTTCAGTCCTTAGGTTTTGGATTAGGTGTTTTACCAACAGCACTTTTGACAATTCCTTTCGCTGTACTAATGATGATTTTATATATGTTAATCATAGACAAATTCGTTTTCAGTTATTACAGGATAAAAAAAAGTCCTCCAGTTCAGTTTGCAATGGTCAGTGTAGGGGTAATGTTTGTCACTCAAGCCTTAATTAGAATAATCATTGGACCATCTGATAGAAGATTTTTAGATGGTGAAAAATTTATAATTAAAGCAACAGAATTTAAAGAAATGACTGGTCTTGCAGAAGGTATAACTTTAAAATCTACACAAGCAATAACAATAATCGTAACTTTAATTGTTGTTTCAATAATGTTTTGGTTTTTAAATAGAACTAAAACTGGAACAAGTATGAGAGCTTATTCAGACAATGAAGATTTAGCATTATTGTCTGGTATAGATCCTAAGAGAGTTGTTTTGATAACATGGGTCATCGCAGGAATTTTGGCTACTATTGGTGGAGTATTATACGGTTTAGATAAAAGTTATAGACCTTTTGTTTATTTTAATAATATGCTTCCAATATTCGCTGCAGCAATTGTTGGAGGAATTGGAAATCCATTTGGAGCCTTCTTAGGTGGATATGTTATAGCTTTTGCAGAAATATTTGTAACCTACGCATACAAAAGATTTATTTCATATCTATTACCTGAACATCTTGAGCCAGATTCTTTACTCCAGTTATTATCGACAGATTACAAGTTTGCAGTTTCATTCTCAATCTTAGTAATTGTTTTATTAATAAGGCCGTCAGGTATCTTTAAAGGAAAAGTAATATGAGGAATTATAAAAATGTCATTGCTGCATACTCAATCATGATATTTTTAATAATTTTGGTTGGGATATTTCAATCCTGGTCTATTGCTTTAACTATTTTAAATTATTGTTTAATTTCCGCAGTTATGACAATTGGGGCAAATATACAATGGGGTTATGCTGGATTAATTAATTTTGGGATAATGGGATATACAGCATTAGGAGGATTAGCTGTAGTCTTAGTTTCAGTTGAACCAGTCAAAAAAGCTTGGCAAGTTGGAGGTTTAAATATTTTAGCTTGTATATGGATTATTGTTGCAATTATCTTTGTAGTTAAATTTATACTTAAAAGATTTGATAAATCTAAATTAAGAAATTACTCAGTTGCGTCTGTAATTTTAGGTGGAATAATTCTATTAAGAGTAACTGCTGCACCAGGAATAGAGGCGATCGAGTCAGTTGATCCAGCAAGGACAGGATTTCTAGGAGGCATGGGATTACCCGTTTTATTTTCCTGGATTTTTGGTGCGCTTTTGGCTGGCAGTTTAGCATTTGTCATAGGAAAGATCGCATTAGGTCTTCGTGCAGATTATTTAGCTATTGCAACATTATTAATAGCAGAAATTATCGTTTCAATTATTAAACATGAGGAATGGTTGGCAAGAGGTGTAAAAAATGTAATAGGGTTAAAAAGACCAGCACCATACGAAATAGATCTACAAACTTCAGAATGGTTTATAAATTTAGTTACAAAATTTAATTCATCAAAATTAAATTTAATTAATTCAATCTCTGACAAGCAAGAAGCTCTTAATCAAATGGTTATTGATGCTTCATCGGTTTATGTAAAATTATGTTTTACAGGTTTATTTCTTACTGTTGTTATTATCTTGTTAATTGTGACTCAGAAAGCTCTCTATTCACCTTGGGGAAGGAAAATGAGAGCTATAAGAGATAATGAAGAGGCGGCAAGTGCAATGGGTAAAAATATTGTTAAAGAGCATCTTTTTATTTTTATTTTGGGATCTGCAATTGTTGGCTTAGCTGGAGCTATGATGGTTACAAATGACGGTTTGTTTACACCAGGTAGCTATAGACCTATGAGATATACTTTTGTAATTTGGGTTATGGTTATTGTAGGTGGAACAGGAAATAATTTTGGAGCAATATTGGGGGGATTTGTAGTTTGGTTTTTATGGGTCGAAGCTGCTCCAATTGCATTATTTTTAATTAATTTGTTTACATCCCATCTGCCAGAAACTAATGCAGTGAGAGTTCACTTAATTGAAAGTGCCCCATATTTTAGATTCTTAGTCATAGGAATTGGTTTACTTTTAATAATGCGTTATAGACCACAAGGAATTATTCCGGAAAAAATAATTAAACAATAATGTATTATATTTTATTAGGTATTGTTTTAGGATTAATATTTTATTTATCTGATAAATATTTATTTTAAAACCCCAGTTAAGAAACTGGGGTTTTAATTTCTAATTATCTTTGCTTTTTGTCTTTAAACTTTCCACCTTTTATTTCTTTTTCAATAAAAGATCCAAAAGCTTCACCAACATCTGTAAATTCAACAGCTGTAGCACCTTCATAATTTACTGCTTTACCTTTAGCTAATAAATCAAGTGCTTTCTTTAATTCACCTGGATAAATTTTTGTTCCAGGAGCATTGGCTACTGACATTACATTTTTTTGAACAGTCATTCTGTCAGCTTTTCCACCAGCTTGCATTGCAAGTGTGATCAAGGCTGCTGCATCATAACTTTCACCTGTGTAAGGACCTGATGAGTCAATACCACCAGCACTAGCAACTTCTTTAAATATACCAGCACCTTTACCCATTGATCCAGGTAAAGATCCAAATGATTTATTTAAATCTTTTCCAAATCTGTCAGTTAGAGAGTCACCAATCATTCCATCTGAAAGAACAAAAGTATCAAATGAACCAGAGTCTAGTGATCCTTGAATAATACTACCACCAGCTTGATCTAAGTAACCTAAAACAGCAAGAGCATCTCCACCTGCTGCTGCAAGTGTTGCTACTTCTGCACCATAGTCACCTTTACCTTCTTCGTGCGCTGTAACAGCTGTTACTTTAATACCATGAGCTTTAACTGCAGCTACATAAACATCAGCTAAACCTTTTCCATAGTCATTGTTAGTATGAGTTACAGCTAATGATTTAACTTTTCTGTCTTTTGTAATATCTGCAAGAACTTGTCCTCCTCTAGCATCTGATGGAGCAGTTCTAAAGAAATAACCATTATCATTAAGATCAGTTAATCCTGGAGATGTAGCTGATGGTGAAATCATAACAACACCATTTGGTACGGCAACATTAGTTGCTATTGCACCTGTAACACCAGAGCAATCAGCACCCATAATAGCAACAACACCACCTGAAACTAAACCTTCAGCAGCAGTTGTAGCAGCAGCAGAATCAACACAAGTTGAGTCAGCTCTTTCTACAGATATTTTTTTTCCACCAAGTAATGAGCCAGAATCTGATGCTTCTTTAAAAGCAAGTTCTGCAGAGGCAGCCATTGCAGGTGTTAGGGTTTCAATTGGACCAGTAAATCCTAAAATAATACCCATTTTAATTCCATGTCCATCTGAAAAAGCTTTTGAAGTAAAGCTTAAGATAAACACGAATATACCTATTAGTAATTTTTTCATATTTTCCCTTTAATTGTTAACAATTTATATAATCAAAATTAAATCCTATTAAATTATTATTTCAATGAGAAAATTATCTCAATTTTTGAACAAATACTTATAATTTTAGCAATTATCTATTAGGAGTGTCTGTCGCAATCATTTGACCTCTGACTTTTTCTCTAAAGTAAATATACACTCCTGCAGAAATAATAATAGCTGCCCCAAGAAACGTTCTTGGTTCAGGTATGGTTTCAAATAATATATATCCCGCAATCATAGCAAAAATTATATAAGAGTATTCAAACAAAGATACAATTGAAGGTGACGCAACACTATAAGCTGAAAAGACACAAAAGAAAGATATAGAAGCAACAACTCCCATTACAAAGACATATGGCCATGAAACTGAAGGGTTAGTAAACCATTCTCTAACAATAAATTGTAAAGTAGGATCAGAAAAATTATTAAATTTTCCATCTCCACTAACTAAATAAATAATTAAACTTACAATAACCGCAAAAATATAAAGCAAAGTCATTTGAGTATAAATATTATCTTTATCAGAAGTATATTTTGTAATTGTCATCGAGCAAGCATAACAAAGTGCACATCCGACAGGTGCTAATTTGAAAAAATTAAATTTCTCAAGTGTTGGATTAAGTACAATTAATACTCCTATAAAACCTACAACAATTGCACTCCATCTTCTAATTCCAATTTGTTCTTTTAAGAAAAATTTAGCAAACATAGACATAAAGAAAGGACATGAGAAAAACAGAGCACTAACCATCGCTAAAGACATAAAGGTTAAAGAAATATAAAAAAAAGCAAATCCAAAAAAGAAACAAACAACCCTAATTAATGTCAAAAAAGGATAATGTGTTTTAAGAGTAATCTTTTTTTTTGTAATTAAAAAAAAAGATATGAGAATAGATGCTTGTATTAAAGTTCTTCCCAAATATAACTCAAATAATGCAATATCTTCAAAAATAAACTTTATTAATGAGTCTTGAATAGAAAAAAAGGCCATTCCAGTCATAATAAACAAAATACCTTTTGTATTATCGTTTGTTTGCATATCGCACCTATATCAAAAAAACTTTAACCTTCATAATTAATAAGATACTCTTAAAGAAATGAGTGATTTTGAACCAATTTATGGTGAATGTATTTGTGGGAGTGTAAAGTATTCAATAAATAGCAAACCTCTTTTTACTCAGGTTTGCCATTGTTTAGATTGCAAAAAATTAACTGGATCATCTTATGTAATGAATACTAGTATTTTTGAAGATTCTTTAAAAATTAATGGTGAACTTTTAAAAGCTGAATTGATTGCAGGTAGTGGGAAGAAATGTACTCATTACTTTTGTAAAAAATGTGGGGTTTATATTTATGCCGATTATGAATTTGCAATTAGAAGATTAACAGTTAGAACAAAGACTCTTTTGAAACCGAAAGACTTTCCACCTCAAGCACATATATTTGTAAAAGATAAGGATCCATGGATAAATATTGCAGACAAAAATATTTGCTATGATGAAATGTATGATCCAAAAATTGCTTGGCCTAAAGAAAGTTTAGATAGATATAAAAAATATCTTGAGACTAATTAAGGATAAAATCAGCCGCCCTTTCACCTATCATTAAAGTAGGTGCATTTAAATTACCACTTGTAATCTCTGGCATAACTGAGGCATCTGCAACTCTTAAATTTTCTAAACCATGAACTTTCAATTTTTCGTCAACTACTGCCATTTTGTCCACTCCCATTTTTAATGTACAGGATGGATGATAAGCTGTTTCGGCTTTTGATCTAATATACTCAGTTATTTGTTCATCATCAGTTGCACTTTCACCTGGACCTATTTCTTTTCCAGCGTAAGGTTTCATTGAATCTTGACTTAAAATCTTTCTAGCTACACGAACACACTTAATTGTTTCTTTTAAATCATATTCATCTTTTAAATAATTAAATTGAATTTTTGGGTAATCGTATGGATTTGCGCTATTTAATTTAATATGTCCTCTACTTTTAGGTTGGTTCAAGCTTGCATGTAATTGATAACCATGTCTGTCAGGATCAACTAATCCATGATCGATTACGAATGCTGGAAAAAAATGAAATTGAATATTCGGATAGCTTTTGTCTTCTGAAGATTTGCAGAAACCACCTGCTTCTAAAAATGAAGTAGAACATGGACCACTTTTTGAAAGAAACCATTGAATACCAATTTTAAGCATATTGATTTTGTTAACATAAGAATAGAGCGTATCTTTAGTTTTACATTCTTGCTGAATGTAGGTTTCTAAATGGTCTTGTAAATTTTGACCTACTCCCTCTAAAGAATGTACAACATTAATTCCTTTATCTTTTAAATCTTTTTCAGGTCCTACACCAGATAACATTAATAGTTGTGGTGAATTAATTGAACCTCCACTTAAAATAACTTCTTTGTTAGCATAAACCTTTGAGACTTTATTTTTGATATTTACCTCTATTCCAACTGCTTTTTTTCCTTCAAAAATAATCCTTTCAGCAAAAGAATTGGTAAAGACTTTTAAATTTTTTCTTTTTTTTGCAGGTTCTAGATAATATTTAGAAGCGCTAGCTCTTTGACCTTTATGAATTGTAATATCATACATTCCAAATCCTTCTTGATCTTCTCCGTTCATGTCATTATTTTGTTTATACCCCGCTTCAACAGAAGCGTTAATAAAAGCGCCAAACAAAGGATTTTTATTTTTGGATTGATTTACTGGCAAAATTCCCTTTCCACCTCTGAATTCATTCTCTCCTTCAGACCATGTCTCAATTTTTTTAAAAAACGGTAAAACATTTTCATAAGACCATGATTTCAAGCCAAATGAGGCCCATCTCTCGTAGTCGTTTTTGTTTCCTCGAACATAAACCATTCCGTTATGTGCAGAACAACCACCTACCATTTTTCCTCTTGGGCAAAATAATCTTCTATTATTTAAATTAGGCTCTGGTTCTGAATAATATTTGTAATTATATTTGGGATCGTGCATTGCATATAGAATTGCCAAAGGCATATTAACTTTCCAAATATCACTAGATCCACCTGCCTCAAACAAGGCAACATTAAATTTCCCATTTTCACTTAATCTGTTTGCAAGAACACATCCTGCTGTACCAGCTCCAACAATTATGTAGTCAAAATTCATTTACTTTTTAAGTTTATCTGCAAGTACTAATTTATCTGATTTAAAACTATTTTTATTTTCGTTAATAAAATCATCCATAATTTTTATTTTATCTTCTTCAAATTCTGTAACTTTTCTTTTTTCAAGATCAATATAAAGAGATATACTTTCTGTAGTTGCAGCAAGTTTTCCTGTTTTTTTTTCGATCATCTCACATTTTAAATGTAATCTTTTCTTATCATGATCAAAGAAAGTGCAATAAACATCAACTTCTTCATTTTCTTTAACTTCATTGTCGTAAGTTGTTCTTGTTTCAACCACCATTGTACTTCTTTTATTTATTTGCGCTTTAGCTCCGCCCATATCAAATTTATTAAGCATTGTTTCCCATGCTTCATCAAAAATTAAAACATAATAAGCCATGTTCATATGCTCATTATAATCTGTCCAATCTTTTATTATTTTTCTCGAAGCCAAATGAAATGCCATTTTATTAGCTTTTATTTATTTTATCTGCTACTAACAATTTTCTTTGCATCTCTCTTAAAACAGGTCTTTCTATCAATTTACCATCTATTACAACTAAACCTGTATTTGCTTTTTTAAATTGATCCATAATTTTTTTAGCTTTAATTATTTCTTCTTCAGACGGAGTAAAAATCTCATTTAAAATACTTATTTGTTTCGGATGAATCGATCCTTTTCCAGTGAAACCTAAATTTTTGACAAACTGTGCTTCTTTTTTCATTCCTTCCATATCTTCTAAATTTAAATAAGGAACATCAATAACATCAACTCCTTTACTTGCGCCAGCATGAACTAACCTTGATCTTGCATAAACTAAATTCTCTAATTTGTTTTCCACTCTCAATTCTGCTGCCATATCCTCTCCACCAAAATATAAAGCTACTATTCTATCGCTAGAATGTGCGATATCATAAATACTTTCAAGAGCTTGATTAGTTTCCATTATAACATGAAGATCAGTATCTAAACCACAATCAGTCAACATGTCATCGATAAATTTAATTTCGTCAGGTGTTTTAACTTTAGGCAACATGATAGCTTTAACCTTTAGTTTATTTGAAGCAATAGCTTCTAAGTCTAAAAGGCCATTTTTAGTTCTTTGGCAATTTAATCTAACAACTAATTCAACATCATTTTTGATTTCTAGTGTCTTTAATGCTTCAATGGTATTTTTCCTTGCCTCATCTTTATCTTTCATGGCTATCCCATCTTCTAATTCTATACAAACCATATCAGCCCCTGAAGCTAAGGCTTTTGGAAACATCTCTGGTTGAAGACCTGGTGTAAATATAAAGCTACGTCTAACCCTTAGTTTATTTAAGTCCATTTTATTTTTATTTCTTATAATTGTTAATGATATGATATTATATTTTACTAGAAATAAAAATGAACAACAAGGTCTTCATCTCATGTGCAGTTACAGGATCTGGTGATACAGCAAGTAAACATCCTGATTTACCTAAAACTCCAGAGCAAATTGCAAAAGCAGCAATAGAGTCTGCTAAAGCTGGTGCTGCAATTGCCCATATCCATGTCAGAGAAGAAGATGGAACTCCAAGTAGAAGACTCGAGCTTTATAAAGAAGTGGTTGACAGAGTGAGATCATCTGAAACTGATGTAATTCTTAATCTCACGACAGGCATGGGTGGTGATTTAGATATCGGCCAAGGCAAGAACCCTTTAGACTTTGGTCCAATGACAGACATGGCAAATGTAATGGAAAGAATTGCTAATGCAGAACAATTTCTTCCAGAAATATGCACACTTGATTGTGGAACCTTAAATTTTGGAGATAGTTCAGTTATCACAGTCAACACACCTAACGATTTAAGAAAAGCTGCAAAAAAACTTCAAGAAATAAAAGTTAAACCTGAAATAGAAGCTTTTGATTTAGGAAATATGTGGTTTGGTGCTCAATTATATAAAGAGGGATTATTAAGTGATCCACCTCTTTTTCAAATGTGTTTAGGAATTCCATGGGGAGCACCGGCAACACCATTAGCTATGCAAGCGATGAAAGATATAATGCCTAAAGAAGGTATATGGTCAGGTTTTGCAATATCTAAAAACGAAATGCCATATGTTGCTCAAACTGTAGTAATGGGAGGTAACCCAAGAGTTGGTTTAGAGGATAATTTATATTTATCCAAAGGTAAATTGGCAACAAATCCTCAATTAGTTGAGAAAGCTATAAGGATCGTCACAGATCTTGGTGTAGAGATTATGTCACCTTCAGAAACAAGAGAAAAATTAAAGCTTGTAAAACACAAGTAATGTCAAAAATTAAAACTGTAGGAATAGTTGGAACTGGTGTCATAGGGACTGGGTGGATAATAAGAAATTTAGCTCACAACAAAATTGTTCATGCATATGATCAAAACAAAAATCTCAAAAACTATGTTTTAAAAGAAATAAAAAGAACTTCAAAAAGTATAAAAAAACTTTTTGGAAAAAAAATTTTAATTAAAAATTTAAAATTCTTTAATTCTTTGGAAAAGGCTCTTTCAAATGTAGATTTTGTTCAAGAAAGTGTATTAGAGAATTATAAAGTTAAAACTGATTTAATCCAAAAAATCTCTAAATATGTAAAATCAAATGTAATTATTTCTTCAAGTTCGTCAGGACTTATGCCCTCTAAAATTTTTTCAAAGAGTAAAAATCCTCAAAGAGGCATAATTGGACATCCATTTAACCCAGCGTATTTATTGCCAGCAGTTGAAATAGTTCCTGGAAAAAAAACTACAAGAAAGTTTCTTTCAGAAGCAAACAAATATTATAAATCAATCTCAATGAGGCCAATCATGCTTAAAAAAGAATTACCAGGTTATTTATCGGATAGACTTCAAGAGGCATTGTGGAGAGAGGGTTTACATATTATTAATGAAAATTATGCAACAACACAGGAATTAGATCGTGCAATAGAAGATGGACCAGGTCTTAGATACTCAATAATGGGCACCTTTTTAACCTTTCATCTTGCTGGAGGTAATGCAGGAATGAAACATATGTTAAAGCAATTTGGTCCAGCCTTAAAATTACCTTGGACAAAATTGAAAGCTCCAAAGTTAACAAATAAATTATCTGATAAACTTATATCAGGCACAAGAAAACAAGCTAAAGGTAAATCAATTAATATGCTTTCAAATATTAGAGACCAATATTTAGTTGATGTATTAAAAATTAGAAAAAAATATGAGAATAAAATTAGAAATTGATGAAAGAAAAAATTTTTATAAATAAAACTGGTGGATGTATCTGTGGAGATATAACTTTTAACGTTAAGCTTGATGAAGTCCCTTTAGTTTTCAATTGTCATTGCATTGATTGTAGAAAAAAAATAGGAGGAATGATGACAATTATACTGCTTAGAGATGGAGCAATAGATATAGATAAATCTAAATTAAAAATTTACGAACATGAAGGTGGCAGTGGTAATAAAATTAAAAAACATTTTTGTGGGAAATGTGCTGCTCCCATTTTAACTTATGTAGAAAAGTATAAAAAATACTATTTATATGCAGGTTTACTAGACGATATTAGTTTTTTAAATAAAGCAGAGAACATACATTATAAAGAGTCTCATTTTCCATTTATGGAAATAAGCGAAAAAAATATTAAAGTTTAAATACTAATGCATTCTTAAAGTATTGCCGTCTACAGCAATTACTTGTCCTGATATCCTTGGTGCATCATTCGAAATTAAAAAGCTACAGATTCTTCCAATATCCTCTTCATAGACCCATGTATTCATAGAAGTCATTGAAACAAATTCTTTTTCTATTAATTTTTTTGAAATATTTAAAAACTTTGATTTATCCCTTATTACTCTACCCATTCTATCTCCCTTTATTGTTCCAGGACAAATAGCGTTTACTCTAATTTTAAATTTTCCTAGTTCCATTGCCAGTGTTTTGGTTATACCAACAACTGCCCACTTACTTGCACAGTAAGGAGATCTTAATGGAAATCCAAATATACCTGCGGTTGAAGATAAATTTATTATAGCTCCACCTTTATTTTTTTTTAACATTGGAATTGAATATTTTGAAAAATAAAAATGGCTAATAACGTTTACCTTTAATGTGTTTTCCCAATCCTTACTTTTTAATTTTTCAAGTGTCCCAGTTGGCCCAGCAATTCCAACGTTATTTATAAGAGCATCAATTTTTTTTGTTTTTTTTAATATTTTGCTAAAAAAATTTTTTACTTGGTTTTCATCAGAGGCATCGCACTGAAATACAAATAATTTTTTATTACTGAGCTTGTGCTTCTTGCATTTATTTAGAAAAGTTGAATTGATATCACAAAGATATACTGTTGCACCTTTATCTAAAAATATTTTTGCCGAACTCCATCCAATACCTGAACCTCCTGCGGATATGATTATTTTTTTATTTTTTAAGGTAATGCTCATTTTTAATTTTAAAAGATAATTCAAACTAACAAATCTTCCAACTATTAATATGTCAACTAATAATTGAATTGAGCATTAAATTATTTTATATTGATATTGATTATGCACTCAATTTCAAAAATCTCAAAAAACGGGACTTATCTTCAAGTAATTTGGGATGACGGAAAAGAGAGTAAATTTAATTATATGTGGCTGAGAGATAATTGCCCTACAGCACACGATAAAGATTCTAGGCATCGAATGTTTAATATTTTAGATGTATCAGAAAATATAAACCCAAAAAAATATAATCTTAATAGCGATGGTAAATTAGAAATAGAGTGGAGTGAGGGAAATCATGTAAGCCATTATGATATTAGTTGGCTTAGAGAAAATTGTTACACAATTAAAAATAACGAAGAATACAAATCACCTTATCAATTATGGGATGGAAGTTTAGAAAAAAATATTCAAAGTATATATATAGATCACAATGAAATTATATCTTCTGAAGAGGGATTGGTTAAATGGTTAGAGCTTCTTCATTATAAAGGAATAGCAATAGTTTATAATGCTCCAGTAGAAAAAAATTCAGCGTTCCCTGTTTTAAACAGAATTAGTCACACAAGAGAGACATTTTTTAAAACACCTTTTGAAGTTATAAATATACCAAAACCTAATAACTCAGCTTATACAGCTCATGCACTTCAAAATCATATGGATTTACCGTGGTTTGAAAATCCTCCTGGGTATCAATTTTTACATTGTTTAGTTAATTCAGCAAAAGGTGGCGACTCATCAGCAGTAGACGCATTTGCTGTAGCAGAATATTTAAAGAAAAACGATAAAGATACTTTTGATACGCTAACAAAAATACCTTTAAAGTTTAGAGACAAAGATTACACACAAGAAGCTCATAGAAGCTTTTATGGCACTGCAATAAGTCTAACAAAAGATGGTGATTATAATGATGTTAGATTTAGTACTGCAACCATGGACGCTTTAGATTGTCATCCAGATCAAATGGATAAAGTTTATAAATCTCATCATAAATTTGGAAAACTTTTACACGATGATAAATTTCAAATAAAATTTAGGCTAAGACCAGGAGATATATATACATTCAATAATAGAAGAGTGCTTCATGGAAGAACTGAATTTGATCCAAATTCTGGACACAGACACCTACAAGGTTATTACATGGATAGAGATGAAATTGTGGGTAGATTAAATTATCTTAAGAAATAAAAAAAAAGGGCTTTGAAAATCAAAGCCCTTTTTATCTAATTTATTTTAAAGTTATTATGGAAGCCAACTTTTCCATTTATCTGGATTATTGTCTAACCATTCATTAACAACTTCTTTTACATCTCTTTTCTTAATATCAACTTCAACTAACATTTTAGCTTGGTCAATATTTTGTAAAGACATTTTTTCAAAGAACTTCTTAGCATCAGCATGTTCTGCACTAGCAAAAGTAGCTGGGTTACCGTAGTTCATCGTGTAATCTTTAGCCCAACCAGTTGCTGGCCATGCAGCAGTTCCACAATCTTTCCAGTTATTTGCTTCAGTGAAGCTGTCACAAGTTTTGTGTTCTGGAAGTTGTACACCAACCATATCATACTCACCAAAGAACCAATGTGGTGACCATAGATAAAGTAGGAATGGCTCTTTACGCATGTAAGCAGCTTTTGCTTCTGCGATAGCAGCAGCTTCTGTTCCAAGTTCATCAGCCTGGAAGTCTATTCCTAAAAGATCAAGTCTTTTTTGGTCATGACAGTTCCAACCTGCAACCGGACATCCAATAAGTCTACCTTTCTTACCACTTTCAATTGTTGCAAATTTTGCTTTGTGTTTATTTAAGTCTTTCCAAGTTTTAATACCTAGTTCTTCAGCAGCATATCTTGGTATCCAGTAGTCTGACATACCGATTATTCCTGCTGTTCCAAGTAAATCTACACTTCCATCACCATTGTATGTCCCAACGACTTTACCTTCGTATATTAAGTCTTCTTTTAACATAACAGTGTCAGCTTCAGCGTAACTTGGCCAACTTTCGCAAGCGAAGTCTAACTCACCTGCAGCGATTGCTTCCCATAAACCAGTTCCTGAAGGAAATACAGTTTGTTTAATTTTGTATCCCATTTCTCTTTCAAGAATTGCTACGGCAACTTCGCAAGTAATTATCCCACCAGTCCAATCTGCTATAGCTGCGTGAAGTCTTTTGGCTGCATTGGCTTGACCAAAGCTTCCAATTAACAGAGCTACAGAAAGAATTAGTGCTGATATCTTTTTTGATAACTTCATTTATTTCCTCTCTTTTTAATTAATTAAAAACACATTTTAGATCAAAATGTATTGGTATGTAAACCACGCAAATAGTACTATTTGTCTTAGCTTATTAAGCCTAAAGCTTCTCTTTGTTTCTTAGTCCATGCAAGTGTAATTCTATCAATAATAATAGCCAGTAATACTATTCCGATACCAGCTGCTAATCCTCTTCCAGTATCTGATCTCGCAAGACCATTAAATACTTCTAAACCTAAACCCTTACCACCAATAAGTGGTGTAACTATTTGCATTGCAAAAGCCATAATTACAGTCTGATTAAATCCAATAACTAAACTTGGAATAGCTAACGGGAACTTAACTTTATTTAATGTTTGAATAAGTGTTCCACCAAATGATCTCGATACTTCAGAGTAAGTGCCAGAAACCTGTGTTAAACCTAGAGATGTTAATCGAATTATTGGCGGAATTGAATATATTACAGTTGCAAGAACAGCTGACACTGTTCCACCACCAAAAAACATTAGAACAGGAATTAAATAACAGAAATAAGGAAGTGTTTGCATTGCATCCAACACTACGTTCTGAATATTTCTAAATCTTTCATTGTAAGATGCTATTATTCCAAGAGGAACTCCTATAACAAAACACAGCACTACAGACACAAGTACTGAGGATAAAGTTATCATTGATTGTGTCCATATTCCACATGCACCAATGAATAGAAGAAGTACTGCAGTAATTATTGCAAATCTTATTCCAACAGTTACATATCCTAGAGCCGAAAATACTGCTAATGTATACCACCAAGGTATTTGAGTTAGAAAAACATCTAAAGGTCTTAGCAAATTTAAATAAACAAAAGCTCTTAAACCTTTTGCAAAAGAAATAAATCCTGGATTTACAGTCAAGCTTTCCACTGCATTAGTAATTGGTTGTCTTATTGATAACTTCCATTCTTTTGGAAATGTTCCTATTTCTAAAAAGTAATGATCTATAAATGCAATTAGAAATAAAACTAAAAAATAAGGAATTATATAATATCTTTTGCTAATGAATTCACCGATGTTTTCAGCTGTAGATTTATTAAAAATTGAAACTAAAACTCTAAATACTGTTGCTATAGCAGATGTAACTATTTGACATATGATTTTTAAAATCTTATTTCCAAAACCTAATGGCATTTCTAAAACTTTTGCGATTTGATATTTTTCCCAACTTTGAGGAAGTAAATAAAATCTTTGAACATCTGAAGGAAGTCTTTCTACATCTTTACTAAACGCTAAACTAAATCTATCAAACATTATTGCCATAAATAAAATACATAGCCCACCTTCCATTGCCCAACCAACATCCAATCTTCTTATTGCTTGCCAAACCTGACCGCCAATACCTTCGGCACCTATAAAACATGCAAGAACCACTAATGCCAATGCCATCATTATAACCTGGTTAATACCCATCATTATACTTGGTAAAGATAATGGAATTTTAATTTTAAATAACAATTGAAGTTTACTTGAACCAAAGGAAGTGGCAGACTCAATAGTTTGAGCTGGCACTTGTCTTATACCTGTATTCGTTAATCTTATTATTGGAGGCATTGCATATATCATTGTAGCTAATATTGCTGGCGCACCCCCTATCCCAAAAAAAAATAATGCTGGGAACAAATACACAAATGCTGGCATGACTTGCATAGTATCTAATACTGGCTTCATAAAATTTTCAAATCTATTACTTTGTGAACACAAGACACCCAGTATAAATCCAAAAAATACACATAATAAAACTGACAAACCCATCAATGCCACTGTTTGTAAGGATGGTTCCCACATTCCAGTTGCTCCCCAAAAATAAACTACAAAAGAAGAATAAATTCCCAATCTCAAGCCACCTGCAATAATGCAAGGTATTACAATTATTGCAGCTATCAAAATCCAAGGAGACTCAAGTAAAAAGTCCTCTAAAAAATAATAAGTTTCTTTTATATAGCTTGCTATAATTTTAGTGACCCATCTGTAATTTTTTTTTAAATAATCTTCTCCATCGTTCACCCAAGCTGTAAATGTAAATTTATCAGTGACTTCTTTAGGAAATTTTGAAGGCCCTTCACTTTGAGTAGATAGCCAGAGTGCTACCAAAAAAACAACTCCAATAATTACATAAGTTATTATGTTTTTTGATTGATTTGATTTATCTATTAAATCAGTTCTAGTAGCCATGTTCGCAAATTAAAATAAATAATTTTACATTTAAAGTAAAATATTGTCTATTTTTGGGTTAATATTATTTATTAAAAATGTCTGTAGAACAAAAAATCACCTGTACAAATATATGGAAGTTATTTGGACCAGACGAAAAAAGAATTATTAAAAACCTTGATAAAAATTTAAGTATTAAGGAAGTTCAAGAAAAGACAGGACATGTTGTTGCCGTAAAAGATGTCAGTTTCTCAATTCAAAAAGGAGAAACATTTGTAGTTATGGGATTATCTGGTAGTGGAAAATCAACACTAGTGAGATGCATTTCTAGATTGATTGAACCAACAGCTGGCATAGTGAAAATGGATGATGTTGAAGTTACAAAAATGAGTGCAGGTGAATTATTAGAATTAAGAAGAAATAAAATGAGCATGGTTTTCCAACATTTTGGTTTATTTCCTCATAGAACAGTCCTAGAAAATATTGGTTATGGATTAGAAGTAAGGGGAACAAAAAAAGATATAAGAACAGAAAAGTCAATGAAAGTTTTAAAAATGGTTGGCTTAGATGGTTGGCATAATAATTATCCAAGAGAATTATCTGGAGGTATGCAGCAAAGGGTAGGACTTGCAAGAGCACTAGCTGTGGATCCTGAAATATTAATTTTTGATGAACCTTTTTCAGCATTGGATCCTTTGATTAGAAGAGAGATGCAAGATGAGCTTTTAAAGATCCAAGAAAAGCTTCAAAAAACTATGGTATTTATAACTCACGACTTTTTAGAGGCAATTAAAATGGGAGACCACATAGCAATTATGAAAGATGGAGAAGTTTCTCAAGTAGGTACACCTGAAGAAATTGTATCTAATCCGAAAGATCAATATGTTAAAGATTTTTGTGAAGATGTTCCTAAATATAAAGTATTAAGTGCAGGCAAAGTCATGAGAACTGAGTGCTGCAATGAAACAAAAAATTTATTTGAGAATGGAAAAGATAATATTTTAGATAATTCTAAAATTGAAAACTTAATAGATAGGCTAATTGATAATGATAAAACTTATCCAGTAGTTTGTAATGAAAGTGGAAAGCTGTTAGGTGAGATAGATAGAGTAATAGTAATGAAATCTATGAGATCAAATCAATAAATTTGCTTATTACCTTCTATTGATTTCTTTTTAATATTATCTCTCCATATAATAATCATACCAGCAAAAATAATTACTATTACTCCAGGAAATAGTTGGCTCCATGGAGCTTCATTAAAGAAAATCCAACCAAGAATAAAAGATGACGGTATACCAAGATACTCAAATGAAGCTATTTTACTTGCTGAAATTAAACGGTAAGAATAAATAAACAATATTGCTGCTGTACCACCCAAAACTCCAGTCATTGTCATCAAAATAAAATCTTTAAAATTTTTAATTTCAACATGTCCTGTAGTTACAAAAAATAAAAGTAAACCACCAATGACATTAAATATTAATGTGTATAACTGAATTTTTGCAGTTGAATGATTGCCTTGAATGAATTTTAAAATTATGACAGTGAAAGCCCATGCTATAGCGGTTAGAATTGGAAAAATTGAGTACAAACTAAAAATTTCACTTGTTGGTTTCATTATCATAACCACACCAACAAAACCAATTATAACTGCTGACCATCTGTAAATACCAATTTTTTCACTCAATAAAATTATTGATAGTATTACTATGAAGAAAGGTGACGAAAAGGTTAACGTCATTGCAGTTGCAAATTCCAGATTTACTACTGAGATAAAAATGAATACATTCATAGAAAGAAAACATATTCCTCTCAAGCAACTCAATATCAAAAACTTATTTCCTAAGTTTTTGAATATTGTTGAAAATTCATTTGTGAATAAGATCAATAATAACAAAGGTATAATTGCCGCTACATTTCTAAATAAAGTTAATTGAATTATTGAGTATTCATTACCTAAAAATTTAATAATAACCATGTAAAGATCTATACATAAAATTGCTAAGAGCATTGTAGCAATTGCTAAATATGTTTTTTTTAGATCTGTTTTTTCAGATGAAATTTTCATTTAATAATATTGAAATTAGTATAAGTTTTTAAAATATTATGCAAAATTTTAAGCTTAATGAAGAATTTTTATTAAATAATCAGGATTGGACATTCCCAACTTTTACAGCTTATGGACCTGGAAGATTTAAAGAAATTGGAAAGTTTTGTAAAAATTTTAAAATAAATAATGCATTAATCGTTACTGATAGTGGTAGTGTAAATTTACCATTTATAAGTGATTTACAAAATTTACTTAATGACTCAAAAATCAAATCAGATATTTATTCAAATATATCTCCAAATCCTAGAGATGATGAAATAGATTCTGGATGTAAAAAATTTCGTGAAGGCAATCATGATGCAATAATTGCAATAGGTGGTGGAAGTGCAATGGATGGAGGAAAAGCAATTTCTCTTACAGTTGATAGCGGTGTGCCTTTATGGGATTTTGAATTTGAAAAAGAGCCGCCAAAACTAACTATGGAAAATCCTTTTCCAAAAATAATTACTATTCCAACTACAGCAGGAACAGGTGCTGAAACAGAAGTTACTGCCATGGTCACTCATCTTGAAAAAGGAATGAAATTTTGTTTATGGCATCCAGATGCCCGACCATGTTTAGCTTTAGTAGATCCAGAGCTAACTTTAAAATTACCAGCAAATCTTACTGCTTGGACCGGTATAGATGCAATGATACATGCAATTGAAGGTTATAGTGTTCCTATGTTTCATCCACTTTGTGATGGTTCTGCATTAGAAAGTTTAAATTTAATTTCAAAATCACTTTATCCAGCTGTCGAAGAACCTGATAATCTTTTAGCGAGAGGAGGAATGATTATTGGATCTTATTTGGGTGGAATAGCTTTCTTAAAAGGCCTAGGTTTAGTTCATGCAATTTCGCACATGGTTGGTGCTGAATATAATACTCATCATGGATTGACTAATGCAATTATACTTCCTGCAGTCATGAAATATAATTTACCTGGATTAGAAGAAAAAGTAAAAAGAATGTCAGAGGCTATGCAATTTGAAAACCATTCAATTGAAAGTTTTCAAGACAATTTAAATATAATTCTAGATAGATTAAAAATCCCTAAAGGATTAAATGAATTAGGAGTGCCAGAAGATTGCCAAGAGAGAATAGCAAAGAAATCAATGTTAGACCAAGCTTATGGACAAAATCCTAAAAAGGCATCATTAGATGAGGTCAAGACTTTAGTTTTAGAGAGTATTAGACAAGCAAGATAGGTTTAATTAAGTGCTTGAGAATTTTTCTGTCCATCAAATAATTTCAAAAATAAAAAAAAGAGAAATTAAAATAGTAGAGGTACTAAATTTCTATTTAGATAGAATAAAAAAATTCAATCCAAAATTAAATGCTATTATTTCACATATAGATGAAACAAAAATTACTGAAGAAGCAAAATTAAAAGATGAAAATTTTAGTAGTGATAATGATAAAGATGATATTTATGGTCTTCCAATTGCTGTTAAAGAATTATTTGATATTAAAAATGAGGTAACTTGCTATGGATATAAAGAGTTATTAAAAAATATCCCAAAACAGAACTCTTTATTAGTAGATAATTATAAAAAAAACGCAATTTTAATTGGTAAAACAAATCTCTCTGAATTTGCTGTTGGTTGTCATACTACTAACAGAGTTTATGGAGCCACCTCCAATGTTTATGATTATAGTAAGTCAGCGGGAGGGTCTTCTGGTGGTGCAGCAACAGCTGTTGCAGCAAATTTAATTCCTTTTGCAGATGGTACAGATATGATGGGATCATGTAGAAACCCAGCAGCATTTGCAAATATTTATGGATTAAGACCAACACCTGGTGCGATTGCAGAAGATAGATTTGAAATTAAAAATTTAAAAGATTTTCCTTTAATATCTACAACTGGATGTTTTGCTAGGACTCCCAATGACATGGAATTTTTATTTAACTATATAAAAGGTAAGAATGTAAAGGATAAATTATCTTTCGATCTTAAAGATATAAATAATAAAAAACTTTCAGATTTAAAAATTGGATGGTGCATTGATCTAAACGAACAATATAAGTATGAAGATGGAATTGTAGACTTATGTGAAAATATTTTAAAAAAATTACAGTCAAATAATTTAAGTGTTGAAAATTTAAAAACCGAAATTAACTCAGGAGAATTATGGTATTCTTGGACAACATTAAGAGCCAAAACATTATATGAAAACTTTTTGTTATATAATTTAAAAAATTTAAATGAATTACCTTCCCAAGCATATTGGGAATATAAAAAAGGGAAAAGCATTGAAATAAACGATGTTTTAAAAGCAATAGAAATTAGAAATAAATATATGGATAAAATTCAAAACCTATTTAAACATTATGATTTTTTAGCATTACCTTCGGCTCAATTATTTCCGTTTGAAAAGAACTTAAATAATCCTGAATTTATCAATAATAATAAATTTGACACTTATCATAGATATATGGAAGTCTATACATTATCAAGTTTGCTTGGTTTGCCTACTATATCTATTCCAGTAGGTTTTAATAATAAAGGGTTACCAATGGGAATGCAGATTATAGCAAATGTTAAAGAAGATAATAAAGTAATTAACTTTGCCAATTCTTATGAAGAAATTTTTAACTTTTCAAAATTTAAACCAAAATTAATGCAATAATAATGACCAGACACCCTCATCATTTTAAAATTTCATTTGCATTAGCTATTGCCGCTGGTTCATGGGGAATTTATTGGTTACCTCAAAGAATACTAGAAGATGGAGGTTTGACTGGTGGCTGGGGAACAATATCCCAAATGGCAGTTGGAATATTAATATTATCACCAGTCGCAATTTGGAGAGTTATAAAAGGAAAGTCTATTGGATTGGAATTTCCTCTCACTGGTTTTTTTGTTGGAAGTGGATTTGTTTGTTATGCTCTTAGCTTTCTTCTTACTGATGTAGTTAAAGCATTAATCATGTTTTATATGATACCTGTTTGGACAACAATATTTGAAATTATATTTTTAAAAAAGAAATTTGGTTGGAAGAGGGTAATCACATTAGGTTTAGCATTAGGAGGTTTATGGATTGTATTCAGTCAAGAGAATATAATTCCGTTACCTCAAAATGCAGGGGATTGGTTGGCCCTTGCTGGAGGCGCACTATTTGGTGCTGGTTTAATTAGAATGGAAATAATTAAAACTGATGGCGTCTTTCCAATTATATTCACATTCTTTTTTTATGGAGGTTTAGCCAGTATACCTATTGGATTATTCTTAGTAGATTATTTAGGACCAGTTCCATCAGTGGAGGTTATCATGTCAATGTCCACTTTTTTATTACTTATTTCGATATTTTATTTTATTCCTACAGGGGTAATAATCTTTTGGGCTCCAAGTAAATTGGGAGCAGGCTTATCATCTATTTTATTTTTAGCTGAAATAATTGTTGGTGTTATTAGTGCTAGTATTTTAACAAATGAACCTTTTGGTTGGAGAGAAACCCTGGGAAGTATTCTGATAATTCTTGGTGGTGTAATTGAAGTTGTATATGTTCCAAAATCAGAGAAGAAATTAGCATAATGGATATTAATGAATTATTGAAATCAAAAAAAAAAGTCTTCTTAGATGGCGGAACAGGTTCAGAAATTCAGAGACTTGGTGGAAAAATGGGACCAGCTTTTTCTGGTTTAGCAAATGTTTTCTCACCAGAAATAGTAATCAAAGTACACGAAAGTCATATAAAGGCTGGATGTGATATGATAACGACCAATACTTTTGGAACTGCAAGACATTGTCTTGAGCCTTCAAATTTAGGAGATCAGACTATAAAAATTAACATTGATACAGTTAAGTTAGCAAGACAAGCAGTAAAAAATTCTGGAAAAAAAATTAAAATTGCTGGAAGCATGTCAACATATTTAGCTTTGGCTGAAAATGAATTTAGACCTGACACAAAATTTGTACCATCATTTGCAAAAGAAGAAAAAAATTATAAAGAACAAGCGAAGGTATTAAAAGAAGAGGGAGTCGAAGTGCTTATTCTTGAAATGCTTTTAGATATTGATCACGCTAAAATTTTGTTAAATGCTGCTTTAGAAACAGGTTTGCCTGTCTGGGTTGGATTAAGTTGCTGCATAAGTAAATTTGATGAAACCGTAGTAGGTAGAAATTTTAGAGCAGAAAAAGAGAGATCTATTATATATGACCCTTTAAAATATCCTGATGAACCAAAATTCCTTCCTGAAGATAAAATTATTAATTTTGCTGAAATAATTAATTCACTCAAATCTATCGGTGGAGATGTTTATGGCATAATGCATAGTTGGTTTATTGATACAAAAGAGGGAATGAAAGTTTTAAAATCAAATTGGAATGGGCCAATTATGTTCTATCCAGAGATTCATAAATTTGACACTAGTACTATGCAGGCATTAATAACTGAAAATGAAATTGAATTTGTTGATAAGTGTTCTGAGTTAATAGACGATCAGGTAAAAATTATTGGGGGGTGTTGTGGCGTCACAGATAAACATTTAAAATCATTAATAACTAAATTTTCTTAATTTAGTAATCTTTACTAATTATTTGGTCTATCATATTTACCATATCTTTTTTATATTTTTCATTTGTTGCAGATTTAGTCTCTAAGACTGAAAAAAAAGCAGCCACAACTTTTGTTTTCAAATTTATTCCTAAAAATTGGCCCCCATACCCAGAGTGACCAATCCAGTTACCGCATTTCATTAAAGAATTAACATAACAGACAAATTTATCTTTAGATAATTGAATGTATTTGGGTCCCTCACTATTAATAGTTTTACTCAAAAAAGTTTTAGAACCAATATTTTTTCCATTTATACCTTTTCCAAACCTAGAAAAAAGTAAACCCATTCTTAAAAAATCTCTTGTAATTAAACTTCCACCTCCAGACATCCACGGTGTTCCAAATCTATCAGTGCCTATATACAATCCTTCTTCAAATCCTGTTGCTTCAACTGTTTCCAACAACCATTGTCTTAAACTTTTTTTACTTACTTTTTCTACAATTAACCCAATAACATCGGTATTAGCTGATTTATAATGCGCCAGATCGGTATAATTTTTTAAATCTCTGCTTTTTAAAGATTTAATTGAATTTAAATATTGTTCCTGGCTTTGAATGTTTTTACCTTTAATAGGCAATCTCCATCCTCCAACAGGCTCATGTAAAAATGAAGACGAATAAGCTTTTGTATAATCTTCGCTATATAGATTTACAATGTTCATGTCTAAAACGTCTTTTACTTTTGCATTTGCATAACCACTGCCAATTTTTGGCAAGTAAAATGAAATTTTCTTATTTAAGTTTATTAGTTTTTTGTCTATCAGCTCTCCCACAAATAAATGTATAAACATTTTTGTAATTGACATAATTGTTTGAGGCTGATTTGTAGAAAAGTCCTTTGCATACTGCTCGAATAAAATATCCTGATCTTTACCAACTATTAAAGAGCAAAAAGCTTTATTTTTAGTTACCTTTTTTACAGAAGATAATTTACCAATTTTCTTATTAATTTTTTTTTTTAATTTTAAAACAAAATCTGATCTAAGGTATATTCCATATCTATTAATTTTATATAAATTTCTAAAACCCAACCTCCTTTTATTTGGGAGATTCCATTGAGCTTTATTATCTTTTCTTGTAACTAATTCTGGATTTTTTTCTGAAATAATTTTTTTCAAATTAGTATTTTTTATCCAAACTTAAGAGATTTATTTTTCTCGTAATTTTGATGATAGCCTTCTGCTTTACAATAGTTTTTTTCTTTGGAAATCTTTGTAGTAACTTTTCCATCTAATTTCTCATTCATTTCTTTTAAAATTTGCTCTGCTGTATTTTTTTCATTATCATTATTATAAAATATCTCAGACCGATATTGAATTCCTACATAAGTTCCTTGTCTATTTTTTTGAGTTGAGTCATGGAGTTTAAAAAATAATCTGACCATATCTTCATAGCTTAAAATATTTTCATCATATTGAACCTTAACTACTTCTATGTGGCCTGTATCCCCACCACAAACTGCTTTGTAAGTAACATTAGGATCATCACCTCCGCAGTAACCACATTCTGTAGATAATATTCCTTTTATACCATCGTATTTAGTTTCGTCCCAAAAACAACCAATACCACCAATAAAAGTTTTCATAATTTTACAATATATTATTACTTCAAAATTGAAACAGCTTTTATCTCTTCAACTCCTATACCACAACAACCACCAACAATTTTTACACCTTTGCTAACCCATTTTTTTGCAACTTCCAAATAATCATTGGGTGAAAAATTATCTACAAACTTCCAATTTGGTTTTTCGTAATAGCCTTTATTAGGGTAAGCACCAATAACTCCATTATAATTTTTTAATGCAGTATCTAAAGCTGCACTCGTTGTTTTAATGTCTGAGTGAGCAATTAAAATTGGTCCATTATGTAATTTACTAAAACTTTTCAACGATTCTTCTAAATCCTCGTAAATTTCAGTTTTATTCTTAACATCATCATAGCCAAGCGTAACATTTTTTGTATTATGATCTATTACACAGGAAATAGAAAGCCAAACAGGTAATTTTATATTTGAAGAACACTCAAGCATAGTCTCTACAATTTCTGCTTGAGACGTCATTGCTTCTAAAATTATTAAATCAACACCCTCATTTGATAAAATTTTAATCTGCTCATTAAAACATGGCTTCATGTTCTTTGTTCCAAGTTTAAGAAAACTTCCATAACTTGAAACACTTCCCGCTAAACTGACGCTCTTTTTTGAATTATCAATTGCTTTTTTTGCAATTTGAACTGCTTGTTTATTAAATAATTCAATTGAGTCTTCATATCCATGTTTTTTAAGAGAAATTGGAGTTGTAGCATAAGTATTTGTTGTAATAACATCAGCACCTGCATCAATATAATTTTCATGAACTTCTTTTAGAAATTCTGGGCTATCTACAGAACATTTTCCACACCAGAGGTTTTGATCCATTTTAGCTCCTTTTTTTTCAAGCTCAGCACCTATACCTCCATCAAGTAAAATAATTTTTCCTTGATCGATTTTTTCTTGAATTAAAGTGTAAGACATTAATTGTTTGTGAAAGCACAAATTTTATTATTATCAAGATCTCGAATATAAGAATAGTATACTCCAGAACCTTCTGGTCTTTCACCTCCAGCTCCTTCACTTTTTCCACCTGCCTTAAGTCCAATCTCATGAAATTTATCAACTATTTCTCTAGACGATGTAATAAATGAAACTTGCGTTCCATTTCCATTTGTTGCCTCTTTCATATTGACAGGTTTGGTTACATAAAACTCTATAGTTCCATCACCATTTTTTTCTGTGTAACCAGCGCAAACTTCATCTTTATAATTTCTTTCTAGATTTAAAACTTTTAAGACTTCATCATAAAAAATTATTGCTTTTTCTAAGTTATTGGTTCCTACCATTACATAACCAAGCATTTTAATTATTCCATTCAGTAATAGTTTTTACCTCTAGATATTCATGCAGTCCCCAGGTTCCACCCTCACGTCCATTTCCGGATTGTCTATAGCCACCAAAAGGAGTTCCAGAGTCTGCTGCTTTATGATTTACATACACAATTCCAGATCTTAATTTTTTTGAGACTCTTTTTGCCTTTTCTTTATCCTCTGTTTGTAAATAGTTTCCTAATCCATATTCTGTATCATTTGTAATTTGGATAGCTTCCTCTTCATTTTCAAAAGGAATAATTGACAATACTGGTCCAAATATTTCCTCTTTTGCAATTCTCATATTATTATTAACATCAGTGAATACTGTCGGTTTAATAAAATAACCCTTCTTTAAGTCTTCAGGTTTGTCGGGACCACCTGCTACTAAAGTAGCACCTTCTTCAATACCACTATTTATTAAGCTCTGAATTTTATCAAATTGAGTTTTTGAAATTACAGGTCCTATATGATCACCAGCTTTTGAAGCAAGATCAACTTTAATTTTATTTGCTTCGTCTGCAGCTTCTTCAACAGCTCTTTTATAAATTGATTTTTCAACAAGCATTCTAGTTGGAGCATCACAGGATTGACCCGAATTACTCATTACGTTTCTAATGCCATCTCTAACTGCATCAGGATATGCATCAGCAAAAACAATATTTCCACCTTTACCACCAAGTTCAAGACAAACTCTTTTTATAGTTTCAGCAGCATTCTTTGTAATTAATTTTCCAGCTCTAGTGGATCCTGTAAATGAAACCATATCAACATCAGGATGTCCTGATAAGTCAGTTCCAACACCAGGCCCATCACCATTCACTAAATTAAACACTCCAGCTGGAAATCCAGCCTCATCTATCATCTCTGCAAATAGCATTCCTGACAATGGTGCAATTTCAGATGGCTTAAGTACCATTGTACACCCAGTAGCAAAAGCTGGAATTACTTTTAAAGCAATTTGATTTATAGGCCAATTCCAAGGTGTAATTAATCCGCAAACTCCAATTGGCTCATATACAATATGATTAGTTGATCCTTTATCAAAACCTGGTTCGAATTCGAAATCTTTTAATCTTTTTATAAAGTCTTCGATATGACCTGCTCCAGAAGATGTTTGATTAGCTGAACACCAATCTTTGGGACAACCTAGTTCAGTAGTAATAGCATCAGTCATATCATCCCATCTAGAATTATAAATGTTTAATAATTTTTCTAATAAATTTAACCTTTCTTCTTTTGAAGTTTCTTTCCATGTCTCAAATGCAGATTTTGCAGCTTTGACTGCAGCATTTGTATCATCAGAGCTTCCAAGACTTATAATTGCACAAACTTCTTCTGTTGATGGATTAATAACTTTAAATTCGTTCTTGTTTATTGGCTCAACCCATTTGCCATTGATATAAAATTTTTTTTTATCGAGCATTTATATTTCAAAATTAATTTTTTCTTATTATATGTTTATTTGGTCTCACCATTCAAGAAATTAGATGCAGTTTCTAAATTTTAATGATTAATCAATAAGTGGTGGTATATTATATTTATGAAATCACAAAAAATAGAACCAAAATTTGAGAATAACCAAAATCCACGTATTGGACTTATCGCTTTAGCAACCGATCTAGTAATTGAAAAAGATTTTATAAGTGTAATTAAAGATAAAAAAATAGATTTTTTTGTAAATAGAATAGAATGTTACAACCCTTTAACCAAAGAGAATTTGATCAAAATGTCTGAGAATATTACTCAAGTAACAAAAGATATCTTGCCAGAGCAAAAATTAGACTGTGTTGTATATGCTTGTACTTCAGGAACTATAGCAGCAGGATATGATAATATTAAAAATAAAATACAAGCTGCAAAACCTGAGGCAAAACTTTCAACACCAAGTACAGCAGCTTTGAAAGCATTGAAAAAATTAAACATTAAAAAACTTTCTATATTCACACCTTATAGTAAAAAAGTTAACGATGATGTTGTTGATTACTTTAAAATATCTGGTTTTGAAATCACCACAAATTCATACTTCGATATTCATTCTGACATGGAGATTGGTAAAGTAGATCAAAATTATCTATTTGATGTTCTTATAAACTTAGATGTAAGTGAGTCAGATGCTTTATTAGTATCTTGTACAGCTTTACCAGTTCTACCTTTGATAAAAAAATTAGAAGATAAACTTGGAATACCAGTTCTTTCAAGCAACCAAGCTTTAATCTGGGAGACTTTAGAAAACATTGGTGAAAATAAATCTGTAAAAGGATTTGGAAGACTGTTTGATTAATTTATGTCTTTTTCAAAAGATGAATACAAACATAGGTTATTAAAAGTTCAATCTTTGATGAGAGAGAAAAAAATTGATTTAATTATTTCTCACGACACAAATAACATGAATTATCTTACAGGTTACGATGCTTGGTCTTTTTATTATGCACAATGTGTATTAGTTCACGTTGATTCAAAAGAACCAATTTGCTTTGTTAGAGACCAGGATGCAGGCGGAGCATATATAAAAACCTATTTAAATAAAGATAATATTATTGTTTATGATGAGAGTTATATTCATACTTGGCCAAAACACCCCTATGATTACTTGACCAAAGTAATTAAAGAAAAAAAATGGGATAAACTGTCTATTGGAGTTGAAATGGATGCTCATTATTTCACAGCTTTTTGTTATGAAAAGATTAAACAGGGATTACCAAATGCAAACATAATTGATTCTGATCGACTAGTTAATTGGGCTAGATTAATTAAATCTACTGCAGAGATAAATTATATGAAGTCTGCTGCTTTAATTTCTCAAAAAGGAATGCAAACCGCAATGGATGTAATTAAACCTGGTACAAGACAATGCGATGCTGTTGGAGAAATTCAAAAGTCTTTGTTTTATGGAACAGAAGAATTTGGAGGTGAATATTCTAGTATTGCAACGCTTCTTCCTACTGGAAAAGGCACATCTGCTTCTCATTTAACAGCAACACAAGATAAATTTGTTGAAGGTGAAGCAACTATAATTGAACTTTCAGGTGTTTATAAAAGATATCATGCACCTATGGCTCGGACAATTTTATTAGGTAAACCTGATCAATTAAAAATAGATACAATGAATAAAACTATAGAAGCTTTACAAGCTGGAATTGATGCTACAAAACCCGGAAATACAGCAAATGATGTTGCCCAAGCCTTTTGGAAAATTTTAGATAAATATGGTATCGAGAAGAAATCAAGAACGGGTTACTCGATAGGAATTGGATATCCACCAGATTGGGGAGAGCATACTTTAAATATATATAAAGGAGATATGACTATGCTTGAACCTAATGTTTGTTTTCATATGATTGCAGTAATGCAGTTTGGTGATTGGGGAGTAGAAGCATCAGAAGCAATCCGAGTTACCGACAAAGGTTGTGAATTATTCTGTAATTTTCCAAAAGAGCTACATATTAAGAACTATTAGCTATTGATAATTAACTTCTTAAATGTTTTAAACACTGAATGTCTAAAAATACAGAATTCGTTAAGTTCGATAAAGTTGATAAAAGTTACGATGGTAAAGTCTTAGTAGTAAAAGATTTAAATCTTAATATCTCCGAGGGCGAGTTCATCACTATGCTTGGCCCATCTGGTTCAGGAAAAACAACTTGTTTAATGATGTTAGCTGGATTTGAAACCCCAACTAATGGCGAAATTTATTTAGACACTAATCCTATTTCAAATATTCCACCACACAAAAGAGGAATTGGAATGGTTTTTCAAAATTATGCATTGTTTCCTCATATGACAGTTTATGAAAATTTAGCATTTCCCCTGAGAGTAAGAAAAGTTCAAAAAGATGAGATTGATAAAAAAGTAGATAAAGCTTTGTCGATGGTTTCTCTTTCAGGATTTGAAAGTAGGATGCCTGCACAATTGTCGGGAGGACAACAACAAAGGGTAGCGGTCGCAAGAGCTCTCGTATTTGATCCAGCAGTAGTTTTAATGGATGAGCCCCTTGGAGCTTTAGATAAAAACTTAAGAGAAAGTATGCAATACGAAATTAAACATATCCATGAAAATATTGGTGTTACTGTGGTTTACGTTACACACGATCAAGGAGAAGCATTAACAATGTCAAATAGGATTGCAGTGTTTAATGATGGTAAGGTTCAACAATTATCAAGTCCTGATAAATTATATGAAGAGCCAGTTAATTCGTTTGTTGCAGAATTTATAGGTGAAAATAATACTTTTGGCGGAGAAGTGACGGATATTTCAAAAAATGTTTGTAAAGTTAAACTACAAAATGGTGAAATTTTAGCTAATCCTATTTCAGTTAATTCCAAAGGTGACAAAACTACAGTTTCAATAAGACCAGAAAGAGCATTGATAAATCCAAAAGATAAAATGGATAATAATCAAACTGGAAAAATTGAAGAAGTTATCTACCATGGTGACCACACCAGAGTAAGATTAGATCTTTTAGGAAATAAAGAATTTATTTTAAAAGTTCCAAATAGCTCAAACGAGTTAGATTTAAAATTAGGTAATGAAATTAAAGTAGGCTGGAACAGTCAAGATGCTAGAGCCCTAGATCCTAAATAATTTCTCAAATAGTCTAGTATTCCTATAACAAAATGGCCTGTTGACTCTGAATAACGATTTTGTTGTACTTCGCTTATATAAATTAATTTATATTAAACGTTTAAACGGAGGATAAATGAAAAAATTAAGTAAATTATTACTTGCTCTTTCTTTTGCTCTTTCAATAACTTCATCTGCATTTGCGGTTACAGTAGCATCTTGGGGTGGAGCTTATACAGAGTCTCAAAAGCTAGGGTATGGTGATCCAACTGCAAAAGCTCTTGGTGTTGATATCAACTGGGTAGACTATTCAGGTGGATTATCTGAGATCAAAGCTCAAAAAGAAGCAGGTGCAATTACTTGGGATATTATCGATGTATTCGCATTTGATACTATCAACGGATGTGACGAAGGAATTTTCGTTGAATTCGATTTTGACAAAGACTTCCCTGCAGCTCCAGATGGAACTCCTGCAAGTGAAGACTTCTTTGCTCCAATGCCAAGTAAATGTGCTGTAGGAAACATTTTATATTCATGGAACTACGCATACGATACTAGAGCATTTGATGGAAAAGCACCTTCAACTATTAAGGACTTTTTCAACACAAAAAGATTTCCAGGAAAAAGAGCAATTTATAAATCAGCTCTTACAAACCTAGAAATCGCTTTAGCAGGTGATGGTGTTTATATGGGTAAAGGTGGATCTGAGATCTACAAATTACTAGAAACAGAAGCTGGTGTTAACAGAGCAATGAATAAAATCAAAGAGCTTTGTACAGATCCAAATGGTGGATGTGTATTCTGGTCAGCTGGTGCTCAACCACCAGAACTATTAGTTGCTGGTGAAGTTGTAATGGCAACAGGCTGGAATGGAAGATTCTTTAACGCTGAAGTTGGCGAAGGTGCTCCAATTGCACAAGTATGGGATGGACAAGGTCTTGACTATGAATATTTCGCACTTGTAAAAGGTGGACCAGATGAGGCAAATGCTAAAAAGGCTTTAGCGATGATGACTAACACAGAGATGTTAGCAGGTAGTGCTAAGTACATTGCATATGCTCCTTACAGATTATCATCTTTAGAAATTATCAAAGCAAATGAGCCTTGGTACAAAGATGGTAAAACTGAAATGATGCCACAAATGCCAACTGCTCCTGCAAATACTAAAAAATACTTTTTAGTTGATCCATTTTTCTGGGCTGATAACGGTACAGAACTTGGTGAGAAGTGGGAAGCTATGAAAGCTGGTCTATAAAAGAGTATAAAAGACTAGAATAATATAATATATATGGGGCGACTTTTTTAAGTCGCCCTTTTTATTTATGAGCAGTGAAACAAAACAAATACTTACAACTGACGGAATTCCTTTAGAGATAAGCTTAAAAAAAGCTGAAAGGAAAAACAAAATTAAAGCATTTCTACTTGTTGCTCCATTATTACTTTTTCTGATTATCACTTATATTTTTCCAATCGGGGAAATGTTTACGAGAAGCATTGATGATAAAATGATTACAAACATGCTTCCAAAAACATTTAAGTCTATGGAAACATGGGATGGTAAAGAGCTTCCACCAGAAGAAGTATTCGCTTCATTCTTATCTGACTTTAAAATTCTTGTTGATAAAAAAGAACATGGAAAATTAGCTCAAAGACTTAATAAAGAAAAAAATGGGTTCAACACCATTACAAAAAAATTATTCAGACTGGTAAAAAGAAATAAAATAGACGAGACACAAAGTATTAAAGAACAAATAATGAAAGTTCATAAGAGATGGAGAAATGTAGAATATTGGCAAGCTATTAAAAGGACCGCACCTCCTTACACTTCAGCTAAATATTTAAAAGCTATGGATATGTATTTGAATGAAGATAACAAAATCACTCAGGTTAGTGAAGATAGAAGAATACATAGAATTTTATGGTTAAGAACCGTAGAGGTAGCTTTTTTTGTTACTGTATTCTGTTTTCTAATGGGTTACCCCATAGCACATCTACTTGCAACACTCCCGATGAAGTACAGTAATTTGTTGATGATTTGCGTTCTACTTCCATTTTGGACGTCATTATTAGTTAGAACAGCAAGCTGGATGATTTTACTTCAACAGCAAGGAGTAGTTAATGATTTCTTTGTAATGATTGGACTTGTGGCAGACGATAATAGGCCAGAAATGATGTACAATAAAGTTGGAACTTATGTTGCAATGACTCAAATTCTCTTACCGTTTATGGTTTTACCACTTTACAGTGTGATGAAAACTATCTCACCAAGTTTAATGAGAGCAGGTAAATCTCTTGGGGGAACACCTTTTGTTGCTTTTTGGAAAGTATATTTTCCATTAACAATACCAGGAATTGGTGCAGGGTGTCTTTTAGTTTTTATTTTAGCAATAGGATATTATATTACACCAGCATTAGTTGGGGGAGCATCAGGAACCTTAATAAGTAACCAAATTGCTTATCATATGAAGACTACTTTAGATTGGAGTTTTGCTTCAGCGATGGGACTAATGTTATTAGGAGGAGTTTTAGTTATCTATTGGCTTTATAATAAATTAGTTGGAGTTGATAATATTAAGTTAGGTTAGTATGGCATTACCAAAGTATACAGAAACTAGATATAGAATTTGGCACTACTTTTACATTGCTATATGTACTTTTGTTTTTATTTTTTTAATAGCACCTTTGTTTGTAATATTTCCATTATCATTTAATGCAGAAGAGTTTCTTGTTTTTTCAGAAGGAATGAAGAATTTAGACCCAGATGCTTTTTCATTAAGATGGTATAAAGATATGGTTTACGGTACAAAGAATCCTTGGGGTCTTGCTGCAAAGAATAGTTTTATTATTGCTATATTTGCAACTTTAGGGTCAGTAATTTTAGGTACGGTTGCTGCATTAGGATTGAGCAGCAGACACATGCCATTTAAAGGGATAATAATGGCAACTTTGATTTCACCTATGATAGTTCCACTTATTATATCTGGTGTTGCAATATTCTTCTTTATGGCAAAGGCAGGTTTAGCGGCAACTCATACAGGAATAGTTTTAGCTCATATAATTTTGGGAACACCTTTCGTTGTAATAACAGTTACTGCAACATTATCAGGTTTTGATCATAGTGTAACAAGAGCAGCAGCTAGTTTAGGTAGTAACCCAGTAAATACATTTATGAAAGTAACACTTCCGTTAATTTTACCTGGAGTAATTTCAGGAGGTTTGTTTGCTTTTGTAACTTCTTTTGATGAAGTTGTAGTCGTTTTATTTTTAGCTGGTCTTGAAAACACAACAATTCCAATTCAAATGTGGACAGGTTTAAGAGAACAATTAAGCCCGACAATTCTAGCAGTTGCTACATGTTTAATCGTATTATCAACCTTAATATTGATTAGTGCAGAATTATTGAGGAGAAGATCAGAGCGTTTAAGAGGAATTAATAGATAATTAATTTACCGACTCGATTACAGTCGCAATACCCATACCTAAACCGATACATTGAGTAGATAAAGCGTATTTCTTATTTTCACGTCTAAGCAAATCCGCAGCTTTGCCGGTAATTCTAGCTCCTGTTGCTCCTAGAGGATGACCAAGTGCTAAGGCTCCACCATCTAAATTAGCTTTCTTTTGATCGATACCAAGATCTTTTAAACATGCTATTGATTGAGATGCGAAAGCTTCATTAATTTCTACAATATCAATATCATTAATTGATAAATTTGCTCTCTCTAATGCTTTTTTAGTTGCTCCTATAGGTCCAAGTCCCATCACATCAGGCTCACACCCTTTAACTCCAGTTGCAACAATTCGACCTAAAATCTCTAATCCATTTTCTTTTGCATAGCTCTCTTCACATATCAAGGTTGCTGCTGCTCCATCGGTAAGAGGCGAGGATGTTGCTGCTGTAACAGTTCCTTCTTGATCAAATGCAAGTTTTAAACCATCTAAAGTTTCTTGATTGCTTTTTGGACGTATGTTTCCATCTTTTGTGCAGCCAGCGATTTCAACTATTTCATTTTTAAATTTACCATTAACTTCAGCTTCATTAGCTTTTTGATGACTTTGAATTGCAAACTCTTGTTGTTCAGTTCTTGAAATCTTATATCTCTTAGCAACATTTTCAGCAGTTATACCCATTGAAAAATAAACATTTGGATTTTCTTTATCTGTGTAAGGATAGGGTATTGGTTCAAAGCCAGTTGTAACTCTTGTCATACTTTCAACACCTCCGCACACAAAAACTTTACCTGCGCCCATTGCTATTTTACCGGCTGCAACATGAATAGCTTCCATAGATGAACCGCACCATCTATCAACGGTCATTCCTGATGTATGTATTTCCATTCCAGATAAAAATGTTGTGAGCTTCCCAATATTAAAACTCTGCTCTCCAACTTGAAAAGCACAACCAACAACAATATCTTCTATATCAGCAGGATTTACTTTTGTTTTAGATACAAGATTTTTAACTACTTCTGCAAACATATTTACAGGCTTAACGTCAATTAATTCACCTTTTCTTGCCATTGTAAAAGGTGATCTTGAATATCCTGCTATAACTGGTCTTTTCATATAAGTCTTATACCCTCTAATTATTATTTTGAAAATGGTAAAGAGGACACAATTCCTTTTCTTAATTTGTTATCTGGAGTGTGCACTAAAACTTCTGACCCTATTTTACAAAATTCATTTAAAATCATGGATAAACCAATATTTTTTTTGAATTTTGGTGAATAAATCCCTGAGGTTATTTTACCAATTAATTTCTTATCTTTTGAATAAAGCGGAAAAGGAATTGAACATGGAGGACAATCTACACCATCAAATAATACTCCTTTTAATTTTTGTTTTACACCTTTTTTCTTAATTTTCTTTAAAGCATTTTTTCCAATGAAATCATGATCGCTTTCGTAATTACAATATTTTTCTAAGTTACATTCAATTGGATTGTTTTCTTTTGTAAAATCATTTCCATAAGACATTAATCCCGCTTCTATTCTGTCAATTAAATTCGGGCATCCTGGAGCAATATTAAATTCTTTCCCTGCTTTCCATATTATATCCCAAATTTTTTCTCCCATTTCATTTTTGTCGAAGTAATCTTCAAAGCATTTAAAATAAATTTCAAATCCATCTTGTTTGCTATATCCCGATCTTGCAATAACCTGTTTTGTTCCCAAGAAATCAAATATTCTAAAATTAAAAAATTTTAATTTTCTAATATCTTCTCCAAATATTGATGCCATCAAATCTTCAGACTTTGGACCTTGTACTGCAAGAGGATATACATCCGGTTCTGTTATATTTACATTCAAATTTAAACCAACTGCAATACCTTTTGCCCATAGCAATACATCTGAGTCTGCAATAGAAATCCAAAACATATCGTCATCTAATTTTAACAATACTGGATCATTTATCATTCCGGCATTTTCATCAATCATAGGAATATAAAAACATTTTCCAGTTTCCATATTTTTTAATGATCTTGGTGTCATTTTTTGAACTAATAAGCTAGCATCTGGACCCGATATCTGAACTTGTCTTTGACAAGAAACATCCCATAATTGAACATGTTCATTTAAATGCCAATAATCATCTTCAACAGATTTCTGAAATCTTTTTGGTAAAAGCATATGATTTACAACAGTAAAATCAGTTACACCACACTCTTCAACTCTCTTGGTGTAAGGAGTTCTTCTTATTCTCCTAGACATATTTAGTTTTGTGCTAATTTTGCTTAGTATCAATGAAGCCATATATTATTTAGACCACCATACTGTATAGCTGTTAGGAGAAATTATTATTGGCAAATGATAATTTTTTTTATTATCAGTCATTTTAAATTTTATAACTATTTCACCCACAATTTTTTTCTTTTTAAAGTATCTTTTAATATCACAAATCATTTCATAATCGCATTTACAATCTTTTTTGCTAAGATTGAATTGCTGATTAATCCTACCATTTCCATCCGTCTTTGTATTCAAAAAAAGCTTTTTTAATTTTGAGGATTGTATTTGATAAATCTTTACTTTGACATTACTTGCATGAGTTCCATCAGAACCATTCAATAAATGTGAGCTAAATTTTGCCATTTTACTCTATTGATGATTTTTCTCTCTTGCTGGCCACAGCAGCAACAATTGGACTTAATACTGGTTTAGCTTTTACATTTACACAAGCAGTTTTACCGCTTGCAATAGCTCTTTTTAGTGCTGGACCCAGTTCTTCTCTTTTCGTTACTAATTCTCCATGACCCCCGAAGCCTTCAAATATACTGTGGAAAGGTATATCTCTAAAGTCTGTTGCAACTCTTTTTCCGCTTTCAAATAATCTTTCTTGTTGTTGCCCAATTGATGCTAAGCCACCATTATTGTCAATAACAACAACGATTGGTTTCTTTTCAAAAAATGCAGTTTCTATAGACATGCCTCCAGATAAAAAGGCACCATCTCCACTAATTAAAATTACATTCGATTTAGGGTTATTATTTTTTGCAGATAATGCAAATGATACACCAACACCCAGCATACTAAATGTGCCTGGATGTAAAATTCCACCCAATTTTTTTCCTTGAGCTCCAGCTAAATTTATTGCGATCTCCGACCAGAAGTGAGTATTTCCTCCATCAATTATAAGCCAATCTTTCTCATCCATTACGTCTTGAACGTCTAACGCTAATTGCAGTGGATGAATCTTTCCACCATTTTTTTTTGCTTTATCGGCTTCAATCTTTAATTCATTTAAAGATTTATCTACCCAATCTTTCTTTTTATTTTTATTATCTTGAAACCAACTATTTCCTAAATTCCATTTATTATTTTTCTTTAAATTACATAGAGTATCCAAAAATACTCCTGGATCACATAAAAGGTTATGATCAGCTGCTCTATTAAACTCAATTTCTTCATGGGAACCGTTAATACAAACTAAAGTTGTTGTTTTTGGAATGAAAGGAGGGTTACCAAAATTCATTTGGTTATCTAATCTTGCACCAATCATCAAAATTAAGTCTGAATTATGTAATGCAAATTCCGAGGGTGGATATTGGTGAATATCTGCTAAACCCATATATGCATTTACCTCTTCTCCTAAAAGTTTTTGATGGTAAGGCACATTAAAAACTGGAATATTTAAACTTTCACCAGCAGTCTCTAAATTTTTTTCTGAGTTTGACCACCAAACACCATGTCCTCCAATTATGACAGGTTTTTTTGCATTACATGCTAACTCAAGTATTTTTGATAGAGCATTTGGATCTGGCCATGCCTTAGCAACTGGCTTTGCTTTATGTGAAAATGGTCTTTCTTCAAGCCCAACATTTTCTTCAAATGAAGAAAACATTATATCTACTGGCAAACTTAGATGAACAGCTCCAGGATATCCATTCGTTGCAATTCTGTAAGCTTTATCAACAAATTCTCTAATTCTTGTTCCATCTGTAATGCTTGCACTATATTTTGTAAGAGGAGCGGCTATTGAAACATCATCAATTTCTTTAAAGCCACCTGACCCTTGTCTTTTTAAACTACTTGATCCGGTTATATAAATTATTGGTGTTCTTTCTCCCCATGCTTCCATCATTGATGGTACTGCATTTGCAAAACCTTCTGGACCAACTAAACATACAGATGGCTTTCTTGTAATTCTTGTATGTCCATCTGCTAAGTGTCCAGCTATTTGTTCATGAGGACAATTAACTACATCAATTTGACATTCCATGAAACCTTCAATTGCAGGATTACAAAATCCACCAGATAGAGTAAAAACTTTATTAATACCTTTATCTTTTAATGCTCTTGCAATTAATGCTCCACCTCTTATTTTTTTTTCCATATTAGTAAGTTGTGTTCATAAATAGTTTCTGTTCAATTATATCAGAAGAAACTTCATTAATATCATTTAATCCAACCAAACCTAGCGTTGTGCTTGTTTCTTCTTTAATAATATCTACAATTCTTCTTAACCCGCTAGCTCCATCAGCTCCCATTGCATACATTACAGGTCTTCCAATCATTGAAAAATCTGCTCCTAAAGCTAATGATCTTACAATATCACTACCACTTCTTATTCCACTATCAAATATAATTGGAAAATTATTTCCTACCGCTTCTCTAATAAAAGGTAAAATATTTATTGCTGCTGAGGCACTATCTAATTGTCTACCTCCGTGATTTGAAACTTGTATGGCATCAGCACCCATTTCTTTAATTTTAATTGCATCATCAGATGACATGACACCTTTTACAATTAATTTACCTTTCCATTTATTTCTTACTCTTTTTAGAGCTTCCCAATCTGTTTTTCCTCTACTTTCTTTTCTTTTAAAAATACCTTTTCCACTTTTTGAAGTTTCATAATTCATTGGCTTTGGTATTCCATTAAGCAATGTAGATATTGACCAAACTGGATGAGTTGCAAAATCAAAAAATTGTTTAGGTCCAATTTTAAATGGATATGAAAATCCATTTTTATCATCTCTAGTTCTCCTAGATAAAACTGGAACATCAACAGTAAGTATAGCAACTTCATAACCAGTTTTTTCTGCTCTATCGAGCAATTCCATGACAAAAGCTTCATCCTGAAAAATATAAAGTTGAAGCCATGAATGACCTTCAGAAAGCTCATACATTTTTTCTAAAGTTGTTGTTGAAGCCATCGATACGCAAGTTGGTATGTTATTTCTTGCACTCTCTTTTGCCAACATAGAATCTGCACCTGGCCATGAAAGATTTGTCATACCCATTGGGGCAAATCCAAAAGGATAGTTATAGTTAAATCCAAGAATATTTTTTTTTAGTTTTCTTTCCTCTACATTTCTTAGAACTCTTGGCTCAAGACGTATTTGATCTAAAGCAAAACTATTAATTTCTGATAATTTTTCATCTCCTGATGCGCCATCAATAAAATCATAAACTAGCTTTGGCAATCTTTTCTTTGATAGTTTTTTTGCGTCTTCAATGCTAAAAATTTTATTACTGGCTTTAATATTATCCATTTAATTTCTTTATATATGTTTTTAAACTAATCTTATCATGTTTAGTCACATAATAAGCATCATGATTAATTCTCGAAGAATAAACCTCTGAAGGAACTCCGTCAATAAAAAGCACAGCTACACCATCATCAATAGCTATTCCATCTGGCAAATTTCCATCTTTAATTTCTGAAATAAATTGTTGAAGTCGATTATTATCTGACGAATGAGGTGTGCAACTTCCATCTAAAAAATTTATTCCTTTTAAAGGACTTAGCTCTTCATTGACTGAGTCTGACAATATCCAATCAAACCAACAGACAGCACCTGCACTTATTCCACTTAGAATTATTCCTTTTTCATATGCATCTTTAAATACTTTGATAAGATCATGTCTCTTCCAAATATTAATCATTTCAGAGGTATTGCCACCCCCTACATAAATTATATCTTTGCTTAACATCCATTCATTAAAACCTTCCACACTTGAACAGAGATTAAAATGAGATAATTTAAATTTTTGTAATTTAAATCTTTTATAAAAAAGATCAGTCTTTTCTTGATTATCATTACTAGCTGTAGGTAAAAAACCGATATTGATATTTGATTTATTAACTTGATTTATAACATATTCATCCAAGTCTTCATCAGAAGAATGTGTAAATCCACCACCACCAATTGCTATTATTATTTTTTTATTCCTGACCACGGAGAAGGACCTGTTGGAATATCGATTTTTAAACCTCTTACAATTTCATTTTTAAAGTCATACATTGGCAAGGTGCATATTTCACCTTTATGAATTTTATTATCATTACAATTAACATCCACTATTAATCCAGGTTTATGTTTTGTAGAATTCATTAAAACTATTCCAACACCACATTTTTGAAAAGGCGACCAAGTACTTGATGTAATTTTTCCAATTATTTCATTATTGAATTTTATGTAAGTTCCTTTTAAACCTGTTCCATTTTCTACCCGTATTCCCCAACATCTTTTTTCTTTATCAGCAGTCATCAATGCCGCTTTTCCAATAAAATAATTTTTTTTTAAATCGACATATTTACCCAAACCAACATCATATGGATTTGTTTCATGATTAAAGTCTTGCCCAGCTGACAATAATCCAGATTCTATTCTTTTACATCTGAAACCAGGAGTACCTGTGAGTATCATTCCCATTTTTTTTCCTTCTTCAAGAATGTAATCTCCAACTTTTTCAGTATTATTATTTTTTCTAAAATAAATTTCCCAACCAAGTTCATTACTAAATCCTGATCTACTTATGATTACTTTTTCATTTAGTATAGTAACTTCTTTCCAATCAAAATATTTCCAATTATCAGGAAAAGTCTCTTTACTTAAAACTTTTAAAAGATCCATAGATTTTGGCCCCTGAATTTGACTAACCCAAACATCTGGGTCAGAAATTTTTACATTAAGATTATCAGTGTGAGCTTTGTACCATGAAAAAAGATCTCCATCAGCTTGAACAAACCAAAATTTATTTTCTTCAAGTTTTAGCAAAACTCCGTCTGTCAGCATACCTCCATCATTGTAACAAGCAAATTGGTATGAGCATCTTCCTACTTTTACTTTTGAGATATCTCTTGTGAATATTTTTTGTAAAAGTTTTTCTGCATCAGGACCAGATATTTCATATGGATGTTCACCAGTATGACGAAAAATTACCTCTTTTCTTACTTTCCAATACATTTCATCAGCAGTAGCATGTGAAAGTACTTCTGGATTTAATCTTCCTGCATAAAATGAATACTCAGGATCATAGGGAAGTTCTTGATATGCTAGAGGATGTATCCCGACAGTTCGTGCAAGCTCAACAACTTTATTATCATTGGATTTTAAAGGTTTTACAGAAAATCTGACTTTGTTTAATTCGTTTTGCATTTATAAATTTAGAAAAAGTGTATATTAATTAAAATATCTATTCAATTAGTAGATGAATCACTACATTTTGCATGTTGTTATCTAGTTCTGGAATTGTTATCTTTTTGATTATTTAAACAACGAAAGAAAAAGAGGAAACTTATGAAATACATACTTAAAGTTTTTTCAGCGACTTTTATGTCACTGATATTATCTTTTTCTATTGCCAATGCATCAAGTGGAGTATTTAAAGTATCACATGATCTTGGATTTGGAAAAGATACTAACTTAGATGCCATAACAAAAGGGCGTTTATTTCAAGTTGTCATCAAAACACAAAATAGATTAGTAAGACCTGATATGAACGGTGTTCCATCACCTTCATTATCAACAGATTGGAGTGCTAATTCTGATGCAACTGAATGGACATTTAATTTAAGAAAAGGAATATATTTTCATGATGGATCAGCATTTGATGCTCCAGATGTAAAATATTCTCTAATGAGAGCTAAAGATCCTGATATCGGATCTCCAGTTAGAAAAAGTTTAAATGTAGTTGAAGATATCGAGGTAATTGATCAGCATACAGTTAAAATGAAGTTATCAACTTCATTTGCTGACTTTCCGTTATTATTAACTGACTACAGATTAAGAATGATACCTGAAGGATCAGGAGATACTATAGGACAAACTGGAGTTGGTACTGGACCATTCATGGTTGATAAATTTGATCCAGAAGGAACTACAATTCTAAAAGCTAACCCAGAATATTGGGAAGGTGCACCAGGAGTTGCAGAAGTTCATGTCATTGCGATCCCAGATGCTCAAGCAAGAATTCAAGCTCTTTTAACTGGTCAAATTGATATGAATAGATATGTACCTTTCAATCAAAAAAAGATATTTGACAGTAATTCTAAATTTACAACAACTGTAATTCCAACTGGAAACTGGAGAGGTGTGGTTATGAGAACTGATACTGCTCCATTTGATAATCCTAAAGTAAGAAAAGCTTTTAGGTTAGCAGTTGATAGACAAGAACTTGTAGACTTAGTGATGGGTGGTGCAGCAACTGTATCTTGTGATACACCTGTAATGCCTTCTGATCAATATCGTTTACAAATGGATTGTCCTCAAAATATCAGTAAAGCAAAAAATTTACTAAGAGAAGCAGGATTTCCAAATGGAATTGAATTGACTGTTTACCCAGCGACTTTAGAACCAACTTGGCCTACGATTGCAGAAGTTGTTCAGCAACAAGTTGCAAAAGCAGGAATTAAAGTTAATATTGAGATGGTACCATCCAAAGGTTATTGGAATGAAGTCTGGATGAAAAAGCCAGTTTCAATGACACGTTGGAACCAAAGACCAGCAGACACAATCTTACATGAAGCATATCATAGTGGAGCAAAATGGAATGAGTCTTATTTCAAAAATGCTGACTTTGATAAAAATTTAGCTGATGCTAGAAGTGAGTTGGATTTCAATAAAAGAAAAAAAGCATATCAAAATGCTCAAATGACTTTATGGGAACAAAGTGGAACAATGATCCCATACCACGTATCTAGACTAGTAGTAACTTCATCAAAAGTTAAAAACCTTGATGCTGTAGATCACTTTTCTATACAGTGGCACAAAGTTAAAGTTGACTAAAAGTATTTAGATAAAGGCCGCATATAAGCGGCCTTTATTTTATTTCTATTTAATTTATTTTTGTTAAAAAGTTCTAGTTAATCTTATGCTTTTATTAATTTTAAAAAGAATTGGACTAGGGCTTATCACTTTATTTATAGTTTCATTGATTACATTTGTAGGTGTTGAAGTTTTACCTGGGGATGCATGCACAACATATTTAGAAAGAGAAGCTTATGGAGCAGCTCTTGATGCTTGCATAAAAAGACTTGGTCTAGATGTTCCTGCTTATGAAAGATACTTAGACTGGGCATCAAATGTTATAAGAGGTGATTTTGGTTACTCTTTAAGTGGAGAAATGCCAATTAATGAAGTACTAGGTCCAAGAGTTAAAAACTCTTTAGTTTTAGCCTCTGTTTCAATACTTATAGGAATTCCTTTAGCAATCGTATTAGGAATAATAACTGCTCTTTGGAGAGATAAGCTCCCGGATATTATGATCTCTACTATCACAATTTTTTCAATGACTATTCCTGAGTTTATTAGTGCTACTTTGCTTATTTTAATTGTTGCAATTTGGCTTGGTTGGCTACCAGGCATTGTGATTATACCATCAGATGCAACTTTTTATGAATTACTCTCAAATATAATTTTACCTGTTGTTGCAATTTCAATGATTATGACTGCGCACATGGCAAGAATGGTACGTTCAAGTGTAATTCAAGTAATGGCTAGTGATTATGTACAAATGGCAATTTTAAAAGGTGTTCCATATTGGAAAATGGTATTTAGACATGTATTGCCAAATGCATTATTACCAGCAATAAATGTAGTAGCGTTAACAATTGCTTGGTTGTTAGGTGGTGTTGTTGTTACAGAAGTTGTCTTTAATTATCCAGGTTTAGGCAGACTGGTAATTGAGTCTATATCAAATAGAGATTTACCTGTTGTTCAAGCATTAGCAATAATATTGGCATCTATCTATGTGGGAATAAACTTAATAGCAGATTTAATGACACTTATGCTTAATCCAAGATTAAAAAGTTTACAGATAAGAAAATAATATGGAGAGTAATTTAATTACAGAAAATAAACAAAAAAATAAGCTAGAAAAGGCTTTTGAGATTTTAAAAACTATGGCCTCCAAGCCTTCTGGATTAATTGGACTTACCATTGTTTTATTTCATGTCGTCTTAGCATTAATAAGCCCTTACATTGCGCCATACGATTATAAAGCAATTAGCCCAAATACCATGTTACTTGCACCTTCGGCCGAGCATTGGTTTGGAACAGATAGCTTGGGTAGAGATGTTTTCACAAGAACAATACTTGGAGGGAGAACAGCTCTTACGGTAACTTTCTTTGGATCACTTATAGCTCTTCTGTGGGGAGGTTTACTTGGAATTTTTTGTGGTTTAGTTGGAGGTAAAATTGACGATGTTGTAATGAGAGTTGTTGATGCGTTTCTTTCTATTCCTTGGATACTTGCAATGCTATTAATTGTATCTCTTTTAGGAACATCAACAGAGGTTTTAATTCCTGCACTAGGTTTTTTTTATGGTAAAGGAATAGTAAGAGTTGCTAGAGCTGCCACTCACGATGTTATTGCTAAAGACTTTATAGTTTCAGCTAGAGCTCGAGGTCATAGCAATTTGTCTATTATATGGAATGAAATTATTCCAAATGTTAGAGACGCTATATTAGTAGAAGGAGCAATGAGATGGTCTTGGATGTTATTAGGATTTAGCTCATTGTCATTCTTAGGTTTTGGTGTAAGTCCTCCAACACCCGATTGGGGCTTAATGATCTCCAATGCTAGAGGATTGATGTCGTTTGCATATTGGTCTGTAATTGCTCCGATAGTAGGATTAAGTTCATTAATAATTGGAATAAATTTAACGGCTGATGCATTTGCAAAAGCTTTAGGAATTGATCGTTCAACAAAGGCACCTGTTTAAATGAATGAAATAATTGAAAGCGTTAAAAATTTATCAATTGGATTTAACAGTCAGAAGGGCAAACAAATTTCAATACTTAGAAATGTTTCAACGAATATAAAAAAAGGAGAGACTGTAGGGATCGTGGGGGAGTCAGGTTCTGGAAAAAGCACATTAGCACTTGCTATGATGGGCTATATAAAACAAGGCTTATTTCCTCTTAAGGGTGAATGCCTCTTTAAATCTGAGGATTTATTGAAGATGAGCAGTAGACAGCTGGAAAAAATTAGAGGTAGAAAAATAGCTATGATACCTCAAAATGCAGGACAAGCTTTAACACCGAATTTAAAAATTGGATACCAAATTGATGAAGCATTAAGATTACATACAGATTTAAAAAAAACAGAGAGAGATAAAAAAATTTCAGAGTTACTAAATAAAGTTAGACTTCCTTCACCTGAAACTATGGCTTTTCGTTATCCACACGAGCTTTCTGGAGGGCAGCAACAGAGAGTGGCCGTTGCAATGGCATTGGCTGGAAAACCAGATTTACTTTTATTAGATGAACCAACAACTGGATTAGATGTTACAACACAAGCACATGTATTAGAACTATTAAGATTTATAGCAAAAGATACCGGAACATCTATGATCTATGTTAGTCATGACCTTGGGGCTATAGCACAAGTCAGTGATAGAATAGTTGTAATGTATGCGGGAGAAATTGTTTTAGAAGGACCAGCAAGAAAAATATTAAAAGAACCTATTCATCCTTATACTTATGGATTATTAAAATCGATACCTAAACTTTCACTAGATGGACTTCCATCTTCTATGCCAGGAAGCCAACCTCAACCTGGAAGCATAAATGAAGGTTGTAGTTTTTATGATAGATGTAACTTAGCAACTGATCATTGTAAAAAAAATTCACCAGATCTAGAACATATTAAAGAATTAGATACAAATGTCAGATGTTTTAATCATAAAGAATTAATAAACCAAAATAATAATTTACAAACTTCAATAACAAAAAAATCAAATAATAGTGAAGCAATAGAAGTTTTAAAATTAAAGGATGTTTCAATAAGTTATGCAAAGCAGAAATTTTTTGATCAATTATTTGACAAAATCTCTGATCAAAACCCAACAGTTAAAGATATAAATATAGATATAAAAAAAGGAGAGACTATTGCCCTAGTTGGAGAATCTGGAAGTGGCAAGTCTACTATCCTAAAATCAATTGCTGGGTTACTCAAAACAAAAGATGGTCAAATTAAATTTGAAAATGATCGTATATTATCTTCTGATTTAAAAATGAGAAATCCAAATGATCTTCGAGCAATACAACTTATATTTCAAAATCCAGACGAGTCATTAAATCCCAACCACACAGTTGAGCAAATACTTTCTCAACCTTTAAAGTTGTATTTTAATTTATCAGGAGAAGAATTAAAAAAAAATATTATCGAATTACTAAAAAAAGTTAGGTTAGGAAAGTTTTATATGTCAAGATACCCTAGACAATTATCAGGTGGCGAGAAACAAAGAGTTGCAGTTGCAAGAGCATTTGCTGCTAAGCCGGATATAATTTTGTGCGATGAGGTTACATCTGCTTTAGATGTTTCGGTTCAAGCGGCTGTTTTAAACTTATTACAACAATTGAAAGAAGATCTAGGAACAACTTACGTATTTGTTTCTCATGATTTGGCTGTTGTTAGAGCAATTAGTGACAGAGTTGCAGTTTTATATCAAGGAAGATTATGTGAAATTGGTCCTTCTCAAAATGTCTACAAATTTCCATCACATCCTTATACCGAAGTATTATTAGGTGCTGTTTTGGAACCAGATCCAGATATAAAACCAAAATTAGTAGCTGAGGATGTAGTAGAGGAAAAACCCCCTGAGAAAGGTTGTTCTTTTCAAGGAAGATGCCCCAGGAAAATAGGTAATATTTGTAATTCAGAGGTTCCACCATGGCAAATAGGTGAAAATGGTAACGCTATTAGGTGTCATATTAATATTGAAGAATTAGCAAGTTTACAACAGTAGTTATGACATTTATTTTATTTCCTACTCAGTCTCAATTTAATATAAGAAATCTTCTTTATGAAAATAAATAATGTAGTTGTAATTGGTTCTGGAACAATGGGTAGCGGCATAGCTGCACATTTGTGTAACGCAAATGTTCCTGTCACTTTGTTGGATTTAACTACAGAAATTAGTCAAAAGGCTAAAGAGAGAATAGGAAAATCTAGACCTCCTTTATTAATAGATAAATCAAAATTAGATAATATACATGTAGGAAACATTGAAGAAAACTTTGATGTAGTTTCGAATGCAGATTGGATTGTAGAAGCTGTTGTAGAAAGAATTGATATAAAACATAATATCTATGAAAAAATTTTTAAACATAGAAAAAAAGAATCTGTTGTTTCATCTAATACTTCATCTATTCCAATAAGTGTTCTATCAGAAAAATTATCTGATCAAGACAAAAAAGATTTCTGCATAACCCACTTCTTTAATCCTGTTAGATACATGGATTTACTGGAAATAGTAAAAAGTAATGAAAGTGATTTAGATAAAGTTAAACTTTTAAAAGACTTTTGTGAAATAGACTTAGGTAAAGGTGCAATTATCTGTAATGACACTCCGGGATTTTTAGGTAATAGAATTGGAGTTTATGCAATGCAAATTGCAATGACAGAAGCATTTAATATGAAACTCAGTATAGAAGAGGCTGATGCTGTTTTTGGTAGACCAATGGGTATACCTAAAACTGGAGTATTTGGATTGTATGACCTAATTGGTATTGATTTAATGGCAGATGTATTAAAAAGTTTTATTAAAGAATTACCTGAAAGCGATCCATTTCAACCTGTAGCAAGAGAAATGCCACTTGTAAAAAAATTAATAGAAACTGGATATACTGGTAGAAAAGGAAAAGGTGGATTTTATAGAATGAATAAGGAGGGTGGCAAGAAAATTTTAGAGGCCATCAATCTTGAAACTGGGGAATATTCCCCCTCAAAAAAAATAGATATTAAATCTGAAAAAGTTGATTTAAAAAAATTAATTAATCGTGGAGATAAATATGGAGATTATGCTTGGTCAGTAATTTCTAAAATAATAAAATATTCTTCTTCATTAGTTCCAGGTATTACAGATAAGTTTAACGATATCGATGAAGCAATGAGACTTGGCTTCAATTGGTCTAGAGGGCCTTTTGAAATGCTAAAAGAAATTGGAGTAAATAATTTTTTTCAAAAAATTGATAATTTTGATGGAAATAAATTTTTAGAAAATTTATCAAAATCCAAAGACGAAAATTTTTATGGTGAGAGACAACAATATACTGAAATTGAAACTTTAGGAAAAATTAAACCAAGAGCCCTTAAACTTGATAAAAATAATTCTGCTGAAATTTACAGATTTCCTGAATTTAACATTGTCGAATTTACGACTAAAGCAAACGCTTTGGATTATGACTCAATGGACTCTTTAAAAAACGCTACAGACAAACCATTGATAATTATTAATGAAAGTATGCAGTTTTCTGCTGGTGTTAATTTAACATATACTATGAATTTTGCAGATAAAGGTGACTTTAAATCAATAGAAAAATTTGTCGGTTATTTTCAAGAAACATGCAAACACTTAAAATACTCAAAATTTCCAGTCGTTTCGGCACCATCAGGTCTTACACTTGGAGGAGGTTTTGAAGTTTTAGTTCAAAGTAATTTTGTTGCTTCCCATACAAATATTGTTGTTGGATTAGTTGAAACATTGGTTGGTTTAGTTCCAGCTGGAGGAGGATGTAAAGAAATGTTATGGAGATGGTCTCAAACAGAAGAGGCAAAAAATGACCCAGATTTTGCACCTTTAAAAGTTTTTGACATCATTGGTTATGCAAAAACTGCAACATCTCCAGTAGAAGCCGAACCTCTAAAATATTTAATCCCTGAAAATAAAAAAATTATGAGCAGAAATAGTCTATTAAATGAAGCAAGAAAAATTTTGGATCAAAATAAAGAATTTACTCCTCCAAAAGAATGCACATTTAATTTATCTGGTAAATCTTTAAAAGACAAAATGGTTGGTATGTTAGAAAAACTGTATAATGATAAAATTATATTAGATCATGGAATGATGGTAGGAAGTGAGCTGGCAAATGTATTAAGTGGTGGTGATACAACTTTAGATAAAACTCTTACAGAAGATCAGTTGTTTAAATTAGAGTTAGATGCTTTCATGAAATTAATTGAGACAAGTAAAACCCAAGATAGAATTAAACACACATTATCTACTGGAAAGCCTCTAGTTAACTAATAACTTTAGATTTTTAATATAATCAGGTTTTAATACATAAGTTGATTTATTTCCCACTTTAATTTTTTTTAAAGAGTCTATTCCAGCAATTACTCTTCCAATTGGAGTATATTCACCTTGATATATTGGTATATCTATTAAAGTAATAAAAAATTCACTATCTTCTGTGTCGAATTGATCTTTTCTGGCAAAAGCCACAGAGCCAGCATTAAATAAAAAATTACCACTGACCTCAGATTTAATTGTTCCTAAACCAGACTCACCAGTTCCTACTTTAGAATAATTTAGATTAGATACATTCCCATATTCAATATCTCCAGCTTGTATTAAAGTATTTTCTATTACTCGATAAAAAGCTGAACCATTATACGAACCTCTATTTATTAACTTCTTAAATCGATTTACAGCTTTAGGTGCAATTTTAGGATCTAATTCTATTAGAACGTTACCGCATTCAACTTCCATAATTGCAATATTCTTCTTATCTTTAAAATCGATGTTATTTAAATCGATTTTTTTTACAAAAAGACATTTATTATTTAATATATAAAATGAACCTAGAGTTAAAATAATCAGCAGAATTAGAAAAATAAATAATATTTTTTCAGATAGTGATGCTTTAATTTTTTTTATCATTCAAAAAATAAACTTTTCATCTATTTCTTTAAGACCATTAATTAAAAAATTTTTCTTCTTAGTTAAAATATTATCTTTTTTAATTAATAAATCTATTTCTTTAAAGTTTGTTTTTAATAACGAATAAATTTCAGCCATATCTTCTTCAGCTGTGCTCATTGAATATTCTGTTAAAAAACCTTTCGTAATTTCTAAATCTAAACCTAATAAATCAGTGCATGTAGAACATTCTGCGTATGAAAAATCTTTATTATTAAGTTCGCTCCACTTATTTTTTTCAAAAAGCTCTGGAAAACTGTTGTCAATCATATGAAATATTTCATGATGGATCATTCTTTCGAAATAGTTTTGGTTAAATGTTAAGTCTAAGATTAAAGTCCTGAATTTATTATCTGGTATACCTCCTGTGTTAATGCCTGAAATTTCTAAGTTTTTGCAAAGAACTACAAATTTCAAATTTATTTTCCTTAAGAAATCTGAGTTATAATCTTTCAGATTATTTTGAACTGTATTAAATTCACGATCCAAATCACTATTATTTATGCCGTTACATTTAATATTATTTGTATCACCTATAACAAAACCTCTTTTTGATGCCAAATATTTGATACCATTAACATCATCAACTTTATGAACTTCTAAATTTGGGATTTTAATTAAATTATATATTGCATCTGCATTTACATGAGAAAAGTTAAAAAAAAATACAAATATTAATATAATATATCTCATTTTAATTATTTTGATGATATTAGATATAATATGAATGTGATAGGATTTATTTAATGAAAAAAAGAAAAAGAAAAAAAAATATTAATAGAGATCACGAGTCAGTGCCTAAAATGTTTGCAAAAAAATACATATATTTTTATTATCCCTTTTTCTGGATCATTCTAATAATATTCTTATTACTAAAATGACAAAGACTAAAAAACCTATTCAGCCTGTTAGTGGCACAGAAGTGCCAAGATATGCGGGCCCTTCTACATTTGCAAGATTACCTGAGCTAAGAGATGTAGAAAATTGTGATGTTGCAATTGTCGGAGTTCCATTTGATTCAGGAACAAGTTATAGACCAGGTGCAAGATTTGGCCCACAAAGTATTAGACAAGCATCTAGACATTTAAGGACTAATTATCATCCAAATTATGATGTAGAACCATTCAAAGTACAACAAGTTGCAGATGCAGGTGATATCACTTGTAATCCATTTAACATTGATGAAGCCATCAAACAAATTGAAGTAGGGGCAACCGATTTATTAAATAAAGTTGAAGGAATAATAAGCCTTGGGGGAGATCACACAATTGCTGTGCCTTTACTTAGGGCAGCCAATAAAAAGAATAATGGACCTGTATCACTTGTTCATTTTGATGCCCATTTAGATACCTGGGATACCTACTTTGGAGCACCATATACCCACGGTACTCCATTTAGAAGAGCTCGTGAGGAAAATTTATTTTTAGATGACGCCTCTATGCATGTAGGTATAAGAGGTCCACTTTATAGCAGAGATGATATAAAAAATGATGAAAGCTTTGGATTTAAAATTATTCATTGTGATGAATTTCAAACAGAAGGAATTGATAAAATTATTGAAAGAATAAAAAATAGAGTAGGTGATAATGCATTATATCTGTCCATTGATATTGATGTATTAGATCCAGCATTTGCGCCAGGAACAGGAACACCTGAAATTGCAGGAATGACCACAAGAGAAATGGTAAATGTTCTTAGGGGTTTATCAGGTTTAAATTTGATTTCTGCAGATGTAGTAGAAGTTGCGCCTGCTTATGATCACGCAGAAGTCACCTCTCTTGCTGCAGCAACAATTGTTTATGAATTAACAAATTTATTTGCAAAATCATGAAGAAAGGATAATTTGCGCGCATGATTGAAAAGAGAAATTTTTATATTAACGGTTCATGGGTTCCTCCAAAAAACCCAAAAGATATTGAGGTCATAAATCCAGCAACAGAAAAAAATTGTGCAGTAATTTCTTTAGGCAGCAATGAAGACATTAATGATGCAGTTTTAGCAGCTAAAGAGGCATTTAAAACTTGGGGATTTAGCTCTAAAGAAGAAAGATTGTCATTATTAGAAGTATTTTATTCATTATATAAAAAAAGATGGAATGATATTACAGATGCAATTATTCAAGAGATGGGAGCACCAAAGGACTTTGCTTCAAAACTACAAACAGGAACCGGCGCAAGTCATACAAAATCATTTATTCGTTATCTAAAAGAATTTGAATTCGAAAAACCTTTGGGAGATCATGCAAAAAATCAAAGAATAATATACGAGCCTAAAGGTGTGTGTGCATTGATAACACCGTGGAACTGGCCAATAAATCAAGTTACTTTAAAAGTCATTCCTGCATTGGCCTCTGGTTGTACTATGATTTTAAAACCTTCAGAACTGGCACCCTTATCGGCAATGATTATAGCTGAGTTAATAGATGAAGCAAAATTTCCAAAAGGTGTTTTTAATTTAGTAAATGGAAATGGGGCAATAACTGGAGATGCATTAACAAGTCATCCAGATGTTAATATGATTTCATTCACTGGCTCTACAAGAGCAGGGGCTTTAATTTCTCAAAATGCCGCAAAGGACTTCAAAAGAGTAAGTTTGGAACTAGGAGGAAAAGGTGCAAATATTATATTTGAAGATGCTGATGCTGAAGCAATTGAAAGAGGTGCATTTAGATGTTTTAGAAATTCAGGACAATCATGTAATGCTCCTACAAGAATGCTTGTTGAAAAATCAATATATAATGAAGCGATAGAAAGACTGAGAAAATACGCAAATGAATTTAAAGTAGATGATCCAAATAAAAATGGAGAGCATATTGGTCCTGTAATTTCTGAAACTCAATTCAATAAAATTCAAGGCTTAATTCAAAAAGGAATAGATGAAGGAGCAAAATTAGTTGCAGGTGGAATTGGAAAACCAAACGGATTAAATGATGGTTATTATGTAAAACCGACAGTTTTTGCAGATGTAAAAAATGAAATGGAAATTGCAAGAACAGAAATATTTGGTCCTGTTTTATCTGTTATTCCATTTGAAACTGAAGAAGAGGCAATTAAAATCGCAAATGATACTGATTATGGATTAACAAACTATATTCAAACTCAAGATAAGGAAAAAGTACAAAGAGTTGCCAGAAAACTTAGATCTGGAATGGTTGATGTAAATGGTGTTGGTATTGCAGTTGATGCACCTTTTGGAGGTTTTAAACATTCTGGAATTGGAAGGGAAGCAGGCAAAGAAGGATTGCTTGAATTTCTAGAAGTTAAATCTGTAGGTGGTTGGAATTAATTTATAGATTTATCTTTTACACCTTCTAAAAAGTCTAGACATTTCTTTAATTCACTAAGTTCTATATATTCATCAATTTTATGAGCCTGTTCAATCGAACCTGGTCCACAAACTACAGTGCTAATACCAACTTCTTGAAAGAGTCCAGCTTCTGTTCCAAACGAAACAGCTTCTCTTGAATTGTCACCAGTTATACTAGAAACAAATTCACAAGCCTCGGAATCGTTCAATCTATTAAATCCAACTACTTCACCTATAATTTCTTTTTTAATATAAGCATCTGAAAAAACTTTTTTCATTTCTGGCAATAATTCTTTATCAACATAATCGTCTATTATTTGATTTACAAAATCTCCATCTTCTCTGACTACAGGTCTAGTTTCCCATTCAACTTTACATTTATCAGCAATAACATTATGAGCTATACCACCCGAAACTCCACCAATTGATAATGTAGAATATGGTGGATTAAATATACAATCTTTAGGAGCTCTATCTTTTAGTTTTGATCTAATTTCTAGTAATTTGTTTACATACCTCGATGCATATTCAACTGCATTAACACCTTGGCATGGTTTAGAACTATGACCCGCTAAACCTCCAAAGTGAACTGTATATTCATTCATACCTTTGTGAGCATCAATGATTTTCATATTGGTTGGTTCACCAATAATACAAATTCCATCTTTAATATCTCTTTTTTTTAATTCTTTTATTAATAATGGTGCGCCGATGCATGCGGTTTCTTCATCGAATGTAAATGAAAAGTGAATGTCTCTATCTAAATTATTTTCTTTAAATACAGGAGCATATGCTAGAGCACATGCAATAAAACCTTTCATATCACAAGAACCTCTCCCAAATAATTTCTCATTTTTTATAGTTGCAACAAATGGATCAGTAGACCAGCCTTTTGAAACAGGGACTACATCTGTATGACCTGAAAGAATAATAGGTTTTTTACCATTTCCGTTTTTAGATTTTAAAGAAGCAAAAAGATTAACTCTTTTTTTATCACCATCAAAAATTCTAAATGAAGTAGCTCCTAAATTTTTTAAAATATCATCACAATAATTAATGAGACTATTATTATCGTTTCCAGAAATAGTTTTGAAAGCAATCAAATCTGTCAATATTCTTATTGAATCTTTATAAATTTTATCAGGATTATTTTCTGTACTCATTTACAAATCATTATATATTAAATTTATGAAAGAACAAATTACGTATGAAGACTTTGATAAAGTCGATATTAGATTGGGAACAATTATTTCTGTAAGAAAAAATGAAAAAGCAAGAAAACCTTCATTAGTTGTAGAAGTTGATTTTGGAGAAAAGATAGGGATAAAACAATCCTCAGCTCAAATTACTCATTATTATAATGAAGAGAATCTTAAAGGAAAACAAGTAATTGGTGTTTGTAATTTTGCAGAAAAAAATATTGCTGGTGTTGTTTCACAAGTATTAATTCTTGGATCTATAGATGCAGAAGGTAGAGTAACTTTAGTTCATCCATCTCAAGAAGCAGAGAATGGATTACCAATTGCTTAAATGCATCCAGAGCTACTATCATTAAGTTTATTTTTTTTTGTTACCAGTTGCTCACCTGGCCCAAATAACATTGTGGCATCTCATTCAGGTTTTAATCATGGAGTAAAAAAAACGATACCTCTAATGTTAGGTGTTATATTTGGTTTTACTTCAATGCTATCTTTAGTCAATTTTGGACTAATTAATGTTTTTAAATTATATCCAATTATTCAAAAGATTTTAGTTTTTACAGGGTCTGCATTTTTAGTTTATTTGGCTTACAGAATTTCATTTTCTAAATCATCAAATCAAAAAGAAAAACTAGAACCTGTTAAATTTATAGAAACATTTCTTTTTCAATTCTTAAATCCTAAAGGAGTAATCGTTGCTATTATTGCAGTATCAACTTATATCGAATCTGGAGATAACTTTTTTAGTTATTCTTTCTGGCTACTAACTTCTGCCTTTTTCTTTGCTATATTTAGTATCTTATTTTGGACTTTAATTGGTAAATTTATGAGAAAATTCGCGACAAATGAGAAATTTATTAAATGGTTCAATTATGTTATGTCAGCGCTTTTATTAAGCTGCATAGCTACATTTTATTATTAAATATGAAACCAGGAGACAAAAACTCGTTCAATTCGTTAACTAAAATTTCAGTTAACGGCAAAAGTTATAATTTTTACTCACTGAAAGAGGCTGAGAAAAATGGTTTATCAGGTATATCAAAGCTTCCAAAATCATTGAAGGTCTTACTTGAGAATTTGTTAAGATTTGAAGACGATATAACGGTTAATAAAAATCAAATCGAAGCTATTAAAGATTGGTTAAAATCTAAGAGTTCTAATACAGAAATTGCATATAGGCCTGCGAGAGTTTTACTTCAAGATTATACTGGAATTCCTGCGGTTGCAGATTTAGCTGCAATGAGAGAGGCTGTAAAAGAAAAAAATAAAGATCCAAGCACTATCAATCCATTATCATCGGTTGATTTGGTAATTGATCACTCTGTACAAGTAGATAAATTTGCAAATAAAAATTCATTAAAAGAAAATGTTGATATTGAATTTAATCGGAATGCTGAAAGATATTCTTTTCTTAAATGGGGGCAACAAGCATTCAATAATTTTAGAATAGTTCCACCGGGAACTGGAATATGTCATCAAGTCAACCTGGAATACCTTTCGAAAGTTGTTTGGAATGAAAAATATAAAGGTGAAGAATATATATTTCCAGATACTTTAGTTGGAACAGACAGTCATACAACTATGGTAAACGGCTTATCGGTTTTGGGGTGGGGCGTAGGAGGAATTGAAGCAGAAGCTGGAATGTTAGGTCAACCTATTTCGATGTTAATACCTGAAGTTATTGGGTTTGAAATGAAATCAAAAATGCCAGAAGGTACAACAGCAACTGATCTTGTTTTAACAGTAGTTAAAATGTTAAGAGACAAAGGAGTTGTGGGAAAGTTTGTCGAATTCTATGGTGAAGGACTAAAAAATCTGACTTTGGCAGATAGGGCTACCATAGCAAATATGGCACCTGAGTATGGTGCAACTTGTGGTTTTTTCCCAATAGATGATGAGACTTTAAAATATTTAAAATTCTCAGGAAGAGATGATCAAAATGTTGAAATTGTGAAACATTATGCTCAAGAACAAGGACTTTGGGCAAGTTTAGATGTAGAATTTACAGACACTATATCTTTAGATATGTCAACTATAGTGCCGACTATTTCAGGACCAAAACGTCCCCAAGATAAAGTTTTGCTAACTAATGCATCATCAAATTTTAAAAAAGTGTTTTCAGAAGTTACTAAAAAAGAAGAACCAAATATTTATAATGTTGAAAAAGAAGAATTTAAAATAACTGATGGTGATGTTTTAATTGCTGCAATCACTTCTTGCACTAATACCTCTAATCCAAGTGTACTAATTGGAGCAGGTTTACTTGCAAAAAATGCAATTGAAAAAGGTTTAATGACTAAGCCCTGGGTGAAAACATCTTTAGCACCTGGATCTCAAGTAGTTACAGATTATTTAGAAAAAGCTGGGCTGAATATTTATTTAGATAAGTTAGGATTTAATTTAGTTGGTTATGGATGCACTACTTGTATTGGTAATTCAGGTCCATTAGCTGATAACATATCAGACTCCATAAAAAATAATAATATTTATGCTGTTTCAGTTTTATCTGGAAACAGAAACTTTGAAGGAAGAATTTCACCTCTAATAAAAGCAAACTATTTAGCATCTCCGCCATTAGTTGTTGCTTATGCAATAGCAGGAACTATGAGATTTGATTTGTATAAGGATCCGTTAGGTAAAGATAAAGATGGTAAAGATGTTTTTTTAAAAGATATATGGCCATCTAACAAAGAAATAGAAGAAACATTGAGAAATTCGTTAAATGCAGAAATGTTTATAAAAAGATACTCAAATGTTTCCCAAGGACCAGAACAATGGCAAAAAATTAAAACAGATGAAACCAATATTTATAATTGGGAAGATAATTCAACATATGTAAAAAAACCTCCATTTTTCGACAATCTTCCTGATAAACCAGAAGGATTTAAAGAAATTAAGGATGCAAGACCACTATTAATATTAGGTGATAGTATTACCACTGATCATATTTCACCTGCTGGATCAATTCAAAAAGATAGTCCGACTGGAGAATATTTTATGAAACATCAAATTCTTCCTAAAGACTATAATTCCTATGGAGCAAGAAGAGGCAATCATGAGGTTATGATGAGAGGGACTTTTGCTAATATAAGAATTAGAAATGAAATGGCTCCTGGTACTGAAGGTGGTTTTACAAAGTTGTACCCTGAGGAAAAAGTAATGCCAGTTTATGATGCGGTTGTTGAATATAAAAAAAGAGGTACAGATTTAGTTGTAATTGGTGGTAAGGAGTATGGAACTGGTTCTTCAAGAGATTGGGCGGCCAAAGGAACTAAACTTTTAGGTGTAAAAGCTGTTTTTGCAGAAAGTTTTGAGAGAATTCATAGATCAAATCTTATAGGAATGGGTATACTACCATTACAGTTTAAAGATGGAATAAATAGAACTAATCTAAAATTAGATGGCTCAGAACTATTTTCTATTATTGACTTAGAAAAAGGTATAGATCCTAGAGATGAAGTTGATGTTGAAATCAAATATGTCTCTGGAGATATCAAGAGAATTAAAATGTTAAGTAGAATAGATACCAAGAACGAATTAGAGTATTACAAAAATGGTGGAATTTTACAATATGTACTTAGGAACATGATTTAATGGATGAAGATATTGAAATAATAAATACCCAAACACGTAATGAAAAAATTAAAAACTTTTTCATAAATAATAAAAATTCTTTAATTTCGATATTAGTAATAATTATTTTGGCTTTAATTGGCTACTTTTCTTTTGAAGAATATCAATCTAGCAAAAAAGAAAAATTAGCTGATAAATACGACTTAGCTGTAATAAGGTATGAAGCAGATAATAAATATAATGTGATCCCAGATCTTAAAGAGGTGATTAACGCTAAAGACAAAACATATTCTCCTCTAGCCTTTTATTTTTTGCTAGATAACGATTTGATAAATTCAAAAGATGAAATTAACAATTATTTTGATATTTTAATTAATGATATTGGTTTGGATAAAAAGTTTAAAGAACTAACAATCTTTAAAAAAGGCCTATATAATTCAGATTTTTCAGATGAAAATGAATTGCTAGCTATTTTTAATCCTTTAATTAAAGCTGATAGTATATGGAAACCACATAGTCTTTATATTATGGCAGAATATTATTTATCAAAAAATCAAATGCAAAAATCAAAAGAATTTTTTGAGCAAATAGTTAGTCTTGAAAATAATAACTCTAAAATAAAAACCAAAGCTCAAAAAAGGCTAAGATCTAGTTTCAGTGAGTAGGATAGTATTATATTTCGTATTTTTACTTATATTATCAAGTTGTGGTCAAAGTGATAAATCTGTAGAAAATACAAATACTAAAATTTTATTTGAAAAAGATAAACCAATTCAAAATGAATTAAATCCAAACATTCAAATAATCTTATCTAAATTTGTAAAAGATAATAGTTTTATTGATAACAATACAAATAACAATGGTAACATTAATTTTGAACCACTTTTTAAAAAAAAGAAAACATATAAATTCTCAAAGATTAAACAGTTCAATTCAATTGATAAAGATATATTGTTTATTAAAAATAATGACCTAATATATTCAGACAATAAAGGAACAATATTTCGTATTAATGAAAATTTCGAAACTTTGTGGAAAATAAATCATTACTCAAAAAAAGAAAAAAAATTTAAGCCAATATTATATACAAATTATATAGATAATAGTCTTCTGGTTGTAGATACTTTATCAAATATTCTTTCAATAAATTTAGATAACGGTGAATTGATTTGGAAAAAACAAAGTATCTCTCCTTTCAACTCTAATATAGCTATTAAAAAAAATAAATTTGTTGTTATTGATTTTGATAACGTTATTAGGTGTTTTTCAGTAATTGATGGTAATGAGATTTGGAATTTCAAAACGGAAAATACATTTATAAAGTCACAAAAAAAATTATCTGTAATAATTAAAGATGAGATAGTTTATTCACTTAATACTTTGGGTGATCTAACAGCATTAAATATAAACGATGGTAGTTTAGTTTGGCAAACACCAACACAAAGCAACGAAATATTTTTGAATGCATTTAGTTTAAAAAACTCAGAAATGATTTTTAATAATGAAAATATATATTTTTCAAATAACAAGAATGATTTTTTTTCAATAGACTCTAGAACAGGAATAGTAAATTGGAAGCAAACAGTAAATTCTAGTTTAAAATCGACAATTTCTGAAAATTATATTTTTAATATTTCTGAGGAAGGATACCTATTTGTAATTGATGCTGAGACTGGAAATATAATCAGAATAACTGATGTTTTTGCAACTTTTAAAAAAAGAAAAAAAATAAAGCCAGTAGGTTTTGTTATTGCTAAGAATAAAATTTATTTGTCTACCGATAATGGAAGGATTTTAATTATCAATTTATCCAATTCACAAACAGAGAATGTAATTAAATTTAATAACGAAAAAATATCGAGACCATTTATTAATAATGCTAATATTTTTTTAATTAAAAATAATGGAATTATAAGATCAAATTAATGTTATTAAAATTTTTAGAAAAAATCGGAAGAAAAAAGGTAGTTTTAGATAGGGGTCCATCTCATCCAAAATTTAACGAAGCCAAACCGTGGATGAATAGATATTATTTATTGTTTAGGAATAGACCAAAATGGTTCCCATTTAATATATTAATTCATGAAATGCTGGACGATGATCATGGGGATGGAGTTCATAATCATTTATTTCCTTATATTACTATAATTTTGAGAGGCGGTTATTGGGAAACTACTAAAAAAGGCAAGTTCTGGAGAAAACCTGGATATATTGGATTTAGATCAGCCAATACATATCATAGGGTAGACCTTGAGCCAGGAACAAGACCAATGACAATTTTTATCTCAGGACCTTTTGGATTAAGAAAAGGACCAAGATCAGAATACGGTATCGATTTCAATTCAAAAAAGAATTAATGCAAAAAAGTTTTGTTAAAGAGTTTAAACTTTACTGCAAAAAAAAAAATTTAGATGCTAATTCTCATCAGATAAAACTCATAAAAACATTAGAAGAATATTATAAATTAAACTACAAATCATTTATCTCAAAAATTTTATCAAAAAAAAATTATAAAAAAGGCTTTTATCTTTATGGAGATGTTGGTGTGGGTAAAACCATGATATTGGATTTTTTTTTTAACTTAGTTGAGGGTAAAAAATTAAAACTTCACTTCAACGAATTTATGCTTAGCTTTCACGACTTTGTACACCAATCCAGAGGTAAAAATGATGAAAATAAATTAAGTAAATTTGTTAAAAAATTAAAATCTAAAGCAAAATTAATATATTTTGACGAGTTTCAAGTTACAAATATAGTAGATGCAATGATACTTGGAAAATTATTTGATGAAATATTTAAAGAAGATTTAAAAATTATTGTAACTTCTAATATAAAAATAGAAAATTTGTACAAAGATGGGTTACAAAGAGATCAATTCAAACCTTTTATAAAAATAATGCAAAAGCAATCATTTGAATATCAATTAAATATAGATGATGATTATAGAAAGTCAAAAGGCAATAAAACTCAAAGATATTACTCACCTTTAAATCAAGAAAACAATTTTAAAATAAACAAATTATTTAGAGTGATGACTAAAGATAAGACTTTAAAAGAAAAGATTTTAAACATTAAAGGAAGAAAATTTATTTTAAAAAATTTTTATGATGGAATTGTTCGATTAACTTTTAAAGAAGTATGTGATAAAAATTTAGGATCAGAAGATTATATTAAAATAGTGAAAAATTGTTTTTTTATAGTTATGGAAAATGTACCAGCATTTAATGATTTAAATTCAAATCAACAACAAAGATTTATTACTTTTTTAGATATCGTATATGATCAAAATATACCTATGGCTATTAGTGCAGAACAAAATATTGATAAACTCACATCATCAAGATTATTGGAAAAACCATTTAAACGTACCATTAGCCGATTATATGAATTAACATCTAAAAAGCATTTATGAGACAAGAATTTTTTAATCTTGAAATTAAAACAAATGGTCAAAAATTATATGAATTTACCGATAAAACGATAGACTGGATAAATAAAAATAATTTTAATAATGGTATTTTAAATTTAAGCATACAACACACTAGTGCATCTTTAATTGTTCAAGAAAATGCTGATCCTGATGTTCAATCAGATTTAATTAATTATTTTGATAAAATTGCTCCAATGGATAATAAATTATATATTCATACAATAGAAGGTAAAGACGATATGCCAGCTCATATAAAGTCAGCTTTAACTAATAATCAAATATCCCTCAGTATAAAAAACAAACAACTTTTGTTAGGAACTTGGCAAGGAATTTACCTTTTTGAACACAGGTTGTCTTCTACAAAAAGGCTTATTATTCATCATTTTATTGGAGATTAATTAATTTTTTAAAGTTTGAAATGCTTTTAGAGCTGCGTTTCTAGCTTCTTCATGCACGACTATTGGGGAAGGGTAATCAGAACCTATTTTAGTTTTTATAGCTTCTTGATATTTTATTTCCATTTCCCATGGTTTATGAATAAATTTACTTGGAACTCTCTCTAATTCAGGTACCCATTTTTTTACATACAAACCTTGTTTATCAAATTTTTCACCCTGCAATATAGGATTAAAAATTCTAAAATAAGGGGCTGCATCTGCACCACAGCCAGCAACCCATTGCCATTGTGCAACATTGTTTGCTTCATTAAAATCTAACAAACAATTTCTAAAATGTTTTTCACCCTCTTTCCAATTAATTCTTAAATGTTTTACAAGAAAAGAACCAACTACCATTCTAATTCTATTATGCATCCAACCTGTTTCATAAAGTTGTCTCATCCCAGCATCAACAATCGGGTATCCAGTCATACCATTTTTCCAAGCTTTCAAATTTTTCGCATTTTTATCCCATGGAAATTTATCAAATTCTTTTCTTAAATTACCTTTTAGCATTTCAGGAAAATAATTAATTAAACTATGTGAAAATTCTCTCCAGCCTAATTCATTTAGATATTTTTTAACACTAATATTTTTTGATTTATATTTATAACATTTGTCCCAAATGTTACTTACGTGTATTTGTCCGTTTCTAATGTATGGTGAAAGTTTTGACGAACCATTTATAGCTGGATAATCTCTATCAACTCCATATTTCATCATTCTATTTTCAACAAAATCATTTAAATATTTTTCGGATTGTTTTTCTGTTGGGTCCCAATATTTTTCAAATTTTTTATACCAATTTTTCTTAGGCAAAATTTGATCTGGAACATTATTATTTTTGAATAATTTTATTTTGCTCTTAGCTTTTTTTACATTTAATGATTTGCTTGGGATACTATCTAAGTAAATTTGTTCTCCAACTCTCCAAAATGGACTATAAACTTTATAAGGGCTTCCATCATCTTTTGTAACATTATTATATTCATTAAGAACATTTCCTTTAAAGCATTTTGAGAGTATTTTGTTTTTTTCAAAAATTTTAATGAGATCATCATCTAACTTTAATTGAGATGGCTCATATATTTTATTCCAAAAAATAGAAATTTCTTGTTTGCCTTTGATTTTACTAAAAAAAGTTATCTCATCAGAAAATACTAATTCTAATTCAATATTGTATTTTATTAATTCATTTTTAAAATTAATTAAAGATTTACATACCCACCATTTTTGTGCTTCTCTAGTACCATCGAAATTTTCCTTGTTATAAATATATAATGCTGTGACAGTATCGTAATTATTTGTTGCATAAGATAACGCAGAATTATTTTTTATTCTAAAATCGTCTCTTATCCAAACAACAGCTTTTTTTGACATATAATTTACTTTCTGCCTTTAGATAGCAATTGTTTGTAAAGTTTTACATCTGCATTACCTTCGCATCCAATAACTAAAACATTAGATTTTTCGTTAAGATTTATTAATTTCTTTGTTTTAGGATTATTACAGAGACTAATAAGACTGATAATTCCTGGTGTAGCACATTCACCACCTATTATTGATATTTTACTCAGTTTCTTGTCTTTAAGCAGTGCAACAGTTTTAGGAACTTTTGAATCATTTACAGTAACACAACAATCACTAGCCTTTTTTAATACATGCCAAGGTATGAGAGACATTTCATTGCATGACATACCACCCATTATACTTTCTTTTTTTATTTTAATTTTTTTTAAACTTTTGCTTTTTATACTTTGAAGCACACAATCTGCTCCATCAGGTTCAACTATTATTATTTTAGGAATTCTCTTAAAATATTTTGCAACTCCTGCAACTACACCTGCTGCCATTCCACCAACGCCAGCTTGAAGGAATATATGTGTAATATAATGCGTAGTTTGTTTTGAAATTTCTTTAATCATAATTGAATAACCAGCCATAGTTAACAAAGGAATATAACTGTAATTCTTCGTAGATACATCTTGAACAATATTCCAATTATTCTTTTTTGATAATTTTTTACACTCGTTTAATGAATTTTCGTAATTACCTTTTACTCGAATTACATCGGCTCCAAATTTTTCAATTTCTTTTACTCTCGCTTCACTTACATATTGACTAACAAAAATTTTACATTGTAAACCCAATCTTTGAGCACCCCAAGCAACTGATCTACCATGATTTCCTGCTGTTGCAGATGATATTATTATATTTTTTTTCTTTTTAGATATTTTTTCTACGGCATATGCTCCGCCTAAAGCTTTAAATGATTTTAAATGAAATCTTTTCGACTCATCTTTGTAAAAAATATTATTAAGTTTTAAATTTCTGTTTAGTTTCTCTAATTTTAATAATGGTGTTTTTTTATAGTTTTTCCACTTAGATATAGAATTAAAAGCATCAGTGATTATTTTTGACGAAATAATATTTAAAATATAGTTTCGATTAAAACTATAATTATTATTCGATAAAAATTTTGTATATTTCCATTTTCTATAACTATCAAAGCTTTTCACTTTAACAGTCTAGAGTATTCTGTCTTTCCCATTTTGTAATTGGTTTGGACTTATCAAATTTTTCGTTATCATTAAAATCTTTTAATTCCGAAGTCCTTAACTTGACGTAACTTTTAATTACTTCTTTTCCAAATGCTTTATTCATTTCTTTATTATTTTCAATTTTATCAAGAGAATCTTTTAGTTCATTTGGTAATTTAGAAAGGTTTGGATATTTTTTATAATCCTCATACATATTACAAAAAAGAGGTTTGCCAGGATTAATTCTTTTATTTAATCCCTCTATTCCTGCAGCTAATACACTAGCTTGAAGTAAATAAGGATTTGCGGATCCATCCATAAGTCTTAATTCAAATCTTCCCGGATCAGGAACCCTTATCATATGTGTACGGTTATTCCCTGTATATGAAATACTGCTTGGAGACCATGTGGCACCAGATTTTGTTGGTGCAGCATTTATTCGTCTGTAACTATTTATTGTTGGATTAAAAAAAGTAGATAAGGATGAAGCATGTCTCATGATGCCTCCTAAAAAGTTATAAGCGGTCTTGCTTAGCCCAAGTTTATCATGTTTATCAAAAAAGATATTTTTCTTTCCTTTCCATAAAGAAATATGTGCATGACATCCGTTACCAGTTAAATTTTCAAAAGGTTTTGGCATAAATGTTGCTCTTAAATCATGCTTTTCTGCAATAGTTTTAACCATAAATTTAAAAAAAGTGTGTCTATCAGCAGTTTTTAGACAATCTGAATAATCCCAATTCATTTCAAATTGCCCATTAGCATCTTCGTGGTCATTTTGATAAGGACCCCATCCCATTTCAATCATACAATCACATATTTCTTTTATAAGCTCATATCTTCTCATTAAGGAAGACTGGTCATAACAAGGTTTAGATTGAGTATCTCTATTATCTGCAATTGTGTTCCCATCAGGAGAAATCAAAAAATACTCACACTCCACACCTGACTTCATGCTATAACCCAATTCAGATAATTTTTTTATTTGTTTTTTTAACATCACTCTTGGTGAAGCATCGACTGGTTTACCATTCATCCATAAATCCGAAGCCAACCAACCAACTTCTTTATTCCATGGTAGTTGAATTAAACTGTCAGGATCAGGTATTGCAAACATATCAGAATCAGCTGGTGTCATATCCAGCCAAGCTGCAAATCCAGCAAATCCAGCTCCGTTTACTTGCATATCTTTTATTGCATGAGCAGGAACCAATTTTGATCTTAAGACACCAAATAAATCTACAAAACTTATCAAAAAGTATTTAATTTTTTTTTGTTTTGAAATTTTAAATAAATTTTTTGCCATCTAATAACGTAACACAATTATTTAAAAAATGATAAAAAGAAATCTTTGTAATAAATTAAATTTACACCAATAATAATTAATATCGCTATAATTACCCCGTACTTTGCTTTTGGCCATGCAAGACGTGCCATTTTGCTGGGAGTTTTATTTTCATTTTGATTATTTTCTTCAGAATTTTGCATTAAAAAAAAAGAGGGCACAGTATTTCATGCGCCCTCTTAAAAGTTTTAACCGTCTGTTATATTGCTTTTCCAGTCGTTAGCACTTGGTTTTTTTCTGACAATTGCATTCATCTTACCATCTTCTTGTTTAGATGAAATAACATGCCAGCCAACCCAAATAAGAATTGCTATTATAACTAGCACTCCTTCCGAACCAACACCTGGATAGACAGATCCTTGTACCTCAGAGGCACTTAAATGATCTATCCAATTTGATACTGTTGCCATTTACATACCTCCTTTATCTACTGGCCGAGACTACAGCTTTTTCGTCTTCTTTAGCCTCTTCCATAATTGTATAGTCAAGTCCTGCAAGCTCTACTTCTCTTGGTATTCTTAATTTACCCATTCCGTGAAGAACTTTTGCAATTATATATCCAGGAAGCATACCTAGTACAAAAAACATTATTATTGCACCGATAAACATTCCAAGAGGATTAATTGCTGCATAATTAGTTCCATCCCACATAGCTCCAACACTGTATCCAGATGAAGGATAACCATTTAAAACGAAACCACATATTACAAGACCAACAAATCCAGCATAACCATGAACAGCTACCGCTCCAACCGCATCGTCGATTTTATATTTTTTCTCGACCCAGTAATGCATTTTGTAAGCTATAACTACTCCGATCATACCGATTATCATTGATTGTATTGGATGATATAAATCATTACCTGCAGATGCACATATTATTCCCGCAAGTCCTGATGAATAAGTCCAGAAAGGATCTCCCTTCGAGACCACATATCCTGCTAACAACCCTCCAGATAACGACATTAAAAAGTTCATCGTTATTCCACTAAGTGTGGTTGGAGTTAGGTAGATGTTGGTTGCAGTAAAGAAAGTTACACCTTCCATACCATATTCAGGTCCGAGATCATAAATCGGAACATTACATGCTGCGTAAAAGCCCCAAAAACCTGTATAGATTAAGAATAATCCAACAGTCACTAACCAAGGATTTCTTGGTCCAATGTTTCTTGGTTCTCCGCTAGATGAAAATTTTCCAATTCTTGGTCCTAAAACAATTAGAACACCTAAGGCAAAACCTCCGGCAATTGCATGAATTACTCCAGAAGCATAAGCATCGTGATATCCTAATATTTTTAACATCCATCCATCAAAATGCCATCCCCATGAAGCATCTATTGTCCAGAAAACAGATCCAATTGCTATTGCAAGTATTCCAAATGCAAAAGTAGTTATCCTTTCAATAACCGCTCCAGATACAATTGATGCTGCGGTCCATGAAAATAATAAAAAAGCTGCCCAGAAGACACCCATTATATGATCATTAAGATTTACTGCCATCAATGCATTTGTAGGGTTAGCAAGATCATTTCCACCAAATCCACCTCCAAGAACCAGACCGGTACTTTCGGTCATAATTGAAGGAGCTAATCCGGGTCCTGTTGGAAATGCCCAGTATATCCACCAACCAAAGAAAAACCATGTGACTGTTACCAGTGGTATCAGCATTGTATTTTTCATAAGAGTGTGTTGGTGATGTTTGTAACGAGATGCCCCAACTTCATACATACAGAAACCCACGTGGATCAAAAACATAAGAACCACAGTTACCCAATAGTAAAATTCTGTAAATAAGGTTGTGAGAGCACCTAATTGATCAGTCATATTTCTCTCTCCTATTAATAGTTAATAGACTCTATGAAATTTTTTTTACGCTGACAATTTTATTTTATTTATAAAAAGTAGAAGTTAATAATTATTTTAACAACTTGAAATTGAAATTAGAATTTTAAATATGCTTTTTTAAGGTCAACCAGAGGATGATTCGGGGACATTTGAAACTTTACCAATAATTCTCTAGCTATCATATCTCTATCTTGCTGATTATTAGGTAATTTTATTTTACTTGGTATCGTTACCCAACCATTAGCATTTCTATCAAAAACAGCGGGTCTATTTTCTTCATAACCCATATGAACATCTTCTAACCAATTAAGATCATCCCAACCCATAGCTTCTATATATTTTTTTAAAAATGGAGTTAGTCGACTATAGTCAGGCAAAAGATTAACATCATATCGGTAGCCAATTGTTTGGCCAATCATTTTTTCTCTTGCAGTTTCTTTTTTTTTTCCTAATTGACCTTTGATCTCTTTTGATTTGACTTTTTTCTTACCTTTTTTCTTTGGCATATTTGCTATTAGATTTTATGGAAATCTTTAACTCCTACTGTATGATTTGTTCCTGCAAGAGGTACTTTAGCTAAAGCAGAAGCCTCCATTGTTAATGCTGCCATATCTTCTGGTTCTAGCGAGTGAATATTTGTTTTTCCACATGCTCTAGCCAACAATTGAGCCTCTAATGTCATCGCATGCAAGTAATTATAAACTCTTAATGCTGCATCATCAGGATTTAATCTTTTTCTTAATTTTGGATCTTGAGTAGCTACTCCTACTGGACATCTACCGGTATGACAGTGATAGCAATGACCCGCGGGAACACCCATTTCTTTTTCAAAATTAGATTCTGGTATTTCTTTATTGCAATTTAATGCCACCATCGCGCCTGTTCCGATTGCAATTGCGTCTGCACCAAGTGCTAAAGCTTTAGCCATATCTGCTCCATCTCTAACACCACCAGCATAAATTAAAGTTACTTTTCCAGTTTTACCTACATCATCCAAAGCTCTTCTTGCTTCTCTAATTCCAGCAATTCCCGGGATACCTGTGTTTGCAGCTGCAATGTGTGGTCCAGCACCTGTTGACCCTTCCATTCCATCAAGATAAATTGAATCTGGATCACATTTTGCTGCCATCCTCACATCATCATATACTTTAGCAGCTCCAAGTTTTAATTGAATTGGCACTTTGTTTTTTGTTAATTCTCTAAGCTCTTGAACTTTTAAAGCTAAATCATCTGGACCCAGCCAATCAGGATGTCTTGCTGGAGATCTTTGATCAATACCTGCAGGTAGCGATCTCATTTCTGCAACTTGGTCAGTAACTTTCTGACCCATCAAATGACCACCCATTCCAACTTTTTGTCCTTGTCCAATAAATACCTCAATTCCATCAGCTAGTTGTGCATGGTGTGGATTAAAACCGTATCTTGATTGTATGCACTGATAAAACCATTTTTCTGAATATCTTCTCTCATCTGGTATCATTCCACCTTCACCTGAACATGTTGCGCTACCAGCCATTGTAGCACCTCTAGCTAATGCAGTTTTTGCTTCATAAGATAAAGCTCCAAAACTCATTCCCGTAATGTAAACTGGAATATCAAGTTCAATTGGATTTTCACATCTTGGACCAATAATAGTTTTGGTCTCACATTTTTCTCTGTAACCTTCAATAACAAATCTTGTTAATGTACCTGGCAAGAAAACTAGATCATCGAAAGTAGGTATCTTTTTCATCAAAGCCATTCCTCTCATTCTGTATCTTCCTAATTCCGCTTTGATATGAATGTCGTCCATAACTTCTGGAGTAAAAATAGCGTTGTGTCCTAACAAACTTTTGTTTCTTGAAGCTATTCCATTACCATTAGAATGTCCGTTTGACTTTCCATTACCATTTTTTTTCTTTGCCATTTAAATTGCTCCTTTTTTTTCTGTAGGTTCAAGAGCATCGTAATTCCAAAGTTTTTTTCCTGCTACAACTTTGGTCATCTTAGAAACATCGAAGTTTTCTCCGATCTCCGCAACCTTTAATTTTCTTTTAAGCCAGTCTTGATCTGAATCAGTCAACTCAGCTTCGACAGCATCACTACCAAATGATCCAATTTTTCCACCTACAAAAATTGTCCCATCATACATAGAATCTCCTAAATTTATTCCAACATCTCCAAGAATAATAATTCGCCCTCTCTGCATCATAAAACCTGTAAAAGCGCCAGCATCTCCGCCAATAATTATTGTTCCACCTTTTTGATCAATTCCTGTTCTGGCACCTACGCTTCCTTTGCATATCAGATCTCCACCTCTAATTGCCGCACCAAAACATGAACCTGCATTTTTTTCAATTACTACTTTTCCTGCCATCATATTTTCTGCACATGACCATCCCACTCTTCCATTAATTCTAACAATAGGACCATCCATTGATCCACACCCAAAGTACCCCAAACTACCTTCAAATATTAAATTTAATTTATTGAGAATTCCAACTCCCAAGCTATGTTTTCCCTGTGGGTTCTTTATTACAATGGTTCCATATCCATCTTTCATTAATTCATCAATTTTTTTATTTGCTTCACGACAATCCATGTTTTTAACGTCAATTTCAGTTCTTTTGTTAAAATCTACATCATATGTCCCAAAGTAATAAAAATTCTCAGCCTCATCTGGATTAAAAAATTTTTGTTGTGTTTTTCCAGTTAAGACTTCTGTATGAAGTCCCATTGATTGAGCTTTACTTTTTTTTTCTGATGTTTTTAAATTTGCCATACTTTAACTTCTCCATCAAAAGGATCATAAGTTTCGATTTCTTGTGGTAATATTGATCTTATTGCAATTTCCTCTGACCCCATTGCAACTAAATCATCTGACTCATACAATACTAGTGGTTTTGCAGCCATTGTATCTTTCGCCATTCCTAAGCTATCTTTTGTAGCAACAAAATAAGTAAATACCCCATCTAAACCTACGAGAGACTCTTTCATTCCCTCTTCTAATGTAGCTCCATTTCTCATTTTTTCTGCAAGATATACAGCGATTAATTCAGAGTCACATTCTGACATAAATCTCATGCCTTTGTTTTCCAATACTCTTCTATTATTCCAATAGTTTGTTAATTGTCCATTATGAACGACTGACACATCACTAAAAGGATAACCCCAAAATGGGTGAGCAGATTTAATATCCACTCCCGACTCTGTTGCCATCCTAGCATGACCAATTGCATGTGTCCCGACAACTTTATCTAAATTATATCTGTTACAAACAACTTCAGCGTTTCCTAGATCTTTAATTACTTCTAGAGATTTTCCCATAGATAATATTTCTACACCTTCAACACTTTCTATTTTTTGAGAAAATTCCATTAAATCTTTGTCATACTGAATTTCATATCGTAATGAATAAGGAAGAATTCTATCTTCTTTTATCACTTTAGCGCCTAGCTCAGAAAGATAAGAATCAACAATTTTTTTTCTTTCGTCATAAACTGATACATCTTCTTTTACTGAAGAACTTCCCTCTGCAACATTTTCACCAACCTTAAATCGCATGATGAAATTTTGACCATCAGTTTTTCCATATAGAGCGTATCCAGTTGAATCTTCTCCTCTATGCTTTAATGCTTGAAGCATACCTTGAAGTTCAAAACCAACGTTTGAAGTATTTCCTCTATGAATTAATCCTGCAATCCCGCACATATAATTTCCTTATTAAATTATGGTAAACAATCCAGATAAGTATCAAGATCCCATTGTGTTGTTGCACCCAAGAATTTTTCCCACTCATCTCGTTTGTACCAATTAAATACTTTATACATTTCATCTGGCATTGATGATTTTATTACTTCATCTTCCGCCAATCTATCTAAAGCTTCACCTAAACTTAGTGGAAGTTTTTTAACATCTTTACCAGCTTTTTGAGCTTCATATATATTTCTAGACTCAGGTTTGGCTGGTTTCATTTTTTTAGATATTCCTTCATCACAAGCTTTAAGTAATGCTGCACCTAATAAATATGGATTATGCATAGAGTCAACTGATCTGTACTCGAATCTACCTGGAGCAGATACCCTTAGACCACATGTTCTATTTTGATAACCCCAGTCAGCATATACTGGTGCCCAAAAACCTTGATCCCATAATCTTCTATATGAGTTCACTGTCGAAGAACCAATTGCTGTTAAAGCTGGTAAGTGTTTCATTATCCCTGCAATTGATTGTAATCCAATCTTTCCAGGCAATTGCATATCTTTAGTATCTGGCATGAAAGTATTAGTTCCACCGGATACATAGCTAAAAACTTCTTCTACACCTGGAAGTTTTTTGTTACCCAATTTGTTTACTGATACTTTTCCACCTTTCCACAAAGACATGTTGGTGTGACATCCACTTGCTGAAACTCCCATAAATGGTTTAGTCATAAAGCAAGCTATAAGATTATGTTCTCTTGCTACTTGAGCACAAATTTGTCTATACGTAGACAATCTATCAGCATTTCTTAAAACATTATCAAATGTCCAGTTAAGCTCTAATTGACCAGGAGCATCTTCATGGTCACCTTGTATCATATCAAGACCCATCGCTTTTGCGTATTCAATAACCTTCATAAACACAGGTCTTAATGATTCAAATTGATCAATATGATAACAGAAAGGTTTTGAGAAACCTTGTCCAGTTGGAGTTCCGTCAGGATTTTTTGTTAACCACATCATTTCAGGCTCTGTTCCAACTCTTAATTCTAATCCATGTTTCTTTTTGAATTCATTCATGAAAATTCTAAGATTACCTCTGCAGTCACTTGTTAAATGACCACCTGGATTTTTTCTTTCTTCTCTATTTCTAAAACATGTAACAAAAACTCTTCCAACTCTCTTATCCCAAGGCAATTGAACAAAAGTTTCTGGATCAGGTATTCCTACCAATTCCATAGCTTCTGGACCATATCCAATATAATTATTATGACGATCTAAAAATAAATTTGCTGTTGCTCCATAAACCAATTGAAAACCTTTTTCTGCAGTTCTTTCCCAGTGGTCTGCTGGTATTCCTTTTCCAACAACTCTTCCAGTTACTGAAATAAATTGATAATAGATATAAGTAATTCCTAATTCGTTTATTTTTTCTCTAACCTTTTTGACGAGTTTAGCTCTACCTGGTTGGTTTACGTGTTTTTCAAGATCCGTCATTCTTCCCCCTTTGAATTTTCAGATCAAAAAGGTAACTGAAAAAAAAACGTTTGTCTACTTAGATAAATTAGCTCCAAGGAAACGGACTGTTCGATGTGGGATGAAGTTTACCTTTTTCATATCTATCGAACCTGAACGGTTTTAGTAATTCACTTTCTTGACCTAAAATTTCTTGTGCAACAAGGTGTCCAACACCTATCATTTTATAACCATGATTTGCATCTGCAATCATGTAAACATTTTCAAAAAATCTATCGAATATCGGGAATGAATCTGGAGTTAAACAACCCAATCCTCCTGATGGTCCCTTTCTATACAAATGAGATTTACCAACAAAACGTTTCTGAATATGTGCAAGTGCTGAAGTCCACATATCAGAAAATTTATCAGTAGTTTGATATTCAGGAGAGTCAATTCCATATGGGTCAACATTAACTTCATCAAAATGTTTTTGAACAATGTAAGGTGATGTTCCACCTTGAACTCCCAATCCTTCAATATCAGGTTTATAATAAATACCCCATAAGTCTTCTGTAATTATTTTACCATCTTTGTCAGAATAAAGTGGTGCATCTGTATCAACATGAATTACTGGAGGCGGTTTACCTTCATTAGTTTTTAAATAATCTGCATCTACTCCCAATACACCTTCTTGTAAAAACCAGTACTTCCACATTTCAACTTCATGCATTTTTCCATTTTTAGCATCTTTTATGTTTGTTGTTTTTGGTAACTCCAACATATTCCAAAAATCTCTTACCCATGGTCCAGCTCCAATAACTACCTGATCACAATCAATCGTTCCTTTGTCTGTAACTACACCAGTAATTGCATTGCTGTTACTTCCTCTTTTAAAACCTGTAACCTTTACTCCTTTATGAACGTTTACACCGTTTGAATTTGCTTTTTTCTCTAATGCTTTAATTGAATCTTTATTAAAAGCGTATCCACCTTTCTTTTCATGTAAGACTGATGTAATTCCTTTTGCTTGCCAATCACTAAAAATTCCTTGCATATATTTCATGCAATCTTTTTCACCTTCTATAAATTCTGACTCATATCCAATAGCTTTTTGTTGTTCGTAAATACTTGCAACATCTTTATGCATTACTTCTGGAGAAATCTGCATATAGCCAACAGCATTATATTTAAATGCCTCTGGATCACTCTCCCAAACACTAACTGAATGAGCCATTAATTCTCTCATTGCTGGTTGAAAATAATTATTTCTAACAACTCCACATGCAATTCCACTTGCACCTGCTGCAGTATCTTTTTTTTCTAGGACAACTACATCGTTTGGATTTTTATATTTTTCGGAAAGTTTCCAAGCAGTACTTAACCCGTGAATTCCTCCACCAATTATGACAACTTTTGCTTTTGTCGGTAACGACATGTAAGAACTTTAATTTTTTAGCAAAGGAAAGAATATAATAATTTTTATATATAATTTATATAAATTCTAAATATTAAAAGATTTTTATTTAAAAACTCAAATTTTTGAGAGTTTTTAAATATTCGTTAAATTCATTTACAAAATTCTGTGTGGGTAAAACATGCTTTTTTCTGTGGTCATTTCCGGTTTTCTCGAGATAAAAAAATTCTTTATCACATGCTTCTTTGATCATGAGTGCAGATTTCGGTCTAGAGGTTTTGAAAAGTCTAGTCTTAAGTTCTTCGACAGATAAGTTTTCATTTAATTTATAGGAATTCATCACAATCAACATCATGTGATAATGTGAAGGAGACTTTCTGAAAAAGTAATTACTGGATGTATGGGATAGTTTCATTTGATCTTCCCAAAATTCCAGTAAATCTTTTGATGATTTTGACATTAAGATTTTACACGTGTTTTTTGAGGATCGTAATGCGGGAAACCAACAACTTTAGCAGGTATTCTTTTTTGATGTCCATCAATTTTACCGACTTCAACGTTCATACCTATTTCTGAATGACCTACATCAATTCTGCACAAAGCAATATTTTTATTCAAAGTAGGAGATAGACATCCGCTTGTAATTACGCCAACTTGGGATCTTCCAATGTGAACGCAATCACCGTGATTAGCTTTTTCTTTGCCTACAAGTTCTAATCCAACTAATTTCTTTTGCGGATTTTCTTTTCTCTTTATCAATGCTTCTTTACCAATGAAATCTGCTGTTTTTGTTTTTAAAGGAACCGTAAATCCAACACCAGCTTCAAATGGGTCAACTTGGCCGTCAAATTCATTACCAAATAATACTAAACCAGCTTCAATTCTTAATAAATCTAATGCTCCAAAACCAGCAGGTATTAACCCTTCATCTTTTCCAAATTCCATAAGCACATCCCAAACTGCTGGTGCATCAGAAGGATGACACCATATTTCATATCCTAATTCACCAGTGTATCCAGTTCTAGAAACAATTAATGGAATTCCACTAAGCTCTTTTACTCTGCAGATTGTAAACCTAAACCATTGTAATTCTGAAATAGAAGGTTGTGTTGGTGGAGTAAAAATAAACTTTTCTAAAATTTTTCTACTATTTGGTCCTTGTAGAGAAATATTATTTATTTGATCAGTAGAGTTTTTAACTAAAACATTAAATTTTTTCTTTTTTGCCTGTTCTTTTAACCATTCACCTGCGTATTCATCACCACATACCCATCTAAATCCATGATCACTCATTTTTAACAATGTTCCATCATCAAACATAGAACCATTTTCATAACACATCGAAGAATAAACAATTTGTCCTACTGACAATTTTTTAACATTTTTAGTTAAAGTATAGTCCATCAATTCTTCTGCATCCGGGCCTAATATTTCAAATTTTCTTAAAGAAGATAAATCAATTAAAACTGCTTTTTCTCTACACGCTGTATATTCATTTATTACTCCGTGTTTAGTGTAATCATTGGGCAGCCAATATCCTCTAGCATCAACAAAGTTTCTTGTTAACTTAGAAGTTCTTTCGTGAAATCCTGTATTTTTTGTTAGTTTTAATTCTGAGTCTGGTTTCATTCTAAATGCAAAAGATTTTGTAAATTCTCTTTTTTTTTCGTAAGTTCTAACAAAAATATCTGTAGGGTTCCATGAATTACATGGATCTATATCACTTGGACAGGCTGATGTTCCGCAGGTTAAATCTTTTAAAGCTCTTAATATTACATAATCTCCAGGTCTAGCAAACGACTCATCAGAAAGTACGGTATTTAAGCCTCCTGCCGAAGTATTAAAAAATAAATTTATAGCGTGCCATCCCTTTTGTCTATTAACCCCAAAATTTTCCATAGCACCACTTAAGTTATCTGAGCAATTTGGATGGCCAAAATAACCAGCATCTTCGTAATACTTCGATGTACAAGCAAGATTAAAAGTGTCATGCCTACCAACAGTATCTCTTATTACTTCTACTAAAGGCTCATGGTCTGTATCATAAAATTTTGAATACAATCCTGGTCCTGGAAAAGTATTACCCATAAAGGTCCTGGTTGTTTGCCAATCTAAACCTTTTTCTACACCTTTCCCTAATTTAGCTGTATCAAAAGCAACAAAATCTGAACATTGTCTACCAGTTGGACAAATTATTTGAATATAATCTCCTTCTTTAACTTCAAAAGAAATCGCTGATTGTTTTGCAATATTTTTTTCGTCTAGAGGATCAAAAATTGGATCAGGAATTATTCTATGTTCTTTATAGTCAACAATATTATTTCTTTTAATAAATAAAGTTAATTCTGTAGGAGGATTTTGTTCATGAACCAACATATCATTACCAGGTGCAGAAAAAATGCAATAACATTTATCTTTTGATCTTATTTTAATTTTTTCTCCTGGTGGAGTGTCTTTATCAAAAAGGATTGAAGATTTAGATTTTGCAATTTTAAGATTTCTTTTTTCTAATTGGCGCAAAGCAATTTTCGAACTTTCTTCATTTCTATTTAAAATTTTAATTATATCATTTTCTGATTTAGAAGATTTTAAATTTAAAATTGATGGATCTGAATTTCCATCAGAATTAAAAACAATTATTTCACAAATTTGATTTCCTTCATTATTAATAATTTCAATTTCATCATCCGGAAAAACCTGAACTCCTGTTAATCCACCGCCATTAACTACATATCTTTCAACCCCAGGTGGCAAAACATTTAAACCAGGTTCATTTATTCTTAAATTTTCATCTAACATTTTAAATCAATGATTACTTATGTTTAAGAATAAATCAGTACTGATTAATTGTATATATAAATTTTAGTACCAACTTTTGTTGACTGTGAGATTAAATTTAAGGATACTTACTTACTTAATATATTAAGAGAGGAGAAATAAATGAAGAAAATACTATCTTTACTCTCAGCTATAGTAATTACTGTAGTAAGCTTTGCAGGAATATCTAACGCTGACAGTAAAAAACCCATAGTGATCCCAACTCATAACTGGTCAAGTCAAATTGTTATGGCCTATGTTATTGGTGGAATCTTTGAAAGCATGGGTAACAATGTTAAATATGTAAATGCTGACTCTCAAGCGGTTTACGAGTCAATTAGAATTGGTGATGTAACTATATCTCATGAGGTATGGGAATCTGCTTTCGGTAAGTCATTTACAACAGCTTTAGACAAAGGTGGTTTGTTAGACTGGGGTGATCATGAAGCAAGAACTCTTGAGGATATGGGATATCCAAACTGGGTTGTTGAAAAAGGTCTATGTCCAGGTCTACCAGATTGGACAGCTCTAAAAAATCCAGACTGTGCAAAAAACTTTACAACACCTGACTCTCCAGATGGAAAAGGAAGAATGTTGGAAGGTCCACAGACATGGCATGGTGACTTGATCCCTCAAAGGATTGATGCTCTAGGCTTAGGTGATTTATGGTGGGTTAAGTTTGCTGGAGGTGCTGATGCACTTTGGGCAGAATTAGCAGCTGCTGAAAAAGAAGGAAGAGGAACTATAATTTTCAACTGGACACCAAACTTTACTGATGGTGCTGGTTTTACATTTATCGACTTCCCTCCATACACAGCTGGTTGTAGACCAGCAGATGGTGGTGATGGAAAATGTGGTTCTCCGGATGGTTATTTGAAAAAAGCAGTACACGAAGATTTTCCAAAAACTCATCCAGATGCAGCAGCAGCGTTCAAAAAATTGTCATTCTCAACAAGTCAAATTGGTGCAATGGCAGCTTTAGTAGACGTTGACAAAATGACTCACGAAGATGCAGCTAAAAAATGGTTAGCTGATAACGAGTCAACTTGGAAAGCTTTCCTTAAATAAGGATAAAAGTTAAAAAATTAAGATCTCCCCCAATTCTGTTGGGGGGGATTTTTTTTTATAAAGATTTGTGTAAAATATATTTATGAGAAAATATCTTTTTTACTTTTTTTTAAGTTTATTAATAAGCTCATCAGTTTTTGCTCGAAGCACCGGATGTAAAGAAGGTAACTGTGAAAATGGATATGGAAAATGGGTTTATACAGATAAAACTACTTATGAAGGTGAGTGGGTAGGAACAAAAAAAAATGGCCAAGGTGTAGAAACATGGCCAAACGGATATATCTATAAAGGTGAGTTTAAAAACAGTGTTTGGAGTGGAGTTGGAACTTTAACTTTCCCAGATGGTTCTACTTATGAAGGAGAGTGGGCTAATGGTTTTATGAATGGCAAAGGAACATTTACTTGGTCTAATGGCGACCAAAAAGTAGGAATTTGGAAAAACGGTAAATTACAAGATTAATGTCGAACGAAACTTCATTTAATAAATTAAAAGGATTACCCGAGAACCTAAAACAATTTATAGGACTAATAATTTTAACAATAATCATAATTTCTTCTTTTGCTATTTTAAATAATATATTTAGCGAGGGTGATGAATTAGTTAGAAAAATGAAATTGGAAGAAGAGAGAATTGCAAAAGAGAGAAAACTAAGTGCATTAATTTCAAAACTTCCCTCGGGTATATTAGTAACTTTTGATGGTACTGATCATTATAAATTATCAGATGAATTGTATGAGGGAGTGTGTAATGCCACAAAGCTTATCCCCCAAAGAGCAATAATGGGTGCAAATTTCTTAAATTTTAGAGCACATGAAATTTATACTATTAACGGCAATAAGATTGATGAAACATTTGTTGAATGGGATGCTGAAAAAAAGAAATGTTTTGCAGGTTTTACAGTTAGTGGAAATAACGTAGGAGTAGACGAAACAATTAAAGTAAGCGGTGAAGCCTTAAGTTTTTTAAGTACTGGAATTGATACAAGGGTTTATTTTATTAAAAATTTTTAATGGAAATAAGCTTCAATTATATTGATTTTAATTTAATTAATTTTCGTATATTTTTATAAGAATTATGTCTGAAGCAGTAATCAAATGCGAAGCAGTTTATAAAATTTTTGGTGAAAACGCCAAAAAGATGCTTCAAGATTCAAATGGCAATGTTGATGCTAAAACATTTCAAGAAAATGGTTGTATAGTAGGTGTTAACAATGCCTCTTTTGAAGTGGCAAAAGGAGAGATGCTTGTTGTAATGGGCTTATCTGGATCTGGTAAGTCAACTTTACTAAGGTGTATATCAAGATTAACAGATGCAACAGGTGGAAAAATTTTCATTGAAGGTCAAGATTTATTAAATTTAAATAATAAAGAGTTAATTGAGCTTAGAAGAAACAAAATGGGAATGGTTTTCCAAAGCTTTGCTCTTCTTCCACACAAAACCGTTGTAGAAAATATAGCTTTTCCTCTTCAAATCAAAGGTATCAAAACTGAGGAGAGCATTAATAAAGCAATGGAGATGGTTAAATTAGTTGGACTTGATGGAAGAGAAAATTATTTTCCAAGAGAACTTTCAGGTGGACAACAACAAAGAGTGGGTATTGCAAGATCTCTAGCAGTTGAACCTGATATATGGTTTTTAGATGAACCTTTTTCTGCTTTAGATCCTTTAATTAGAAAAGAAATGCAAGATGAATTTTTAAGACTTCAAGAAAAATTACAAAAAACAATTATGTTTATTACTCATGATTTTGATGAAGCATTAAAACTTGCTGATCGAATTGCAATTATGAAAGATGGTATAATTGAACAACTAGATACACCTGCAAATATAGTTTTAAACCCAGCCACAGAATATGTAAGAAAATTTACTGAAGAAGTACCGAGAGAAAAAGTTTTATTAATTGAAGATGTAATGGATGAATCCATATCTAATAATTTAGGTGATGTTAAAGTTTCAAAATATGAAATCATAGAAAATGTTGCAGAAAAAATATTAACGCAAGAAAAATCTGTAGCAGTTATAGATGAAAATAATAAAACCGTTGGGTCAATCAACCCGACAAAAATAATAAATACTGTCTTTGGCGGAAGAAAGAACGGAAAATAAATTATGGAATTTTTAAAAAAATATCCAAAAATATTTCAGTGGTTATTTCTATTAATTGTTTTCTTTGCTCTTTGTTTTGCTATTGATGTTCCAGAAACATATAAATTCATTAGAGGCCAAGCTGAATTCGTAAAAGACCCTAATCAAAGTAGTTATATATTTTTAGGCAAAGAAGTAAGATATTACGCCTTTGATGTTTTCTGGCGACTTCCTCCATTACTTGGATGGTTACCAATATGGATAAATGACTCCTTGTTTTTCTTAATGAATGAGTGGATGCCAATGGAGTTTTGGAATGAGGACACTCAAGAATTTAAAACCAGACCAATAGTTTTGCAAATTAGCAGAAATTTAACAGCTTTTATGACCTTTTTAATAGAATTAATTAGAGAAATTCTATTAGGTGGACTTGAAACAATTGTTGCCTTTACAAGTTGGGATTGGATCGATGCGAACCCTTGGGCGGAGTTACCAGGTTTACCTTGGACAATAGTTGCAGCTGGTTTTGCAATACTTGCTTACAAATTAAGTGGTATTGGACTGGCTATATTTGCTGGTTTAACAATGGTTTATATTTCTGTATTCGGACAATGGAAACCATCAATGCAAACACTCTCTTTTATTTTAGTTGCTGCGCCTCTATCTTTTATATTTGGTTTAAGTTTAGGTATTGCAGCTTATAAAAGTAAACGTGTAGAGAAGGCCTTATATCCAATTCTTTTAGTTATGCAAACAATGCCACAATATGCAGTATTAGTACCTGCACTTGTTCTTTTTGGAGTTGGTGACCATGCTGCAGTAATTATAACTATGGTTGTTGCTGTTCCACCTATGATATTGCTTACTTTACTAGGATTGAGAGCTATTCCTCCAGAAGTAATTGAAGCTGGAAGAATGAGTGGTTGTAACAATTGGCAACTAATGTCTAAAGTGCTAATTCCAACAGCCAGACGAGATATTTTAATTGGCGTAAACCAGGTTATCATGGTGTGCTTTTCTATGGCTGTTATTTCAGCCTTCATTGGAGCGAAAGGTCTAGGTTTTAATTTATTGTTAGCACTAAATCAGCTTAATATCGGATTAGCATTAGAAGCTGGTCTTTGTATTAGTCTAATTGCAATCTTATTAGATAAAATGTCATTAGCTTGGGCAAACAAACAAGTTGATTATTTTGGTAATTTAAATTTTTTTCAAAGAAATAAAAATTTATTATTTTTTAGTATTACGGTCATAATTGGAATTTTACTCGCTTACTTTGGATCTATTTATTTTAAAGGTGGTTACAATTATCTATTTGAAGTGCCACACAACAAAGGAATATCAACTGCTGATTTTTGGAATAAAGGCGTCGATTGGATTTTTGATACCTTCTTTGTTTATATAAAAGCATTTAATACATGGTTAATTCAAGAAGTGTTACAACCAATGAGGGCTTTGTATTTAAGGATGCCAGCTGTTGCTACATTAGTTTTAGTTGTTGGCGCTGGCTATTTAATAGGTGGAATTAGATCTGCATTAGTAGTTTGTGGTTTGACATTATTCATAGCCTTAAGCCCTTGGTGGGATAGAGCTCTTGTAACGGCTTACATGGCAACATTTGGGGTAATCGTTTCTTGTATAATTGGTTTTACAGTTGGCACATTATGTTTTCAAAATAAACATTCTGCAAAATTTATGTTAGGTGTATGTGATATATTTCAAACATTTCCATCATTTGTTTATCTTATTCCTGTTATGATGCTTTTTGGAATAACCGACACTTCTGTTCTTATTGCGGTAATTGTTTATGCAACTATACCAGCAACAAGATACACAATTGAGGGGCTTAGAAGTGTTCCAGCAGGTTTACATGATGCGGCGACTATGTCTGGTGTAAATAAATTTCAAAGATTAACAAAAATTGAATTTCCTTTAGCATTCCCTCATATGATGCTTGGATTAAATCAAACAATAGTGTTTGCATTATTTATGGTAATTATAGGGGCATTTATAGGCACAGAGGATTTAGGACAATATATTTTAAAAGCTTTATCAGATAAAAATGGTGCTGGTATTGGATTAACCTTAGGTATTTGTGTAGCTTTTATAGGTTTAATCTTTGACAATTTGATAAGAACTTGGGTAGAAAAAAGAAAAAAACATCTAGGAATTGCTTAAGCTTAAATGAAAAAAATTTTAATAATCGGCGGTGGCGCAATGGGATCTGCTTTTACTTTTCCATGTATAGATAATAAAAATGAAGTAACTATCACAGAGCCTTATAATAAAACTTTTATTAAAAATTTGTCTTCAAAAAAGAAATATCATTCTAGTTTGAAAATAAATTTACCAAATAAATTAATATTCAAAAAGTATTCAACTCACTTGTTAACTAATAAATATGATTTAGTCGTTGTTGCGTTAAGTTTATCGGGAATAAATTTTATTAGTGATGAATTTAAAAAATCAAATATCAAAAGTCCAATTCTTATTCTTACAAAAGGTTTGAAGTATGAGAAAAAAAAACAGAAAATTTTTACTATCTCAGAGGATATAAAGAAAACTAATAAAAACATAAATGTTTCAGTTCTAAAAGGACCTTGCTTAGCAAAAGAACTTTCAAATAAAAAGCAAACAAGCGTAATTGTTGCAAATAAAAATATCAAAACTGCAAAAAAAATTTGTAATATGATATCTACAAAATACTATTTAACCGAAACATCCAAAGATGTTATTGGAGTTGAGATTTGTTCTTCGATTAAAAATATTTATTCAATGATTATTGGGGCTGGAGATAGTTTAAATATGTCTTCAAGTTTATTCAAAAAATCTATAAATGAGATGATATATATTACTAAATATTTTAAAGGAAAAATTGAGACTGCTCTTGGATTGGCTGGAGTTGGAGATCTATACGTCAGTGCTGCTGGAGGTAGAAATAGTAAAATGGGAGGTTACTTGGGGCAAGGTTATACATTTAACAATGCTAAAAGAAAATTTATGCCAAATGAAACTGTAGAGGGAGAGCAACTTGCAAGAGAAATTGCTCCATTTGTATTAAAAAAAATTCAACAAAAAAAAATCCCTTTGATGACAAAATTAATTAAATCTATAATTAACAATAAAAAATTAATATTAAATTAAAGATGTCGAGTATTAAAATAGATAAAGTAAATAAGTATTTTGGAAGTACACATGTTATCAAAGATGTTTCTCTTGATATAAAAAGTGAGTCTTTTACTGTTTTAGTAGGACCAAGTGGTTGTGGTAAATCTACAATTTTAAGAATGATTGCTGGTTTAGAAGAAATTAACTCTGGTACAATATCTATTGATGATAAAGTTGTTAACGATCTACCACCTAAAGAAAGAAATATTGCAATGGTATTTCAATCTTATGCTCTTTACCCTCATATGACAGTATTTGACAATATGGCTTTTGGTTTAAAGATTGAAAAAAAATCAAAAGAAGAAATAGAGCAAAGAGTAATGGAGGCTGCTAAAATTCTACAAATAGAGGAGTATCTAGAGAGAAAACCCAAACAATTATCTGGAGGACAACGTCAAAGAGTAGCTATTGGTAGAGCTATTACAAGAAAACCCAAAGTTTTTTTATTCGATGAACCATTATCTAACCTAGATGCAGCATTAAGAGTACAGATGAGGGTAGAATTAGCAAAATTACATGATCAACTTAATGCTACAATGATCTATGTAACTCACGATCAGACTGAAGCTATGACACTTGCAAATGATATTGTTGTATTGGATCAAGGGATAGTTTCACAAAAGGGATCTCCCATGAAACTATATAATAACCCAGATAATTTATTTGTTGGTGGTTTTATTGGATCTCCAAAAATGAATTTTATAGATAGTAAAATTTTAAGTAAAACCTCAAAGAGTTCTGAGGTAGATATAATGGGGACTGGAAAGTTAAGTGTACCAAAAATTTCTGAAAATATTAAAGAAGGTGACAGTATAAAAATTGGAATAAGACCGGAGCACTTGATATTAAATGCTAAAACAGATTCATTGTGGGAAAGTAAAGTCTTCGTTGTAGAAAAATTAGGGTCAGGAACATATTTATATCTAGAGAAAGAGGGAGATCCTCTTGTTGTACAAACTGATGGAGACACAAATATCAAAGTAGGAGACACCGTTAAAATAGGTTTTGATCCATTTCGTTGCCATTTATTTGATAATAAAGGTATTTCTTTTAAAAATTCCTAAATCAATCTCAGGTAGTATTGTGTAATTTACATACTTGTTATTCTTCTTTTAAATGTTCATTATGTCTTAATTTTTAAATAACTTTAGAAAACACGAAAAAAGAGGGGAATACATGTTTAAAAATATATTAATAACAATCTCTGCAATAGCTTTTGTTTTTAATTCAATTGCATTTGCAGATATCAAATTCTGGACGACAGAAACTCAACCAGCAAGAATGGCTAAGCAAGAGGAGATGGCAAAAGCCTTTGAAGCCAAAACTGGAATTGGAGTTGAAGTTATTCCTATTGACGAAAAAGATCTAGGAACAAGAGCTACTGCAGCAGCGGCAGCTGGCGATCTTCCAGATGTAATTTATCATACATTACAGTATGTATTGCCATGGGCTGAGGCAGGAATTCTTGATGTTGACGCAAATAATGACGTGGTAAAAACACTTGGTAAGAAAACTTTTGCACCTGGTGCTTTAAAAATGGCAAGTAAGGGTGGTAAAATAGCAGCTGTGCCGGTTGATGGTTGGACTCAAATGGTTGTATACAGAAAAGATCTATTTGAAAAAGCTGGATTAGAGCCACCAACAACTTATGCTAACATAGAAAAAGCAATAGATACTTTATCAAGTAATGATATGTTTGGATTTGTTGCAGCAACTAAAACTGATGAAAACTTCATGAGTCAAGTTTTAGAACATGTTATGCTTGCAAATGGTGTAAGAATTGTAAAAAAGGGTGGAACAAAAAAACAAGGAACTCGTTTAAAGAGATCTTTAGAGTTTTACAAAAAATTAGCTAAAGCTAGCCCTCCAGGAGAACTTTACTGGAAACAATCAAGAGAACTTTATTTCGCTGGAAAAACACCAATGATAATATGGTCACCGTTTATAATGGACGAATTGGCTGGATTAAGAGACTCAGCTCCTCCAACAATAAATAGCGATCCTACATCAACAGAGTTGGCATCTAAAACTGGTTTTATAACTAATTTTAGTGGACCAAATAATGTAAAAGGTGCTGCTTGGGCAGATGTTAGATATTTTGGCATAACAGCAGATGCAGATACTGATGAAGCTAAACAGTTTATTCTTTATTCAATGGATGAGGGATACACTAGTACTTTATCTATCGCACCAGAAGGTAAATTTCCTGTAAGAAGAGGTAATGCGAGTGATCCAAATGCATTTACAACGGCTTGGAGTAAACTACCTGTTGGAGTTGATAGAAAAGCTCCTTTAACAGATCTATATTCTGCAGATGTAATAAATAATATTGTTGCTGGTTTAGATACTGCTAACAGATGGGGAGTAAAAGAAGGTGAACTATCTCGTGCATCTAAAATTATTAACAATAAGTTTATAAATAGAATCACTAGACAATATATTGATGATCAATTGACGCTAGATGAAGCAGTAGATGAAATTAATACTGTGCTAGCTAGCTTCTAGTAATTTAAAAAATTAAAAAAAGCGGGTAATATTAATTATCCGCTTTTTTTTATGAGTTCAAAACTTGCAAAAATTGAAAAAAGAACAGCTTATCTTTTAATATTACCATCAGTTCTTTTAGTATTTTCTATAATTTTATTTCCAATATTTTCCAATATTTGGATAAGTTTTAAAAATGTAGAGCTCAAAGATTTAAGAATTCCTGAACCAAGAGCAAAAAAATTAGTAAAATCAATTAATGATAATCCAAATAAAATAAAAGTAATTTATAAATTAAGAAATAGTTCTCTTACACAAGAAATTACTAATGTAAAATTTAAAGATAAATATCCAGACAATATTGAACCAATAAGCCTGGATAATAAATGTCAATTTAAATCAAATTTACTTAAGTGTGAGTTAGGTAATTGGCCAAAAAAATATCGAGAAAATTTAGAAATAGTATTTCAAAATGTTAATAATAAAGAAATTTCCAAGAAGGAACTAAAATCTTATAAACCTAAACTATCAGGTAAGTCACAAAATATATTATTAACTTATGAATTTACATTAAATAATTTCAAAAAAGTAATTAAAGATAAAGCCTTCATAGATCTATTATCAACAACTTTTTACTACACTTTTTTTGGAACAATAGGTGCAATAGTTTTTGGAATTTTAGCTGCACAAATGGTAAATCAAAAATTTTTTGGAAGAACATTTATGAGAAGTGTTCTTTTATTTCCTTATGTTGCGCCAGTTGTTGCTCTTGCTTATACCTGGGAACTTTTACTTGATCCAACAAGCGGAACTTTGAATAATTTATTAATTAACTATCAAATTATTGATGGACCAATAAATTTGCTAGGACAAAAATATGTAACTTTAAACATACTTGGTTTTGATTTTAAATTGAGGTTAGCTTTAACAACTGTAATTATTTTTGAAATTTGGAGATATTTTCCTCTAGCATTTTTATTTATTCTTGCTCGTCTTCAAGCGGTTCCAAAAGAGTTGTATGAAGCTGCCGATGTTGATGGTGCAAATCCTGTACAAAAATTTCTTAATATTACTTTACCCCAGATATTAGCGGTGATTTCAATTCTATTCATGATTAGATTTATTTGGAATTTCAATAAATTTGAAGACATCTTCTTACTTACTGGAGGAGCATCAGGTACAAGAACATTGCCAATAAATGTATATCAACAAGGTTTTTCAATCGGAGATATTGGTATGGGTTCTGCAGTTTCTATTGTGATTGTAGTCTTTCTGTTAATTTTTATGTTTATCTATTTTAAACTTTTAGGAAAAAGAGCGGATGAAAATTAAAAATATATTAACTTATTGCTTTATCTCATCATTATTTTTGTTTTCATTAATTTGTATTTGGAAAATCTTAGTAACTTTACAAGGAATTGAATTAATAAATTTTAATTTTAATAAATTATTTGTTTTTGGAATAATTCTTTGTGTAATAAATCTTCTTATTGGAAAAAAATTAAATTTAAATATTAAAATTACTATACTTGCTCTTTTATTTTCTATTTTTGATTATTTCATCTCAATAAATTTACCTATTTGGTACAGTTTTGGCATATTCTTAATCTCATTGTTTTTCTTTAATACTATAAAAAACTACGACAAAAACTTTTTGTCAAAAAATCACTCGTCTCAAAAATTATTCTTTAATTTTTTAACACTGTTTGGGATTACACTGTTCTCTTTTGTAATTCTTTTCCCTTTTTACATGATGTTAGTTACAAGCTTTAAAACTCAAGCATTATTATTATTAAACCCATTAGACTTTAGTATTAACTTCGCACAAGGATTGCCAGAATTATTCAAATCTTATTTTATAGTATTCAAAGATTATAATTTTGGAAGATATATGCTAACGAGTACAATAGTCTCTTTAGGTACAGTCATTATAACACTAATATTTGCAATTCCGGCTGCTTACGCAGTTGCAAGACTTAACTTCTTTGGAAAAAATTTTTTATCAACATCCATATTGATAATTTATTTGTTTCCAGCGATAGTTTTGGTGATACCTTTGTACACAATTTTTAGTCAACTTGGTTTGAGAAATTCTATTGAAGGTTTGTTAATAGTATATACAGCCACGACTTTACCTGTAGCAATTTATATGCTGCAAGGTTACTTTAAAAGTATACCAAAAGAATTAGAAGAAGCAGGGATAATAGATGGTCAAAATTGGCTTGGTATAATTTTTAAAATTATACTTCCGCTAAGTTTACCTGCAATATCATCAGTAGCTTTGTATGTATTTATGATAGCTTGGAATGAATTTTTATTTTCATTAATGTTTTTAGACAGGCCAAATACATTCACATTATCAAGAGCTATTCAGTTTCTGAATGTTGGAGCTGAAACACCCAGACAATATTTGATGGCAGGGTCTGTAGTAGTAACTTTGCCTATTTTAATAATTTTTGTTTATTTTGAAAAATATTTAGTAAGTGGTCTTACTGCAGGAAGTGTTAAAGGATAATGCAAAATAGAGTAGAAGAGGCAAAAAAAATATTATTAGGTAACAGAAAAGATGGTTACACACTTCCTACTAATAACAAATTATATCCTGCTCAATGGAATTGGGATTCTGCCTTTATAGCACTTGGTTATTCATACTTTAATCTAGATTTTTCAATTACAGAAATTGAAACTTTGCTTAATGGTCAGTGGGACGATGGTATGGTACCCCACATTCTTTTTCATGAAAAAGACACATCTTATTTTCCAAATCACACAACTTGGCAATGTGGAAAAAATATTCCTTCATCTGGCATTACTCAGCCACCAGTTTTAGCTAGTATTTTGAAGAAAATTTTTGAAAAAAATCAATTTAGTTATGAACAACGTTCAAGAATTGTAAATATAATAACAAAAATTAAAAATTATCATGATTGGTTCATAAAGTTCAGAGATCCTAATAAAACCGGCCTTGTATCCATATTACATCCTTGGGAGAGCGGGTATGATAATTCACCAATTTGGGATCAGCCAATGAGCAATATCAAATTAGATAAAAACCTTAATTATAAAAGAAGAGATCTTGAAGTTTCAAACTCTGATGAGAGACCTTTAAAAATTGATTATGACAGATATGTAACTTTAAGAGATCAATTTAGGGATGTTCAGTATGATCCACATAAATTGTATGAGATCTCTAATTTTAATGTAGTAGATGTTGGATTTAATGCTTTATTTTTGAAAGCAAATAAAGATCTGCTTAGCTTAGCTAAAAATTTTAATTTAAATTTTGATGATTTAAATAATTTCGTATCCAAAACAGAAAAAGAAATATTAAAATTATATGATAATAATATTAATGATTTTGTTTCAAAAGATTTAAAAACTAACTTGAATATCGTTGTTCCATCGATAACAAATTATTTTACTCTCTATGCAAATTTACAAGATGATGAATTAAATAAAAAAATTGTTAATAATTTAAAAAATCATAATATTAATGACGATTACTATTTCTCAACAATAAAACCAAATCATCCTACATTTGAAGAAAAAAGATATTGGAGAGGTCCAATATGGATAAATTGTAATTGGTTAATTTATCAAGGACTTGTTAAAAAAGAGCCAGAATATGCAAATGAAATCAAAAAGAAAACCTTAGAATTAATTGAAGAAAAAGGTTTTCATGAATATTACAGTTTAAAAGATGGATCGGTTATGGGCGCAAATAATTTCTCATGGAGCGCAGCTTTATATTTAGACTTAGTTTTAGAAAATTAGTTTAAATTTTTAGTTTTTATTTAGAAATGTTTCAGAAGAATCGTCCATTGCTTTTGCCCAAGCTGTATGATGAACTGGAGCTACAGATCCAGTTACTGGAGATGAAAAAGATTTATTTCTATAAGTTGAAATATCCTCAACCTTATGATGCTCCCATTCTTTAAAATGTTGTCTGATTAATTCAAAATCTATTTTTGGGTAATCTGACATCTCATGTAATTCTTTTGTGTATTCAGTTTGAAAATCAATCATCTGATCAGGATTTTCAAGTTTTTCTTCTAAAGCAACCCATTTGTTAATATCTTTTTCAATATCCTCACCACTTGGCATATTTATTTTACCCATTATAACATCTCTTGCGTACCAAGCTTGGCAATCAAACATATTAAAAGTGTGAAACTGGTCTTGCATTCCTAGATACAAAAGTTTGTGATTATCCTGCCAAACAACACCTTTGTATAGTTTTGGAGGATAAAGTCTGTTTCTTGTTTTAAGTTTTAAATTTTCTTCCAAGAAAGGAAAATGATGTAGGTAACCAGTACACAGTATTATTACATCTGCATCCTGTTCTGTACCATCTTTAAAAATTGCTTTTTTTCCTTCTAATCTATCTAAATAGAATACCTCTTTCATTCCTTTTGGCCATTTAAAACCCATAGGATTATGTCTGTAGCCAATTGTTACACTTTTTGCTCCATATTTATTGCATTGAAGTGCAATATCTTCTGCAGAATAACTACTTCCTAAAACTATAATATTTTTTCCTCTAAATTCTTCTGCATCTCTAAAGTCATGCGAATGCATTATTCTTCCAGGAAACGAACTCATACCTTTATATTCAGGTATAAAAGGAACTGAAAAATGACCAGTTGACACTACAACGTAATCAAAATGATCAGTTAAAATTTTATCATTTTCTTTATCTTGATAGCTAACTTCAAATTTATCTGATTTAAAAACTGTATTAACTACTCTTGTATTAAATTTAATTTTATTTCTTAAATTTCCTTTACTTACTCTACTAGTGATATAATCATAAAGTACTTCTCTAGGTGGGAAAGATGGAATTGGCTTACCAAAATGTTCATCAAAAGAATAATCTGCAAATTCAAGACACTCTTTAGGTCCGTTTGACCAAAGATATCTATACATACTATTATGAACTGGATCTCCATATTGGTCAGATCCCGTTCTCCAGCTGTAATTCCAAAGACCACCCCAATCACTTTGTTTTTCAAAGCAAACTATTTCAGGGATCTTGTCTCCTTTTTTTTCGGCATGTTCAAAAGCCCTCAGTATTGATAAACCACAAGGTCCAGCACCAATTATAGCGACTTTAGTCATGATAATTTTTCCTCTACAATTAAAATTATAAATATATTGTACTAAGAAAAATAGAAAAATAAAATATTATTTTAATATGAAAACTAATTGGAATTATCCTACTACAATTTGGGTTGGAGAGAATAGGATTCAAGATTTAGGTATAGCCTGTAAAAATTTGAAAATTGATAAACCATTATTTGTTACAGATAAGGATTTGATTAATCTAAAAATGGTTCAAGATATAATTAAAGATTTAAAAAAAACCCATAATCATCTTCAAGTTTTTTCAAATTTTTCAGGTAATCCTGTGGGTGAGAATGTGGAAGAAGGTGTAGGGGAGTTTAAGAAATTAGGTTGTGATGGAGTTATTGCATTTGGTGGTGGCAGCGGTCTTGATGTAGGTAAAGCTATTGCTTTTATGTCAGGACAGTCTAGACCAATATGGGATTTTGAAGATATAGGTGATTATTGGAAAAGAGCAGATGAAACTAACATTGCACCTATCATTGCTGTACCCACTACAGCAGGGACAGGATCAGAAACTGGAAGAGCATCAGCTATAATCAATAAACAAACAGGTATAAAAAAAATTATTTTCCACCCGAAATTTTTACCTTCAATTGTAATTTTAGATCCTAATTTAACTTTAGATCTTTCTCCAAGATTGACTGCAGCAACAGGTATGGATGCTTTGGCACACAATTTAGAAGCCTTTTGTGCACCAGGATTCCACCCGATGGCTGATGGAATTGCGATTGAGGGAATGAAGTTAATTAAAAACTCATTAATTAAAGCAGTTAAGAACGGTAAAGATTTAAATGCTAGAGCAGAATTATTAGCTTCAGCTAGTATGGGTTCTACCGCTTTTCAGAAAGGGCTTGGTGCTATTCATTCTTTAAGCCACCCTATCAATGCACAATTTAATGTTCACCACGGTTTATCAAATGCTATCTTTATGCCTTATGTATTAACTTTTAACAAAGATATGATTGAAAAAAGGATAATTTCTATATGTGATTATCTCAAACTCGATAAAAGTTTTGATAGTTTTTTAAAGTGGATTTTAGAACTAAGAAAAGAATTAAATATACCGCATAAATTATCAGAAATTGTTGATGTAAATAAAATAAATTTAGACCAGTTATCAGTTATGGCATTAGAAGATCCTTCAACTTCTACCAATCCAAGAACAATGAGTAAGGATGACATGAAAGCACTTTATGAACATAGTATTTCAGGTAAATTATTTTAATGAAAAGAATTCTGATAGTTGAAGGTAACCTTAGAGAAGAAAATCAAAGCTTTACTGATGGTGGAATTAAAACTCATACTGAAAGTTTAAAAGACAGTATTAGTTATTTTACAGATCAATTAGATATTGATGTTGTTAATCCTTCATCAGATGAAAATATTAATGAAGTAGCTAAAGATTTAACTAAATATCATGGAATGATATGGGGTGGTAGCAGTTTAAATATTTATAATGATACTCCAGAAATAAGAAGACAAATTAATTTTATGAGGGAATGTCAAAAGAATATAAAAAATATATTCGCAATTTGTTGGGGAATGCAAGTTGCTGTAACGGTTGCTGGTGGAGAAGTAAAGAAATGCACTAATGGTGCTCATAGAGGAATAGCTCATGATATAGAAATAAACGAAAACGGCCTTAAACATCCACTTTATAAAAATAAAAATAAAAAATTTAATACCCCTGCATTTAATTTTGATGAAGTTGTAAAATTACCTGAGGGCTCTACATTACTTTCATCAAATCCAATAAATAAAGTCATGGGTATAAATTTTAGTGTTGGTTCAACGAACGTATGGGGAATTCAATATCACCCAGAGATAACTTATGCTAAAATGATAAGCTTAATTCATTTTAGGAGAGATCGACTTTTAGAAAAAAAAGCATTTATTGATCAAATGGAAATAGACTCTCATGTAAAAATTATAGAAGATGAAAATAAAATTTCAAATAAAGATGCAAGGATGAGAGAATTAGAAAACTGGCTAAATAATTTAAATTAGAACAAGCCTTCTATTTCACCTTTTTCATTTAGCTTGATAGAGTCTGCCGCAGGAACTCTTGGAAGTCCAGGCATTGTCATGATGGCTCCACATATAACAACAATAAACTCTGCACCTGAAGATAATCTTACTTCTCTAATTGGTAATGAATGGCCTGTTGGAGCACCTTTTGCGTTTGGATCAGTAGAAAAACTATATTGTGTTTTTGCTACGCATATAGGTAAATTTCCATAACCCGCTTCTTCAAAAGATTTTAATTGATCTTTTATTTTACTGTCAGCAACAACTTCGTTTGCTCGATAAATTTCTTTTGCAACAGTTTCAACTTTCTTTAGCAAAGGTGTTTTTTCATCATATAAAAATTTAAAATTTGCTTGTTTTTTATCAATTAAATCTACAACATGTGAGGCAAGTTCTTTTGTCCCTTCGCCACCATTTGACCAATGAGTGCATAAAGTGGCTTTGACTCCCATATTATCACAAGCATTTATTAACTCTTTTACCTCATTATCTGTATCAGCAACAAAATGATTAACAGCAACCGCTACCGGTAAACCAAATTTTTTTACGTTTTCAATATGTCTTTCTAAATTTACTAAACCTTTTTTTAACGCTTCTACATTTTCATTTTTTAAATCATCTTTAGCTACACCGCCGTGCATTTTTAATGCTCTAATTGTTGCAACAATAACTACACACTCAGGTTTTAAATTTGATTTTCTACATTTAATATCTAGAAATTTTTCTGCTCCTAGGTCTGCTCCAAATCCAGCTTCAGTAACAACATAATCGGCCAGTTTTAGACCTGCTTTAGTTGCTATCACAGAGTTACATCCATGAGCAATATTCGCAAAAGGACCACCATGAATAATTGCTGGATTATTTTCTAACGTTTGAGTTACGTTAGGCCTGATTGCTTCTTTTAACAAAACAGTCATTGGTCCATGAGCATTTAAATCTTTTGCAAAAATAGGCTTTCTATCTCTAGTATAAGCAACTGTAATATTACCTATTCTCTTTTCCAAATCTTCAAGATCATTTGCTAAACAAAAGATAGCCATTATTTCAGATGCTACTGTAATATCAAAACCATCTTCTCTTGGAAAACCATTTGCAACTCCACCCAAATTAATATTGATAGATCTTAAAGATCTATCATTCATGTCCATGACTCTTCTCCAAACTACTCTTCTTACATCTATGTTTAATTTATTCCCCCAATAAATATGATTATCAATTAACGCTGACAGTAAATTGTGAGCAGATGTAATTGCATGGAAGTCTCCTGTAAAATGTAAATTGATCTGTTCCATTGGAACAACTTGAGCATATCCACCACCTGCTGCCCCCCCTTTCATTCCAAATGAAGGACCTAAACTAGGTTCACGTAAACACACTATAGAATTTTTACCAATTTTATTTAATCCATCATTTAAACCAACTGACGTAGTGGTTTTTCCCTCACCTGCAGGAGTTGGTGTAATTGCAGTAACTAAAATTAATTTTCCATTTTGTTTATCTTTTAAACTATCCAAATATTCTAAATTTATTTTAGCAATATGACGTCCCATAGGGCTAAAAGCACTTGGTTCATCTGGAACATTAATTTTACCCAAAATCTCATTTATGGGTTTCATTTTTGCTTCTCGTGCAATTTGGATATCTGATTTTGACATAAATCTAATTACTTATTAATGAGCAGAATTACTATCCTTTTTTGTCACGTATTTAAACATCTAAAAAATATATATAAAAAAAATTAGCAAAAACTTATATTTAATTTTATAAAACTTACGAATGCAGAAATATTCAGTATTTAGTCTAATCAAAAATGCTTTCTCCAATCACCAAAATTGGGAAGTTGCTTGGAAAGATCCAACTCCAAAAAGTGAATATGATGTAGTCATCATTGGAGGCGGAGGGCACGGTCTTGCTACTGCATATTATTTAGCAAAAGAACATAATATTAGAAATGTAGCTATCATTGAGAAAGGCTGGATTGGTGGTGGAAATGTTGGTCGAAATACAACGATCATAAGATCAAATTTTATGTACGATGCTAATGCAAGATTTAATGAATTTGGAATGGATTTATGGAGAAACTTAAGTCAAGAACTGAACTTTAATGTGATGTTTTCTCCAAGGGGAATAATAAACTTAGCCCACTCAGATGCTCAAATGAACGCCTACGCTCGAAGAGGAAACTCTATGAGATTAAATGGAATAGATGCAAAGTTATTAGATAGAGAAGAAGTTAAAAAATTAATTCCAATGGCTGACTTTAGTGATGAAGTACGTTTCCCAATCTTTGGTGGTTTAATGCAACCAAGCGCTGGTACCGCAAGACATGATGCTGTTGCTTGGGGTTATGCACGTCAAGCAGATGATATGGGAGTAGATATTATACAACATTGTGAGGTCACTGGTTTTGATGTTGTTAATGGAAAGATAAAAGGAATTAGAACTTCAAGAGGAGATATTAAAGCAAAAAAAGTTGGATTATGTGTTGCAGGTAGCACAAATATATTAGCTGAAAAATTAAATATGACACTGCCGATAGAAACTCATGTACTGCAAGCTTGTGTTTCAGAACCTGTAAAACCATTATTAGACGGAGTAGTAACTTTTGGTGCAGGCCACTTTTATATAAGTCAATCAGATAAAGGTGAGATGGTAATGGGCGGTGATCTTGATGGATATAATAGTTATGCTCAAAGAGGCAACTTGCCAACTATACAACATGTATTGACAGGTGGCTTAGCTTTGTTTCCATTTTTAAGTAGATTAAAAATGTTAAGGACATGGGGAGGGATCATGGATATGTCTATGGATGGTTCACCAATAATTGATAAAACTCATATTGAAGGTTTATATTTAAATTGCGGATGGTGTTATGGAGGTTTTAAATCAACTCCTGTCTCAGGTTGGACATTTGCTCACACAATTGCGCAAGATCAAGTTCATGAATTAAATTCAGATTTAAGATTAAATAGATTTTCTACAGGCCATCTTTTAGATGAAAAAGGTTTAGGAACTAAAACCTGGATTGGTTAAAAAATGTTATACATCAAATGTCCTTATTGCGGTTTAAGAGCACAAAAAGAATTTTCATATGGAGGTGATGCAACTGTAAAAAGACCTAATATAAATGAAGAAGTATCAAGCGAGGATTGGGATAATTTTGTTTATATGAGAAAAAGTCCAAGAGGGAAACATATAGAGTTATGGCAACATATAGCTGGATGTAGACAATGGATTAAGGTGCAAAGAGACACCGCTACGCATGAAATTTTCCAAACAGCAAAAGTCACAGAAGAAATAAGATGAGCCAACCTTTTAGATTAAATAAAGAGGGATTAATTAATCGAAACAAAAAAATATCTTTTACTTTTAATGGTAAAAAATTATTTGGATTTGAAGGTGATACAATTGCATCTGCTTTGATTGCAAATGGAATACACCTAGTTGGTAGAAGTTTTAAATATCATAGACCAAGAGGTTTTTTTGGTGCAGGAGTAGAAGAGCCAAACGCAAAGCTTCAAGTAGAATTCAATGGTCATTCAGAACCTAATGTTAATGCAACAGAAATGGAACTGGTTGAAGGTTTGTCTGCAACAAGCCAAAACTGTTGGCCATCAGTAAATTTTGATGTCGGTGCAATTAATAATTTTTTAAAAATGTTTTTCCCTGCTGGGTTTTATTATAAAACATTTATGTGGCCTAAAAGTTTCTGGTATAAAATTTACGAACCTTTCATTAGAAAAGCTGCAGGATTAGGGGTTGCTTCGATAGAAAAAGATAAAGAAAGATATGAACATAAATTTGAGTATTGCGATTTGTTAGTTACTGGATCCGGACCCTCTGGATTAGCAAGTGCATATGCTGCTGCAAAAAATGGAGCAAAAGTAATTTTAGCTGAGGATAAACCAAGATTTGGAGGAACACTTTTAACTGATGACGTAAGCATCGATAATTTATCAGGAAAAGATTGGGCAGAAAAAATAATTACTGAATTAAAATCTATGCCCAATGTAACTGTAAAAAATAGATCTCAAGTTTTTGGTTACTATGATCATAACATGTTGGTTATGTTTGAGAGAGTTAGTGATCATTTAGAGAAAAAATCAAAATTCACCCCAAGACAAAGACTTTGGTATATTAGAGCCAAAGAAACAATTTTATCAACTGGTTCAATTGAAAGACCAATTGTGTTCGGCAACAATGATACTCCAGGAATTTTTTTATCAGCAGCTGCAAAAGAATATATGAAAGTCTACGGAGTATTGGTTGGAAAGAAACCTTTAATATTTACAAATAACGATAGTGCATATGAAACAGCTTTAGAGTTCAAAAAAAATAATGTTGAACCAATTATATTAGATACTAGAGAAGAACATTCATCAGAATTAATCGATGAAGCTAAATCAAAGGGAATTGATATAAGATTTTCCCACGGTGTTATTGTCGCTAATGGATACAAAAAAGTTAAATCTGCAAAAATTGGCAAACTGAATAAAGATAAAAATTCTTTTGAAAAAATAGAAACTGTAGATTGTGATTGTATTTGTGTGTCTGGATTTTGGACACCATCGGTTCATTTAGCATCACAATCAGGAAATAAACTTAAGTATGAAGAAAAAATTGATGCATTTATTCCAGATAAGAAAAAACAACATGAGACCTCAGTTGGCGCTGCAAATGGATCATTCACATTAGAAGAAAGTTTAAAACATGGTTTTGAAAATGGTTCAAATCTTTCCGCAAAAATTACAGAGACTAAAACAGAAATCTCAATTCCAAATGTAAATGAAAAGAAATACGGAGCTCATGATAAATTTTGGTGTATGCCGTTACCTAAGAATGAAAATCCAAAAAGATTTGTTGATTTTCAAAATGATGTATCTGTTTCTGATATAGAAATCGCACTAAGAGAAGGCTACAGATCAATAGAGCATGTCAAAAGATACACAACTCTTGGAATGGCAACAGATCAAGGCCGTACAAGTAATTTAAATGGCCTTCAGTTGGTATCTAATATAGAAAATAAAATAGTTCCTGAAGTGGGACACACAACATTTAGACCACCTTTCACACCAATTACAATCGGGACAATAGTTGGTCGTGAAGTAGGTATGGAATATATGCCGACTAGAAAAACCCCAATGCATGAATGGCATGAGAAAAATAATGCTGTATTTGTTGATGCAGGTGCTTGGAAAAGACCTCGATATTATAAGCTAGGAAGTGAAACTTTATTTGAAGCTTCAAAGAGAGAGGCAAAAAATGTTAGAGAGAATGTTGGTATATGCGATGTAACTACATTAGGAAAAATTGATATTAAAGGTCCAGACGCAGCAGAATTTTTAAATAGAGTTTATACAAATGCTTGGATGAAATTACCTGTTGGAAAAGCAAGATATGGATTGATGCTTAGAGAAGATGGAATTGTCATGGACGATGGAACAACAACAAGAATTTCAGAAAATCATTATCATATGACAACAACAACTGCACAAGCTGCAAATGTTTTATCTCACTTAGAATATTATCTTCAAATTGTTTGGCCAGAATTAAATGTAAATGTTGTCTCTACAACTGAGCAATGGGCAGGGGCTGCAATTGCTGGACCTAAATCTAGAGACATGTTATCAAAATTATATCCGGACTTAGACGTATCAAATGAAGCTTTGCCTTTTATGGGCTATAAAGAAGCAGAATTTTTTGGTGTTCCATCAAGAATTTTTAGAATTTCATTTTCTGGTGAGCTTGCATATGAGATTAATGTCAAATCAGATCATGGCATGTTCATGTGGGAGAAAATGATGGAAGTAGGAAAAGATTTTGGAAATCAGCCTTATGGAACTGAAGCTTTGTCAACATTAAGAATAGAAATGGGACACGTTGCAGGGCCAGAATTAGATGGTCGAACAATCCCATCAGATGTTTCATTAAATGGATTAGTTTCAAAGAAAAAAGATTTTATCGGCAAAAATTCTTTAGGGAGAGAAGCATTTAATGTTGAGAGCAGACAAAAAATTGTTGGACTTATTCCAATTGATAGAAAGTCTAGTATTCCTGAAGGATCTCATATCGTCCAAGATCAGAATGCAAAATTACCAAACCCTAAACTTGGTCACGTTTCTTCTTCTTGTTGGAGTGTAGAAAATAATAATCCATTTTCTCTGGCAATAATGAAAGATGGAAAAAATATGATAGGTAAAAAGTTTTTTGCGGTATCACCATTAAAAAATAAATCAATTGAAGTAGAAGTTATATCTTCACATTATGTTGACCCTGAAGGAAAAAGAGTTAGATCATGAAAAATGTTTCTGCACTAGAAAATATTCATAAACATGGATTGTTTGGCAATCACGATAGTAAAGATGAGCTAATAAATATTAGAGAAATCAAGGATGTTTTGATTTATCAAATTGTTAAATATAAAAAATCTTCAATTAGTATTGATAAAATAAAAATAGATAATTTAAATTTACCTGAGACACTCTTGGTATCTTCAAATACTAATACAAGAATTTTATGGATGGGACCTGATAATTGGTTGGTCGTTTCAACGAATAAAGAAATAGAAAAATCTATTTTAGAAAACCTAAGTCATGATCATTTTGCATTAACTGATCTATCTCATTCAAGAACAATACTTGAATTAGAAGGTTCTTTGGTAGATGAAGTATTGAAAAAGGGTTGTCCGTTAAATTTAGATGGTCTTGATGAAGGAAAATGTTCTAATTCTGCTTTTCATGCAATCACAATAACTATTGATTTTATTAGTTCAAATCCAAGAAAAGTAAGAATATTTGCTTTAAGAAGTTTTGGAGAATCTCTTTATCATTCAATAACTGATGCTTGTTTAGAATTTGGCTATAAAGCTGAATAAAAATTATTCTGAAGTTTTAAATTTAGTCTTTTGAATTATAACCACAAACACAATTGGAATTATTAAAGTTATTAGTGTTACTGTTATCAACAAAATACCTAGATCTGAATAATCGGCAGTGGTAAGAATAGCGTTTGTTACCTTATCTTTTACTTCTCTAGTAATAACATAAATTTCATTTAAATATTTAGTCCCTAAAGCACTTGCTGATAAAGCAAGATTTGTAAAAGATGCGAATACTGCAAAGAAAGTTGCTTTTAAGTGCGACGGAGCATTTTTAGCAATCCATGCAAGCAAAGGTATCATTGAGACTTGTCCCAAAGGTGACTCAAGTGCAGTATTTAATATTGCAATAAACTTGGCATCAACAACTCCATTAGTAATTGATGATGTCCAATTGTGAAATCCATAATACATACCAACACTTGGTAAAAATAAAATTGCACCTGCAATGGATAAAATCACTATTATTTTAGCTATTGAGTTGTTTGCCATAAATGGTCTTAATAAGATAATCCCTACAAGGGTTAAAACTGATGCAATAAGTGATAACACTGAAAAAAATTGTTCATTGAATTCAAGTACATCAATTTCAAACCAAGATAAACCTGGACCAGGTCCTGGCATTGCTCTAAAAATAAAAATTATTATTGCTGTCCCTACAACAGTAAGTCTTAAATCCTGAGGAAGTTCTTTAACTAATTTATTCATTAAAAATAGAATAATTGCCATTGAACCTACAAAAACAATTTCTTGAGCAAATGGCACTTTGAATGATCCAATACCTAAAGTGAAAATAACAAAAACTAAACTTCCACCTAATATCCACCAGTTTACTTCAGTTTTCTCTGAAGGAGCATAATCTTGGTCACCCTCAAGACCTTGTTCAATAAGTTTTCTTTTCTTTTGATTTTTTAAATATGAAGCGAGAAATATTCCAAGAACGGATACAATTGGTATAATTAAAGCATATATATAAATTGAACCGTATAAACTTATCTTATCTGCTTGTTCAAGATCGTCTACTCCTTTAAAGAGGATAACGTTAGCTAAAGCAACTAAAACAGTTCCACCAATTATTGCAAATCTTCCAAGAGTTTGCATTGTTGTATGCATAAGTTTGATTTCATCTCTTGAAAATTTATTTCCACTATCATCAACTAAAGGAACTGCTTCTACAGTCATAGCATCGGCTACAACATCTTGCACAACATAACCAATCGGAGCAAGCAAAACACTGATCACAAACCATGTTTCCACTGAAAGAATTGAGGACATCCATTCAGTATGAATTATTAAACCGTACATTATAATTAAACTTAATGAGATTAAGGATGCTCCAACAAAAACCATGTAATTTTTTTTATTCCAGATTAGATCAACAAGATGACCTAAAGGCATCTTCAATGCCCATGGAATTCCAGCCCAAAAACCCAGTCCAGCAAGAAAAGCAGCAGATAAGTTTAGATAGTCTTTAACAAAAAAAGTTCCAACAATACCTGTTAGTCCTGAAATACCAGCAGCAAGATAAATCATCAATGGTGGTAGATAGGTCCACTTAAACTGTCTTCCTAAATCTATTAAAGTACTATCTATAAATCTCAAAATTTTATTACTCATAAATTATTCTGTTAAATTTAATAATATTAATCCATTTTGTTTAGTTTCTTTACACCAAAGTTCATAACTTTCACAAACTCTCCACAAATGATCAAATGCTCTTTGAGATAATTCCAAAGGAAAGTGACTTTTTGCATAATATAATTTTGGGATTTTCATTAATTGTTTAATCATAGTATCTTTTTGTATTTGTAAAAGTCTTATAGTTTCTTGATTAATCTTTTTTTTTGTAGATTTATCTACGTAGTCATTGCTCTCAAGTTCTTTAAACCATTTATCATGAAAATTTCCTGAACTAATTTCATTATAATCATCTGATGCAATAAATATTTCAAAAGCTTGAATATTAGTTAAATTTGGATTTTTAATCTTGATTTCATATATCTTTCGATAAATGATTTCAGCAACATATAATACAAATGGTCTTGATTTATCAGCTTCCAAACTAAACTCCTCAAATGTCTACTGAATAATAGCACGAATTAGGATCATCTTTATAGTGCGCAAAAGGCCCACACTCTTTAAAACCAAAACTTTTAAAAAGTTTTCTAGCGGGCGCAAAAAAATCACCCGCACCAGTTTCGACGCTTAGTTTAGTAATTCCTATTTGTTTAGATTTTTCAATAAGATGTGAAATTATTTTTCCACCATATTTTTTGTTTCTAAATTTATCTGAAACTCTTATAGATTTAAATTCTCCATGCGTTTCATCAAATAATTTTAAAGCTCCACAACCAATTAATTCATTATTTTCCCACAAACTCCAGAATTTTATACTTGGATCCTTTAATCCAGGTATATCTAATACATGCGAACTCCCCTCAGGAGAAACTGATCTCAATTCAATAAAATGCTTAGTTAGCAACTCATTTACTTGCGGATCATCAAAATTATTTTCTATTGATTTCATAGTTTCGAAAAACATATAATCTAAATTTAGATTAAACCAAGAAAATTAAATATGTGTGGAAGATACGTAATAACTAGCCCCGTTACAAAAACAAAAAAACTTGTTAAGTCAGCTATACAAGTTGAAGATAATGAAAATTATAATGCACATCCATTTCAAAAATTACCTGTAATTAAAAAATATAATAATGGAAATACTCTAGAAAATTTAAAGTGGGGAGTAGTACCTAGCTGGGCTAAGCAAAAAGATTTTAAACCTTTAATAAATGCAAGGCTAGAAACTATAGATGAAAAAGTGTCTTTCAAAAAATTAATTCGACTACATAGATGTGTAGCTGTAGCAGATGGTTTTTATGAGTGGAAAAGAGAAAAAGAAAATAAAACACCTTATTATTTTTTAAGAGAGGATAAAAAGCTTATGTATTTAGCGGCTATTTATGACAACGATCAATTTTGTTTAATAACCGAGGATGCAGATGAAAATATTAAAGAAATACATCATAGACAGCCTGTTATAATCAATGAAAATGATGTTAATAGATATTTAAATCTTGAATTAACAGGATCGAGTTTTCTGAAAGAGTGTAAAAAAACAAAATTAAACTTTCATGAAGTTTCAAAGGAAGTTAACAAACCCACAAACAATAATATTTCTTTGATCCAAACAATTTCTTAAAACTATTTTTCTATAGTTGTTAAATGTCCCATTTTCCTTTTAGCTTTAACTTCTTTTTTTAAATAATCATAAAAAAATTCATTTTCTTTAAATTTTTTATTTTTATATTCTAATATATCTTCACCAATCAAATTAAGCATTTTTGCATTATAAATTTTTTTTGTTTCTAATTTTTCAAGTCCACATACAGCTCTTATATGATTTTCAAATTGGCTAATGTTGTGTGAATTTATAGTTAGGTGTCCAGAATTATGTACTCTTGGTGCAACTTCATTAGCATATAAATTATTATTTTTATCTATAAAGAATTCAACGCACATAGTACCAATATAATCAAGCTCTTCAGCCACTATTTTTGCCCAGTCCAATGCTTTATTTTTAATTTCATCACTTATATCAGCGGGAATTTTGGAGTGTTTTAAAATCTGGTCTTCATGATAATTTTCAATTGGATCATAAATTTCATATTTTTGATGACCAAATCTTGTAACCACTACTGAAATTTCTTTTTTTAAATTTACTATCTTTTCTAAGATGTAGCCTTTTGAAAAATCAAAATCTTCATTTAAATCATTTGCATTAATTATTTTATATTGGCCCTTTCCATCATAACCAAGTGTACAAGTTTTCAATAAACCAGGCATTAATCTATCGTTTATCTTTATATCATCTAAATCTTTTATGCTTACAAACTGTGTTGTAGTTATATTATTTTTATTTAAAAACTCTTTTTCAGTCATTCTATTTTGAATTAATTTATTTATTTCGGGGCTTGGTAATACAGATTTGGTTTCATTAATTTTTTTTAATATATCATATGGGATATTTTCAAACTCATAAGTAACAAGATCCACTTTTTCTAAAAAGTTATTGATAATATTTATGTCTTGGTAGTCTCCATAAATAAATTCATCTGCAAAATTGATTGCGGGTGCATCTTTATCATCTGATAAAATAACCGTTTTAATATTAAGTTTTTTTGCTGCAGATGCTAATAGACTTCCTAATTGTCCTCCACCTATTATTCCTAGATCAGGTTTAGACATTAATTACTTTGGTTTTTTTTTTACTTTTGATGTTTGTTTTTTTCGCCAATTTAAAAGTGTTTTTTTTACTTTGTTATCATACGTAGCTATAATTGAAGCAGCATATAAACCAGCATTGATTGCACCATCTTCTCCAATAGCAACTGTACCAACAGGAATTCCTTTTGGCATTTGAGCAATTGATAGTAGGCTATCTAAACCTTTTAACTTTTTACTTTCAATGGGAACACCTATGACTGGAATTCTAGTTATAGCAGCAATCATACCAGGTAAATGTGCTGATCCTCCGGCCCCAGCAATAATAATAGAAATATTATTATTTTCTGCTTTCTTTGCATAGGTATAAAGTCTATCAGGCGTTCTGTGTGCAGAGACGATATTTGTCTCATAATTAACTTTTAAAATCTTAAGAACTTTTTCACAATTTTTCATTGTTTTGTAATCAGACTGACTGCCCATTACAATTGATACTTTATGTGATTTTTTTTTGTATCTCATGAAACCAATATCAATTTACAGATATTTCCCTTAAATTGCAATTTTTAGCTAATGACAGTTTAAATTAGTGACAATCATAATAATAATAATAGTGTATACCAAATATGAATTATCGAATTGATAATCTTCAATATTGTAAATGGTCTAGAGAAATCTTTGAAATAAATAATAAAGCTGGATTAAATGCAGTTCACGTAACGTTAGTTTATCATGAAGACTATGATGAATTACAACAAAGAATACAAGAGTGGAATAAACATTTCGAAGAAAATAAAGATCTTATATTTCTAGGAAATAACTACAACGATATTACAAAAGCAAAAGAAGAAAACAAAACTGCAATTTTTTTTGGATTTCAAAATTGTTCACCAATTGAAGATGACATAGGTCTTATAGAAAAAGTACACTCACAAGGTTGTCGATTTATGCAATTAACTTATAACAACCAATCATTATTAGCCACTGGATGTTATGAAAAAAACGATAGCGGAGTTACTAATTTTGGAAAAGAGGCTATTAAAGAAATGAATAAAGTAGGTATCGTTGTTGACATGTCTCATTCAGCAGAGAAAAGTACACTTGATGCAATTGAAATTAGTCAAAAACCAATTGCGATCACTCATGCAAATCCAACTTTTTGGTTTGAAGCAAAAAGAAATAAATCTACAGAATTATTAAAAGTTTTATCTGATAGTGGAGGAATGTTAGGATTGTCATTGTATGCTCACCATTTAAAAGATGGAACGAATTGTAAAATAGAAAGTTTTTGTGAAATGGTTGCAAGAACAGTTGAAATTATGGGTATTAATAATGTTGGTATAGGATCAGACTTATGTTTGAACCAACCAGACAATGTAGTTGAGTGGATGAGAAATGGAACTTGGTCAAAATCAAAAAATTTTGGTGAAGGCAGTAAAGATAAACCTGGTTTTCCAAAACAACCAGATTGGTTTTTGGACGCAAGAGGATTTAATAACTTAAATACAGAGCTAAAAAATAGAGGTTTTCAGGAAGAAGAGATAAATAAGATACTTGGCAATAACTGGTTTAATTTTTATAAAGGAATTAATTAATGCAAGTTCCACTAAGAGATCCTAAAATTGTAATGAAACTTTCTAGGCTTGGATCTTTTCATCAATCTAAATTATCTTTTCTAAGATCATTTTTAAATGAGTTCAAAGATTGGAAATATAACAGAGATTTGTTTGACTTGAATGATAGGGGATATGGAGTAGCTATTTATTCATTTTCAAAAGATAAAAAAACATATTCTTTAGTTTGTTTTGCTAATGAGCTTAAAGATGAGGAAAGATCTGATAGAGTAATAGCAACCAAATGGGATGCTGCATTTGCTTTGTATGATGGCATTCCTTCAAAAATTGATATTGATAGACTTTCACAAAATGTCCCTAAACAAGAAGTAGGGAGACTTTCTTATAAAGAACTAACTCTCTCAAGAGCAAATAGATCAGTTAGAGCATTTAATTATGTGGTTGAGTGTTTATCAAAAGGTATCCAGCCAAATACTAATGAGCTTTCAAAAGTTGGATATTTGTACAGAACAACTGCAGTATACGGCTCAGGAAAATTTGGATTAGCAGACAGGTTTAGAATTAAAAATAGAGATGAAATAAATGGTCCTTTTAGATTGGAAATGATGTTAGTTTACCTTGTAAGACAATTCACTTTCGATCAAGTCAATCACATAGCTAAACATAAAAATCCTAAAGACGCAGTAGAATTAGACTTGGATATTTGTAGAAATTTAGGAATTGGAAATTCAACTGGATTAGGAATGGCACCATTTATTGTTAACCACCCTTCATTGTTAAATAATTGGATTCTAGCTAAAGAGACAGCTTTAAAAAAAATAAGAGAAATAGAAAAAGTATCAGATGAAGAGTTTAAAATTTTTTACAACTGTTTAACAAAATCTTTAAAAAATGTAACTTCATGGAATACTGACAGCGAATACCAAAAGAAAAAAATAAACAATTTAATTAATGATTTACAAAATTTAATTAATTATTTGAAAGATAATATTGATAAATCAAATTTTTATATATTTGATAAATTATATAACTGGGCAGAGGAAAATTTATCTGAAGAAGGAATTGAGTATTTGGTTTCTATAATGATGGAGCCATATAATGAAATAACTGATCCTTTAATTTCTCAAATGAGTTCAGACGAGGATATTAGTTTTAATATACCTATAGATAGAACTATAAATGATCTAAGAGAAATAATTGAGAAAAATTATTCAGATATTTTAAAAATTGATTTTTCAAAAAATGAAAATAATAAAAAATTTTGGTTCATTTCAAAAAATAAAGAAGAGCCTAGAATTGGAGATCGGTTTGAAGATAATGGTTCAGAACTTGAGCAGCCTACAGCTATTGCTAGAGATATAAAAAAACTTTATGAAACTATTTTTACATTAAAAAACAGCTTAAAAATTGGTAAATTTCTAGTACGGAACAATGATTTAAGACATATTGTAAGAAGAGTGTTTATAACAGAGAAATATCCATATTCTGAAATTCAAGATAACACCATCGGCTCAAAATTAGTTCCTATTGATATGTTAAGACTTAAACTATCTTTTTTTGGTGCAGTAAAGTTTGATCCAAGATCTGATAAATGGTTAAGGATTTGTATGTTTCAAGGAGCACCATTACCAAATGAACTTAATTCATTTAATCAATATTGGATATATAACTAAAGTAATTAATGAGAAGTTATAGTGAAATCGATACAATTGTTAAACGTTCAACTAAAGCAAAAGGTTTCTCTTGGGGTGTTGCCGAAGAAATAGGAAAGAACATTAAACAACTTGAGTTATTTGGTTTACCAGGAATAAAACATATAAATCAATATTTTAAGATTTTTAATAATGAGAAGTTTGAAAATTGCCAATCTTTTAACAAAAGCAACAGACCTCAAAACTTTTACTGTCCGATTAAACTTGGATTAAGTTTTTTTGATCAATCTATCTCTATCCAAGATCTAAGTGATATAGAAATTGAAAAAATGGCTTACCCATTGATATTTTTGCCGTTTGTCAGCAGATCTTCAGAAATAACAGGAAAGAGAATTTTTTTAAAGATAGATCAAAAAGAATTTTTATTAAATTTCAATCAATCAATTTATTCAAATTACTTAAGTAGTGAGATTGTAGAAAAAGCTGATGTAATTAAAATTCAATTCTTAGAAAATAAGAATAATTTTTCTGAAGAAGATTGGAAAGAATTAACAAAATTATCAGAAAACACATTTGTGGAAGAAACAGATGAGTTAAAACAAAAAACTGCAGGAGCAGGATTAACAGATAATGACTGATAACTTTGAATATAAATTAGACAAATCAGATAATAATGAATTAAATGATATTTGTGATGAATGTAAAAAAAAAGATGAAACAGTAACCCAAAATTTAATACTAACAGGATATAAACTTTGTAACTCCTGCAGAACATCAAAAACTTTATTTCCGCTTTAAATATTTGTACTTATAGGTAATGAATTAATTTTTGTCATTACAAATGAAATTGTCAAAAAAGAAATAATTAAAAAAGACAAAAATACAATTCCAAATGCTTTTAAATTTGATTTTAAATTTAAAATATGTCGTGTTGCAATGATTAATGAAGCAAAAATCCAAAATTGAGTAAGAAAAATAATTAAAAGAACCAGTTCTGGTGTAACTGCAAAAAATCTTATCAGGCCTGGAGCGTGAGCGTACCCAACAGCTATAAGAACTCTTTTAAATGGAATTTTTCTATCTTTATCAGGAAAAATTTTAACGCCAATTACAAATATAAAAATTGCCCACACCAGCCATGTTAATAATGCTGTTAAACCAGATATACCAACTGATGTTTTTACAATCGTATTAGCTGCAATAGCACCCGCAACCCCATCTAAAATCATAATTAGAATTGCAAAATAAATTCCAGCTTCTCCATAATATCTTGGAGTTCTATAAAGAGTTTTATCAAGCTTTAACGATTTAAAAACAATATCTAAAAACTGAGCAAACATTAATTATCTTTATTTTTTTTTTGCGCCTTATACGAAACGATTAATGGGAATATTATTAGAGCAATAGCGATTATAATGCAAACAACTATGAAAAAGGTTTTCGTCATATTTAGGGGGAATTAAATTCCCCCTAAAAAAATTTTTATCACTTACTGACTACTTCTCTTGTATTTGCGTTGTAAGATTCTGTAAATGGAACATCAACTACAACTGCATCGACCGGTTCTCCAGGTTTATCAGAATATTTTTCTGGTAGGTGGACTTTAAATTTCGATCCAACCTTACCCTTTGGAAAACCATTTGCATTTAGCGTGCCATCAAATGGTACGTATCCCATGGCAATATTTTTCCCTTTTTCTGGGTGATACCAAGGAGAAGTTATAAATCCTACAGGCTCACTGCCGTTTTCTGAAATTAACCAAAAATCTGGAGCATATTCTTCAATAGGTTTTCCTCCTAATTCAAGTCCAACTAATTGAAGTTTGTAAGGTTTATGACCTGCTTTTAAATCAGCTTTCATTTTCTCGAGAGCTTTTTTACCAATGTAATCTGCTTTTTTGTTCCATTCACCTTTACCAGATAAAGAAACTTGATATCCAAGATTACATTGAAATGGATTATGCTCATGATCCATATCTTGTCCCCATGAAAGAATTCCAGCTTGTATCCTTCTATGGTGTGCAGGAGCAATTACCATTAAGTTATGTTTTTTACCTGCTTCAAGAACAGCATTCCACATATCTTCGGCATATAAAGTTGCTTCTCTTAAATATATTTCAAATCCAGACTCGCCTGAAAAACCTGTTTGAGAAATTATACAACTTCTTCCACCAACTTTTGCAGAAGCCAATCCATAAAAAGGCATGTTATCAATATCAACTTCACTTCCACAAAGATCTTTCATCAAAGCTTTTGCTTTAGGACCTTGAATTTGTACAGGACAAGCATCTATTTCATTAATTTGAACATTAAACCTTTCATCTGCATTTACTCCTTGCAGATATAATCCTATATCACTATCTGATAAACTAAACCAAAATTCATCTTTAGAAATTCTTAAAAGAATAGGATCATTTAATACTCCTCCATAAGAATTACACAAAATTACATATCTTCCTCTCATTGGAGAAATTTTTGTAGCATCTCTTGTAATTACATAATCAACAAATTTTTCTGCATCTGGTCCTTTAACTTGTATTTGTCTTTCAACTGCAACATTCCACATTGTTACATGGTTTTTAATTGCTTCGTACTCAACCATTGCACCACCATCTTCAGGTTTAACATAACCTCTTGGATGATAAATTCTGTTATAAACAGTTGCTCTCCAACATCCTGCTTTCATAGATAAATGCCAGTATGGAGATTTCCTTACTCTTGTTGATATTAGCATCTCAACTTTAGTAGGTCCGCTTTGCCTTAAATTGTATGGTACTTTTCTATCAGACTGATCTACTGATGTTGTATGTCTTAGTTTACTATAGTCAAATTCATTAGACATAGTTATTCTCCTTCAACCACTTGTTAGTTTCCTTCAAGCCGCCGAATGTATAAATGTGGAAATAATCAGTATGCGATTTAACTTTCCCAATTAAATCATTAGGGTCTTTAGGTTTCAATAAATCTAACGCCTTACTAAAATTAGATTTAAGAAAGTTAATGGAATTTTTTGCCCCTACAATATTAGCAAATTTAATTAAGCTAGATATTTTCATTGGCCCAGTTATTCCAACATGAACTGGTATTGTTTGTTTTGAGATAAAATCTATAATAGGCTGAGTATCCATTAGCCATTGTGTAACTATATAATCAGCATAAGGCTTTTTATCTATCATAGCTTTTTCTAAATCAGAGTCGGATATATCAGGACTCCCCTCGGGATGTCCAGCAATTCCAATCTTGATGCCATCAAAAAACCCTGTCTCTAACATTTGATATGAGCTATCAAATTTTCCGATCGGGTCACGACTTCCACCTATCACCAAGACTTGCTTAACACCCAAATCTTTACATCTAGAAACATAATCTTTTAGCTGATTTTCATCATTTATTGACCTTGCTGGGAAGTGAGGAACTGGATTAAATCCCTCTTTAACTAACTCTCCAGATTGTTGAGCAGTCTCTTTATAATCACCTCCAGGTAGCATTGTAACATAAACATCTTTTACCTTAGGCAACGTACTTAAATCAGTTTTAGGACCTATTTCTAAAGAAAAATTCATAACTAAATTCTTAATTATTTTATATTCCGTGTCTATAAAAATATTAAACAGCTGAACACATTGTAACCCATTGTCATGATCCGAAAATTTAATTAAATTTAGTCATGGAAAATAAATTATCTCAAATTACAGAATTATTCTCCAAAACAAGACAGCAAACGCTATCTCTGTGCGAGAACTTAGAGGCTGAGGATATGGTCATACAGCCCAGCAAAAATGTTAGCCCACTTAAGTGGCATCTTGGTCACACCACATGGTTCTTCGAAAAATTCATCTTGTCAGAATTAGATGATAGTTACAAACCTTTTAACAAAGATTACAATTACATATTTAATTCGTATTATAATTCTGTAGGTGAGTACAATCCTCGAAATAAGAGAGGTTCACTAAATAGACCCATCTTAAAAGATGTTATAAAATATAGACACTATGTAACTGAAAATATTATTGACTTTTTAAAAAGGACAAAAAACAACAGGACATCATTTTTAGTTGAACTAGGTTCAAATCACGAACAACAGCATCAAGAATTAATGTTAATGGATATTAAAAATATTTTTTACAACAATCCATTGATGCCGACTTATAATTCTAACGATGATAAACCGACTGCTAAAGAAGAAAATAAATTTACATTAGAAACTAGTAAAAAATTTAAATATGGAAACAACGAAGATATTTTTTGTTACGATAACGAATTACCAGTATCAGAAACACAATTAGATCCATTTAAAATATATTCATTTGTTACTAATGGAGAGTGGAAAGAATTTATTAATGATGGAGGATATAAAAACCATGAGTATTGGTTATCTGATGGATGGGATTTTGTAAATAATAACAAATTAGAAAAACCAATGTATTGGATAGATAATAATAATTATTTTACATTAAATGGTTTAAAAAAAATTGATAATGAAAAACCAGTTTCTCATATAAGTTTCTATGAAGCAGATGCTTTTGCAAGATACAAAAATAAAAGATTACCAACTGAATTTGAATTAGAGTATTTTTTAAAACAATCTGAGAAAAAAGGTAATTTTTTAGAAAATAAAATTTTTCATGAAGTTGAAGAAAAAGCAGACGATGTTTATGGAAATTTATGGGCATGGACAAGCAGTAATTACACGCCTTACAAAAAATATAAACCATATGAAGGAAATCTAGGAGAATATAATAACAAGTTTATGTGCAATCAGTTTGTCTTAAAAGGCGGCTCACATTCTACGTCTATTAATCATGTCAGAGCATCTTATAGAAATTTCTTTTATCCAAGTGATACTTGGCAGTTTTGTGGTGTCAGACTAGCTGATGACATCTAGTGACTAATTTAAAATTAATAAATATAAACAATCAAATTCAAGACGATAAAAAATTAATCTTACAAGGATTATTAAATAAAAAACAAAAATATTTATTACCTAAATATTTTTATGATGAAAAAGGCTCGAAGTTATTTAATAAAATTACAAATCTTAAAGAATATTACCCAACAAATAAAGAGTTAGAAATACTAGGTAACTTACAAAAAGAGATAAGAAAGAAATTACCAATTAATTCAACAATTGTAGAATTTGGTAGTGGTTCAAATAAAAAAATAAATAAATTTATAAAATCATTAAGTGAACCCAAAGAATATATTCCTATAGATATCAGTAAGGAATATTTGTTTGAAAATGCATCAAAAATTGCAGAAAAATTCTCAGATTTAAAAGTAACAGCAATATGTGCTGATTTTAGTCAGACCAATAGATTAAATAAAATTTTAAAAAATAAAAAAAAAATAGTCAGTTTTTTTCCAGGATCGACAATTGGAAATTATTTACCCAAAAATGCAAAAAAAATATTAAAAAATTTTTCAAAAATTATAGGCAAAAACTCTTATTTAGTAATTGGGGTTGATTTGATCAAAAATAAGAAAACTCTTGAAAATGCTTACAATGATAAATTGGGAGTAACAGCAAAATTTAATAAAAATATATTAGATGTAGTAAACAAAATTTGTAATTCAAAATTTCAAACTAAAAATTTTGATCATAAAGCATTCTACAATTTAAAAAAAAACAGAATTGAAATGCATCTTATTTCAAAGAAAAATTTCACGTTAAAAATTAATAAAAAGAATATTAAATTTACAAAAGATGAAAGCATTCATACTGAAAATTCTCATAAATATACAAAAAATAATTTTATTAAATTAGTTAATAAATCAGGCTTTAAAGTCTTAAAATATTTTGCAGATAAAAAAAATTATTTTGGAGTTTTTTTATTAAAAGTGAAGTAAGTTTTATCATGGCGCAAAAAGACGTAGGTAACAAAATTCCCATTTACAAGTTAAAAGATACCGATCAAGTAATGAAATATTACGATGAGTGGGGTGATGGTAATAAATATGACAAGGATATGGTCGATTGGAATTACACAGGACCAAAAGAAACAACAAAAGTATTTTCAGAATTCCAAAAAAACAAAGATGCAAAAATTTATGATGCTGGTTGCGGAACTGGATTGGTGGGTGTTGAATTAAAAAAATATGGTTTTAAAAATTTTCATGGGGCAGATCTTTCAAAAAAGTTATTAGAATTGGTACCAAATGATCTTTATGAAGAGCTTGAACAAATAGACTTGAATAAACCCATTAATAAAAAAGACGACGAATATGACTCTGTTATGTGTGTTGGTACATTTACTTTTGGACATGTAAAGCCACCAGCTCTAGAGGAATTTATAAGGATTACAAAGAATGATGGTTTTATTTGTTTTACTATAAATGAGGGAATACATGAAGAATATGGTTTTGATAAAAAAATTGAACAACTTAAACAGCAAAATAAATGGAAAGAAATAAAATTTTTTAAATCAGATTACATTGCGAGCAAAGACGTAAATGCTTGGTTAGGGTTGTATCAAGTGATAAAATAAACCATGTCAGAAATTTACAATATTATAGATAAACAAAAGTTAGATATTGTATCTAAACCAATTAGTGAAGCTCATGGTTTACCAAATGAATGTTACATCAGTAAAGAATATACTTTAATTGAAAGAAAAAAATTATTTGAAGATAAGTGGATCGTGATTGGAGTTGGAAGTTCTATTCCAGATGAAGGTGATGTGAAACCAATTGATTTACTTGGAATACCCTTACTTATTGTTAGAACAAAAAATAAAGAAATAAAAGTTTTTCATAATATTTGTAGTCATAGAGGAGTTAAATTAGTTAAAGAAGCTGGCAAAATTAGAAATGTTATGAGGTGCTCATATCATTCGTGGTCTTATGATTTAGAAGGTAAATTAATTGCTACACCTAATATTGGAGGAATGAATATTCATCAAACACCTGAATTTGATAAATCAAAAAGTAATTTAAAACAGATAAGATCATATATTTGGTTAGATCTAATTATGATTAATATTAACAACAATGAAATTCCATTTGAGGATTACATCAGTCCTTTAAGTCAAAGATGGGAAAAATTTTGGTCATTAAAAGATAGAGAATTAATTTATCATGCAAATGACTATGGTTATTTTAAATTAGATGCAAAATGTAATTGGAAATTTGCAATTGAAAATTATTGTGAAAGCTATCATTTACCTTGGGTTCATCCAGGATTAAATTCTTATTCAAAGTTAGAAGATCACTATCATATTCAAGGACTGCCAAATCGTTTTGCTGGACAAGGAACTGTAGTTTATAATCCAAGTTTTGATGGAAAAGAAAAGTTTCCTTGTTTTCCTAATTGGCCTAAAGAAAAAGAAAATATAGCTGAGTATGTAGCACTATTTCCAAATGTAATGTTAGGAATTCACAAAGATCATTATTATGCTTATTGGTTAGAGCCAATCAATCATGAGTTTACAGTAGAACATATGGAAATTTATTATGTAGGAGATGAGGCGGCAACTTCAACAAAGTATAAAACTTTAAGACAAAAAAATCACAAACAATGGGAAGACATTCAAAAAGAAGATGTAGATATAATTCAAAGTATGCAAATAGGCAGAAATTCTCCAGCTTATAATGGTGGTAATTTTTCTCCCAAGATGGACAATCCAACACATCACTTTCATAAGTGGGTTGCTGGTAATTTAATTTAAACTTAAAAATAATGAAAATTATTTTAATTATGGGACTTCCAGGTGCGGGAAAAACAACTTTGGCCAACGAACTAGCTCCATTATTAAATGCCAAAAGGTTAAATGCAGATGAAGTAAGAAAAGCTGCAAACGATTGGGATTTTTCAGAAGAGGGCAGATCTAGACAAGCTAACAGAATGGCTGATTTTGCTTTAAAATTAAAAGAGGAAGGAAACTTTGTTGTTGCAGATTTTATTTGTCCAACTCCAAAGGCAAGAAGCTTATTTCCTGCTGATTATATAATCTGGGTAGATACAATAAAAAAGGGTAGGTTTGAGGATACAAATCAAATGTTTGTTAAGCCAAAAAAATATGATTTTCATGTTACCACACAAGATGCTAAGTCTTGGGCACCAAAAATTTTAGAGGAGATAAAAAAATGACTTATCAATGGGATAATAAAAAACCAACAGCTCAAATGCTAGGAAGATGGCAACCGTTTCACGATGGTCATTATACTCTATTTAAAGAAATTATAAAAAAAACAGGACAAGTATGTATTCAAATCAGAGATGTACAAGGAGTTGATGATAACCCATTTGATTTCGAAACTGTCAAAAAAAATATTGAGGAAAAACTTAATCCAGAGTTTAAGGGTAGGTTCAAAATTATGCTTGTCCCTAATATTACAAATATTTGTTATGGAAGAGGTGTTGGATATAAAATTGAAGAAATAGTATTGCCTGAAGAAATTCAGAAAATTTCTGCAACAAAAATTAGAGCTAAGATGAGAGAAGAAGGTAAATTAAAATAAATGAATGTAATAATAAATAAAGTTTCAAAAGGAGTTAAGAGAGTTTTAATTAATGATCCAAAAACTTATAATTCCTTATCTTACAAAACTCTTACATCTTTATTAAAAGCATTCAAAAAATTGGATAATGATAAAGAAACAAGAGTAATTATTTTAGAGGGAGCTGGTAAAGGATTTAGTGCAGGCCATAATTTAAAAGAAGTGAGAGGTATAAAAAATAGATCTAACCATTTAAAACTTTTTAAACTTTGTTCGAAACTTATGATGCAAATTGTTGAAGGAAACAAACCAGTAATTGCAAAAGTACATGGAGCAGCCTACGCAGCCGGGTGTCAATTAGCAGCAAGTTGTGATCTTGCATACAGTACAAATTCAGCAACATTTGCTACACCTGGAGTAAAAATTGGATTATTTTGTAGTACTCCAATGGTAGCTGTCAGCCGAAAAATTAGCAGAAAAAGAATGATGGAAATGCTTTTGACTGGAGATCCGATTAGCGCAAAATATGCAAAGGAGATAGGTCTGATTAATGATCATTACAGTCCAAAAACTTTAAATAAAAAAGTGTTAGATGTTGCAAAAAAAATATCCTCAAAATCAAATTTAACTATCAAAATAGGCAAAAAAGGTTTTTATAAACAATTAGAAATGCCTCTTAACAAAGCCTATGATTATACAAGTAAGATGATGACACTTAATATGTCATCCTATGATGCTAAAGAAGGCATAAGTGCTTTTATCGAAAAAAGAAATCCGAGTTGGAAAAACAAATAAGCATTAAGTTGAAGTCACTTAAAAAAAGGATTAAGTTGTAATCAAAGGAGAAAATCAATCATGGATGGATGCTGTGGTCCTGGATATGCTAGTCCTGCTGAAGCAATAAAAGCACCGAAAGAAAAGCTTTTATATACAATAGCTATCTACACTGGGACAGGAATTCAAAAACCAGACTATTTAGCAACAGTCGATGTTGATCCTCAAAGCCCCACATACTCTAAAGTAATTCATAGACTTGAAATGCCAGGTATTGGTGATGAATTGCATCATATGGGATGGAATGCTTGTTCTTCTTGTCATGGTGACTCAAATATGAGCAGAAAATATTTGTTAGTTCCAGGCGTTAGATCAAATAATATTTATGTTGTTGATACTGCATCTGATCCTAGAGCTCCAAAAATACATAAAGTAGTAGATGGATCTGAAATTAAGAAAAAAACTAATTTATCAGGACCACACACAGTTCATTGCCTAGGTTCTGAAATTATCATTTCTTTTCTTGGAGACGCTCGAGGAGAAGCGCCAGGAGGGTATTTACATTTAAACAAGGATTTTGAAATTGTCGGTAGGTGGGAAAATTCAATGGGAGACATACCTTTTAGTTATGACTTCTGGTATCAGCCAAGACATAATGTAATGGTTAGTTCTGAATGGGCTGCTCCTAATACTTTTATGCCCGGATTTGATTTAGAGGAAGTCGGTCATTTAAAATATGGTAGACGACTTCATGTTTGGGATTTTAAAAAAAAAGAACCAGTTCAAACAATGTATTTAGGTGAAGATGGTTTAATACCATTAGAAGTTAAATTTATGCACAATCCTGACAGTAGTCATGGATTTTGTGGTGCAGCGCTAAGTGCAAATGTAATTCATTTTTGGAAATCAAAAGAGGGAAAATGGGAATGGGAAAAAATAATTGATGTTGAAAATGAACCACATCCTGATTGGCCAATCCCTGTACCTGGAGTTATGTCGGCGATATTGGTTTCTATGGATGATAAATATCTCTATATAAATAATTGGCTTCATGGAGATATGAGGCAATACGATATTTCAGATCCGCACAAACCTAAATTAACTGGTCAAGTTTGGATGGGTGGATTGTTAGGAAAGGCTCCAGAAGTAAATGGTGTTAAAATTGCTGGTGGACCTCAAATGTATCAATTATCTTTAGATGGTAAAAGGATGTATGTAACAACATCATTATTTTCTACTTGGGATAATCAATTTTATCCTGAAATAAGAAAGCAGGGTGGAGCAATGATTATGATTGATTGTGATGTTGAAAATGGGGGAATGAAAATTAATAAAGATTTTATTGTTGATTTTGGTAAAGAACCAAATGGACCTAGTAGATGCCATGAAAGTAGATATCCTGGTGGAGATTGCACAAGTGATATCTGGCTATGACAAAGATTACAATCTCAAACAGAAATAATAGTACATTTGAAGTAACTGGAAAAAAACCTTTATTAAACGAATTAAGAGATCTAGGGGTTGATCTTCCTTACGGATGTCAGTATGGAGGATGTATTACATGTGCAGCTAAACTAATTAATGGAGAAGTGGATCAACGTTCTCAAGTTGCTTTAAATAACAGACAAATAAATGATGGATATATTATTTTATGTGTTGCTAAAGCAAAAACAGATTGCACAATTGAGATAGGAGTTGAAAGTCATGATAAATTGTATCGAAATCCTTTCCTAGACCCTTTAGAAACTCATGAATTAAAAGCAGATATCGCGAGCAAAAAGGAAGAAAAAAAATAAAGATGAACCACAATGAACCTTATAGCGCTGAATATTTGAAAGATATTTTAAGCTCAGTTAAGACAATTGCTATGGTTGGTGCTAGCCCAGACAAAACCAAATTTAGCTATGGTGTATTAAGAGTTTTGCACGAAACTGGTTACGACATGATACCTGTAAATCCTAAACCAGGTATAAAGGAAATTAGAAATTTAAAAGTTTATCCAAATTTATCGGCTATCGACAGACCTGTTGATATGGTCGAAGTATTTAGAAAATCCGAGGATCTTTATGGAATTGCTGAAGAGGCAATATCAATTGGAGCAAAAGTATTATGGGGACAAATAGGTGTAATTAATCATGACGCAGCAAAAATTGCTGAAGATGCAGGTTTAAAAGTAGTTATGAATAGATGTCCAAAAATTGAACTCTTCAGACCATTTTGGAAACCGCGACTAGATCTTAAAATTTAAATCAAATTATGGATACAACACTTGTAGATGAAAAGATAAAAGAACTTTATTTAAGTTATAGGACGATAGCAATCGTTGGAGCAAGCCCAGACTCAAAAAAAACTTCCAATATAATAATGAAATATTTAAGAAATACAGGTTACAAAGTTTTTCCTGTTAATCCAGTAACAGATAATAAAATTATACATGGTGAACCAGTTTATAAAAAACTAACAGATATTAAAGATCATGTTGGAATTGTTAATGTTTTTAGACCTAGTGAGGAGGCTGAGGAAATAGCAAAACAAACAATAGAAATTGGTGCAAATGTATTATGGTTGCAATTAGGAATTCACAACGAAAATGCAGCTAAATTAGTCTCTCAAAATAAAATTTATTATATCTCTAATAAATGTATTAAAAACGAATACGATAGATTATTCAAAACTATATAATATCAAATTATTAAGTGTGATATTAAGACCTTTTATTTCATTTTAAATTTAAGATAAATTTAAAATATGAAATTCAAAATTTTATTTTTTTTAATTACATTTTTTTATTTTAATTCTTCATTTGCCGATGTTTTAAAACCAAGTGTGAATATAGATCCAAAACAAGTTGTTTTAATTCAATTAAAGGCGTTAATGAAAAATGACAGCCCATATAAAGATAGAGGAATTGAGCAAACATGGGAATTTGCACATCCAAATAATCAAAGAATGACAGGTCCATTAAATAGATTTAAAAGAATGTTAAAAGGGGCTTCATACTCGATGCTGATTGATCATAAAGAAAATACAGTAACTGAAATTTACAAATCAAGTACAATGGCAACTTATGAAGTTGTTGTCTTGGATAAGGACAAACAATATTTTAAATTTAAATGGAAAGTTGAAAAGAATAATAAAGAAGGCAATCTTTTAGATTGCTGGCTAACAACAGCAGTTTCACAACCAATACCAATGGGATCATCAATATAATGAAAAAGCCTCCAATGTATATTAGGTACGCAATTCTAATGTTTATATTATGCTTTCCAACAATTTCATCCACTCAACTTGGATGGTATTTTTGGGGAAGTGAAGTTGGGATTAACATTGGCATGGTAGTGGGTACAATTTCCGTAATAGTTGCCGCTTATTTAATGTTCAGAATGGGCTGGCGTGACGCAGATGATGAATAATAGAATTTTGTTTCGTTAGTAATTAAAATTTAGTAGGAATCTGATAATGAAATCGAAAGCAAAAGTTGTTGTAGTTGGTGGTGGAGTAGTAGGGGTTAGCGCACTCTATCACTTAGCAAAAAAAGGTTGGTCAGATGTTGTTTTAATTGAAAGAAAGGAACTAACTTCAGGCTCAACTTGGCATGCAGCTGGCTTATTACCACTATTTAATATGAGTTATTCTGTGGGACAACTTCATAAGTATGCTGTCAATTTGTATAAAACTTTAGAAGAAGAGACAGGCAAGAATGTAGGTTTCAGCGTTGTATCTAATATTAGATTAGCAAGTACTAAGGATAGAATGGATGAATACTTTCAATATGCTGGTGTTGCTCAAACAATAGGTGTTGATGTAAAATTTTTAACTCCAGATCAAGTTAAGGAAATATGGCCATTATGTAATACATCAGATTTAGTTGGAGCAATACAACACCCTGAAGATGGATATATTCAACCAGCAGATTTAACTCAAGCACTTGCAACAGGTGCAAGAAATAGAGGAGCAGAAATTTATAGAAATACAAATGTTGTTGGAATGAAACAAACTAAAGATGGCTGGGTTGTTGAAACAGATAAAGGGTCCATAGAATGTGAACATATTATTTCTTGTTCAGGAAATTTTGCAAGACAAACTGGAAAGATGGTTGGATTAGATATTCCAGTTATTCCAGTAGAACATCAATACATTGTTACTGAACCCCATCCAGAAATTCAAAAAAGAAAAAAAGATGGATTACCAGAGATGGGAGTTTTAAGGGATAGTGACAGCAGATGGTATATGAGAGAAGAAGCAGGTGGATTAATTTTAGGACCATATGAAGATGGTGCACCAGCTTGTTATGTAGATGGACCATCAAAAGATTCTGAATATGAATTATTTCAGGAAGATTTGGATAGATTGGCTCCACATATTGAAGGTGCAATACATAGAGTCCCTGCGTTTGGAGAAGTGGGAGTTAAGAAAGTTTATAACGGTGCAATTTGTTATACACCTGATGGTAACCCAATTGTTGGTCCTGCTTGGGGATTGAAAAATTTTTGGATAAATGAAGGTCATAGCTTTGGTATCACCGCAGCAGGTGGAGCAGGATGGCAACTTGCTGAATGGATCGTAGATGGTGAACCCACAATTGATATGCTTGGTGTTGAACCAAGAAGGTATGGAGATTATTGCTCTAAATCATATTTAAAAGCTAAAAATGAAGAAGCCTACAGTCACGTTTTCATAACTCACTTTCCTGATGAAGAAAGACCGGCGGCAAGACCATTAAGAACTGCACCATGTTATGACAGAATGAAAAATTTAGGAGCAGTGTTTGGTCAAAAATTTGGATGGGAACGACCTAACTTTTTTGCAACTGATGGAATGGAGCAAAAAGATGATTGGTCATTTAGAAGATCAAAATGGTTCAATGCAATGGAAAAAGAATGCAAAAACGTAAAAGAAAATGTTGGTCTTTTGGATATGACTGCATTTGCAAAATGTAGAATTAAAGGACCTGGTGCAGAGGAATTTTTAGATAATTTAGTTGCAAACAAATTACCAAAAAAAGTTGGAAGAATTAATTTATGTCACGCTTTAAATACTAAAGGCGGAGTTCATTCTGAATTTACTATTATGAGAGAGTCACATGATAGCTTTTATTTAGTATCAGCAGGAGCTTTCCAAAGATTAGATCATGATTGGATTTTAAAATGGATGCCTTCAGATGGTTCAGTGCAGTTTGAAAATTTAACTAATAGTAATGGAGTTTTGGTTGTTTCAGGTCCAAAAGCAAGAGAGTTAATGCAAAGAGTTTCAAAAGATGATTTTTCAAATGAAAACTTTAAATGGCTAAGTGCAAAAATGGTTGATGTGGGGTACGCACCAGTAAATGCTATGAGAGTTAATTTTGTTGGTGAATTAGGATGGGAACTTCATCATCCAATTGAATATCAAAATCACATTTTTGATAAACTTATGGAAGCAGGACAAGATCTTGGACTAAAGCCATATGGGATTAGAGCAATGAATAGTTTGAGAGTAGAAAAATCGTATAAATTGGTTGGAACAGAACTATCAATAGAATACTCACCTTATGAAAGTGGTCTTGATAGATTTATACATCCTAATAAAGGAAGTTTTATTGGACTTGAAGCATTGAACAAGTGGAGAGAAAAAGGTTTTGATAACAAACTTGTTACCTTGGAGGTTCACAATCCAAAAGATGCAGATGTATTAGGCAACAATCCCATTTATGAAAATGGAAGTGTTATAGGAAGAGCTACAGGAGGAGATTTTGGTTTTAGAATTGGAAAATCATTAGCATTAGGAATGGTTAAACCAGAATTAGCAAATGTTGGACAAAAACTTAAAATTGAAATATTAGGTGAGAAATATGATGCTACAATTTTAGATGAAAGTCCTTACGATCCAGAAAACAATTTATTAAGAGCTTAATGAAAATATTAGTCGCAGTTAAAAGAGTTATTGATTACAACGTTCAAATAAGAGTTAAAGAAGATGGTTCTGGTGTTGTTACAGATAACGTTAAAATGTCAACAAATCCACCAGATGATAATGCAATAGAAGAAGCAGTAAAAATTAAAGAGGCTGGCAAAGCTAAAGAAATAGTTGCAATTACAATCGGTGAAGAAAAAGCTCAAGAAACTGTTAGAAAAGCATTAGCTGTTGGAGCGGATAGGGGAATACATGTCAAAGTTGATAATGTGATTGAGCCATTAGCAGTTTCAAAAATTTTGAAAAAAATTGTAGAAAAAGAAAATCCTGATTTGGTGTTTATGGGAAAACAAGCAATTGATGATGACTGTAATCAAACTGGTCAGATGCTTGCAGCTTTATTAAATTGGCCTCAAGCAACTTTTGCATCTAAAATTGAAGTAAAAGATAATGCATTAGAGGTAACACGAGAAATTGACGAAGGTTTGGAAACCATTGAAGTGAATGTTCCAGCAATTGTTACATGTGATTTAAGATTAAATGAACCAAGATATGCTTCACTTCCAAATATTATGAAAGCTAAGAAAAAACCAATAGAACAGATAAATGCTTCAGATTTAGGAGTTGATATTAATCCTAGAATCGAACAGATTAAAGTTGAAGAGCCACCTAAAAGAAAAGCTGGAATAAAAGTCGCTAGTGTTGAAGAGTTGGTGCAAAAATTAAAAAATGAGGCTAAAGTAATTTAAATGTCAGTATTATTAATTGCAGAACATAACAACAAGGAAGTAAGACCATTTACATATAATGCTATTACAGCAGCTTCTCAAATAAATGAGGATCTTCATGTTCTGGTTTTAGGTTATCAAGCTGATGATGTTGCAAAATCTTTATCTGAAGTCTCAAATGTAAAAAAAGTTATTCATGTTGATAATGAGATTTACGAAAACTACATAGCAGAAAATTATACATCGGCAATAATCAAGCATGCAGAAAATTATTCACATATTGTAAGCTCAGCAAATACATTTGGTAAAAATTTAATGCCAAGAATTGCAGCATTACTAGATACTTCGCAAGTAAGCGATATAATTAAAGTTATTTCTGAAGATACTTTCTTAAGACCAATTTATGCAGGAAATGCTTTTGCAACGGTCAAAAGTAATGACAAGAAAAAATGTGTTACTATAAGACCAACATCATTTGATCCTGCTGATAAGAGTGGTGGATCTGCTGAAATTACAAAATCTGATCCAGCAGAAGCCAGTCCATCCACTAAATTTTTAAAGAAAGAAGAAGTTAAGTCAGACAGACCAGAACTTGGAACGGCTAGAATAGTTATTTCTGGTGGTAGAGGAATGCAAAATGGTGAAAATTTCAAATTAATCAGCGATATTGCAGATAAACTTAATGCAGCAATTGGAGCATCAAGAGCTGCAGTTGATGCTGGTTATATTACGAATGATCATCAAGTGGGTCAAACGGGTAAAGTTGTAGTTCCAGATTTATATATTGCAGTTGGAATTTCAGGTGCGATTCAGCACTTAGCCGGAATGAAAGAGAGTAAAGTTATTGTAGCAATTAATAAAGACGGTGAAGCTCCAATTTTTAGTGTCGCAGATTATGGATTAGAGGCAGATCTTTTTGAAGCGCTTCCTCAGTTTTTGTCAGAATTGAACAAATTAAACACTATACAAAAATAGCAAATACTGTAAGAAATTATCATTATGTCCAGGGAAGTGATGGAATACGATGTTGTCATCGTAGGTGGCGGACCATCAGGACTTTCAACTGCAATTAAACTAAAGCAGTTAAATCCAGATATTAATGTCTGCCTTTTAGAAAAAGCATCTGAAATAGGTGCACATATTTTGTCAGGGAACGTGTTTGAAACACGTGCTTTAGACGAACTAATACCTAATTGGAAAGAATTAAATGCTCCAATTAAAACAAAAGTTACAAAAGAAAAATTTTTATTTTTAGGAAAACAAAAATCATTAAGTTGGCCAACATGGTTACTTCCTAAGGTTCAACAAAATCATAACAATTATATTATAAGTCTTGCAAATCTTTGTAGATGGTTAGCAGAGCAGGCTGAGGGATTAGGAGTTGAAATATTCCCAGGATTTCCAGCAAGTGAAGTTTTATATAATGACGATGGATCAGTTAAAGGTATTGCAACCCAAGATATGGGTATCGATAAAGAGGGAAATAAAAAAGATACTTATGAACCTGGAATGGAATTGCATGCAAAAGTTACAGTATTTGCAGAAGGATGCAGAGGTCATTTAGGAAAAGAATTAATAAACAAGTTTGAATTAGATAAAGGTAAAAATCCTCAACAATATGGAATTGGTTTTAAAGAAATTTGGGAGATAGATGAAAAAAATCATTCAGAAGGTTTAGTAATGCATACTGCTGGATGGCCTTTAGATAATAATACTTATGGTGGAAGTTTTATGTATCATGCAGAAAATAAACAAGTTTTTCTTGGTTACGTAATTGGATTAGATTACCAAAATCCTCATCTCTCACCTTTTGACGAATTCCAAAGATTTAAAACTCATCCAGATATAAAAAAAATAATTGAAGGTGGAAAAAGAATTTCTTATGGCGCAAGAGCTTTAATAGAGGGAGGTATACAGAGTTTACCTCAGATGTTTATGCCAGGTGCTTTACTAGTTGGATGTGATGCAGGAACATTAAATATGCCTAAAATAAAAGGGTCTCATACTGCAATGAAGAGTGGAATGATCGCTGCTGAAACAATTTATGAGCATCTTACAAAAAATTTAAATTTATCTACATATGAACAAAAATTTAAAGAAAGTTGGGTTTACAAAGAATTACATGAGGCAAGAAATGTAAAACCTAGTTTCTCTTGGGGATTAATTTTGGGTATATTGTTTACTGGAATTGACCAGATTTTATTTAGAGGAAAGCTTCCTTTCACATTAAAGCATAAACATGCTGATCATGAAGCTTTAAAACCAGCAGATAAAATGCCAAAAATTGATTATCCTAAGCCTGATAACGTTATTACTTTTGATAAAACTAGTTCTGTTTATTTAACGGGTACAATTCATGATGATAATCAACCAGTACATTTAAAACTTAAAGATCCAGATTTGCCTATAAAATATACTTTAGAGAAATTTGATGAGCCTGCACAAAGATATTGTCCAGCAGGAGTTTATGAAGTTCAAGAAGTAAATTCTGTTCAAAAATTTGTAATAAATGCACAAAATTGCATACATTGTAAAACTTGTGATATTAAAGAGCCATCTCAAAATATTACTTGGGTCACACCAGAAGGCGGAGGTGGACCTAAATACGGAAATATGTAATTAAGATAAATCGATTGCAAACTTTTTTAAGGTTTCAATTGGAATAAGCTTTAAAGTGTTTTTATGAGTTTTTTTTAAATAAATTGGACATCCTTTTCCAGCTTCTAAAGCTCGAGCATACCAGCCTGCACACACGCACCAACTATCTCCATCTTTTAAACCTGGAAAACCAAACTCAGGATGAGGTGTAATTAAATCATTGCCTGCTTCTTTACACCATTCTAAAAATTCAGTATTTACTTTTGCACAAACAGTGTGCACACCATGATCATTTTCATCTGTATTGCAACATCCGTCTCTATACCATCCTGTTAAAGGATCATTTGAACATAACTCTAAGTCTTCGTCTAAAACGTTTTTTTGTTTATCAGCCATGAAACAATCTTGTTAATTTTTTATCAATATCTATGTTAAAAGAAAATGATCTTCTTTCACCATCAGATTTAAATGGATATGCAGTATGCATTAAATTATTTGGGAATAAGATAAGATCACCAACTCTCGGTTTATGATTAAATATAGAATTATTTAAAAAAGATTTAGAACCATAAATAAAATCAATTGTTCCGTTAGTTTTAATTTTTTTATGTCCCTTTGTTAAATTGTTTGGAATTTTTAAATAACCAACTCCAGAAACATTGCCATCATGAAAATGTACAGGGTTATAATCATTTTTAAATTGTCTTACGACCCATAAATTCTTAATTTTAATATTTTTTGACTTCTTATTAAGATTTTTTTTTAAATATTGATTTACACTTTTAAAAATAAAACTTTTTAAATTTTTTTTAATAAATTTATTTTTTAATTCAATTTCTTGCTCAACTTGACCTACTAACTTTTTTGAGTAGTCATTTGATTTCAATTTTTTTTTATCTTTGATAATACTTTCAACTTCATCATTAATTTTTTTTACCAAATTTAATGGAATTTTAACAACAGCAATTTTTGGTCCAAACGGACTTAAAACTTTCATTAATTTTTTATATTTTTGTTGGATTAGGTTGTCCTTTATAAACAACTTCTGGATCAAATTTTTTTTCTTCTTCTTCAAATTTCATTTCGATTTGTCTTGCATTATCAATTTTACCCAAAGGAACAGATCTGTAAAAACAGGATCTGTACCCAACGTGGCAACTAGAACCTTCGCCAATATCTACAGTCATCCACACTGCATCTTGATCATCATCAATTCGAATCTCTTTTACTTTTTGAACAAACCCACTTGTTTTTCCTTTATGCCAAATTGATTGCCTTGATCTGCTCCAGTAATGTGCTTCTTTGGTTTCAATAGTTAACTTGAAGGCTTCGACATTCATATACCCATGCATTAATATTTCTTTTGTTTTTGAGCATGTTGTAATGACTGGAATCAATCCATCATTGTCGAATTTAGGAGATAAAAGCTTGCCTTCTTCTATTTCTGCTACATTTTCTCTTTTTTTAAACATATATGTGGAATTATCTAACATAATAATAAATATAATAAATATTTTAAAATTAAGGTTTTATATATATAAAAGCACGTCATGAAATTAGTAAAAAACGAAAACGAAAAAAAAATTAACGAAGTAACAGACAAGGAAGCTGAAGAAGCTTTCGTTAAAATTCTTAAGTGGTTAGGTGAAGATCCTACCAGAGAAGGTTTATTGGAAACTCCAAAAAGAGTAACAAAAGCATTTAAAGAATATTTCAAGGGATACAAAGAAGATCCTAAAGCAGTTTTAGATAAAACATTTGGTGATGTTGAAGGATATAGCGATATGGTTGTTCAGAAAAATATTTCAGTTCAAAGTCATTGCGAACATCACATGGCACCAATTATAGGAATTGCTCATGTAGCATACATTCCAAATCAAAGAGTTGTAGGATTAAGTAAAATAGCAAGAGTAGTAGAAGTATTTTCTAAAAGATTACAAACACAAGAAAGATTAACTGTTCAGATCGCTAATACTTTAATGGAGTCGTTGGATGCAAAAGGAGTTGCGGTAACAATAGATTCAACTCATCAGTGTATGACTATGAGAGGTATAAAAAAAGAGCAAGCTACCACAGTTACAAATTTTTATCTTGGACAGTTTAAAGACGATTTAAGTTATCAAAATAGATATTTGCGATTTATTGCAAAATAATATTTACTGATAAACATGGCGGACTCATTTAAAGCAGTTGTAATAAACAATCAGAACGAAAATTTTACAAGAGAAGTCAAAGAACTAAGTTTAGATCATTTTAAAGATGGTGAGGTGCTAGTTAAGATAGATTATTCCGATCTTAATTGGAAAGATGCAATGATACTAAAAGATGGTGGTAAATTAGTTAAAGAGTATCCAAGAATACCTGGTATTGATTTTTCTGGAACTGTTGAACAAGGAGATGGTGAAGAATTTAAAGAAGGAGACAGAGTTATATTAACAGGTTGTAGAGCAGGTGAACTTTTTGATGGTGGATATTCTCAATACGCAAAAGTTAAAAAAGATCATATTACAAAAACACCTGAGGGAATGACAAATAAACAAGCTATGATTCTAGGAACTGCTGGTCTTACAGGTTTGTTATGTGCCTTTGCAGTTAAAGCAAGAGAGGAACTATTGATGCAATCAAAAGTAAATGATGTATTGGTAACAGGTTCTACAGGTGGAGTTGGTATGGTAGCAGTAATGGTTCTTGCAAAGATGGGAATTAATGTAACAGCTATAACTGGTAAACCAGATAAAGCAGATTACTTAAAAGAACTTGGTGCAAAAAACGTTATAGATCGTAAAGAATTTGAGGGTGAAGCAAGATTAATAGATAAAGGAACATGGGATGGAGTTGTAGATACCGTCGGTGGTAACATTTTATCTAATGCAATAGCTCAAACTAAACCAAAAGGAATTGTTGCTATATGTGGAAATGCTAGTGGCAATAAATTAAATACATCAGTAATTCCATTTATATTAAGAGCAGTCAAATTATGGGGAGTAGACTCGGTTAATATCAGTAAAAAAAGAAAAGAGTTTGTATGGGGAGAATTCCCTGCTTTGCTAGATTTTGATATTTTAGAAAAATCAGTAAATACTATTGGATTAGACGAATTATTAAATATCTATCCTGATATATTAAAAGGAAATTTAAAAAATAAAATAGTAGTGGATGTAAATAAATAATGGATTGGGATAAATTAAAGATATTTCATGCAGTTGCTGAGGCAGGTAGCTTTACTAGTGCAACAGTAATTCTAAATCTAAGTCAATCTGCAATTAGTAGACAAATTCAATCTTTAGAAGAAGATTTAAAAGTTAAATTATTTGAACGTCATGCTAGAGGTTTAACACTAACTGAAAATGGAGAATATGTATTTAAAACAGCTCATGAAGTTATCTCCAAATTAAAAGAGGTAGAAACAACTTTAGGAGATAAAAAACATAAACCATCCGGAAAACTATCAGTAACAACCGTTGTTAGTTTTGGAACAACTTGGCTGACGCCAAGAATACAAGAATTTATGCAATTAAATCCAGAAATTGAAGTTGAACTCATATTTGATGATAGGGAGTTAGATTTAAGCACAAGACAAGCAGATATTGGAATATTTATGAGAAGACCGAAACAACTTAATTATATTCAAAAAAAGCTCATAGATATTAATTATCACATCTACGGATCTCCAAAATACTTAGAAAAACATGGATATCCTAAGACAGTTAATGACTTGAATAAGCACAACTTTATTTCATTTGGTAGAGGAGCTCCATCTCCAGTTTATAATCCAGATTGGGCATTAAAACTTGGAATGAAAGATAATAAAAAAAGAAAAACAGTAATGAGAGTGAATAGTGTTTATGGTTTACTATTAGCTGTTCAAAGCGGTGTAGGACTAGCTGCAATTCCAGATTACTTAACTGTGAAACAACCAAATATTGTTAAAGTTTTACCAAGCGTTCAAGGTCCAACTACTGAGGCACACTTTGTATATCCTCAATCACTTAAAAATGTTGCTAGAGTTCAAGCTTTTAGAAACTTCCTTTACAGTAAAATTTCTGAGTGGGAATTTTAAATAATTTAACCAAAAAACAGTACTAATTGCGATTGATTATCAATTGCGACAATATTGCAATTGATAATCATTTTCATTGAGAATAGTTATCATCCGCATTGCAGGACAAATTACGTTTAATATAAATATAAATTTTAGGAGTAGAATGAGAAAATTAACAATAATTTCATTGTTTTTTGCTTTAATTTCAAGTTTTACGATTGCAGCTGAGGTCAATATTTTTAGTGCAAGACACTATGATTCTGACATTCAATTATATGAAAAGTTCACAGCAGCAACAGGAATTAAAGTAAACGTAGTATCAGGTAAAGATAAAGCCCTGCAAAAAAGAATTACAGAAGAGGGAGCAGACTGTGTTGGAGATTTATACATCACAGCTGATGCTGGAAGATTAGGTGCATTTGCAGCTAAAGGCATGATGCAAAACGCTGGTTGGTCAAAAGCTATTAAGGATGCTGTACCTGCACAATTTAGATCTGCTAAATGGACTGGAATAGCTAAGAGAGCAAGAATAATTTATTATTCACCTGAAAGAGTAAATGCAAATGAACTAAATGGCATGACTTACGAAGGTCTAGCTGATCCAAAATGGAAAGGTAGATTAGTAATTAGAAAATCTAACAACATTTATAACCAATCTTTAGTTGCTTCACTTGTTAAGAATAATGGTAAAGCAAAAACTGCAGAATGGTCTAAAGCTGTTGTGGCAAACATGGCAAGAACTCCAAAAGGTAACGACCGTGCTCAAATCATGGCTGTTGCAGCTGGAGAAGCTGATATTGCTGTTGCAAACACATACTATCATGCATTGATGTTATCTGGAAAAAAAGGTGCTGAACAACAAGAAGCAGCAAAAAAAGTAATGCCTTTTTTCCCTAATCAACAAGATAGAGGAACGCACATTAATATTAGTGGAGCTGGAATGCTTAAATATGCACCAAACAAAGCTAATGCTGTAAAATTAGTTGAGTTTTTATTATCAACAGAGGCTCAAAATCACATTGTAAATAATACTTTTGAGTATCCAATGATCGATGGTGTAACACCTAATGATTTAGTTCCAGGCAAAGAGATGAACTTTGTAATGGATACCAAAACAAGTGTTAAGTCATACGGTGCAAAACAAGCAGATGCATTAGAAGTAATGTTAGCTGCTGGTTGGAAGTAAATGATAGCTGTTAAAAAAAAATTTACTACGGAAGTTGATTATAATAAATCTACCAAAGCCTGTCCTGCATGTGCTTCGGAGTGTGAAAAAATCAATAAACGTGTAAATAATAGAAAATTGTCTGAAATTAAAACTAAGGAGGTTCCGCATATCCTAAAAGTATTTAATTTTTGATTTTCTAAAGTTTGTGCCTATGGTTTGGTCTCCTAAACCATGGGCACTTTTGATTTTCATGATTATAAAGCGGATTATAATATATGAAATTTAATTCCTGGTACCTTTCTTCATTTTTAGTTTCATTTGTTGTTGCAATTCCAATTTTGACTGTGTTTGCAAGTTTCTTCCAAGAAACAACTAATTACTTTGATATTTTAAAAAATACATTTTTAATTGTATATATTTATAATTCTTTAATATTACTTTTAGGAGTTTTATTTCTGACATTAATTTTAGGTGTAGGCTGTGCATATGTAGTATCATTTTATGAATTTCCAGGCGTTAAATTTTTTAAATGGGCTTTAATATTATCTTTTGCAGTACCTGCTTACATTTATGCTTATTCATTAACTGCTTTTTTTGAAAACTTTGGAACACTATATTCAATATTGAAATCTTTATTTGGACCTGGTGAATACAATCAATCCATCCCAAAATTTGATGGTATGCTTGGTGCTATTTTATCTATTTCTTTTTCACTATTTGGATATGTTTATGTTCTAACTAGAGCATCTTTTCATTATCAGTCTCAAAATTTAATAGAATTAGGACAAAATCTAGGTTTTTCAAAATATAAGTCTTTCTTTAAAATCATTTTACCATCTGCAAGACCAGCGATAGTTGCTGGATTAGCCTTAGTTGCTATGGAAACATTATCAGATTTTGGAGCAGTGTCATTTTTTGGAATAGCAACTCTTACTACTGGAATATATGATTCATGGATATCTTTTGATGATTTAGCTTTTGCAAATCAGCTCTCATTTTTTTTACTATTATTTATATTAGGACTTTTTTTTATTGAGAATATCTCAAGAAAAAAAGCTCAATATCACTCTCCAGTTAAGGGAGGAATTAAAAAAAAGAAGAAAATTAAATTAAACTTTTCAAAAGGATCTTTAGCATTCGGATTTTGTTTTTTAGTTTTTTTAGTCAGCTTTTTATTCCCTGTTTTACAAATGTTGTATTGGACAATAATTTTTCCAAAAAATTTATTTGATTTAAATACTTTTCAATTATTTATAAATACAATTTACCTGGTATTTTTATCAAGCGTTGTTCTAGTAATTTTTTCATTTATTTCAAATTATGGAAACAGAGTAACTAAAAGTAAATTCTTAAATTATCTTACAACATTTTCTATTACTGGTTATGCAATCCCTGGTGTAATTTTAGCTGTAGCATTCATCACTTTTATTGCTTGGTTTGATAATACTTTTATAAAAGCCCTTGAATTTAATTCTATAAAGAGAGTTTTTATAGGATCTATTTTTGGTTTAGTGATAGTTTATTTTATCAGATTTTATTCATTAGCTTATAACGGTTTGAAAACTGGTTATGAAAGAATAAATAGGTCAATTGATGAAAGTTCTTATCTTCTTGGTTACTCGAAAATAAAAACTTTTTTAGGAATTCATGTTCCTTATTTAAAAAATTCTGTTTTTCTTATAGGGATATTGATTACTATAGAAGTAATAAAAGAATTACCTATAACTTTGATATTGAGACCATTTAACTTTGAAACATTCGCTACTACAGCATATATTTTTGCATCTCAAGATCTCTTAGAGGCTGCAGCAGTTCCATCATTATTCTTGATATTAATTGCAAGTACATTTATTTTGATTACGTCTAAATTTATTTTGAAAGACTAATGGCTAATAATTTTTTTGAAATTGAAAATGTATCTTTTGCTGCTGGTGGGAAAAATAAAGTTAATAATGTTTCTTTAAATATTGAAAATGAAGGTGAAATTGTATGTTTACTTGGTCCGTCTGGTATAGGCAAAACTACAATATTAAGAACTATTGCTGGTTTAGAAAAAATTAATAAAGGTAAAATAAATCTAAAAGGCAGAACAATTTCTTCTGAAAATATTCATATCGAACCAGAAAATCGTAATATTGCTCTATCATTTCAAGAGAACAGCTTATTTCCTCATTACAATATAGAAAAAAATATTAATCTTGGTTCAGATAGAGTGAAAGATGATAAAAAAATACAAACTAAAGAAGTAATTAATTTTTTAAACTTAAATAAAATATTAAATAAATTTCCGCATGAGATAAGTGCTGGCGAAGCCCAAAGAGCATCTCTAGCAAGATCTTTAGTTTCTCAACCTGATTTATTAATGCTTGATGAGCCATTATCTAATGTAGATCAAAGTTTTAAGGAGGAAATTCAAGTTGAATTAAAACAAATTTTAACAAATTCTAAAATAACTACAATAATTGTAACACACGATTCTTATGAAGCTTTTTATCTAGGCAGTAAATGTGGAATAATATTAGATGGTGAATTAAAGCAATATGATGATCCATATAATGTTTATCATTTGCCAAATTCAGTAGAGGTAGTTAATTTTTTAAATAGAGGCACATTAATACCAGCAGAAGTTACCAGTCCGAAAAGTCTTGAAAATGAAGATTTAGGTACAATAACTGGAAATTTTGCTAGACCGTTCCCAATAGGATCTAAAGTAAAACTATTAATACAGCCAGAGGACTTACAGCATGATGATGCGAGCAATCTTAAACTTGAAGTAGTAGATAGAAAATTCAGAGGATCAAATTTTATTTATACATTAAAAACATTAAGTAATAAATTAATACCAGTTTTTGTGCATTCTCATCATATTCATCAACATGAAGTCGATGAAAAATTTGGTATAAAAAGACCCATCCATATCGATCATATTGTTTGCTTTTAAATTTAATCGTATAAATCACATTAAGTATGAAAGAGTTACCAAAAAGTACTAAAGTAGTTGTTATAGGTGGAGGCGTTGCCGGAACATCATGCGCTTATCATCTGGCAAAATTTGGTTGGAAAGATGTAATATTGCTTGAAAGAGATCAATTAACATCAGGAACTACTTGGCACGCTGCAGGCCTTCTTGGTCAATTAGGTGCATCATCAACAATTACAAAAATTAGAAAATATTCTTTAGATCTTTATAAAGATTTAGAAAAGACTACAGGTCTATCAACCGGAATGAAACAAAATGGTGCAATCACGGTTGCATCTACCAAAGAAAGAATGCAAGAACTACTAAGACAAGCAACAACTGCTCAATTATCAGATGTTGAAGTAGAAGTTCTTAATAAAAAACGTTTAAAGGAATTGTATCCCGTATTACATAGTGAAGATATTGTAGGTGGTGTTTATATGCCAAAAGATGCTCAAGCAGATCCAGTTGGAGTAACTAATGTACTTGCAAAAGCTGCAAAAATGGAGGGCGCAAAGATTTTTGAAAAAACACCTGTAAAAAAAATACTTACAAAAAATTCAAGAATAAGTGGAGTTGAAACAGAAAAAGGTATTATAGATTGTGAGTATGTAATTATGGCAACAGGAATGTGGTCAAGACAATTAGGTGAAGAAATTAATGTTAGTGTTCCTTTATACCCAAATGAACATTTTTATATAATCACTGAACCAATAAAAAATTTACCTCAAAATCTTCCCGTTTTAAGAGATTATAATGCTTGTTTATATTTGAAAGAAGATGCAGGAAAAATGCTTGTTGGTATTTTTGAACCAAAGGCAAAACCGGCTTTTAAAGATACAGGAAGAGTGCCAGACAATTTTTCGTTTGGTGAACTGCCAGATGATTTTGATCACTTTGAACCTTTCTTAGAAAAATCATTTCATAGATTGCCAATGTTAGAAAGTGCAGGAATAAGAAAATTCTTCTCTGGTCCAGAGTCTTTTACTCCAGATACTCAATATTTATTAGGCGAAACCCCTGAAGTTAAAAATCTATATACATGTTGTGGCTTTAATAGCATTGGAATTGCTAGCTCAGGAGGAGCGGGTAGGGTCACTGCTGAATGGATGATGAATGGACATATTAATGAAGATTTGTTTTCAGTGGATATTAAAAGGTTTCAAAAATTCCATTCATCAAAAAACTTTATTATGGAAAGAGTAACAGAAACGCTTGGTGATCTGTATGGAATGCATTGGCCTTATAAACAACCAAATACATCAAGAAATCAAAAACTTTTGCCCTATCATGAAGAATTAAAAAAAGCAGGAGCTTGTTTTGGAGTTGCAGGAGGTTTTGAAAGACCAATGTGGTATTCATTAAATGGTAAAGAACCTAAGTATGAATATAGTTTTAATTATCAAAATTGGTACCCATCAGCAAAGCATGAAACTTTAAATGCAAGAAAAAATGTTGGTCTATTTGATTTTTCAACTTTCTCTAAGTTTGACTTAAAAGGTGAAAAAACACATCAAGAATTGCAAAAGTTGTGTACTGCTAATATTAAAAATGAGATTGGAAAAACAACATACACTCATATGTTAAATGAGGACGGTGGAATAGAAACAGATTTAACTGTTGTATGTATGGATAAAAACTTTTTTAGAGTTGTAAGCTCTGCAGCTACGAGAGAACACGATAAATATCATATATTAAAGTATTTAGATGAAGATGTATCATTTAAAGATGTAACAGAGGATATTTGTTGTCTAGGATTATTCGGTCCAAAGAGTAGAGAGATGATTTCGAAAATAAGTAATGATGATTTTAGTAATGACCAATTTAAGTTTGGAACTGGGAAGTTCATCATGATAAATGGTGTTAAAGTTTGGGCTCAACGACTTTCTTATGTTGGTGAATTAGGATTTGAGCTTTATGTTGACTCAAGTTTAGCTAAGGATTTATATGAAATTCTAATTGAAGAGGGGAAAAACTTCGAACTATCTCATTGTGGAATGCATGCAATGGATATTATGAGAATGGAAAGTGGATTTGTTCACTGGGGACATGATATTTCACCAGAGGAAAATCAGTATCAAGCAGGTTTAAAATTTGCAATTAGTTATAAGAAAAATGTAAACTTTATTGGAAAAGATGCTCTATTAAAAATTAAAGACCAAAAATTAGATAAGAGAATGATGATGTTTACTCTTAAAGATAGTAAACCTGGTGAGCCACTTTTACTACATGAAGAACCTATTTATATAGACGATAAAATTATTGGAAGAACAACTTCAGGAAACTATTCTTTTTGTTATGAAAAAAATCTTTCTTTTGGATATGTCAATTCTGGAAATACAGTTGAAACATTAAAAGACAAAAATATATATATTGAAATTGAAAAACAAAAATATCTAGTTGAAGTATTAGAAAAACCTTTAAACAATAAAGATTTTAAGAACTAATTTTCTTTTTTCTACTTTCAGCTTGAACAAACAAAACTCCAAAAACAATTATTCCAATAACTCCAAAAGTTTTATTAAAATCAAAAGGTACTCCAAATATATAAAAATTTATTAATGTTGACCAAATTAATTGTGAATATTGAAAATTAGTTACAAATGACAAATTTGATAATTGAATTGCAAATATAATTAAAAGGTGACTAGTAAAACCTAATACACCAAGAAATATCAACCAAGCCCATAACCTTTTATTCTCAATAGGTGTCCAGTCTAACATTACATAAATAGAGAAAACAATTGCCCCAACAACAGCAGCATAAAATAACGCCACTAAAGGATCATTATTACCAGAAATAAATTTTGTAAAAAATTGATATAAAGCCCAACATACTGGTGGTACCAAAGGAAAAATTAAGTCTAAACTTAAAACTTTCATACTTGGACTCATTGAATAAATTATACACCCGAAGCTTAATAACATTAAAATTATACCTTTCGGTGAAAGAATATCTTTTAAAAATAATGCTGTTAAAATTGATACTATTAATGGAGCTGAGAAAAACACTACATAGATATCTACTAGGTCAAATTTTTGTAAAGAATGAATGAAAAAAAAAGTAGCAAAAACCATTAATATAGATCTAATAATATTAATTTTAAAATTGCTTTTTAAGTTTAACTTAGGTTTTAATATCGCGAATAAAATTAAAATAATCACAAAGTGAAAAAAAAATCTGCCCCAAATTACTTGATTTAATGGCATTAATGTTCCTAGATATTTTGCAGTAGAGTCTTGGCAAACTAAAATAAAAAATCCAGATATAGATAAAATTATAACTTTGGTAATAGATTTATTTTTAAGAAAATTCATAATTTTGATTAAATTTTAGACTGAACTAAGATTATCTAAAATTTTTTTTGAACATTGTTCTGTATTACTAGAGCCTTGAAGATCTTTTGTTCGACTGTCTTTATCTTTAAGAGTTAATTCAATTGATTTTACTATTCTATCAGAAGCTTCTTTTTCACCTAAGTAATCTAACATCATTGCAGCTGACCAAATTTGACCTATTGGATTGGCAATTCCTTGACCTGCTATATCTGGTGCAGATCCATGAACTGGTTCAAATAATGATGGATACTTATTAGTTGGATTTATATTTCCAGACGGTGCAATTCCAATAGTTCCAGTACAAGCTGGCCCTAGATCTGATAAAATATCTCCAAAAAGGTTTGATGCGACTATCACATCAAAACGTTCAGGACTTAGAACAAATCTAGCAGCTAATATATCAATATGGTACTGATCAGTTTCCACATCAGAATAATTTTTTTTATTCTCATTAAATCTTTCGTCCCAATAAGGCATTGTAATTGATATTCCATTTGATTTAGTTGCACTTGTTAATTTTTTTCTTTTTCTTTTTTTTGCTAATTCAAAAGCAAATTGTTGAACTCTATCTATTCCATATTTTGACATTACTGTTTCTTGAATAACCACTTCTCTATCAGTTCCCTGATACATTCTTCCACCGACTGATGAGTATTCACCTTCCGTATTTTCTCTAACAATTATCATATCAATATCACCAGGTTTTTTATTAGCTAACGGTGCATTTACACCTTCAAAAAGCTTTACAGGTCTTAAATTAATAAACTGATCAAACTCTCTTCTAAATTTTAATAATGAACCCCAAAGAGTTATGTGATCTGGATATTTATCTGGCATACCAACTGCACCAAAGAAAATTGCATCGTGTTTAGTTAATTTATCTTTCCAGTCATCTGGCATCATTTTTCCATGCTTTTCATAATAATCACATGATGCAAAATCATAATCTTCTATCTTTAATTTGAATTGATGCTGTTGAGAAATTTCTTTTAATATTTTTTGCGCTTCAGGTACAACTTCTTTTCCAATGCCGTCACCAGCAATAGAAGCTATAGAATACTCTTTCATTTATTTTACAAATGTATCGTTAAATTGCTTTGTAACTCTTACAAAAGTCGTACATTTACTTAATTGTTTTAATGAGGGTGCTCCAACATATGTGCAACTACTTCTTACACCACCTAAAATATTTAAAATTGTATCATTAATTTTACCACGATACTTAACTCTTACTGTTCTACCTTCACTGCTTCTATAATCAGATAAACCACCATAATGTTTTTTATTAGCTGTTTCAGAACTTGATCCATAAAATTCTATATATTTTGAACCATTAGATTTTACTAATTTTCCTTTACCTTCATCGTGACCCGCAAACATTCCTCCAAGCATAACAAAATCAGCTCCACCACCAAATGCTTTAGCAACATCACCTGGACATGTACATCCGCCATCTGCAATGATATGTGCACCTAATCCATGAGCTGCATCAGCACATTCTATTACCGCACTTAACTGAGGATAGCCAACTCCAGTTTGTATACGTGTAGTACAGACACTTCCTGGTCCAATTCCAACTTTTACAATATCTGCTCCTGATAAAATCAATTCTTGAGTCATATCGGCGGTAACTACATTGCCAGCTATGATTGTTTTCGTTGGATATTTATCCCTAACAGATTTTAAAAATTTACTAAAATGCTCTGAATAACCGTTAGCAACATCAATACATATAAATTTAATGAAACTAAATTCCTTTAAAACCTTATCTAAATTTTGAAAATCTTCTTTTTTTGTTCCAATACTTAAAGCTACATTTGGATATATTGATTTAATTTTTTTAAATTGTTTTATTTTTTTAACATCATGCTGCTTTGTTAAGCATGTAATCATCCCATATTCTGATAACTTTTGTGCAACACCTAGCTCTCCAACACCATCCATGTTAGCAGCCATTATAGGAATTCCAGACCATTCGTTATTACTGTATTTAAAACGATAAGTTCTCTTTAGATTTACATCTTTTCTACTTTTAAGAGTGCTTCTTTTAGGTCTAAAAAGTACGTCGGAATAATCTAGTTTTAGCTCTTCTTCAATTCTCACAAAAATGAAGGTATACATCCAATGAATGATAATTCAATTTAATAATTAAGCTTATAAACGTTGTATTTGAACAATTTTAAAATTACTGATTGAATTATAAAAATATAAATTAAAGTAAATAAATGTTTGAAGGATTTAAGAGCAAATACGTCAAAGTTAAAAAAGGAAAAGTCTTTTGTAAAATTAAAGGAGATGGACCACCTTTATTATTACTTCATGGCTATCCTCAAACTCATTTAATGTGGCATAAAACAGCTCCAGGGTTATCAAAAAGTTTTACTGTAGTTGCAGCAGACTTAAGAGGTTATGGAAACAGTTTAGCTCCACCATCTGATAATAAACATTTTAATTACTCAAAAAGAGAAATGGCAAACGACATGAAACAAATGATGGTAAAATTAGGGTATAGTAAATTTTATGTTGCAGGTCATGATAGAGGTGGAAGAGTTGCTCATAGATTGGCAAGAGATCACAGAAAAAACGTCCTTGCTCTTAGTGTTTTAGATATTTGTCCAACTTTAGATATGTATGAACTAACAACTAGAGATTTTGCAAAAGCTTACTTTCATTGGTTTTTCTTAATTCAACCAAAATGGTTACCAGAAAGAATGATAATGAGTGATCCAAGGAAATGGATGAAGTATTGCTTGGACAAATGGTCTGGCAATCATAAGTTTGGAAAAGTTGAAGAGGGTTACTTAAAGTGCTTTAAGCAACCAAAGAGAATTCATGGATCATGTGAGGATTATAGAGCATCTGCTACAATTGATCTTGATCATGACAGATACGATCGAAAGAAAAAATTAAATATTCCTGTTCAAGTTTTATGGGGAAAAAGTGGAGTTATAGGCAAACAATTTAAACCGATTAAAATTTGGCAAAATTATTCAAATAAAAAAGTTGTTGGAGCTGCTGTTAAATCTGGACATTTTATACCAGAGCAAAATCCCAAAGAAACTATTAAACAATTAAAAAGTTTCTTTTTAAAAAATGCTTAAAATTATTCCAAATAAAAAAAATATAGGTGCAGAATTAATCTGTGATTTAAATAAAATTAATAATTCTACATTAAAAAAAATAAAATCTGCTTTATCAAAATATGGGATGATTTATTTTAGAAACCAAAAATTAAATTCTGGTCATTATGTAAAATTTGCAAAAAAATTTGGAAAACTTGCAAACTATCCAAGGCTAAAAGGATTGAATAAAAAATATCCTCAAATAACTGTTGTTCAAAGAAAATCTACTGATAAAGGCCCTAGTTTTGGTGAGCAATTTCATACAGACTCAATTTATACTAAAAAGCCACCTAGATTTACAATGTTACTATCTAAATTAGTTCCGAAAAAAGGTCAGGCAAACACAGATTTCTGTTCCCAATATTTAGCTTATGAAAAATTACCAGCTAACTTTAAAAGAAAGTTTAAAAACGAAAAATGTATATTTTCATCAGAAGGGCCTATTTCTGTAACAAGATTGGAAAGAGAGAAAGAAAAAGGGAAAAAAGCTAAAGAGCTCATTTCTAAACATAAATTAATAAGGAAAATAAATAGTAAATATACTTTATATTGTAGTCCAGGACACTTTATACGTTTTAATAATAGTAAAATTGACAAAAAATTTAAAACTTATTTATTTAAACACCAATTAAAAAAAAGTTTTCAATATTCTTTAGAGTGGGAAAAGAACCAATTAGCCATTTGGGATAATAGATCTATGCTTCATCAAGCTACAGCTTTTAAAGGTAATAGAATTATGCATAGAATTACTGTCCAATAATGTTTCAGGTATTTCTAGGTTTAACTCCATTTATAGGTATTACTCTTATTGGTTATCTTTTAGGATATATTAAAATATTTGATTTACAGAAGGCTAGAATATTTAATTTATTTTCATTTTATATAGCGGTACCAGCTTTGATCATAAAACTTGTTGCACAAAGTGATGTTGGTGAAATAGATGTGTCTCAAATTTCATCATATTTTTTAATGCAATTAACGAGTGGAATATTTGCTTTCTTATTAACCAAAAATACTTTCAAAAGATCAGTTCAAGAGTCAATTATTTGGGCTTTAACAGTTGCTTTATCTAATCACGTAATATTAGTTTTACCTATTGCAGAAATTTTCTTTTCTGGAAGTACGATAACTCAAATATCAGGTATTATTTTAATGGATAGTGTAGTTTTATTATCCATAGTTAGTTTCTTTTTAGAGCTTACTGTAAAAAAAAAAATTAAATTATTTAAGTTTTTAAGAAATTTAATATTAAATCCGATGATATTAGCAATATTAATTGGATTGATAATAAGGATTTCAAAGATCAATATTGACGAAACCCCATTTGAGTATATTCTGCAAAGACTGGCTGCATGCGTGATGCCAGTTGGTTTATTTGCAATCGGTATTATTCTTTCTTTTTATTCAAAAAAAGTTTTCAATAAATTAACAATCACTATTTCAATATTAAAACTTATTATATCACCATTGATTTTGCTAATTTTAGGTTACACATTCTTTAGCTTATCAAATCCAATTAATTTTGCTGGAGCTTTGCTAGTTAGTGTTGGTCCATGTGGAGCTACGTCAATTGTTATGTGTTCTGCATATAATGTAAGTCCAGAAAATATCATTAAGGCAATATTTATTTCCACATTTGCTTCAATATTTACCTTTTTATTTACTATAAATTTATTAAGTTAAATAGTTATGTTTAAAAAAATATTGAGTATTTTTTTTATTTTTCTTTTTTTGTCATCGATATCGATAGCCAAAGATAAGATAGATGAAACAATTGACAAAACAACCGACTTTTTAAAATCAATATCCAAGAAAAGTTTGAATAAATCTCAAACAGCAGAATTTTTAAATAATTATGCAATAACATTGGAAGATGAAAGAAATCAAGGTGTTGTAACTTATATATTTGATGAAAAGAATTACAAAAGATACCAAGATGGAAAAGTCATTTCAGAAGATGGATGGAGATTTACAAATTTAGGTAGGTTAAGAGTGTTTTCAGGTGACATTAAATTAACATGGAAATTTAAACTTGATAAGCAAAACGTAATAGTAATTAAGACTAAATTCCAACCACTTGGAAAAGAATATCCTTTTAGCTATCAATTAAAAGATAAGTTCTTTGAACAAATAAATTAAATGTCAAAAAGATATAGTGGAAAATCATTTAAAGATTCTAGTGTAATGAAAAAAGCTAAACTTTCTCTAAAGGAAAAACGAAAAATTAAAAAAGATAAGAAAAAGAACAAGTGAAATCTTGTTTGCAACAAAAAATAAAAGTAGTATAAACCAACAATTATTTACGGCGGGGTAGCTCAGTTGGTTAGAGCGCGGGACTCATAAGCCCGAGGTCAGTGGTTCGATCCCACTTCCCGCTACCATTTTTAAACCTTTTAATTATTTTATATATCTCTATAAATAAAATATGAAATTTTTACTAAAAATTTTAATATTCCAATTGTTTTTTACATCAGCTTCTTATGCAAAAGTAGATGATGCGATGAATAGATTTTATTCTTCTTTGGAAAGCTTTTTGGAGGAGAATTTTGAAAATACAGATTTTTCAATAAAAAAAATTGAAACTATTAAACCAGAAATAGGAATACAAACATTTAAGATTTTTTCAGAAGATAGTTCAGACTTATCTTTTTTCCAAGGATCTTTATTTTTACACGATAGCGACAGAGAAACATTTAATATAGGACTTGGAAAAAGATATTTGTCTAATGATGAAGGTATTTTATTTGGTTTAAATGCTTTTTATGATTATGAATATGATTATGAACACCAAAGATTTAGTCTAGGAGCTGAAATTAAATCTTCTATTCTAGATTTAAATTACAACCAGTATTTTGCTCAAAGCTCTAATAAAAAAGGAAAAAATGGTAAAAACGAAGAGGCTATCGATGGATATGATGTTGAGTTAGGTGCACATCTTCCATACATACCATCAATGAAAGCTTATTTTAAAGCTTTCGATTTTGAAGTTCCTGGTGGAAAAGATTTTCAAGGTTTAGAATTTTCTACACAATTTAAAGTACCAAATTCTGGGTTATCAATTGAAATTGGTCACACTGATTACGATCATCACAATGATCAAAGTTTTATCAATCTTAGATATAGTAATAGTATAAAAAATCCTGGTAATTCTTTATTTAGTAGTGAGGCCTTTGAAAGAATTTCCATGAAAGACAGAATGTACGAGAAGGTTAGAAGAGAAAATATCATAAAGAAAAAAGGAGCAGCTTTTACTGTTAAAGCAGGAGGATTTTAAATGAAAAATATTAAATATATATTTTTAATTTTATTTACAATTTTTGTTTTTGAGATGTTTAATTCTAATAAAGCTGAGGCTTGCACAATTTCTTCTGGAGTTTACTCAGAAAGTGACATTGACAATGGATGTGATACGGCGCCTGATGAATATGAAATTGTTATTTATAAATTATATTTATGTACAAGTATTCCAACTGAAGCAACAACATCATCAGTAGTTGATTTAACTCCTTGTTCTCAAGTGTTTAACAATGCAAGTGGAGCTACTGCAGCTGTAACTCAAGGAGCCGAAATTGTTCTTGATGGAACCTATACACGACCTCCAAACGGAACTTATACTCATGGATATGCTTATATGGATAATACCTTTGGTATAACATGGGCAGGTAAGCTTAGTGGTTCTAAAACAGGAACATCTAGTGGTACTGGAGTTTTTTGTGGTACAAAAGCTGGCTCTGGAACGCATGCAAAAGGAAGTACTCATACTGGAAATTCTGTTTGTGGTTCAAGTGCTATAACACCAGGAAAATTTGTTGAGACATTAGCTCAATTTGGCGCAGCATCCGATACATTCTCTTCAAAAGCTGAAGTTGATAATATAAATGGAACAACTGCGAGTATTATTGGATATTTAGTTGATAGCAACGAACATAGAGCGGCTAATACAGGTGAAGTTGTTAAACTAGAAGGTCTTGTGAAATTTGCTGATCCTATTACAGTTACTGGAGCAACAACTTCTTTAAGCATGACATTTAATGTTGGTGAGGGAATGCACCTTGTAGAGGAAGGTTCTGATGAATTATGGATTGGAAGTGGTCCTTTTCAAGCAATTATGTCAGCAAATTAATGTCCTGGAAAATCTAAAAGATTTTCAACAGGATATCCTTTTTTAACTAGATTATCTGTACCACCTAAATCAAAAAGATTTATCACAAATATAAATCCAGCCACTTTACTTTTTGATATTTCTATTAATTTCGCTGCTGCTTCTGCGGTGCCGCCAGTAGCAATTAAATCATCAATTATTAAAACTTTATCACCTTCATCGAATGAATCTTTGTGGACTTCTATAGTTGCCGTTCCATACTCAAGCTCAAAGTCTACTGAATGAACATCAGCAGGTAATTTATTTTTTTTCCTCAACATTATGAATGGTTTATCAAGTATATAAGAAATAGCTGATGCAAAAACAAATCCTCTAGACTCTACAGCTCCAATTTTATTAAACTGGAATTTTTTTGATCTTTCAACAATTTGGTTAATACACTCTTTGAATGCTTTTTCATTTTTAATAAGTGTTGTTATATCTCTAAAAAGAATTCCCTTTTTAGGGTAGTCTTGAATTGATCTAATATGTTCTTTTAAATTCATAAATCTTAAATATAATCTAAATAATATATGGCAAATAATAAATTAGCAATTATTGGTGGTAGTGGATTATATGATGTTGAAGAGTTTAAAGATAGGGAAACACTAGATTTAAATACTCCATGGGGAAAACCTTCAGATTTAATATTAAAGGCTATTTATAATAATAAAGAAATTTATTTTTTACCAAGGCATGGAAAAGGTCATTTTATTTCTCCATCAAAAATAAATTTTAGAGCAAATATTGATGCTCTAAAACAACTAGGTATCACAGACATAGTTTCTGTTTCAGCCGTTGGATCTTTAAAAGAAGATTTGCCCCCAGGTAAATTTGTTATCGTTGATCAGTTCATTGATAGAACTTTTGCAAGAAACAAATCTTTTTTTGATGATGAAATTGTTGCGCATGTATCAATGGCGCATCCAACTTCAAGTGGGCTGATGAATGCTTGCGAAGACGCCATTAAAAAAGATAATATACCTTATCAAAGAGGTGGAACTTATGTTGTAATGGAAGGCCCACAATTCTCCACATTAGCAGAGTCAAATCTATATAGATCTTGGAAAGCAGATGTTATTGGAATGACAAATATGCCAGAAGCTAAGCTGGCAAGAGAAGCTGAAATTAGATATGCTTCAGTATCGATGGTAACAGATTATGATTGCTGGCATCCAGATCATGAAAATGTTGATGTTCAACAAGTTATTAAAGTACTTTTAGATAATGCAGCAAAAGCTAAAAATATGATTAAAAATTTGATAGATAACTTTGAAAATCACATAGATCCAAATGATCCAACTAATAATTGTTTAGATGTAGCAATAATTACAGCTCCAGAAAAAAGAACACAAAAAACTAAAGATAAATTAAAAACAGTAGCAGGAAGGGTTTTAAATATATGAAGAAACTATTTTTAATTGTACTATTTTTTATTATTTCTACTTACGCTTACGCTAATGGTAAAATTTTAAAAAGTGGATTTTTTACTAAATCAGCTTCAGTAGAGGAGGGTATGGACGTAAAAGATCCAAAAAACAAAATTATAATTATTTATAATCATGGTCAAAATTCAAATGATAAAGCACACAAGAATGAATGTATTTGGGTAAATCAAATAAGAAATCAAGCTTCATTAGTTGATGAGGAAATTAATGGTAAAAAAATTATGGTTTATAATTTCTGCTCAAATGATTTTGCAGGCGATATGTCATTAAAAAAACACTGGTGGAAGTCCAAAACTCCTTATGTGGGTAAACATAAGTTAGACAAAAGGATTGAAAAAAATTTAGAATTAGTTGAAAAATTTATAAGTATAGGAGTTCCAAGAAAACAAATTATCATATCAGGTCATTCATGTGGAGGTCTATTAACTCTAATGTTGTTATCAGCTTACCCAGAAAAAGTAGGCGGGGGCATATCATATATGCAAGCTTGTTTTGGTAAGCTTTCTAAAACTTATAAAGTAAAAAAAGTAGGCCCAGAAAAGGCATTAGAAAAATTTGCTAAAAAATACCCAGGCCCTGCTGAATTAAGAGCAAGAATAATTAATAATATTAAACAATCTGATAATGTTTCTGTTTTAGCTTTCACTCACCCAAAGGATAAATGGGAGGGATTGTTATCTGACTGGTTAGAGGAAGTTCCAGGAGTTAAAAGAATTGTTATTTCTGAAGATTATAAAATTAAAGGAAAATCTTGTGTTATTAAAGGAGTTGATTGGCAAGAAAATGTTTCAAGGAGGAAAAATCCGGGTCATGAAATGAACCAGGCTGATTGTTTTCAATATTATAATCCAACAATTAAAGAATACATTGCTTCAAGAATAAAATAATGAAAATTAATGGTGTTGTATATAAAACAATTTGGTTTGATGAAGAAAAACAAGTTGTAAAAATAATAGATCAAACAAAGCTGCCGCATAATTTTACAATAAAGGAATTAAGTTCAATTAAAGACGCTATAAATGCTATCAAAACAATGGAAGTCCGAGGTGCACCATTAATTGGAGGCACAGCTGCGTTTGGATTGGTTTTAGCTATAAAAGAAAATAACAGTTTAGATTTTATTAAAAAAAGTTCAGAAGAATTAGTTGCATCTAGACCAACAGCAATAAATCTTCAATGGGCAGTCCACAGAATGAATAACAAATTATCATTTGTTGAACCTGGAGAGTTATTTAAAGTTGCACTCAATGAAGCTAAGGAAATTTGTAAAGAAGACGAGGGATTTTGTGAATGTATTGGTAAAAATGGATTAAATATTATTGAAGATATATATAATAAAAAGAAAGATACCGTAAATATTCTTACACATTGCAATGCAGGTTGGTTAGCCACAATAAATTGGGGAACAGCAACATCTCCTATTTATCATGCACATAAAAAAGGAATACCAATACATGTTTGGGTAGATGAAACTAGACCAAGAAATCAAGGAGCAAACCTTACATCATATGAACTTAATGAAGAAGAAATTCCAAATACAATTATAGCAGATAATACAGGTGGAATATTAATGCAAAGAGGACAGGTTGATATGTGTATTGTTGGAACAGACAGAACATTATCTAATGGAGATGTGTGCAATAAAATTGGTACATATTTAAAAGCTCTTGCAGCTCATGATAATAATGTTCCTTTTTATGTTGCTTTACCAAGTTCAACGATAGATTGGAATTTAAAAAACTCCAAAGATATTCCAATTGAAGAAAGAGATCCAAAAGAACTTTCTCATGTGGATGGAATTAACAAAGATAATAAAGTTGATAAAGTTTTAATTTATCCAGAGAAAAGTAAATCATTAAATTTGGCTTTTGATGTAACTCCAGCTAAATATGTTACAGCATTAATAACAGAAAAAGGAATATGCGAAGCCTCTACCGAAGGTTTAAATGGTCTCTTCAAAAACTAATAAAAAGAAAAATGATGTTATTAAGTTTTCAAAAATGCTTAATGACAAAAAATTATCAGCTTTAAGATCCGGCAATATATCAGTCAGACATAACAATGGTTTTCTTATTACCCCTTCAGGAAAAAAATACTCATCACTAAAAGTAAAAGATATAGTGTTTGTAAGTCTAGATGGAAAATATGAAAAAAAAAATAAACCTTCGTCAGAATGGAGATTTCATCAAGATATTTATATCAAAAAGAAAGATGCTCAAGCAATAGTTCATACACATTCAACTAATGCAACAGCTCTATCTGTTCACAAAAAACCAATTCCAGCCTTTCATTACATGGTAGCACTCGCGGGAGGTAATGATATTAAATGTGCGAAATACGCAACTTATGGAACAAGAGAGCTTTCAAAAAACATTTTAAAAGCTTTGAATAATAGAAAAGCCTGCTTGATTGCAAATCACGGTCAGATTGCATTTGATAATAATTTACCTGATGCTTTTGAATTGGCACAAGAAGTTGAAAATTTGAGTTTACAGTATATAACCGCTCTTAAGCTTGGAAAGCCAAAAATTCTTTCTATAAATGAAATGAATAAAGTTTTAAAAAAAGCTAAAAATTATAAAAGAGGTTAATAGGTGACAAAAGTTGGTGAACATATAACTCTAGATATCATTGGAACTAAAAAAGAATATGATCCCTCATTTTACGAAAAGTTAGTTTATAAAATTGCAAAATTAGCAAAAGTAACAGTTTTAAAGATCTCAAAATATAAATTTGAGCCTCAAGGTTTTACATTGGTAGCTCTGTTAGCAGAAAGCCATATAAGCTTTCACACTTTTCCGGAAAATGAAATTATAAGCTTTGATTTTTTTACTTGTGGTAAAGTTTCACCATCAGTTGCTCTTAAAGTAATTAAAGAAGAAATAGAACACAAACAAATCATTATTAAGGAATTTAACAGAGATACGATTGATCTATATCATGATAACTATAGTTCACCAGGATTAAAAAAATCTTATGTTGTAAATAAAGTATTAGAAAATTTTAAATCCAAAGCAGGACAATATATTGAAATATTAGATTTAGAACAGTTTGGAAAAGCTTTATTTATTGATAATGAAATACAAGTTGCTGAGAGTGATGAGCATTTATATAGCTCAACTTTTGTAAATTCTGGTCTTAATTTGAATTCAAATAAAGAGAAAGCTGCAATTATTGGTGGAGGTGACGGTGGTGTTGCAAGAGAATGTATTTCACAAAATTTTGGGTTTATAGATTGGTATGAATTAGATCCTGAAGTTGTTGATGTATGTGATAAACATTTAAGCAAAATAGGAGAAAAGGCGACAGAAAAAAATTCAGTTAAATGTGTTTGGGGTGATGCATTTGAGAGCATTAAATCAGTCAAAGATAATACCTATGATCAAATTTTTGTTGATCTTAACGATGATCAATTTTGCATAGATTTAGCTGCAAAAAATATGACATCTTTAGAAAGAATTTTAAAACCTAAAGGTGTAATCACTGCTCAAGTTGGAAGCCAAGATAAAAAACCAAAACAAGTTGAAAATTGGTTAAATGTTTTTAACAAAAATTTTGGAAATACAAAACTTTCAAGAGTTTACATACCAAGTTTCGATTGTTCTTGGAATTTTTCCTCGTCAATAAATCATTAATTTTACTTTTTAAAACAATAATTTTATGAAATAATCTTCAAAATTTTGGAGGAAAAAAATGAAAAAATTAAAAGTATTAGGACTTGGTATTTTAATATCATCATTCCTAACAATTTCTTCAATTGCAGATCAAATTAAAATTGGAACCGAAGGTGCATATCCACCTTGGAATTCTAAAGACTCAGCAGGAAATTTGATTGGCTTTGAAGTCGAATTAGCAAATGAATTATGCAAAATTATGAATCATGATTGCACAATTGTTGAGCAAGACTGGGATGGAATGATACCAGCTTTAGTCTCAAGAAAATTTGATGCCATCATGGCTGGAATGTCAATAACTGGTGAGAGAATGAAAACAATAAACTTTTCTCAAGGTTATGCTGATGAAGTTGCATCACTAGCTGTAATGAAAGGATCGAAAAACGAAGGCCTTAAAACAATGTCAGCTATAAATTTATCTGATGTGAGTGCTGATGAACAAGCAACACTAGATATTTTGACAAAAGCATTTAAAGGTAAAACTATTGGTGTTCAAACTGCTACAATTCACCAGAATTTCTTAGAGTCTGGTTTAATGGGTAATGTAAAAATTAGAACTTACAAAACTCAAGATGAAGTAAACTTAGATTTATCTGCTGGTAGAATAGATGCAGCACTAGCTGCTGCAGTTGCTTTTACAGATTATGCAGAGAAATCTGGTAAAGGAGTTGTATTAACTGGACCAACATTTGCAGGTGGAGATTTTGGAAATGGAGTTGGTGTAGGTATTAGAAAAGGTGATTCTAAACTTTTAAATGATTTTAATGCAGCAATTGATAAAGCTAGAGATGATGGCATTATTAGTAAGCTTGCTATAAAACATTTTGGTTTTGACGCTTCTATGTAATAAATTATTTATGGGTGGCTATAATTAGCCACCTATATTATGGAACTTCTATATTTTGGTGATAAAGGTTGGGGAGACGAATTATTCTTTGCAACCTTAATGACAATTGCGGTTTCAATAACCGCAATGATAATAGGCTTTTTATTTGCTGCTTTATTTACTCCATTAAAATTATCTAATAACAAAGTTCTTAATTCTATTGGCAATGCATATACCACTGTTATTAGAGGTGTACCTGAGCTTCTAGTAATTTATTTATTTTTCTTTGGTGGAAGTGGAGCAATTATGTTTGTTGCTTCTATATTTGGTTATAATGATTACATCGAAATTAATGCTTTTTTAACTGGTTCTTTTTCAATAGGGATAATATCGGGAGCATATTCAACTGAGGTATTTAGAGGAGCCCTACAATCAATTGATAAAGGTCAGTTTGAAGCTGCAAAAGTTTTAGGTTTTAATAAATATATTTACTTCTTTAAAATTATTTTGCCTCAAATGCTTAGACTGGCAATTCCAAACTTGAGTAATGTTTGGCAAATTACTTTAAAAGATACTTCTCTTATTTCTGTTACAGGTTTGGTTGAAATAATGAGACAATCTTATATCGCTGCCGGCTCAACTAGAGATCCGTTATTTTTTTACTCATTTGCAGCAGTTCTATACTTAATGCTTACATTTTTAAGTATGCAATTGTTAAACAGATTAGAAACAAAATATAGCAAAGGTTATTAATGGATATTGAATTAATGATTAATAGTTTTCCTAAGTTGTTAAATGCAACTTTGATTACTCTCAAACTATTATCTGTATCTCTAATTCTTGGTCTTTTTATTGGATTAGGTTTTGCAATCTTGAGAATGAATAAGAATAAGTTGATTAATAAATTTGCTTACGGATACTCATATATCTTTAGAGGAACACCTCTATTGGTGCAAATCTTCATAATATATTTTGGATTAGGTCAAATTGAATATTTAAGAACAACATTTTTGTGGGTAGTTTTAAAAGAACCATACTGGTGTGCTATAATTGCATTTTCATTAAATACTGGGGCTTATACTTCAGAAATATTGAGATCAGCTTTTCAAACTATAAAACCAGGATATTTAGAAGCTGGAAGAAGCTTGGGGATACCTTCAAAAATTATTTTTACAAAAATACAAATTCCTATAGCAATTAAACAATCTTTACCAGCTTATGGTAATGAAATTATTTTAATGCTTAAAGGCACATCTTTGGCAAGCACAGTCACACTTATGGACTTAACTGGTGTTGCTAAATATATAATTTCAACAACATTTAAGCCTGTCGAGGTATTTATTGTGGCAGGAGGTATTTACTTGTTTATGACTTTTATAATCCATAATGTAATTAAATATTTAGAAAAAAAATATGGATTTCAAACATGAAAATAGCATGCATACAATTATCTAGTGGAGAAAATTACGAAAGTAATTTCAAAGATATTCTTAAATACGTAAATCAAGCTATAAAAAATAAATCTGATTTAATTATTACGCCAGAAACCTCTTCTTTGATGTCCAGTAGCAGAGAAACACTTTTTAAATATTCATTTGAAATGAATAAAGACCCAATTTTGAAGAAAATTAGAGAAGTTTCAAAAAAATATAAGAAATGGATTTTACTTGGATCAATTTGCATTAAGGTTAAAAACAAACTCAGAAATAGATCTATACTGGTTGGACCAAATGGAAAAATTGTCAAATATTATGATAAAATTAATATGTTTGATGTTAAAATTCCAAATAAAGAGCAACATAAAGAAAGTAAAACTTTTAAAGCAGGAAATAAATTAGTTACTGCCAACTTGCCTTGGGGTAAAATAGGTTTTACCATCTGTTTTGATCTGAGATTTCCCGAACTTTATAGAAATTTATCAAAAAAAAATTTGAGTTTTATAGCAGTCCCATCAGCTTTCACAAAATTTACAGGACAAAAACATTGGTTAACACTTTTAAGAGCAAGAGCGATTGAAAATTTTTGTTATATATTTGCACCAGCTCAAACTGGCAGAAATACACCTAAAAGAGAAACATTTGGTCATACAGTAATTATTTCACCTGATGGAAAAATATTGGCACTAAAAAAATTAGGCAAGGGAGTGATATATTCAAAAATTAAACCTAAGCTTTCTATGGATTTAAGAAAAATAATTCCAAGTTTAATTTAATTCTTACTATCAACAATCAATGTGTCTTTAGATCCACCACCTTGAGAACTATTAACTATTGTACTACCTTTCTTTAGAGCAACTCTAGTTAATCCACCAGTTGTAACATAAGTTGATTTACCTGTTAAAATAAAAGGTCTTAAATCTAAATGTCTTGGTTCAATGTTATCAGGTGTGATTGTTGGAACAGTAGAAAGAATTTCTAGTGGTTGTGCAATGTAATTTCTAGGATTTTTTTTTATATTCTTTATCATTTCTTCTTTTTCAGCTTTTGAGGCTTTTGGACCAATCATAATTCCATACCCACCTGATGCATTTGAGGGTTTAACCACATACTTAGAGATATTATCTATAACGTGTTCTCTATTTTTTTTATCTCCACAGAGAAGAGTTTCAACTTGATCAATAATTGGTTGTTCTCCTAAGTAGTAAATGATCATTTTATTAACATAAGAATAAACTGCTTTATCATCTGCAACACCAGTTCCTAAAGCATTTATTATTCCAACATTTCCTTTTCTCCAACATTTGAAAACACCAGGCACACCTAATAAGGATCCTTTAAAAAAAACTTTTGGATCCATAAAATTGTCATCTATTCGTCTATAAATACAATCTACTTTCAAAGGACCTTTGACAGTTTTCATGTAAACATGATCGTTTTCAACAAATAAATCTTTGCCTTCCACCAAGGCTATTCCCATTTGTTCCGCTAAAAAAGAGTGTTCAAAATAAGCTGAATTATAAATACCAGGTGTTAATAAAACCATGTGTGGGTTATTAGTTTTCTTTGGAATACACTCTGTCATACAATTATATAATTTATTTGCATATTGATGTACTGAAGAAACTTTATATCTTGTAAATAGTTCTGGAAAAATATCTCTCATTACCATTCTATTTTCCAGCATATATGAAACTCCAGACGGAACTCTTAAGTTATCTTCAAGAACTAAAAAATCCCCATCAATATTTTTTATAAGATCAATCCCAGATATATTTGACCATGCTTTGTGTTTTGGGGAGAAACCTTCACATTCTTTTAAATATAAAGGAGAATTAAAAATTAATTCTTTAGGTATTACTTTGTCTTTAAATATTTTTTTTGCATTGTAGACATCATCGATAAATAAATTTAGTGCCTTAACTCTTTGTGCAAGTCCTTTTGCAACCTTTAACCATTGACTTTTTGGTATAATTCTAGGAATGATGTCTAAAGGCCACTTTTTCTCTTCAGCTCTATTGTTTGCAGCATAAACTCTAAAATTTATTCCTCTAGCGCTTATTGTACTTTGACAATTTTTTTCTATTTCTTGTAATTTTTTTTTTCCATATTTTTCGAGTATGCCTGCAATGATCTTAGCATGACTTCTCAACTTCTTCTCTTTACTGATATATCCATCAAAAGTTGATTTAGAATCGTAATTTTTCCAAAAATCAGACATATTAACTTAATTTTTTTACATAAGAGTTAAATAAGCAAATGATTAAATTCGATATCTGATATGAAATAAATGGGTTTTATTGTAATCACATATAATTTAAATAGTTAATTTTAATATGACTTATTGTATTGGCATTAAAACAGAGACAGGACTAGTTTTTGCATCAGACTCCAGAACAAATGCAGGATTGGACAATGTAAATATATATTCTAAAATGCTTACACATGATATTGGAGATAGAACAATAGTAATTGTTACATCAGGAAATCTTGGAACTTCTCAAGCAGTTTATAATTCAATAAAAAAAGATTTAAAAAGCGAAACAGGTATTATGAATTTAAATACCTGTAGTGATTTTGAACAAATTGCTTCTTATATTGGCTCTCTTAATATTGAACATTCATCTCCACAGGGAATAAATACTGATAGCGTTTTACTTGGCTCAACATTTATTGTTGGTGGTCAAATAAAAGATCAACCTCCTGAATTATACTTAGTTTACCCTCAGGGTAATTATATTCGTCCAGCAGATAGCAAACCATATTTAGTAATAGGAGAAGTGAAATATGGAAAACCTATTTTAGATAGAGTAATTACTCCAAATGTATCAATTGGAGATGCATCGAGATGTGCACTGATATCAATGGACTCTACATTAAAAAGTGATTTAACTGTTGGTCCACCAATAGACTTTGCTGTGATAAAAAAAGATGAAATCAAAATAGCATCACTTAAATGTTTAAATATGAATGACCCTGAATTTTCTAAAGTTTGTAATCAATGGTCACAAGGTATTTTTAAAATATTTGATTCTTTTCAAAGGTTTGACTGGGAATAAGACTAATATTTGGTGTATTCTTTAATTTCTTTAATTTTAGAACCAGTTTTATTATTTATTTCTAATTTCAATTTTGCCCTATCATCATTTAAGAAGTGAACATCTCTTGATAGTTTAATAAATTTTTCACCAAAATCAGAATTTTTTTCACATAATCTTTTATCATCTTCTATAACCCAAAGCTTTGAATTAATTTCTTTTAGTGAGTTATATAAACTTTCAATTTCACTGTAATTTTTAATATTTGTATTTAATTGATCTTTTAAAATTTTATATTCATCATTTATAAAGTTTAGTTTCTCAGGATCTTTAATTTTTTCAGATTTAATTTCTAAAATTGAAATTTTATCTAGCAATTCTCCAACTGATACTTCTACTAAAATTTTATTCATATAAATTTATATTATGTTAAGTTGTTAAAAATATGTCTAATATACTTATTATAAAACATGGATCTTTAGGTGATATAGCCCAAGCAAGTGGTGCAATTCAAGATATATCTGATAACCATCCAAATGACGATATTTATATATTATCAACCAAACCTTATCATGATCTATTAAAAAAGAATCCAAATATAACAGATGTTATTTTGGATAAACGACTCTCTAGATTTAATTTAATTTATTTATATTTATTAATGAGAAAAATAAAAAAATATAAATTTATTAAAGTTTATGACCTTCAAAATTCTAAAAGAACAGGTTTTTATAAAAAAATTCTTTACCCTAAGGCTTCTTCAGATGTTTGGTCCTCTTCTGAAACAACTCTCCCAGAGGGAACTAATAAGACAGATTTTGACAAAGATACTGTTTTAAATCGTTTTGAGCATCAGTTAAATGCGTCTGGTATCAAAACTGATAAAGTAATCAAACCAGATTTTTCATGGAGTTGTGAGGATATTTCAGAAATCAAAAAAAAATATAATTTAAATAAGTATATAATTTTATTCCCTTTTTCATCATCTCATTTAACTATAAAAAGATGGCCGCATTACAATGAATTGATAAAAAAAATTAAATCCTTTTTTAGAGATGAAGTCCAAATATTAATTGCCCCTGGTCCAAATGAAATCAAATTGGCAAATGATATTGATGCTAATATTATTTTAGATAATGATAAAGCATTAAGTATTTGTCAACTTTCGTCATTAATAAAAGATAGTTATTTTGTTATATCTAATGATACTGGGCCAGCACATATGGCTGCACATTTAAATGTAAAAGGATTAGTTTTATTTGGATCACATACTACTGCAAAAAAAGTTAGTATTGAAAGAGAACATTTTAAAGCAATCCAAGTTTCAGATTTGTCTAAACTTTCTGCAGATAAAGTATTTCAAAGAATGCAAGAAGCAATTAATTAGTTTTTCTAAATTTTGATAATAAAAAAGGCAAAAATAAAACTATTATGAAAATTCTTAAAAAATGATGGTAGCTCACAAATATTGGATCTATGTTATAAGCAACACTAATAACAACCATTTCATGAATTCCTCCAGGTGCAAAACTTAAAAAAGTTGGGATAAATTCAAACCCTATATAAGTGAGCAAATAAGCAGTTATCATTGCAACAATTACCAAAATTGAACTAACTATTATTCCATGGAATATAAAAAATAATAACTCTTTAATTTTTAATCCGTTTAATCTGGTACCTAAAGCGGTGCCAAGAAATATAAATGCAATATTTATAAATGCATCTGGAAATCTGGCATTAATTATTTCAAAAGTATAAAAAGCACCAGATAAAGCCATTGCTCCAACTAAAGTAGGGGATGGAATTTTATAATTTTTTAAGATGTTTGCAAAAATGAAACAGATTATTAATAAAAATAATATTTCTAAAAAATATCTTTCATTATAGATATTTTCATAATTGTAACCTGTCATTTCTGAGAAACCTAAATTATTAATAAAAAAAATTGGAACAAAACTTACAATAAATATCACCCTAGTAGCCTGAGGGATCAAAACACCTTTATCATTTTTTGATTTACCAAATTCTAATAAAGCTGCAGATATTGGAACAAATGCACCCGGAAGAGCTGCTAAAACTGAAATGAATTTACTAAATTTACAAACTTTAAAAAAATAATAACCAGCAAGAATAGTACTGACTATTGTGCATATTAACATCGCTAGTGACGAAAAAATCCATAGATGAATTTTATACAATAATGTTACATTTAAAGTTCCACCAAGAATTATACCAACAACTAAAAATATAGGATTTAATAATTTAGTTGGAAAAACTATTTTAAAATTTGTAAATGCGAAACATAAATTTAAACCTAAAGATCCTAATAACCAGGGCAAAGGTAGACAAATTAAAGTACCTAAGTATCCACCAATGAGTCCTATAAATAGAGCTTTATAACTACCTACTAAAGCTAAAATATATTCCTTTATGTTTTTGGAAAAATTATATTTGAGCATTGACTAAAATTTATAACTTATGTTTAATGATGGATTCATAAATATAATAAGAGAGGAAATAATGAAACTAATTAAAACTTTTATTTCAGTTTTATTCTCTGCTTTCCTTCTATTTTCATCAACAAGTTCATTTGCAGTTGAAAAATTACATTTTTTAATTGGCGGTGGTGCTGGTGGTGGTTGGGATGGAACTGCTAGAGGTACTGGAGAAGCATTAACAAAAGCTGGTTTTTTGAAAAGTGCATCATTTGAAAACATGTCAGGTGGTGGAGGTGGTAAGGCTTTGGCTTACCTAATCAATAACGCTCCGAAAGATACAGTTTTAGTTCAATCAACACCATTGGTGTTAAGATCTATTACAAGACACAAGGGTTATGTAAAAGGCACTGGCACTTTATCTTATAAAGATGTTAAACCAATTGCAGGTGTAATTGGAGATTATGGTGCAATAGTTGTTGCAAAAAATTCACCTATCAAAAATTTCAAAGATGCAGTTGATCAATATCAAAAAGATCCAAAGTCAATTAAAATGGCTGGTGGATCAGTAAGAGGAAGTATGGACCACTTAATTGGTGCATTAGCTTTCCAAGCAGCTGGAGCAAATCCAAACGATGTGATCTATGTTCCATATGATGCTGGTGGAAAAGCGCTTGCTGGACTTTTATCTGGAGAAACTCAAATACTTTCAACAGGCTTAGGTGAAGTAATGGGTGCTAGAGACCAAGTAAGAATAATTGGTATCACAGCTCCTGAAAGAGTAGGTGATGCACCAGAAGCACCAACATTAAAAGAGCAAGGATATGATGTTCAGTTTGTTAACTGGAGAGGTTTCTTTGCACCAAAAAGCATGAGTATGAGTGATTATAACAAAATCTCTAAAATGCTTGGTGATGTTCAAAAGACACCAGAGTGGGAAGCTGTTAGAAAAAGAAATGCATGGGTAAATATTTATAACCCAGGTTCTAAATTTGATGCGTTCTTAGAAAAACAAACAGTTGAAATGACAGCTCTGATGAAAAAGCTTGGCGTAATATAATCTTTATAGATTATTAAAGAAAGTAAAGCAGTGAGAATAAGTCCTACAAAATTTATCTCACTGCTTTTTTTAGTTTTATCAGTATTTTATCTATACACTGCTTACAACATTCAAGTATTTGCATTCGATGAGAACGCACCATTCAATGCTAGAACTTTTCCAATATATCTGGGTTGGGCAGGAATAATTTTATCAAGTTTAAAAATAATTTTACCTGAAAAAGTTACTACAGAGGTAAATCATAAACATCTAGATTATAAAAGTATAATTTATCTAATAATTATTTCATTAATATATGCTGCTGTAATTTTAAAAATTGGATATTTTATATCAACATCTTTATTTCTTTTTGCATCTTACTATTTTTTAGGTGAAAGAAGATGGGGTTTGATGTTTATTTTATCTTTCCCATTTGTTGCTGCATTTATGTATTTGTTGCATGGTTTATTAAATATTTATCTTCGTGATCCGTTTTTAAAATATATTGGAGTTATGGGATGATTGAAGGAATACTAATTGGATTATCAACTGCGCTATCATTAACGAATATTTTAATGGTGATGGTTGGTTGTTTTGCTGGAACAATTATCGGAATGTTACCTGGACTTGGTCCAATGACTGCAATTGCATTAATGATTCCAATTACTTATGGCTTTGATCCATCAACAGGTCTAATTTTAATGGCAGGCGTTTATTATGGAGCTGTTTTTGGGGGGTCCACATCTTCAATTTTATTAAATGCTCCTGGAATACCTGGCACTGTTGCTACTGCATTTGATGGCTATCCAATGGCACAACAAGGAAAGGCTGGTAAAGCCTTAGCAATAGCAGCCTATAGTTCATTTGCCGGCGGAACAATTTCTGCAATATTTTTATTAGTTGCAGCCCCCAGTTTATCAAAAGTGAGTTTAGCTTTTAGATCACCTGACTATTTTGCACTTATGATATTAGGTTTAACAGCAATTTCAGCATTTTCATCTAAAGGTCAATTTTTAAAGGCAATGATGATGGTTGTTTTAGGATTAATGTTAGCAACTGTTGGGCAAGATTCTTTATCAGATATAACAAGATTTACCTTTAACAATATGAATTTAACTGATGGAATAAGCTTTGTATTAATTGTAATGGCAACTTTTGCAATGAGTGAAGCTCTTACAATTATTTTTAGAGGAAAAGATCCAAACAGAGCTGCAAAACAAATTTCATTAACTGAATTAGGATCAATAAAAGTTAATAAAGAGGAAACAATTAAAATGGCTAAAACAATTCCAAGATCTTCAATACTTGGTTTTTTGATAGGTGTTTTACCTGGGGCAGGTGCAACAATTGCATCTTTCTTAGCTTATGGAATGGAAAGAAATTATGTAAATGAAGAAGAGAAACAAAAATTTGGAAAAGGAAGTGTTCATGGATTGTCTGCACCTGAAACAGCAAACAATGCTGCTTGCTCTGGATCTTTTGTTCCGCTACTAACACTAGGAATCCCTGGAAGTGGTACAACTGCAGTTATGTTAGGAGCTCTTTTAGGTTTTGGAATTCAACCCGGTCCAAGACTTTATCAGACTAATCCCGAAATTTTCTGGTCTGTTATCATGTCAATGTATATTGGTATGGTTGTGCTATTAATTTTGAATTTACCTTTGATACCATATATTGCCAGAATTCTAGCAGTACCTAGAAATTATTTAATTCCTCTCATTTTATTTTTCTCAGTTACAGGAATTTATTTAATGTCATTTAATAATTTTGATATATTTTTAATGATCGGTATTGCAGTTGTCGCAACATTCCTAAGGCTCTATGATTTTCCCATGCCACCTTTAATATTAGCTTTTGTTCTAGGCGGTCTTATGGAGGAAACATTAAGAAGATCACTTTTAATAAGTGATGGTTCGCCAAATTTTTTGTGGGATAGGCCTATAACACTAATTATATTATTGATCACAATAACTATCGTTGGGTGGCAAATATTTTCAACTTTTAGAAAAAAAAATTAAATATAGATTTTATCTGCTAAACCGTAGCAAAGAATTCCACTTAATATTGTTAAAATCCCTGAAGCAATGACACCTTCACTATTTGTTTTTTCGTTATGTCCAAGCTTATTGATATAAATTGTATATATCCCAATTAAAAAATATAAAACGTTTTGAGCAAAAATTAGTGTAAAGAAACCCCATGTTCCAGCTAAACCATCTGATTTGATTAACATTATGTATAGAGCTACTAAAACAGATGCAATAAACGGTGCCCCAAAAAACCTAACCATAACAGCTGCTGAATAATCAATATTATATTGATTTAAAAAAGACTTTGTTGCAAACACTGTTCTAAATGCGTAAACGGCATAGACTATAAAATGCAAAATAAAGATACTTAAATAAATTATTCCATTAAATTTATCTAACATAATAGAATACTACAGGATTTTCTTATATTTTTCAATCTGATGAAATATTAGTTTTTTTATAAATATGAAAAATTATGTCTTTGGGTAAAATTTTTTGAAAATAATAAAATAAAAATAAAAAAAAACTTAAAAAATGACAAATAAATTTATTTTTAATAGTAGAATTCAATCTCTCAAAATTTTTATTTCTGCTAACAGTTATTAAAGAAGAAGCATAAATCTGCTCATAACCATTTTTACTCACAAATTTTTTTAAATTATCACTATTAAAATATGATAAATGTGGAGATGAAAGACCTTTTTGCCAAAGACGATCATAAAAATTTGTAATACCAATCTTGCGCAATAAATTAGAAATTTTAAATATTAACCCATCTGATGATGGAAGATTTAAAACTATTTTACCTTCATCATTTAAAATTGATTTTAATTGGTTAAGAACTAATTCTAAACTTTCTAGATGCTCAAAGACATCATTAAATATTATATAATCAAATGTATTATTTAAATCATTTACAGAAACATCAAAAGGAAGGCTTAATTGAATAATTTTATTATATTTTTTTTTTAATAAAGCTAATTGATCCGCATCAGCTTCAGAACCAGTAATATCAATATGTGCTATATTACATTCTTCAATAAAGAAACCATTTCCAGAGCCAATTTCAAGAATCTTTATATCTTTATTCTCTAAAGATTTAATTTTTTTTATAATTCTCTTAAAATTATTTTTCCTGACTTCACTTATTCCTTCAATTTCTCTTCCAAAACCAGGCTTAAGGTCAGACATTAAAAATTTACATTGATTACATTTATAAACGTATTCGTTTAACTTTTGAAATTGATTGTCACATATAATGCATTTATTCATTAGTTTAAAATTTTATTGTATTGATCAATTATTTTAGACCAATAAAACTTTGATACTTTTTCTTTAGCATTTCTTCCATATTCAAGATGTTTATTATTTTCAAACATGGAGCATATTGATGAATAAACATCGTCTAGACTATTACCATCACAAATTAATCCTGATACATTGTGAGTAATAGCATCTGATGCACCCCCATCCTTACCACCAATTGAAGGTATACCATATTGAGCTGCTTCAATAAAAGAAATTCCAAAACCTTCTACAGAAGTTTTGTGGATTATTGATGGCATAATAAAAACATCTGATTTAGCAATTAGTGCATTTTTTAATTCATTTGAAATATCATTTAAAAAAACTACGTGATTTTCTAAATTTAACTCAATAACTAGTTTTTTTAAATTTTCTTCCTCATCACCATAACCTATACATGTGTAAACGATTTTCGGAAATTTTTCCTTTAAATTTCTTAATGCCATAATAACTTTTTCATGATTTTTTCTTTTGTCATATCTTGATACAGTAATTAACTTTTGCTCTTTACCTTTTAAAATTTCTTCTGCTTGTTTTAAATCTTCTTTTGGTATTTCATTTACTGGATCAACACCTGGATTTATTACAACTATTTTATTTTCCTCAACACCTTTCTCAATTGCTAGATTTTTTGTAAATTGAGAATTTGCAACAACATAGTCAATATTATTTAGAATTTTGACTAACTTTGTATTATTTCTCGATCCTTTATTATGATTTATTTCTTTAGAATGAATCAAACAAATTTTCTTTTTCTCTGATGAAATCAATTCCAAACTTTTCCAATGATCAGCGATTATACATTTTATATTTTGATTTTCTTTCAAATATTCATTAATCAAAAAAGATTTTCGATATTTTCTAATTAACTTAACTCCGGAAATTCTCTCAATTGTAAATGGAACTTTTTCATCAAATTTTTCGTGATCTTCGTGATAGTCAGCGAATACTTTTACCATATCTAACTTTGCTAAAGATCTTGCTAAACCCCACATTAGATTTTGCATGCCACCAACTTCAGGAGGGAAAGTTCTAGTTATAATTAAATACATTAATTAGATGACCACTTAATACCACAACCCATGCTTGGGAATTGTTCTTCTGGACCTTTGCCTTTTTCTGAAACTTGTTTCATAGCAATAAATAAATCACTATCTCCAGATCTGACAGGTTTTAGTTCTCTTAATTCTCTTATTCTGCCTCTATATTGAAGACCAAAATTTTTATCATAACCAAAAAAATCTGGAGTACATACAGCATCATATTTTCTTGCAATATCTTGGGTTTCATCAATCAGATAAGGAAAATTAAATTTATGTTTAATTGCAAATTCAATCATTTTTTCAAATGAATCTTCTGGATAATTAATTGGATCATTAGAGCATATTGCAACTGAATTTATTCCTAAATCACTTAGCTTAGTACAGTCCTCCACCACATCTCTAATAATTGCTTTTACATATGGACAATGATTACAAATAAACATTACCAAAGTTCCATTTTCACCTTTGATATCATTTAAAGATATTAATTTGTTCTCTGTAGATTTTAATTCAAAGTTTTCTGCTTTTTTTCCAAAATCACATACTGGTGTTTTAATAGGCATAATGTAATAATATATAAATTATGTTTTACGATTTAAAAGATAAAAAACCAAAAAACTCTGGCGAAAATTGGGTAGCACCAAATGCAACTATTATTGGAGATGTCACATTAGAAAAAAACTCCAGTGTTTGGTTTAATGCTGTGATTAGAGGGGATAATGAAAACATTCATGTTGGAGAAGGATCAAATGTTCAAGATGGGAGCGTTCTACATACTGACCCAGGTTGTCCTTTAAGAATTGGTAAAGACGTAACTATCGGTCATATCGTTATGCTTCATGGATGTACAATTGGAGACAATAGTTTAATCGGTATTGGAGCTGTCATTTTAAATAATGCAAAAATAGGTAAAAACTGCATCATTGGTGCAAAAGCATTAATAACTGAAAACAAAGAAATTCCAGATAACTCTTTAGTTGTTGGGGCACCAGGAAGAGTGGTAAGAAAACTTACTGATGAGGAGATAGGCAAAATATCAGAAAACGCTAAACATTATCAAGATAATTGGAAACGGTATTCAAAATCAATATTTTAAATGAAAAAAATATTAGCGACCATATTTTTTAGCTTTATATGGTGCGAAACTTCTAATGCAGAAAATCAACAAATATGTGATTGGATAGTTGATGAAGTTTATGCCGACCTTTTAAATCAAGGCTCTAATGATCATCTTTTTGTTGTAGTTGGGAATGATGGAAAATGTGAGTACGGACGCGGAACAGAGAAGCAAGATGGATTTAATGATTGTGAAAAACATAGAAAAGAAAAAGGAATAAATGGTGAGTGTAAACTTTTTGCAATTGGCAAGAAAAAATTTATAGAAAATAAAACAGCCCTTAAGACTGGCTGCATAAAAGGTAATTGCGTTAATGGAAAAGGAACTTTTATATGGTCCAATGGGGATAAATATAATGGAAATTGGAAAAATCAAAAACCCCATGGTCTAGGTACTTTTAAATGGGTAAATGGAACAAAATATATTGGTGATTGGGAGTTTGGTATACAAAATGGTCAAGGAACAGTTACTTGGGCAAATGGAGATAAATACATCGGTGGAAGAAAAAATGGAGAAGCTGATGGGCAAGGAACCTTTATATTCGCAAACGGCATAACACAATCCGGAGAGTGGAAAAATGGAAATTTAATCGAGACAGACTCGAGTGGAAAGGCAATAGGTTGTGTTCAAGGCAATTGTGATAATGGAAAGGGGACAGGTGTTTGGGAAAAAGGTTTTAAATATGTCGGTGAATGGAAAATGCAAAATATGCATGGTTTTGGAATTGGTACTTGGCCAAATGGAGATAGATATGAAGGTGATTGGGTAAATGGCCAAAGAACTGGACAAGGTAAATATTTTTATAACAGTGGAGGGGGTGTCTATACTGGTGAATGGAAAAATAATAATAGACATGGCGAAGGAACAATGATTTGGAACGATGGTGTAAAACAAGTTGCAATATGGGAGATGGACAAACCAGTAAAAACTATAAGTTTAAGCAAAAATTTCATTTTTAAAGGTGGTAGTGAGTGGAAAGATGGAGACATAATAAATAAAAAAGACCCAAGTAATTTTATAAATTTATCATTTGTAGAGAAAAAAAAAGTGATGGGTTACGATAAGAGAACCTTATCAAACAAATACACAAAAGATGGTTGGGGTAAAAGTAGTTTTACAGTTTTTGTCTTTAACGCAAGTTTTGAGAATAGTAAGGATATATTAATAAATGTTAATGATGAATTTAAAACTAATAAAAAGGCAAAAAAACAAGCAATAAAGTGGGCAAAAATATATGGGCAAATGCCAAAATTTTTAAAAAAAAAAGTTAAAGAAATAACTATACATAAAGGCAAAGTAGGCTGGGCAGGAGGACAAGGTACTATAGTAATTCACACAGATTATCTTACAAATGAAAATAAAAAATATGCTGAGGAGTTAATGTTTCATGAATTAACTCACGCTTCTCTTGATTGGTGGTGGGGAGGATCTGTTAATGAGGAAAAATGGCTAAATGCTGTTAGCACAGATAAGTATTATATTTCAGAATATGCTTGGGAATTACCAGGAAATGAAGACTTAGCTGAAACTGTATTATGGTGGTATGCATCAAGGTGTAAAGTAGATAGAATTTCAAAAAAAAATAATGAAAAAGTTAATAAATTTTTAACTAATCGTTTTCAATACCTAGATGAACAAAACTATGACACGAATCCATCTAACTGTATTAATTAGAGAGATTAAAGGAGAATAAATGTCAGCAGGGTATGTAATTGCGCAATTAAGAGTAACTAATCCAGAAAATTATAAAGAGTACATTGAAAAAGTTAATCCAATTGTAAAAAAATTTGATGGTGAGTTTTTGGTAAGAAATGGCGAGTATCAAATATTTGATGGTGAAACAAATTTTCCAAGAATAATTATTCTAAAATTTCCAAGTTATGAGAGAGCTTTAGAATGGTATAATTCAGAGGAGTACAAGCCAATTAAAAAAATTAGATTGGATAATTCTGAAGGGACCAATATAATAATAAGAGGTTTATGAGAAAAATATTATTAGTATTATTAATCACATTATTTAGTTCATCATTATTCGCATCAGATGAAAAACCAGGTAGGTTTTTTGAAGATCAACCAGATGTGACAGATGATTATCAAATTCATTTCATTTATATGCTAACAGCCAGCGACAAAGATAACGAGTTAGATATAAATGGAAAAATAGAGGAATATGCTAACAAAATGAATGCCATTGTTGAAAAGTTTAGTAAGAAAACAAAAGGATCGTCTGGGGCAAAAAAATATAAGTACGATTATCGAAAAGATGGAAAATTAGATGTTACCTTTATAAGATTAGATAAAAAAAGAAAAGAACTTCACAAACATATAAATAATAATTATCGTGGTTACCTTTGGTTAAATGGATTTAATAATCCAAAAAAAGTTTATTTCACCTTTGCTGATGTAACGAGTGTTGATGGAGGAGAAGGTGGTGTTGGAATGGCATCAATGTTTCTTAGAAACAAACATAATAGAAATAAAAATAATATGGTTAAGACAGCAGTTCACGAAATGCACCATGCAATGGGAGGAGGTTTTGCCTGTGTCCCAGGTATGAATAATAAAGCTCATTTTCATGGAGGACAAGACACCGATGTAAAGCATATGTTTTTTGGAAAAGCTTACTTTCATGATGTTGAGGGTTGTCCAAAAGGAGAAGACTCAGTTTATCTAACACCAACGTCAAAAGATCCTTACGATCCTTTTAAGTTAATATGTTTGAACGAATGGGGAAAATATAATCACAAAAAACTTGTTAAACTTAGAGAAAAACAGACAAGCGATCTTAAAAAAGGTAAGTGGAACTATAGGAGTGGTGGATCTGGATGTAAGTTTACTTATTGGGACAGAAACGGCACTGGGGTTATGAAATTATTTAATAATGAACATGCTAAAAGAGAGTATAATAGAAGTCCAAAAGATCATTAAATAATCTAGTCAGTCAATTTTAATATCTTAAAAGATAATTTTAGTTCGGGAAATTTTTTATTTAAAATTAGTTTAATTTTTTTAAATGAATCGTTATGAATTTTCTTTTCAATGTTTGAATTAAAATCTTTCTTTCCATTTACTATTTTAGCTGCACCACAATCCTCGTGATTAATTATAATTAATTTACCTATATTATGTAACTTTATTGAAGTTGATAAATTATCCAAAAAGGTTGATTGCCATTTTTTAAATTTTTTAGAAGTTACACCAATTGCCGATCCAGCAATAGTAAATGAACTATATTTTCCAGTTAATTTCTTTTTTTTTAAATAATTAAAAACTTTTGGCTGAAACCTTGGGTCTATACAAGACAAAACCATAGCTTCATATTTTTTCATTATGGTACCAACCAAGTATCTTTATTACTATCAATGTCAAATCTAGCTCTTCTATGGCCTTTTGCAGCTAAATATAACCACTCAATAGATTTAATTTTACACTGTATAACAGTAAAGTTTTTATATCCTTCTTCGCTTTGTTCTTTTGAGTAATCAAAATTATCTAATTCAGGTTTTAAACCAGATGTTGGAATATCAGACTCTGTACCTGGTCCATTATCTACTAAGTAACATTTACGACTTATATGCTGAGTTTTTTCCCAAGATTGTTTTGTTATATCATTATTATGATTGATAATTGCTTCAACTTTTAATCTAACCTGAATTTTTTCATCTTTATCATAAAATAACATTGAAGAATTAGGATTTTTTTCTAAAATTTTAATTTTATCAGATCTAATGTCACTGTGAAATTGCACTACATTATTTTGTTTATCTGATTTTCTTAGAACAACAATTCTACTTTCGATATTTTTCTCACTTCCACATGAAAAAACAGGTATTCTAAAAGGAGAAGATCTATTAGTAACTGCATCAGTTAGCATTAACCAAATTTTCTTTTTTATTTCGGAAAAATCCTCGTAGTAGGGAACAGTAGTAGACACAATTACTTTTTCTTTTTTAATCTAGCTATCAAGCTTGAGCTATCCCAACGGTTTCCACCCATTTTCTGAACTTCTGCATAATAACCATCAACAATTTCAGTTACTGGAACAGGCGAACCATTTCTTTTTGCTTCTTCAATACAAATTTTTAAATCTTTTCTCATCCAATCTACAGCAAATCCGTAATCAAATTTATCAGCCACCATAGTTTTATATCTATTTTCCATTTGCCAAGATTGAGCTGCACCTTTTGAAATAGTTTCCATAACTTTATCCATATCTAAACCTGCGTTAATTCCAAAATTTACTGCTTCAGATAAACCTTGAACTAAACCACCAATACACATCTGATTAACCATCTTAGTTAATTGTCCACTACCTGATGGTCCGATTAAAGTTACTTTTTTACTATAACAATCGATTATTGGCTCTGCTTTTTTAAAATCACTGTTATCTCCACCAACCATAACAGTTAATATCCCACCTTCAGCTCCTGATTGTCCTCCAGATATAGGAGCATCTAAAAAACCAAATCCTTTATCTTTAGCAGCTTTATAAATTTCTCTAGAAATTTCAGCAGACACTGTTGAATTATCAATATATACACATCCCTCTTTTGCATTATGAAATAATCCATTATCGCCTAAAGAGACTTGTCTCAAATCATCGTCATTCCCAACACAAGTAAAAATAAAATCAGCATCTTTAGCAGCCTCAGATGGTGTATTAGCCATATTACCTTTGTATTCACCAATCCACTTTTCTGCTTTTGATTTTGTTCTGTTAAAAACAGTTACATTATGTCCTGCTTTTGATATATATCCTGCCATTGGATAACCCATTACACCAAGACCTATGAAAGCAACTTTAGAAGTCATATTTTTTTATGTTTAAAAATTTAAGTTTAAAAGTAATTGTATTTGGATTTATATTTACATTTTTTTCAAGCTTTGGACAGAGTTTTTTTCTTGGAATATTCAATACAAGTATAAGAGAGACACTATCAATAACTCATGGACAATTTGGCTCAATATATGCATCTGCAACATTGTGTAGTAGTTTATTACTTATTTGGGTTGGAAAGAAAATTGATGATATAAATATTTTTCGATTTGCAATCTATGTAACGTTACTTTTATCTTTTTCTTGTTTTTTCTTTTCAAAAATTTCATCAATAGTTTTTTTATTCATTGCAATTTTTTTAATGAGATTTTCAGGTCAAGGAATGATGTCTCATACTGCAACAACGACAGTTTCGAGATATTTCACAAAATCAAGGGGTAGGGCATTAAGTATTTGTTGGTTTGGTTTATCTAGTGCTGAATTTATTTTACCTGTTTTAATGGTACTCTTGTTGTCATTAACTACTTGGCAAAATATTTGGACTGTAATTGCAATATTAATTTTAATATTTTTACCGATAGCATCGTTCTTTTTAGTTCGAACTGTTAAACTTGATACAAGAGAAAGCACTGGAGGTGAAGAATCTAAAGAGGAAAATATTAAGCAATGGAAAAGGATTGAAGTAATAAAAGATTATAAATTTTATATAGTAAGTATGAATATGCTGGCAATGCCTTGGATTGCAACTGGTGTATTTGTTTATCAATCATTTATTACTGAATCAAAAAACTGGGGATCATTTGTAATTGCTCAGTCTTTTATGTCTTATTCAGTGTTTTCAGTAATTACACTTTTAATATCTGGTTTTTTAATTGATAAATTCACAAGTCGAAAACTTTTAATTTTTATGAATATCCCTCTATTTCTTTCGACTTTTGTTATAATTTATTTTGATGCTCAATTTACAGCATTTATATTTTTAGGTTTAATTGGAATATCAAATGGTTTAGCAAACGTTTTGGGGTCTTCTACTTGGGCTGAAGTTTATGGTGTAAAGTATATTGGATCTATTAAAGCTTTAACCACTGCTCTTATGGTTTTTTCAACTGCTTTCGGAACTGCTCTTTTTGGAATTTTAATTGATATTGGATTTTCAATTGAGAAAATTGCTGTAATATCTGCACTTTATATACTTATTTCTTTTATTCTTCTTTTTTTAGTTAGAAAAAAATTAAATCCAATTTTAGTGTAAAAATACTTGATTTTGTTGATCTTGGAGTATATTTAATCGCCCATGGCAAGAGTTACCGTTGAAGACTGTATAGATAAAGTAGATAGCCCTTATGAATTAGTTTTGGTTGCTAAAGAAAGAGCTACTCAACTGAATTCAGGAATTGAACCTACATTAGATAGAGATAACGACAAACACACAGTTATTGCTTTGAGAGAAATAGCTGAAGAGACAATTAAAGTTCCAGATTTAACTGAAGCTGCAGTTTACAAACTAAGAAAACATGTAGAACAAATTGATGATACTGCTGAAGAAGATGAAGATATTGGTGATGATTTTGAGAATTTATACAAAGGTGAAATCTCAAAAAGTGGTGTACCAATTCTTCCTTCTAAAAGAGCTAGAAAAATCCCCGAAAAAATTCAGGTTTCAAAAGAAGATCTTGCTGAATTATCACCATCTGCTCAACCTGATGTTAATGTAGAAGCTCCAAGTGAAGCTGAAGAAAATGATGACGTTTCACTAGATCAAGTTTCAGAGGCTGAAGAACAAGTTTCAGATAACGTAAGCGACGAAGAAAATAATTCTTAATTAAGAAAACTCTTTTAATATTTGTTCCCTGTGTTCATCAAGATCAGGAATGTCCCCTCTAGTACTTTTATCTTCGTATGAAGACATTTTTATTGGATTACCTGCTAATCTAAAGTCACCAACCACTTTATGATAGGCTTTAACAATCATGTTTCTTGCTTCGACTTGAGGATTTTCTACCGCTTCTTTAATATTAAATATTGGTCCACAAGGTATCTTTAATTTTTCCATTTCACTTACCCATTCAGAAGTATTTTTTGAAGAAAGTTTATCTTCAAAAATTGATTTTAGTTCATTCATATTTTCACATCTGAGTGAATTGGTATTAAATCTTTTATCAATGACCATTTCAGGTATTCCTAATACTTCACAAAGTTTTTCATATAATTTATCGTTACCTGCAGCAATGATTATATAACTATCTTTTGTTTTAAATGCCTCAAACGGAGCGATTGAAGGATGTCTAGATCCCATCGGTTTAGGAATTTCATTTTTAGATAAATATCTTGCAATTGCATTTTCTAAAATCGCAATTTGGCAGTCTAACATTGAAACATCTATAAACATTCCCTTGCCTGTTTTTTGTCTATCATACAAAGCTGCATTAATTCCGATTGCAGTAAAAAGGCCTGCTGTAATATCACCAATTGATGTTCCAACTCTTGTTGGTTCACTATTTGGATGACCTGTAACACTCATCAGTCCACCCATACCTTGAACGACCATGTCATAAGCTGGTAATTCTTTTAAAGGTCCAGTTTGACCAAAACCAGATGCAGATGCATATATTAATTTTGGATATTTTTTGCTTACATTTTTCCAACCATATCCCCATTTTTCTAAAGTACCTGGTTTAAAATTTTCTACTAAAATATCTGCTTTTGCTAAAATTTTATCAAATATTTTTTTATCATCATCATTTTTTAGATTAAGAGCAATACTTTCTTTTCCTCTATTCAGTGACATAAAATATGCTGAATAGTCTTTTACAAAAGGTCCAAATTTTCTTGAATCGTCACCAATTTCTGGTGCTTCTATTTTAATTACACGTGCACCTAGATCAGATAAAATCATTGTACAATATGGACCTACTA